>JAYPVI010000006.1:0-128973 GCA_038134525.1 Crocinitomicaceae bacterium
CTCCTGAGATTTATTACAATATGTCTCCTTTTATGCATGCTGATAAAATGAAACATCCCCTATTGCTTATTCATGGAGAGGCGGATAATAATTCAGGAACATATCCCTTGCAAAGCCAGCGCTATTTTAATGCACTTAAGGGCTTAGGAGCTACAGTCCGTTTAGTAATGTTGCCAAAAGAAAGCCATGGCTACAGAGCAAAAGAAAGCATTCTTCACGTACTTTGGGAGCAAGATCAGTGGTTGGATAAATATGTGATGAATAAGATGGAGGAAGAGTAGATTTTAAATTACTCCACAGTAACCGACTTTGCTAAATTCCTTGGCTGATCCACATTACACCCTCTCATTACAGCAATATGATAGCTTAATAATTGCAGTGGAACAGTAGCTAACAATGGAACTAATAATTCATCACATTTAGGAATTTCAATGTAATGGTCTGCAATCTTTTTAACTTCCGTGTCTCCTTCAGAAACAATGGCAATGATTTTCCCTTTCCTGGCTTTAACTTCCTGAATATTGGAAACAATTTTTTCGTAACTAGAATCTTTAGTCGCAATGACAAAAACAGGCATTTCTTCGTCTATAAGCGCAATGGGTCCATGTTTCATTTCCGCTGCAGGATAACCTTCGGCATGGATGTAGGAAATTTCTTTTAGCTTTAACGCTCCCTCTAATGCTAGAGGAAAATTAATCCCTCTTCCTAAATACAATGCATTTGTAGATTCATGATAAATTTCAGCAATCTTCTCTATCTCTTTATCTTGTTTTAGAACCGTTTTTAATTTTCCTGGGATAGCATTCATTTCAACTACTAATCGGTTGAATTTTTCTGCATTAATGGTTCCTTTTCTTTTACCAATCATCATAGCCATTAAGGTTAAAATAGTAACCTGAGCTGTAAATGCTTTGGTAGAAGCTACACCAATTTCAGGACCAGCATGGGTATACGATCCGCAGTCTGTTTCTCTTGAAATGGAACTACCAACCACATTGCAAATGCCTATAATAGTCGCTTTTCTTTCTTTTGCAATTTTAATGGCAGCTAAAGTATCAGCTGTTTCTCCGGATTGAGAAATAGCAATAACTACATCATTTTCGTTTATAATAGGGTTTCTATATCTAAACTCAGAAGCATACTCTACTTCTACAGGAATTCGGGCTATTTCTTCAAATAAATATTCACCTACCAAACCGGCATGCCAAGATGTGCCACACGCCACAAAAATTAATCGGTTGGCATTAATTAGCTTTTCCTCATAGTTCTTTATGCCGCCTAATCCTACATGACTCTGATTCACACTAATCCTTCCCCTCATAGAGTCTAGTATAGATTGAGGCTGCTCATAAATTTCTTTGAGCATAAAATGCTCATATCCTCCCTTTTCCAATTCTTCAAGGTGCATCTCAAGCTCTTGAATGTAAGGGGTTTTTATTTCGTTACTGATTGTTTTTAGCGTAAGACCATCTTTTATATTAATTAAAGCAATTTCATCATCATCTAAATAAATGACGTTTTTAGTGTATTCCACAATAGGTGTGGCGTCAGAAGCTAAAAAATATTCATCTTCCCCAATTCCAATTACAAGTGGACTTGACTTTCTTGCTGCAATCAGTTGATTGGGATTTGCTTTATCAATGACCACAATGGCGTAAGCTCCAACCACCTCGCCTAGAGCTACACGTACCGCTTCAAACAGCGATAGTTTGCTTTTTTCTTGTATATCCTCTATAAGGTGAACAAGCACTTCGGTGTCTGTTTCGCTTAAAAAATGATGTCCACGCTGTTCTAATTCTTGTTTTAATATCGCATAGTTTTCAATAATGCCGTTATGGACTAAGCTTATCTGCTTATTGCCAGACTGATGAGGGTGAGCATTAGTGTTGTTTGGTAATCCATGAGTGGCCCATCTTGTGTGTCCAATTCCTAGACCGCCTGAAGTGTCTTTATCGGCTATAAAATCTTGAAGATCTTTTACTTTTCCTTTTTGTTTAAAAACATGGATGTCACCATTTTGGTGAAGCGCAATACCTGCACTATCGTAGCCTCTGTATTCTAATCTTTGCAATCCTTTAATAATGATTTCATAAGCATTTTGTTGACCTAAATAGGCTACGATTCCACACATGATTTAGTATTTTGTATAGGTTATTATTGCTTTTGCTTTATTTCTTTTTAGGCTATTCATCCCATTTAGTACAACCCGATTTGCACTAACCCCATTTCCTGAGGGAATGATGGATATTGTGTCGTTGGTTATAGAGCTATCAGCCATTAATTCGTTAACGTGTCTAGTAATGTTAAAGGTGTAATTTTTTAAGCTGTTATTATATCCTCCACCTAGGGTTCCTTCAAATAAATCGGGCAAGAATTCATTTGTACTGTCTTTTTTTCTAGTCAAAAACAAGTTGACTGGAGCCAAATATTCATCATAGCCATAATCATCAAAAGGCAAAATGACTTCCGCTTTATTGATCATAATATTTCTGGTTCTTAAACTATCAAAGCCAGGAATTATAAGTTGACCATTTACACCAGCTAAGCTTTGTATATAAAGTTGACCATTTCCATTTTGATCCAAAGCTGCTTCTACAGAAGTGTTGCTGTAATCATGACTAACGTGATGAAAATACGCACAATTTGCATTGATATTAAAATCAAAATCTAATGTATCATGATCTGAATTATCACCAGTTGTGTCTCGGTAATACATCCGAATTCTAGTGTAGGAATCTGTCATATCTACATAATATAACCCCCCATTTGTGTTCATAGCAGAACTTATTTTAAGTCCATAGTACCAAGATAAAAATCCATCATCACCATCATTTCCATCTAAAGTTGGATTGCCAGATTGATTCATAATTGGTAAAGCAAAATTGTTAGGATCCAAAGGAATGCTAAGAATAGCTTTGTTCACAGACTGACCCGCAAAATACCCAGGTAGGAGAGGGTCCGAATAAATTACGTTTCCTAATGACAAATCAGTGGTGGATACTGAGATAGTACTATTATTAAAGTAAGACGAATCGGAATTTATTGGATCCGTTAATTGCTCAACTCTAAACGTCTGTGGGTGAATATCACCATAATATCCATTCAGACTTAAGTATAATATTACAGAATCTATTACTAAACTATCCAAACTTCCATGATCTGGTCTAAAGTCATATGCCTGTTCCAGTCTAATTTGAGTATATATACTAGAGTTTACATTTCCAAAAATAGGATCAATGTAATTTCCTAGAGGGCTTGGCCCGTTCAACTCATCTGTGCGAATACTATCCGATAAAACGGTAAAAGTGTGTATTGAAAATGTATCTGTTTGAAATGTAGAAATAAGCTGACTTTCAGGATTAATTTCCAGTCCAAATGAATTATTTTTGGTGCATGAAAAACTGACACCTAATAAAAGTAAGGCGCAAAAGAGGTGATTATAAAATGAATTGAGCTTACTAAGCCAACACTCCACTCTCGCTAAGAACTTTTTCATAAAAATCTTGATGTTCTTCTATTGTTTGTTCTTCGTTGTGGAATTGAAGAAAAGGCTTTTCTGTTTCTGACAAATAAGATTTAAAATGATCTTCTGCATCACTTGAAAAAACTCCAATTGCATCACACCATTCTAAACCTATTTTATGAAGACTTTTCACATCCATATTTCCTTCAATATTTAAATCGTCAACAGGGATTTCGTCAAAAGCTAATTTTTCTTTAAAATTTTTAGAGAATTTATTTCTGTTTTGAACATCATATACACTGTAAATTACCTTGGCATTGGAAAAATGGGGATCATTAAGATAAAGTGTTTTAAGATAAACTGGCATTAGGGCAGACATCCATCCATGACAATGAATAATTTCAGGAACCCATCCTAACTTTTTAACAGTCTCTAATACTCCCTTACAGAAGAACATGGATCTCTCATCATTATCGTTGAAAAACTTGCCGTCTTCTCCATTAAAAACAAACTTTCTTTTGAAAAATTCTTCGTTATCAATAAAATAGACTTGAATTCTTACCTGAGGTATTGAGGCTACTTTTATTATAAGTGGATGATCGTAGTCATTTATGATCAAGTTCATGCCTGATAATCTAATGACTTCATGTAATTGGTGCCTTCTTTCGTTGATGACTCCAAACCTAGGCATAAAGATCCTTATTTCTTTGTCAGTTTCATGAACACCTTGTGAAAGTGTTCTGACTAAGTTGGATATTTCTGATTGTATTAAAAATGGGTTAATTTCTTGGGTAACGTAAAGAATTTTGTTTTTTTCCATAACTTCTGAATCTCCTTCTTTTTTATTTGAGGTTACAAAAATATAAAAAAAAAACACAAAAAACCAACAATTAGAGTAGCTTTATTCCTGACTAATGCGCCATGAAAGTATTGAATACTGTTGAAGAAATCCAATCTTGGAGACAACAAGTTTCGGATTTAAAAATTGGTTTTGTTCCCACTATGGGGGCTTTACATCAAGGTCATTTAGAGTTGGTTGACAAATGTAAGTTGAAATCAGATATCACTATTGTCTCTATTTTTGTAAACCCAACTCAATTTAATGATGAAAATGACTTTAATAAATATCCTTCTACGCTAGAAAACGACCTGTTATTGTTAAAACAAATTCAAGCTGACGTGGTGTTTATACCTAGCTTTGCAGACCTGTACAAAGACGAAGATCAATTAGACGTTGATTTAAAAAAAATTGATCTTAAAATGGAAGGCGCTTCAAGATTGGGACACTTTAACGGAGTTATAAGGGTATTAAGCATTTTCTTTAGATTAATAAAACCATCATATTCTTTTTTTGGGGAGAAAGATTTTCAGCAGGTCCTTGTTGTTCAAGAGTTAATAAATCAATTTTTCCCAACGATATCATTAATAAAATGCCCTACCGTAAGAGAAAGTAATGGTTTGGCTAAAAGTTCAAGAAACAAACTTCTTTCTGAATCAGCTTTAAATTGTTCTGGTGAAATTTATAATACCCTCAAATGGATAAAAGAAAACATTACAGCTGAGTCAATTAATTCTATTTTGGATGAAGGAATACGAAAATTATCAGAAAATTTTGAGGTGGAATATTTAGAGTTGAGAAATGAAAATAATTTAGAAGAGACATCAAATTCTCTTGAAAATTCTCGTTTATTTGTTGCGGTGCAAATAGAATCTATAAGATTAATAGATAATCTTGCATTGAATTAACAGGATTTAGTTTTGAAGGAAAAAATCATTAAAGTATTGAAGGTAATTTTACCAATTTCTATTGGTGTTTACTTGACATGGTATTTCATTTCCAATTCGACAGAATCCGAAAAAGTACATTTTATTTCTGCCTTTAAGGGTGCTAATTATTTATGGATTTTGCTAGCACTTTTAATTGCTTTTTTAAGTCATTTTAGTAGGGCATACAGGTGGAAATATTTATTGCAGACATTAGACCTTAAACCAAAAGTTAGCTTATTGTATCATAGTGTTATGATAGGGTACATTATAAATTTAACTATTCCTCGTTCTGGTGAAATTGCAAGAGCAGGTTATTTTAGTAAATATCAAAAGGTATCTGCTGACAAAATTTTTGGCACCATAGTAGTTGAGCGTGTTGTAGATTTAATCATGTTTGGTCTTGTTATTTTAACGGCTATCTATCTTCAAGCTGATCAACAGCAATTTAATGCCATTACCCAAACAAAAGAATCAGTTACTCCAGCATGGCTTTTACCTTTGATAGTTACTATAGCTGTTATTGGTATGGTAGTTGTTCTTGCTTTGAAACAAATTAGATTAAAAGTTGTCAAATTTATAAGGGGAATAGTTGAAGGTTTTTTAACAATAGTTAAATTAAAACAAAAGGGGGTGTATCTATTTCATACTTTTTTTATATGGATAGCTTATGTAACTATGTTTTGGGTTACTGCTCTAGCGCTGCCAGATATGAATTCTATTTCGGTTAATGCTGTATTCGCTTGTTTTGTAGCTGGCACAATAGCCATTGGAGCAACACCTGGTGGTATAGGTCTATATCCAATTATGGTTGCTGCAGTACTTACTCAACTATATGGTTATGAAGGAGAAGTAGCTAAGTCATTTAGCATGTTGATGTGGTCCTCTCAAACAATTTTCATGGTATTACTAGGACTAATTTCCCTTTTTGCCATTAGAAAACAGGATGTTACAGTTACAGATAATTAATCAACTAGATTAATACCGAGTTCTTTTAATTGAGCATTATCTAGTTTTGAAGGAGCATCAAGCATAGTATCTCTACCACTATTATTCTTTGGAAACGCAATGAAGTCTCTAATGCTATCTTGTCCACCAAATAAGGCACAAAGTCGATCAAATCCAAAAGCAATACCACCATGTGGAGGGGCACCATATTCAAACGCATTCAGAAGAAAACCAAATTGTTCATATGCTTCTTCAATGGTGAATCCTAAGTTTTTGAATATTTTTTCTTGAAGCAATCTGTCATGAATTCTGATAGATCCACCACCCACTTCAACTCCGTTAATAGCTAAATCATAGGCATTAGCTTTAAGCTTTTCAGGATTGTTTTCTAATAAATGGATGTCTTCGTTTTTTGGAGAAGTAAAAGGGTGATGCATGGAATGAAGTGTATTTGATTCTTCATCCCTTTCAAATAATGGAAAATCTACTATCCAAACTGGCTTGTATTCATGATCTTTAATGAGGTTGAGATCTCGACCTAATTTCAATCGTAATTCGCACATTTGTTTTTGAGTATCGGATAATGTTCCAGAAAGGATTAATAATAAATCACCAGACTGACAACCAGTTTCCTTTTTCCAAAGTTGTAAACAATCTAGGTCATAAAACTTATCAACTGAAGACTTTATGCTACCATCTTCATTGAATTTTACATAGGCTAATCCTTTGGCTCCAATTTGAGGGCGTTTTACCCAATCAGTTAATTGATCAAGTTGTTTTCTTGAATAAAAAGCTGCACCAGGTGCTTTTATGGCAATAACACTTTCTGCCTCATCAAAAACCCTGAACCCTTTACCGCTGGTTAATTCCTTTATATGATTAAATTTCATATCAAATCTTAGGTCTGGTTTGTCAGATCCATATAGATTCATGGCTTCATCGTAAGTCATTACCGGGAAATTGCTGTCGAAATTCACATTTAATATGGAGCTGAATAAATGCTTAATAAGCGCTTCAAAAGTGTTGCGAACTTCTTCTTGAGTTACAAAGGCCATTTCACAATCAATTTGAGTAAATTCAGGTTGCCTATCTGCTCTCAAATCCTCATCCCGAAAACACTTCACAATTTGAAAATACCGATCGTATCCACTAACCATTAATAGTTGCTTAAATGTTTGTGGAGATTGGGGAAGCGCGTAAAATTCATTAGGATTCATTCTACTTGGCACTACAAAATCTCGAGCACCCTCAGGGGTTGACTTAATTAAATAAGGGGTTTCAATCTCAAGAAAGCCTAAATTTGATAAAAACTTACGAGTTTCAATTCCAACCTTATGCCTTAGAGATATGTTTTTCTTCAAAATGTTTCTACGTAAGTCTAAATAACGAAATTTCATCCTTAATTCTTCACCACCATCTGTATCATCTTCGATAGTAAATGGAGGTGTTTTGGCTGGATTTAGAATTTCAAGATTAGTAACTTCAATTTCTATATCGCCTGTAGGTAATTGATCGTTTTTGCTTGATCTCTCTTTAACTAAACCTGTTATACTTATAACCCATTCCCTTCCCAAAACACTAGCTTTGTTAGATAGTGATTTGTTATGACTTTCATTGAAATTTAACTGAGTAATTCCATATCTATCTCTTAAATCAACAAAAGTCATTCCTCCTAAACGCCTGATTTTTTGAACCCAACCGCAAAGTTGGACTTTTTTATCAACATCATTTATTCTTAATTCTCCGTTGTTGTGTGTTCTATACATGGTAAAAATTTCAGGGGCAAAAATATAATTTTTTTACCCAATCCAAACTACGAGTTAACAATCTATATTTAGGCTGTGTTAATAGCTTATTGCTCCGTTAGTTTGAAAGAAACTAAAATTGAGTTAAATTTATAATGAACCTAATATTTATTGCCATGATGAACCAAAGCCATTATCATTGTCCAAAATGTCAAAAATCTTTGACTAAGGATGAAAAAGTAGTTTTAAATTTCCGAAGGAAAGAGGAAGATGATTGGAATGAAATATTCTTAGACCCACAACCCGGAAATTACAATTTTTACACCATTCCAGACACGTCTTTTCTAAAGGGGGAACAAGTTAAATTCTACTGTTCAAAATGTAAATCGGACTTAACAAGCAAGAAAGACCCAAAGTTCGTAGAACTAAAAATGAAAGTAAATGACTTTATTTACTTTGACGCCCTTTTTTCTTCGGTATTTGGTGATAAAAGAACTTACATTATAACGGAGGAAGATATTGATGTTTATGGAGATGCTAGTTACGATGACATCCCATTTCCTGACTTATCTATTGGAGAAGCGCCTTATTAGAAAGGAAATCTACTGCCAACCTAACATCATTATCATCAAAAGTATTGATAATGTATCTGGAACTATCAGCGAAATAATAACTTGATAATTCCACTTTTAAGTTCTTATTGAATATTTCCAAATCCTCTAGATTAATTTTTGTGTCAATGTGCTGACTTTCTAAGAAATCAATCAAATCACTTTTTTTCATATTGAAATTCTTGTAAAAGTGTTGGACATCATTTTCAGTAAGGGTTGGGTTTCTTTCATAGTAATCAAAGCAAAAATCTCGCCAAGCTCTACTATATACTAAGTTGTAAAATGTTGATTTATAACTCGATGTGTCGATTGGGGAAAATATATCGGGTGAAATCCCTCCCTTATTTCGATTTTTAGTTGTAGAATCTTGGTAAGATAATTCTCCATTTGAAATCCGATTATATATGTCTTCTTCATAATTAATACTATCTCCATATGGTTTTTGAATACATCTTCCAGAAGGAGTATAATATCTGGACGTAGTAATTCTTATTTCAGATGAGTCTCCTAACATTATAGGACTTTGAACTAATCCTTTACCAAAAGTTCTTCTTCCGATAATTACTCCTCTTTTATGATCTTGTATGGCGCCACTTACTATTTCACTAGCTGAAGCCGTAGTGCTATTTACTAAAATAACAAGATCCCCTGATTTAAACGCTCCATTTTCTGAAGCAAATTGAGACTCTTTATTAGTATGGGCTCCTTTAGTGTAAACGATCATTTGATCCTTGTCAAGAAATTGATCGGCAACAAGTATAGCTTGATGTAAATATCCTCCACCATTAAATCTAAGATCTAGAATTAACTTTTTCATTCCTCTATTCTTTAGTGAATTTAGAGCGGTTATTACTTCTTTATCAGTTGTGCTCGAAAAAGTGGTGAGTTTGATGTAACCAATGTCATCTTTAATAAGATCATATGCCACAACTGATTTAAGCTTAATTAAATCACGAACAAGAAGTTTTTCTAAAATTTCTCCATTTGTTTTTTTGATAGTCAGCTTTACTTTTGAGCCTATTTTTCCTTTTAATTTTTTTAAAACATCTTCATTTGTTAAACCTACATTTGCAACAGTATCATTATTAATTTTAATTATTCGATCCCTTTTTTGAAGTCCTTCTTTTTCTGATGGGCCATCTTTTATAACATCAACAACAATAAGTGTATCTCTTAAAATCATAAATCGAATACCAACCCCCCCGAAGTGCCCTAATAAGCTTTCATTTGCAGTTACTCGATCCTCTGCTGGAATATAGTTTGAGTGAGGATCTAGCTCTTTTAAAATGTTTTTAATTGCATCTTGCTTTAACGTTTTGGCTTCAAGGGAATCAACATAGCTGTTTAATAAATGATCTAAAACAAAATTTATCGGTTCCCATTGTGTTTTTTGTATGTTAGCACTAAACCCTTGGTTGTTTTGATAGAAACCAATCCAATATGTTATAGTAGAGAATACGCCTATAAATAGACTATAAATTAGAAGTTTGAAATGGTTGCTATTCAATTTAGAATGGATTGATTTGATTTAATTCAATGCCAGCTTTTTTGAGAAATTTTAAACCGGAAATATCCTTATATTCTTTTATGTAAACCAATCTTTTAATTCCAGATTGGTGTATTAGTTTAGCACATTCCTTACATGGAGAAAGCGTTAGGTAAAGAGTTGCATCCTCGCAACTGTTTGTACTTTTGGCAACTTTTAAAATTGCATTTGCTTCTGCATGTAGCACGTACCACTTCGTGTACCCATCTTCATCTTCACAATAATTATCAAAACCGGTAGGAGTTCCATTAAACCCATCTGAAATTATCATTCCATTTTTAACAATTATTGCTCCAACTTTTTTTCTCTCACAATGAGAAAGCGCACCCCAATCCTGTGCCATTTTAAGGTAAGCTTTGTCGTATTTTAATTGCTTATTTATGACGTATATACTTATAATGAAATTAGTACCGAAGGTGGGAATCGAACCCACACGCCCGAAGGCACACGAGTTTGAGTCGTGCGCGTCTACCAGTTCCGCCACTTCGGCATAAGATTTGCAAACTTAAACTCAATTTTTTATCTACCAAAATAATTTTGAATTATAGAGCATTAGACCCGTATAATACATTTTATTACATTTATTAGCGAATTACCAATGAAGCTTTTCTACTTTATACTGTTTAGCGTTTTTTTAACTTCATTTTCAGCACAATCCAAAATGGCTTTAACTAAGGATCTTATTGAGCAACAAGGCAAATATTATTACAGAGGTGAACCGTTTACTGGAGTTGGTTTTGCAAAAAATAATAAAGGGAAATTCATAACGGAAGAACCATTTAAAAATGGATTACTACACGGTAAAAGAGTAAATTATGATCATAATGGTCATGTTTTAGCTAGAGAAAAATTCAAGAAGGGAAAAGGAATTTATCGAATTTACTATTTCAATAACAATATCAAAAGTTTGGGTAGTCTAGATAAAAACATTAAAAAGGGGGAGTGGAACTATTACAATTCAAAAGGAGTGCTAAAAGCCAAAGAATTTTGGAGTGAGGAAATTCCTGATCAGCTAGAATGGGAAAAATTTTATAACGCAAATGGAAATTTAGAAACGGAGCTATATTATAAGTCAGGATTGCTAAAAAAAGAAGTGTATTACGATGAGAAAGGAAAAATTTATAAAACCAATGAAAATTAATCTGAAATGATTTACATTTGCAGCCCTTATGTCTCATCGAGTAAAAATACTAGCATGTTCAGCATCAGATAAGCTGGCCAATGAAATTGCAAATTGTTATGGTTTGCCAATAGCTAAGTTTGAAAAACAAGGCTTTAGCGATGGTGAATTTCAGATTTCAATTAATGAAACAGTTAGGGGTTGTGATGTTTTCATCATTCAAAGTACTACTCCACCTTCTGATAACCTAATGGAAATGCTGCTAATGATTGATGCAGCAAAGAGGGCTTCTGCTCACAAAATAATTGCTGTAATTCCTTATTTTGGTTGGGCCAGACAAGATAGAAAAGATAAACCCCGTGTGGCTATTGGAGCCAAACTGATTGCAAATATGCTCGTTTCAGCTGGTGTTGACAGGGTCATGACCATGGACTTACATGCAGACCAAATACAAGGATTTTTTGAAGTACCAGTAGATCATTTATTTGCTTCTACGCTTTTTGCTCCCTACTTACAATCTGAAAAATCAGATAAACTTATTATAGCTGCACCAGATGCTGGTGGTTCTAAAAGAGCTAATGCATATGCGAAATATTTAGATGTAGACTTAGCGCTTTGCTACAAGCAGCGAAAAAAGGCTAATGAGATAGAAAGTATGACCATAATCGGTGATGTTGTTGGGAAAGATGTGGTCATAATTGACGATATGATTGATACCGCTGGAACTTTAACAAAATCAGCTCAGTTATTTATTGATCATGGTGCTGATTCTGTTTCTGCGTGTTGTACTCACGCATTACTTTCTGGTCCAGCACACGAAAGAATTGAAAATAGTGTTTTAAAAGAATTGGTTGTTACCAATACGATTCCACTTAAAAGAGAAAATAAAAAGATAAAAGTATTATCAGTTGCTAATTTATTTTCAGATGTAATGAAGCAACATGTTAATTTAAAATCAATAAGCAAACATTTTTTGTTTGCCAACTAATAAATAAAAACAATAACTATGAAAACAGTATCATTGAGCGGTTCTTCAAGAGAGAACGTAGGGAAAAAAGGTGCTGCTTCTCTAAGAAGAGACGGTAATATACCATCAGTCCTTTATGGAGGAAAAGAGCAAATTCATTTTTTTATCCCCGAAAACGAGGCCAAAAAGTTGGTCTTTACTCCAAATGTCTATTTAATTGAAATTGAAATTTCAGGTAAAAAATACAAGTCAATCTTACAGGAAACTCAATTACATCCAGTAACTGATCGAATTTTGCATCTTGACTTTTTTGAAATATCTGAAGATGCACCATTTAAAATAAAATTACCAGTAAAACTTGAAGGTTTTTCTAGAGGAGTTAGAAACGGTGGAAGACTAAGACAAAATTTTAGAAAACTTAAAGTTTTTGGATTGGCAAAAGATTTACCTGAGTCAATAACTATTGATATCACACCAATTAAAATAGGAGATAAAAAAAGAATATCAGATTTAAGTATTCCAGGATTAAAGTTTCTTGATCCAGCAAATGCTGTTGTAGTAGGAGTTCAAATGGCAAGAACAGCTATTTTAGATAATGAAGAAGAAGAGGGTGATGAAGTAGCTGCTGAAGGAGAGGATATACAAGCAGAAGCTACTGAATCTGCAGAGTAAATAATTTTTCAATTCAAGGTGAAATTTTTAATTGTTGGTTTAGGTAATCCAGGAATTGAATATTTAAATACTCGACATAATATCGGATTTAAGGCATTGGATTTTGTTTCAGAACAGACCAGTGCCTTTTTTAATTCTGATAAATTAGGTGACATCACATCTTTTAAGTTTAAGGGAAGGACCGTTTTTCTATTAAAACCATCAACTTTTATGAATCTAAGTGGTAAATCAGTCTCATATTGGATGAAAAAAGAAAAAGTCCCTGTTAATAACCTTTTAGTAGTCACAGATGATATCAATTTACCCTTAGGACAAATAAGGATTAAGAGAAGGGGTTCCGATGGTGGGCACAATGGTTTAAAAAATATTCAAGAACATCTTGGAACTATAGATTATGCTAGGCTTAGAATTGGGGTAGGAAATGATTTCAAAAAAGGGGCACAAGTTGATTTTGTTTTAGGGGATTGGCAGGAAACAGAATATCTTGTTTTAGAAAAAAAATTTAAAATAATACAATCTGCAATTCAGGAATTCACTTTCGTTGGATTGGAGAGAACTATGAATAAATTTAATAATAAATAGGAAATCAGAAAAGCCCGTGTAACTCTGCGTCAATTTTTGAAATGATTTTCCCTAAATCTTCTTGATTTTCATTGTAAGAGTTTTCATCTACATCAATTATCAATAACTTCCCTCTATCATAGGTTGAAATCCAAGCTTCATATCTTTCATTAAGTCTTTTAAGGTAATCTAAGCGAATACTTTCTTCATAGTCCCTTCCTCTTTTTTGGATGTTTTGAACTAATTTTGAAACAGAAGCACGTAAATATATAAGTAAGTCTGGAGCGGAAATAAATGATTCTAACAGATTGAATAAACTAAAATAATTTTCAAAATCTCTTGTCGTCATCAATCCCATCGAATGCAAATTGGGGGCGAATATGTAAGCATCTTCATAAATGGTCCTGTCTTGGATAACCGTTTTCTCATTTTTCCTAATTTCTTGAATCTGCGTAAATCGGCTGTTTAAATAGTATATCTGAAGATTGAAAGACCACCTCTGCATTTCATCATAAAAATCCATTAAATATGGGTTGTCATCAACATCTTCAAAGTGGGTATCCCAATTGTAATGTTTAGCTAGTAAACCAGTTAATGTCGTTTTTCCAGCACCAATATTTCCTGCAATGGCGATGTGCATACTTATCTAATTTGAGTAATCTAAGGTAGAAAAATCGGCACAAGAAAAGCCAAATGTTAATAACTTTTGTAGGTTGCTATAACTAAAATGCTATGAATTCTATTCTTGATAAATCTTTTGTAAGTCCAACAATTTTATTGAACTCTCCACTAACTCTTTTATAATTGCTATTTTTTGTAATAGTGTCCACACTATAGTCTAATTTGAAGTATCTTAGGAAATAGGTCCCATCATATAAAATATAACTTTCGTTATTATATATAAATCCTTTTGATGCTGATGAAG
Source organism: Crocinitomicaceae bacterium (assembly GCA_038134525.1). Taxonomy (GTDB): domain Bacteria; phylum Bacteroidota; class Bacteroidia; order Flavobacteriales_D; family Parvicellaceae. Next base: position 14,323 of record JAYPVI010000006.1, read on the forward strand.
AGATCGTATTTAAAAGTGAACCAAACTGGTCAAATTCAAAAATTTGATATTCAGTAAAAGCAAAAAGATGTTTATTAAATTCTTGCATTTTAATAATTGGGCCCTCAAAACGGGGTAGGATTACAGATAGATTACCACTACGATAAATGATGTTTGAGTGGACATCAATCTTAATGATTTCATTGATGTCAATATCGAAAAGCCATATGCCATTGTCAAAATTACTATTAGCAATACTATTTATTTGATAAAGTGAGAGGCTATTTAAATCGATATTTTTTTCTTGTTGACTTAGGGTGTTGTCTAATACACTTATTATGCCTAAGTCTTTATAAAGTAATAATGGTCTTAATGGGTTACTTACATCTAGTTGACTAATTTCCCCTAAGTTTTTGTTGCTGTAAGAATAAACGATTTTATTTTCATGATTTTTTTTAAATAAGTTATCATAAGATATTTCATACATGTAGCCATAACGATCAACATTAACTTCATCAATTTGGTAATTCAATATAATTTCATTCTCAATTTTTTGAGCATATAAAAAAAGGCAGTTAAAATTTAGAAATAGGAGAATATTAATGAATGGTATTGCTGATTTTAATGAGATCATTTATAAACGTATTAGCGTCATCGATTCTAGGTACTTTGTGTTGCCCCCCTAATTTACCTCTTTTTTTCATCCAGATGTAGAAGGTCCCCTTTTGTACAATAGAAACTTTTGGAAAACCTAGAGGGTTATTATTTTTTCTTTTCGCTTTATAATCAATGTTATTTTGTTGAAGTTCAATATCAATATTAAAGATGAATTTATGGATATCAGTTGGAGTTTCTTCAAATTCAATGACCCAATGATGTTGTCCAATCTTATTATCTTTTGAATCTGAAATACAAGGTGAAACCATGAATTCATTCACTTTTACCTGAGTTGTTCGTTGAACATTAAGTATAGTTTGTTCCAAATGGTTAACCATAACTTCTTCTCCAAATTGATTAAGAAATAATTGGGTTCTACCACATACTTTTATTTTAAAAGGAGATATCTGTGTAAATAAAATGGTATCCTTTAGTCTATAACGCCACAATCCACCATTCGTTGTTATGACCATTTCGTAAGGTTTGTTTACTTCTACTTCTTCTAGTGATATCGTTTTTGGTTGATCATCGTTCCAATTTTCTTTTTTAATAAATTCATAATAAATTCCGTAATCCAACATTAAAAGCATATCAGTTGCATCATTTTCAAATTGAAGTCCAAAATAACCTTCTGTAGCATTAAAGTTTTGATAAAAATTTATTGTCTTTCCAAATACGTTATTGAATAAAGGTAAATATGAATTTATTGCAGTTCCTCCATGCAGAAATAATTCAAAATTTGGCCAAATTTCATGTATGTTATCTAAATTATTTTGTTGGATTATCCTTTTAATAATCATTAATATCCAGGATGGAACTCCAGCAATTAGATGAATATCGTCTTTAGATGAAGATTGGCATATGTAGTTTAATTTTTCGTCCCAACTTATTGAAGTTAATTTCGATACACCTCTTGGTGATCTTCTCCACTCACACCACCATGGTAAATGTTGTAATATAATGGCAGACAAATCTCCAATTATGGTTTTTTTATTTCCAGTAAAAGAATTTAATGATCCGCTTGCAATGAGGTGTTTACCTTTAAATAGGGAAGTTGATGGATTTTCACGATAGTAAATGGAAAGAAGATCTTTGCCACCCTTATAATGACAGTTCATTAGCGACTCTTTTGTAATGGGGATGTGTTTAATTGTTCCTGAAACCGTTCCAGAAGATTGGGCAAACCAACTAACATAACCTGGCCATAACACATGGCTTTCCCCCTTTTTCATCCTTTCAATATCATCTGAAAAATCATGATATTCATGAAGAGGTATTCGTTCTTTAAAGTGCTTTGAATTCTCTATATTATGGAAGCTAAACCTTGTGCCTATTTCGGTGTCTTTAGCCGTTATTATGTTCTGAAATAGATTTTTTTCTTGCGTAAAAATGGGGTCTTTGATAAACTCTTCAATTTCATGAATTCTTTTTTCTATGTACCATGAAAAAAAAGAATTAAGAGGTTTACCAATTAAGGTGTTCATTTTTGATTAATCACCCAAAGAATATGAGTGAAATAATTACCAGCAAAGCAATAGATACATATATGTATCCAATAATGCCAGTACTTCCATGAAAATTTTTATCAGTTGACATAACTATTTTTTACAAATATAAACACTTATTTAATTGAAAATTCAAATGGCATGAATGATTGGTATTTATCCTTTGAATTAACAATATATGTTCGTGATTCCAAATGATTATTAAGCTTAGTGTATAACGAAAAAAGCTCATTTTGATTTTTTGAAATTTTATCTATTTCAAGTTCTGAAATCAACTCTAAAAAGGGATCGGTTTCAATCTTAGGTAGCTCTGTTATTTTAATATCTTCACTATTTATTTTCGCCAATTTAGCAGCAAAATCAATAGCATCTTCTATCGTTCCAATTTCGTCAATTAGATGGTTCTCAAGAGCTTTTTCAGCTGTCCAAACTCTACCTTTTGCTATTTCGTGAACATCATCTTTGCTTAACTGAGCTCTCCCATCAGAAACTCTTGTCAAAAATGTATCATAAATTTCGTCAATGGCTTTTTGATATACACCATATTCATATTGATCTAGTGGATTAAATGGCGACATGGAAGCATGAGGGTTAGTTTCAACACGATCAAATGAAATCCCAATGTTTTCATTTAGCATTCTTCCAATAGATGGAACTACGCCAAATACTCCAATAGATCCAGTAATCGAATTTTCAGAGGCAAAAATCCTATCAGCACCACAAGAAATATAATACCCCCCTGAAGCGGCAACACTTCCCATTGAAACAATAACTGGTTTGTCCTTTTTGGCTAATTCAAGAGCTCTCCAAATTACATCTGAGGCAAGCGCACTACCTCCTGGTGAATTTATTCTTAGAACAATAGCTTTGATTAAGGAATCTTTTTTTGCTTTATTTATCGCTTTCACAATTGTTTCTGAGCCCATTACCCCTTCTTGACTTTCTCCACTTCTTATTTCCCCCTCAGCGTATATAACAGCAATGTTTGACTTTTTCGCAACACTTCTTTTCTTTTTAGTTTGATGTTTCTTTAAATATTTTAAGAAGGAAATTTTATTTATATTTTCATTTTCACTTAAGCTAAATCTACTTTTTATGATGGAGTCCAATTCATCCTCGAATAATTCCCCATCAATTAAATTGTGATCTAAGCTGCCTGAAGCATTGTAAGCCAATACAGAATCAGCAATTTGATTTAGTTTTTGTAAAGTCAAATTTCTATCTCTTCCAATATCTTGATTTAAGTTACTCCAAAGGGTGTTCAATATGCTTTTAAGCTGGAGACGATTTTCTTCACTCATTTTATTGTACATGAATGGTTCGACTGCACTTTTAAAATCATTTCCACTTCCTCTAATGATTTGAACGTCCACGCCATATTTTTCTATGGCTCCCTTAAAAAACATAAGCTCTGAGCTTAAACCCCTGTAGTCCATCATTCCTTCAGGATAGAGATATATTTGATTGGCTACACTTGAAAGATAGTAAGACCCTAAAGAGTAAAATTCAGCATACGAAATGATAAACTTTCCACTTTCTCTAAAATCAATTAGTTTCTCTCTTAAAACTTGAATATTAGATAAATCAACAGAGATATTCTCTAGCTTTAGTACTATTCCACCAATATTCTCATCATTTTTAGCTTTTTCGATAGCGCTAATTACATCATTAATGCTGTAATTTTTCACAAAAGGAACGGGGTTTAACACATCTACACTCGGAACAAGACCACCTCTTTCCTTGATCGCAAAATCAAGCTTCATTTCTAGATAAGAATTCTTTTTTACAACTAAAGGTTTTTTCGTATTTATAGAACTGCCAATTGAAAAAACAATAACATTAATAAATACAACTATAAGAATACTTAGCACAATGTAAGCTAAAATTGAAGCCCAAAAGCTTCTCCAAAACGGTCTCATATTAATATGGTTTATTTATTTTGGTTAAAGATAATTTAAAAGTGATATAAATGGCTCATTTAGCTTCAATTACATTAGGCACTAATATTGGCGATAAAATTTTGAATATCAAAAAAGCACTTGAGTTCATTTCTGAAATGAGTGACATAAAAAGGATTTCAAATTATTATGAAACGGAGCCATGGGGTTATAAAAGTGAAAATTCATTTATTAACTTAGGCATTCTTTTAGAAACTAGGTATTCTCCTACTATATTGTTAGATCACTTAAAGCAAATTGAAAAAAAGATGGGTCGAGAAAGAACTAAAAGTGGCTACCAAGACAGAATTATAGATTTGGATATATTGACATTTGATAAAATTAAATTTAGATCAATAGATTTAATAATTCCTCACCCTAAAATTGCAGAAAGAAAATTTTCTATTGTAATTTTAAAAGATCTTTTTGATGATGAGGTTATCCCAGGCATAAATCGAAGTGCACAAGAACTGCTTTATCGTTGCAAAGATACACTTAAAGTCCATTTGATAAATGAGGTATAAACACATAGCAGTTGAGGGAAATATCGGAGCAGGGAAAACAACTTTAACTAAGTTTTTATCCTCTATATTAAATGCATCAACACTTCTTGAAGAATTTGAAGAAAATAAATTTCTTAAGTCTTTTTATCAAACTGGAGAATTTGCATTTCAATCTGAAGTGCAATTCCTTTTGGATAGAAGTAAACAATTAAATGAATTTTATAAGCTTAAGCACGATTTAATAGTATCTGATTACTATTTTAATAAAAGTTTGATTTTTTCAAAAATGAATTTGAATGAGAATGAATTTAGATTGCTAAAAAAAATTCATAATCACTTGTTTGATGCGTTTCCTCAGCCTGATTTACTAATATATTTAGATAGAAGCATTGATTCTTTATTTGCAAATATTTTGCGAAGAAATAGAATATATGAACAAAATATGGATTTAAATTATTTAACAAAATTAGATTACCATTATGAAAATTGGTTAAAAGGCTTAGATATTCCAATCATTAGAATTGATGCAGACACCATAGATTTAACCCGACCAGAATTTTTAACAAAAAGTTTCAGGCAACTTTTAAATTTAGACTACTCAAGAAGACAGCGAACTGTAAAATTAGCCATCCCTTAGCTTAAGTATTAACATTATAAGGTGTTTATTAAAATGATTAGACCTTTTTATTTATAAAATAAAGTGCTTATACTTGCACGAAATTTTAAAATAGAGAATATATTCTAATGAATCTTATGAAAACAATGAATATCAATAAATTATACATAATTTCAAGTTTTTTTGCTTTTTCATTCTTATTGAGCTGCTCAATGATTGAGGAACTTGAATATAACGTTGTTCAAAATCCTCTTCAAATGCATGGAGGAGATGTAACATTACAAATTAATGGAAAGTTTATTGAAAAAGGAATAAACGCAAAAGCAGTAGCTGAAGTTACTCCAATCTTATTTTGTGCAGATGGAAATGAAATTCCTTTTCAAACAGAAATTTTTCAAGGGCCAAAAGCGGCCGGAAATGGTAAGGTAGTTCCTAAAGAAGGTATGTCCTTTTCATACTCTAGTACTATTCCATTTCAAAAATCAATGGCGGAAGCAGAGCTTAAGGTATTGGTTAAAGCTAAAATGGGAAGCAAAGAGTTAGAATTAACAAGTCCTAAAATTGCTGATGGTACAACAACAACACCATTTTTAATAGAATTAGATGATCAAGTTATTTTGACAGGTGATAATTTTGTTAGAACTAATTCTTTCACCAAAACAGCAGTGATCAATTTTGCTAAAGGAAAGCACAATATCACTTCAAAGGAATCTCAAGATACTGACATTAAAGAGGCCCTAGATTTTATTTCTTCTTCAATGGAAGAGGGTTCAAGAATTAATGTGAAGTCAATTGAAATTAGTTCATACGCATCACCTGAAGGGGAAGTTGATTTGAATACCAATTTAGCAGAAGATAGAGGGAAGAGCGCAGTGAACTTTTTTATTTCAAAAGCAAAGAAAATGAAATTTGAAGCAGCTAATGACGAATCTTTCTATAATGTTTCTCCAAAAGGTGAGGATTGGGCTGGATTTAAAGAAGAAGTTTCAAAGACTTCCCATGAAGATAAAGAGTTAATATTGAGAGTTTTACAGATGACATCTGATGTTAATAAAAGAGAATTAGAAATAAGAAACATGGCAAAAACGTACAAGTTTCTTGAGAAAGAAGTTTTGCCTCAGTTAAGAAGATCAACAATTACGATTAATTATGATCAAGTTGGTTACAGCGATGAAGAGCTAGCTGGATTGGTGGGGACAAACCCTGATACACTTAGTGTAGAAGAAATATTACATGCAGGAAATTTAGAATCTGATTTAAATGTTAAGTTAAAAGATTATAAAGAGGCGCAAAGACTTTATCCAAATGATTGGAGAATAGCTAATAATATAGGATATGTATTATATATGATGGGTGACGTTGATGGAGCTGGTGAAGCTTTTGATAAAGCACTTTCCATAACAGATAATCCTACAGTAACTAATAATGTTGCTGCAGTAAAACACAGAAAAGCAGGTAAAGGAAATGACGATATCATTTCTTACTTAGAGTCTTCAAATACAACAGAATCAAAATATAATTTAGGTTTAATTAGAATTGAGGAAGGTAAATATGAAGAAGCTATTACGTTAATGGATAAGTCTAAGACCTATAATTTAGCTTTAGCAAACCTATTGGCAGAACACTATGATGTTGCAGGTGACATTATAGAAGATGCTAATAGCGGTGAAGCTAATGCTTCTTACCTCAAAGCAATTATGGGTGCTAGAACCAACAACAATGAAATGCTATTCGAAAATTTAAAATCTTGTTTTGAAAAAGATTCTTCTTTTAAAGACAGAGCAAAGAAAGACAGAGAATTTGTTAAGTATTTTGATAACGCTGATTTTTTAGCGCTTTTCTAAATACGTTATGAAAATTAATTTTAAAAAGGGAGTTATCATACTCCCTTTTTTTATTCCTCAATTTGAATATGCTTGAGTGGAAATTTTTTTCTAACCACCATGGTGTTTTTAAAATGAGCTGATAATTTGTTTTTTAGAATAACAGCATCATTTTCTGAAAAATATTTTCCTGCGTATAAAAATATATTTGGTGCAATATATTCATCAAAAAGAAATTCATCAGGAAAAAGTGCAGTAAATGTTTTTCTTAGTTCTCTAATTTTCTTCGTGTCTTGAGTAACAATTAGCTGAACAGTATACCCATTATAATTTCCTCTGTTAGCCAAATAGGAATTAATGCTATCTAACCTATAGTCAGCATTAACAACGATATGTCCTTTTTTCTTTATGTATTCAATCAAATTTTTTTTTAACAATGTATCTTCATGTATTTCATTAGCTGAGTCTAAAATTAAACTAACAGCATTGACCATAGTTAAGCTATCTATTTTAGTAGTTGAATCTTTAGCAGGATACAATGTCCAATTACTTTGAGCATGTAAAATACTATTAATCAAGATTAAAAAGTAGAGAATTTTATTTTTCATAAATTGGAATGATCAAACTTATCAAAAATATCAATTTCCAAAACCATGCCATATTAAACTTCACCAAAAAACAGCTCCGAAATCACATTTTGTTTAATTATTTTAAAATATGAATAAACAAATTATTTAGAAGTATTCTAAATTAAGAAGTTTACATGACAATTATACAAACATTTGATTTGATTTCTGCATCACGTATTACATTTGTCCTGCTTAATTACGCATGTACTAATTAGTTTGAAATGAACAAATATTTTAAAAAGCATTTAGCTAATTTTCTCACACTAACACTATTAGTTTCTGTATCAGTTATATCTTATTCTCAGGATGGAGAAAAACTTTTTAAAGCCAACTGCGCTTCTTGTCACCACCCTATCAAGAATGCAACCGGCCCTAAAATGCAGGGAGTGCTTCAAAAATGGGAGGATAATGGCGAAGGAGATTTAATATATGAATGGGTAAAAAATCCAGCAGAATTATACAATAGTGGAAAATCCAAAATGGCTAAGGCTATTTGGGATTGGTCACCAACTGTAATGACTCCTCAAGGTCATTTATCAAAAGATGAGGTGAAGTCCATATTCGCCTATGTTGACGCATACGCTCCGCCTACAGCAGCTCAAGGCACAGTAGCAGAAGACACTTCTTACAAAGCAGAAGATGAATCCGTATCCTTTTGGTGGTGGATCATTATTGGTTTAATGGTATTTGTTCTTTTTGCCACATTTGGTGTTAGAAGGGAATTATCTGAAGTAATTGCTGCAAAGGAAGGTCAAGCAGTTGATCCTAAAAAAACGTTTATAGTAAGCGCAAGACAGTGGGCTCTTAGAAATTGGTTTGTAACTGTTTTAATGATTGTAGCATTAGCATTATTTTCAGGTATCGAATTGTTCGGTAGGTTATATCAGGTAGGAGTTTACCAAGATTACCAACCCTCTCAGCCCATAGCCTATTCTCATAAGCTGCATGCTGGAAATATGGGTATTGAGTGTAAATATTGCCATCATTCTGCTGAGAAATCTAAGCATGCTGGCATCCCTTCTGTTAATGTGTGTATGAATTGTCATGCTGTAGTTCATGAAGGCCCTCAATATGGTACTGAAGAAATTGATAAGATTCATCTAGCGGCTGGTTACAATAAGGCAAAACAAGCATACAATTTGGACGCAAATGGAGATAGAATAGAACAACCCTTGGTATGGAATAAAGCACATAATCTTCCTGATCATGTCTATTTTAATCACGCCCAACACGTTCATCCAAATACAGGAAATATTGATTGTAGACAGTGTCACGGTCCTGTTCAAAATTATACATTAGGAAGAGTATCCACTACAGATGAAGTTAACGCCTATGCATCAACTGATGAAGGTATGGAAAAAGGTATCATTCAATTAACGAAACCTATTTTAACAATGGGATGGTGTATTGAATGCCATAACAAAAAAGAAATAGACCTTGCAAGTACAGGTTACTATGAAGAAATTCATAACAGATTGAAATCAAGGGCTGATGTACACAACAATATCTTAGAAGACGATAAAGTTACGGTTAAAGAGCTTGGTGGTTGGGAATGTGCAAAATGTCATTATTAAAGACTTAAAATTAGTTCATGAGCAAGACTAAAACATATTGGAAAGGATACGCAGAAAAAAATAAAACTCCTGAATTTTTAAATTCTAGTCAGAAAGAATTTCAGGACAAAATTCCTGTGGAAGAATTTTTAGCAGAAGATGGAATACAAGATTTAAAAACAGGTCGAAGAGATTTTCTAAAGTTCATGGGTTTTAGTGTAGCAGCTGCATCACTGGCATCTTGTGAAGCACCTATCATTAAATCTATACCCTATGTAAATAAGCCGGAAGAAATTACTCCTGGAATAGCTAATTGGTATTCATCTACTTTTTATGATGGAAATAATTATGCTAACCTTTTGGTCAAATCAAGAGAGGGAAGGCCAATTTGGTTAAAAGGGAAAAAAGATGGTTTCACAAAAGGAGGATTAACTCCTGCTATTTCAACATCAGTATTGAACCTATATAATAGTGCAAGACTTAATGGTCCTCTTAAAGGAAATGGTGAAACTACATGGTCTACAGTAGATGCAGAAATTAAAGAGAGATTATCAGCAATATCTAACAAAGGCGGTAAAATAAGAATCCTTTCAAATACCGTTATTTCACCTTCATCTAAAGCCGCAATTGATTCCTTCGTTGATAAATACGCTAAAAAAGATGAATCTGGAAATCAGATCTCTGATGTAAAGCATATTCAATATGATGCACAATCTTATTATGGAATAAGAAAGGCAAATCAAAATGCCTTTGGAAGCGATTTCATTCCAAACTATCATTTTGACAAAGCAAAAACAATAGTATCAATTGGTGCAGACTTTTTAAGTTCTTGGTTAATGCCAACAAAATTTGCCATAGATTATAGTATATCCAGAAAACCTGAAAATGGGTGGATGTCTAAACATTTTCAGTTCGAGACAAATTTTTCTTTAAGTGGGGCTAACGCTGATTATCGAGCAAGAATAAAACCCTCAGAAGAACTTGCAGTAGCAGAAGCTCTATTAAACGAGTTAGAAGGGAATAGTTCTAGCGGTTCTTTTTCGTCAGATACAAACGCGAAACTATCGGAGGCTGCTAAAGCATTAAAAAGTTCAGAGGGGTCCTCCTTGGTGATTTCTGGCTCAAATGACTATAGAGTACAAATGGTTGTTAATAAGATCAATTTTATTCTTGGCAATTACGGAGAAACCATTAATCATAAAGAAACTTTAAATTTATTTCAGGGAAATGATGCTGAAGTAGAAGAGTTGACAAGCGATCTTTTGAAGGGTGCTGTTGATGCCTTAATCGTGTATGATTGTAATCCAATTTATTCTCTTCCAAACGGAGCATCAGTTGGCGAAGCAATGCGTGGAAATTCAGATATGTTAAAGGTGTCATTATCTGAGTACGCTGATGAGACAGCTGTATGTTGTCAATATGTATGTCCAAATCACAACTATTTGGAATCTTGGAATGATTTTGAAGCGATAAACGGGCATGTTAGTTTACAACAGCCTACTATCAGACCATTATACAATACGAGACAAGCACAAGAATCATTTTTAGTTTGGTCAGGGCAAACAGAAAGAGGAAGTAGTGAAAGTAAAGCATATTATAATTTTATTCGCTCTAACTGGAAAGCTAGAGGTTTTTCAGAACAAGACGATCATATGTCTTTTGATGATTTTTGGAACTGGTCTGTTCATAATGGATATGCTAATGAACCAATTTCACCATCATCTTTAACAGATACAGATATAATTCAAAATTTTGATTTAAATTTTGATTCATCTACATCTAGTTCAGAATGGGAGCTTTCATTATACCAAAATGAGTTAGGTTTAGGTCAGTATGCAGCAAATCCTTGGCTTCAAGAATTACCAAGTGCCATTACTAAAGTAGTATGGGATAATTACATTACAATGTCACCAAGTGATTGTTTTAGGTTATTTAATATCGATAGTTCTGATCCAAAAGCAGCGTGGGATGGTATTCACTTAGGTCAGGAAGAAAAGGCATTTGTAGCTAATTTAAAGGTGGGTAATCAAGAATTAAAGTTACCCGTATTTCCATTGCCTGGTCAAGCAGAAGGCACAGTTGGTGTTGCTTTAGGTTATGGAAGAGGTGAAGGGAACCTAAGTGTAGGTAAGGCTGCTTTTCAATCTGATGAATATGGGGCACATCTTACAGATGAGAATGGATCTTTGATTCCAGTTGGGTGTAATGGATTTAAGTTATCTTCTTTTAATGATGGTGTTATCTCTTTTTCAGGGCCCGTAGAAGTCACTGCAACTGACGAGAGATATTCTTTAGCTTGTACTCAAACTCATCATACTATCATGGGTAGAACATCTATAGTGAAGGAGACTACTTATGATTTCTGGAAAGAAAACCATGAGTATAACCAAGAGGCATATAACCCTGTAGTGAAGTTGCATAGCCATGAGCAAGGTGGTCACGAAGAAGTGAACGCTACTGAATTTTCATTATGGGATGAGCACCCAGTTGAACAAGTTGGTCATAGATGGGGAATGTCTATAGATCTATCTTCATGTAACGGTTGTGGTGTTTGTATAACCGCTTGTCACTCTGAAAACAATGTCCCTGTTGTGGGTAAAGATGAGGTAAGAAGATCTAGAGACATGCATTGGTTAAGAATGGATCGTTATTTTTCATCCATTGAAGACGATAACAGAACTAAATGGGATGAATCAAGACATGTTGAAGGTGATTTTGATTATGGTAAATTAGAAGTGCCAGAAGATAATCCTTCTGTTGTGTTTATGCCTATGCTGTGTCAGCACTGTAATCACGCGCCTTGTGAAACAGTTTGTCCTGTGGCAGCAACTACACACAGTAATGAAGGGCTTAATATGATGACTTACAATAGGTGTATTGGAACAAGATATTGTGCTAACAACTGTCCTTATAAAGTAAGACGATTCAATTGGTTTAATTACAGAGATTACAGAAAATTCAAAAATGTTAACCCTAATCAAGATGTGATGGCAAGAATGGTGTTAAATCCAGATGTTGTAGTCAGGTCAAGGGGTGTAATGGAAAAATGTAGTTTCTGCGTGCAAAGAATACAAGAAGGTAAATTAACTGCAAAAAAAGAATCTAGACCAGTTATTGATGGTGATGTAACTACAGCTTGCGCAGATGCATGTCCAAATGATTGTATCACTTTTGGTGATTGGAATGATGAATCTTCAAAAATAAGGGAAGCGTCTACTTCTGATAGAGCTTACCAAGCTTTAGAAGAGGTTGGTGTTAAGCCAAATATATGGTATCAATTAAAAATTAGAAATAACAATGATGATGTTGCTGTGCATGTTTCTGAAGAGTCACATGCTGAAACACATTAATTATAGAGTATTATGCATAAAGAAGCCGATATAAGATTACCTCTAATCCTTGGTGATAAGTCTTACAAGGACATTACAGAAGATATTGTAAAACCAATAGAGGGCAAAGCGCCAAAGACGTGGTATCTACTTTTTATGATTTCTGTAGTCATTGCCCTTTGGGGAGTTGGTTGTATAGTTTATTTATTAGGTACTGGTGTAGGTGTTTGGGGATTAAATAAAACTGTTGGATGGGCTTGGGATATTACCAATTTTGTTTGGTGGGTTGGAATAGGTCATGCTGGAACATTAATTTCAGCAGTGCTTTTACTTTTTAGACAAAAATGGAGATTCGCGATTAATAGAGCAGCCGAAGCCATGACCATATTTGCTGTAATGATGGCGGGATTATTTCCATTAATTCACATGGGAAGATTATGGCTAGGATATTGGGTTTTTCCTCTTCCTAATCAATTTGGGTCATTATGGGTTAACTTCAATTCACCGCTTCTTTGGGATGTTTTTGCCATATCGACTTATTTTTCCGTATCCTTAGTTTTTTGGTACATTGGTTTAATACCTGACTTTGCAACGATTAGAGATAGAGTAACAAAACCATTAGCCAAAAGAGTTTATAAGGTTTTAAGTTTTGGTTGGACAGGTGATGCTAAAGCATGGAATAGATTTGAGATTGTTTCTTTAGTATTAGCTGGTTTAGCTACGCCACTTGTATTCTCAGTACACTCTATCGTATCTTTTGACTTTGCTACATCAGTTATTCCAGGTTGGCACACCACTATATTCCCTCCATATTTTGTTTCTGGAGCTGTTTTTTCAGGGTTTGCTATGGTGCAAACTCTCATGCTTATTTTAAGAAAGGCATATAAATTGGAAGCTTATTTACATGTAAAACATGTTGAATATATGAACATTGTGATCATTGTGACAGGGTCAATTGTAGGGGTGGCATATATTACAGAGTTATTTGTTTCTTGGTATTCAGGTGTAGAATACGAATCATATGCATTTTTAAACAGAGCTACCGGACCTTATTGGTGGTCATACTGGGCTATGATGACTTGTAATGTGATATCACCACAGTTGTTTTGGTTTAAAAAATTAAGAACTAGCTTGATGTTTTCTTTCTTTATGTCCATCATAATTAATATTGGGATGTGGTTCGAAAGATTTGTAATCATAGTCACTTCTTTACATAGAGATTATGTTCCATCCTCTTGGACTTATTTTCATCCTACTTGGGTTGACATTGGGGTTTTTATGGGGACTCTTGGAATTTTCTTCGTTTTCTACTTATTATTCTCTAGGTATTTTCCAGTTATGCCTATTGCGGAACTGAAAACAATACTAAAATCTTCTGGTAAAAATTATAAAGAGGGCTACGGACATGGTGAAGGTTACTGGGATAAAAATGCAGATCATTAAATTATGGCAGAAAAAGTAATATATGCAATGTACGATGATGATGATACGCTCATGAATGGAGCAAAGCATCTAGTTAAAGAAGGTGTTAAAGTTTCAGACGTATACTCACCTTTTCCTCTACACGGAATTGATCCTATAATAGGAGTTGAACCAACAAGATTAGGTATTGCAGCTTTCATGTATGGGCTTACAGGGACAATGTTAGCCATTATTGGAATTAGATATATGATGATTGTTGATTGGCCAATGAATATTGGAGGTAAACCCAATTTTAGTTTACATGAAAACATGCTCTCTTTTGTTCCTATTTTCTTTGAGTTTACAGTTCTTTGTGCTGCGCACGGCATGGCAATCACATATTTATTAAGGAACAAAACATTACCAGGTATGCCATCTCGAAATCCTGATCCAAGAACTACTGATGACAAGTTTATTATTGAGATCAAATCTTCAGAAAACACTCATATTGAGGATAAAAAACTGACTGATTTAATCAAGGCCACTGGCTTTATTGAAATTGAAGAAAAAAAATTTTAAAATGAGAAATAGAGTTTACCATATCCAATATACTTTTTTGTTATTTCTTTCAGTGACAATATTTTTTCAATCATGTGTAAAACATCCGGACTCACCTGGTTATGAATATTCAGATGATATGACAAGATCACAAGCTATTGAAGCATATGTAGATTATGGTCTTGTTGCTGATAAAATGGACAGTATAACTATTGGTTATGTAGTTCCTGTAACTAAAACAGATAATGTTGAAGAATTTACCTCTTTATATAATACTTTAATAAAATTATATCCATCAGATTACATAACTGTCGAATACTATGACCAAACAAATCCATATCATTTGTATGCTGGGAAATTCAAAACCAAGAAAGAAGCTGATTCATTAAAAAATGTTTTAAGTAGAAGATTTCCAAACATAGATTTTAGTGACAGTCTTCATAACACAGAATTAAAGAAAACACCAATTAAAAAATTAATTTCAGCAAGAATTCCTGCTGAAGGATCTATTCCTTACAGTGCAAATAAGAATACAGCCATGTTAAATATGCCTTTTAATTACGGCCCTGGAGAAGATGAAAGAATTAGGGCAGGTGAAGAAGTTTTTTTACCCAAAAGATATTACCAAAATGAGGATGTTTCAAAATCAAATATTGCTGAAGGTAAAAGACTTTATGGATTATTCTGTGCTCATTGTCATGGAGACAAAGGAAATGGAGATGGGAAAGTTATTACAGTTGGTGGATACCCTGCTGCTCCTCCAGCCTATAATACCCTTACTGATAGATCTCCTGGATCAGTATTTCACACAATTACACACGGAAAGAATGCAATGGGGCCCCACGCTTCTCAATTGAATAAAGATGAAAGGTGGAAAGTGTCTATGTATGTTAGGACCATGCAGTTCGGAGGAGAATTAAATATAGATGAATTAACGGCAGAAAACGCTACTACAGAATAATTAAAGCAAAGAAAAATGGAATATACAATTTCAGATAGAGCAAAAAAGGTGACACTTGGTGTTGCTGTTGTAGGTTTGGTCTTATTAGTTATCGGGTTTTTTAGCCAAAAAGATTTTGTTTACGCTGAAAAAGTAAATGATCATGCTGTTACTATTACCTATAACGGTAAGGCTGATAGTGACCAACAGAATAAACTTAAAGATGAAATTAAGGAAAAATTAGGTGGTTACGAAGTTGAATTTCACGAATCAAACCATCATACAAGCCATTCAAATCATAACGAAGTAGAACTTAGTCATATTGAACCTGATACAGAACATACCACATTACACGCTAGTGCTGATGGAGATCACGGACACGAAGTTGACCATTCACATCATGGACCTACTTTTGTTTGGGATGTTCACCTTAATCACACAGCAACTGCGGAAAACCATGGCGGTCATCATGAAAGTGGAGCAGATCAATTGGTTTCTATGGTAGAAAGTGGAGAGATTGCTCTTGCAGATAAAGGAAATAGAAGGTTTTGGTCTAACCTTTTGGTTAATGGATTTTTCTTTTTTGGTATAGCTTTAGGAGCCTTATTTTATTTAGCATTACATTATGCAACAGAGTCTGGTTGGGGAGTTGTATTGTTAAGAATATTTGAAGGCATTATGTCTGCCATGCCAATAGGTATTGCTGTTTTATTAATTGTATTTATTGCCGGCACATTTGGAGGTCACCACATCTACCCCTGGATGGACCCTGAGTATACTGATCCTAACTCATCTCATTTTGATCCTATCATATATGGTAAAAGAGCCTATTTAAATCTTCCGTTTTTTTGGATAAGAGTTGTTGCATATTTCACCACTTTTTATCTTTTCCTAAGGTGGTTTAAGAATAAATCTAGACAAGAAGATACAGAAGGTGGTACAGAGAGTCATTTTAAAATGTATAGAAGAGGCGCATTGTTTTTAGTTTTCTTTGCTGTTTTCTCATCTACTATGGCTTGGGATTTTATCATGTCAATTGATACTCATTGGTTCAGTACTTTGTTTGGTTGGTATGTATTTTCTGGCATCTGGTTAAGTGGTATGATTATGGTCATGATGATTACCTTGTATTTGAGAAAAAGTGGTTACCTACCATTCGTTAACGAAAGTCATATACATGATGTTGGTAAATGGATGTTTGCCCTAAGCTTTTTATGGAGCTACTTGTGGTTTTCTCAATTTATGCTCATTTGGTATTCTAATATTCCAGAAGAAGTCATCTACTTTACACAAAGAATTGAAAATTACAAATTATTGTTTTTTGGAACTTTTATTGTCAACTTCTTTTTTCCAATGGTGTTTTTCATGTCAAGAGATACGAAAAGATCTGCAGGATATTTGATTGTGATTGGATTAATAATTTTCATTGGTCATTGGTTTGATGTTTTTAACATGGTTATGCCAGGGACATTATTCGATCAATGGGAACTAGGACTTTTAGAACTTGGAATGTTCATGCTGTTTTTAGGCACGTTTGTTTACACGGTTCTTAGAGCTATCTCAAAAGCTCCATTATTGCAAAAAAATCATCCTTATTTAGAGGAAAGTAAACACCATGAATTTTAATATTAATTAATTATGGAAGGTAAGTTCGTTATTATAATAGCAGTTGCACTATTCTTCATTGCTTTAGTGCAATTGATGAAGATTTATGACCTAGCAGCAAAGGTTAGAGGTAACAAATCTCAAGAAAAAGTAACTAGAGGAGAAAACATGCTTATGGCAAATCTAATGCTTGTTTTTATGGTTTTTTTCTTTGGTTTCATTATTTGGTTGATTATTAAGTATGGAGCAAATGCTGGTTTATATAAGGCTGCTTCAGAACACGGAGAAAAATTAGATTGGTTATTAATGATTAATTGGTACATTATTCTTCCGGTCTTCTTTCTCACCAACAGTTTATTATTTATTTTTTCTTGGAGGTATTACCATAGAGAAGAGCGTAAAGCACTTTACTATCCCCATAATAATAAGCTTGAGTTTGTTTGGACCATTTTGCCACTCATTGCCCTTACAATAATTATTGTTTTTGGAATTAGGACATGGAATGACATCATGTATAACAAGGAAAAAGGTCAGGTTGTAGAAGTGTATGCTTATCAGTTTGGTTGGTTAGTTAGATACGCAGGAGTTGACAATCAATTAGGTGAAGCAAATTATAAATTGGTATCGTCTACTAATCCGCTTGGTGTTATCACAGATAAGTCAATCAATGATACTTATGAAGAAATTGATACTAAGGTGTTAAGTATAGATCAAGAATTGAAGGAGAATAGAAATGCGAATGGAGATCTTTTGATTCCAAAATCTAAAGCGGACAAAAAATTAGAAGAACTAGAGCGTTTAAAAAGAAGAAAGTATAGAATTGAGGCTGCTATTGATAAAGGTGAATCTAATCTAATTACTTATTCATCTAGTGATGATGATGTTATTGTTCAAGAGCTTCACTTAGTGAAAGATCAGCCATACACTTTTATTTTTAGGTCTAAAGATGTGATACATTGTCCATGGCTACCTCATTTTAGAGCACAAATAAATTCAGTTCCTGGCATGGAGACTAGTTTCAAATTAACTCCTACCATAACAACTAAAGAAATGAGAATGATGCCTGAAGTACAAGAGCATTATAAGAATATCAATGAGATTCACAACGAGAGAAAAAGACGGATTGGTGAAGAAGAAGAAAAAGTGTTGTTTGATTACGTACTTCTCTGCAATAAGATTTGTGGAGCTGGTCATTCAAATATGCAGCTAAAGGTAATTGTTGAAACTCAAGAAGAATTTGAGAATTGGATCGAAAACAACGGAGATAAAAAGCGTTTAACTTTTTCGGGCAAAGAAGTTAGTTGGAGTGAGACAAAAGAGCAAGCATCACTTTGATTTTTAAATTTGTAATAAATAATTGATATGGCACACGATACACATCACCACCATAAAGAAAGCTTCTTCACGAAGTACATTTTTAGTCAAGATCACAAGATGATTGGTAAGCAGTATTTACTGACTGCCATTTTTATGGGAGCAATTGGTATTACCTTATCGGCTCTTTTCAGAATGAAACTAGGATGGCCGGATACCCAATTTTCAATTTTAGAATCTGTATTAGGTTCAGATGCCGCACCAGATGGTATGCTTGATTCAAACTGGTATTTAGGTTTAGTTACCCTACATGGAACAATTATGGTATTTTTTGTTTTAACAGGAGGTTTATCAGGTACCTTTTCTAATCTATTAATTCCGCTCCAAGTAGGGGCAAGGGATATGGCCTCTGGGTTATTGAACATGATTGCCTATTGGTTATTTTTCTTATCAAGTGTATTAATGGCAGCATCTCTTTTTATTGAAACTGGACCTGCAATGGCAGGATGGACGGTTTACCCGCCACTAAGTGTACTTGAAGAATTTCAACCAGGTTCTGGTCTAGGTATGACGTTATGGTTACTATCAATGACAGTTTTTATTGCCTCTTCACTTCTTGGGGGAATAAATTACATAGTTACCATCTTGAATTTAAGAACAAAAGGAATGAGCATGACCCGCCTACCTTTAACGATTTGGGCATTTTTCATTACAGCTATTTTGGGTGTACTTTCCTTCCCAGTTTTACTTTCTGCAGCTGTTCTTTTATTGATGGATAGAGGATTTGGAACTAGTTTTTACATGAGTGATATAGTTACTTCATCTGGCGCATTGGATGCAACAGGAGGCAGCCCTATACTATACGAACATTTATTTTGGTTCTTAGGTCACCCTGAAGTGTACATTATCTTATTACCAGCATTAGGTATGACATCTGAAATAATTTCTACATGTTCAAGAAAACCTATTTTTGGTTATAGAGCCATGATTGGATCCATGTTAGCTATCGGTTTTCTTTCGTTTATTGTTTGGGGGCATCACATGTTTCTTACGGGAATGAATCCATTCTTAGGTGGTGTATTTACTTTTACTACGTTATTAATAGCTGTTCCATCGGCAATAAAGGCATTCAATTATATTACGACAATTTGGAAGGGTAACGTCATGATGACACCAGCTATGCTATTTTGTATTGGATCAGTATCTACTTTTATTTCAGGTGGTGTTACTGGTATCATCTTAGCTGACTCAGCTCTAGATATTTCTCAACATGACACCTATTTTGTTGTAGGCCATTTTCATATTGTTATGGGTATGACTGCGATACTAGGCATGTTTGCTGGAATTTATCATTGGTTTCCAAAAATGTATGGAAAATCAATGAATAAGAGAATGGGAATGGTTCATTTTTGGGTTACGATTGTTACAGGATATGGTGTGTTTCTACCGATGCACTTTCTTGGAGAAGGTGGATTACCAAGAAGATATTATGAAAACACGAACTTCCCAATGTTTGATCACTTTTTAGATTTAAACATTTTAATTTCAGTTTTTGCAACAATAGGTGTTCTATCACAATTGATATTCTTTTTTAATTTCTTCTATAGTATTTTTAGAGGACCTAAAGCTTCTCTGAACCCTTGGAATGCCAACACTTTAGAGTGGACTACCCCATTGGAACATGTCCATGGAAATTGGATTGGTGAAATACCAACGGTCTATAGATGGCCCTATGATTACAGTAAGCCTGGGAAAGAAAATGATTTTGTACCTCAAACTGTACCTCTCGATGATAATGAGGAAGAACATTAACTTAAACATATCAAAACGATACCCAAGCCCACACTTAATTTGTTGGGCTTTTTTTTTATTTATCTTAATCATACAAAATAGTAAGGCCTTTTCCCAATTTGATTCCATTAGAATTAATTTAGATAGTAAACCTGCTATTGGTTTAAAAATGGAGACTAAAAATTTTGTTATACAAAATGAGTGGTCTAGGATACAAGAATTAAAGCCATATCTTGAGTTTGGAAATTCATTGAGATTAGGTCTTGGATATGCTTGGCTAAAAAGGAGTCACAATTTTACTAAAGATGACGACACCCTTTCTTTAAAAATAAATTCAATCACATTTTTTGCAGCCTATATATATAATTATAATCCCGATTGGACAATAGAAATTCCTTTGGACTTTGGACTTGGAAATATTCAAACTGAACCGACTTATGAAAGGGGCTATTATTCTTTTTATGAACCATCTTTAATCTTAGAGTACCATGGGTTTAAATATATTCACATTGGATTAGGCACAGGTTTTAGGGTTACAGGTCACAACAAAACTATTTACCCTGAAACTTTAACATCTCAAACATTCATTTTTAGATTTAGCATCAAGTTTTCAGAAATATACAAGCAACTTTTAGAAGTAACTAATTCATAAGTATATTTACAAAATGATAGAAGAGTACGACTTTAGATCAGAGAGTGAAAATCAGTCCGATAAAGCATATGAAATTGCACTGAGACCAAAAGAATTTGAAGATTTTGCAGGACAAGATCAAGTTGTGGAGAATTTAAAAATTTTTGTTTCTGCTGCTAAATTGCGTGAAGAATCCCTTGATCATGTACTATTACACGGTCCACCGGGACTTGGAAAAACAACCCTTGCTCAAATTATAGCAAATGAAATGGGTGTTGGTATAAAAATCACTTCTGGGCCTGTTCTTGATAAACCAGGAGATTTGGCGGGGTTATTAACTAACCTTAGTGTTGGAGATGTGTTATTTATCGATGAAATTCATAGACTTAGCCCTGTAATTGAGGAGTATTTATATTCTGCTATGGAAGACTATAAAATTGATATTGTTTTAGATACTGGTCCAAATGCTCGCACTGTTCAAATTGACTTAAATCCTTTTACTTTAATCGGGGCTACCACAAGGAGCGGATTGCTCACTGCACCATTAAGAGCAAGATTTGGTATCAATTGTCGATTACAGTATTATAATCATGATATTTTGGATGATATTGTTAAAAGATCATCAAGTATTTTAAATATTCCATTAAAGACTGATGCTTCCATTCAAATTGCAAGTAGAAGTAGAGGAACTCCTAGAATAGCAAATGCACTTTTAAGAAGAGTTAGAGATTATGCTCAAGTTAAAGGAGATGGTGTGATAACTAATGAAATTACTCAAATTGCATTGAATGCTTTACAAGTAGATAAACACGGTCTTGATGAAATGGATCATAAAATCCTACTTGCTATAATAGAAAAGTATAAAGGAGGACCAGTAGGGATTAACACATTAGCTACTGTGGTTGGGGAGGAATCAGGGACCATTGAAGAGGTATACGAACCATTCTTGGTTCAACAAGGATATTTAGTCAGAACAACAAGAGGAAGAGTAGCAACAGACTTATCTTACCAACATTTAAATAAGCCTAAAAGTACAGGAGGACAAAAAGAAATTTTCTAATGGATATTAGAGAGAAAACCAAGTTAGTAAAGCGTAAATGTTTCGACTTAGGATTTTCTCATGTAGGAATTTCAAAATCTGTTTTTTTAGAAAAAGAAGCTAAAAGATTGGAAGAATGGTTATCCAATGATTTTAATGGTAAAATGAAATACATGGAAAATCATTTTGATAAAAGAACGGACCCGAGTAAGTTAGTTGATGGGGCAAAATCTGTAATTAGTGTAATATATAATTATCATAATCCCAATAAACAACTTGATTCAGATGCACCAAAAATT
Source organism: Crocinitomicaceae bacterium (assembly GCA_038134525.1). Classification (GTDB taxonomy): domain Bacteria; phylum Bacteroidota; class Bacteroidia; order Flavobacteriales_D; family Parvicellaceae. The sequence continues at coordinate 36,432 of JAYPVI010000006.1, forward strand.
TCACAATATGCTTACGGTAAGGATTATCATTTTGTTATTAAAAGTAAATTAAAGGAATTGCAGCTTTTCCTAACACAAAAATTTGGAGAAATTAATTGCAGAGGATTTGTAGATTCAGCACCTGTAATGGATAAAGTATGGGCTGAAAAAAGTGGTCTTGGTTGGATTGGTAAACACTCCAATTTAATAAATAAAGAAATGGGATCATATTTTTTCATTGCAGAACTCATTGTAGATGTTGAGTTGGAGACGGATATTCCAATCAATGATTATTGTGGTACTTGCACAAAATGTATTGATGCCTGTCCAACAGAAGCAATTGTTAAACCTTATGTAGTTGATGGATCAAAATGCATTTCTTATTTAACGATTGAGCTTAAGGATCAAATATTACCAAATGAGTTCAGAGGGAAGATGGATAATTGGATGTTTGGATGTGATATTTGTCAAGAAGTTTGCCCATGGAATCGTTTTGCTTCTCCTCATAAAGAATCTCAATTCGATCCTCATCCTGATTTATTGAAGTTAACAAAAAAGGAGTGGACTGAATTATCAGAAGATACATTTCAAAATCTTTTCCAGAAATCTGCAGTTAAACGCTCCAAATTTTCGGGACTTAAAAGAAACATAACTTTTTTAAATTATAATTGAATTAAATGCTTAACCAATAAAAAAAGCTACATAATTGATTAATATTTACTAGATGATTAGATTCCACTGGATTACCTTAATTTTTATATACCTTGTTGTTGTTGCTGGATCAGTTGTAAGGATGACTGGTTCTGGAATGGGGTGTCCCGATTGGCCAAAATGTTTTGATCAATACATACCACCAACTTCAATTGATCAACTTCCTCAGAATTATCAAGATCATTATTCATCACTTAGAAAAAAGAAAATAGGTCGTTTTGCTGACTTCTTAACGACTTTCGGACTTGATGAAAAAGCTAAATTGTTAGTCAATAACAAAGAATTATTGAAGGAACAGGAATTTAATGTGCTAAATACCTGGTTCGAGTATATGAATCGATTAATTGGTGCCATAGCAGGGTTATTTATTTTTATTGGTTTTTTGATATCCTGGTTTAATAAAAATCAGAGACTTAAAAACTTAATTTTCACTTTTAGTTTAGTAGTTTTAACTGCTTTTCAAGCATGGTGGGGTGCAATGGTAGTTGCAACCAATATAGTCCCTTGGGTATTGACTATACATATGGTAATAGCAGCATTAATGATTGCATTACAATTGCAAATTATTTCTATTAATCAAAAAAACCACATCTCTTCAAGACCGATGCTTAAATGGATTTGTGGTTTAGGTATATTATTATTTTTAATTCAAATTGTATTTGGGACGCAGGTCAGACAACTGGTTGATCATTGGTTAACGAATTATGATAGAGCTGACCTTGAGTTTAGTGAGTACACTTATTTTCTTATTCATCGGTCTTATGCTATTTTTATCGTTTTATTAGGATTAGGGTTAGGATTAGTTAATTACATAAAAAAGATACACATTAGATCAATCTATGTTTTCTTAATCATATTGCTTTTTGAAGTAGTTTTTGGTAAAATTTTAGCAGATTTTAATATTCCTCACCTATTTCAGGCATTACACTTAGTGTTTGCTTTAGTTGCATTTGGTGTATTAGTGAATTTGTTTTTGAATTTGAAGAATTCAAAATGAAAAATTTATTTCTCGTTCTTTTGATACTATCTTTTTTCAGTTGCAATTCTTCTTCTGAAATTTATATTCCCGAACTAGAATCTATTAATGGGAATAAAATCTTACAATCAGAAATGAGTGTTGATCGCCATATTTTGGAGTTGTCATATGATATCAATTTGTCTCTTAGACCTGAATATTTAGGTGAAATATTAAATCAAGTAATTAAAAAAGAAGGGCTTTGGAAAGAACTATATTTTTATGCAATGTGTCAATATTGTAACCAATTAAAAATTGAAAATAAAGATCAATTTTCTGCAATATTATTTGAGTTCTTTTTACATAATCCGTTATTCTATTTAGCCGCTTTAGATAAACAGACCTACATAGTAAGTGATTGTCTACTAGAAAAATTAAGCCATTATATTTCTTCAGAAGTGATTAGTAAAGAAATTACCTACATGAGTATTAAAAATGTAGCCTATACTTATTGTGAATCATGTACTGATGATCAAATAAATGCTATTTATACTTATTTAGATCTACTTGAGAAATACCAAGAATAATGTTTATTTCCCTTTTAATTTCACAAAAGGGATTAACATTTCTTCCATCGAAATACCCCCATGTTGAAAGGTGTTATTATACAATTTTGCAAAGTGATTATAATTGTTGGGATAAACAAAAAACTTATCCTCCCTAGCAAATATGAAAGATGAGCTGATGTTAGATTTTGGTAAACTAATTTTTTCTGGATGCTGTGCTTCAATCACATCTTTTAATTGGTATGTGAGGTTTTTACTTACTTTATACCTCATATTAGAGTTTGTATTTTTTGGTCCAATTACTTTTGTGGGATTTTTGACTCTCACTGTACCATGATCAGTAGTTAGAAATACCTTTGATGAAGTTTTACTTATTTTCTTAAAAATGTCTAATAATGGAGAATGTTTAAACCAGCTCAGGGTTATTGATCGATATGCAGATTCATCCTCAGCCAACTCTTTAATTACTTCCATGTCTGTTCTTGCATGAGAAAGAGTATCGACAAAATTATACACAATAGTATTTATGTCGTTGTTTTTTAAATTATCAATTTGTTGAACTAGTTTTTTGCCCGCATTTAAATTGGTAATCTTATGATAGGAGGATTTTAAATTTAACTGATTCCGTTTTAGATTTTCATTTAAAAAGTAATCTTCGTACAGGTTTTTCCCTTCATTTTCTTCTTCAGAAACCCATTTTTCAGGATATCTCTTGCTTATTTCTAATGGTGAAAGGCCTGAAAATAAGGCGTTTCTAGCATACTGAGTTGTGGTTGGAATAATACTTGAATAAATTCCTTCATTTTCAATGTTAAAAAGATCTTCTACTATAGGTTTAAGAACAAGCCATTGATCATACCTTAGGTTATCAATTACAATTAAAAAATAGGATTGTTTTTCAAGGTCAGGAAATAATTCTGTTTTTAATAGGTTATGACTTAAAAGATGATTGGAGTGAATTATTTCATTATAATTCTTATCAATAAATCGAGTGTAAAGTTGATTAGCTTCTTCTTTTTGCATATTAAAAACTTCTACCATATTCTGATCTGAAATTTCTAACTGTAATTCCCAGTAGGTAAGCTTTTGGAAAATGTCTTTCCACCCTTCAAGGGAATTTACTAAGTTTAAATCCTGACTAATTTTATTAAATTCCTGTCTGTAGGAAGTAGAGTTGGTTTCACTAATTAATCTTTTACCGTCTAACAATTTTTTAATGGCCATTAAAATTTGGTTAGGATTAACTGGCTTTATTAAATAGTCTGAAATTTGTTTCCCAATGGCCTCTTCCATTATCATTTCTTCTTCACTTTTTGTGATCATAACAACGGGGATACTGGATTTAATCTTTTTAATTTCTTCAAGTGTAGTCAAGCCACTTATTCCTGGCATATTCTCATCCAAAAAAATGAGATCGAAGTGAGATTCATTTACTTTTTCAATAGCCTCTATACCAGAGTTAACAGCAATGACTTCAAACCCTTTTTTATTAAGAAAGAGTAAATGGGGTTTTAAACTTTCAATTTCGTCATCTGCCCATAAAATTTTTGCCATTAATGTATGTATTAATTTAGTTTTGCCTAACTTAATGATTTATGATGAATAAAAGTAAAGTCAGTAAAATACTAAACGATCCAGTTTATGGATTTATTACATTAAATAGAGGTGTTTTATTAGATATTATTGATCATCCTTATTTCCAACGTTTATCCAGAATTAAACAATTGGGCTTGACGTACTTGGTATATCCAGGGGCTCATCATACAAGATTCAATCATGCTGTTGGTGCTGCTTATTTGATGAAACAGGCACTATCTACATTTAAGGATTTGGGGTTTAGTATCCAAAAAGAAGAGGAACGCGGTGCATTAATGGCCATTTTGCTTCATGACATAGGGCATGGGCCCTATTCTCATGCTCTAGAACATTCTTTTTTAAGTGGTATAAGCCATGAAGATGTATCCGAAATTTTCATGCAAAAATTGAACAAGCAATTTGATGGTGAACTAAGCCTAGCAATACAAATTTTTAAAAATCAATACCATAAAAAATTCCTACATCAGCTTGTGTCTTCACAGTTGGATATGGACAGGCTTGATTACCTCAAACGAGATAGTTTTTTCACTGGTGTTAGTGAGGGGGTGGTTAGTAATCAGCGAATTATTAAGATGTTTGATATTGATGAAGATGAAATTTTGATAAAAGAAAAAGGAATTTATTCGATAGAAAAATTTATTGTTGCTAGAAGGTTAATGTACTGGCAAGTTTACCTCCATAAGACAGTTCTTAGTGCAGAATTTTTATTAGCAAAAATTATTTCAAGAGCTCGTGAAATTTTGTCTAAAGGAGAAGATTTATTTATTACTCCAGAATTAAATATGTTTTTAACACAAAACATTTCAAAGGATGAATTAGAAAATGATGCTTGTCTAAATGCTTTTGCTTCATTAGATGATAATGATATAATGACCTGTATTAAGGTTTGGGTGAAATCGAAAGATATGGTGTTAAGCCGTCTTGCTACCATGCTTATTGAAAGGAAATTACTTAAAGTTAAGATGTCAAATAATTCTTTTGATACAGAACAAATCAATGAGGTGAGGGAAACACATAAAAAAGAATTGGGGCTTAATGATGAAGAAGTAAAATATTTTGTATTTCAAGAACAAATGATCAATAATGCATACGATCCAAGAAAAGACACCATTAAAATAAAATATAAAGATGGTACGGTTAAAGATATTACGGAAGCATCCGATAATTTAAATGTATCTGCACTATCAAAGCCAGTTACAAAATATTATTTATTTGCACCATATTTTTAGCAGATTGATTAACAAAGCTCAATAATGCTAATTTTGTCATTTAGATGAATTTTAAAGCAATAGAAATAGCAAAACTTGTTGGTGGAGAAGTTGAAGGAGATGAGGAAATCCTAATTAATGATTTTTCAAAAATAGAACAAGGAGGTGAAGGAACACTTACTTTTTTAGCCAACCCTAAGTACGAAGAATTCATCTATAAAACTACCGCCAGTGTTGCACTAGTTAATAAGAATTTTCATCCAAATCTACCTTTGCCTAGTACGTTAACCTTGATTAGAGTTGAAAATGCCTATGAAAAATTGGCTTATTTGTTATCTCTATACAACACTATTGAAAAAGAAAAAAAAGGAATTGAAGAACCTTGTTTCATAGACCCAACCGCAACAATTGGTGAAGAAGTATACATTGGTGCATTTTCCTATTTAGGTGCAAATGTTAAAATTGGGGATGGGGTTCAAATCTATCCAGGTACTTACATAGGTGCAAATTCTACAATTGATAATAATGTTATTCTTTTTGCAGGGGTTAAAATTTATCAAAATATTCAAATAGGCAAAAATTGCATTCTTCACGCAGGTGTAGTCGTAGGATCAGATGGGTTTGGATTTGCACCAAATAGTTCAAATGAATATAAAAAGGTTCCGCAAGTTGGCAATGTGATTATTAAAGATCATGTTGAAATCGGTGCTAATACCACAATTGATAGAGCTACAATTGGATCAACAGTTTTAGAAAACGGAGTAAAATTGGATAATCTTGTTCAAATTGCACATAATGTTGAAATTGGAGAAAATACAGTTATAGCTGCACAATCTGGAATTGCTGGATCAACTAAAATTGGTAAAAATGTGATGATTGGTGGCCAAGTTGGAATTAATGGACATATTACCATAGCAGATGGGACAAAAATTGCGGCACAAAGTGGTGTTGCTAAAACTATAAAACAACCAAATACGATTTTACAAGGTTCTCCAGCATTTGATATTGGTAATTTCTCTAGAAGTTATGTATTATTCAAAAATTTACCTAAACTTAGGCAACAGATAGAAAACCTAGAAAATAAATAAATCTCTGATTTTGTTAAAGCAAAAGACCATATCAGCCAACTTAACCTTTAAAGGGTTTGGATTGCATACTGGAAAAGAAGTAAAATTAATAATAGAGCCTGCAGGTGTAAATCATGGAATACAATTTTCTAGAATAGATTTAGATAATCAGCCACTTATTCCTGCAACTGTAGAGTTTGTGACAGAAACTAATCGTAGCACCACCGTTGAGAAGAATGGGGTTAAAGTGATTACTGTTGAACACCTGTTGTCAGCTCTTTATGCACTAGGAATTGACAATGTTTTAATAAAAATAAATAATGAAGAACTTCCTATTCTAGATGGAAGTGCAGCTCAATATGTTGAAGCAATAAATAAAATCAGTATTGTTGAGCAATCAGAAACAAAATCTTTTATTTCTTTAAAAAAGTCGATTACTTTAAAAGATGAAAGTGGTGCAGAAATATTATATGTTCCAGCAGAAGAATTTACACTTTCTGTTGTGCTCGACTACAATAATAAGGTGCTTGGCACACAATATGCAGAATTAAGAAAACTGGAAGACTACGCAGAAGAAATTGCTCCATGTAGAACTTTTGTGCTATTAAGTGAACTTGAATATCTAGCTAATTCTGGTCTTATAAAGGGGGGGGATATTGATAATGCAATTGTGATGGTTGATAAGAAAATTGATGATGCATCACTTAGCAAGCTAGCAGTATTGCTTGGAAAGCAAGACCTAAAAATAAATATTCAAGGCAATACATTAAATAATTGTGAATTAAAACAAATAAATGAACCCGCAAGACATAAACTATTGGATTTAATCGGTGATTTAGCCTTGCTTGGGAGCCCTATTAAAGGGCATATTATTGCTAAAAAACCAGGACATAAGTTAAATACTTCTTTTGCAAGTATGTTGAAAAAAGCCATGAAAGAACAAGAAAAATCAAAGCCTATGTATGATTTAACTAAAGAACCATTATACGATATAAATGACATTGAAAATATGTTGCCTCACCGGTATCCTTTTTTGTTAATTGATAAAATTATGGAAATCACCGAAGAAGGAATTGTTGGGGTAAAGAATGTAACTAAAAATGAACCTTATTTTCAAGGACACTTCCCAGGTAATCCTGTAATGCCCGGAGTATTGCAAATTGAAGCTATGGCACAAACTGGCGGTGTTTTTTCGTTAAGTAAGGTTGAAGATCCACATTTGTACTCCACTTATTTTATGAAAATCGATAATGTTAAATTCAAAAGAAAAGTGATTCCTGGAGATACGATTGTTTTTGATTTAAATTTAATTTCCCCTATTAGAAGAGGTTTAGTACATATGGGGGGAAAGGGTTATGTTAATGGCCAAGTATGCATAGAAGCAGAAATGCTTGCTCAAGTGGTAAAAGATAGAGGATAGAACTTCTAAATAAGATGTAATGACAAATTATCCATTAACCAATATTTCGCCAAAGGCTAAGATAGGTCAGAATGTGACGATTGAACCTTTTACTACAATCTATGCAGATGTGGAGATTGGTGATAATACGTGGATTGGGTCTAATGTAGTTATAATGGATGGCGCTAGAATAGGCTCTAGCTGTAAAATTTTTCCTGGGGCAATTATATCCGCAGAATCTCAAGATTTAAAATATAAAGGGGAGTATACTCAAACCATAATCGGGGATAATACAACCATTAGAGAATACGTTACCATCCATAAAGGGACTTTAGATAGAAAGATAACTAAAATAGGAAGTAATTGCTTGTTAATGTCTTATGTTCATGTAGCTCATGATTGTGAGATTGGGAATAATGTAATAATTGCAAACTTAGTTCAATTAGCAGGCCATGTTAGTATTGATGATTGGGTCATTATAGAAGGAACAGCTGCTGTTCAACAATTTGTTCATATTGGTGAGCATGCTTTTATAGCTGGTGGATCACTGGTAAGAAAAAACGTGCCTCCATATGTTAAGGCTGCTAGAGAGCCTCTTTCTTATGTAGGAGTCAATACGATTGGACTTAGAAGAAGGGGATTCAATGACCAACAAATTATAAATGTAGAGGATATCTACAGAGTGATTTATGTGCAAAACAGCAACATGACTACCGCACTTGCCGTGGCTGATCTTGAATTACCTCAATCTGACGAAAAAGAAGTTGTACTTGATTTCATTAGAAATTCCACTAAAGGAATCATGCGAGGCCTGAGTTAGTTGCTGAGCTCAGTTTTTATAGCTTGAAGTATGCTAAAATTATCCCGATCACAAATGTAAGCAACAAGGGAAAGATTGTTAATTTCATAAGTCGAATCTGCATTAGGGTCAGGCAACTGATAAGAGAAATCGTGATAAAAAACATCTCCAATTGTAACTGTAGAATCGTTGACTAAAGTACCCCAGGTTCCATTAACGTTTTCAGATAGAATTGCATGATGATGGTAATGGTGATCAATTGTTCCGTCATTCATTTTTTGTGGTGATACCACATCATTTCTTATTAGATAAAGAATTAAATGATAATCTCCTGAAAGTGTATTTAAAAATGAAGTTTCAGTGTGTACAAAAAGTCCATTTGTTGAAGGATAATAATTGTATTGCAATTGAATATTAGCATCTAAGTTTCCTTGTGAAATCTCATCATTTACTCCAGTAGTCCAATTGCTAGCAAAGTACCAATTTGTGTTTGAGTACCCACCATTATTTCTATTAATAGTACCCATAGGATTCCCAATAAAACCGGGCATTTCCTGTACATAAGCATCTCCAGCAATGGTTCGATAGTCTTCTGTGAATTCTACTGGATCTGTAGATTGGAAAGATCCATCAGTACTGGCGTGAATGGAAACAACAATTACACCAAGTGTAGAGTCATCTTCTAATTGTGTTGCTATTTGAGCAGCGGCAGGGCAATTTGTACATTTATGACCGGTGTAATCTTCTAATAGAATTCCTTTACTATTTGTGTTCGTTGACCAATTAGTAGATGGGTTTGTAATGTCATAAGGGTAAGTAACCGGATCATTAGGATACAATTCCCAATTAAAACTACCGTACTCGGTAGGTAATGGATTTTTAACCTTGTCACATCCAATAATTAAAAATAACAGTAGAATCTGAATCAGTTTATTTGTCATATCAAAAACTTGAAGTAAAACTAAATGTTAATCCATTTGATGCGGGTACAGCCCTACATACTCCTCCAACACAGAATACGCCTGCTCTTTGTTTTCCATATTGTAAGGAGAATCGGTGAGAACCATTTATGTAGCCTGCAGAAATAAGGCCATAATGAATTCTTTTAGAAGGCTCAGAATTACCATAATTGTATTGGTCTAAAACAGCTACATACCAATGTGGACTAAATGTGTATTCAAGTTGTGCAAATGCCCAATCTCCTTGATCTTCTTTTCGATATACGCTTTCCCCTTGGCTTGTCGTCATTAACTCAGTAGTAGTTTTAGTCCATAAACCTTGAAATTCCCATCTTAATGAATGTTTTCTGTTTATATTATAGGTTAAATCTAGTACGGCAATTTGAGCATGAATCAGTTCATGATGTTGAGCGACTAACACCGCTCTGTCCTCAAAAATGAAATTGAAATAATTTACATTAAACTTCCACTTTTTGTTAATTTTTCTTTTAATCTCTATGTTGAAATCTTGATAAAGTATACTATCAGACATCGAAAATAAATTAGTAGAGTAGCTTTGTCTTGCAGTTCCTAAATCATTAATAAATTCTCTTTTCGGTGTGTAAGAAGTAGCAAAGTTCAGCGCAATTGAAGTTCCATATTTCCCTCCAAGAAAGGTCTTTTTAGGAATCTTATAAAGTAGATCTGCTTGATAAGAAATTTCTCCTCTTGGATTTGTAGCATAGGGGTACAACGTTGCCGCTAAATTATAGGTGTGCTGTTTAGTTAAAGCAGGTAAAAAGCCAATTAGTAAATCGGTTGGACCAACACTCACGTTGGTAGATCTCCAAAGCATGTTGTCCATGTGTTTTGCTGACAAATCAATGGCAAAGCCTTTTTTGGAATACCCTAAATTAAACAATAACCCCTCTCCGTTTTTATAAATATAATTGAATAATTCATTTTGATTATCTGGGTAGGGATCATTGATTTTGTGCACATATTCAGCATTAAATCGCCATTTATTATATCTTAAATTGGCTCTTATTGATGTTGCTCCTACATTTTTCGGAAGATTAAATAGAGGTGTGTTATTATCTTCATTGAATTTGCTTACAAAACTCCCACCTAAAGTAGCTTTGAAATTGGAATTGCTCAAAGAATCAAACATTTCATTGATATTTATTTCACCATCAATTGCTCTTACTATTCCATTACCGTTGACTAGCCCATCTTCAAAACGATACCTTTGTTTTCCGATCATCCCCTTTATAAAAATTCCTTTGTAAGGATTGTACTTAAGTCGAATGCCATCTAGAGCATTATCAATCCCTAATTGCCTTTCTTCATAAGCCCTCAGAATCATGCCACTACCTAACTGGTCATAAAAATTACCTATAGTCAGTTCTAAATCTTCATCACTCCAGTTCAGGTAGCGATATCCAAATCCTGTTCCATTAAAAGACGTTGGATATCCTTCTAGTGTATTAAGATATGTTTCATATCGGATTCCAGTTCTAAAATTACCGCGCTGAACATTGACATTTGCAAAACCATTAAAACCGAGTAGTTGATCAGGAAGGGCAGCGTTAATAAGTGTGTCTTCTTGATAGTATTGACCTATGGTCTGAATGTTTCCGGAAACAACAGTAGGGGTTACATCGTTTTGAGAAAAGGAATAAATTGAAATTCCTGTAAAAAGGAAAAAAACAATTTTTTTCATTATAAGCCAATTAGCTTCTCATAAAGTTCTTCTTCATCCCCAGGTGAATAATTATTATGATCCCAAACAATTTTACCTTCTCCATTCACTAAAAAGGTATGAGGAACATTATTTACTCCCATAGCTCTTCTTAAGTCACTATTCGGATCCATTAAAACTAAATATTCCCAACCTTGAGCATTCACATAAGGTTCAACTCTTGAGCTAGACCTTGCATCATCAATAGACACCGCAATTAATTTCACACCGGTTTCGTTAACCCAATCTTCATATTCTTCAGCAATAGTATTAAGTTCTGCCTTACAAGGTTTACACCATGTAGCCCAAAAACTTATAATCATGGGTTTACCATTATTTGAAATTTTAGAAAAATTAAGTGAGTTACCTTCCATGTCTTTAATGTTAACGCTTGGCAATTGACCAAAAATCAATATACCGAATGTTAGAAGGATTAATAATGAGATAAATTTTTTCATTTCTTTTATTTATTGGAATCAAAAATTGAACCAAAATAATGTTAAAAAACAAAGGCGGGAATTACCCGCCTTTACAAGTAGTTTATTTGTTTATAGTAATTCTAGAATTATATATGTTTTTTCCAGAACGAACGTTGACAAAATAATACCCGGAACTTAAGTTGCTTGCATCTAAATTAACAACTTGTTCTCCTTCAACGATATCTAGGCTTTTAATAAATACAATTTGACCAATTGAATTTAAAATTTCAATTCGTGTTGCAGAAGAATGGTCTGCAATAAATTTAATATTTGCATACTCGTTAATTGGATTAGGATATATGGTTAACACGTTATTTGATAATTCTTCAATTGAAGTAGATGGGTTAGTGCTTAACACTCCTTCTTCTGCTACTACAGACCAACCAGCACCTGGATCCCAATTGTATACTTCTCCATTAGCGTCTGTAATTTGAATGCCAAATCCACCATTTGGGCCAGTTCCTACCCCATATTGTTGGCCATCACCGTAAGAGTCCATTAACCTTACAGAATAACATTCATTAGGAGATAAAACATGCGTTGAGGTCATCGTGGTATTCGCATCAGGACCTCCGCCTCCCCATTGGTCGGCTGTTCCTGGTGTGTATGGGCCTCCAGAAGCGACAACTGCCAGCGAACTATTTAAGATTTCCCAAGAAGTCTCACCAGGATAATTATCTGTAAAGAAATTAACCGTTACATCTGTTAGTGATGGGTTTGCAGTGGTTGCAATTAATGTTGCATTTGTCATTGCCATGTTAGCAGGTGTATTGCCGTTAACATTGTCCAACGTTGCTGTGTAAGTAGCCGATGTGCTCATAGGCATAGTATTGAAAGAAACGGTTCCTGATGAAAACTGTGAAATGTTACCAGAGAAATTGGCTGTTCCAATAGCTGATCCATTTTCGTTTAAGGTAACAGTTGCAGATGTGATATTATTTGTGCCGTAATTAGTAATGCTAAATTCAGGTGTGCCATTAGCGGTACATAGTGCCAACTCAGTGTCATTGATTTTTCCGTGATCAGTAGCTCCTTGAATTGTTTGAGAGCAATTGGTACTTATACTGGAAACTAACTGATTCACAGTTGATTGACCTTCTTCGTAAACAAGGCCATTAGGACAAACTCTATATATGGTGGGGAAATATCCAATTTGGTAAGAGCTAGCAATAGATGCATCATCAATTACCGGATAAGGTGTACCGGTAAGCCAATCACCTTGGGTATTATTACCTGTACCATTTAAGTCAGCGGTGTTAGTAGATCCATCTCCTTCCACAAAAAACACCATAATCTCGTCAGAGCCATTTGGTCCATATGCATTATAGACATCAGCAAGTGTATGTGATTGATGATAACTCCAGCATGGACCACACCATGTGGCAGAAATATCAATAATAACGGTTTTACCTTGATTAATGTAATCACTTAAGGTATGTGTGTTACCAAATTGATCTGTTGCAGTAAAGTTAGGAGCAACACTTCCATTAGCAATTTGTGATGATAAATTCCCAATAATAAACAGATTCAAAATAAAAATGTTGAGTAGTCTTTGTTTCATGTTATTTTAATTATGTAGTAAATAAAGTGTTTCAAATTTAATCTAAATTGTCGATTTTAAAGATTTTGTAAAAAATTTTTAGGAAGAATTAGCAAATTATTACTCTATATTTGTACAAAATTTATTCATGAAAAATTTAATTTTAACATCCGTTTTCAGTGTTGTATTATTAGGCTACTCTAATGCTCAAATATCAATTTATTGGGATAATGATCCTGGCAACACATACAATAGCTCGACTATTAACATTTTAAAAGATGTTGGATCATTTGATGTATATATGCATTGTGAAAATACTGGAACGTCTAATCAGGAGATTAAATTCAGAAGAATTGTTTTAAACTCTTCTGTTACATTTTCAGATCAGTTTTGTGATAATAACTTGTGTTATCCGTGTTTTGGGAATGATTGGACATCCCCAGCTTCAACGATTTTAATGCCTGGAGATTCTTCAGTAATGAAACCTACTATTAACTTTTCTAATGGAGCAGGGACGGCTGAAATAAGGTATTATATATTAGATGTAAATGACCAACCCATTGATTCAGTAGACGTAAATATTACTTGTACTGTTGGAATGGAAGATACCTATAAAAATATCACCCATATTTATCCAAATCCCTCTGCTGTAACGTTAAATGTAGAGAATGTTTTTGGATCCAAATTAGAATTAAACATCTTGAACAATTATGGAGAAACGGTGGATTCTAAATTTACCCTAAATGGTAAAAACACATTTGATGTAAGTCATTTACCTAATGGAAATTATATCATCAATATCATTTCCAATGGTGAATTAATAGAAACCAAAAAAATTATAATATTACATTAATTCGTCTTTCAATTTACTTAGTCCCTCAGATGCATTCATTCTAAGATGAATGTGAGAATCTAATCTGGGAATATCTTTGGGATCAACAATGTAAACAGTACACTCTTCCTTAGTGTAATGAACAAGGGTTGCTGCAGGATACACTTGTAATGATGTGCCTATTATGATAAGGATATCTGCATTTTTAATAATTTCTGACCCTTTCAGCAAGTTTGGTACGTCTTCACCAAACCATACTACATCTGGTCTTAACTGATAACCTTCAGGACAATAATCTCCTATGCCTGGATATCTATTATCTTTAATTGGATAGGTTAATCCGGTACCACAGCTACGTACTTTCATTATTTCTCCGTGCAGATGTAATACATTTTTACTCCCTGCTCTTTCATGAAGATCATCAATGTTCTGTGTAACTATATGTACGTTGTATTTTTCTTCAAATTCAAATATAATTTGATGAGCTAAATTTGGACTTGCATTAATGCAGTTTTCCATTCTCATCTTGTAAAATTCAAGCACTTTTTTTTTGTTTTTCCTCCACGCCTCAGGTGTTGCTACTTCTTCAATTGGATATTTATCCCACAAGCCACCTCCATCTCTAAATGTAGATAAACCACTTTCAACACTCATTCCAGCCCCGGAAAAAACAACAATATTTTGCATAGTTTAAAGATATAAAATCTGTAAATATTAGGTTGATTCACTATCATTTTAGTATCAGTTCATTAACTTAGCTAATCAATATAGATTTATGTCAAAAAATATCTTTAAAAAAGAAGCACTAGACTACCACAGTTCTGGAAGAAAAGGCAAAATAGAGGTTGTCCCTTCAAAGCCATATAACTCACAAAGAGACCTTTCTTTAGCCTATTCTCCTGGAGTTGCAGAACCATGCCTAGCGATTAAACAATCTGTTGATGATGTTTATAAATATACCAGTAAAGGGAACTTGGTGGCTGTAATTTCAAATGGCACAGCAGTTTTGGGTCTAGGGGATATCGGTCCTGAAGCGTCAAAGCCAGTTATGGAGGGAAAGGGTCTTCTTTTTAAAATTTTTGCTGATATTGATGTATTTGATATTGAAATAAATGAAACAAATATTGATCGATTTGTTGATACAGTAAAAGCGATATCTCCCACTTTTGGAGGAATAAATTTAGAAGACATCAAGGCGCCAGAAGCATTTGAAATCGAAGAAAGACTTAAAAGAGAATTATCTATTCCTATTATGCATGATGATCAACATGGGACAGCTATAATTTCATCTGCAGCGTTGTTAAATGCTTTGGAAATTGCTAAAAAAGAGATAGATGAAATCAAATTGGTTGTAAGTGGTGCAGGGGCATCCGCGCAGTCATGTATGAAATTGTATATATCTCTTGGCGTAAAGAAGGATAATATATTTGTATTTGATTCAAAAGGATTAATACATGAAAGTCGTGATGATTTAGATGAGAATAAAAAATATTTTGTGCAGAACTCATCTAATTGTACGCTTGAAGAAGCTTTGGTTGATGCTGATGTGTTTTTAGGACTTTCAAGAGGTGGTATTCTAAATCAAATGATGATTAAAAGCATGGCTAAAAACCCCATAGTTTTTGCTTTAGCCAATCCAGACCCTGAAATTCCATACGAAGAAGCCATGAGTACAAGAGATGATTTAATTATGGCAACGGGAAGATCTGATCATCCAAATCAAGTCAATAATGTATTGGGATTTCCTTATATTTTTAGAGGTGCATTAGATGTTCGAGCCACCACAATAAATGAAGAGATGAAATTAGCAGCTGTTCGAGCCATTGCTGCTTTAGCAAAAGAGCAGGTGCCAGATGTAGTAAATGAAGCTTACGATGCTAAAAGTATTTCTTTTGGAAGAACTCAAATTATTCCAAAACCTCTAGATCCAAGACTTATTTATTGGGTTGCTCCTGCAGTTGCCAAAGCTGCGATTGAATCGGGCGTAGCTAAATCTCCTATTAAGGATTGGAAAAAATATGAGCTTCAACTAATGGAGCGATTAGGATTGGATAATAAATTTGTAAGAAATCTAACGGCTAAAGCCAAAAGGAACCCAAAAAAAGTAGTCTTTGCAGAGGCAGATACATACAAAGTGCTCAAAGCTGCAGAAATGGCTCTGGAAGAAGGTATAGCAAAACCAATACTTTTGGGTCGTGCAGTTAAGATTAATGAAATAATTGAAGAATATAATTTGGACCTTCCAAACTGCACCATTATTGACCCTAGGAGTGATGAGACTATTGAGCAAAGAGAAAAATTTGCTAAAATTTTACACGAAAAGAGAAAAAGAAGAGGTCTGACTTTTTATGAGGCAAAAAAAATGATGCGTGAGCGAAATTATTATGCTTCTGCTATGGTTGAAACAGGCATGGCTGATGTGATGATTTCAGGTATTACAAGAAGTTACAAAGAAACCATTAGACCTGCATTACAAGTTATAGGGGTAGAAGAGGGTATAAATAAAATTGCGGGAATGTATATTCTAATTAGTAAAGATGGTCCCATATTTTTTGCTGATACTACCATTAATATCAATCCAACAGTAGAAGAAATAGTAGATATAACGTTACTTGTAGCAAGAACAGTAAAAGAATATAAAATTGAACCTAGAATTGCTATGCTTAGTTATTCCAACTTTGGCTCTAATGAGGGAGAGGATGCTGTGAAAATGAGAGAAGCGGTTAACTATTTACATAAGCATTATCCTGATTTGGTGGTAGATGGAGAAGTACAAGCTAATTTTGCTGTAAATAAAGAATTAGTTGGCGACTTTTTCCCTTTTTCCATGTTAGCTGACGGTAAGGCAAATACATTGATATTCCCAAATTTGAGTTCGGGGAATATTGCGTATAAACTTGTTAAAGAGATGAGTCAATTTGAAGCAATTGGACCAGTTTTGTTAGGGATGAAGAGACCAGTTCATGTTCTTCAAATAGGGTCTTCAGTTCGAGAAATCTTAAATATGATTACACTAGGTGTAATTGATGTTCAAAATCGAAAATAATTTTATGATTGCACACATAGAAGGAATACTTGAATCTAAGTTCCCTAATCAAGTTATTATTGATGTTAACGGGATAGGTTATTTATTACACATTTCACTGAATACTTTTGAAAGCCTTCCAACTAAAGGGAAGTTGAGGTTGTATAGTCATCTCATTGTTAGAGAAGATGCTCATTTATTATTTGGTTTTGCAGAAGAAAAAGAAAGAACCATGTTTAAAGAGTTAATTAACGTTTCTGGAGTAGGTGCTAATACGGCTTTAATGATTCTTTCATCTATGAAACCAGATGAAGTGGTTTTAGCTGTTGATCAAAGCAATGTGGAAGCTTTTAAGAGCATTAAGGGCATAGGACTAAAATCCGCTCAACGTATCATTGTTGATTTAAAAGGAAAATTGGAAAAAATTGATTCCATAAACGATATTTTGTCTTCTCAAGACAATACCTTAAAAAATGAAGCGTTATCAGCATTAGTCGTTTTAGGGATAGAAAAGAAAAAAGCAACTAAAGCAATTGATGAAATATTATCAAAAGAAGAAGTAGCTACAGTAGAAGAATTGATTAAAAAAACCCTCAAAGCGGTTTAATGTAATTTACATTGCTTAAGAAATTAGTCTTATTAATATTTGTATTAAGTGTTTTTACAGGTGTGGATGCAAAACCCCATTATCCTTTAAAAAGCCATACAGTCTCTATTGACTCTCCTGAGATTGATCTTTTATTTCCAATATCAGATCCGTTGGACCCTACCAATTTTTCTCAAGGTTTAATAGATTTTGATTTACCTCTAAATATTAATAATAATGTAAACTACGACCCCAATTCAGGTCAATACATTTTTAATTCCCTATTTGAAGATTCATCCTCTTTTAGACCATCTAGTCAGATGTCTCTTGATGATTATTTAGATATGCAACATCAGCAAAGTATGAGTAGCTTTTGGAAAAAGAACCTTGATGATATGTCTGAATATAAGTACGTAAAACAAGAAGAAGACATTCAACTTAATAAGCCTAAACCACAAAAATTGTTTGGTAGTGATTTTGTTGAAATTAGGCCACAAGGATCTGCTGAATTAAGTTTTGGTTTTAATTCTTCTAGAACAGACAATCCTGTTTTGCCAGAGCAGAACAGAAGAATTACCACGTTTGATTTTGATCAAAAAATTCAAATGGCATTAACAGGTAAGATAGGAGATTTGATGGATTTGGGCTTTAACTATAATACAGAAGCAACTTTCGATTTTGAAAATCAATTAAATTTAGATTATTCAGGAAAAGAAGATGATATTTTACAAAAGCTAGAAGCAGGAAATGTATCTCTACCCCTAAATAGTACTTTGATTTCAGGTAGCCAAAGTCTATTTGGAATAAAATCAGAATTGAAATTTGGCCGATTAACCGCCACAACAGTTTTATCTCAACAAAAAGGTCAAAAAAAGGAAATTGAAATTGCTGGAGGGGCTCAGCAAAATGAATTTGAAATCAATGCGGATAATTATGAAGAGAATAGACACTTTTTTTTAAGTTACTATTTCAGGGATTCTTATGACAATTCCATGAAATCCCTTCCACTTATTACTTCTGGAGTTCAGATTCAGCGAATTGAAGTATGGGTTACTAATAGAAATAACACCATAAACAACACTAGAAATATCATATGCTTATCTGATTTAGGAGAACCACAGGTTAATCAATTACATAACCCATTATGGGTTTCAGGAGGGTATAATTTACCTGATAATGATCATAATAATCTTTATGCTGGTATTAATGGAGATCAAAATGTAAGAAATTATGTAAACTCGAGTAATGCCCTTACTGGGATAAATTACAACATGGAACAGGGCATTGAATTTGAAAAGGTAGAAAATGCTCGCATGTTATCCAACAACGAATATTCATATAATGCAGTTTTAGGTTTTATTTCGCTTAATCAATCTCTTAATAATGATGAAGTACTAGGAGTGGCTTATCAATACACCTATCAGGGCAAAACATATCAAGTAGGTGAATTGTCAACAGATGGGGTTTCAGGTCAAAGCGCACTCTATTTGAAAATGTTAAAATCAACCGTAAGAAATCCGAAAAAAAAGCTTTGGGATATCATGATGAAAAATGTATATTCTCTAGGCGCATATCAAGTTGATCCTACCAATTTTAGATTGGATATTTGGTACAATAATCCATCCACCTCAATCGATATTAACTATATTCCTAAAACAGGAGTAGATGACAAATTACTAATCCAGTTATTAGATCTAGATAGACTTAATCAACAACAGCAAGTTTACGCAGATGGGATTTTTGATTTTATTGCCATTTCAGAGAACCAAGGAAGGATTCCCAATGGGGGTACGATTAATCCGAGAAATGGAAGATTATATTTCTCAACCATAGAACCATTTGGAAAAACACTAGATCGGAAAATGGCAGAACAAGGTATTCCACAAAATGTGAGAGAAAGTGTAGTTTATCAACAGCTTTATGATAGCACTAAAATTGCTGCTCAACAAATTCCAGAACTCAATCGATTCAAAATAAAAGGAGTCTATCAATCTTCAGTTACATCTGAAATTTCATTAAATGCCATGAATATTCCTGAAGGATCTGTGGTGGTTACTGCAGGGGGGCAAATTTTAACAGAGGGAATACAATACACGGTGGATTATAATTTAGGTAGAGTAAGAATTTTAGATGATGGTATTCTAAGTTCAGGGACTCCCATAAAAATTTCACTTGAGAGTAATTCCTTATTTAGTGTGCAAATGAAAACCATGTTAGGTACTCATTTGGATTATAAAATCAACAATGACGCCCATATTGGAGGTACTATTATGAGGCTTAAAGAACGACCATTAACTCAGAAGGTTAATGCAGGAGACGAGCCAATAGCCAATACCATGGTTGGACTTGATGGGGCTTTCAAGAAAGAAGTACCTTTTTTAACAAAAATAGTTGACTTACTTCCTTTCATTGAAACAAAAGAAAAATCTCAAATTAATTTTTCTGGTGAAATAGCTGGATTAATTCCTGGCCATAATAAAGCAATTGATGTTGCTGGTGACAATGGCGCGTCATATATTGATGATTTTGAAGGAAGTCAAAGCGCCATTGACCTAAGGACATTTAATAATTGGGTTTTATCATCTCTCCCTCAGGGTCAGCCAGATTTATTCCCTGAAGCGAGCCTTTATAACGATGTAAATTATGGAAAAAACAGGGCAAAAATGTCTTGGTATGTGGTAGATCCTACCGTTTTTTACCCTAGAGTACCACCTAGAGATGTTAAGGATACAACAAGCTCTATTGATTCCTATTCAAATTACATTAAGAAGCACTCCATGAGACAAATTTTGGTTAATGAGGTGTTTCCAAATATCAATCTTCCACCGGGTCAATTACCCAATATTCCCGTTTTTGACATTTCTTATTTTCCAGAAGAAAGAGGGCCATATAATTTTGATTTAAATCCTTCCAATTACAGTTCAGGAGTAGATCCAACAACAGGTAAATTAAACAACCCTAAATCGAGGTGGGCAGGTGTGATGAGAACATTGACCACCAATGATTTTGAAGCAGCTAACATTGAATTTATACAATTTTGGATGATGGACCCTTTTAATGAAGACTCGGAAAATTCTACTGGTGGAGATTTTTACATTAATCTGGGTAATATATCTGAAGATATTTTAAGGGATGGAAGGAAATCATTTGAAAACGGATTGCCCCCTGATGGTGATTTCGTGGCTAATTCAAATTCACTTGAATTTACAGAGTGGGGTGTGGTTCCTAATACACAAGCTATAGTAAATGCTTTTGACAATAATTTATCATCAAGAGAGCACCAAGATGTCGGTTTTGATGGGTTACCTGATGGAAAAGAGCAGACATATTTTGATGATTTTATAAATGGCGCACAAAATTATTTCACAGACCAGGTAGCGTTACAAAAAGTATTAAATGATCCTTCATCTGATAATTATAAATACTACAGAGACGATGATTACCCCATCGAAACCAACATTATTGAAAGGTATAAAAATTACAATAGTCCAGATGGTAATTCCCCTACCTCGGAAATGTCAGACACAATGAATGCCGATAGATATCCCACATCGGCCTCAACCTTACCCAATATAGAAGACATTAACCTTGACAATAACTTAAGTGAAACGGAAAGTTATTTTCAATATAAAATTGAATTGGATCCGAATAATATGCAAGTAGGTAAAAACTACATTACAGATATATACGAACCACCATCGAGTTCTTTACCTAACGGTAAAAGCATAAAATGGTATCAATTTAGAGTCCCAGTTGCTGAATTTTCAAAGAGAGTTAATGATATACAGGATTTTAGATCTATTCGATTTATTAGAATGTATATGCATAATTGGTCTGAAGAAGTTACGCTTCGATTTGCTAGGCTAGAATTGATTAGGGGAGAATGGAGGAGGTATTTGGGCTCTTTACTAGCAGATGGAGAATATATTCAGGACGAAGAACAAACAACACAATTTAATGTAAGCGCAGTAAGTATTGAAGAAAATGGGGGGAGAGACCCCATAAATTATGTGCTGCCTCCAAATATCATAAGACAACAAAATACTCAATTTATAGGCAATGTAGTAAATGAACAAAGTTTAGTAATAGATGTATGTGGGCTTAAAGATGGGGATTCTAAAGCTATTTACCGAAACGTGAATCTAGATGTAAGAAATTACAATAAGATTAAAATGTTTGTACATGGGGAAACCAATCCTGGCTCAACACCTACTAACGACAATGAAGTTACTGTATTCGTTAGATTGGGAACAGATTTTGTTTCAAATTATTATGAATATGAAATGCCACTTAAAATTTCACCTTGGTATAATAATAATGATTATTCTGTTTGGCCAGAAGAAAATAATATGGTGATTAATTTACAAGCATTAAAGGATCTTAAAGAGCAAAGAAATTTTGCCAATATCAGTCAATTTGAGAAGTATGTCAAGAGAGATCCTAATAATTCATCTTCCAATATAGCCGTGAAAGGAAATCCAAATTTACAAGGTGTTAGAACCATCATGATTGGTATTAGAAATCCTAAAAGTACTGATCCAAACAACCAATGGCTCCCTGATGATGGCCAAGAAAAATGTGTTGAGGTGTGGGTGAACGAATTGCGATTGAGTGATTTTAATGAAAACGGAGGATGGGCTACAGTAGGAAGAATGAATGGCAACTTAGCTGATTTAGCTGATTTTGCTTTGTCAGGAAATTACTCAACTCCAGGTTTTGGAAGTATGGAAAAACGTGTTGCGGAAAGACAACAGGAATTCATGTATGGTTTTGATGCTTCAAGCACCATAAAGTTAAATAAGTTTTTTGGAGAGAAGTCTGGAGTAAACTTACCGATGTATGTGGGTTACTCTAGAAATGTGATAAAACCTCTTTATGATCCATTAAGCCCCGATTTGATTTTTAAACAGGAATCTACAGAAACTGAAGATCAGTGGAAAGAACGACTTTACAATGGTGTAGATTTAACAGAGCGAAAATCGATCAATTTCACTAATGTAAAAATCAATAAGAAGAAAAATAAATTACCAAAACAAAAGGATAAAAAAGAGGTGCAGAACGAAACAGAGGAAAAGGAAGGTGAAAATAAGATTGCGAATAGGTCAAATAACAAGAAATCAAATGCCAAAATCCCTATGCCATGGGATGTTTCAAATTTCAGTCTTAATTACTCTTTTACAGAATTTTCTCATAGAGACATTAATACACGGCAAGATATTCAACGAAATTACCTGGGGAGTATAAATTATCAATATTCTCCAAATATAAAACCATGGGAACCCTTCAAAAAAGTTAACTTCATTAGGAAGTCCAAATGGTTAACGTTATTAAGAGATTTTAATTTTTATTATTTACCGAAACAAATTGCGATTCGGAATAACGTTAACAGAACGTATAATATTTTTTCAACTAGATACAATTTTCCTGGAGGAGAGAATTTCGAAGTGCCTCAATATGGCAAACAGTTTAACTGGGATAGAAATTATGATTTCAAATATGATTTAACAAAAAATCTAAAATTTGACCTACAAGCCACCAATAATGCATTTGTTCAGGAAACACCAGGTAGAATTGATTATGGCATATTCGGTTATGAAGACGATTTTGATCAAAGCTTAGTAAATCGAAGTTTAAAAAATTTAGGAGAAAACATGAGCTATAATCACACCAGTAATGTTTCATATACCTGGCCCCTTAAAAAGTTCCCATTAACCGATTGGATAACCCTTACTACAAGATATACGGCAAATTTTGATTGGACCAGAGCTCCCTTGGCTTTGGATAATGATACTCTTTCAGTTGGAAATATTGTACAAAATTCAAGAGTGGTTGCCTGGTCAGGTAAGCTGAATTTTGAATCACTTTATAATAAAGTCCCTTATCTTAAAAGAGTTAATAAAAAGTATGGAAATTCAAGCGTTACTAGATCTAGAAGTAATGTTACTGCTGGAGGGAAAAAGTCAGCAAAAAAAGAAAATGAGGAAGAGAATGATAATAAAGACAAGAAAAAGAAAAAAGGAGATGGTCCAGCCATGAAAGTGGTTGATCAGTTTGCTAGAGTGTTCATGTCCATTAAAAGCATTAACGGTTCTTTTAATACTAATGATGGAATTATGCTCCCAGGATATGGTAATCAAACCAATTTGTTAGGAATGGATGATGATTGGCTTTCTCCTGGATTAGCATTCATAGCTGGTGGATACCAGGAAAGGGATTTAATGGGAACAAGAACAAGAATGAATTTTGCACACCATGCTTATGATAATGGTTGGCTTGTTGACACCTCCAATTATAATTACATAAGTACACAGTATACAGCCAATCATACTGAAAACATGAACTTTAAAGCTTCCATAAAACCCATTAATAGTTTAAGAATTGATCTTTCAGCTGAGCGAAACTTAATGGAGAACAGATCTTCAAATCTTGGTCTTGATGATTTTGATCAGTTTGCATTACTAAATAATCAATTTAATGGCTCATTTAGCACCTCCATCATAACATGGAAAACTGCTTTCAAAGCAGATAGACTTAATGACACTACCTTAAGTAATCAGATATGGGAAAATCTATTAAGTTACAGACAAGATGTTTCCGCTTTAGTGGCTCTAACTAACCCCAATTCTCCTCAAACGCTTGAAAACACAGGTTATTACTCAGGATATGATAGTACACAACAGGACGTAATCATAGGTGCATTCTTGTGTGCATATCGTGGAGAAACACCGACCATCAATAATATTAATCCGCTAAGTCAGCGAATACCACTACCAAATTGGAGAATTACATTTGATGGACTAACTAAAATCAAAGCGGTAAAAAAGCACGTTAAAAAATTATCATTTTCCCATGCCTATAGATCTAACTTTACATTGGGTAATTATACGACCAATCTAAGTGGAAATTGGGATAGCGAAGGAAATGCCATTGAGACCGATATTGCAGGTAATTACATTTCTCAAAAACAAATATTAACGATGAATATAATGGAGCAGTTTGCCCCTCTTTTAGGCGTTGACTTAACCTTAAAAAATAACATGTCGGTAAAATTTGAGATGAAGAAAGATAGGAATGTTTCGCTGAGTCTAGCTAACAATCAAATCACAGAAATCAAAGGAAGTGAATGGAAGTTCGGAACCGGGTATACATGGAAAAAATTAAAACTTCCATTTAAATTAGCAGGTAATCCTATAGAACCAAGTGATTTAAGAATGAGATTAGATGTAGCTGTAAGAGACAATAAAACCATTACTAGAAAAATTGTAGAGAATCAGAATTTACCAACTGCAGGTCAACGAGCTGTAACCATTCAATTTTCTGGGGATTATAATTTAACAAAACAGTTAATGCTCAGATTATTTTTCGACAGACGTGTTAATACACCCTTTATTTCAACTTCTTTCCCAACGGCAAATACCAATGGAGGTTTTGCTTTAAGATTCCAGTTGAGATAAGTAAATAGAAACTCTTTTTTTTGTTTATTTGCACCAATAAAATGATTCAATATGAATGTTCCAAAAGAATTAAAATACACCAAAGACCACGAATGGCTTTCATTAGATGGTGATATAGCTACAGTTGGAGTAACAGATTTTGCACAAAGTGAATTGGGTGATATTGTTTATGTTGAAGTGGAAACACTAGATGAAACTCTTGGAAAAGAGGAAGTATTTGGAACCGTTGAAGCGGTTAAAACAGTTTCGGATTTATTTATGCCTATTTCAGGTGAGGTCATCGAGTTTAATGAGAAATTGGAAACTAATCCGGAAGTAGTAAATGAAGATCCATATGGAGAAGGGTGGATGATCAAGATAAGAATTACTGACGTGAATGAATTAAATGAGCTTCTTTCAGCAGAAGAATATGAAAGTGAAATTTCATAATAGGGATTTCATTACAACATATTTTTTACAATAATTTATTATGCTTAATTTAGCCTGATATGGAACCTAAGAAAAATCCAAATATAAGTAGTGAGGACACTAAATCCAGATCTGTATTTATTTTAACTGGTCTTGTTTTGGTTGTAGCATTAATGTTGTGTATTGTAGAGTATAAAAAGATTGATATTGCTGGAGCAGGTATTGAGTCATCGCTAACAGCTCTAGATGACGAAGAAGTGGTAGAAATAAATCCAAATACACCACCACCACCACCACCACCACCACCACCACCAGCTCCACCAGAAGAAGTGGAGGTGTTAGAAGAAGAAGACGAAAGAGAAGAGACCAATACCATTATCATAGACCAAGAAGCTGAAATTGATGTTGTTATTGAAGTAGAAGAAGAGCCAGAACCTGTAGTGGAAGAAATTTTTGACGTGGTAGAGGAAAATCCTGAATTTGTAGGTGGGATGGCTAAGCTATATGAATATCTTGGAAAAAACATTCAGTACCCAGAAATGGCCAAAGAAAACGGTATTCAAGGTAAAGTGTTTGTGCAGTTTGTAGTGTGGAAAGACGGAACAATTCGAGATGTAAAAGTTGTGAAAGGAGTGCATAAAACTTTAGATAATGAGGCCACGCGTGTGGTGAAGACCATGCCTAAGTGGACACCAGGAAAACAACGAGGTAAAGCAGTAAACGCAAGGTTTACCCTTCCAATAAAATTCAGAATAAGTTAAATTCGGAACAGTTTTTGTACTCATTAAATAAACTATGAGTATGAAATCAAATAATAATAACGAGAAAGATATTTCTACTAAGGGAATTATCTTTTTTTCCTCACTTATTTTATCATTAGCATTTGCGCTTTGTTTACTGGAGTTTAAAATAATTAAACTAACAGAAAAAGAGGTTTCAAGTTCTATTGTATATGTCGATGATGAAATAATATATGAAATTGAAAAACAAATTATTCAACCACCAAAACCAATTGTACTTCCTCCAACTCCCCCAGAATTTATAAAAGTAAAACCCAATATTAAGATCAATACTAAACCTACAATTCAAACTCCCAATAAGATTAATGATGAGTTGATTTTTACTGAATTATATCTTGAGCCTGATTCAGTCGTACTTATTGATTCCATATTTGAAGTGGTAGAAGAAGATCCGAGCTTCCCCGGAGGTGAAAAGAAATTGTATGAATTTTTATCGAAAAACTTAAATTATCCTGAAATGGCTAAAGAAAATGGTATTCAAGGAAAAGTGTTTGTTCAATTTGTTGTATGGAATGACGGGAGTATTAAGGATGTTAAGATTATTAAGAGTATTCATAACACATTAGATAGAGAAGCCTCTAGAGTTATAAAAGCTATGCCTAATTGGGCTCCAGGTAAGCAACGCGGTAAGGCTGTTAATACCAAGTTCACCCTACCGATTAAATTTAAGCTTGGTTGAATTAAATAATCATTCCTGCTCCAACCGTATTATTACTTGCTTCATCAATAATTATGATACTACCGGTATTTCTGTTGTCTTTATATTTATCAGCAAAAAGTGGTTGTGTTACCCTTAAGCTAACTTTAGCAATATCGTTACATTTTATATTCTTGTCATCTTCAAGTCGATGTAGGGTGTTAATGTCCACTTTGTATTGAATATCTTTAATCATACATCTTGCCTCTTTTGAAGTGTGCCTAATGGTATATTTCCCTCTATTAACTAATGGGGTTTCACTCATCCAACATAACATCACTTCCACATCTTGAATAACTTTAGGTTGATTCTTTGGACGTACAATCATGTCTCCTCTACTCACATCAATATCATCCTCAAGTGTTAATGTTACAGACATAGGAGCGAATGCTTCATCTATAGTTCCATGAAAGGTTTCAATCGATTTAATTTTGGATTGAAATCCCGATGGCAGAACGGTAATCTCATCCCCAACCTTAAATACACCACCAGCTATTCTACCTGCATAACCTCTGTAGTCGTGAAATTCATCTTTTTGTGGTCTAACCACATATTGTACAGGAAATCGACAATCAATATGATTATGATCTGAAGCTATGTGTACATTTTCTAGGGTGTGTAATAGAGTGCTACCTTCATACCAAGGCATATTATTTGAACGATTAACTACATTATCTCCATTTAATGCGCTTATAGGTATAAACCTAAAATCTTTTGTTATAAGTTTTGAACTAAAGCCAACTAATTCTTCTTTTATTTTTTCATATTGCTTTTGATCATAATCTACTAAATCCATTTTATTGACACAGTAAATGATATGAGGAATCCCTAATAGAGAAGCAATAAAAGAGTGTCTTCTCGTTTGTTCGACAATTCCATTTCTAGCATCAACCAAGATGATGGCTAAATTAGCCGTACTGGCCCCCGTTACCATATTTCTGGTGTATTGAATGTGACCAGGCGTATCGGCAATAATGAATTTCCTATTTGGAGTAGCAAAATACCGATAGGCAACATCAATAGTGATTCCCTGTTCTCTTTCAGCCCTTAAACCATCAGTTAATAAAGCCAGATTTACTTTTTCCTCTCCTTTCTTTTGACTAGCTGTTTCTATGGCATCCATTTGATCTTGAAAGATAGATTTACTGTCATATAACAGTCTGCCAATAAGTGTGCTTTTCCCGTCATCTACACTCCCTGCTGTAGTAAATCGAAGCAGGTCCATTTCTAAATATTTATTGCTCATTTTTTTATTTTTTAGAAGTATCCTTCTTTTTTTCTATCCTCCATAGCAGCCTCAGATCTTTTATCATCAGCTCTTCCGCCTCTTTCTGTTACTCTTGAAGCAGCAACCTCTTCAATGATTTTCTCTAATGAATCGGCATCAGAAATGGTAGCACCTGTACAAGTTGCATCACCTATTGTTCTGAATCGGACTTGCATAGGTTTAATTTGTTCACTTGGTTTTGTCTGAACAAAATCAGTTTTAGCCATAACTACCTCATCTCTAACAAAACAATCTCGTGTATGAGAAAAATACAAGCTTGGTATTTTTATATTTTCTTTTAAAATATATTGCCATATATCCATTTCTGTCCAATTACTGATAGGAAAAACTCTAAAATGTTCTCCAAAATGCTTTTTACCATTAAATAAGTTCCATAGTTCCGGTCTTTGGTTTTTTGGATCCCACTGCCCAAAATCATCTCTGTGGGAAAAAAATCGTTCTTTTGCTCTCGCTTTTTCTTCGTCTCTTCGAGCACCTCCAATTGCACAATCAAACTTGTGTTCTTCAATGCCATCTAATAAAGTAGTGGTTTGAAGTTTATTTCTACTTGCATTTATTCCTTTTTCTTCAACTACTTTTCCTTCATCAATAGACTTTTGAACAGAGGCAATGATGAGCCTTCCCTTAGTTTCTTCCATTAATGTGTCTCTAAATTCATAAAGCTCTTCAAAATTATGACCAGTATCTACGTGCATTAAGGGAAATGGAACGTTAGCTGGATAGAAGGCTTTTCTTGCTAAGTGATAACACACAATAGAATCTTTTCCTCCTGAAAAAAGCAATACTGGATTTTCAAATTGTGCAGCTACTTCTCTTAATACAAATATGGATTCTGCTTCTAGTTCTTCTAAATGTGATAATTGATATTTCCCCATTTATTTAAGTTTATTTTTGAGGGCACTTATTAAGGTGTCTCCAATTTCATTTATTGATTTATTTTCCGTATCAAGTACTAAATTAGGATGGATTGGACTCTCAAATGGTGAGGAAACACCAGTGAAATCTTTGATTTCTCCTTTTCTAGCTTTTTTATAGAGGCCCTTGACGTCTCTTGATTCACATGTTTCTAAGTTTGTGGAAACAAAAACTTCAAAGAAATCATTTTCTCCAATGATTTTTCTGGCTAATGTTCTCATTTCATGGCTTGGACTTACAAAACAGCAGAATGTAACAACACCAGCTTCAACAAATAATTTAGCTACTTCGGCAATTCTTCTGATATTTTCTTGTCTGTCTTTTTCAGAAAATGATAGGTTTTTGTTAATTCCTAATCTAATGTTATCACCATCAAGAACTTGAGTGTAAATTTGGTTGTTATGTAATTGGCGACTTACATAATTGGCAATGGTTGTTTTCCCTGACCCCGAAAGTCCAGTTAGCCATATGCATATCCCTTTTTGATGAAGAAGGTTTTCTTTATCTTCTCTAGAAAGTAAAAAATCTTTAGAGGAATATAAATTTTGCATCAGTAATGGATAATTTATTGGCCTCCAAAACTATAAAGAAACCAGAAAAATTCCCTAATAAATTTTGAATTATTACTTTTATAAATAATTATAAGGCTTAAATAAGCCGAATTCTAAGTTATGGAAGTATTTATTAGTCCGAAAGTTGATAAAGTTGGTATAGAAGACAGGGTAAATAGAATTACCAAAAGAAGCATTAAAAAAGAGGCCAAGCTTGAAGGTTTAAAAATGGCCCTAAGTATGGTTGATTTGACTACTCTTGAGGGTATGGATACCACTAATAAGGTAACTCAAATGTGTTACAAGGCGCAGCATTTGCATGATGAATTTCCAGGTCTACCCACTGTTGCAGCAGTTTGTGTATTTCCAAATTTTGTAAAAATCGCTGTAGATGCCTTGAAAGGTTCGTCCATTAAAGTAGCAAGTGTAGCAACGGCTTTCCCCAGCGGTCATTCGTCATTAGATGTAAAGATTACCGATACAAAAATGGCAGTAGATGCAGGAGCTCATGAGGTTGATATGGTGATTAGCAGAGGGAAGTTTCATATGGGAGATTTTAACTATGTACATGATGAAATAGCCGCAATAAAAGAAGCATGTGGAAAATCAGTCAGACTAAAAGTCATTTTAGAAACAGGAGAATTAGGAAATTTAGATAATGTAAGGTTAGCCAGCGATATTGCAATTGCTGCTGGTGCTGACTTTATTAAAACATCTACAGGAAAAATAAAGCCAGCTGCAACGCTTCCTGTTACACTTGTTATGCTTGAAGCCATAAAAGATCATTATTATAAAACAGGTAACATGATTGGTATGAAACCTGCAGGTGGAATTTCCAATTCAAAATTAGCCCTTCAGTACCTTGTGATGGTAAAAGAAACCTTGGGTGTAAAGTGGTTAGATAATCACTGGTTCAGGTTTGGTGCAAGTAGTTTAGCTAATGATTTGCTAATGCAAATCTTAAAACAATCAACAGGAGCCTATCAATCGGCAAATTATTTCTCAAAAGATTAGTATATGAAAAAAGACATTAAACCATTGAAATTTTCTGGAAAATGGGATTTTGACCCGGCTCCAGAAAGTGTTGATCATATTAACTTAAAAGAACAATATGGCTTGTTTATCAATGGGAAATTTGAAGATCCTCAGTCTGGTAATTATTTTCCTTCCACTAATCCGGCTACAGAGGAGCATCTCTCCATGATAGCTGAAGCAGGTGAAAAAGATGTAAATAATGCAGTTACTGCCGCCAGAAAAGCATATGAAGGTCCTTGGTCGAGGATGTCAGCAAAAGAAAGAGGAAAATATATTTTTAGAATAGCAAGATTAATTCAAGAAAAATCCAGAGAATTAGCCGTAATTGAAACATTAGATGGAGGAAAACCGATCAGAGAATCTAGAGACGTAGATATTCCCATTACAGCTGCCCATTTTTTCTATTATGCAGGTTGGACTGATAAATTAAAATATGCTTTTCCTAACCGAAATCCTAAGCCTGTAGGTGTTGCTGGGCAAGTCATTCCATGGAATTTTCCCTTGATGATGGCTGCATGGAAAATTGCACCTGCGTTAGCCACTGGTAATACGGTAGTGCTAAAGCCTGCTGAAACGACTTCTCTAACTGCTTTAAAGTTGGCAGAAATCATACAAGAAGCTGATTTACCTAAAGGGGTAGTGAATATCATTACTGGAGCGGGTTCTACTGGAGCAGGGATTGTTAATCATCCTGATATAGATAAAATTGCATTTACGGGATCAACAGGGGTTGGGAAAATAATTATGAAAGCCATCGCAGGATCTAATAAAAAGTCTACAATGGAGTTAGGAGGTAAAGCAGCAAATATCATTTTTGAAGATGCTCCCTTAGATCAAGCTGTTGAGGGCGTTATTAATGGAATTTATTTTAACCAGGGGCATGTGTGTTGTGCAGGTTCAAGATTATTCGTTCAAGAGTCTGTTTATGATATTGTTCTTAGGAAACTAAAAGACAGAATACAATCCTTGATTTTAGGTAATCCATTAGATAAAAACACCGATATTGGTGCCATTAACTCTAAAGAACAACTAGGTACGATTAATAAATATTTGAAAATTGGTCAACAAGAAGGAGCGGAAATGTTCCAGCTTGATTGTTCATTACCAAAAAAAGGGTTTTGGTGTCCTCCAACCTTATTTACTAATGTATCTCAATCTCATGTAATCGCTAAGGAAGAGATTTTTGGTCCTGTATTGGCCATTCAAACTTTTAGAACTATAGATGAGGTAATTACCAAAGCAAACAATACTCCTTTTGGTTTATCAGCTGGAGTATGGACCGATAAAGGATCTAAAATATTTAATCTCACTTCACAGATGAGAGCAGGTGTAGTTTGGGCCAATACCTACAATAAATTTGACCCTACTTCTCCTTTTGGTGGCTACAAGGAAAGCGGACACGGAAGAGAAGGAGGATTACATGGTTTAACTCCTTATTTAAACTTTTAACATGGCAGAAAGAATTAATGTACTAAAAACATACAAAATTTTTATCGGTGGAAAATTCCCTAGAACAGAGTCGGGTCGGTTTTATCAATTAAATAATCGCAGTAAAGCTATTGCAAATGTATGTTTGTCATCTAGAAAAGATTTAAGAAATGCAGTAGTAGCTGCTAGAGGAGCCTTTGAAAAATGGTCAAGTGCTACCGCTTATAATCGTAGTCAAATACTTTACCGAATGGCAGAAATGATGGAAGGCAGAAAGGATCAATTTATTTCTGAATTAGTATTTCAAGGAGTAGATAAAAATAAAGCTGCTGAAGAAGTAGATTTAAGCATTGATAGAGTAATTTACTTTGCGGGATGGGCGGATAAAATAAATCAAGTTTTTGGGTCTGTAAATCCGGTTGCTTCCAGTCATTTTAATTTTTCATTAATGGAACCCATGGGTGTTGTAGGATTAGTTGCCCCTGAGAGACCAGGATTATTAGGCTTATTGAGTTCGTTATGTCCTATATTAGTTTCTGGAAATTGTGCTGTAGTATTGGCTTCAGAAAAACTTCCCTTATGTTCGATAACACTAGCTGAAGTGTTGGCTACTTCTGATGTTCCAGCAGGAGTGGTGAACATCCTTACTGGGAAAAAAGAGGAAATTATAGTTCATTTATCCAAACATATGGATGTAAATGCCATTTATTTAACAGATAATCTAGAGTATAAGAAACTAGTGCAGGAAGAAGCTATTCAAAACCTTAAAAGAATAGTGGTAGGTAATCAGAAATCTTGGCACGATGAATCGGTAGAAAATCCTTACATCATCACTGAATTTATGGAAACAAAAACAACTTGGCATCCTGTTGAAATCATATCAGGATCAGGAGCAGGATATTAAGTTTAAGAATAATGGAAGGAAGTAAGAAGAGGCATATTGCCAAGACGTTTACATGGCGAATTACAGCAACGTTGACTACCATGATAATTGCATGGATTGTTAGTGGAGATCCTATGACAGGTTTGACTGTTGGAGGTATTGAGTTTTTCATAAAAATGCCAGTCTATTATTTACACGAAAGAGCATGGTACAAATCAAACTTTGGAGTTGATGGCAGAAATAAATGAGGAACAATTACTAGAATTGGCTAAAAAAGCTGCACTTGCTGGTGGAGCTGAGATTATGGAGGTATATCAAGGAGAATTTGAGGTCCTAGAAAAAGATGATCAATCGCCATTAACCATTGCTGATCAGCGATCAAATGAAGTTATAGAAAAGCATTTAAATGCATCAAGCATTCCCATTTTAAGTGAAGAAGGAATTCATAGTTCGTTTGAAGAAAGGAAATCTTTTACGTATTTATGGATAGTAGATCCACTGGATGGGACAAAAGAATTTGTTAAACGAAATGGAGAGTTTACGGTAAATATTGCGCTTGTTGAAAATGGAATTCCCATTTTGGGAGTGATTTATGTTCCCGTAAAAAAATGGATGTATTATGGGTCATCAACTGGATCATACAGAGAAGTGGAGGGTTCAATAGAAAAATTACCACTTCATATAGAAAAGGACGTTTTTACAGCAGTAGGTAGTAGATCACACCCAAGTAAGGAAACAGCTGACTTTTTTGAGCAATTAAAGAAAGAGAAAGGAAATGTGGAGGTTGTCAGTATGGGGAGTTCGTTGAAAATTTGTTTAGTAGCAGAAGGAACAGCCGATGTTTATCCAAGGTTTGCCCCAACAATGGAATGGGATACAGCCGCAGGTCATGCTATATCAAAGTTTGCTGGAAAATCTTTTATTGATTTGGAAACAAATCAAGAGATGGTTTATAATCGAAAACAGTTGAGAAATAATTGGTTTATTGTAAAATGAAGAAAAAAGCACTCATTACAGGCATTACTGGTCAAGATGGAGCTTACTTAGCCGAATTATTATTAAGTAAAGGATATGAAGTTCATGGTGTAAAAAGAAGAGCATCTCTTTTTAATACAGATAGAATTGATCATTTATATCAAGATAAACATCAAAATGAGGTTAATTTTTATTTGCATCATGGAGATTTAACAGATTCCACTAATTTAATCCGAATTATACAGGAAGTACAGCCAGAAGAAATATATAATTTGGGAGCACAGT
Source organism: Crocinitomicaceae bacterium (assembly GCA_038134525.1). Classification (GTDB taxonomy): domain Bacteria; phylum Bacteroidota; class Bacteroidia; order Flavobacteriales_D; family Parvicellaceae. The sequence goes on from JAYPVI010000006.1 coordinate 70,572, forward strand.
CTCATGTTAAAGTCTCCTTTGAAGTACCAGAATATACGGCAAATTCTGATGCGGTTGGTACATTAAGGTTATTAGAAGCGATTAGAATTTTGAATTTGGAAAAAAAGGTCAAGTTTTATCAAGCATCAACATCAGAACTTTATGGAAAAGTTCAGGAAGTTCCCCAAACAGAAAACACGCCTTTTTATCCTAGAAGCCCTTATGGTGTAGCAAAGTTATACGCTTATTGGATTGTGAAAAATTATAGGGAAGCTTATGATGTTTTTGCTTGTAATGGCATACTGTTTAATCACGAAAGCCCATTGAGAGGAGAAACATTCGTAACAAGAAAAATTACTAGAGCTGTTGCAAAGATTTCTCTTGGACTACAAGAAAAGATGTATATAGGCAACTTGAATGCGCAAAGAGATTGGGGACATGCAAAGGATTATGTAGAAGGCATGTGGTTGATGCTTCAACAAGAAAAACCAGAAGATTATGTGTTAGCTACAGGAGTGACAACTACTGTTAGAGATTTTTGCTCCATGGCTTTTAACGAAGTGGGTATTGCTATTAAATGGGAAGGAAAAGGGAATCAGGAACAAGGTGTTGATGAATCTACTGGTAAGGTCCTAGTAGAGATTGATAACAATTACTATCGACCAACTGAAGTTGATTTATTAATTGGAGATGCTTCAAAAGCAAAAAAACTATTGAACTGGGAGCCTAAAATAAATCTAAAATCATTGATCAAAGAAATGGTAGCATCAGATGTAGCGCTTTTTGAAAAAGAAATTCATTTAAAAAAAGGAGGTTTTCAAGCTCTGAATCAATATGAATAAACATAATAAAATTTATGTAGCAGGTCATAATGGAATGGTTGGTTCAGCCATTATTAGAAAGTTGAAAATGGATGGCTATTCAAATATTCTAGTTAGAAGTTCTAAAGAATTAGATTTACGAAATCAAAACAACGTAGAAAAGTTTTTTGTAAATGAAAAACCAGATTATGTTTTTTTAGCGGCTGCAAAAGTGGGTGGAATTTTGGCAAATAACACTTATAAGGCCGAATTTATTTACGATAATTTAAGTATTCAAAACAACGTGATACATGCTGCGTATAAAAACAACGTAAAAAAATTACTTTTTTTAGGATCTTCATGCATATATCCCAAATTTGCAGATCAACCAATACAAGAGGAATCATTATTAAAGAGTGAGTTAGAACCAACTAATGAACCCTATGCCATTGCTAAAATAGCTGGACTTAAAATGTGTCAGTTTTACAAAGAGCAGTATGACTGTAACTTTATCTCGCTTATGCCTACTAATTTGTATGGTCCAAATGATAATTTTGATCTTAAAAACTCTCATGTTCTACCTGCCTTATTGCGTAAGTTTCATGAAGCTAAAGTGAATGAGTTTAATTCGGTTATCCTTTGGGGCACTGGATTCCCAATGAGAGAGTTTTTACATGTGGATGATTTAGCGGATGCATGTATTTATTTCATGTGCAATTACAATCAAGATTCACTAGTTAATATTGGAACAGGAAAAGATATTGCCATAAAAGATTTGGCTTACATAATCAAAGATATTGTTAATTACAAAGGTGAGATTGTTTGGGATTCTTCTAAACCTGATGGTACGCCAAGAAAATTATTGGATGTTTCTAAAGCCAAAAACCTAGGTTGGGAATCTTCCATAACTTTGTTAGATGGAATACGTATGACTTATGATTGGTATGTTCATAATGAAAAGAAATAACATATTTCATGCACTTTTAATTCCATTTTACTTCTGCACTAATCAAGTTGTTATAGGCCAACTTAAAAATCAAACTTTTTCTTTTTTTAATACTTCAAATGGAAATGAAATAACTCACTCTTCCATCAAACCGCATTTAGAATCTTGTCAATTATTTGACTCTTCCATCAAACCGATTGACAATAGATGGAAAAGAAAAATATTTGATGAAAGTCTTTTGTTTGTTAATGAAGATGAAGTTAGGTTAACTGCAGATCCACTATTTCATTTTTCAATAAGTCCCAAAAACACCGTTCAAGGTTATTTCTACTCAACAAATGTGAGAGGATTCAGAATTACTGGAGATTTAACTTCTAAGTTATCATTTGAAACCCGGTTTTACGAAAATCAGTTTTTTTATCCTGATTATTTATCTAGAAAGGCGTTGGATAGGGCAAAACATGAAAATACAATTGACGTCATAGCTTTTGGAATTGGAAGAGGAAAAAAGTTTAAAGAATATGGGATTGATGCAGGTTTAGCCAATGGATATGTGAGTTTTTCACCAACTAAAGGAATTATTTTTCAGTTAGGACATGGTAGGCATTTTTTTGGAGATGGATATCGCTCTTTATTGCTGTCAGATTATGCTCCGGACTATCAATATTTAAGTGGTCAATACCATTTTTTAGACGGGAAATTACTATACAAACATGTTCAATCTAGACTTTATAATTTAAGTAGAATTCCAGTTTCTACCACACCTGAATCCATGCTTATTCCAAAATATTTTGGTTTTAATCAGCTTTCAATTCAGGCTACTTCAGCTTTATCATTTTCTATTTTTGAAGGAACTTTATTTAAAGCATATGATTCTTTTGAAGGTACATCTCCTCCACATTATAGTTTCTACTTGCCAATTATGGGTTCACATTTTTTAGCAAAAGATTCTTTATCATCTAATTCAAAAATGTACGGTATAAATACCAGTTATTTATTTTCTAACAGAATTAAAATATATAATCAATTTGTGGTTCGAAGCGAAAACAAGATAGGTTCTCAATTTGGGATAAGAAGTGAGTTTAGTATTGATAAAAGAAAATCCAATTCTTTTTTAAATCTTGAATTTAATTACGTCCCAACCGCCCTATATTCAGTTGATAGTAATAATAAATTTCAGCAATTTAGTCATATGGGCCATGAATTAGCACATCCGTTAGGTTCAGGTTTTTCAGAATGGGCCCTTAAAGGGCAGATTAATAATGGAAGATTGTTTTGTCGTTTAAGTAATAATATTGTGAGTATTGACAGACCTGGAAACAATCAATTTTTTGCCAATCAAGTATTTACTCCAAATAATGAAGTTGTCGAAATAGATAAAGCTCAAGTTATTTTTCTTAATAATTCAGTAGGTTATGTAATCAATATGGCCTCCAAAATGGAAATTTCCATTGGACATTTATCGAGGTCATTTGATGGAGTTTGGGATAATTACTTCATTTTTTCATTTAGAACCTATTTAAAAAACGATTACTTTGATCAATAGATATTAAATATGAACGGATTATATATAGTCATTTTTGGATTTATTACTTCATTTTTAGTGGTGCTGTTTTCTATGCCTTCTTTAATAAAGGTAGCCAAGCTTAAAAATTTAGTAGATACGCCTACTGAAGAAAGAAAGATGCATAGATGGAGTATTCCAACTCTTGGAGGTGTTGTGATATTTGGGTCAATCATTTTTTCGTATGCATTATGGTTCCCTGAAGAATATGATCATATTCCAGGAATGTTAATCAATTTTAAATACGTAATAGCTTGTTTGTTAGTTCTATTTTTTGTTGGAGTTAAAGATGATATTATTGGTACCGCTCCATTGAAAAAATTAATAGCCCATATTATGGTAGGTTTCATCTTAGTTATTATGGCTGATATTCGAATCACTTCTATGCATGGTATTTTTGGAGTTTATGGAGAATTAGATTTATGGCAAAGTTATTTACTAACTATATTTACTTATTTAGTCATCATTAACGCTATAAATTTAATCGATGGTTTAGACGGTTTAGCAGGCTTAATATCATTTTTAGCATCATTGTGTTTTAGCTACGTTTTCTGTAAATGTGGAAATGTTCCACTAGCACTTCTAGCTAGTGTTTTGGCAGGTACAATGATCGGTTTTGTTTTCTTTAATTTTTATCCAGCTAGAGTTTTTATGGGTGATGCTGGTTCATTGTCAATTGGCGTTATTTTTTGTATTCTAGCTATAAATGCCATCAACGAAAATTATGCAAATACCCCCCAATGGTTAGTCCAATTAAATAAGCCTGTGATGGTGATGACATTTCTTGCCTATCCACTCATGGATACTTTAAGGGTATTTATTTTAAGATTGATTCGTTCTAAATCACCATTTAAGGCTGATAAAAATCATATCCATCACCATTTTGAAAAAACGGGAATTGGTCATGCTAAAACCACTTTAGCTCTTTTTTTATTTAGCATAAGCTTAATTGGTTGTCAGCTCTTATTTCAATTGGTTTTTTCAATCAACCATCCCACAATATTATTGTGTTTGCAAATAGGTTCTTCCATAATCATAGTTGGTAGTTTGTATTTGATTGCTAAAAAAAAATAAACCAATATGAGATTTTTTGCTTTTTTCACATTATCTATATCAGTTTCGATTGGAGTTGCACAATCATATTTTTTTGGTGATTTCCAACAAAGATATCAATTGGAAAAACAACTTTATTTAAGAAATCAATGTCACAGCATAAGCAAACCTATTCTTTTAGATTCAGTGTTAACAATAAAAACTCAAAAGGGGATTTGGTCTTATGGGCAAGTTAGTGATACAGTTCGATTTTTAGTTTTACCAGTTATTGATGGTGGTATAAAATACAATCCCTTTGATAATGATTTAACCAATTTATTCTCATTAGGAGCTCAATTCAATTTTTCTAATAATCAGTTGTATTCTCAGTGGAGATTGGGTTATGCTTTAGGAACTTTATCAACTTATGAGTCTAATAACTTAACTAAAAGACCGTTTGCTCCTGGAATAGGATACCTAAATAATGATTTATTATTCACATACAGCCAACCAATTTTGGAGGGATATGTTTCTTATCAGCCACACCGTTTTTTTAATTTAAGTGGAGGTGTTGGTAGAAATCTAATAGGTGATGGATATCGTTCCATTTATCTTTCAGATTATGCTCCTGCTTATCCATTTTTTAAATTAGAATCCACTTTTTGGAAAGTAAAATATATCAATCTATGGTCATTACATCATGATCGGTATTCGGCAAGCTTTTCAAATAAAAAATGGTCTTCTTTACACGCATTAAGCTTAAATGTTACAGATTGGCTTAATCTTTCTTTGTTTGAATCGGTGATATGGCAAGGTAAAGACACATTAAACAGTAGAGGACTTGATTTTAATTATTTGAATCCATTCATTTTTTATAGACCCGTTGAATATGGAATGGGTTCATCAGACAATGCATTTTTTGGAGGAGGTTTAAAAATTAGATTGCCCAAAAAAATTATCTTATATCAACATTTTATTTTAGATGAATTTTTGCTTAGCGCATTTCAAGAAGGTACAGGTTGGTGGGGTAACAAATATGGGATGCAAATAGGTATGAGATTTTTTGATCTATTTGGTATTGAGGGTCTTTATTCATTAATAGAATGGAATGCCGTAAGGCCATTTACTTATTCTCATGTTAACTCCATGCAAAATTATGGGCATAGAAATCATTCGTTAGCGCATCCGTTGGAATCAAATTTTCATGAAGTTTTAGCCATATTAGGTTATCAAAAAAACAATTTAGATTTCTGGGTTAAGTATGCATATCAATATTTTGGGAGAGATTTCCAACATTATAATTTTGGTGGAGATATGTTTCAACCTTACACAAGTAGGGCTGGAGGAGATTATGGACATGAAATTGGTCAAGGTAATACCATAAACCAATATCAAATTGAAATTCGAGCTTCTTTGTTATTAGTAGCTTTATCTAATACCAAGTTATTTACACAATTTAATTATCGATATAATACATCAAGAAACAATACCATATCAGAATCTTCTCTGTTTTCAATAGGCATTACATCAAACCTTTGGCAATCTTATTTAGATTATTAACTGAAAGGTTCAACACAAGTTCTATTAAAGAATAAATTATACTAATTTCGCCACCAAATGAAAACAGATCGATTGGAGACTCCATTACATGTTAATATAATGACCAAATCAAAGGCATTTGTTTCTTTAATGAAATTACGGCTGTCATCATTTGTTGTTTTAAGTGCGTTTTTTGGGTTCTTCATGGCTAAAGGAGACCTAAATTCATTAGCGATGTACTCTCTGCTTATTGGTGGGTTGCTCATAACAGGTTCTTCCAATGGGTTTAATCAACTCTTAGAAATTAAGACAGATACTTTAATGAGCAGAACGAAGAGTCGTCCATTACCAGTTCAGGTTATCAGTAAAATAGAGGCCATCATATTTTGCGTAATTATTGGTGCTTTAGGATTGTTTTTACTGTGTACCATTAATTCAAAATCCATGTTGTTGGGTTTGTTTTCTATGATTGTTTATGTTCTTATTTACACTCCTTTAAAACAAAAGTCTTCAATAGCTGTATTTGTTGGAGCAATACCTGGTAGTATACCACCTCTTCTTGGTTACGTTGCCGTTTCTAATGATTTTGGATTAGAGCCAGGTGTATTGTTTATGCTACAGTTTTTTTGGCAGTTTCCTCATTTTTGGGCTTTAGCATGGAAATTAGATGGCGACTATAAAAAGGCTGGATTTAGATTGTTGCCAAGCATTGAAAAAAACAAAAAAAGTGCATTTCAAATTATGTTATACTCCGCATTTTTAATTCCCTCATCCATGTTGCCCTGGGCTGCTGAAATGACAGGTACTACTTCAATGATAATAGGTATTTGTCTAAGTTTAATTATGTATACCCCTGCCATCAGGTTATATTTCACTTTAGAAGATAAGTATGCCAATAAGATTATGTATTATTCTTTTGCTTACTTACCCATATTATTTACCGTTTATTGTTTTGACTTATTATAAATAATACCATGCAACAATTTGAATCAAATAAACAAAAAGAGAAAGTATATTCAGCACTTGTATTGGTTGGAGTAATTGGTAGTGTAATGCTCTTTGCTGGCCTTTCAAGCGCAGTATTAGTTAGAAAAATGGATAAATTTTGGGTTAACATTCATTTGCCCTATGAATTCATTATTAGTACTGTTCTAATTCTAATAAGTAGTGTCACCTTTTACATGGCATTACAATTTGCTAGAAAAAGTCGTAAGTCAAAAGTGTTACGTTTATTAATCTTAACATTGATGCTTTCTTTAGGGTTCACCTTTTTTCAGTTTAGAGGCTGGAAATCTTACTATCAAAGTGGAAATGCTATGAAGTCTTTTGTAACATTTGTTTACGGACAATACGGCAAAAATTTTAAAGTGATGAAAGCAGATCATGTAATTGATTATGACGGAGAGAATTATCTTATTAATGAGGAGAATATCACAAATAATGAACTAGATGAGGTAAAGTTGTTTTTACGTCAGATTTGTGGTACGTCAACATCATTTACTGATGCTAAATTCATTTTTAATAATTATAATAATCCTTATTCAATATTAGATGTTTCATCTTCAAAAAGGCTTGTTTATGAAGAAGGAGAACTTTATTTGGATTCGATGAAATTATCTGAAGTTCAGAAAAATGAATTATTCAAATTTTCTTTTGGGGTTTGTAATGATCAACCTTTTTTCATGTTGAAGGGGAAATACGGTAAAGATTTTTCCATTAGTCTAAATGGAGAAGATTTAGAATACAGCAAAAAAAGATTGTTTTTTCCTGAGAAATCTTTGTCTCTTGAAGAGAGAGAGGCCATTAACACAAAAGTATACCAAGGCGGCAAGGAATACCTAATTACTAAGGGAAAGGTTTACTCCAATGGAATAGAAATTGATCAATTTGAATCTTATTTTCAGCTTGACCAAAATATAAACATTGAAATAAAGGATGGCATTTGGAAACAGGCTAAGCAAGAACTTAATGCTAATCAATACGCTGAGTTTTATCAAACCTCAAATGTTTCTAGTAGCTTTGTTTGGGTACTTACTATTATTCATTTTTTACATTTAATTCTTTCCTTATCTGCAATGACTGTTGTTATATTTAGAGCAAACAAAGACACATATAACGTAGATAATGTAGCAGGACTTAGAGCTGTTAGTGTATTTTGGCATTTTGTAGGCCTTTTGTGGCTTTACTTATATGTATTTTTAGAATATATTAATTAAACTTGTAACCGAAAATTTAAATTATGGCTGGACATTCAGAAAATATAAGTAGATCAGAACTCTGGGGAGGAGATGGTTCTCCATTTAGAATATCTTACGGAAAGCAATGGATGTGGATGTTTTTGGTGTCAGATGCACTTACTTTTGGAGGGCTTTTAACAGCTTATGGTTTTGCAAGACATCAAGCGGCAGATTGGCCAATTGGTGAGGAAACCTTTAATGCTATGCCATTCATAGGTAGCGGCTATCCATTATTCTATGTGGCCCTAATGACATTTATCCTTATTGTAAGTTCAGTAACTATGGTATTAGCGGTAGAAGCTGCACACAGATTGGATAAAAAAGGAGTTGTAAAGTGGTTGTTGCTAACAGTGGTAGGTGGACTTTTTTTTGTCGGTTCTCAAGCATGGGAGTGGTACCATTTTATTCATGGTACTCACTTTGGTTCCATTTTAACTTCTGATGGATGGGCTGTGTTGGAGTATGCTGGAAGTGAGCCTATTTTACAATTTGGAAGAGGTGTCAGTATAACTGGAGCCGAAGCTCAGGCGCTAATTGATTCTTCAACCGCTTCCATGCAAGGTGCTAATTTGATTGAAAACGAATATGCCCCTATGGTACCCCAATATGCTGACTTTTTCTTCTTCATTACCGGATTTCATGGTTTTCATGTTTTTTCAGGAGTTGTATTTAACCTTATCATATTAATAAATGTGGTAAGAGGAGTCTACGATAAAAGAGGGCATTATGAAATGGTAGAAAAAGTAGGTCTCTACTGGCACTTCGTAGATTTAGTTTGGGTTTTTGTATTTACATTCTTTTATTTAGTTTAATTATCAAATTATGGAAAGAGACGATTTAATTCACGATCATAATTATTCTTTATCAGCTAATCATGATGAAGCTCATGGAGTTGCGATTAGAAAAACCATATGGAGGGTTACTATAATTTTGTCACTTATAACTCTTGTTGAAGTGCTAATAGGTGCTTTAATTAAGCAATATACTGGAGACCAAGGCGCAGATAACTCTTTATGGCCTTACGTAAAAGTGGGGTTTATTGTTCTCACCATTGTTAAGGCGGCCTTCATTGTTCTGGTATTTATGCATTTAGGCGATGAAAGAAAAAACTTTAAGATGGTTATTCTAGTACCTTACATCTTATTTATAGTCTATTTAATTTTTATATGTTTAGCAGAGTCATCTTACTGGAATCATATTCTACATGATAATGAGTCGAATGCAGTTGAAACCGAATCCGCTCTTAACGAATTCAGTTTGCATGGTAAACATGCAAATGCTATGACACTTCATATATAAATAAACGATGAAGAAAAAAGGCTTTATAGTATTAAGCCTAATCTTTGGAACTTTTGCTGTTCTAACATTATCACTTAAAAAGTGTAGTAATCCTGTTTTTATTCCTCAGCCGAATTTTGGAGAACTCAGTACACCATTCGAATTTGTTGATTTTAATGGTGATACCATTACATCATGTTCTTTAAATGATAACATAATTCTATATAATTTTCTTTCTGTTGAATGTCCAAATGACTTTGAAAAATGTCCCTTTAGGTTAGAATGGTTTAAGATTAAAATTTATACTGAATTAGTAGATAATTTAGGCTTTAAAGATGTAAAAGTAGTCACTTCTTTTATTGATAACATTCCGGACATTAATGATCGAATAAGTGAGTTCAGAAAATACAATGAAATTGATTCTGACAAATGGATCATGACATCCAATTCATATATTCCTTATTTCGATCAAGATTTTTCCAGAGGTAATCCATGGATGAAAAGGGACACCTTATTTGGATTTGAAAGAGAAGCCTATTTAATGACTTTATTAGTAGATAAAAACCAGCAAATAAGAGGTAAATATTTCACTTATAATTTCGGTGAGGTAAGAAGAATAACAAAAGAAATTAGCTTATTAATTAGAGAAGAACTAGAAAAAGATTCATCAGATAAATCATTGCCAATTTTAGGAAACAAAGACTATGATCCATCTGTAGAGGGGGACACGGCATATCATCATATTCCATATTGGTCATTTGTAAATCAATTGGGAGATACAGTTACTGATCAGGTTATGAAAGAAAAAGTTTGTCTGGTTGACTTCTTTTTTTCCCACTGCCCCACCATTTGCCCCATAATGACATCGAACATGAAGAAAATTCAAACTATATTGGAAAAGGATTGTATAAAAGATGTTGAATTAATTTCTTACACAGTAGATCCATATAGAGATTCTGTAGGAAGATTAAGTGAATATGCGAATAGTTATAATGTTAGTGTCAATAATTGGAACTTACTAACTGGTGATCAAAAAAGCATTTATGAATTGGGTGTAAATGGCTACTTAGTGCCAAACCAAGAAGACGCATTAGCTCCCGGAGGTTTTTTACATTCTGAAAAAATAATCTTAATAGATCAGCAACAAAGAATACGCGGTTATTATGATGGAACTGATGAAGAAAACATCTCAAAAATTGTTAATGACATTAAAAAATTACTCTAAGAAGAGTAGAACAATTTTTAATCTCAATAATTTTTACCATACTTTTACTTAAAATTTAAAAATGAATTATCCATCAGCATCGCTCACCAAAAATGATAAAAAAGCAAATATTATTATTTGGGCTGTATCTGCAGTAGTTTTTGTTGCAGTTGTCATTTTACATGAACTTAAAATCGAAGTTGATTTGGGTTTTGACCCCCACATTTTTGCGCAATTGAACGCAATCATCAATGGTACAGTAGCATTGTTATTAATCTTTGGTTTGTTATTAGTGAAATCAAAAAAATTTATGGCACATAAACGAGTTATGAATTTATCCATTATTCTTTCTGTTTTATTTTTGTTATCTTACATAGCGCATCATATTCTAGCAGATAGCACCACATTTGGAGGAGAGGGATCAATAAGAACAATTTATTATTTCATTTTAATATCTCATATTTTTCTTGCAGGATTGTCCTTACCATTCATACTTTACTCCGCCTACAGAGCATCTATTGCAGAATTTGCTAAACATAAAAAATTAGTTCGCTACGTTTATCCAGTTTGGCTTTATGTAGCTATCACTGGTGTAGTAGTTTACTTCATGATTGAGCCTTATTATTCTTGAAATTTTTATATAAAATAGCATTTTTGTTATTGAGTATTTCTTGTTCATTACAATTTATCTCTCAAGGATGCTCAACATGCAGAGCTCAAATAATTTCAAGTAGTAAAGAAGATTTTACGGTGGGGAATGGTTTAAACACGGGTATTTTGTTCTTAATGATTATACCTTACATCATTTTGTTTTTCTTGTTTAGAAAACAAATTGTTCAATTGTTCCGTTCTTTAAAAGCGAAGTCTTAGATAAAGTTTGGAATTCTGTTTTTAGTATTTATATTTGGAGAAGTTCTTTTTAGCTTATCCAGAAAGATGGAGGGAAACGGCCCTGTGAAATCTTAGCAACCCCTAATAGGTAGGTGCTACTTCCGGATTACTTAAACGTAAATCAAGATAAGAGATAAAAGAATTAAAAAATTTATATTAAATCTCTTTCCAACGAAAGAGATTTTTTTTTGCAGTTAATGAAGGGAATTGAAGAAGTTATAAAAGAAAGAATTTTAGTGCTTGATGGAGCTATGGGAACTATGATTCAGCAGCACGATTTACAGGAAGATGATTTTAGAAAGAATTGGTTTGAAGACCACCATAGCTCATTAAAAGGCAATAATGATTTACTGAGTCTAACAAGACCTGAAATTATAGAATCCATACATCGAGCTTATTTTGAGGCAGGTGCAGATATCGTAGAAACCAATACCTTTTCTGGTACACGTATTGCCCAGGCTGATTACAATTTAGAAAAATACGTTTATGAAATTAATTTTCATGGGGCTCAACTTGCAAAAAAAGTAGCTCAAGAATTTTCTATGAAAGACCCTATGAAGCCAAGATTTGTGGCTGGTTCTATAGGTCCAACAAATCGAACGGCTTCTATTTCCCCGGATGTAAATGACCCAGGCTACCGAAATACCAGTTTTGATCAATTAGTTGAAGCTTACAGCGAACAAGTTTTTGCATTATTAGAGGGAGGAGTTGATATTTTATTGGTTGAAACCGTATTTGACACTCTTAATGCTAAAGCCGCTTTATTTGCTATTGAAGAGACATTTTCACAAACCAAAAATAGGGTTCCCGTAATGGTGTCAGGAACAATTACTGATGCCAGTGGTCGTACGTTAACAGGGCAAACTACAGAAGCATTTTTAATTTCAATTTCCCATTTCCCCTTGCTAAGTGTAGGACTTAATTGTGCTCTAGGTGCTAGAGATATGCAGCCTTATCTAAAAACATTAGCTTCTAAATCATCGTTTCATGTTAGTGCTCATCCTAATGCAGGATTACCTAATGAATTTGGAGCATACGATGAAACACCTGAAATGATGTGTAATCAATTAAAAAAGTTTTTGGATGATGGTTTAATTAATATTATTGGTGGTTGTTGTGGCACAACTCCAGATCATATTCAAGCCATTGCTGAATTAGCTTCTAATTATAAGCCTCGATTAATACACGTAATATGAGCTTATTAAAAGAATACGATTCAAAATATAAGTTCAAGTGGAATAACCTTCCATACATGAAATTAAGTGGTTTGGAACCACTTACCTTCACACCTGAAACCAATTTTGTAAATGTAGGAGAGAGAACAAATGTTACGGGTTCAAGAAAATTTTTGAGGCTTATCAAAGAGGAGAATTATGAAGATGCTCTTGATATAGCAAGAGAACAGGTTGAAGGTGGGGCTCAAATCATAGATATCAATATGGATGAAGGGATGTTAGATGGCGAAAAGGCTATGGTCAGATTTTTACATCTCATAGCGGCAGAACCAGACATTTCTAGAGTCCCAGTTATGATTGACTCTTCTAAGTGGTCAATTATTGAGGCAGGTTTAAAGTGTATTCAGGGTAAGGGTATTGTGAATTCCATTTCCTTAAAAGAAGGAGAAAAAACTTTTATATCTCAGGCTAAAAAAATTAAACTTTACGGAGCCGCAGTAATTGTAATGGCTTTTGATGAAAAAGGACAAGCTGATAGCTATGAAAGACGAATAGAAATTTGTAAAAGATCATACGATATTTTAGTGGATAAAGTAGGTTTTCCCCCTCAAGACATCATATTTGATCCTAATGTGTTTCCAGTAGGTACAGGTATGGAAGAACACCGAAATAATGCCATAGACTTTTTTAAGGCAACACGTTGGATAAGAGAGAATTTGCCAGGAGCGCATGTGAGTGGAGGAGTGAGTAACGTTTCTTTTTCATTTAGAGGAAATAATCCAGTAAGAGAAGCCATGCATTCTGCATTTTTATATCATGCCATTCATGAAGGAATGGATATGGGAATTGTTAACCCTACTATGCTTGAAGTGTATGATAATATTCCAAAAGAGTTATTAGAAAAAGTAGAAGATGTTCTATTAAATAGAACTGATAACGCAACAGAAGTATTATTAGACTATGCTTCTACGATATCCCATGACAGTAAGGAAGCTAATGAAAAGGTATTGGCTTGGAGGGAAAATAATGTAGAAGAAAGATTAGAATATGCCTTAATAAAAGGAATTACTGAGTTTATTGAAGAGGATGTAGAAGAAGTGAGAAGTACAGTTAACCGTCCCATTGAGGTAATTGAAGGCCCTTTAATGAATGGTATGAATACGGTGGGGGATTTATTTGGAGAAGGAAAAATGTTTTTACCCCAAGTAGTGAAATCGGCTAGGGTTATGAAAAAAGCTGTAGCATACTTGACTCCGTTTATTGAGGCTGAGAAAAGCGAGCAAAAGTCAAAGGGGAAAATTTTACTCGCTACGGTAAAAGGGGACGTTCATGACATAGGTAAAAATATTGTAGGAGTTGTTTTGGGATGCAATAATTATGAAATTATTGATTTAGGAGTAATGGTGCCAGCCTTTAAAATAATTGAAGAAGCCAAAAAACATCAAGTTGATATTATTGGTCTTAGTGGGTTAATTACACCATCTTTAGACGAGATGATAGATGTGGCCAAAGAAATGGAAAAAAATGAAATACATGTTCCATTATTGATTGGTGGAGCTACCACATCTAGAGTCCATACAGCTGTTAAAATTGAGGAGGCATTACCTTCTTCTCAAGCCATCCACGTTTTAGATGCTTCTAGATCTGTAACGGTTGCAGGAAGTTTGTTAGGTAAGGGAAAGAAAGATTTCTTAGAGAAAACAAAATCTGAATATCAAACATTAAGGGAGTATCATTTGAAGAAGAAGGGTCAAAAATCATTTTTAACCATAGATCAAGCTAGAAAAAATAAACTCCAAATCGACTGGAGTAATTATACCCCAACCAGGCCAAGAAAAATGGGTTCACATGAATGGTGTGATTTGCCGTTGAAAGAAATTATTTCTTATATAGATTGGACACCTTTTTTTCAAACATGGGAGCTTCATGGAAGGTTTCCCAACATTTTATATGATGAGATAGTGGGGCAAGAGGCTCAAAAATTATACGATGACGCTCAAAAAATGTTATCGGAAGTACTTGAAAAAAACACGATTCAAGTAGACGTAGTTTATGGTTTCTGGGAAGCTTATAGTGATCAATATGATGATATCCACTTGATAGATGAAAAAGGAGATCGAATTGCTATTTCTCATACGTTGAGGCAACAAACTTTAAAATCGACAAAAGCAAAAAATATGGCATTAAGTGATTTTATTCGTCCTAAATCTGATAACGCTACAGATTATTTAGGTGCATTTGTTGTTACTGCAGGAAAGAATGTTGATGAATTAGCTAGGCAATATGAAAAAGATTTAGATGATTATAATGCGATTATGATAAAGGCAATAGCTGATCGAATTGCTGAAGCAGCTACAGAATTTTTACATGAAAGGGTGAGAAAAGAATTTTGGGGATATGCTTCTAACGAATCATTTAATAATGATGAACTAATTAGTGAAAAATACAACGGTATTCGACCTGCTCCAGGCTATCCCGCTTGTCCTGATCATACCGAAAAGCAAACTATATTTAAGCTGTTAAATGCAGAAGAAAATATAGGTGTTTCACTGACAGAGTCATTAGCCATGTTCCCTGCTTCTTCGGTGTCTGGTTGGTATTTTGCTCATCCAGATGCTAAATACTTTGGTTTAGGAAAGATAAAAAAAGATCAAGTAATTGATTTGGCTAAGCGTAAAGTGGTCAATGAATCGGTTATGTTAAAATGGTTAGCACCTAATTTGGACGATTAATTTTGAGTTCAAAAGGGTATTGATAAGGAATACACATTTTATCATTACATGTCATATAATCAATAGATCCAGTTAGATACCCTTTATTTTTATTAAGTGTTACAGGCTGTTTGAATGTAGTTGAATCTTCATAATAAGCTAAATCCAATCCAAAATTTTTATCATATATAATAATGGGGTTCAGCTGAACTAGAGAATCTCGCAGTATTATCCCTTTGGTTTTTTGAAATTGAATTGATGTTGGTAGTGGTCCATCTTCAGGATAAGGTACATATATGGCATAGAGGTGCCACCCCTTTTCAATTTTTGCTTTAAAAAGAACTTCGTTATTTAATTTATTATAAGAGATTTCCCAAATAACCTTGTCCTGACTATAAGCATTTCCTGTATTCAAAATTAAATACAGAATGAGAAGACAAACTAAAGTTTTACTTAAAGAGATGATGTTTGATTTAATTGATTCCAAGCTTCAACTCCACAATTCAACCAAGAAGCATATTCATTAACATTGGGGGTATAACTTTTAGGGTGGGTAAGTAATTTACCGTCTGGACTTATTAAAACATAAAATGGTTGAGATACTTTTTGAAAAACATTGGCTTCAAATGTGGCCCATTTGTCACCAACTGTTCTTATTTTCTTTTGCTTTTTAGTGCCATCTTGCATTTTAATGGTAATTTCTCCTTGAAGTTCCTTTGGTAATTCTTTGCGATCATCTACATATAGAGAGACTAAAATGTATTTATTTTTTATAATGTTAAATACTTGTTTTTCACTCCATACTTTGTCTTCCATTCGTCTACAGTTTACACAAGTATGACCAGTAAAGTCAATTAAAAGGGGCTTATTCACTTCTTTGCTATGTAATAACGCAGTTTCAAAATCGTGAAAACAATCAAGTCCATTGGGACATTCACTGGGATACAACCAGCTATATGAAACAGGAGGAGCTATGCCACTTAATAAGTTTAGTGAAATATAGGTATTAGTTTTTTCATTAACTCGAAATCCAAGGGCGAAGTATATGCCTAAAACAGCAAAAACCAAAGCAATTAAAATTCTTGTTGGTTTTAGCGTAGTAATCGGGCTGTCATGAGGAAATTTAATCCATCCAAATAAATACAATGTAGTTCCAATTGCACATAATATCCAAATAATTAGGAAAGCTTCATATTTTAAGTACCCCCAGTGTTCTACAAGATCTGCACTGGATAGAAATTTAAAAGCTAATGCTAACTCTGCAAAACCCAAAACTACTTTTACGGAATTCAACCATCCTCCTGATTGAGGGAGTGATTTCATAATGGAAGGAAATGCAGCAAAAATGGTAAAAGGTAAACCTAAACCAACACCAAATCCCAACATGGCCATAGTAATAGGCACAGGACCTTTGTCTAATGAGCCAGCTAAAACAGAACCTAATAGTGGTCCCGTACATGAAAAAGATACTATAGCTAAAACAAGTGCCATAAACATAACTCCAATAAAACCACCTATATCAGCAGCCTTATCAGCTTTATTAGCCCAGCTTGTTGGAAGTGTCAGTTCATAATACCCAAAAAAGGAGAAGGCAAAAACCAAAAAGATGATAAAGAAAATGATGTTTAGTATCGCACTCGAAGAAATCTTATTGAGCACTTCAGGGTCAGTACCCTGAATGTAGAATGGTAAACTTAAAGACACATAGACTAAAATAATTGACCCTCCATATAATATTGCTTTACCAATGCCAGAACCTTTTTCTTGACCTCCTTTAGTAAAGAAACTAACCGTAAGGGGAACCATAGGGAATACGCAAGGAGTAAACAAAGAAATGAGGCCACCTAAAAATCCCATTACAAGAAGCAACAAAAAACTTTTATTCTCTTCTTCCATTTCTCCACATGTATCAATAACAGGGGAGCTTAAATCGAGGTTATCTATTTTGGGAATTATAGATAATGTTGAGCTGTCTGTTTTATAAACTACTTCTTTATCAATGGCTTTACCCAAACTTAAATCTACTTCAAAGGAGTAATCTTCAGGAGGTAAGCATTGTTGGTCATCACAAATCATGAAGTTTACATTTCCTGTAAATAACATGGAATCTGGATTTAATGCTTTAATACGTTGTTTAAAAACGGCTACATGACTAAAGAAACTAATTTCCATATCCCATACAGGATCATATTTATTCTCAATATTAACTTCTTTAGTAATGTCTATTGTTTCAAAAACCCCATTTAAATTATAGGTAATATAGGTAGATAATGGACCCTCATCGCTTTGTAAAAATTGAGAATATAAATGCCACCCGCTCTCTAGATTTGCTGTAATAGTAACCTCATATTCTTGATTTCCCAAGTAGTTGGATTTCACACTCCAAGTCACAGGATCCTCGGCAAAACCAAAAGAAAAGAGTAATGTAAATAGAACGGATAAAAAGTGGTATAATTTCCTTTGTAATTTCATGCTTTTCTTTTTCTAAGAATAATTGTAGAAACGATTAGTATTGTTATGAATCCAAAAATAAAAGTCATCATATAATTTAAATCTCCTTCATTGACATTTGCGTTTTGATTGCAACCTGAAATTTTCAATGTAAACTCATCCGTAAATGGCGGGAGACAATGAACGTCATCACACGTTTGGAAAGTGAATATACCATTAAGATAAAATGTACTATCAGTTAAAAGAGTAATTTTCTTTTTTAAGGTGATAGTACTATCATGCAGATATAGCATTTCTTTAGCTACTTTATCATAAATTTCTTCATATTCTGGCTCAATAATAGAATCAGAGTCTAAATAAAGCAAAGAGTCTTCAGCAAGAATAATTTCTGTTGGTAATGAATAACAATCAAAGGGCAAATTAGCACCATTGATGTGCCAACCTTCAATAATTTCAATATTTGCAATAACAAAAGTTTCACAACCTTTTTGCTCCAAGGAAAAGCGGTATTTTACCTTTTCTCTAGGGTCTTCTTTAATTAGTAATTTCTTATCAACAAAGGAGTCATTAACATTCTGAGAAATAGAATTTGAAGCAAAAATTATAATGAATGTAAAAGCGGTTAATTTTATAATGTTATTCAAATTATACATGTAAATGTTTATTCAAATTTACAAGTAAATTTTCTTGAACCAAGAATTAAAAGCTGAATATCAAAGAATGTTAAAGGATTACGTCAACTAATCTATTAATTGGAATAACAACTCCTTTTTTGAGAACGATATTTTTGTCTCCCACAGCCCAAATCGTTGTTCTCACTTCCTTTAATCCTTCACTATCCTCAAAAATGATCCTCATTTTTGTCCTATGAATATTTCCCAAGACCATAGATCTTCTTAACTTTTGTATAAGCATATTCATGTCCTCTTGAGATTTATCTAAAGGATTTTTAGGAAATAATAAATTGACAACATTTTCTTTTTCTATAAGAGTGGGTATAGTAGTCATAAGTATAAAATGAAATAAGCTAAGAAAAAAATACGAAAAATCTATTGATAATGCAAGGATTTTGTAAAAACTAGCATTAAAATTTTACAATTTTTAAAATTTTATTAGTGGTTTTATTCACCTTAAAATGATCGTTAATAGTATGGCCAACTAACCAAATAATATCCTCATTTGAGGTGATAACATAGGTTTGATTTTTTTCTAGTAAAGGAATTTTTTTATCAATTAAAATATCACTTATTTTTTTTGTTCCTTTCATTCCTAGTGGTCTAATTCGATCACCATGTTCCCATGATCTTACAATTAAAGGAAATATTAATTTATCGGCATCGAAAAATCCAACTGAAGAAGAAGCTGAAAAATTATTTGATATATCTGATGAAACACTAAAGGACAATTCCAACGGTGCTGTTATTTTAGTACAATTTTCAGAAATTTCAGCTCTTGTAATTATTTTTTGATGTCGTTTACTTATAATCCAAATACTTCTGTCTTGCGTCATTTGGTACTCATTACTTATAATGTATTTTCCAGCTTGTTTCGGATTTGAAATCCAACGCTCAATTTGATCAAAATTAAAACCAAAATCTTTTAAAAAATGAAAATAACATTGCGGATTAATTTCTTTTTTGTAGTGAATTAAAATATTCCCATTTCTTTCTTCAATATGTGGTCTAAGTTTTTCAATAATTAATTCTGCTAGTAGAGCATAATCATCTTTTATAAATTTCATAGATTTAGTAAGGCCATTTTCTGCATTTTTAAATCTTTGGTAAATAGGATGAAGAATTTGGTTTCTTAAAAAATTTCTACTGTATTTGTCTTCTCGATTAGAGAGGTCTTCCCTGTAGGGAACTCGATTAAATTTCGCATATTCTATAAGTTGACTTTTATTAAAACACATTCCAGGTCTTAAAATATTTGATCTTTTTTCAGGAATTCCTTTAAGCCCCCCTATGCTACTTCCTCTAATCATATTTATAAGAAATGTCTCATGATCATCGTTCTGATGATGTGCAGTTATGATATAGTTGCATTTATTTTTATTTGCTATTTCATCGAAAAATTCATATCGAGCTTCTCTAGCCTCAAGTTGAATATTTTTATCTATATCTACTTTTTTAGTAAATAACTTGATTTCGTTTTTTTTACAGAAATCATGAACTAATTTTTCATCTAGATCGCTTTCATTATCTCTAAGTTGGTAATTTAAATGAGCAGCAATAATTTTAAAACCACATGACTTTGCAAGATGTATTAAGCTCATGGAATCAACACCTCCAGAAACACCAAATAATAAACTATCGTTTTGATCAACAGAATTGGCATTTAAAAACGTTAAAAATATTTTTTTAAAATCAGTCATTTGTACAAGCCTTAAAAAGAGAATCTGCTTTTGTTAATGTTTCATCAAATTCGTTTTCAGCTGAACTTTGAATGGTTATGGCCCCACCTACATGAAATGATAAGCGTTTTTTAGTTTTATGATATATTAATGTTCGAATCACAACGTTAAGATCGAAATCACCATTTGGTTTTATAACTCCAATTGAACCTGAATATAGACCTCTTCTAGTTGGTTCATATTGATCCATTAATTCCATTACCCTTATTTTAGGTGCCCCTGTCATAGATCCCATTGGAAATGTTGCTTTAATGATATCAATAAAAGATACTTCTTTTTTTATATTGCAGGATATGGTCGAAATCATTTGATGTATGTTTTTGAATGTATAAACCCGGCAAAGTTCTTCTACTTTAACAGAGCCCTTTTTAGCAATTTTACTTAAATCATTTCTGACTAAATCTACAATCATAATGTTTTCTGCTCTTTCTTTTTCACTGTCATTTAGCTCTCTTACTAATGCAATATCTTGAGTTTCATCACTCATTTTTTTTCGTGTTCCTTTTATAGGACTAGAATATAATTTATCCCCTCTTTTTTTTAAAAAAAGCTCTGGACTTGCGCTTAAAACGTAATGGTGTTGTAAATCAGCATATACTTTGTGAGGAGCATCAGTTAAGTTTGATAATTTTCCAAAAATATATTTAGCATTTAATTTTTCTACTTTTGACTCCCATTCATAACAAAAATTAGCTTCATAAAAATCTCCTTTTTGGATATGATTTTTAATCTTTGATATGGTTTCAATATATTCTTGTTTCGATATTTTCGGTTTAAATTTAATATTTTGCTTTTGCTCTGTATTTCCCGTTTTAAATCCAGTAAATGGCATTTTAATTTTAGGAATAATACATTGGATCAATGGAAAATCATTTTCCTCTTTTTGATGTGATTGGAGGTTTTCAATATGATTTTTCAAATCATATGATAAGAAAATGATAATGTGTTTACCAGAATGCTGTTTTAAAAATTCATTAAGTTCAGAAAAAGGATCTTTGTTTTCTGATGAAATCCATTGTTCTTGAATTCCTTTATAAAGTTCTTCTCCAATTACAACTTCCAATGCTAAATGTAGTCTTGGATTATTTTAACAACACATTTAGCCCAGTCTTCACTATCATTTAGCGCTGGGACTAAGTCTAATCTTTCTCCACCATTTTCAATGAATATTTCTTGATTTTCTTCTGAAATTTCAAGAATAGTTTCTAGGCAGTCTGCTACAAATGCAGGGGAAAAAACAAGCATTTTTTTTACTCCCTTTTTGGCTAGTTGCTCTACAGTTTGGTCTGTGTATGGTTCTAACCAAGGATCTCTTCCAAGCCTCGATTGAAAGGTAGTTGTGAATTTATCTTCAGAGAGGTTAAGCATTTTAGATAAGTGAGCAGTTGTTGCATAGCAAGTTGCTTTATAGCACATTTTATTTTCACCGTTTATCTCTTGATCGCAATGATGATCCTTACATGGAGTTCCGTCAAGATACACTTTATTCACATGTCTCTCCGGTACGCCATGATACGAAAAGAGAACATGATCGTATTCATTTAAATCAAATGATGATGCTACTTTTTTCACACAGTCAAGATACCTATAGTCGTCATAAAATTGTCCAATCACTTTTATTTCTGGAATTACCCACCATCGAGAAATTATTTTAAAAGCTTTTTCAATAATAGATCCTGTAGTAGCTGAAGCGTATTGGGGATATAATGGGAAAATAATTAGTTGATCATAATTAGCTAAGCGCATTTTTTCCAATATGGAATCCATGCTTGGATTACCATATCTCATGGCTAATTCTACATCAAATTGTTTATGCCCAATCTCTCTTACTAATTTCAATAGGTTTTTTCCGTAGGTCAGTAAAGGTGAAGCTCCATTACCAATTTTGAATAACTTTTTATACTCTTTGGCAGATTTAGGTCCTCTTGTGGGGACTATAATCCCATTGACAAGCACTTTTCTTCCTACAGGATTAATATCTATAACTCTAGGATCATTAAGAAATTCAGATAAGTACTTCTTAACATCCGATGTTGAAGGACTATCTGGTGTACCTAAGTTTACGATTAAAACCCCTGTTTTTTTGCTCATTTTAAATATGAAGAGGTCTACTTTCAGTAGCAGATAAGGCAGCTTCTTTTACTGCTTCACTATAGGTTGGGTGCGGATGACATATTCGAGCAATATCTTCAGCACTTGCTCTATATTCCATGGCTACTACGGCTTCCATAATTAAATCCGCAGCTCTTGGTGCTATCATATGAACCCCTAACACCTCGTCTGTGTTGCTATCAGAAATAATTTTAATCAAACCTTGAATGTCCATAGACGCTCTAGCTCTACCTAAGGCTCTAATTGGAAATTGACCAACCTTGTAATCCGCTCCTATCTCTTTCAATTCTTCTTCAGTTTTACCAACAGCTGCAACTTCGGGCCATGTGTAAACCACCCCCGGAACTAAG
Organism: Crocinitomicaceae bacterium; assembly: GCA_038134525.1. GTDB lineage: Bacteria > Bacteroidota > Bacteroidia > Flavobacteriales_D > Parvicellaceae. The sequence continues at coordinate 93,254 of JAYPVI010000006.1, forward strand.
TTGTAATCAAGATGAGGTCTTTGATTAGCTATCAATTCAGCCACGTAAACGCCTTCTTCTTCTGCCTTATGGGCTAGCATAGCACCTTTCACTACATCACCAATAGCGAAAATATGATCTGAAGCTGTTTGAAGGTGTTCATTGGTCACTATTCTTCCAGCTTTATCGGTTTCAATGCTCGTGTTTTCAAGTCCTAGACCTTCTGTATATGGCTTTCTACCAACAGCCACTAAACAGTAATCACCCTCAACAGTAATGATTTCACCCTTCTTGTTTTTTACTTTTAAAGAAACACCATCTTTAATAGAAGAAACTTCTTGAACTGCGTGATTAAATAAAAATTTAAATCCTTCTTTTTTAAGAATTTTCATTAGTTCTTTTCCAAGTGTTTTGTCCATGGTAGGAATTAATCCATCTTGAAATTCAATTACTGTAACTTCTGCACCCAGTCTTCCATATACAGAACCTAGTTCAAGTCCTATAACACCGCCACCAATTACAATCATGTGTTTAGGCACCTCCTTTAGGCTTAACGCTTCTGTAGATGTAATAATTCGTTTTTTGTCAGGTTCCATACCTGGAAAGTAATTGGGTTTTGACCCCGTAGCTATAATTATATTGTCTCCGCTGATTGTTACTTTTTCTTTACCTTCAATTGAAATGGTGTTTTCATCAATAAACGACCCTAATCCATTAAAAACCGTAATGTTGTTTTTATCCATTAAAAAGTTAACCCCATCACAAGTTTGCTTTATGACTTCATCTTTCCTAGCCATCATATTTGGTAGGTTTACCTTTGGCTTACTGATGTCTATTCCGTGTTTTTCAAAATCGTGAAGTGCTGTGTGAAAATGTTCACTTGAATCTAGTAGCGCTTTAGAGGGAATGCATCCTACATTCAAACATGTTCCCCCTAATGTGTTATATTTTTCAATTATAGCGGTTTTTAATCCTAATTGCGCACATCGGATTGCAGCTACATATCCCCCTGGACCTGATCCGATCACTATTACATTGTATTTTTCCATAGAATCTTAAAAAAAAAGAAGCACTAATTTAATCATAATACAGAATATAAAATCACTTGTTGGTATTATAAATTAGAAATTTATTTTTTCTAAAATAATAGAAGAATATTAATGCTAATGTAATTATGATTGGCTTTACAGTAGGATTAAATTCTTGGATCATGGCAAACCAAAAAAGTATCGTAGTTAGTAAGCAAAAGCCTATTAAATAAATGTAAATCAACGATATTTTATTCCATTTTTTAAATATGATAACCCAAACGAGGTAAAGATAAGAAGGGTTGGCCCATAAAACATTATAATTATTTTTTGTTGCTTGGTGATCTGTTCCAAACCACATAAAATAAAGTATAATACCGAGTAAACTTAATAGGATTAAAATAGTATTAGACCACACATTAAATAAATGATCTTTTTTAAAGAAGAGCAATGTTAATGTAATTATGAGAATAGCCCATCCATAGATTGATATTTCAGTAGAATTAAGATTGATTTTTTCTTTTGAAAGAATTAATGTTTTAGTACTTAAAACTAACGATTTAGATTGTCCTTTAGAAGTAATTTGGGTAGAGTCTAAAATAGCTTCAAGATATGCAGGTAGAAACATTAAATTTTGATTGGTGACTAGCTGATCTATTCGTTTGCCTAATACGAGATCGATCCCCAACATTAACCATGGCTGAGGAGCTAAGTTTCGGTGTATTATTTCCCGAAAAGTAAGTGAATTTTCAGACGAGTGTTTGTCCCATTTTATTGAAGATTTGAAAATAGCTTTTAGCAGATCTCGTATTCTAGTTGAGCAATTGTCATAAAAAAATTCATATTTATAATTTCTATTTTCAGGTAAATTATTAATGTTTACCAATTCAATAATTTTTTCTTTTTCATCAATTGATAAGTTTAATTTTTGCTCTCTAACTCCTCTTCCATAGTAGTTATATTCTCTGAGGAAATACATCGTATTTTGAATTCCCATGTAGTAGTTTAATCTGCCTTTAGCAAAATCATATCCAAATTCAAATTGATCGTCATAATACTCAAAGATGCCCCAATTAATTATAATATCTTCGTCCGATTCTATATGATTAATTCGAAGTGCACTATGACCAAATAGACTGTAGATTTCGTTCCCTGGATCGCAAGTGATAATGCTGATTTCAACTTTCTCTAAATCAAATGGAATAGGGCTGTTATTGCCATAACTTATTTGATTTAATAGTAAAGTGAGAATTACTCTAATCCAATTTAAAAAGCATTTTAGCATTTCTTGTTGTTATTTCAGCAATTTCTTCAAAAGTACAATTATAAATTATTGCCAATTTTTCTGCGATTAGTTTTAGGTGAGTGCTTTCATTTCTTTTTCCTCTGTAAGGAGTCGGAGATAAATACGGAGAATCTGTTTCCAGTACGAGATGTTTTAATTCAATGTGTTGAAGCGTTTTATCAAGACCGCCATTTTTAAAGGTAACCACACCACCTATTCCCATTTTAAAATTCCCATAGTCAATGATTTTTTCAGCTTGTTTTAAACTTCCTGTAAAACAATGAAAAACACCGAATAAAGATGAATCATGAATTTGGTCTAGCACTTCAAAAATTTCTTCATAGGATTCACGTGCATGGATTACAATAGGAAGATGCAGTTCCTTAGCCCATTTAATTTGTTCTTCAAAAGCTATCTTTTGAATGGCTAACGTGGTTTTGTCCCAATATAGATCAATGCCTATTTCACCAACAGCAATGTAGTTTCCATTGTATAAATAGGTTTTAATGGAATTCAATTCTTTTTCAAAATCTTCTTTTACTGAGCACGGATGTAATCCCATCATAGGTTTGCAGGAAGAATATTTCTCACATGTATTATGCAGGGAATCTATGGTTGAAGTATCAATATTTGGAAGTAGAAATTTATTTATGCCAATTGACAAACATTTTTCAATTACTGTACTTCTATCATCGTTAAACTCCTTTAAATAAATATGGGTGTGCGTATCTATGAGCAAAATTTAAATTTTAGTTTATTGTATTAGTGAATTTATCCATTTTATTAAATCTAAAATTGTTGTAGTAGAGAATCAAATCGCAATTTGAAATAACGTTAGATAAATTTGAAGTGGACTTTTCAAAGTAGGTGTCAGCGTTGTGTTCTTTTAAGGTGTTATGTTGAAATTGAATTCCCCCATCTTGCTGATAAAAGGTTTGAAACTTCCAAATATAGATTTCTGTTTCAATATTTTTAATTGATAAATAGTCTTTTACCCCATTTCTCAGTACATAAACACCTTGAAAATTATCGGGCACGTTTATTAGAAATACTTTTTTTTCATTGCTCAAGACATTTGACAATTCTAACAAATAGTTTTCAGCTATTAATGATGCTCCAATCCATTTTTGATTATTTAAAATGGTCATAAAAAAAAACATGGATATGGATAATGCTGTGATTACCATCTTCATTTTGTTTTTCAAAAAAGAAACAGCACTTCCAAAAAATAGAACGATTGGTACAGAAGCAAAATACCCATATCGATCAGATTGAATCATATTGATTGAGGTTATTTCTAAATTAATGACGGGTAAAATACAGACACAAAAAATAAATAACCATAAACCCATCTTTTTGAATTCTTGATTTTTAATTTGGTGTAAAATTATTGGAGTTAAAATTGAAATTATTATAACGCATTGTAGAAAAAGAAATCCTGATGATGTAGCATATCTTGAAAATGAAAAAAACTTGATAAAATAACCTCCTAATACTTTAAGTAGAGAGGTTAATTCAAAGTTTAAGTGTGTAATTTCTCCGTAACCACCTACTAATTTGCCTAAAACAAGAAACCTTAAAATAAGAGACAAAATTACAATTAAGAAAGAGTAAAATAGGAAAAGATTTTTATTCTTCTGTTTTGTGAAATAGGATAAGCCAAATATAAACAGGGGTATAGTATATCCAATTTCTTTGCTGTGTATAGATAAAATAAAGAAAAGACAGTAACTCAGTAGTTGATTTTTAAAATACGATCTTATGGAAAGAAGCGTTAGCATTAGACAGTACTGATATCCAATGGAAGAAAACCAAAAAATAGCTTCTGATTGATAGGGAATTAGAATGAAAAAAATACTAGAAAGAATAGCACTATAGTGCTTAAAGTTTAAATTTTCAAATGCTATTCTGTAAATGAGAACAGCAATGTAAAAATGAAGAATGATTTGGGTAATGTGAATTAAAAATGCGTTCTGATTGAAAAGATCTAAAAGCATGATCTGGATAAAATGAGTAAGAGGGATAAAAAATGCATCATAAAAATTGGATGAAACCATCGCCCAACCTTCACTTTGATAGTGTTTAAGAAATGTTAAATCATCGGATAAAAAACCAATGTTTGAAAAGGGTATATAACAGAGTAAACAAATAACGCTAATTAAAATTTCAGGCTTTTTTTTAATAAAATGTATTAAAGTTGTCATTACCTCAATAAATACATTTTTCCAAAATTCTTTTTGAAACTATTATCTGCACTAGTAGGTCTTTTTTCAATAGGAACCCCATTGATTTTAGCGTCTACTCTATACAAATAAACACCATTGCCCAATAAGTCTCCAAATTCATCTCTTCCATCCCAAAAATATTGTGTTTTGTTATGCCCAATTCTAATGGATTCATTTTCCAGAAGGTTTATCTGTTTTAGTACTTTTCCAGTTACGCTTAGAATGGTTAAATTCAGTTCATCTGGAATTGTATTTCCAGTTAGTGTATATATGAAATAGGTTTTGGTGGAAAAAGGGTTAGGATAATTGAATACATTAGTAATGGTTGATCTATTGATCACTTCAAAGCTAATTTCATAATCACTATCACCGCTGATGTTTCCGCTTTTATCTCTTCCTTGAACCTTTAGCCTATAAATTCCATCTTCATTGAAAATGGGGTTATACATTATTCTAAATGGATTTTGATCATCTGCTAATTCATAGTTTAGAATGATTTGTTGTTGGTGCTGGTATGGAATCCTGGTCCAATTGTTCTGATTCGGCTTCATTAAATATACCTGAATATGATTAGTGTCACTATCTTCATTTAACATCAATATGGTGTTTTCGTCTTTGAGTGTGATTAAAATTTCTGGTTCACTATTTATGATGTCCTGATTAATGATATGAATACCATCAAAAGTAACGTCTAACAAAGGATTGGTTTTATCCGCTTCAACCGTAAATGGATTTACGGCAATATTGTTAAAGTAATACTGCTCTAATTGATCTTGCGTAGATCCATTTATCCGGGGATTAGCATTGGTTAGATAGTAGTTTTGATTATTTCTGTTAGTTGTGTTAAATGAAATGGTATCCAATAATATGGAAAACTTTCTTAAAGAATCACCCCTTGGGTAAATGATGTCCGTATAAGTATAATTTTCATTGTATGTAGAGTACCTTGTTAATAAGCTATCCATATCAAATGGAGATATGTTTTCTATTGCGATGGCAAATTCGGCATCTTTACCTTGCTGAATGGGTGAGTCAAATGAAGAATAAAACCCTTTTTTAGGATTCAGAGCTAACTCAGGAGCAGGATCGTACATTACCATCCAATTTTTCATTTTTGCTGGGGTTCCATTTATGCTATCAAAGTAAAATAATTCAAATTTCAAGGAATGGAATTGAATAGGATCCACTATGGATGCTAAATTTAATATGGAGTCTTTTAATGGAAAAATGGTATCGAATATGTGCACTTGGCTATTAAAATTATTTACGCCATACACTGATAACGATAATGAATCGGTATTTTGTTGATCGACATTCTGGTGATGCCAATATATGGCGTTCCAATTTTGTGCAGGGCCAATGATATTTGTTTTCATCCAACCGACCCCATTTCTCCCAATTATATCTTGTTGTGTTGATAAATGTTCTACCACATTAGTTGAACTTCCAGAAAGTGTATCCGTAGTATGAATTTCTACAGTTGAATTCAAATCTCCTTTTTTGGTAAAAAAAACAAAACCGTCATCCGCCATTCCTGGCTGAAATCCTGTTGCGCCTAATGCAGTGAAGGCATTGAATAAGCTTGTGGGCCATTGATTATAAAGTTGAGTTGGGGCAGAAAAATTATCAGGAATGTAAGAATAGGCTATGATATAGTTAGAGTCTGGAATATAGTTAGTTAGAAAATTAGCAAGAGAATCTAACTCCTCAGTATAGCGGTAGTGAAAAATAAAATATTTATGACAACGATTTCTGCCTAGGTTAGAATTTGATGATGGACAAATAGAATTTTGTCCATTAAATTGCCCAACACAATGATAACTGTGACAATCTTCACAATCTATTCCATTACTAGATTCTACGCACCACGGTTGTAAACTACTTTTATCCACTACCCCTACAATAATACTTGGCCATAGCCAACCACCATAATCCATTAAATCACCACCAAGTCTCCATGATGTTCCTTGCCACTGAGCTCCTGTGGTAAAATTAACATAACTATCTACCATTATAGTTGAATTTGTGGGATGGAAATTCCATGTTCTTGCATTTGAATCTATCAAGATATTTGTGTAATAGTTATCAGTAAATTGATGAAAATGAGCTTGACTCCAACCCCACTTATTGGGTATATACTGAAATGATCTTTGCTTCCATACAAGAGTGCTGCTATCTACGGCACATCTCCAAAAATAGACTGTGCTATCACTTAAAATGAGTTGTTCTTGTAATCCCGAATTTGTATTAATCCATTCTAACGGCCCCGCTTCTACTACACCTCCTGAGGAAAATACTTCTTGTCCTTTCAAAAAAGGAGAATCAAAAAATCTCGAAGTATCTATCTGGAAAAAATATCTTTTTTCTATTTCAAAGGGGTCCATTGTTGATCCTTTAAGAGTTAAGCTATCTGATCCAACAACACTGTACTCATATGGCCAAATTGGAATTAAAGAATTTGTCGAGATAATAGTGCTTTTGTATATTTCATTGTTATTGTAGTCATCGAATTGCTCATTGATTACTGAAATAGGAAGGTCAACACTGATCCTGAAATCATTTATTCCAATACTTTTTTCTGGTTTTAGGGGAATGCGAAAGATTACAGTATCTCTAAATTTTATTCCACTAATATCTTTTGAAAATAAGGTGTCAGATAAGTCTGGAAAAAACTGCTGTATTTCTAATCTAATAGAGTCATTAAATGCTTTACCTAAGTTTGTGACTACAACATTAACATCAAATGAATCAACAGATAAGTCAATTTGTTCAGGGGTGAACCATGCTCTTATTTCATCTAGGACCAGTTCTGGGTTTTGATGCGTATTAGTTTTGACAGCGGGATCTCCTTGCAAAGCCATACCATTGTAACAAGATTCGTAGGCAGGGTTCCAGTAATTGGCTGCGCTTTGTTTATCAATTATTCTTACAGTTTGTACCATTTGTTGCCCAATGGTGTGTCCATATAAATAAGGGCTTAATTGCTCATAAAAAATCTCTGCGTAATTATTAATGTATGGTATTTTACCTAGGGAACTTGTTGAAATAAAACCTATTGCTCCCGAACTTGGTGCAGCAACTATTTTTTCACCATAAGAGAAGTTATCAATTCCATGTACATCTCCAGTATAGCACCCAAGTCCCAAAACTAATGGATATTTGCCCGTGTTATTCCAATTTTCAGGAGCATCAATATTTTGACTAAAGCCTATTGAAGATCCTGAATGACCAAAGAAGGTAATAATGGAAACACCCTCTTCCAATTTAGATTGAACAAATTGAAAGTCATTATTATTGATATCATTTGAAAAAGGGTCTTTGTTAAAAGTATAAACGTGGCCACCATATAGGGTGTCTTCAATTATACTTTTATAGGTATTTAACCAACCATTAATATAAGCTTGTTCTGAGCTATCAGAACCTCCTCCAAAATGTAAAACGTTTTTTTGCCACTCTTTATTGGAAATAGAATATAAACTCGCAGGATTTTGGTTGATTTCGAGCTCAATTACTTTTTGTAGATAATTATTTACTTCTGAATTTGAGCTAGCACTTAATCTCCCTGTTGGAATAAGATAATATTTATTTTCAGGATATATATCCGTGGAATAATGATTGTCTGAACCAGGCATACCCCATGTAGGTACTAAATTTAACGAATATGAGATAGTATCTTTTCTCGAGCCAGGTTCATATGATTCAGGAGCGGACTTTACCGATTTGCCAATGATAAATAGGTGAGATGGCCATTTAGGCCATTGGTTCATAGTTAATTTTAAAAAGCGCTTTAACGAAATTGAATTTTTAAAAATACCACCACCAAATTGGTGGTATAGTTCTTCAACATCAACAACCAAAGTGTCGTAATCAGTAGCACGATATGCTGCATATGATCTTGCTGAGTTAAGTAGGTTTTTATGGGTTACTATTAGATATGCACTATCAATTTGAAGTAAAGGAAAATTGGTGAAAAAACCACTTTGATTCACCGGGTGAAGTGTATTGATGCTTTCTACATTAGAGGAGTCAAATAAATAAATTAATGTGCTATCAGAAGATGGCGGTGGTATAACAGCCTCCCATTGATTGTTATTAGTAACTAGAGGAATTGTTCGGTTAATATCATCAATTAAATACATTCTAGGATGTGTAGTACCATTTAACATATTGGTAATGGTAATACGTTGTTTTTGCCCTGAAACATGACTTAGTCCAAATTGGATTTCGTTATAATTAGAGAAGTTAAAATTATGGGGATACCATAATGAAATGGATGAAACATGTTGATAATCAGTCCCCTGTCCAATACTTGAAATAGCGTGTTTAACCGCTGTTGTGTTACTTATTTGGTTACTTATTACATCAAAATCAAGGTGTAAACTTGCGTAGCCATAGTATGAGGTGTCATGAATAAGTTGATTATTTACATACACTTGTGTATTGTGATTTTCGTTATTTAGATTTGCTGAGGATGAATTTGCAGTAATAATATTGATTTTGCCATGGGCATTAGGACCAGAGCTGTAAAAGTTATTGGATTGTATATTTTCAGTGTAGGAGCCGTTTTTCTGATGTCTTGGCCCTGCCCATCCCTCTGCTAGTTCATACTTAGGACTAGATAAACTGCTTTGTTGTCTTCCTAAAACATATTCGGAGTTGAATTTGACGATGTTGTTTTTCCAACAAAAATTATTTAAACTATAGCTACTAAAATTGACATCTGATTCATCAATAGTTCTTTTATTATTGAAGTTATTATTCCAAGTTAGATAATAATTTATAGTGTCATTAAATAAACTATAATACTCATCTGGCATATCAGTAATGGTGTCGTAGGCCAAATGATCTATCCATCCATCGTTTTTGGTGGCATAAAACTCAATAAAGTCAGTAGAGTCGATGATTCCGTTGTTATTTTGATCATAAACTTTAATGGAAAGTTCTTTTTCTTTTCCGAAAATTTGAAATTGATCATGGTTAATTTGATTTAAATTTATTCCGATGGAGTTTAAGCTATTATTTAGTGCTGTGAAATTAATTTGATGAACACCAGTGGTTACAATTGGGAAGTACAAATACTGTTGGTTGTAATCTATCCATTCGTTACCATACTGCTGACCTTTGTGAGCAATGCTAAAAAAGACAAAACTGATACAAAGTAAACAGGTTTTTAATTCCCCTATTTTAATTTGGATTGAGGTCAAATTTTATTGAAAAAATATTACTGTATAAAGCGACTGATGCATCACCAATATCGGTTAAAGCATATTCAATAGTAACTCCTTTAATTTTTAAGCCAAGTCCAATATTTGGTTGAATGGTGTAAATAGATTTATTGGTATTGTCAGTGTATGATTGAATGTTACCCAATCCTGACCTTACATAGATGATATCTTTTACATTGAGTTCAAATCCAATATGTGGATCTGCTGAAATGGGGTTAGCAGATATCAATACATTTCTTTTCCCGTCTGTAGTTAAATCTATATTTATTTCGCTTAGTAGACTTAAGTTCTTTTTAAAGGTAAAAATTTTACTAGCTCCTATAATGATTCTAGGTAATGTTAATTCAACACCATTTTGAGGTAATTCATTTCCGGTTAAAACAAATGTATTAATCATTTCATCATTAAGATGGTAGTTCCAGACATTAAAAGTAGAGGTAATGTCTTTACCCATTATGGCAAATTTCCATGAATCGGCTTGGTATTTTGCTGCAAAATCTAATCCAAATCCCCAAGCGTTAGCAAAATCCCCTGCTTTTCTATTGATGATTTTGGCTGATCCACCAAAGGCTAAATTGTCATTTAGTTTTCTTCCATAGCTCATTAAAAATGCCATGTCTGCAGCAGAGAAAAAAGATATTCTATCATAGTTAACATTTCCCTGCGCATCAATTAGCTCTGTTGTATTTGGAATATTATCCACACCAAATCGAAGAAATGAAAAACTAGCTGCACTTTTTTCATCAATATTTTTAGCTATACTCCCATAGTCATATTTAGCTATCCCAGCAAAATATTCAGCATGCATGAGACCAATTTGAAGATCTTGATCAATTTGCGTCAATCCTGCAGGAATCCAATACCCAGCCATTACATCTTCAGTTGAAGTAATTACAGCGTTAGACATCGCTAGAGCACGTGCGCCAACACCTATGTTTAAAAATTCATTACTGTATTTAGGTGCGTTTAAATTTTGCCCATTAAAGGATAAAACAGTAACCACACCTATGAATAGCAATAGATTCTTCATTATTTAAAATTAAAGATTAATTAACAAGTAAACTATAATTTTTTTTTGTTTATAACTAATCTGTAAAACGATGTTTAGCTTATTTTAGTTTACAGAAATATGAAAAAACATATTCCAAATTTATTTACGGCCATTAATTTATTAAGTGGTTGGTGTTCAGTTTATTTTGCTTTTAAAGATAAAATAGAGATAGCCTTGTTGTTAATTGTTTTTGCTGCTTTTTTTGATTTGATGGATGGATTTGCTGCTAGATTATTAAAGGTTGAATCATCTTTTGGAGCCCAATTTGACTCTTTTGCAGACTTATTTACCTTTGGTATAGCACCTGCAACAATTGTATTTAATTTGGTAGTAGACCAATTCAATTTCACACATTCTTATAGTGTAGTTGTACTATTTTTAATTTTAGGTTTAATCCCAGTAAATGCAGCCATAAGATTAGTTAAGTTCAATTTGTTAGAAGAAAAAACCAGTGATTTCATTGGCCTTCCAAGTCCAGCTTTTGCTCTTTCTGTAGTATCTATCACATTGGTGTTTTTATTTCAGCCATCATTGTTAGAGGAGTACCATTTGCATTACACTTTGCTGGTTTTGTTATTGAGTTTTACAATGGTTACTAAGTGGAAATTTATGGCACTAAAGTTTGTAAGTTTTGATATTAAATCAAACAAATGGAAATATCTGTTGATGCTTTTTGCAGTGTTGAGTTTTATTTTACTATTTATGTTTGGAAATGTAGTAATGGTTATGCCTATAATTATACTTTTGTACTTTTTATTTTCAATTTTAAACAATTACACCAAATGAAATTCAAAGCTAGTATTGATGTTATGCCTTTAGAAGCTTTATTAGATCCACAGGGTAAGGCAGTAACTCAAAGTATGAGTAACCTTGGAATTAATGAAATTAGTAATGTTCGAATTGGGAAGCATATTACTTTATATGTAGAAGCAGATAATGAAGAGGATGCAAATAAACATGTGAATCAAGCATGTAATAAGTTGCTCTGTAATCAAATTATGGAAAGCTTTACATTTTCCTTAGAGAAAGCTTAATCTTTCATTGCTTTTTTCATCATTTTAACGACTTTGGCTACGGTAATTAGTTTGAGTCTTTCTTTTGATTTTTCTAAATCTTTTTTATTAACCTTTCCATATATTGAAAGAGGTCTATTGAACTCTTCTTCTTCAAAAGCCTTTATTGCATATTCTTCATTTTTTAATGGTCCAAAGCCTATATTAGGATGAGTAGAACCCCAAATTGATATCACTTTAGTGTTTGAAAGACAGGCTAAATGCATATTGGCACTATCCATGGTGATAAAGGCAGATAGCGTATTCATTAAATCAAGTTGCTCATTGAAGTTAAGGTTTTGTTCAACTAACTCACCTGTTTTAATTTTTTCTTTTGCTAATTTTCTTTCTTGATTTCCAAATGCAAAAATGATAAACTTAAAGTCTTTAAATGATGATATTATTTCATTATATCTTTCTAGAGGCCAAGTTTTACTTTGGTGTTTTGAAAACGGGGCTATTCCAATAGTTTTATGTGGGCGCTGATTAGGTAGAATTACTTGGTCCAGAACATCTTTAGGATCCATTAAAGAGAAATCTTGTTTCAGACAATTAAGGTAACGTTCTGTTGTGTGTTTTAATTTTTTAATTACGCCTCTTTGTAATATAATTTCTCTTTTTTCTTTACGTCCTTTTTCGAACACGCGCACTTTAGAAGAATCAAATACACATATTAAAATTTTCGTCCTAATTACATCATGTAGGTCATAAATAAAATCAAATTCATATTCTTTATTTAACTTATTTACCTCATTGATTAGGTTTAAAATTTTCCCTTCTTTGCTTTTAAAGTCAACTCCTATAAATCGAATTCTATTGTCGAAATCAAATAAAGTTTTGAAGTTTTTATTGGATAGGATAGTGACGTTAACCTTTGGATATTTTTTGTGTAATGCTGAAAGGACTGGCCTAATTAAAATCACATCACCTAGGGATGAAAATCGAATTATTAAAATGTTCAACTGGTAGAGGAGTTTTTATACAATTCTGGATTCAGATTTTTGTCATTGTACATTTTCATCTGACGGTATAGTTTAATTACCTTTTTACCACTTTTGTAGTCTTCCAGAAGTTCAAGGTAAGAGATACTTAAGTCTATTTGTTGTTGTAAAAGCACGTTTAATTTATGTTGACAAATTTCAATATGTTTTTTAGTTACATCATCTCTTTTTGTTTGCTCTTCCATATGGAAAATTTTTAAACAAAGTATGGAGAGCTTATCTAACACCCAACCTGGACTTTCCGTATTCCATGAGGAATTCTCATGACCTTGGTCTTTGAATTTATTGTAGAAATAATCGTCTAAATTTTCTACGGTGTCTGTTCTTTCCTGGTTAGATAGGTCTATTCTTCTCTTGAGTTTCATTCCCGTATCCGAGTCAATATTTGGATTTCTAATGAGGTCTTCCATATGCCATTGTACTGTGTCTATCCAACATTTTTGGTAAAGTATAGCCTCAAAACTTTCTTCTAGAAAAGGGTTTTTAATTTTGGTATCTATATGATCAGATAGATGATAATCATCAATGGCACGATTAAATATTTCGATACAATTTTTAGCTTCCATACTTATTGATTGGGGAATAAAACTGATTTCAATTCATTTGCATCTTCAGGCTTTAGCTTTCCTGCAAAAACTAAACTAAGCTGTTTTCTTCTTAATGCGGAATCAAATCTGTTTTTTTCCTCTTGAGACTCGGGAACTATTGGAGGCACACTAATTGGGTTTCTGTTTTGATCTATGGCTACGAAGTTATATATGGCCTCATTGCATTTTTTTCGGCTGCCATCAGGATTTTCTACAAAAACGTCAACAAAAACTTCCATGGATGAATTGAAAGCTCTACTCACTTTAGCATGTAAAGAGACTATTTCGCCTGCAAAAATGGGCTGATCAAAAGAAACATTATTGATAGATGCCGTTACCACTACTCTCCCACAATGTTTGTGCGCAGAAATACTAGCTATTTCATCCATCCATTCTAACAATCTTCCTCCAAATAAGGTATTAAGAGGGTTGGTGTCATTTGGAAGAACCATTTTAGTTTGTACGGCTAACGAATCGGAAACTGTTTTTCTATTATTTTTCATCATTGCATGTAATTTCTATCATATCTTGCTTTATCCTCTGAATTTAAATATACAGGAGGACAATCCCCTCTGTTGGGTCGTTTTAACCATAAAACCCTCAACTTAAATAGTAACGGTCTGTATCTACTGTTAAGTATCCCATATGTTGATTTCCCGTTTTCCCATTGTTTTAGGTTTAAAATGGGGGATTCTAGGGTTGGAATTATAAATAATCTATTTTGAAATTTTAATCCATATCCTATTTTTAAGTGAAAAGACATTAGCAATGGATCCGTATTGGATGGACCCGGTTCAGGTTGTTTCTCAAATAACATAAAATTTAAGTTGGCACCCAAGCTAGTTTGTAAAAATCGTGTATCGCTTATTTGATAAATGTTATTTATGTTATAATTAAAGCTTAAGTATCTTTTTTTAAAAATAGTTTTGTTTTCAGACGGTTTTACTTCTTCACTACCTGATAATTTTTTATAGCTAATTCCATAGTCCATGTAGTTGAAGACATTACCACCACCATTAAATATTTTGTATCCACCAAATTCAACTAAATAAGCTAAGCGCCCCTTAGGGTTAATGGAGTCATTTTTGATTCCGCCTAACCGTTCCATTTCATTAGGGAGCATAAAGGTTAGTCCAGGGCTAAAGTAAAAATGACTCATCTTGTAGGTGCCGTCAAGCTCAACAAGGGGTCTGTTTTTCTTTTTGTTAAACTGGCAGTATATACTACCTGAAAATGCAAAAAAACCAAGAAGTACTATTCCAAACCTCATAATTTAGAAAGTATTTTTTGTTCAATTTCCTCAGAATCCCAAATTTCATGAATTGAGGGTTCTTTTAAGATTTCTTTCATAATTAAATCTTGTTTTTTCCCTTGAGCTATAGCTTTTGAATAAGGAATATGGCTAAATGTTACTTGACTATATAATGGTATCCATTTTTCAGGGTATTTTTCGTGTAGTTTAGCTTCGATTTTTTTCTGTAATAAAAAATCTTCATTAGCTACATGATCTCTCATGACGTAGTAATTGTGTAATGAAAGATCTTGTAATGCATCCCCATCTGCTTTTCTTGTTTTCTGATAAGCTTTAAAAGTTTTGTCCCAATTTTGATGTTGATTATACAACTCCCACATCACAGTACAATCTTCAAAACCTGCATTCATCCCTTGCCCATAAAAAGGCACTGTAGCATGACAAGAATCACCCATTAAAGCAAACTTACCCATGGTCCATGGGTAGCATCTTACTATAGAAAGTGAAGAAAGAGGATTTTGATGCCAATTTTCAATTAAATTAGGCATAAGTGCATGAAAATCAGGAAATATGGTTTTAAAAAACGCATTTATTTTTTTATCTGAATCTAGGTCATTAAAGGCATATTCATGGTTTTCATAGGGCATAAATAACGTACAAGTAAATGAACCATCTTCATTTGGTAATGCAATCAACATAAATCGGCCTCTTGGCCATATGTGTAGTGCGTTTTTTTCAATTTGATAATTTCCATTTTCATCAGCAGGAAGAAGCAATTCTTTATATCCATCTTCTATATAAAATTGACTATAATTGAATCGATCTACTTTTTGCATAGCGTTATATCTCACAGCAGAAAAAGCGCCATCTGCTGCAAAAACTAAGTCAGCCGAATCTTCAAATTCTCTACCATTCTCTAAGTCTTTCAATTGAACAATCCCCTTGTCTAGGTTTGCTCCTGTACAGAGGTGGTTATAGTGAATTTTTGCACCTCCTTTATTTTCAGCAATATCCATCATGATGGCATTTAAATGCCCCCTAGACACGGAATATATAGCTTCGTCTTTTTTACCATAAGGTTGATAGGTAAGTTCACCATCTACATTGTGCATAATTCGACCCGACATAGGTATGGCGATTTCTTTCACCTCTTCTTCAACACCTGCATTTCTTAGCGCTTTCCATCCTCGATGAGATAGGGCCAAATTAATTGATTTTCCTGCAGAAATTTCAGCTTTTCTAATGTCTGGTCTTCTCTCATAAATGGTCACCTTGTAACCTGCTTTAGCCATGTATACCGCCCATAGTGAGCCCACTAGGCCAGCCCCTACAATTATTACTTTCTTTTCCATCTTTTTCTGTAAATTGATTGGTAAAAAATATTTTCAGATGATTTATTAAATCTAGAAAATAGTGTTGTTGATAGTCTCCAAACAAATAGGCCTAATACCATAATTCCAATTAATAAAAGATATAATTTAATATTTGAATCTATAGCTATCAAATCTTTAAAGCTTGTTTTAAAATAGAACCAAATCGATATACATCTTCAAAATTATTATAAAGAGGAACAGGCGCAATTCTAATTACATTTGGTTCTCTCCAATCAGAAATAACACCTTCAGAAGTAAGTTGATTAAATAATTTTTTTTCTGCACCATGGGCAACTATAGATAATTGACATCCTCTTTGGTCTTCTTCTTTTGGAGTAATTACTTCTAAATTAATACTGACTTCTTTATTGACTTCTTCAATTATAAATTCCAAAAAGTTCGTTAGTCTTACACTCTTTTTGCGTAAGTTATCAAATCCTGCTTCCTCAAATAGCTCTAGTGATGCTAAGTGTGCAGCCATTGAAATAATGGGGGCGTTTGAAAGTTGCCAACTTTCAGCTGTTGGGATAGGTGAGAAGGTGTCAGGCATCTTAAAACGATCTTCTTTATTATGTCCCCACCACCCAGCAAATCTGGGTATATTTTCGTTTGATACGTGTTTTTCGTGAATGAAATAACCACTTACTCCACCAGGTCCAGAATTCAAATATTTATAAGAACACCAAGTGGCAAAGTCTACGTTCCATTCATTAAGTTTTAAGTTAATATTTCCGGTTGCATGAGCTAAGTCAAAACCGACTTTAGCACCAATTTTGTGACCTGCTTTTGTGATTTTTTGCATGTCAAAAACCTGACCTGTAAAGTAGTTAACTCCCCCAATCATGATCATTGCAATTTCATCTTTATGATTTTCAATTACAGAGATGATATCTTCAGTCCTAATTATATGTTCTCCAACTCTTGGCTCAACCTCAATTAAGTTTTCTTTTGGATTTAAACCGTGAAATTTCAATTGACTTTGTAGTGCATATTGATCACTAGGAAATGCTTTTTTTTCACATAATATTTTGCTTCTTTTCCCTTTAGGATTGAAAAAAGAAACCATCAATAAATGTAAATTTGTAGTCAAACTATGAGTTACGGCTACTTCAAGGGGTTTGGCCCCAACTAACCTCGCAATTTTGTCCGTAAAAAGTTCATGATAAGGCATCCAAGGTCTTTCCGCATGAGTGTGTCCATCAACTCCCCATTTAGCCCATTCGTCTAGCTCTCTGTTTATATAAGTTCTGGCCAACTTAGGTTGGAGTCCTAGTGAATTTCCGGTAAAATAGATAGGAGGTTTCTCACTAAATGTGGGGAAGTGAAATTGGTCTCTAAAGTGACTTAGTTTGTCATTTTGGTCAAGTTTTTTTGCACAGTCTAAAGAAAATTCCCAATTAGTCACGATATTCGAATTGTTTTGGTTAAAGTGCAAATATAGTTGAATTAAAATCGGAGTTATAAAAATGTTGAATTTGTTAAATGAACGATCCAAGAAACTGTTTACTGAGGCTAAAAAAGTAATACCAGGAGGTGTGAATTCACCAGTTAGAGCATTTAAGTCTGTAGGTGGTGATCCGATTTTCATCAAAAAAGCAAAAGGAGCTTATTTATTTGACGAGGACGACAACAAATATATTGACTACATATCTTCATGGGGACCCCTAATTCTAGGCCATGCCCACGAATCAGTTATCGAGGCTATTAATCAACAAAGTTACAAAGGAACATCATATGGGATCCCTACAGAATTGGAAACGAAAATGGCCGAACTTGTAGTTGAACTGGCACCTAATGTGGATAAAGTTAGATTTGTTAATTCAGGTACAGAAGCATGTATGAGTGCAGTCAGGCTAGCACGTGGCTTTACGGGAAAAGACAAGATTATTAAATTTTCTGGTTGTTATCATGGACATGCTGACCCATTTCTAATTGAAGCAGGCAGTGGTGCCTCTACATTTGGTATGCCCAACAGTCCTGGTGTTACTCGATCAAGTGCTAGGGATACCCTCATAGCAGATTATAATGACATTAATCAGGTCATTCAATTATTTGAGAACAACAAAAGTGAAATTGCTGCAGTTATATTAGAACCTATTGCAGGTAATATGGGTTGTGTTTTGCCAAAGCAGAACTTCATTAAAGAATTAAAAAAAATATGTCAATCAAACGACTCTCTATTAATTTTTGATGAGGTAATGACCGGGTTTCGTTTGGCCTTAGGCGGAGCACAAGAGGTATTGTCTATTAATGCAGATTTAGTGACTTATGGAAAAGTAATTGGTGGCGGTTTACCAGTTGGCGCATTTGGAGGTAGAGCAGAGATTATGGATTTTTTGGCACCTAATGGTCCGGTTTATCAAGCAGGAACTCTTAGTGGAAATCCAATTGCCATGTCTGCTGGCTATGCGATGTTAATGTACCTAAAACAAAACCCAAATGTTTTCACTTCATTAGAACAAAAAACGGCCTACCTAAAAAAGGGTTTTGAAGAAAGATTAAAAAATTCAACATTACCTTTTCAAATCAATCATATAGGGTCAATGATATCTCTTCATTTTGCAGCCGAACCCGTTATTGATTTTACATCAGCTAAGAAAGGCGATAATGAATATTTTAAACGTTATTTTCATTCTATGTTAGCCCATGGAGTTTATTTACCGCCAAGTGCATATGAAAGTTATTTTCTTAATGATGCTATTTCTTATGAAGATTTAGATTTTACTATTCATTCTCTTGGAAAAGTTTTAGATTTTATTGTAAACTAAAAAATCCTCATGATAGCTCATGAAGATTTTTTTAGTGGGATGGAATTTAAAAATTAAGTTAATGACCAAGCCATTAATTTAAATCAATATATTTCTTTCCATTTTCTATGCTAAAATTATCCCCTTTCGTAGTTGATAATTCTCCATCTTTATAAACTCTTCTTATAGTTAGTGAATTGTTGTAATACCAACTCCATACTCCATCTCTTTTGCCATTTCTAATAGCTCCCTCGGCATAGCTGTTTTTAATTGTAGAATTAGGTCCATGTGAACTATAAGTGTTATAAAATGAACCTGTATATAATTCCCCCTTGTAGAAATACAATTCATTCTCAAAAGCTAAATCATCAAGGTTTGTTTTTATATTATTTGTTTCATTTTTCTGACTAGTTCCATTAATAGAAAAACTAAATAGAAGTAAATTGATCATTATCATACTGAGTGTTTTCATGACTTTAAATTTTAAGGTTTATGTTCTTATAATTCAGAAAAAAGAAAATGGTACATCTTTTTAATAAATTAATGGGAAAAATATTGTGAAGATTAGATGTAATTTTGACAAGATTGATGTAGTCTTAATTTATTGAACGTAAATAAAATATGTAATAAGAAATTTCTTTTGATGATAAAAAAATCATGGAAAAAATTATTGCATGTGCCGTTGATGGCATACAAGGAATCAAAGTAGAAGTTCAAGTTCACGTTGAAAGGGGTGCCAAATTTTATATGGTTGGACTCCCAGATAATGCAGTAAAAGAAAGTCATTACAGGATTTCTGCTGCGTTAAAAAATAATGGTCTTTCATTACCTGTAAGACACATCATTATTAATCTAGCTCCCGCTGATATTAGAAAGGAAGGAAGTGCTTATGATTTACCTATTGCTATTGGAATTTTGCTTGCTACTAGTCAATTGAATTTCACATCAATTGATCAATATTTAGTGATGGGAGAGTTGTCTTTAGACGGAAGTATAAAAGCAATAAAAGGAGTACTTCCAATGGCCATTAAAGCAAAAGAAATGGGGCTAAAGGGTGTGATCATTCCAAAAGAAAATCAAGAAGAAGCACAGTATATTAATGATCTTGATGTCATCGCAGTATCCCATTTAAGTGATCTGATATCAATGATTAAAAGCAATCAATTTAAATTTTCCAGAACTTCTAAATTAAAAATGAAAGATAAAAAAAACACAGGTGATTTTTCTGATGTAGTAGGTCAACACTTTGTTAAAAGAGCATTAGAAATTGTAGCATGTGGAGAACATAACACGTTAATGATTGGACCTCCCGGATCCGGTAAATCCATGCTTGCTAAAAGAATTCCATCCATTTTACCATCATTAACACCAAAAGAAGTAATCGAAACTACAAGAATCTACTCAGTAATTGGTGAAAATAAAGGCGTGATTTCTTATCCTCCATTTAGAAGCCCTCATCATACTATTTCTGATGTTGCTCTTGTCGGAGGAGGATCTCATCCGATGCCTGGTGAAATGTCACTTGCACATAATGGAGTTTTGTTTTTGGATGAGTTTCCTGAGTTTAAAAGAAGTGTAGTCGAAGTACTTAGACAACCATTAGAAAATAGAGAAATAACCATTTCAAGGGCTTTAAAATCTTGTACATATCCAGCAAAGTTCATGTTAGTACTAGCCATGAATCCATCTCCAGCTGGTAACTTTTACGAAGAAAATAGCATGTACTCAAAACAGAAAGTATTTAAATACCTTGAAAAATTAAGTAAGCCCCTTCTAGACAGAATTGATGTTCAAATAGAAGTAGATCCTGTTCCAATTAAAGATCTCACAGCGCTTGCAGAAATGAACGAGACAAGTGAGACAATTAAAAAGCGAGTGATTCAAACTAGGGAAATTCAATATAAAAGGCAAGGAAAAACAAACGCATTGTTGAATTCCACCGAACTAAAAAAATATTGTGAATTAAACCATGAAGAGAAACAATTTTTAATCAAAGTTGGAAAGCAAATAAATCTAACGGCTAGAGGATATTCTAGAATTTTAAAAGTATCAAGAACGATCGCTGATATGGAAGGATCGAACTCAATTCAACAACATCATATTTTGGAAACCTTGCAGTACAGAGGTTTAGAACGGTTAAAATCTTTTTTAATGTAAAAAAGCAATATTCTTCTTATAAGCATTTGATCAGTATTAGCCATTTTTTTTCAAAATAATAGATGAAAAGACGATTAAAAAATTCACATTTTATCCGAAAATGATATCTTTCAGGAATTAAGGTTGCTTTAGCTTTTGTTGCTGGAGTTGAAGACGATCCTACATACTTTTCAACTTAAACTAAGTTCAATGGCAGTTGTTAGTATAAAAACTTCCAATAAGTCTTAATTATAGATAACTAAGTTTTCTGCTCTTTTATCTTCAACTTGGTAAGCTTTTAGAAGAGAAGAGTAATAGCCTTGTTCTATCAAGTTTCTAATTTCACCCTCAATTGATTGTGATTTTTCATCCGTATTTTCTGAAGTTAACGGAGTAGTATTTATACTATTTAATTTCACAACATATAGTCCTTCTTTACCTTCAATTACAGGTGAAACACTGTTAGGAGATAAATTGAAAATATGAGCAATTACTTTAGGTTCTGGTGCTGAGTTTGGATTATTACCTATGTTTAAGTCACTATATTTAACAGTTCTATTCTGAAAAGAGAAACCTAAAGCGGTGGCAATCGAATCTAATTTGATGTTGCCAGTAGGGATTTTATTATTTGCAATAAAATAATCTGCTTTCATTTTGTTTATTACGGATGGTTCCATTAATCCTTTGATATTGTTAAATTGATCATTTTTTCCTTTTATCTTTTCTTTTAATTGAGCAATTACAATTTGGTTATGAGAAATAAAATCAGGTTCCATAACATCTCCTATTTCACTATTAAATGCCCATTTAGCCATAAATAGCTTTCTATTTAATTCATTAGGACCATAGAGATTATTCTGGCTTGTTCTATCTATGTACTGAAAATTATTGTTTTTAAAATAGGTTAGAGGCACATCACCTGAAGACCTAACTTCGTAACCAAATTCATCTGCAGCAGCTTTCAAGCCAGATGTATCCGCACGCATGTAAAAGTTTACAGCAATTGAATCATAGAAAAAATCTTGGGTAGTAGAACTAGCGATGATGGATTCATCTACAATAGCAATTTTCTTTTGAGTTCCTGTTCTTCTTCCTAATACTTGTATAATATGGAATCCATATTTTGTCCTTACTACTCCAGTTGAGCCAATTCTTTTCTCAAAACTGAAGTTATCAAATTCAGGAACCATTTGACCTTTAGGGAACCAAGAATAAACACCTCCATTAGGCACAGAACCAGGGTCATCAGAATATTTTTGTACTAGCTCAGTGAATTTACTAGAGTCTCTTTTTACAGCATAAAGAATGCTATCAGCTAATTTTTTATTTGAAGCATCATTAGCATCTCCTTCTTTGGATGTTATTAGGATATGCCTAACTTTAGCTTGTTCCTCTTCAGTAGTTTCATAGATTTTTACCAAATTAACTTTGTCTTGATGTACAAATGGACCTATCACATCTCCTTGAATAGCTTTGTCAATTTCTGAATCAATAAATGATGAAAATCTACCACCTCTGTACGGTTGATCGTTGTAAATACCAGAAGGTCGAGGGCCATATTGGGATTCAATATACATTGGTGATTCAGCATTATCTGCAACAAACAAGGAGTCATTATCTGTGTTTTTAAAGCTTGTTTTCAATGTTTCCATTGATGAAGTGTAATAATTAATATCTTCTTGTGAGGGCTCAAATTTTAATATCACATAATCATAAACTGCAATATCATTTTCTTGTTTCCATTTCTTTTCATATCGATGATCGTTGAAATAATTCTTACGTTCTTCATCTGTTACCTTTACTATGCTGTCTGCGAGTTGATCATAATCGACAAAAATATAATCAATATTGGCTGTAGTGTTTTCTTCGGCATTAAATTTCTTTCCCTCTGGAATAGTTCCAAGTAAGCCATACTTAAGCATAGACCTGTATTTACCTAACTTTCTATCAAATTGTAATGGAACTTCAAAGTTGTTTTTAATATTTAAAATGTAATTAGGATCTGGTTCATTCTGTAATCTTTTTCTCAATTCAAAAACTTCTTGACCAAATTTTTCTTTATTAAAAACACCGTTTTCAACAAATTGTTCTTTGAATTGTGATGGCAAAGGATTTTGACTATTCAAGATACCTTCATTTAGTTCTGAACTAGTAACCCCTAATCCTAATTTTCCTAACTCAATATTGTAAATGGTATCTGAGATCATCTGATACCAAGCTCTAAATTTAATTTCATCTTCATTAGCATTGGGGAAGTTTCTTGAAGCAAGGCTCTCAATTTGATAATAATTCCATGTTTTAGAATCAATTTCACTATTATTAAACAATCCAATATTTGCACTCTGGTTAGAAAACCAAGGAATGGTTCCATCGAAAAGTGGGGTGAAAATAAATAATACAAGACCAAGACCAACCATTGTTACTAACAAGCCTGATCTTTCCCTAATTTTTCCTATAATTGCCATTAGTAGTTTTTAATAAAGTTTGCGAATATACAATTGAATAATCACATATGAAAATTACTTTTCGTTAAGTATTTTTAAACTTAAATTTAATTTGTTTTGTAGATGGTGAATTGGATCGGATACACAAAAGCGTTACATCTCATATTTATGGTGAGTTGGTTTTCTGGTCTTTTTTACATGGTGAGATTATTTGTCTATTATGCAGAATCTGAATTGAATCATGGAAAACTTGCTTCAGATTTTAAAAAACAGTACTTGTTAATGCAAAGAAGGTTATGGTTTATCATTTCTTGGCCATCTTTAATTTTAACGATATTATTTGGATTAATTACTTTATTGTCAAGACAGTACATTTACCTTTTAAATGAGCCCTATATGCATGTGAAATTAGGATTTGTTTTTTTGTTAGTTATTTACCACATTATTTGTCATAAAATCTATCTTGATCAAAAAAATGGAGTTGCATCCTATTCCGGGACCCTAATGAGAATTTGGAATGAAGTGGCCACTTTATTTTTAGTAATCATAATTTTCGTTATTGTTTTAAGAGATCAACTTGACGGACTTTACGGTTCTATTGGATTTATTTTTTTTGGTATTGTTTTGTTCCTTGGAATTAAACTTTACAAAAGACTACGCCAACAATAATTGTAAACAATTTTCTATTTTTTTTTTAACATCTTGTTTCAACTTCAATTTATTAGAAAGATTCTTTTTAAAATTGCCATCATTTTTTAAATAGAATCAATTGTCAGAACTAAAACAAATTAAAACCGCACTCATCTCTGTTTTTTCAAAAGATGGTCTTGATGAATTAGTATTAACATTAAATCAACATGATGTCAAAATATTTTCTACTGGTGGTACACAAAAGTATATTGAATCTTTAGGAGTTCGAGTAACTCCTGTTGAAAATCTAACTAGTTATCCATCTATTTTAGGAGGTAGGGTAAAGACATTGCATCCGAAAATTTTTGGTGGTATATTAAGTAGAAGAGAGAATGATAGTGATGTTAGCGAATTGAGAGATTTTGATATTCCTGAAATAGATTTAGTTGTTGTGGACTTGTATCCATTCGAAAAAACAGTTTTATCTGGGGCTGCTCATAATGATATTATTGAGAAAATTGATATAGGGGGAGTTTCACTCATTAGGGCTTCAGCAAAAAACTACGAAGATGTTACCATAATTTCTCATAAAGATCATTACAAATCATTGGTGGATATCATTTTAAAAAATGGCCCTAAAACAACTTTAGAGGATCGAAAAAAATTCGCATATCTAGGTTTTAAATTAACTACTTTATACGATTCATCAATAACTGAATATTTATCGCCCAACTCAGAAAAGACTGCTTTAAGATATGGAGAGAATCCGCACCAAAAGGGATGGTTTCATGGAAATTTAAATGAAGTTTTCAATCAGTTACATGGAAAGGCTATTTCATACAATAATTTATTGGATATTGATGCTGCAGTAATGTTGATGGCTGACTTTGAAGATAGCTCTGCTACTTTTGGAATTCTAAAACATAATAATGCATGTGGATTTGCTTCTAGAGAATCACTTCTTGATGCATATAAGTCTGCACTAGAATCAGATCCTATATCTGCTTTTGGCGGAGTTCTAATTGCAAATAGAATTATTGATTTTCAAACTGCTGAAGAAATTAATAAGTTATTTTGTGAAATTATAATTGCTCCATCCTATAGTGAGGATGCATTAGAATTATTAAAATCAAAAAAGAACAGAATTATTCTGGAACAAAAAATGAATCATTTTGAAGGTTTAATTTCGAGATCATGTTTAAATGGAAATTTGATACAAGAAAGGGATCGTTCCATTGAAGAAATTAGCTCTTTTGAGGCTAAAACCAAAAAAAATCCAACTAAAAGTCAATTAGGCGATTTATTTTTTGCAAATAAATTGGTAAAACACACGAAATCCAATACTATTGTGTTAGCCAAGAACCAACAATTACTTTCAAGTGGTACAGGTCAAACATCAAGAGTAGATGCATTAAAGCAGGCTATACATAAAGCTAAATCTTTTGGTTTTGATCTTAATGGTGCGGTAATGGCATCAGATGCTTTTTTCCCATTTCCAGATTGTGTGGAAATTGCAGGAAATGAGGGGATTAACGCTGTTATTCAGCCAGGTGGTTCATTGAAAGATCAATTATCAATTGATTATTGTGATGAAAATAATTTGGCTATGGTTTTTACAGGTGTTAGACACTTTAAACATTAATTTTTATGGGGATATTCAATGTATTTACGCAGGAAATTGCAGTTGATTTAGGAACAGCAAATACACTAATAATTCACAATGATAAGGTGGTTGTTGATGAACCATCTATAGTGGCTATGGATAGGACTACGGCTAAGGTAATTGCTATTGGCAGAAAGGCACAGCAAATGCACGGGAAGACTCATGAAAATATAAAAACTATTCGTCCATTAAAAGATGGTGTAATTGCAGATTTTCAAGCCGCAGAACATATGATTCGCGGAATGATAAAAATGATTAAAGGTGGATCTAAATTTATTCAACCATCAATGAGAATGGTTATCTGTATTCCATCTGGTATTACAGAAGTCGAAAAAAGAGCTGTTCAAGATTCTGCTGAACATGCAGGGGGTAAAGAAGTGTATTTGATACATGAACCCATGGCAGCGGCTATTGGTATAGGAGTAGATGTTGAGGAGCCAATGGGGAATATGATTATAGACATTGGTGGAGGCACTTCTGAAATTGCAGTAATAGCGTTAGGCGGTATAGTATGTGATAAGTCAATTAGGGTTGCTGGAGATGACTTTACGAGTGATATTGAAGAGTACATGAGAAGACAACACAATATATTGATTGGCGAAAGAACGGCTGAACAAATAAAAATTGAAGTGGGAGCAGCGATTGACACATTAGAAAACCCTCCTCAAGATTACGCTGTTAGAGGAAGAGATTTAATGACTGGAATACCGAAAGAAATTTATGTATCATATAAAGAAATAGCACATGCACTTGATAAGTCTATTTCTAAAATCGAAGAAGCTATTTTAAGTGCACTTGAAATGACACCTCCTGAACTTTCTGCTGATATTTATAAGACCGGAATTTACTTAGCTGGGGGAGGTTCTATGCTTCGAGGTTTAGACAAAAGGATATCAAAAAAAACAAAGCTACCTGTACATATCGCGGAAGATCCATTACGAGCTGTAGCAAGAGGAACTGGGATTGCGCTTAAGAATATCGACAAATTTCAATTTTTGATAAAGGGTTAAAACTTGACTTTATATGAGGAATTTAATTCTATTAATTCAGAAATATAGAAACTTTCTATTCTTTCTGTTTTTAGAATTCATTGCTATAGGATTTCTCTTTAGTTGGAAGAACACTTATCATCATAGTACCTATATAAGTTCAAGTAATTTTGTCACTTCCACGATATGGAATTGGAAAAACAATATAGACTCTTATTTCAATTTATCCGATGTGAACAAGCAATTAGCGGATGAAAATGCTGTCTTAAAAGAAATGCTATTGAATAAGGAGATTTTATTAGGTAAAAACTTTATTAAGTCTGGAGATAGCTTGTTTGTAAAAGCCTTTAAATTTCAAGAAGCCACCATTATTCAATCACAATTCAAATTTGCTGAAAATCACATTTTAATTAACAAGGGAAGTGTAAATGGCGTTGAAATAGAGATGGGGTTTAAAGGGACAAAAGGAATAATAGGAAGGGTAATAAATGTGTCTTCACATTATGCTAATATACTTCCTGTGATAAATGCTGATTTTAAATTATCGGTAATCCATAACTCAACAAACTCTTGGGGTGATTTAAGCTGGGTAAAGGGAATTAATGACTATAGAACAGCCACCATAAATAATATTCCTATATATGCCAAAGTAAATTTAAATGATTTGTTTACAACAACAGGTTCGGATGGTATTTTCCCTAGTCAAATTCCAGTGGGTAGGGTAGTGAAAATTGAGAAAGATCATGAAGCTCAAAAAAAAATAATCACCATTGAGCTTGTAGAGGATTTTTCAAATATTCATGTGGGGTTTGTAGTTAAAAATAACCTTAAGTCAGAAATGATTGAAATTCAAAAAAATGAATAATTCTTTTCAACATATTTACTGGTTAATAGGGTTGCTTTTTTTTCAATTGTTTGTTGTAGATGTAATAGATTTAGGAACTTATTCATCTTACTTTACACCTCTTATTTTTTCATATGTTATATTTAAAAGAAAACTAGAAACTACAGTAACTGAACTATTAATTTTTGCATTTATCGTAGGGTTTTTAGTAGATGTGTTTAGAAATACAATAGGTCTAAATATAAGTGTGTTACTTTTAATTACTTTTTTAAGATCTCGATTTTTGAATTTAATCTCTGCTAGAGAGGACTTTGATGATAATATTGAGTTAAATCTTTTCAATATTGGTGTAGTAAGGTATTTGTTTTATTATGGTGTTGTACTGTTTTTTCACCATACTTTATTTTACTTAGTTGAGCAGTTTTCGTTTGTTCATTTATTCTCATTATTAAGCAAAGCCCTTATAAATTCCATATTCGCTTTAGCTATATTGGTTTTGTTTGAATTTATTTTTTCTTCTAAGAAATAGATGGATCCGTATCAAAATAGAAGGTGGGTTATCATTTTAGTAATTATTTCAATCAGTATGATTTTTTCATTAAGGTTGCTCTACATTCAAGTAATTGACAAAGAGTGGTCAAAAAGAGCTGAGCAAATTAGCTACATTAAAGAAAATCTACAGCCTCCAAGAGGATTTATTTATGATCGAAATCAAGAATTATTAGTAGGGGCGGAAAATGTCTATGACATTTATATACTTCCAATTAAGGTTAAAGAAAAAGATTCAATTGTAATTTGTGACATTTTTCAAATTTCCATAGAAGAATTAAGAGAAAAAATTCATTTAGCCTCAACAGGATATAATGTACCATACAAATCTTCGGTTATGTTTGAGTCACTAAGCAAGGAGGAGTTTGCTAAAATTGCCCCCTTATTGTCAATGGTAGAGGGCGTCCAAGGTAAGTCAAAAACAGACAGGGGATATCCACTTAAAACAGGAGCTCATTTATTGGGCTACATAAGAAGAATTAGTCAAATTCAATTAGATAAGTTTAAAACTCAAGGAGATTTATTTTATTCAAAGAATGATTTTATTGGAATTACAGGAATTGAAAATGTATATGAGAAAGAATTAAGAGGGGAAAGGGGTGATGCGAATTACTTAAGAGATTATGCAGGGAATAAAGTAGAAACCATAGATAAGAATCCTGCAACACCAGGTAAAGATATTCATACAACTATCGATGCTCGTTTGCAAAAATTGGGTGAAGAGTTAATGACAAATAAAATCGGATCTATAGTAGCAATTGAGCCTAATACAGGTGAGATTCTTTGTATGGTATCTTCTCCGACTTATGATCCATCAATTTTAACAGGTAAAAAATTTGTCGAATCATACACCATGTTAAAATCCAATGATAGTTTAAAGCCCCTTATTAATAGGCCTGTTTATAATGATAATTACAGGCCCGGATCTATTTTTAAATTAGTTCAAAGTTTAATTGCTCTACAAACGGGTGTAATCCAAAAAAACACATCAATTGTCTGCAATAAAACTAAAATTGGTTGTCACCATCACGAAGAGCCAACTTCACTTATGAAAGCCATAAAGCATAGTTGTAACCCTTACTTTTTGGAAGTTTATAAAAGATTGATTTTATCTAAAAGATTTGATAATTATTTTGAAGAAAGTAGGAAAGGTCTACAAAGATGGGAGGAAATGGTAAAAACATTCGGTTTTGGCAACCCTCTTGGAGTTGATGTTCCTGAAGAAAAAGGAGGCTTTGTGCCAAATGTGGACTTTTATGATAAATGGTACGGAAAAAAGAGATGGGCTTTTAGTACCATTTACTCTAACAGCATTGGAGAAGGTGAAATAGGTGTATCTCCTATTCAAATGGCAAATCTTGCCGCTATTATTGCCAATAAAGGCTATTATTATGTGCCACATTTAGTTAAAAAAATTGGAAGAGAAAATAGGCAAAATAATTTTTTATTAAAGCACAAAACCTGTGTAGATTCATCACATTTTCAAACGGTAATTGACGCAATGCAACTTGTTGTTGAAAGTGGTACAGGAAGAAGTGCACAAATAGACAGTATTAGTGTTTGTGGAAAAACAGGTACAGTAGAAAATAAAACGTTTAACGATCACTCTGTTTTTATTGCTTTCGCACCTAAAGAAGACCCTAAAATTGCAATTTCAGTATATGTGGAATATGGTACTTGGGGTAGTAAGTGGGCAGCTCCTATTTCAAGTGTAATGATGGAATATTATTTAAAAAGAAAACTAAGTAAAAATGGCACTGAAAAAAAGAATAATATTAAAGAAGCTATTATACTTCACCCAAATACAGATTTTACGTTTTGATTTATAGAAACCTATCCATATGGAAAAATATTGATAAATACCTGTTGGTGTTATGTGTAAGTTTAATAGTATTTGGTTATTTCACTATTTATTCAAGCAGTTATTTAGGTTATGTACAAGAAAATTCATTCTGGTCTCACAGTTATGGAAAGCAAATGATTTGGATAATAATCTCTGTAATATTAGGAACTTTAATTTTATTAATAGAGGGTAATTTCATTCAAAACAGCTCTTTTATCATATACTCTTTTTTTCTTCTATTGTTGATTATAGTATTGTTCATGCCTGCCATTAAAGGGGCAAAATCTTGGTTTCAATTTGGTGGATTTTCTATTCAACCTTCAGAGTTCGCTAAGTTAGGATGTAGTCTGGCCTTTGCTAAGTATTTAAGTCTAATCAATGTAAGGACACAAAATATAAAAAACAGAATCATAGCTGCATCATTGGTATTAATTCCGGCTCTATTAATAATGATTCAACCTGATCCTGGGACTATGCTGGTATTTGTTGGCTTCGTTTTTGTTTTGTATCGTGAGGGACTTTCTGGTAATATTCTCTTAATTGGTCTTTTTGCGGTTTTAATTGCGGTAACAGGAGTGTTTTTCAAAGCTTCAGCATCATATGTAACTATCTTTGGAATGGCAATTTCTGGGAATCTATTTTTTGGATTCATTCTACTTCTTGGATTTACAGCTGCTTTCTTTATTATTAAATATTTTGTTTTACCAAGGTATAGAAGAGAAAAATTTGTTCGACTTGCTATAGTTAGTGTAGTAGGTATATGCATTACCTTATCTGTGAGTTTTGTCTATGACAATATGTTTAAGGAACGACATAGAAATAGATTTCAAATTATGTTCGGTATTAAGGAAGATAGGAAGGGTGATGGTTATAACATCTACCAGGCCCTATCGGCAATTGGTTCTGGAGAAACTTTTGGGAAAGGATATCTTAAAGGGACATTAAGTAATGATAAGTTTAAACATGTTCCTGAACAAAATACAGATTTTATCTTTTGTGTTTTAGCAGAAGAATGGGGGTTTTTAGGATGCTTTATGTTTATACTTTTATACGCAGCCATTCTTATAAGGATGATTATGATTGCTGAACGTCAAAGAAGCAAGTTTACTAGAATTTATGGGTATTGCATTACCAGTATTTTATTTTTTCATTTCATGATTAATATAGGTATGGTTATTGGATTAGCTCCAGTCATTGGGATTCCATTACCTTTTTTTAGTAAAGGAGGATCCGCTGTGTTGGCTTTTACCCTAATGATTAGTATACTTCTTCGACTTGACGCAGAAAGAAAAGTAGTATTAAGGTAAGTTTCACCTTATGTATTGTAGAACAAATTAAAGTGATTCTCTATTTGTTTTTATTATTCATTCTAGCGGTTTCTTTCATAAATGAAATTCTGTCTAGTACCGTTAAAAAAATCAAATACAAACACGTTCTTTGCTTTGATAAATGGCTTTCAATTCGTCATTAGTCTTAAAAATTTCTTCAGGACCATCAGCTTAAATACAAATCAAAACTATAATTAGTTTACTTATTTTTTAATAACCAACTTGAAGATTGAATTTTATCTCCTAAACCATCGATAAGAGTAACACCAAGCTGTTGGCAAATCGGTTTTTCTGGTATGGTATCGTTGTTTTGATCACCCCCATTGGCAAAGGCAAATTGATATTGATCTCCAAATTCCATTACTATCTTTTTAATAGTCTCACAAACTGTTCTATCTTTATCTATGGAAAGTATAGCTTTATCCACTCCTTTTATGCTATTGACAATAAACATTCTTTCCTCTTCTTCTTGAAAAGATTTACTTCCTTTTAATTCGCGTTGAAGATCAGAATTAACAATCACAAATAAATAATCAGCATGTGTTTTTGCATTTTGAAAATATTCTAAATGTCCTTTATGTATGGGATTAAAATATCCGCTAACTATAATTGCCTTTTTTTTCATATGAATTGTTTATGTTCAGTTTTTTATATTTAGTATCAAAAATCAATGAATAGCTAAAATCAGGACAATCACATTTTTTCTTTTTTCTTTTTTGGTTCATACTACATGAGTATACTGTAAGTGACAATAAAAAAACAATAAAAAATATAGTTAAGATTTTGCAGTGCATCAATAATTAATTCCTTAAAATTAACGAATACAGGTATGTAAAGACAATTATAATTGTTTATTTTGGATTAAATCTTATGATTACTGCCTTTGGAAAATATATAACAATGCTTTATAGCATTTTTTTAAAACCAGAAAAGTTTAGCATTTACTGGAAGAGGTTTGTTGATGAGGTTATACAGCTAGGTTTAAAATCGTTATTTATTGTGATTTTGATGTCAGGTTTTATGGGAGCTGTACTAGTTATACAAACAGCTAGTGTTATCGATTCTGCATGGATTCCCGACTACACAGTAGGTTTTACGGTTAAGCAGTCTATGTTGTTGGAATTTTGTCCAACCATTATTTCTTTAATTTTAGCAGGAAAGGTAGGTTCTAATATTGCATCAGAATTAGGTACTATGAGAGTTACAGAACAAATTGATGCGTTAGAAGTAATGGGAGTTAATTCAATTGGCTACTTAATTGGCCCTAAGATTATAGCATCTTTATTTATTTTCCCTATAGTTATTATGTATAGTATGGTGTTTGGATTTCTAGGAGGAGGAATAGTTTGTTATGCCACTGAAATTATTCCTGTTGAACAATATATTGAAGGAATTAGATCCTTTTCTGAAGACAATTTTGGATATATTCGTTATGCTTTAATTAAAACCTCTGTATTCGCATTTCTTATTACCAGTATTTCAAGTTTTTTTGGGTATTTTTTAAAAGGAGGAGCTTTGGAAGTAGGTAAGGCTAGTACAAAAGCCGTAGTGTATAGTAGTATTTTCATTTTAATAGCAAATTACATCTTAACCCAATTAATTTTAATTTGATTACGGTCAAACATATTTCCAAATCTTTTGCCGATGTTCAAATATTAAACGATGTTTCTTTCGTATTTGAGTCGGGTAAAACCAATTTAATCATAGGTAAAAGTGGTTCTGGAAAATCTGTTTTAACAAAATGTATTGTTGGTTTATTAGAACCCGATGAAGGGGAAATATTCTATGATGATAGAAAACTTTCGGATTTAAAACCAAAGGCAAGAAAAGAGATTAGAAAGGAAATCGGTATGCTATTTCAGGCAAGTGCATTATTTGACTCTCTTACTGTTGAAGAAAACGTGGCTTTTCCACTAAAAATGTTTACAAGGATGACAAAAGCTGAAATAGCTGATAGAGTTAATTTTTGTTTGAACCGAGTAAATATCATCAATAAAAATCTACTTTTCCCATCTGAATTAAGTGGAGGTATGCAAAAGAGAGTTGCTATAGCTAGGGCCATTGCAATGCAACCTAAATATTTGTTTTGTGATGAACCAAATTCAGGTTTGGACCCTGTAACAGCAATTGTAATTGATGAATTGATAAAAGAAATTACGGATGAATATAATATGACTACAATTGTAATTACTCATGATATGAATTCAGTGCTTGAAATAGGTGAAAATATCATGTTTATTGATTCAGGAGAAAATAAATGGACAGGAACAAAAGACGACATCTTAGATGTAAAAGTTAAGGAACTACATGATTTCATTTATGTTTCTAAATTTCTTAGGCAGTTTAAAAAATAAATTTTACGAGTAAAATAAAAAAGGGGGCATTAGCCCCCTTTTTGATAAATATTTATAAAGACGGATTATTTATTAATCACAACATTAAATCTTGATGATTTCCCATCTTCTAACATTAAGTTAAAAGTGTAAGTTCCATTAGAAATAGATGAAACATCTACAGATAATGTGTTATTAACATTAATGTTCATTGAGCTAACTAATTTACCAGTTAAATCCATAATATTTAATGTTCCATTTCCAAGAACTCCATTTAATGGAATATTAATAAATGTAGTTGCAGGGTTTGGATATGCTTTAATATTGTTTATAGCATTATCTTCTAAGGAAAGATTTGTAGTAAGTTCCACAGAAACACCAGCAATTACATCATTTCCAAATCCAGTAGTGTACCAAGTGCCACTGTTCTCTACAACACTAACAGGTTGTTGGTATACATTGTTTACATTTTGCGAGTAATCTAAATTGTCATCGAATCCGATGTAAACATCAGTATCAAATGTATTTACACAAAATAGATAACGTTGTCCATCAGATAATTGGAATGGTTGTAAGAATGGCACATACACTTCTTGATATGCAGAGTCATTTGGATAAGTAAATTCCCCTTGAGCAACCGTATTTACACCAGTAATTCCTGCAAAATTAGGATCACTTAAATCAGTAAATACGTCTGTAATTTCATGAGCGTATACCGAAAAATATCGACCTGTTAAATCTCCACCACTAACTACTGCAGCAAAACTTACTCCCATTGCTGCCATTCTACTAGCATTAGGATCCATTAAATGTGTACACATACTAACGCTTCCTGTTGCAGCAGAGGGTCTATAAAATGGACTTAAAACTAGGTTTGCATTTGCATCTAATGTAGCATTTGAGTACTTAGTGCTACTGATATGAAAGTCTTGTGAAACAGCATTGTCTTGAGCAAACTCTTCAAGTGTGTCACCTTCATTTACAGTATATGTTAAGTTGTAAAGTCCCTCATTGTAAGAAGCTTGGCTAAACGTGGGTAAGCTTACGTATACACTATCTCCTGGCAAAATGGGCGAAGCAGCAGAGCT
Source organism: Crocinitomicaceae bacterium (assembly GCA_038134525.1). Classification (GTDB taxonomy): domain Bacteria; phylum Bacteroidota; class Bacteroidia; order Flavobacteriales_D; family Parvicellaceae. Next base: position 127,906 of record JAYPVI010000006.1, read on the forward strand.
TTGATCGTACACAGTCGTACCACCTTCTGTAATCACTGCTTTTAGCGTAACGTTATTTGATTGACTTCCCGGGTTGGTAATCCATGCACCTAGTTGTACTTCAAATTCAGTGTTATCTTGAGCTAATGCTGAAGGAGTTGCGGCTGCTTCAGGTCTAATAACACCCGAATTAGCTATTGCAACGTTATAGCTGAATGATCTTGTTCCAATAAAAGCAACTACAGGACCGTTAGCCATTTCATTAGTAATAATAGCACCAGTTGCATCTTCGATGAAAATAGCTGGTATGGTAACATTAGCACCATCATCACCAGGTGCCATATTAACTAATCCTGGTTCTCTATTAATAATGATTGCAGCTATAGCACCTGCGTTTTCTGCATTTAAAATTTTTGTCCCAAACTGACATGTATTTCTGTAAATAACAGCAATTTTACCAGATAGGTCATTGATAAGTGGGTTGCATCCCTCTGCTGACATTGGATTTCCTTGTGGGTTTGTTCCCGCTGTACCATCATCAACAAACATTAGCGTATCCATAACAGCATTAGCTGTATCCAATAAATCTGGACTTCCCCATCCAGCTACATCATTAGTTGATGAAAAGCCGTAAGGACCAGCAATACCGGCAGGAGCTTCAACGGTAAACTCAATAGTTTGTGCATTGAAACTTATAATGGAAAAAACTAATAGAACTGTACTAAGTAGTGTTTTTTTCATAATTGATTTGATTAAAAGTTAAGTTAATTGAGGTAAAAATAAGAAAATAATAGGTTATACTAAAATATTTACTTCTGATTTATTGAAACAAAAAAAGGGAGATCACTCTCCCTTTTAAATTTTTAAGAATAATATTTACTATTGAATAGTAATGGTTTCTTTGTATATACCAGTTGAATTTCTTAATTCAATGATGTATGAACCTTTTTCTAATTCTGATAAATCAATGCTTAAGTTTCCATTTAATGTTGTACTATGTACAATTTTCCCAGAGATATCATAAACATTAAGGTCTAGTTCATCTGAATAAGACTTGATATTAATGATGCCATTTGAAGGATTAGGATA
>JAYPVI010000007.1:0-48558 GCA_038134525.1 Crocinitomicaceae bacterium
TATTTACCGATGATCAAGATGCTTCTGAAGTAAATTATGACAACACTACTTCAGGTTTAAATGCTTCTACTACTCAAGCTGCTATTGATGAAATCAAAACAAATGTGGATAATATCAACGGTAGTGAATGGAATTTACAACAAAATGCAGGAGTTGATGAATATTTATATTATACAGGTGATGCTAATGTGGGTGTAGGGATTCAAAATGCCTCAGCTAAACTAGAAGTAGCAGGTGATGTTAAAATTAGTAGTGGTCAAGGTAATTTAACAGTAGAAGGCACTTCAACGCTTAAAAACAATGTACTTATTGAAAACGGAGGTAAATTAGGAATCAACCTCTCTTCTACTCCACCAGCTTATGACTTGGAGGTAAATGGTAGTGCTAGTGTTTCTGATAAAATGTTTGTGGATTCGTTAATCATAAATCCTGGAGCTAATGGATATAGCTTTCCTAAAACAAGACCTCAATTTAACGCACTAACTGATTACAGATTAAAATACGATGGCAATGGAAAATTAGAATGGGTAGACGTAAATGCATTAACCTCAGTGGTAGGTGATGTCATTGACTCGTTAGATAACTTAGGTGATGTTTATGTAGATCATCCTGGTGAAAATGCTTTTATCGGTTCTAACCCGCCAAATATTACCAGCTCTGGAACTAGAAATACTTCTTTAGGTATAGGCGCATTACATGATAATTCTTCTGGTTCAAACAATACTGCTCTTGGAAGACAAGCTCTTTTATATAATACTACTGGGAGTGGCAACACAGCTCTTGGTTCAGGCTCACTAGTTAAAAACACTACGGGTGATTGGAATATTGCTATTGGACCAGATGCATTTTACTTGAACAATACGGGTAGTGATAATATTGCCATTGGAAAATTATCAGGTGTTAACTCACTAAATCCATATTCTCCTCAAAACCAAACTGAAGTTCAACAACAATCTGTATTTATAGGAGCAAATACAAGACCAAATGCAAACAATGAAACCAATCAAATCGTAATTGGTTATAATGCCACAGGAAAAGGATCTAATACAGCAGTATTAGGAAATAACAATATCGATTCTACCTTTTTAAATGGTGATGTAAAAATCAACAATGGAAACCTTATCGTAGCTGAAAATGGAAATCAATCTGGAGGAAATGTTTACTTCAAAGATTTAGAGCAGACTTCTTACACTAGTTACCCAAAAATTGTAATTGATACCAATAGTGGAAAATTATATGTGGATACCTCTGATGCAATATCCGCTAATACATGGGAAAACAATGGAAACGATATTTACTATGATAACGGAAAAGTGGGAATAGGAGAATCAAACCCTGACTTTAATTTACACATTAAATCTGATGATGGAGGTCTAGCACAGGTTCATAGTGATAATGGAACAACTAATATGTATTTAGATACTATCGTTAAGCTTCAATCCAATAGTAATTATACCATTTTGGGAATTAACTCTGACCCATCAAGTAGAACCGGTGTTGCTCAAGAAGGTGGTGGCGCATTTATTACCAAATTCAAAGGTAAAACAACAGGGATGTTTGCTTCTTCATTTGAACAAGTTAGTCGTACACAACCTAATGGTACAACAGCAAATTATGGAGATACCACTATTTCAGTTCAAGTTGGTGACCCCATGGCTAATGGCAACGATAATCCAAGCATGCACTTAGGTATTTCAAAAAATACATCTAATAATAAAGTGCATAACTATACAGAACTTTCTGCCTACTCAAATAATAGTTCTAGCATTTATAACGGAATGAATATGGAATACTATTTGGACGGTAGTAACAGCTATGGTGTTACTAGGGTAAACACCGATACATTGGATCTGTGGCCAACAAAAATAAACTCTAATTCAGATCATATTTTTGTAAATATCCAAGGAGATCTAAAAGTGAACCGAAATCTTGATATTTCAGATAACGATTACAACATGGGCATTGGTGAAGAAGCGCTATCAAGTTTGAATAGTGGCGCAGAAAATATTGCAATAGGAAGAATGGCCCTCAGGGATAATACGAGTGGTTCAAGCAATGTAGCGTTAGGTTTTGAAGCCAGTTCAAATAATGAAACTGGAAGTCATAATATTACTGTGGGTAGGATGACCTCAAAGAACACTACTTCAGGAGATAACAATGTGTTGCTAGGTTCATTTGCTGCTTATTCAGACATCAATGCAAATCCCGTTACCACTATTAATAATTCAATATTGATTGGTAGAGATGCTAAACCAAAAGGTAATAATGAAACCAATCAAATCGCTATAGGACATCAGGCCATTGGAAAAGGGTCAAATACAGTAGTTCTTGGAAATAACAACATAGATTCTACTTTCTTAATGGGTAAAATTAATATTGATGGTGCATACGTATTACCTAAAACAGCTGGACAAAGTGGTGAGGTACTCTCCTATCCTGCTGCTGGAAATGAATTGGTTTGGAGTGCCCCTGCAGCCGGAGGAGCAAATACCATAGATGAACTAACCGATGCTAAATCAGATGCTACCAAAAATAATTTGTTTTTAGGGCATAGTGCTAGTACAATGAGTTCAACTACTGACTATAATGTAGCAGTAGGATTGACAGCTCTAGATGCAGTTACAACAGGTGGGAAAAACACTTCAGTGGGTCACGAATCACTTTCTAGTACAACAACTGGTGAATCAAACACAGCCGTTGGTAGTGAGGCACTAAAGGGTAATACAACAGGGAAGTGGAATACGGCAACAGGTTATCAAGCGCTTTTTCAAAGTACTGGTAACAATAATGTTGCTCTTGGATTTCAATCTGGAAATAATGTGATTAGTGGAAACGAAAATGTTTTCATTGGATATAATGCTGATGCTAGTGGTTCAAACACAGCCGCAACAAATCAAATCGTAATTGGTGCTAATGCTGTTGGAAATGGAAATAACACTACCACTATAGGAAATAATTCTACCACTAATACGTATATAAAAGGAGATGTAAATACGGCTAATATTAATGCAACGGCTAACATAACAGCTGGTGGTGATTTAACTTCTTCTGGAACCTTATCCGTGAGTGGTGCTTCTCAATTTAATAATCTTGTTAGAATTAATTCAGGAAGTGGAACTTCAAATACGCTTACCATAGAAGACTTGGGAGATGGTACTGGAAATCAAAATGTGATTGTAGATGCTAATGGTAAATTAGTGGCTACAACTTTAACAACCGCCTACACCCTACCAACTGCAACAAGCACATCACTTGGTGGTGTAAAAGTAGGAATCGGATTAAGTGTAGATGCAGCAGGTGAATTAAGTGTTGATCCGAATGAAATTACATTTCCTTGGACAGTAGAAGCTTCTGGTGAAGCTCATCGAAACTCAAATGTGGGTATTGGGTATTTCACATCAACAGCACCAGGTTATCCACTAGAAGTTACACGAACCGATACCGATGGTAATTCAGCATTCTTTTCAGGAGGTTTGGGCATTAATGGAGTTCCTGTTTCTGGTCAAAAATTATATGTAGCAGGTACATCTGTTTTAAATGGAGATCTTGCGTTATTAAATTTACAATCTGCTGATCCAAATACATCATATGAAATGTTGGTAATAGATAATGGTGGGAATGTAAGAGAAAAAGACATTAGTGATATAAGTAGTAAGTGGATAGAAAATGCTGGGAATATTTACAGAAGCTCTGGAAATGTGGGAATAGGGACAAGTTCTCCCGATTTTAAATTAGAAGTTGGTAAAAACGGAAACTCTATTACTGATGCCTTCAGTATGTTAAACACTAGTAATGGTCAAAACTATGGTACTTCAATAGGTTTTAAATCTCAGTTTATTTCAGATGAATGGACTCAAGCAAAAATAGCTGGTTATACTTATGATAATAGTATATCACAGGGTGCAATTAAATTTCAAGTTACTAGTAACAGAAGTTCTGGAACGATGGTTACTCCTTTAACAGTTAGTGGTGATGGCAAAGTAACTCTAAATGAAAGTACGTCATCTTACTCTTTCCCTACCACCCGTGGTACGGATGGCCAAGTATTGTCCATGTCATCTACACCAGGTGAATTAGAGTGGACTTCACCTTCAACGGGAGGTTCTCTTTGGACAGGGACTGACACAGACACGGATAGTAATATTGACTTATTGACCACTAATTTGAATATACACACTAACGGGTTTAAACTAGAAAAAGATAACACTTCATCTGAGAGTCGAATTATTACTGATAATACCGTATTAGCATTTTATCCAAATGGTGGAAGTAAAGCATTTCAAATTGATGATGGAGATGCCATTTTTAATGTGATGACAAAATTTAATAATAATGTAGGTATTGGAACAAACCCTACAAGTACAGAAAAACTATTTGTAGCTGGTAATACTCAAATAAGAGGAGGCGATTTAACTTTATTAAATTCTCAGGGAAATGGTGGTAATATTTACATTGAAGGTAATATTTCATCTGACGGAGATTTATTTCTAAATAAAGATGTTGCTTCTGGTATGGGTGGTAGTATAACTGCTGAAAACAGTATTACCTTTTCTGGCCTTTCTTCAACATCAAGCCAATCCGGATATGATATGATAGTAGCTGATGCAAGTGGAGTTCTGTATAAAATGGATATGAGCGGGATGGGTGGTCATTGGCAAACTACGGATGCTGACGGTGATGGAACTGATGATGCTGTTCACTCCAGTCTTAATGTTGGAATCGGGACAAGTGATCCAAAAAGCATTTTACATATTGATAATTCAGGCAGTAGTAATGTGACAATTACTACCGACTGGGGTCTTAAAATGCAACACTATAATGCTTCATGGGGTACATATTCTGAAATGCCATATTTAAATAAGGCATGGACTAACCTAAATGGAGATTACCTATATCTAGGTTCATCAGGTGAAAGATCTAATAGTCTACAGGGTGCTATTTTATTAACTCAAAATAAAGGAATTTCTTTAGGAAAGGGAACTGACAATGCATCGGGGCTAAGTACAAAGTGGCTTACTGTTGAAAGTGATAGAGCAATATTATATCCAGATGCAACTAATGCCTCAAATAGTATTGGTCAAGGAAATTTTATTATTAATGATGATGACAATACAGGTTTTGGTGGGATGTATGTAAATGCTACACAGCCGTTCTATGGTTACGCAGCTGCTGGTTCAGTTAAAGCTTATACTCATTATGCAGAAAGTAATGGAGTTAAATCTTTAAATTGGAATATAGCTGGTACAGATAGAATGAAATTAGATGGTTCTGGTAATTTGGAGATCACTGGCGAATTAAACACCGCAAATGGCGGAACCTCTAACATGGCGCCAATTGCTTATGGAAATATTAATACCTCAGATGGCACCTTTCATACATCTTCAGGTAATATTACATTACATCAACACTCATCTACAGAATTTGACATAAAAGTAACTAACATTAGCTTAAGTCCTGATAATTGTATTATTCAAATTACACTAAAAGGTGGCAATGGAGATATTTGGTATGAAAACGCAACTGAAGCTGGCTTTAATATTAAATTTAAGATCAATGCTCCACAAGGAGCAAGTCGAGATTTTTCGTTTATAATTTTTAAACCATAAAATGAAATATTTAATTTTAATAACATATTTAGTTCTAAACTTAAATTGTTTTTCCCAAAACGTCATCCTATCTCGACAAGTCATTGGAAATTATGGAGGTAGCCACACTACTAATGAAATTTCCATTATGGACAATGTAGGAGAAGTAATGGTGACCACAGAAAGTAACTCCAACGTAAAAATTACCCAAGGTTTTGAGCAACCTACCTACAACTTTAAGATCACCATGCAATACGACTGTGGAGAACTGATTGACCAAACAGCCAATGCTTTTGTACCCAATAGTGCAGATCAATACAGTAACGTATGGATAATTGACCTCTTTTATTACGAGCAAAATAGTGTAAACACCGTTACCATATTTAATAGATGGGGTGATGTGATTAAAAGCATTGAAAATTATGACAACCAAAGTAATGTTTGGGATGGTACCAATACCAATGACCAACCTATGCCTTCAGGTACCTATTTCTTTACCATTGAAGTACCTTCTGAACAAATAAGATGTAGCAACTGGGTACAAATCGTAAAAGAAAACTAATTTTGTTTTTTGACTTTTATGAAAAACCTTTTTTTAATTTTTGTTTTCTTATTTAGTTGGATTATTCTAACTGCTCAAAATAACAATACATTTAACTATCAAGCTGTTGCTCACGATCCACTAACCAATCAAATTTTAGCTAATCAAGATTTGAATGTAAAGTTTTACATTGGAACCAATGCTCAAGATCCCGATACGGATTACGATTATTATGAAGAACATACCCTAACCACCAATGATTTTGGGTTGTTTTACACTAAAGTGGGAAATGGAGACCCAGCCTTGTTTGATGGTATACAATGGGGTGTTGAAACGTATTATCTTACGGTGGTCATTGATAATATCCTAGTCAGTACCGATTTATTAGTAGCTGTACCCTATTCTATTGCTGCCAATAATGCTAATACCGTAAACAATTTAACCGTAGAAACGGCTGTTCCAGCTAATGCAACCTTCAGTGATAATCAGTCATTAAGTATAACATCCGATAGTTTGATTATTTCCAATGGTAACGGTGTATCACTAGATGATTTAAGAGAATCAAATTGGACTGCAACTGGAAATGACATGCAGAACAATAATCCTGGGAAAGTGGGTATTGGAACCAACTCTTTTGTTGGAAAACTCAACATAACCACTGATGCCAATACAGAAAGAGGATTGTACATTTTAAATAACACTTCAAGTAATTCTACATTTGGAAAGTTTGGTGTATATGCTAATGTAGACGGTGGTGGTACGGGTGATAATGTCGGTGCATGGTTTGATGCCTTAGGAAATGCTACCGGTATTAATTATGGTGTAGCGGGCTATGCTTCTGGAACGAACGGGGAAAACAGAGGAGTTTTTGGAGCCGCTAACAATGGTACCTCCAACTGGGCAGGCTACTTTTCGGATGGAGATGTAAAAGTGGAAAATAAGCTAGTCATTGGAAGTAACACTTCTCCAGGACAATTACAATTGATTGACGGCAACCAAGGATTCAATCGAATTTTGCGTTCTGATGCACAAGGAAACGCAGAATGGGTTCAAATAGGCACTATGGGTGTGGGTGTGATGTTAAAAAGTGTATACGACATCAATAATGATGGCGTAGTGGATGATGCCGAAACCGTTACCGGATTTCAAGTGGGCTCAAATGTACCAGCGAACGCAATATTCACAGATGACCAAGATGCCACATCCGTATTTTATGATAATACATCTTCTAACTTAAATGCTAATACCGTTCAGGATGCCATTGATGAAGTAAATCAAAACATATCTAACTCCAATACGGCCATAAATGATTTAACCGATGGATATACAGACAACAATAACAATCTTTATCTGACATCAACCCCAAATAGTAACATTACAAGTGCCTCTCATAATATTGCCATTGGAATTCAATCTTTATCTTCCAATACAACTGGAGATAATAATATAGCTATTGGAAAAAATAGCTTATTACAATCCAATAGTAGTGATCAAATTGCAATTGGAACAAATACACTAAGTAACACAACTTCAGGAATTTTTAATACCGCTGTTGGTCATTTTGCCCTTTCAAATAATACATCAGGACAACATAATAACGCTTTTGGTTATACTTCTCTTTTTTTTAATACTTCTGGAAATGCCAATTCTGCATTTGGGCACTGGACTTTGCGAGGAAATACAACAGGCTATGGAAATACTGCTGTTGGACATGCCACATTGTATAATAACACCATTGGAAACACAAATACAGCTGTTGGTAAGTCTGCTATGTTTGAAAACATAAGTGGAAACTATAACACCGCTTTAGGTGAAGTTTCACTTAAAAACAATACTACAGGAGATGGAAATGTAGCTGTGGGACATAAATCATTAGAGACAAACACCACTGGTGAATTTAATGTCGCTATAGGAAGTTATGCCTTACAACAAAGTACAACTTCTTCATCAAACGTAGCATTGGGAGAAAGAGCATTGGACAACAATACAACAGGTCAAGAAAATGTAGCAGTAGGTCGATACGCACTAACAGACAACACCACTGGTAGTAACAACACAGCCCTTGGTTTTAATGCCAGTGTTGGCAGTAGTAACTTAACCAATGCCACTGCTATTGGAGCAAACGCAACTGTTGATATAAGTGATGCCCTAATTCTTGGAAATAATGCTAACGTTGGAATTGGCACCTCCTCACCTAGTGAAAAACTAGATGTAGATGGTAACATAAGAATGCGAAATGGTGCATCTTCTGGATATATATTAGTATCCGATAATAATGGTGTAATGCACTGGACTTCACCAGACTCAATTGCTGCTAATTCAAACATAAATGATTTAAATGATGGATATACAGATCAATACAATAACGTATATCTTTCTAGCAATGTATCTTCCAACTTAAGTAGTGCTTCTCCTGACAATATTGCTTTAGGTCAAGGAACATTAAATAACAATTCAGGAAATGGAAACATAGCAATCGGAGTTAATGCATTAAATCAAAATACCTCCGGAAGTATAAACATTGGAATTGGAACAAGATCGTTAAGTCAAAATCAAAGTGGTTATGGAAATACCGCTGTAGGTTATCAATCCTTGGAAAACAACACCACAGGAAGTGAAAATACATCTGTGGGTCAAAATACGATGTCTTCTAACACAACAGGAGGTCAAAACACAGCTTTTGGTGGTGCTGCTTTATCAGCCAATACAACTGGTAATGCCAATGTTGCTATAGGATTAAATACACAATATAAAAACACTGACGGTTTTGGTAATTCCGCTGTAGGTTATGGTGCTTTATTTGAAAATGTAAGTGGTGGGCAAAATGCAGCTCTTGGAATGAACTCCCTTGAGAACAATACGGGTTCTAATAACTCAGCCATAGGTTATCTTGCGGGTAATCAACAAACTAATGGAAACAACAACACTTTTATAGGATATAATGCAAATACGACTGCTGCCTCCTCTAGTAATCTCAATAATGCAACTGCAATAGGAGCAAATACAACGGTAGAACAAAGTAATAGCGTTGTTATCGGTAATAATGCAGATGTGGGAATTGGCACTTCTAATCCTGGACACAATACAGGAGCAAGTCGATATATGACGATTTCTTCTGGAACTGGAAATCCTTCATTTATTTCAAGTACTTCTTTAGAACTAATAGGTGGTTCTAGTTCTGGTGGTGGATTACAGAATAGAATAGATTTTATTGCACGTTCAACTTCTGGAAATAACTACACTACAGGAAGACTAGAAATGGTAAATGAATCAAATAATACAGGAAGAGGAATCATGAAATTTTATACCAAAAATCAAATTTCTTTTGAAGAACGAATGTCCATTAACGAAGGTGGAGAAATCACATTTGGTAGTGGAGCTAACTCCTACTCTTTTCCATCTAACATAGGTAATGATGGTCAATTATTAGCTGTAGATTCATCTAATGGAAATTTAGTATGGATAGATGGTAATGATTTAGCATCAACATTAGGTTTGAATTCCCCTTGGACAAAAAACCCTGCTAATAATAGCATTAGTAGAATAAATGGAAATGTGGGTATTGGGACTTCATCTCCTGACGCAAAAGCTCACATAGTAAGTTATTCGGATCCTCAATTAATTTTAGGTAATACCAACCAACCTAATTACGAATGGAAGACTTTTGTAAACCAGACTGGAGATTTGAAAATAACCAATGAAAATAATGGGAGTTCAATGAACCCTTCAATTACATTGATGAATAACGGAAAAGTTGGTGTAGGAAATAGCAACCCTCAAAAAACATTACATATATATGGCGAAGTAACAAACTTCCCAAATGCTGAACCTTCAAATGGGAATGATGGAGTTTTTATTGATATTCAAAATGCAGGAGCAGGCTATGAAAAAGTTGCAGGAATTCGTTTTAAAACAAGGTCTGGTTTATTTGAGAACGCCTACTATCATGCTGGAATATTTTTTAGGGGTAATCCAAATGATATGGACCAAAGAGGTACATTGTATTTCAGTAATAAAAATAATTTAAATGCAACAGGTGTTGGAACAGCAGATGCAGACATGGTCATAAAATCAGATGGCAAAATTGGTATTGGAACACTAATCCCTGATGAACAGTTACATGTAGATGGCAAACTAAAAATTGGCAATAGTTCTGGAGGGTACATTTTACCAGATGCTTCCGGCCAACCTGGTCAAGTATTAAAAATGCCATCAAGTGGTAACCAGCTAACTTGGGGAAGCGTTGGATCAACAAATATTGGTTTTTTTGCAGGAATAGCAGCAACTAGTGATCAAACATTTTCAGCTGGAGGATCAAGTACAACCATTCTATTTGGAAATGGCTACAATAACTTTAATGATGGTAATGGATATGACTATTCAACAGGAAAATTCACAGCTCCTGAAGCAGGAAAATATCAAATTAATGTAAATGTCCAAGTTCAAATCCCCTCTCCACAAAGTTATGGATCTTTGCAACTTACTATTTATCATGCTGGCGGAAAGTTTGGTGAATCTATTACTCAAACTGTAGGAAATTCGAGTGGTGACAGTAACTTTAATATTACACTTTCGCAAACTATTGTTTTAACACAAGGTCAAAGTATTTGGGTAACTCTTTACAGTACTGTAGACGATGGTAGTATTGAAAAATTCAGTTCTTCATTTAGTGGGTATAGAGTATACTAATTGGATCTAGTATCAGATTGATTTCCGGGTTCATCCCTACTGATTCTTACCACCATTTTAACATTTCCAATGCCTTGAAATTGAACTTGATTGGAGTCCGTACTTAATACCATTTTTTTGGTATTCACAATTTCGGTTAAAAAAGTCCCATTAATGTATTCATCTGCTTCTAATTGTATGTGATTATGATCAATTAATTCCCAATGGCCAGTCACAAAGTAATTTAAGGTAGTATCATCCGTGTAGTACTCTCCTCTAACTAAACCATTTTCAAGCATCATCACCTTATAAAATGAAGTATCTTCCTTGTATTCATCAAGAAAAGCGTCCATAAAATTGGTGGAACCTCCATTAATCTCAACCGCATCAATAAACCAAATACCATTGGTTATCATATGATGTTTGTACTTATAACAAGATGATAAAACCAACAAAACAAATATTGACAGGAAAGTATATTTTCTAGGCATAGTTATGTCTAATATAAAAATATTCTTTCTGAATATGTTTATGTTTGTATCCTATGTTCGACTTTTGGCACCAAAATCAATCCTTATTCATTTACCTTGCAATACCACTTACTAGTGCTGTAGTAGGTTGGCTAACAAATGTTGTTGCCATTAAAATGACGTTTTACCCCATTAACTTTATTGGTATTAAACCCATTGGTTGGCAAGGCATTATTCCAAGTAAGGCAGCAAAAATGTCCTCAATCTCAGTTGACCTCTGGACGTCTAAACTTATTAATGTAAAAGAGCTCTTCGCCAAAATCAACCCCAAAAAAGTAGCAAAAGAAATGCATCCAGAATTTGATCGAATTTCAAAAGAGATTATGGATGAGATTATGCATGAGCAAGCACCAGAAATTTGGTCAAGAGTGCCGTTTAGTGTGAAGAAATTAGCTTATTCAAGAATATCTAAAGATTTACCAGAAATTGTGACTGAAATGATGACGGATATTAAGGAAAACATCGATGAAATGTTTGATATCAAAGACATGGTCGTAAAGAGACTAACGAAAGATAAAGGTCTTTTAAATGAGATGTTTATCCAAGTGGGGGATGAAGAATTTAAATTTATCGAACGCTCAGGATTTACTTTTGGATTCCTTTTTGGTATTATACAAATGTTAGTTTGGTATTTTTATCCCAAATTTTGGATTCTTCCCTTATTTGGACTTCTTGTTGGTTATGCTACAAATTGGTTAGCCTTAAAACTCATTTTTAATCCTATAGATCCTATTTCTTTTCTTGGAGTAACCTATCAGGGTTTATTCATAAAAAGACAGAATGAAGTATCTAAAGAATATGCAAACATGTTGGCGCATGATATTTTCACTTTTGATCGAATATTTGCTTCCATAATCACAGGACCTACTAAGGATCGTTTTGTATCTCTAATTGCTAATCACGCCAATCAAGCCATTGATGAAGCTGCTGGCCTTTCTAAACCGGTGATTACGCTCGTAGCAGGAAAAAGAAGCTATGAAAAAATCAAAAACATAGCCATAGAAAAAACACTTAAAGAAATACCCAACTCCGTTAAACCTGTTTTTCCATATGCTGAAAAAGCCATGGATTTGGAAAATATTTTCAGAACTAGAATGCAAAATTTACCTCCTAAAGACTTTGTTGATTTTCTAAGACCTGTTTTTCAGGAAGATGAACTGAAACTGATTATTGTAGGAGCTATCTTGGGTATGGGCGCAGGTATAGGACAGTTGTTTATTTTTTTTGGTTCAAATTTTTGATAAATGTTAATAAGACTATAACGCAAAATGAAATTCATTTTGCTATAGTTGTATTTTCGCATATGTGAAATTAAAGCATCAAATTTTAATCTTATTAAGTTTCATTTTACTTTATTCTTGTTTTAACGAGAATACGAATAAAAATACGATTTTGAATGAACCAAATGCAGCTGAAGTCATTGCGAAACACATCCAGTTTGATTCGGTTGATAAGAGAAAAAAAAGCATTGATTATTTTTTTGAAAAAAGAAATAAATTAAACCTATTTAATGGTAATATACTTTTTGCTGAAAATGGAAAAATCATTACTCAGGAATCATTTGGTATGGCCAATTTTAGAAAAAAAGATACGCTTACAAGGAATCATACTTTTCAGTTGGCATCTGTTTCCAAAACCATTACGGCCGTTGCAACATTAAAGCTTATTGAAGAAGGGAAATTAAAGTTAACAGATACTGTAAAACAATATTTACCTGGCTTTCCTTATAATGGAATAGATATACATCAATTGCTAAGTCACAGATCAGGAATGAGCCAATACACCCACTTTTGTGATCGTCCGGATAGTATATGGCCTGAGAAGAGTAAAACCATTACGAATCATGATGTTCTAGATATAATGAAACGTATTGTACCCATGCGAAATTATCCACCTAACAAACGTTATTACTACTGCAATACCAACTATATTATTCTAGCTTTAATCATTGAAAAAGTAACAAATCAGTCGTTTTGTACATATGTAAAGGATCATATCTTCGATCCTATTGGCATGCACAACTCCGTTATTTATGACAGAACTAATTTAGAAAGTCTTTACCAACCAGTTCAGGGTTATGAAGGACGAATTCCATGGGAAGATGTGTATTTAAACGGTTGTGTAGGAGACAAAGGGGTTTTTTCATCTACAGGAGATCTATTTAAATTTGATCGCGCCTTATCATTAAATCTATTGGTGAGTGATTCCATAAAAAAAATGGCCTTTTCTCCAAAAAGCAGAAATTTCAAAGGAAATCAAAATTACGGTTATGGTTTTAGATTAAAAGAGGATGAAGTGTATGGAAAATTGGTATACCATACGGGTTGGTGGAAAGGTTTTAGATGCTATTTCATAAAAGTACCAGAAAAAGACCAAACCATTATTGTGCTTAACAACGTTAAAAGAGGTCGGTTTTTTAAAATATCAGAGTTAGTTTCTTTGCTTAACTAAGGATTAGTTTAATTGATTAATCGCATCCAAAGCTGGTCGGAAATTATTATCTAAATCAATAGCTTTTTGGTAGTGATCTCTGGCAACCTCAATATCTCCTTTAATTTCAAAACAAACACCCATATTATGAATGGCTTGGACGTAATCATTATTCATTTTGTAAGCTTCCGAAAAATAATGAAATGCAGAATCAACATATTCTTTTACCTCTTCATTTTGTGCAAATTGACCTAGGTAAGTATTTCCAATATTAAAAAAAGCTTCTTCAAAATCAGGAACTATTTCAATGATGTGAAAAAAAGATTTTCTTGCATCAACAAATTGGTCAGAAAAATAAAGATGTAAAGCTTTATTTCTGTGTGCTTCAATACTCATTGGCTCCAGTGATAAAGCAGAATTATAGTAATCCAATGCTTCTTTTTCTCCTAACCTATCTGCCAACATCCCTCTATGTATGTATGCGTCATAATAATCTGGATCTACTTCAATAGCCGTTTGATATGATGATGCTGCAAGAGTGGCATTTTCAAGAGTTTCATAAGCCATCCCTTTAATTAAATAGGCCTCAGCTATGCGTTCGTCTATGCGTAAAACTTCTGAAAGCATACCCATACACTCTTCAGTCTCATCTTCAAAAAGATGAATTTTAGCTCTTAATAGACGGGCTTCAACTAACACCTTATCTTCGGCAATGCAATTATTCAAATAAATCGTTGCTTCATCTAAATAGGTTACATCCTGTTTTTGAACAGCAAATTCATATAATATAGCTGCTTTATGGTATTGCAGAATTGATACATCTGGAGTAATACTTAATGCTCTATTAATATCTTCAATAGCTTTAGTATACTCCCTTTCCTGCTTGAAATAAAGGGCTCTTTTAAGGTATACATTTGGACTATTCGGATTTTTAATAATTGCTTCTTCGATAGCTTCAAGTGGATCTAACGAAGTGATTCCAACACTTTCTTTTTCAATCTTGATTTCTTCTTTTTTATTAGCCACATTGTCGTTAGAACAACTAATAAGAAAAAGAAAAAAAAATAAAAATGATATAAATAAAATTCTAACCATAAAAAAAGGGCCATATGGCCCTAAAAAATAAAAAAAATTTAGTTATTCAATTCTTCTACAATTTTATTTTCGAGTTCATCAAACAATTCAGGATTGTCATTAAGTATTTCTTTAACGGCATCTCTACCCTGCCCAAGTTTAATATCTCCATAAGCGTACCACGAACCTGACTTGGAAATAATATTTAAATCTACCCCTAAGTCAATTATTTCACCGACCTTTGAAATTCCTTCACCATACATGATGTCAAATTCTGCTTGTTGAAATGGTGGAGCAACTTTATTTTTAACAATCTTTACTCTAGTTCTGTTGCCAATAACCTTATCGGCATTTTTAATGGCAGAAGACCTTCTTATATCAATTCTTACAGAAGAATAAAATTTAAGGGCATTACCTCCTGTGGTGGTTTCAGGATTACCAAACATAACTCCTATCTTGTCTCTCAGCTGATTGATGAATATGCAACACGTATTTGCTTTACTAATTGTTCCTGTTAGCTTTCTAAGTGCCTTAGACATTAGCCTAGCTTGTAGTCCCATTTGGCTGTCACCCATTTCACCCTCAATTTCCGCCTTGGGAGTAAGCGCAGCTACGGAGTCAATTACAATTATATCAATAGCTCCTGAACGAATCAAGTTATCCGCTATTTCAAGTGCCTGCTCACCATTATCAGGTTGAGAAATCAATAAGTTCTCTATATCTACCCCTAAATTTTGAGCATAAAATTGATCAAAAGCATGTTCAGCATCAATTATCGCAGCGATACCTCCTTTTTTTTGAGCTTCTGCAATAGCATGTATAGCTAATGTCGTTTTTCCTGATGACTCAGGTCCATAAATTTCTATAACCCTTCCTCTAGGAAAACCACCTACTCCTAAGGCCCGATTTAAGGAAATTGAACCCGATTTAATCACTTCAAGTGATTCAGATGGATCATCACCAAGGCGCATAACTGCACCTTTTCCATATGATTTATCTAGACGATCAAGTGTTGCTTGAAGCGCTTTTAATTTTGCTTGCTTTATTTCTTCCATTTTAAAATTGTTTTATGCTAAGATTAGCAATAACTACGTAAAGTAATTACGAACTAATTTAATGCCTCTATTATTTGTTCAAAATGAGCTGTAGTATTAACTTTTTCAAAGACTTTTATTATGGAGTGATTTTCTATTACAAAAGTCTTTCTTATAATACCTTCATATTCTTTTCCCATGAATTTTTTAAGACCCCAGCATCCAAATGCTTCAATAACTTCCTTTTGTGTATCTGCAATTAATGAGAAGGGCAAATTATACTTTTCAATGAATTTTAGGTGTTTTAAAGAAGTATCTGCACTAACTCCAACAACATCAAAACCTGTATTTTTAAGTTCATCATAATTATCTCTTAAATTACAAGCTTCTTTCGTACAACCTGGAGTGTCATCCTTTGGATAAAAATACAGAATTAATTTTTTACCTTTAAAATCATCTAAAGTAATGGTATTTCCATTTTGATCAACACCCCTAAAGCTTGGTGCTTTATCTCCTTCTTTTAGTTCACTCATCTTTGTTCGTAAATATTTCCAACAAAGTAGCAAATAAGCCAAGATATTAGCAATTATTGTGTAAGTTAATTTTCAACACTTAACAAAGTTTATCTTTTCATATGAATTTCAAGAAAATTACAGAAAGTGATTCTTTACATCAAAACTTAGAATTGTTAGACACCATTGACCTGCTTTATGGAATGAATAGTGAAGATCAAAAAGTAGCTAAAGCTGTTCAATTGATCGTTCCTGAAATTGGAGAATTCGTTAATGCAGCATACAATAACATGAAAGATGGTGGACGATTGTTTTATATAGGCGCTGGAACAAGTGGACGACTCGGTATAGTTGATGCAAGTGAATGTCCACCTACATTTGGTGTAAGTCATGATGTAGTTATTGGACTAATTGCCGGTGGTGATAGCGCAATAAGAAAGGCAGTAGAATTTGCAGAAGATGATATTAATCAGGGTTGGATTGATTTAAAAAACTATAACATTAATCAAAAGGACACCGTGGTAGGCATTGCTGCATCTGGCACAACTCCTTATGTTATAGGAGCATTGAAACAATGCAACACAAAACAAATAATAACTGGTGCAATTACTTGTAATCCTGGTAGTCCTTTAGCCATTGAGGCCAAATATGCTATGATTCCTGTTGTAGGACCTGAATTTGTAACAGGAAGTACAAGGATGAAATCAGGTACTGCTCAAAAATTGGTTTTGAATATGATTTCTACGTCACTTATGATTAAACTTGGTAAAGTAAAAGGAAATAAAATGGTTGACATGCAGTTATCCAATAACAAATTGGTTGATAGAGGAGAAAAAATGATTATGGAAGCTCTTCATGTAAGTGAAATAGAAGCAAAAGCATTATTAAAAGAGCATGGAAGCGTTAGAAAAGCGATTCAGTCCAAGAGCTAAATCAATTTCAAGCCAATTAAAAATTTCCAAAAATCTTTAGTTAGCACATGCAGTGCATTGGATTTCCTGTCCTTTAAATTAATATCTAACATGATGTGATTAGGATTCCCAACTATTTCTATATGTTGAATTTTGGTTAAATCCAGATATTCATCAAAAGGTACTGGTAGGTATGTTAGATATTCATATGAAGGCAGGTTCTCAAGATTTAATTGAAATTTAAAAGGGAAATTATTGTTCCCAAAGATCTCATTTACAAGACCATTTGCCTTTTTGAATAGAATTTCATGAATAACTGCACTATCATTAGAAAGGTATACCCCATTTTTTGTGAATATTTTGTACAATAGCGATCCATCATATAATGGTTCTTTCAACACCATTTCAGATTGATAATTAGAATCTAACTCAATAGACGCTAACCAATCAAAAGAGTTAGACATTTCCGATTCTTGTGATTCAAAATCATCATCATCCCAATATTCTTCGGATTCCCAATCATCACTCATTTCTTCGATATTGGTAGAATTTTCCACTTTTAATTTTTTAAGTGATAGTGATATATTATTAATGGATTTTAATGCCTTGGTATTTAATAACAAATAGGTTGTTGTAAAATTTAAGATGGAATCTAGATCAACGTATTTGTTAATTTCTTTTTCTATTATGTTATTTAAAACAACATCATTAAAACTGTACTCTGCATTTAGGAAACTAGAATCTAAAAAATAAGCCCTGTGTTGATGTATTACATCAGTTTTAACATACTCGTCTTCTTCATTTTCTGTAACAAATGACAATTGAACTTCACCTTCATTAAATGAAGTTTTTAGCATGGCCTTTTTATCTTGAAGTTCTAAAAAAGGCAACCAAGTATTTAAATATGGAGCACTTAAATTGGAAATGTAATTTAAGGTTTTTTTACCATCAACATAAAAACACAGATCACCTTCATAAGACAAGAATTCTTCTAAAAAAGGATCTTCCATTACACTTTGATTGACCGTAAAATAGAATGAAATCTTTTCCTTTAAAAAGGTACTATCATAAGAAGACCCCATAATAAAATGATCGCTATCATACCCAAGCATAACGTTGTAATCCTTATTATATGCATAATTAATCTGATTTTCAGCTATTGTATTATCCCCAAAAACATCTTGAACCGTTGTAGAGAATTTTCTATAATTAGTGATTTCACCAGGATAAAACACACCACCATTTATTTCTCCTACTTTTGGAACAACAAACATATGATGTTGACCTTCAATCCTGAACCCAGCAGATGATGAAGCCAATGAAGAGGTTGCTGCTCTTAACATCATTTTCTGGCTAAAATTTAAGTGGACATTTTCAGATGGATTTGATTTTTTAATTAATGAAACTATATCAAATGAAGATATTAATATGGCATCTTTTTCAGATCGAATGATAGCATTTTCCCATTTGAATTTATTTTCTTCTTGACAGGAAAGCATCCATGAACATAAAACCAACAATAATATCGACCCTTTCAAAAATTGTCTCATCTCATACAGATTACTCTTGAATTGCTTTAATTCCAGGAAGAACTTTCCCCTCTAAATATTCTAACATAGCTCCACCTCCAGTAGAAACGTGACTTACTTTATTTGCTAAGTTAAATTGATTCACGGCAGCAACACTATCCCCTCCTCCTACAAGTGAAAATGCTCCATTTTCGGTAGCCTCAGCAACTGCATTTGCTATAGAAACTGTTCCCCTCTGATAATTGGACATCTCAAAAACACCCATTGGACCGTTCCATAAGATTAGAGCTGAATTTTTAATAACCGTTGAGAAAATAGAAATTGATTCAACACCAATATCTAGTCCCATTTGGTCTTCAGGTATTGCATTAATGGAATGAGAAAATACATCTACCTCATTACTAAATTCTTTAGCGGTAATTGTGTCAACTGGTAAATGAATTTTAACATTATTTTTTGACGCCTTTTCTAACACATTTTTTGCCACTGATAGGTAATCGTCTTCAACTAATGACTTACCTATTTTTCCACCCATAGCCTTAATGAAGGTATATGCCATACCACCTCCAATTATGATATGATCTACTTTGGAAATTAAATTGGATAATATGGTGATTTTCGAAGATACTTTAGCCCCACCAACTATTGCAGTTAGTGGATGGCCATCAGATTCTAAAACCTTTTCAACACTTTTAATCTCACTTTCAAGAAGACTTCCGAACATCTTATTTTCTTTAAAATAATTTGCAATCACTGCAGTAGATGCATGTGCTCTGTGTGCTGTTCCAAAGGCATCATTAATGTAAATATCTCCATGTTTAGCTAGCTTTGAGGCAAATGAAAAATCTCCTTTTTTTTCTTGAGCATAGAATCTGAGATTTTCTAAAAGAACTACTTGACCGTTTTGGAGATTTTCAGTCAATTCAAAGGCTTCTTGACCAATACAATCTTCCGCAAAAGATATGGGCTGACCCAAATGTTTTTCCACTGTGCTGACAATTTGCCTTAGAGAAAATTTCTTTTCAAATTCATCGTTAGGTCTTCCAAGGTGAGACATTAAAACCACAGATCCATTGCTATCTAAAACTTTTTTAATGGTAGGAATAGCCAACCTTATTCGTGTGTCATCCATCACTTTACCATTATTATCAATGGGAACGTTAAAGTCTACTCTGATAAGCGCCCTTTTATTCAGAAAGTCAACTGAATTTATATTCATAAATAATGATTTTAATAATCCATGCGAAAATATTCTATTCAAAAAGAATTCTTACATTCATATAAGAATTTTTTTTATCCCCATGAAATTAATCTCTTGGAATTTAAATGGTATAAGGGCTGTTCAAAAAAAAGGGCTTGCAAAAATCATTGATCATTTGAACGCAGACATTATTGGTTTTCAAGAAACAAAAGCTCAAGACAATCAAGTTAGAGAAGCATTACAAGAAATACAAGGCTATCATATATATGCTAGCAGTGCAATCAAAAAGGGATATAGTGGAACAGCAATCATCACCAAAAAAGAGCCCATTGAAATCACCTATGGCCTAGGTATTGAAGAACATGATCAGGAAGGAAGGATTATTACGGCAGAATACGAACATTTTTTCTTCATTACAACCTATGTACCAAATAGTGGTGGTGATTTACACCGATTAACATACCGCGCTAAATGGGATAAAGATCTCTTAGCTTTTATAGAACTAAAAAATAAAACAAAACCCGTATTTCTTTGTGGTGATTTGAATGTGGCTCATCAACCAATTGATTTAAAAAACCCCATATCAAATTACAATAAAACTCCTGGGTACACCCAACAAGAAATTGATGGTATGACCAATTTTATTAATGCTGGTTTTACTGATACTTTTAGACATTTTTACCCTGAAGAAATAAAATATTCATGGTGGAGTTACCGATTTAATTCTAGAGCAAAGAATGTGGGATGGAGATTAGATTATTTTTTGGCAAGCCAAAAAGGACTTAATATGGTTAAAGATGCCTTTATTTTAAATGATGTTATGGGATCAGATCATTGTCCTGTTGGCATTGAATTAAGTAGATGATGAAATATTTACATATGATTATTTCTATGTTGATTATCAATGGAATATTCACTCAACAACTTGAAAATAGTGGATTTGAGCAATGGGAAAATGTTGGAACGGGAGAAGAAGAGCCCGTTTCATGGAGTTCAACTAAAACATCTGACAACAATTCACTAAACGGACTTGCTCCTCAAGTAATCAATCGAACTACAGATTCTCATTCTGGCACTTATGCTGCAAAATTAACCAACAAAAATGTACCATTTGTAAATATAGTAGCGAATGGCATACTTACCAATGGAATTATTCATACTACAACTAATCCTCAGGATTCTTACGTTTATTCCGATGTAAACAGTAGTGATCATAACCTACCGTTTACATCCTATCCAGACAGCATCACAGGCTGGTACAAATACAATCCTCAAGGCAATGACATTGGCAATATTCAAGTCCTCATTCACGGGAGTTATGGTCAACTTCCTATTAATGCATCTACAAGCATCATAGCTTTAGCAGATTTTGACTTTTCTGCAAGTTCAAATTGGACTAGGTTTAGCACGCCATTTAATTACTACCCTACAATTAATAATCCTGCTTATATTCTTTGTAATATAAGTGCTGGAGATAGTACACAAGCTGTAGATAATAGTGAATTAATTATTGATGATCTAGAATTGATTTACAATACCACAACTATTTCAAATGACAACACATATTCATGTGTTGCCCAATATATTAACGAACAGATACATGTACTCAACCTTAAGAAAGAAATGAATTTTTTAATTTACAATATTCAAGGACAATTATTTAAGGAAGGGAAGGTAGGTAGTTTTAATCAATCGATTAACATTTGTCTTAACGCTGGAATTTATTTTATTTGCCTAAACGACAAAGATGACTTTCAAACAGTAAAGCTGATTGTTAACGCACCATAGGATATTATTTTACCGATTTTAATTTGTTTTTTAGTGTTGATATTACCTTATTTTGTTGTTGAATTTCAACTTTTTTTAGTTCCTGTTCATTTTGTTTTAATTCAATTTCTTTTTCCGCATTAATAATGGATCTTTTCCATGATTCGATGTCCTGTTCCAATTTTGATTTATCTTTTATAAGCTGATTAAGCTCTTTATCTAATCTGCTTGCGTTATTTTCTTCTTCTTTTATCCTCTCTTGCAAGGCAGATAAAGTAGTTTGTATAGCAAAACTTAATAATTGCTCCTTGAAAACTTTTGATTTCGTATTGTGTTCATTAGCATTTAAAAATGCACCTCCAAGGTCAACAGCTGTAATAAATTCTATATAATTCGCTTTTTCATTGCAAAATGCATAAGTATCAAAAACATTTTCTCCCATTTTTTTAAAAGAAGCATTATCAGCAAAAAACTCATGTTTTTTTTCATCTAATTTGGCACCCCAACCTTTCATCATTTTTTTCCACGCTTTTTCAATATCTTGGATATTTGATTCATAAATTTGAACGGAAAAGCCATGATGAGAATCTTTTGAAAATTGAAAGTTTGATTCGGTTACTTGAAATTGATATTGTGCATTTAGCATGAAGAATACATTTGCAAAAATTATTAAAAAAATTAACTTTTTCATTTCATATTTTTTTTATCCAACCATTGATTTTATTAGATTCTAAAAAAGATTTTGCTGCTGACTTCTCTGATGATATATATACAGAAACCCAGTATAATGAATGCCCATTGTAAATGATTTTACATTGAAATCGCTCATTTTGAATAAGTGTTTCATATAATCCTATTGCATTACTCTTCTGACTGAAGGTCCCAGCAATTATAATGTACTGATCTTCATATTTATTTTGAAGTTCTATCAAAGGACCTGATTTTGTAAGTTCAGGGTTTGGAATTATTGTATTTAGTATTTCAATTGAATCGGTATCCAATTCACTCAAAATGGAAGTATCTTGATTTTGGGCGGTAATTTCTGTTGATTTCACAAAAGACACTGTAATGTCTTCATCAACTATTTCCTTTTGTACAGTCATCAAGTATAAAACAATAGAAAGTGAAGCAAATAAGATAGAGAGGAGTCCAAATAATAAGATTTTACTTTTCTTGTATTTTATCTGGTTGTTAAATACCAATTTATCATCTTGTATCATCAATGTACCGTAGCCCTTGAACATAAAAGACTTCTTATCTCTTAATTCATCATTAATGAAATTAAACCACTTTGAAGATAAAGAGGTTGCCTTTTCATTTTCCCATTTTAATTCTTCTTTTAGAAACTTCAAAAATTTTCCATCGTGATAGGTGGAAAATGAATCAAATTTCGGGTTCCCATTATTCCATGAAAAAGAGCCAACATTTGGAATATTTATTTGATCATAACTCTTTACCGCTTCAAAAAAGAATTTTTCCATTATTTAAGCACTTTCATAGATAAATATACATTTTTTAAAGGCCTATTTTTATCATCTGTAATGACTTGACTTATTTTATCTACTACATTCATTCCACTAATTACTTCGCCAAAAACAGTATAATCATTATCCAAATGGGGATTTCCACCATACTTCCTGTAAATTTTTCTATTTTTTTCAGGAATATCAATTTGATAGGTTTCTTCTAATTTATCCATGTACTTATCTGAAATTGGACCTTTTTGAATAATATAAAAATTGTATGCACTTGAAGATTTATCATGTTTAGAAGCGTCTTGATAATACTGTTCTTGAACAGCCATGGCTAAAGCACCTCTTTTATGAACATGATGAGCATTAATCTCAGAGGGAATTTTATAATTGCCGATTTGAGCTATTCTATTAAACATTTTATGATCATCACTATTGCCCCCTTGTATCATGAAATGATGAATTACCCTGTAAAATAGAGTTGAATCATAAAAACCTTTTTTAATTAACATGATAAAATTAGCTCTGTGTAGAGGAGTATCTTCGTAAAGTTTAAGTTTAATGTTACCATATGACGTTTCTATAAGTATCCTTGTTTCAGGGTTTGATTTTCCAAAGGTTTTCAACTTATGAACTACATTTTGATTAGTGATGAGTTTTGCATATTTATTGTTTATCAAATTAGGTTCTTTTTTTACAGCTTTTTTCTCTTTATTAACTTCTACCGATTCTATTCTAAGCTTCTTAGAGTTTGACTGACAACCTAAAAATTGAAAGAAAAGAATCAATATTAAAAGGTAATTTCTCACGAGGAAATAACTGAAATAATAAATGACAACAATGTTAATGAAGCAAAACCACTTACAAAATAAACACAAAACACATGCAAGAAATTAGGGCCCTTAGAAATTAAAGTAATTACTGGGGTTAGTAAAAACACCAAGAAAATGTAAGCAGCTTTGTAAACGCTGTAATGATTAAAAATAACAACATTGTTTTCAGTGTGATAGAAAGTGAGCGTAACTAATTCATTAAAAATAGGTGTTAATTGGCATTTGTAATTTACTTTTTTTGAAAACTCTAAATTTTTAATGTCATCCAAATGAATGGCAAATTCGCCTATGAATTCATCTGTTTCTCTATCCTTGAAAAGCAACACATCTTTTTGAGTTGCCATATCCACGTAACTTCGGTAATAATTCACTTCTATATCATGGGTGTTCATAACCATAAAGTCAAGAAAAATTAAAAATGCAAAACCTATACAAACCCAGCTAATTAAGGGATAAATCCACCCTAAAGAAGAGAGCTGGATTTTATGATACGTTATTTCTGCAATTCTTTCTTCTTGATCCTTTTTGTATCGAGCGTACTTTTTTGCCCATTGCATTCTTTTTTTAAGCTCTTCTTCTTTAGCTTTTGCTTTATTTTCTTGAAAAGGCTGCTTATCGTTTTGAAGTGTTGATTCATCCATTATATGAGCATAGGCCTCATTAATTAAAATGAATTTCTCATTGGCTTTTTTGTCATCATTTTTATCTGGATGATATTTCATTGCCAATCTTCTGTATGCCCTTTTTACAAGAGCTTTATCGGATTGATCTGGAAGTCCTAATATTTGATAATATTTTTTCATTTAGAATACAGGGTTAAACTTAAGTATTTTTAACCTTGAACTAAATATTAATTAAACGTAATTTCTATATTTGACAACAAGTACAATTAATAGAATATGAGCAATAACTTATTGAAAGGAAAAAGAGGTATTATTTTCGGAGCGTTGAATGATATGTCAATTGCATGGAAAGTAGCTGAAAGAGCACATGAAGAAGGAGCTACTTTTACTTTAACCAATGCACCTATAGCCATGAGAATGGGTGCTATAAATGACTTGGCTGCTAAGACTAATTCAGAAGTAATACCTGCAGATGCTACATCTGTAGAAGATTTAAAAACCCTATTTGAAAAATCACAAGAAATTCTTGGTGGAAAAATTGATTTTGTTCTCCATTCTATTGGAATGTCTCCCAACGTAAGGAAGAAAAAGAAATACACAGGACTTAATTATGAATGGTACAAACAAACGTTAGATGTTTCAGCAATGTCATTACATAAAACATTACAAGTTGCTTATGAAATGGACGCTATAAATAATTGGGGTTCTGTTTTAGCTTTAACTTATATCGCTGCCCAACGCATATTCCCTGATTACAACGATATGGCAGATGCTAAATCACTCCTTGAATCCATCACTAGAAGCTTTGGTTATCATTATGGGACTGCTAAGAAAGTGAGAGTAAATACCATTTCTCAATCACCAACGGTTACTACAGCAGGTAGCGGAGTTTCTGGCTTTGATAAATTCATAAGCTTCAGTGAAAATATGAGCCCTTTAGGAAATGCAGGAGCTTTAGATTGTGCAAACTATTGTATAGCCATGTTTAGCGATTTAACAAAATATGTAACCATGCAGAATTTATTCCATGATGGTGGGTTCTCATCAACAGGTGTAACCAATGCTGTAATGGACAGATTTGAGTAAAATGTTAAAGGAGATCTACCAAGCTTTCCTTTCTTGCAATCAAAACATAACTACTGATACAAGGAAAATTTCTAAAAACTGTATTTTCTTTGCGTTAAAAGGACCTCATTTTAATGGAAATGAATTTGCTACAGAAGCAGTCAAAAAAGGAGCAGCTTATGTAATAATTGATGAAGAAGAATACAATGTTAAAGGTAAATCTTTTATAGTACCAGATGTTTTATCTATCCTTCAAAACCTATCAAACCACCACCGAAATCAATTTAAAATACCAGTTATAGGAATAACAGGTACTAATGGAAAAACCACTACCAAAGAACTGATTGGAGAAGTGTTAAAGGTAAAGTACAACACACTCATTACAGAGGGTAATTTAAATAATCATATCGGTGTACCCTTGACACTGTTAAAGTTAAATGAAGACCATGATATGGCAGTGATAGAAATGGGTGCCTCAAAGCGGGGTGATATCAAAGAATTAGTTGAAATAGCGAATCCTAATTATGGTGTCATTACTAATATAGGAAAAGCCCACCTAGAAGGATTTGGATCTACAGATACCATTAAAAAAACAAAAATGGAGATGTATGACTACATTTTTAAAAATAATGGTTCGATTATATATAACATAGATGACGCTGTATTAAATAAAGTAATTAAAAATCCAAAAAATCATTTTGGATATGGAAAAAAAGCAGGTTTTATAAATGGTGAAGTCATTGACTTTCACCCTACTATAGAAGTCAAAATTAATTTTCATAAAAAAGAACAAAAAATCAAAACTAGCTTACTTGGTGATTTCAATCTGTACAATATATTATGTGCTGCTACTTTCGGCAAGATCTTTAAAATTGAGCCTGATTTGATTACTAAATCACTAGAAAACTATACTCCGTCAAACCATAGGTCGCAACTCATTAGAACAAAGAAAAATACGATAATGGCAGATTGTTACAATGCCAATCCCACAAGTACCTTAGCTGCATTAACAAGTTTGTCCAGCATGAAAGTTGACTATAAGATAGCCATATTAGGTGATATGCTTGAACTTGGGGAAAACGAAGAAAAAGAGCATGATTATATAGTTGATTTTTTAAAAAAAAATAAAATAAACGGACTATTAATTGGTAAAATATTTTCAAAGTTAAAGTGTAATTTCCCTACATTTGAGAATGTTGATTTGGTCTTACCTTATCTGAAGAAGCAAGAGATAAAAAATTGCACTATTCTAATAAAAGGTTCAAGAGGTATTAAGCTTGAAAAGATTTTAGAACATCAAATTTTATAGATGAGTCTAGGAGATTTTTTCATTACGTTTTTTGTAGCAGGAGTATTCGGCTTAGGCATTTATGTAGGCATTAAACTTTACAGATGGAATATGCGAGATTTTAAATCTCGAAAAGAAAGGAACGAAAGAATAAGATCTAATCAAGAAAATCAAAAGAAATAATATGTTTGGAAATCAAAATATGCAAGATATGATGGCAAAACTGCAAGAGATGCAAGGTGCCGTTGAGGATTCAAAAAAAAGATTAGAAAATATCTATGTTAAAGGAGATGCTTTTGATGGGAAAATACGATTTGTATTAGATGGTAACCGTCAATTAAAAGAGTTGTTTATTGATGATGAAATCATGAAACAAACACCCAAGGATGAAATCATTCAAAATTTAATTGATGCTTTCAATAAAGCCATCAAGGATGCTGATCATGTAAATGAAAATGAAATGAAAAGTACTGCCTTTAATATTATACCTGGAATGGGAAAATAAATAGCTATAAACTATTCATTAAAAAAATGGAAAATCCAATGATAAAACAACCTGTTATAAACCCAATTAAAGGTTGTTTATTTTGCTTATAATCAATACTAATCGGCATTAAAACAAAAACGGATATAAAAACCATTATTCCTCCCACCCCTGACATGATTGCAGCTTCTGTAAATAGATTTATTCCATCTTTAATCATTAAATAGCAAAAAAGTGCTCCTATTGGCTCAGTAATTCCGCTTAGTGCAGTATATATTATAGCTTTTTTCTTGCTTCCAGTGGCATGTAATATTGGTACTGAAATTGACATGCCTTCTGGAATATTATGTAGTGCTATTGCTAGAGCTAATGCCAAACCTGAAAAAAGGTTAGTGTAGCATTCCATAAATGTAATTATTCCCTCTGGAAAATTATGAATGGCTAATGATATAGCAATAAGAATTCCAGATCGATATATTTTTCTCTTAGTTGATAAACCACTATTAATTTTGTCAGAAATTTTATGATCTGGTAAAAACTTTTCAAGAAACAATGCTAATGCACAACCAGAAAGAAAAAATAAACCAAAATTGATATACGCATTTGAAATAAAAAAAGTAGCATTTTGATTTTTAAATACATGAATAGAATCAGGAATAATTTCTACAAATGAAATGTATAGCATAACACCTGCAGCAAAAGCCATTGAAAAAGACAACCAACTTTTTTTTTGTGATTTATTAAAAAGTACAATAAGGCTTCCAATAACCGTTGATAAACCAGCCAGTAGGGTAATTGAAAAGGCAACAAGGAAAGCTTTATCCATAATTTTCTATTGATTTTTTAAAACTAAACTGGTTTGGGCTTACCATTTCTGTTTTAACAGCATACATTACAATACCAGCAGTATTATTAACACCTAATTTTTTCATGATATTCTTTCGATGAGTGTTAATAGTATGATTACTTAAATAAATAATAGCTGCAATTTGTGAATTGGTATATCCTTCGGCTATAAATTGAATAATTTGAAGTTCTCTTTCACTTAACTGAACAGCATTCGGATCTAAAGATTTAAATTGAATTTTTTTTACGTCTATCTGTTCATTTCTCATTTGCCTTACAATGTCATCACAAAAAAACTTTTGCCCCTTTATTGTAGCAGCAAAGGCATCTTTTATTTCTTTTACTGAACATTCTTTTTTTAAATGACTTTCAATACCTGCCTGGACTGCTTGTACGATAGTATTGGCATTGGTATAAGGAGTAATGGCTAGAATTTTTAATTGATCATTATCGTTTTTTAATTTCACAATATTTTCTAATGAAAATCCTGTTGAAGTATAATCAATTATTAAAAGGGGGTCTGAAACAGTGGAGATGTAATGATCTAATGAAGAAACCGTGTTTGCCAAATAAACTTCGTTATCGGGGATCTGCTCAAAAATATTTTTCAAACCTTGTAGTATGAGTTCAGAACTGTCAGCTATGATGATATTTTGTTGCAATATTATCTAGAATGATTATAAATAAGGAACAAATATATCATTATGTTTTTAAATAAATATTATTGTCTAATAAACTGAATTAAAGAGTTGTGTACAGCAAACAAGAAGTACGAAACAATAAAGAATTATTTTACACCAGTTTTGGCAAATATATGGGTAAAAATAAATCCATTTTTGGAAAAAGAATTAAGTGGGTCAATTACCCAACAAATATCAAACATATCTATGTCAGGCTTTTTGCTGATAATAAATTAGCTAAAGTTTACATTGAATTACAACATAAAGATGAGGAAATTAGAGCTCTTTATTTTGAGCAGTTTGAACAAGTTAAATCCGCATTTGAAAATTCAGTTGGAACGTGGGAATGGAAAAAAAATTCATGGAATGAGCTTAATAAACCTTCCTCACGAATTGAAAAAGAAATTCAAAATGTTAATATTTTTGATAAAAGTACTTGGTCTATTATTTTTCATTTTTTTGAAGAAAACTTAGTTAAATTTGATGCTTTTTGGAATGATTTCAAAGACATTTTCAAGCAATTAGATGATTAAAAGAGGAGATGTTATTAAAGTAGTTGTAAAAGACTTTGCCTTTGGCGGTAAAGGAATTGCTACTTTTGAGATGGAAGAAAGTCCTATTATCGTTTTTATTAATGATGCTATTCCAGGACAACATTTAAAAGTAGTTATAAAAAAGAAAAAACCAACCTACCTTGAAGCTGATATTATAGAGATCATAACTCACTCTAAATTAGAAAACCAAGTGCCTTTTCAACGTGTTTCAGGTGCGCCATACATTAGTTTGTCTTTAAATGATCAAAAAAATATGAAAGAACAAGTTTCTTTCAATGTATTTAAACGAATTGGGAAAATAAAAAATATTGAGGAATTATATGATGAATGGATTTCTTCTCCAAGTTCTCATCATTATCGAAATAAGATGGAATATTCTTTTTCAAGCATTAGATACGATTTGCATAAAGAAATAGTAGTCGATGATGCATTTGCTTTAGGCTTCAAAAGAAAAGGAACATGGTGGATGGTAGAAGATTTAGATAAAGATAGCGGAATGTTCGATAAGGAATTAGAAGATTCATTACATGAAATAAGAAGTTATCTAAAAAAAACAAAGCTTAAAGCTTGGCATCCTCCAAAAAAAACTGGTTTTTTCAGGCATTTCGTTGTCAGAAAGAGTTATTTAACTAATCAGTTACTTTTTAATTTGGTGACTTCGTCAAATGGAGAAGATCAATTTAACAAAAATGAATTTGGACATTTTCTTCAACAACTTTTTAATTCTAGGTTTAAGGGACTAATTCACACTATTAATGATGATGTTGCCGACAGGGAAAAATTAGATAAAGGGAATAGCCAACTTATTAGAGGTGACTTGACCATAACAGAACAAATTAATGAATTAAACTTTGATATTAGTATGCAGAGTTTTTTTCAAACCAATCCGCATTGTGCTGAGAAATTATATGAAAAAGTGATGCAATACATTCGTTTGGAAAAAATACCAAGTGAAAGCTATATATTAGATTTATTTTGTGGAACTGGCACAATCGGACAACTTATCGCTAGAGGCTTTTCTGATTCTAATGTTATAGGTGTAGACGTTGTTAAAAGCGCAATTGAAAATGCCGCAATTAACGCAAAAAAAAACAACATTAACAATATTGAATTCATATGTGATGATGTGGGAAAATTTTTATTTAATAATCCCCACTATGAAAATAAAATACACACTATTGTTATTGACCCTCCACGTGCAGGAATTTCTCCAAAATCATTGCGTAAAGTAATAAGATTAAATGCCCATAAAATAGTTTATGTCAGTTGTAATCCATCCACTCAAGCAAGAGACCTAGAAATCCTCACATCTATGGGGTATTCGCTGAAGAATTTCAGTTTAGTTGATCAATTTCCACATACCGCCCATGTTGAAAGTATCATGCTCTTCAATAAGAATTAAGAGTAAAAACGGTCCATTATAGCACGAAATAAAGAATTACTTTCGTTTTCAGTAAGATGACTTTTTACATCATAGACTAATCTCTTTTTTGTAGGTTTACTTTGATCTTTATTGGCTTGTTTTGCAAGTGTTTTCTTTAATTGATTAAATGGAAGTAAGTTTAACATTCCCTTCAATAAATTGTCTCCAATATGTTGAATACTACTTTTAAAATTTGTTGAAAATAATTCGGATAAAGAATCTTCAACATCTTTAATGAAGGTATGGATTACATCATTGGTATGGATAGAAGAAACCACTAGGTGAATTCCTTCTGGATTTTGGAGCCTACCAACGTACCAACCCTTATCGTTTAATAGGTCAGCTAGTTCATATGTACTTTTTTCAATTACTCGAAACGCAATAAGACTCATATCAGGAATCCCAATTAGCTCTAAATGAGAATGATCTTCGATATAATTTAGAATACTTTTAACTGAACTCATGGTTTGCTTAGTTAAGTTTAAATACCCGTCATCTCCTATATGATTCAGAGCCGCCCATGTTGAAGCAACTACCCCACCCGGTTTAGTCCCCATAAATGTGGTTGAAGCATAAATTCCTCCCTGCCAGTTTGAATAAACCGAATATTGAGAAAGTCTTAGTTTTGAATTTTTATATAATAAGACAGATGAACCTTTAGGAGCATATGCATATTTGTGTAGATCTACTGATAATGAAGTTACTCCTGGAAGATTGAAATCAAATTCTGGAACAATTCTTCCCATTTTTTTTAAATATGAAAGGAAAAAACCACCAATACAAGCATCTACATGCAACAACAAATCGTGTTTTATAGCCAGTTCTGAAAGATTGCTTATTGGATCTATTACACCATATGGAAAAGCTGGAGCAGACCCCACTAACATAATGGTATTTTCATTTATTTTATTCTCAACGCTATTCAAGTCCCATTTCTGAACATCTACATGTATAATTACTGGTTTGATGCTAAGAAAACGAAGTGCTTTTAAAAAAGCAGGATGAGCTGTTGATGGTAATATTACTTCTGGATTTTCAATCCTCCTTTTCTCTTTAGACCAATCTCTAGCGGATAGTAAGGCTAAAAATATACTTTCCGTTCCTCCACTTGTTAAATTTCCATGTAATCTTATTTCAGGTGAAATCAAATTGGCTATTTGGCTCACGATTTCATTTTCCATGGTTAATAGGCTTTTGAAAAGTTGAGGATCAAAGGCGTTTTCATTAAAAAATCTTAAATAAGCCTTAGAAATGACCTGAGCATACTCGTCTCCAGGGTAATATACTGCACCAAATGTCTTTCCTGATTTCCATTTTATATCCTGATTTTTAAATGAATCAAAAAAATCATTTAATTCATTTTCAGAATACCCTTTTTTAGGAATGGCTTTTTTCATTAGTACATTAAATGTTTTTTAGAGTGGTTTTTCCATCCAGCTCTACTTTCGTAATCCACAAAAAATATTTTGAAATCACTCCTACTCTCATAATCCACAAAAAATATTTTTTTATCTGCTCTAGATTCATAGTCTACAAAAAACCATTTTCCGTCATTGTCACCTGATCTAGACTCATATTTTACCTTGTAAACTAACAGATCAGCTCTGGATTCATAATCCACCACAAAAACCTTTACATCAGCACGAGATTCATAATTAACAGTAAAAATTTTCTGAGAAAAAATCTCATTATAGAACATGAAAAAAAACGATAATAATAACAGTTTATACATTTTATTTTTAATTCTATAAATTTAAAATAAAATACCCAATATGTGTTTTCATATTAGTACTAAGGCATCCACTCAATCAAGAAATTGTAACACACCTAATGAGTTAGTAGATTACTATCATGTTTCTGGATTTGACCATCCAAAATTAGGTGTTTTGTACCAAGATAAAACCATAATTTCTCAATGGGGATTAATACCTTATTGGATAAAAGACGAAATTCAAGCTATAAGTATAAGCAACCGTACATTAAATGCTAGACTAGAAACTGTACATTCAAAACCTTCATTTAAAGATGTTTGCTTAAATAGAGGAATTTTATTTTTAGATGGATTTTTTGAGTTTAAACATGAAAACAAAAAAAAATCGCCCTATTTTATTTATAGCAGTTCACCCATTGGAATAGGAATTATTATTAGTGAATGGACTAACCCCCAAACTGGTGAGATAATTTCTTCGTTTTCAATTGTCACTAATAAAGCTTCAAATATTTTAAAACAAATTCATAATAACCCAAAAATAAAAGAACCTAGGTCACCCTTACTTATAGATTTAAACAATAAAAATGTATGGTTGAATGAAAATAATTTAAATTATTTGCATAAAATTTCAGGTGAAATCGAAGAAAATTTAAATTATCATATGGTAAATAATCTTAGTGGAAAACACTATACAGGTAACTCTATTAAAGTTTTAAAACCTTTAGATCAACAACAATATTTATTTTAAAATTTTAGAAATAAATCTATTCCTTAACTCTTATGGCTAACTCTTGTAAAAAGTTTTCTAAACCTTTACCTGGATCAGTATTATCACTAATTATAGTTTGTATGTTTCTACTTTCTAAAACCTTTCGCTGTACAGGATTATCTTCTGATAACAAAATATAAGATGGTGGTTGTTCATAAGTATCAAATGTACCCTTCCACAAAAGTTGAAGTTTGTATAATAAAAATCTAATGTGTAAATCTCTTAAACTATAACCTATAAACAATAAAGATTTTCCTAGAGAATCTGATCTTAATTTCATATCCAAAGGAGTGTTTAACTCTAAACGTTCAAAATAGCTGGTTTCAGTTAAAATTATAGATGAATCATCATCAAAATCACCATGATACTTTATAATTTGTGTATTGCCACTAGTTGTTTTAGCAAAGTCATGGATACCCGTAATTTTATCATATGGTTTTCCATAATGATCATAAGCTTTTTCAATCCATCTATCATAGTTCGTAGTATAAATTTTATCAAAATTTAGTTCTGAGATTAATCGGTGGATATTTGATTTTTCAATTTTTATTTTATTAGAATGGAAATTAGTATCCATCCAACTTCTTAATGATCCTATAGATCCTTTTTTAATTCTATAATATTCAGCAAGCTCAAGAAAACTTCCAAGTTTTTTAAATTCTTCTGCTGAATACCCTAAGTCATTGGCCTTTTGATCCATTAACTCTGACCAGGACGGTAAACCTAAGTTCATTGATACACCTGCACCTGCAAATAAAATGACTCTTTTTTTCTTGATATCTTGTATTAATCTATTTTGAATAATCATAATTTAATATAAAAATCCCCTTAATTCAATCGAATAAAGGGGATTAGTTTAGTCGGGGTGGCAGGATTCGAACCTGCGACCTCCTGCTCCCATAAAACCTTGTTTTCTGTTTATAAATCAAAAGATGTTCACTGATTTTGCCTCTTTCAGTGATAACTCTTCTCCATTTCAAATATACTAAAAGTATGTAATTCTATTATCAAAAAGACAGACTATAGGGTGAAATCAAACATTAAAAGAAGTTTGAAATTTCGTTAAAACAAGGAAAGTCATTTTATTTAAAAAGTCTCAGTTAAATCAGTTTTTAGCTATAATTTAAGAGGTTAATCGTGTGCAAAGCCTCAGTATTTATTTATTAACTAATCACTCATTCAGCCTTACAATATTTTGAACATATTCCTTTCTAAACCAGTGAGATAAATTTGTTACTTTAAAACTTCCCAGTGCTTTATTCTGCCCGCCTTTTGAATCCTTAATTTTTAGGTAATAAAAAGAGTCATCCTGCATAAAATATGATGATCTATAATCATTTCTATTTATAGACTCTTTTAGGGATTCCCATTTAGTGCGTAAGAATTCTAAATCCGAATCTGGCATTTTCCAAAATTTAACACTATGCAAATAATAATCCGAATCATTTTCCATAAATACGATCCAAAGAAACTTACATGACATTTCATTATATAAACTGGAATCCTCCCATTGATTAGTGAGTATAGCCTCAAAATCTTGGTTACGAAAAGAAACCTCTTCTTTAGGATGAAATTTTTTATTTACTCTTATCGTTTTTACGGTCAGGCCAGATTTAGCGAATTCTTCTATATAATCAGATAAATTTCTTTTCTTTTCGCCAATAAGCATAAGACTGGTTAAATTATGCCATCTAGCTTTATCCAAATTACCTTTAGCATTTGGCACTAAAAACATTTTGGACTCGTTAAAGTGTTTTGCAATTCTTAAGTCAGTCCATCCTTTGAAACCATCAAACTTTTTTAAAACCGCTAATTCTATTTGACCTTTGTCAATTTTAGTTAAAAGTTTAAATCTTTTTCCCCCAGGTTTCCTTTTAAAATATGGATTGTCGGTTTTGTCAACAAACTGATAATCGTCTAATATGGATTTAATATAATCGTGCTTATAACCAAAAGCTCTTGGCCTTGCCTCTAATCCATCTCCATACCCTTTTCGAACTTTAGACGAGGAACTTTTAGTTACCGCCATTAAGTAATTAGTATCAGCTCTAGATAGAGAATCAGCCTCTCCTTTTAAAAATTTACTTTGAATGTATTTCCAATCAGCTTTAATAATTTCTAAATCTTCATCAGAAGGACTTAATATATCAACAAGTACAAATTTGGAATTGTGAAAAGTAGATTTCTCATCATGTAAATACATGTTATAAAGAATTTTCGCATTCTTTCTAAGGTATTTACTATTACTAAAACTTTCAGTTAATATTGATTTAAAATCTATATTACCTAAGCTAACAGCTTCTTTAGGAACTAACTTTCCTTTGGGGTTAATCCTAAGAGGATTGGCTTTAATTTCTATTCCAAGATTGAATACATCAGGTTCATCTCTTGTATTATTTGATATTCCATAATGGAGAGACTCTAACTTTTTACCCAAATAGCCTTTGTCCTTTTCATTGTAATCTTCTTGCTCTCCATATAGCTCAAATAAAGTTTTTGTAAGTAAAGTCTTACCTACATCCAATAATTCCTTTTCGTCACTATATATCTTGTCCTTCAAGCTAATAACCTAGTTTCTTTTTAGTGCCATTTACCCAAATATCAAAAGCTTGGTCATCAAGGTACTCTTGTCTAAAAGTGATAGCTGAATAATCATCCTTAGTAATCGAATCAAAATCCCATGTTTTATTCTTGATGTTACTTACTAACTGCTTCAGAAGCTCCATTTCTGCTTTTTCTTCCTCTATGACCTCTAATTTTTCCTTACATGTTTTATTACCTAATTTACCGTTTAGCTTTGAAGATATTAAAACAAGATTTCCTATTGAGTTAACATAAGACTTAATATCACTTTTCTTAAGGCCCCAGTTCTTTGGATCCTGAGGTAAAAAGTGTTCAATATTTACTAAATCATCGTCCCATCCTGTGCTTCCGTCTCCTCTGAGTGATTGTTCAATTTCACCAAGAATGTATCTAACCATTCCATAGTTTTTATAAGTTATACCCCTAAATCCATCAACAAAAGCTTCTTTCGTAATATGAGTTTTCGATCCGAAACTTTTGTTCAAATCTTCAAAAGCTTTAACCATCTCAGCTTTATTTGAGGCGTTATAAATCTTTTGTGCGGTTGTATACATTTGAATCCAATACCAATTCCCCGCAAAATTCATAATTCCGAAATACAGGAATGTAAACATTTGAATCTTTTCTACCTGATTAATATACTTTACACCTTCTTTATTAAATTCCTTTCTTTTCCTTAAGATTGAAAGCATTAATACTAACCAAGTTTTGGCCTTCAATGATTTTAGTGCTTTAACATATTTATACATTTTGGCACCATCTTTCTTATTTAGCTCCTGTTGCCAATCACCTTTATTATTATTAAGTAATTCAACAATAGTTCTAGAATCATTAGTTAATTCTTGCAAAAAATTTGACCATTCTTTGCTATTACTTTTAAATTTCTTTTTTATAGCAAGATATAGTTTAGAATCGCCAACATAAGAATACTTTGAAGCCCAGTAATATCTTAAGAATTCTTTGGGTGAAATATTCATTTCGACAGATTCTAAATTATCAATGATTTCGGCCCATCTTTCCTCTGCTTTTAAATGATCTTCTGAGCTTAAATTTCTAAATATTTGATTTTTTATTAAATCTGCAACACTTAAGTCAACTCCCTGACTATTAACAGATTCAAAAATCTCGAAAGCCATTGCGTAGTCATCTATTTCGATTGAAACAACGAACAATTTTTCCAAATTTGTAAGAATGTCATTTAAGACCTGTTTTAAATCCTTTATTTCAAAGTGAGATTTAATTTTTTCTTTGAAGTACCAGTAAGCATTAAAAATTAGCTTTTCCTCTTCAGTATCGGGCTTTGAAAGATTTATTTCTTCTTCATCGGTTCCTTTAAAATCCGAAGGATTCCTTTGAATGTTAGATTCAAAATATGTTTTAGCTGAGGCCCCAACAATTAAATAGTTTTCATACTCATCCGTTCTTTTATTTCGTTTACCTATTAACTCTTCCTGAACATCCTCGGCTTTCTTTTCTATAGCAGAATCACCTTTACTTTTTGATTCCTCAAGTATGGCATCTCTCAAAGCAGCTGCTAATATGGTAATAGTTAAATATCTCTGTTGTCCATCAATAATTTCTTTTACAGAAGTACTGTCAGTATCTGCAACATTATAAATTACCGTTCCTATAAAAGTTGATTCTCCGTCAAGTATTAACTTCCAAAACTCCTCAAACTGTTCTTTTTTCCAGCTATAAGGTCTTTGGTACTTCGGAATTTCATAATTGGTTCTTGGTTCATAATACAATTCACCAATAGTTCTTTTATTTGGCTCAAACTTCATTATATACTCTTTTATTTAATTCTTTACCAATCGCTTCTACTACCCCTACAACAAGGGCATTACCCATAAAAAATGCTCTTTTGGCAGACGATAATGGAATAGTTTCTTTTTGTTCAGTCGAACTTCCAACAGCTGTATGCCCTAAAGGGAACATATTTAAAAGCTCTAACTCCTCCGGCAATAATCTACGGTATTTCCCTTCTTCTTCTATTAAATGTTTGAAACGAGAAGCCCCAGGGCCTCCTTCGCTGGTTATTATAGTTCTGGAAGGTTCGTTTATATCATCAACAAGCTTCATCGGGCCCTCTTTGTAATAAAAAGTACCCTTAGAAGATGTTCGCTGTTCAGCCTTTTTACCTTTAAGATAAATCCATTTATCTAGTTCATTTTCTAGCGTTATTACATCACCATCACGTTTAAGCCTTTTGTCCGACTCAAATCCAGATTGAACAATTTTATGAAGTGGATTTTTTAACTCTTTACTGGTATTTACCCAAAATTCATTTGAAATCTTCGTGTTACTCTTTTTAACCTCTTCAATGACATCTTTAAGCACGTTTAAACTTTCACTGTATAGGGTTTTATCAAGGCTTGGAGAAACTGAAAAATCTGACATTAAAACTTTTCCATTTTTCATAATGCCAGCATTTAAAAATTTACCTTCATTATAATTGTCGGTAATTTCCAAAACGTTATTGCTTACAACAATAGATTCTACTTTCCCTTTCTTTTCAATGGGGAAACATTCTGCAAAAACGCCCTTATCAAATAGAAATTTTTCATTAAAATCTATGGACAATTTTGAATCTTTATGGAATGCGAGGATAAAAACTCTTTTCCTTCTTTGAGGCATACCATAATCTGCTGAATTTACCACTCGCCATTCTACATCATATCCTAAATCATTAAGTGTTGAAAGTATTATAGCAAAATCTCTTCCCCTTTGATTGGTTGGTGACTTAAGCAATCTATCAACATTTTCAAGAAGAATATAATTTGGTCTTCTAGCTTTGATTATTTTATGGATATTCCACCATAAAACCCCTTTTTTACCTTGAATACCTTTTGTATTTACCCCAGCAACTGAGTAATCTTGACAAGGAAAACCACCAACCAACAGCTGGTGATCAGGAATATTATCTCTAACCTGTTTGTCAGTGAAATCTGGAGATGCAGACTTATCAATATCGTAAGGATTATGAATACAACCCCCGTTACCTTCAGAATCTAATACAAAGCGGTTATGATAAACTAAATTAGCCTCTTGTAAGTGTCCATCTTTTTTAGAACTTGGTTCCCATTGATTACTCCAAACAACCTTATAATTGGATAAAAGTTTTTTCGTATAATTTGAAGAAGCAGAATTCCCTTTCCATCCCTCAAGTCCCAATCTGAATCCTCCTACTCCAGCAAATAACTCTACAACCTTTATTGATTTTTTTTCACTCATCTTACTTGTCAAATATATATATCAGATTTATTTCAAACAACATAGTTTATTAACATAATTGAATCAAATAAACGCTAGTTGACCATAATCTTTTTAAGATATGCTCATATAGCATCAAATAAAAAGTAATCAACTTTCATTTCATAAATTATTATTATGACGGTCTTGCTGACAAATGGCAGTATATAAAGAATATGTCAACCTGTAATTATGTTGCTAT
Source organism: Crocinitomicaceae bacterium (assembly GCA_038134525.1). Classification (GTDB taxonomy): domain Bacteria; phylum Bacteroidota; class Bacteroidia; order Flavobacteriales_D; family Parvicellaceae. The sequence continues at coordinate 39,568 of JAYPVI010000007.1, forward strand.
CTTGTTTTTACATAGAAGAAATAAATACCTCTTTTTCTGATTTTTAGCTATAAATTAAAGTAAACGTATATATCCTGATTAAAGAAAAGCAGAAACCTCTACCGAACGACCACATCATCGTTTGAACAAAATTTAAAGAAGGTCATAATTTCAAGTGAATTTATTGTGACCGCGAAGCGGGATCTATAAATTAACACGGAGGGGTGTTTTCCATTTTATGTATATCCCGGGGGCTAGTTTATTTTAGCAATACGCTCACGAAAAAAATATATTTTTTTTGAATTGGATATAAAAATTCCCTACCCCACAATTTCAGCCTTAGATTTCTATCAAGCAGTGCAATATTTATTATACCTCTGGACAAGCTTAAAGGGATGTTACTTCATCAGGCTACCAACCTTATCTTGTCCCAACACTTGACTTTATACATTGGGCTTTTTATAACTATTGGAGAAAATTTCCTATTAACTATGGCGTTTCACAACGGTTTAATTAACGTACAACTTTACTAAGCTGATCAGAAAAGAATTAAAATGCTTAGGGTAATTTTAACACTTTTTAACTCTGTATAAATCCAACGTCTGGCCCTATAACTAAACCTATCGGCTCCCTCTAGGGCGTTACTGTTATATCTCAAAATTACCGATATCCTACCGGGATTTAAAGAAAAAAAATCTAATATTTCGTGTTACATGACCTAACCTCGAAGATGTTTGAAATCATTAGCAATCTTTAAGTTCACAATTTGACCGTAAATCTGTGTACTTCGTATTGAATTATGTCCTAATACCTTTTGTAAGGTTTCTAGTGGAACTCCATTACTTAAAGCCACCGTTGTGGCAAAAGTATGACGACCAGAGTGATAAGATATTTGATTACGAAAACTAAGTTTATTACTTAACAGTTTTAAATATCTATTAATTGTTTGGTTACTGTATATTGGTATGATGAAGTCATTACTGTCTGAAATATACTTTTGAATTATCTCATCTGCTTTCGGTAAAAGCGGAACTTCTTCTTTTGTTCCAGTTTTTTGTCTGTTTATGCTTATCCATTTTTCTCCATCAAAACCTTTAACAATATGTTGCTTTTTTAAGTTTTTCACTTCTATGTATGAAAAACCAGTATAACATGCAAATAAAAAAAAGTCTCTAGTCTTATTTAAAGCTTTATTTTCACATTGAAAGTTTTCTAAAGTCTTAAGCTCTTCAGAATTAATATATTTTGGCAAAACCTTTTTATACGAAATATTAAAAGTATTCATTGGGTTAGTTTTTAAATACTCCTGTTTAACTCCAAAATTAAGTATTGTCTTTAGTCTCTGAATATGCTTCATTGCTCCATTGTTTGTGCAATTTGTATTCTTGATCAGGTAATTCTCTAGAAGAGTGGCGAATTTTATAGACAAATATTTTAAAGGATAATCATTAGCTCCATATTGTAATTTAATGAATGAATCTAATGTTCCATAAGTGTATCTATAGTTCTTTAAGCTGCCTTCAGCCAGCAGACTGTCTTTCTCTTTTATAAAGAATAATATTAGCTCTTTTAAGCCCTTAATATCGTTGTCTAATCCCAGGTATCTATTTTTCACTATTTGTGCGGTTACAACATTGTTTTTAGCAAGTAAAAACTCTTGATAAATCTTTTCAATGTCCTTTTCTATTTCATTTAACCTAATATTCACATAGCAAGACCGTACTGCCTTATGCTTAACCCTTTGAAAGGCCTTACTCCAACTTCCTTTATCTATTCTAAGTTTTGTTGAGAATTCTGCATAAGTATTTCCTACCCTAATTCTGCAGTAAATTGGTATACCTTTCTTAGACTGACGGGCAGTTCTAAGAACAAAGGAAACTGAATAACTAGCGACCATAATCGTATGTTTAAATTCAACAATAATTATGGAGAAATAGTGTTCACTGATTTGTTCACTAAAGGAGTAAATCCCAAAGGATTTTCAGTGAACAAAATAATTGTCTAGAAACAAAAAAGCCCTGTACAATGTACAAGGCTTCTCTTGTGTCGGGGTGGCAAGATTCGAACTTGCGACCTCCTGCTCCCAAAGCAGGCGCGATAACCGGGCTACGCTACACCCCGAACTTTTGAAGTGCAAATGAAAGCAATATAACAGTATCTTCAAAATAATTCAAAAAATAAATTTATGCTTATTCGTTCAGAAATGTATATTTGTTCTTCTTAAAACAGAGAGGTGGCCGAGTGGTTTAAGGCGCACGCCTGGAAAGCGTGTTGACGTGAGAGCGTCTCGAGGGTTCGAATCCCTTCCTCTCTGCAATTACCTAACCAAGTTGATGTTTCCTATGTAAGCTCTGTTAGATTCATCAATTTTTTCCTCTAAAATGATTTTATAAACATAAACACCAGACTGGCACTCTTCGTTTTTCATACTCAAACCATTCCATCCAATATTAAGGTTTAACGACTCAAAAACTAAATTTCCCCAACGATCAAAAACTAACATGATGAACTTTTCGGCATCATATCCATTTATTATAGGAAGAAAAACATCGTTTACACCGTCACCATTTGGAGTAAATGCATTTGGAGTATAAATGTAGAATTTATCTCTTACTGCTATGTCATAACAAACTGTATCTACGCATCCTTCTATTTCTGTAGACACATATAGACATGTTTGTAAAGTATCTGTTTGAGTAATATTAAAGAGAATAGGATTAAATGATTCGTTAAATCTTTCTATAAATGTGCCAGAACCATTTTCAATAAGCCAATAAAAGTTAGTTACATCATTCGATGATGTATTTTGAAATGTAACGGCATTATTCACCTTAGTTGGAGTGATTGGATTATAAATAAAATCTGCAGTTGGATAATTGAAAATCTCTACCACATCATTATGAACATCAGAGCATCCAAAATCATCCGTTAATGTTAGAGACACATTGTAAGTGCCTACACTATAATAAACATGGGAAACTGTGTCAAAATTGGTTGATGATCCGCCATCACCAAATATCCATAAAGCAGCTAAAGATGTATCTGTATTCATTTGAGTTAGTAGTATTTCATGTGGAAAACAACCAACGGTTGTATCCAATATAAAATCTACTATTGGTAATGGATTAACCACAATTGTAACACTTGTAAATGCGGTAGGTGTAGAACAATCATCATTCAAGGTTAAATTATAAGTTGTAGTTTGTGAAGGATTTAGTAATTGAGATGAATTATTAGAAAGACCGTTTGTCCAATTATAATCGTAACCTGTCCCACTTCCACCGGTTGCAAAAGCTTCAATATTAATAGTATCTCCTACACAAATGGAATCCAGATAAGTGGACAAGGAAAGGGAAAGCTCAGGATATAGTTGTACATCCAACAGTAACGTGTCGGTACTACATCCATTTCTGTCAAGAGCATAATAATTAAAAATAGATGAACTTGATGGAGTTAATTGAAAAGGATTTGATTGCAGCGTATTGTCCCAATAATAATAATATGGTGGTGGATTTGAATTTGGAGTTCCTCCTGTAATATTCATATTATATGTTAATACTGATCCTATGCAAATCACAGTGTCATTAAAAGGGATTATGTTTAATGGGGGTGGATCGTGGATTATGAATTGAAGTGAATCCTTACAGCCTAATGTATCGAACGATATCACCCAACCCGTATCAGATGGTAGATTAATAAACATCGTATCTGATTGAATTATATGGAAAGTATCTAAATCTATGATGAATGAGTTACTATTTTGCAATGTAACATGTAGTAAACCTGTAGAATCATCATGACATAGCACATCAGTGGCTATTAGGGTGTCAATTTGAGCGGTATTGGGATCTAAAACCGTTATTTCTAATGAATCTCTACACCCATTCGAATCAATAACCCAAATCGTGTCTGTAATGGAATATAAATTTGTTATCGTATTGTTGGTGATAAAATTATTATTATTTCCCCATGGTATTGATCCTAAAAGGGGATTGGTTCCATATCCAGCATTAGGACGACTGCTCCAAGTGACGGTGTCTGGATTTGTCCCACCAGTGATGGTAAAAACAATTTGACCATCGTTGTATCCATAGCAAGTAGGATTCGTAACCGTTGCTTGAATATCAATCGGGTATGGAGGTAAATAAGTGCCCATACTATTTTCAACACAACCATTAGCATCTCTCACATATAGATCATAATTTCCAGGTAAAATATTTTGGTATAAACCACTAGATTGATAAAGTCCGCCATCAATACTGAATTCTAAACTACCTGTACCACCAAATGAAGACGATAGATCTATATTACCATCATTTGTATATGAACAAGTGGCATTGTTTATTTGGGAAACCAATACCAGTTGAGCTGGATCTTGTAATTGGATTGGTGTTGATGTACTTGAACATTGATTTACATCGGTAACAACCACATTGTAACTTCCTGCACTTAAGTTAGAAAAAACATGATTATTTTGTGTATTGATGGAATTCCCTATATCATAATTAAATGGAGTTCCGCTTCCTGAAGCATATATAGAAATCTCCCCATTGGATTGTTGATGACACAACGGATTAACTATGATTATACTGTCAATTACTGGTGCAGGAAAAGAAGAGATGGTTGCTATGATTACTTCGTTTGAATCTATACACCCATTTGCATCCGTAATCACTAAAAAATAGGTTCCATCTGTTAAACCTGTGATAGGAGAAGAAGGTAATTGTGGTCCACTCCAACTTACCGTATAGGGCGATGTTCCTCCTGAAATTTGAAAGTCAACTTGACCATTGGAAGAACCGATACATTGTGGATGTATTACAGTAAGGGTAGTTTGAATGTCAGTAGGTTCAAGAAGTTGATTATTGGAACTCGAAATACAGGAACTATCATCTAGTACTGCTATATTAAAAAGGCCTGGACATTGATTGGTAAAAGAATTATTTCCAAAAAAATTAGTACCTCCATCAATAGAATAAGAAAGGTTTCCAGACCCCCCATTAGCTATGACATCAATTTGCCCATCACAAGAATCATAGCACAAGGGAGTAACCATATTAACAGCTGAAATAATTAACTCTTGAGGATTGTTAAATATAATGTTACCCCAAGAAGTCTGGCAACCGTTAACATCTTCAACTAAAACCGAATAGCTTCCACTACTTAGCCCACTAAATGTGTTTGTGTTTTGAAAGGTAGTGCCACCATTTATACTGTATGATAAAGGATTCGATGCACTTGTAGCAGTTATATCTATAAATCCCGTAGAACCATTGTAACATGCTGGCCCATAGTTGCTAACATTGGTTACTTGTGGATCAGGTGAATCAAAAATATCAACAGTTTGAACAGCTGCAGTACATGATTGAGCATCCTTTACTAAAACAGAAAAAGGACTACTTATATAAGATAAATTTAAAAACTGATTAGAATTTTGCCAGTTTATACCATTATCAATACTAAATTCATAAGGAGTTGTACCTCCGCTAGCAGAAATGATGATTTCACCTTTATTATTTGAACATGTATCGTCAACTTTCTGATAAGTAAAGTTTAACTGGATTGGTTCAGTTATAGTTACTTGATGATTTATCGAGCAAAGTTGATCCGTAATAGTTACATAATAATTTCCAGCAGATCCATTAAATGTAGCGTTATTTTGACCTGTCAATGCTGTATTTGTAGCACTTTCATACCATTGATATGTAACAGCACCCTGGGTGTTTGAAGGCGTAACCGTAACTGATCCGTTATTACCAAAACAGGGTGCATTGGTTATATTATCAGAAGCTGTGATGCTACAACATACTGGACCCGCATTTAAAACAATACCTGTTTGGGTCACAATACATCCATTTTGATCGGTAATGGTAAGGTCGTAAGTACCTGGTTGCAAAGGACTAAAACTGTGATTTAAAGAACTTGATGTTGCATTTAAAGAAGAGGGTCCTGATAGATCATAAATATAATCCGCACTCCCGCCATCTATGGTTACATCTATTACCCCATCGTTATCACCAGCACAATTTTCAACAGTGGTAGATACATTTAGAATCTCTAAAACATCATAATTTATGGTAACATCGTCTTGACAAGTAATACCAGCATTATTGGTGTAAGTAACTTGGTAGGTTGTTGTAGCACTAGGAATTACACTTATCGTGTCATTATCTCCTGGAGGTAACGTAGAGCTAATATGTGACCAATCATAATAAAATGGATCGTTTGCCTGAATTTCAAAATTATCTATTCCCCAGTTATCTCTTTGTTGCAAAAAGCTGATGATATTTGGTGGATTGGAAGCAAAACCGGGTATAGTTTGAATGACTCTAAATTGAACTCCGTTCCATTGAGCCGCAGGAGGTATAGAAACACTTGCAGATCTCCATTGTGGAGGGAGACTTGGATCAGGTGAATAAGAGGAAGTTAAATTATACCAATTATTTGAAGCATCGTTATATTGTATAAAAACATTTTCTGATGGACTATTACAGCCAGATCCTGTTTCTTCACTTAATTCTGTTAATCTAATATCAACTGAAAGGGTTCCTCCCCATGTTAAATTTAAAGGAGGGGTTAAAAACTCTCTTGGTGACACACTGTTTGCTATCCAAAAGAAAGGAGTACCATCAACAGCTGAAACACAAGTTGTATTATAAATTCCATTTGGTGTGGTTACCCAGTTTGGGTTGCTAGACTGTGTATTAAAATTATCTGAGAAAACAGTATTACTTGTACCCAATCCAGTTGCAATCAGCTCAACAATATCCCCTGCACAATTAACTGTATTTGAAGAGGATTGTATAGACACGGAGCACTGAGTGTAAACAACATTATTAAATGTAAGAATCAGTGCTAAACAAAAAGATATGTTAGTGAAAAACCTCAATCCTAATCTAAAATAGAAAAATGGCACTGCTACCCTTTTTTAAAATTAATTTACTAAAACCTTTCGATTTACAATCGAAAACTAATGCATTGGCTAATTGAAAAATTAAATACCTCATCTTACCAATGTTACATTACCAAAAAACTCTTTTCGTTTAAAGTTAATAATGTCATTTAGTTCCATTCTCCAAATATAAACACCTGGGCCACACATATCTCCTGTTTTATAATGAACTCCATCCCAATTTATATTAAGATTTGTCGACTCAAAAACCAATTGACCCCAACGGTTAAATATTTCCATTTTATATCCAAATTCATCTGCGCCTCTTAAAGTTGGTCTAAAAACATCATTTCGACCATCTCCATCAGCCGTAAAACTATTTGGAATATATATTAAAAAGTCATCCTTAAATTCAATGGTACTACAATAGGTGGTGGTACAACCAAAATTGTTTGAGGCAGCCAAACAAACTGGATATATTCCAAGGTCCATGTCATGGAATACATAACTAAAATTCTCCGTATTGAATGTTTCTGCTTGATTGGAATCCCCTAGCGTCCATAAAAACTGAGTGGCATTTGAAGATGAGTTATTGAAAAAAGAAACGTAGTTATCTACCAATGAGGCGTAACTAGGAGAAAAATTAAAATTGGTTATTGGATAAGCATAACTGCAAACTAAGCTATCATATCGTTTTGATCTAGAACAATTTAAACTATCGGTATAAGTTAATGTTATATCCCAACACCCCTCTGAAAGATAGGTGTGATTAACTGTTCCACATTGATTGGAGAAAGTGGTATCACCAAAATCCCAACTACAAGAACCTGTAGAGTCTGAAAACAGTTCTGTAAATTCAACATCCAATGGTAAACATCCTTCGTTTATGTCTATTGTAAAATCTGCTGGTGGAAGTGGAAACACCGTAATGTAAACAGATCCTGTTACGGAAGGTGTTTCGCAAGCATCATTAACAGTCACTGTATAGTTTTTAGAATATAATGGATATACCAAATGATGTGAAGTGTCAGACAACCCACTATTCCAACTGTATTGATAACCCGTTCCCAATCCTCCTGAAACGGAGGCGAAAATTAATGTTGTATCACTGTTACACATAAAGGTGTCTGCAGACATAGACAAGATCATTGGAGGGTGTAAATAAACAAACTGAATCATCGTATCAGAATAACAACCTACATCATCTACTCCATAAACATAAATAGAAGTATCACTATTTGTCATCCAGTTTAATAAACTACCAGTACTTCCATCAGACCAGAAATAATCTAAATTACCTGTCCCCCCTATAATATTGGCTTGAGATGTAATCGTTCCACCAATACAAATGGTTGTATCTATGGAAAAATTTGAAAACGTAAGATCAGTTGGGGATAAAATATCTACTGTTGCTGAATCCAAACACCCATTTGCATTGGCAGCATAAACAGTATACGTTCCAGCACAGAGCGAATCGAAATTAGAGGAGTAGTTAATAAGTGTTTGATTCGTAGACAGGTAATAAGAATTTGCTGTTGATGAATTTATATTAATCTGTCCTAAGCAATCCGCAAAGCAAATTTCATCTGTTATTAAAATCGTATCAATTTGTACTAGGATGGGGTCAGTTAGCGAAATAGTTGTGTCTACAGAGCAACCACAACTGTCAGAAACAATAAAATTGTAATTACCTGAGGGTAAATTATTAAACTGAGTTGTTAACGAAGGTTGAGCACCATTTAGGGAAACTAGAGGAGCACCTGTGCCACCTGAAATATTAAAACCTACACTACCGTCTGAATAACCAAAACACGTTGGTTGGGTAGCAGTTATATTAAGGTTAATGGTAGGGAGCGATTGAATAGAAAATGTTTTGGTCTTTGTACATCCCTGTTGATCAGTTACTAAAATGGTGTGGTTCCCAGCACATACATTAAAGAAATAAGGACTTGTCTGATTGGTATTTCCATTATCCACACTATAAGTCAATGCCCCTGATCCTCCAACCGTATTAGAAACATCCACAACCGTATTACAAGAGCACGGTGGGCAGTTTACTTGTGTTGTGTAATTAATATTAATAGCTTGAGGAATTGTAAGATTAATTACAGGATATGAAG
>JAYPVI010000007.1:48658-123306 GCA_038134525.1 Crocinitomicaceae bacterium
GTGTAATTAATATTAATAGCTTGAGGAATTGTAAGATTAATTACAGGATATGAAGCTGTACACAATCCATCTGAAATAAAAACATGATAATTCCCATCACTTAAATTCGAAAACGTATTTGAATTTTGATAGGTATTACCACTGTCAATTGAATATTGTAGACTCAGTCCTGTAGAACCAAAAACAGCTATTGTTCCATTTAAACTGTCAGAACAAGTTGGGTGCTGGAATATAACGCTATCAATAGCTGGACCAGCCAAATTAAATATAGAAATTACTTCACTTGCTGTACATCCACTATTGTCAATTACATCTACCATGTAATTTCCAGCACTTAAATTATTAAAACTATTACTTGATGTTGAAGGACCTCCATTTAAATTATAACTGTAGGGGGCATTACCACCAAGAACAGCAGCCGTAATGGAACCGTTTCCAGAAGTACAAGACTCATCTGTTTTTTGAAGATTTAAAGTCATGCTGGTTTGTGTTAGTTCTAGTATAACTGTGCTATCACAACCTTGAGAATTGGTCAGTTGTTGAGTATAAGTACCTGGCGATGTATATGTTTGCCCATTTAAGACGTAATCGACACAAAATGTATCAATAATGGTACTAAATGAAGAGGAATCTGTACTATCAACATTAACAAAAATGTCTAAACTTGCTTGACTAGGTGTAACACCGGCACAATCAGAGTTATCTACATCCACTGAATAAATATCAAAATCAATAGTAAAGGTTGAATCTACATCCAAACAAGTGGGTGACCAACAATACCTTAAGTATACGCTAGAAAGGTTTCCGTAGTATCCATTTATTGTATTATTAGCATTAAAATTAACATTGTTACCGATTGTATTTTCCCAATTAGAGTAAGACACATTATTGCCACCAATTGGTATTGGGCTTTGGTAATTATTCAATAAACTAAAGTTGGAAGAGTTCAATTGAATATAAATGGAATCATTTACATCCGTAATGTTTGCATCCACATCAAAACAAACTGTATCGTTAACACTTACATCAATTTGAAGAGAGTAATTTGGGAAAGATCCTTGGTATCCATTTACAGCTAAAGATGGAGGAGGTGGAACTGTACAAGGTAAAGAAGCATATTGAACATCTCTTCTAACTTCACCTAGTTTACTTCCATTTCTAAATTCCTCGACTTTTACGGTAAAAACAAAATAACCAATAATAGAAGGTGTTGCAGATATTAACCCACTAGCAGGATCAATTGCCATTGGGGGATTACCTCCCACAATATTATTAATGCTATATCCCCCAGCCCATTGACAAGCAGGATAAAAAGGATATGTACCTGAACCGGCACTAGTTCCATTCGAATTTCCACTAGAATTTAATGGATCTACTAAAGTATATACTAAGGAGTCACCGTCTGGGTCTACGGCAGGAAAACTCATTAATTTAGTATTATTAGCACAAAAATAGGCGTCAGGAGGATAAACTCCGAAATCAGGAGATGAGTTTTGACCTATGGAAGGATCAGGAAACATAGCAAAAATGGTAATACCAGTATTACTTGGATTTTGCATATTAGCGATAATACCATTTCTAGCATACGCTTGATATTGAATGTAATATCCATTCACATTGTTAGATAAGAATTTAGGTACACTATTCGAATAAATTCCTTCTTCAATTCTTACCACATTCGGATCTGGTGAATAACACGCATCACCAAGAGTTACAAAGCCTATACTAGTTCTGTTTAGAGTTTGTGTGCTGATTAAATTATGAGTTTGTGCATCATAAATTCCAATAGTGGCTGAGGTTGGAAGATTAGCAGAAAAACTTGCATTAATTTCGTCTTTATATAATCTAAGTTGAAAAATATAGTTTGCTCCTGATCCAGTATTGTTGGTCATGGTGATTTTAAAATCACCTCCCACAATATGAGAACCATAAGATTGGAATGAAATAAGTAAAAGAATGATATAAAAAAAATAGTTCTTCATTTGGCAAAAACAGGATGCAGTATTCAATTTAATCAATAAAATAACAATGTTTTTTTTAAGAACGAATAATATATTAAGAGTTGGCCAAATTAATCAAGATTAATGTGAATAATTCATTTTAATTCTCTTATTTCGAGAAAATAATAATAAATAGTGTCTATTTTAATTATACAAACAGGGGGTACAATTGATAAAATCTATCCAAAAACCATAAATGGTTGGGGATTTGAAATTGGTGAAGCTGCAGTTCATCAAATATTATCTAACAAAGAACTATCCGTTGATTACCGTATCATCTCCGCATGTAAGAAAGACAGTACACAACTTAACGAAAAGGACCGAAACAACATATTAAACATATGTCAACAATCAAGTGAAGAACAAATCATCATCACTCACGGTACAGACACCATATTAGACACAGCTAAATTCCTTTCTATCATTGAAGATAAAACCATTGTGCTAACAGGTTCTTTTTTACCACAAGCGTTTAAAAATTCAGATGCTGAATTTAATATTGGCATGGCGATTTCGGCCGTTCAAACCCTTAATAGTGGAATATATGTATCTTTAAATGGAATTATTGCAAGCCACAATGAGCTACAGCGAGACGATTCAGGAAAATATCACACATAAAGTTAAACTTCCAAAAAAAGAAGATTTAAAAAAAGCTCAGTTGAGAATTAATAAATTCATCAATAGAACTCCGGTACTAACCTCTTCCACATTAGATAAAAAATTGAAATGTAAGGTGTTTTTTAAATGTGAGAATTTTCAAAAAATGGGTGCTTTTAAAATGAGGGGCGCATCAAACAGTCTGCTTAAAATGAATAAGAATGATTTAAAAAAAGGGGTAGCCACACATTCTTCAGGAAATTTTGCACAAGCTGTTGCTTTAAGTTCAAAAATGTCAGGTGTTAAAGCACATATCGTCATGCCGACTAATGCACCAACCGTCAAAAAAAACAGTACAATTGGGTATAATGCAAATGTGATAGACTGCCCTCCTACTCTAAAAGATAGAGAAGACACACTACAAAAAGTAATTGATCAAACAGGTGCATCAGCCATGCATCCTTACAATGATATCAATGTTATTGAAGGAAATTCCACCGCTGCAATGGAGCTTCTAGAGGATTATCCAGATTTAGATGCCATTTTTGCTCCAGTAGGAGGAGGTGGTCTAATTTCAGGCACCTGTTTAGCAGCTAAGTATTTTTCAAATGCAAAAGTATACGGGGCAGAGCCTGAAGGAGCAGATGATGCTTATCGATCCTTTCAAAAGGGAGAGATTATTCCGATGGTAAACCCTCAAACTATTGCAGATGGATTAAGAACAAGCTTAGGGGAAATTGGATTTGAAATCATGAAAACTCATCTAGACTCTATTTTCACCGTTTCAGAGTCTGAAATCATTAGTGCAATGAAGTGGATGTGGCAAAAAATGAAAATCATAATAGAACCTTCAAGTGCAGTTCCTTTAGCTGCGCTTATTAAAAATCACGAACTTTTTAAAGAACAACAAGTTGGCATTATCATTTCTGGTGGCAATGTGGACTTTGATAATTTACCATTTTAATTTAATGCTATGAAAAAAGTGGATCTATTACTTAATGAATATGGTGAAAGTCACCAAAATAAAACCAACAAATTTATTCACTGGCTGTGTGTACCCGCTATATTCTTCAGCATTGTTGGTTTAGTCTGGGAAATCCCATTAGGACCCCTAGTAGACTTAAAATATAATGGGTATCAATATGTAAATTGGGCTTCGCTAACTCTTTGTCTAGTTTTTGTTTACTATTTCACCCTTTCCCCCTTACTCACCATAGGGATGATCTTATTTTCTGGAGGATGTTTGTATTTCATAAACTTGATTGAAAATTCAATTATAGCTGGTATTATTGGTCTAGATTTGTGGGCAATTTCCCTAATCATTTTTGCATTGGCATGGGTTTTTCAATTTATTGGTCATCATATTGAAGGTAAAAAGCCATCATTTCTAAAAGATATACAGTTTCTGATGATTGGACCAGCTTGGTTAATGCACTTTATCTATAAAAAACTCCATATTCCCTATTAGATTACATGATTTTTAAGTTGGCTAAAAACAAAAGCTCATTGCTATTAATAGGGTTTATATTCTTATCTACAGTATTAATCAATTTTAGCCATCATAGGTGGCAACAAGAAGATAAAATCATAGAATGGGATATTAAGTCCTATTATGCTTACCTACCAGCTACATTTATTTACCAAGACTTATCATTAGATTTTATTCATGATGAATCAGGAAAGTTTAAAGACTTAATCTGGCCCATTGAAACTCCATTAAAGAAAAAAGCCATCATTACTACCATGGGCATGTCCATCTTATATGCTCCTTTTTTTGGTATGGCTCACGTTTATGCTCAAGCAAGCGATTATGATGCTGATGGCTATTCCATGCCCTATCGGTTCGCATTGGTTTTTAGTGCTTTATTCTACGTTCTGGTGGGATTGCTTTTTTTAAGAAAAACCTTAAAACACTTTTTTGATGAAGGGGTAACTTCACTTGTATTAATAGCAGTTGGTATGGGGACTAATTTGTTCTATTACACAACTTATGAGGCTGCTATGCCTCACGCATTTAATTTCTCGCTCATCTCCATTTTTGTGTATTACACTTTTCGATTTTATCAAAATCCGAGTTATGGAAAAATAGGCTTCTTGGGGTTATTAGCAGGACTGATCACGCTTATTCGACCAACCAATATTTTAGTACTCTTATTTTTCTTGCTTTGGAATGTATTTTCTCTCTCTTCTTTTAAATCAAGAATAACCTGGTTTCTACACCAGTATAAAATGATTTTAATAATGGTAATTGCTTTTATCCTAGTTTGGATTCCTCAATTTACCTATTGGTACTGGGTTTCTGGGGAAATATTTTACTTCACATACGGAGAAGCTGGAGGTAAATTTTTCTTTCTCAATCCACAAATAAAAAATATACTCATCAGCTATAAAAAAGGATGGTTTGTATATACCCCTATCATGTTTGTAGCCTTTGTTGGTATATTTAGCTTACCTAAAATTAAGGAAGGTCTTTTTGCACCTGTTCTAATTTTTATTATCCTCAATATTTATGTCCTTTCTTCATGGTGGTGTTGGTGGTTTGGCGGATCCTTTGGGCTAAGGGCATTTATTGATTGTTATGCGATAATGGCTATTCCTCTTGGAGCTTTTTTGCACTACGCACTCTCAAATAAATGGCTTAAATACACCTTACCTGCCCTTGTGATTTTACTAATTGGTTTTAATAATTTTCAAATCCAACAATACAAAAACAGTGCTATTCATTATTGGTGGATGAATAAAGAAGCATATTGGGAAACCTTTCTCAAACTAAGACCAACAGCTCGATACTGGGAAGTAATTACTATTCCAGATTACGATAAAGCTCGAGAAGGGGTTTACGTAGATAAGAAACCTGAATAAAGCTAGATTACAGCTGCCATTCTAACGGCTTGGTTGATGGCTTCTTTTGCGTCCAATTCTGATGCTTTGAATGCACCCCCAACTAATTGTACATTGGGATTTACTTGCTTAATATCCTCAAGTAAATCGGTATTACTTACCTGACCAGCGCAAATCACAACGTGATCAACATCAAGTACCGTTGTTTTATCTTTTTTGGTGTAGTGAAGCCCATGATCATCGATTTTGTTGTACTCTACTCCATTAATCATCTTAACATTCTTATTTCGCAGCGTGAAGCGATGAACCCAGCCTGTGGTTTTCCCTAGTCCAGCACCTACCTTACTGCTTTTTCGTTGCAATAAGTAAACTTCTCTAGGATTCTTAGGTTTTTCGGCTTTAATTCCCTCAATACCACCCCTTGCATCCAATTGCATATCTACACCCCATTCTTTCATAAATGCTGTAGTATCTAATGCAGTTGATTTTCCTTCATGCGTAATGTATTCAGCTACATCAAAACCAATACCTCCTGCTCCTATCAAGGCTACCTTCTTTCCTAATTTAACTTTGTCTTTAAGTACATCTATATAACTAACTACTTTTGAATGTTTTACACCTTCTAAATTTGGTATTCTAGGATGAATTCCACTAGCTAATATGACATGATCAAAATTAGTGGAATTTGAAGGCTCAAACAAAGTGTTCAATAGCAATTCGACACCATGCTTTTCTATCATTACTTTGTAATAACGAAGTGTTTCAAAGAACTCTTCCTTCCCTGGTATTTTCTTGGCCATGTTAAATTGGCCACCAATCTCACTAGCTTTTTCAAACAAAGTTACCTTATGGCCTCTTTCGGCAGCAGTGGTAGCATAAGCCAACCCTGCAGGGCCAGCACCAACCACAGCAATTTTCTTGGGATTAGCTGATTTGTTAATTTGAACTTCGGTTTCATGGCAGGCTAATGGATTAACCAAACAACTAGCTACTCTCCTATTAAAAGCATGATCCAAACAAGCCTGATTACACCCAATACACGTGATGATTTCCTCTGGTTTACCTTCTTTAGCTTTATTTACAAAATGTGGATCCGCTAATAAGGGCCTTGCCATAGAAACCATATCGGCATGTCCTTCAGCTAGTATTTTCTCCCCAATTTCAGGGGTATTAATTCGATTTGTGGTGACTAGGGGAATATTTACTTCTCCCATCATTCTCTTAGTCACCCAACTGAATGCCCCTCTAGGCACCATAGTGGCTATCGTTGGAATTCTAGCTTCATGCCAACCTATTCCAGTATTGATTATGGTTACACCTGCCTTTTCTAATTCTTTTGCCAATTGGACAATTTCATCCCAGGTACTACCTCCCTCTACTAAGTCCAGCATAGATAAACGAAAAATAAGGATGAAATCTTTCCCTACTTTCTCTCTGGTTCTTCTTACAATTTCAAGAGGAAACTTAATTCTGTTCTCATAACTCCCACCCCATCCATCTGTTCTTCGATTGGTACGCTTTGCAATAAATTGATTGATTAAATATCCTTCAGAGCCCATAATTTCAACTCCATCGTAACCAGCATACTGAGCTAAGGCAGCACATCTAGCGTAATCATTTATGGTTTTTTGAATACCACGTTCACTTAAGGCTTTAGGTTTAAACATCGCTATAGGTGATTTTATACTACTTGCAGAAACGGCTAACGGATGATACCCATATCTTCCGCTATGAAGAATTTGTAGGCAAATTTTACCATCGTGTTTGTGTACGGCCTCGGTTATTTGACGGTGTTTTCTTGCTACCCTTTTAGTAGTTAATTTACTTGAAAACGGAGCTACCCATCCTTGTCTATTCGGAGCAATACCACCCGTAACAATGAGCCCCACCCCTCCTTTAGCACGTTCTTCAAAATAAGCGGCCATACGATGATAACCATTCTTTTCTTCCTCAAGACCTGTATGCATAGAACCCATTAATACACGATTTTTCAACGTAGTAAAACCTAAATCTAAAGGAGCTAATAAATGTGGGTAGTTGTTTTGCATAATAAAATCTTAGTTTTTAAATATAAATTATAAAAAGGTATTTAAATATTTAGTGTTGTTAATTTTAGGTAATTTTGGAAAATGGCTACGGTAGTTGTTGGTTTATCTGGTGGTGTTGACTCGAGCGTTGCTGCGCATTTACTTAAAGAGCAAGGACATCACGTCATAGGTTTATTCATGCGCAATTGGAATGATGAATCAGTGATTATTGATAATGAATGTCCATGGATTGAAGATAGTAATGATGCACTTCAAGTTGCTGAAAGCTTAAGTATTCCATTTCAAGTATTAGACTTTAGCAAAGAGTATAAAGAACGCATTGTAAATTATATGTTTAGGGAGTATAAAAATGGACGAACTCCAAATCCAGATGTGCTCTGTAACAGAGAAGTGAAATTTGATCTGTTTTTAAAAAAAGCCTTAGAATTAGGTGCAGATTACGTAGCTACCGGCCATTATTGTAGAAAAGAGACCTCTACAAAAAATGACAGAGAAATACACCAACTCCTAGCCGGAAAAGACGGTACCAAAGATCAAAGCTATTTTTTATGCCAAGTCAACCAGGAACAGCTTTCTAAAGCTCTTTTCCCCATCGGGGAACTCAAAAAAACAGAAGTTCGAGCCTTAGCTAAAAAAATTGGACTCAACACAGCCGAGAAAAAAGACTCTCAAGGACTGTGTTTTATTGGAAAAGTAAAATTACCTGTTTTTTTACAGCAGCAGTTAAAACCTAAAACAGGGAAAGTCATTGAAATAGACCGAAATCATGAAACTTTTAAATTTCATAACAACCCAAATAGTGCATATGACCTAGACTCCTCAATGGGTAAAATAGTTGGGAAACATGAAGGAGCTCATTACTTTACCATTGGTCAACGAAAAGGGTTAAATATCGGTGGCACTCCTCTACCCTTATTTACCATAGGAACGGACACGAAAGAAAACGTAATATTCGTGGGACAAGGAAAAGATCATCCGGGTTTATTTAGAAAAGGATTAACTGTAAAAAATGAAGATATTCATTGGCTCAGAGAAGATCTAACATTACAAGTAGGAGAATCTGAAGATTACCTCTGCCGTATTCGTTACCGTCAAGCTTTAACGGAAGGCAAACTCATTCAAAAAAATAACGAATTACTCATTTCTTTTCAACATCCTCAACGTGGCATTACTCCTGGCCAATTTGTGGCTTGGTATAAAAATAATGAACTAATTGGGTCAGGTGTAATAAATTAATTATCTTAGTGTAAAAAATACACTATTATAATTTATGAAAGATCATCTTAACATTGGAGTATCCGTTAGCATTTGTATTTTCTGTTACCAGGAAGAAGAAAGAAAGGTACTTGTTGTAGAAAAAGAAAATGATCCATTTAAAGGAGGAAGAGTCTTACCTCATCAAATGCTGGAACCCCAACAGTCACTTGAAGAAGTGTGTAGTAAAATTCTAGAAAATAATATTGGAAATAAAGATGTTTATGTTGAACAATTAAACGCATTTGGAAAAGTATATCGGCATCCGTCAGGAAGAATAATTGACATTTCATTTTATGGACTAGTCAACTTGGAAAAAGACAAAATTAAATTGAATGAAGAAAACAATGCAAGATTCGAAAAAATAGATAAATCATTAGACCTCGCATTTGATCATGACGAAATTATTCATTTCGCAATCAAGAGAATTAAAAGAAGAATGAAATACAGGCCGTTGGGTAAAAATCTATTACCTTCTCAGTTCACGATGAATGAGCTTGAGGGATTATATTCATGCTTTTTAGGAAAACAATTTGACAAAAGAAACTTCAGAAGAAGAATACTTGAAATGGATTTTCTGAAAGAAATTAAAAAGGTACAACGCAATACTCGAGGAAGAAAAGCCATTCTTTATGAGTTTGACCCTAAAAAATATAAGAATTACTCCAAAACGGGATTCTAATTTATTCTTTATTCCATTTCATGATTAAACCTCTACCTGGTGTAAACGGCACTTCTTTTTCTTCCAAGTATTTTTCTAACCCTTTGATTTCTATATCTAATTTAGTCATCTGACTTATCACTTGCTTAAAGCCGGATGATGCGTTTTCATACAGCATCTTGTTGGTTTCGGTGGGCTCTGATCGGTTTCTCCACATGTTCCAAATTACTATCCCTACTTTAGATGAAATAGATTCATTTTGTTCCAAATCTCGCTTACTTAAAGAAGGATCTCCAAACATACTAATGGAAATATCATCTCGTATCTTATCTAACACTTTCACCTTCTCTATTAATTTCACATCCAAATCAGGATAAGACTTAATAGCAGCTTCAATAAATTGTAAACGCTTTTTATCTTCTTCCAACACCTCTCCAGCTGCATCGGTTGCTTTTCTCAAACGATCAACCTTTTGCTGAAAAGCCAATAAAGCTTCTTTGCTTTCAGCCGGCAAGCTAATTTCTTCAAGCCATTCACATTCAAAAGGAGTTTTATCCACCATTAATGTGGCTAAACCATCGACTACTTTGTGCAATGTAACATAGTAAGTGCCTGGAAGTGCTAGAGGACCTGCATTAGCTTCACCATATCTACCCGGCTGAGATGTTTTTAATTTTATATTGCTCTGAGGAGTCATTCTGAAATCCCATACAATTCTATTTACTCCAAGCGATGGCTTCTCTACCATCTTACGAATTTCATTGCCTTTTTCATCATAAATCGTAAAAATCAAATAGGGCTTTTCTTGTCTATCCTCAGCCCTCAATTGATTTAAGGTTGGATATTCCACGTCTTCTCCCTCTTTTATTAATCTCTTCTCTGCCTTTCTTCTTAAATCTTTACTTGTATTTAGCGTATCGTTAAAGAAATACGTTATGACTGCTCCAAGAGGAGGGTTTTTAGCGGTATAAAAAGATTCACCTTGTGACCCTTTACCTCTTAACCCCAGTGGTCTTGCATCCATGTACATTAACGATTTTTTAATTTCAAATATGGTTGCTTTGGAAGCTATATTAGAAGACAAATTTCTTAATGAAGAATAATCATCTAGCACATAAAAACCCCTACCAAATGTAGCTAAGACTAAATCATTCTCTCTTTCATGAATTTCAATATCCTTTACCGCTATGGTAGGCAAACCAGCTTTAATTTGTTTCCATTCTTCACCTCCATCATACGTGAAAAATACACCAAACTCGGTACCCACAAAAAGAAGATTAGGATCTACATGATCTTCAGCTATATCATATGCAGTACCTCTAACAGGTAAATTAGAACTAATGGATTTCCAAGATTTACCCTTGTCTTTGCTAACCAACACATAGGGTTTAAAATCACCATTTTTGTGATTATTAAAAACAGCATAAACCACGTTTACATCATGCTTGGATGCAACTAACGCATTTACATAGGTATCCTTAGGCACATTTTTAAACTTATCATACATTTTCCATTCTCCTCCCGCATTTTCGCTAACGTGAATCAAACCATCATCGGTTCCTACATATAACAAATCTTCTTGCAAGGGTGATTCATCTAAAGCCACAATATTACCATAAATCGTAGTAGACTTATTTTTCATCACTGCATCAGCACTCTGAATTCTACCCATCACTTCCAGCTGATTACGATCAATTTGTTGTGACAAGTCCGGGCTAATACACTTCCACTCATTCCCTCTATTTTCACTTCTAAATAATCGATTTGCCGCAAAATATAATCGTTTGTTATTGTGTGGACTAATGAGCAATGGGGCGTCCCAATTCCATCTTAGTGCAGGCATACTATCGTGAGCCATTGGTTTAATTCCTACACGCTCACCAGATTGCCGATCATAACGAACTAGCCATCCATACTGAGATTGAGCATATACAATATTAGGATTCTCCGGATCAATAGCGCTTTCAAAACCATCGCCTCCATTGGTTATATACCAATCCGAATTCATGATGCCATGATTATTAATCGTTCTGGAGGGTCCACCTAAACTATTGTTATCTTGAGTTCCACCATAAACATTATAAAACGGGTAGTCGTTATCTACTGATACTTTGTAAAACTGGGTAATAGGAAGGTTGGGTTTAAATTGCCAATTACTCGCATGATCCCAGGTTTCGTAAATACCTCCATCACAGCCCACAATCCAATGATCGGTATCATCAGGATCTATCCAAATACAGTGGTTGTCCACATGTTTGCTTTTTTCACCTGTCTTCACCACTGTTTTTCCACCATCAGCCGTATGATGTAGCCAGGTGTCCATAAAAAAAACTTTATTTTCATCCAAGGGATCACAAAATACTTCTTGGTAATAGTTACCGCTCGTCACATATTTATTGACTTTTGACCAACTTTCACCCCGATCAGTTGATTTGTAAAGGCCTTGTTTGTCCATCTCCGCTTCTACTAAAGCATACAATACATCCGGTTTTGCAGGAGAAATATCCATACCTATTCTTCCTTTGATGGAACTGGGCAAACCTTCCTTTAGCTTTTTCCAATTCTCTCCTCCGTCCGTAGATTTATAAATTTGAGATCCAGGCCCACCACCTACATAAGTATATACATGTCTTCTTCTCTGATGCGTAGTGGCATACATGATATCGGCATTCCTAGGATCAAGGTGAATTTCGTTGACGCCAGTGTGCTCATCTACTTCTAGTACTAGTTCCCAATCCTTTCCTGAGTTAATGGTTTTATACAACCCTCTTTCCCCACCTTCTTTCCATAACGGACCGTAAGCAGCAGCGTAAATTATATTTGAGTTTGTAGGATGAACGGCAATCATACCAATGTGTTCCGATTCTTTCAATCCCATGTTCTTCCAACTTTTTCCTCCGTCTAAACTTTTATAGATTCCATCGCCATAGGCTACACTTCTCTGGTTATTATTTTCACCTGTTCCAACCCATATCGTGTGTTCATTACTAGGGTCAATAGTAACACAACCTATACTAAATGAGGATTGCCCATCGAAAATGGGTGTATACGTATTTCCAGCATTAGTTGTTTTCCATACTCCGCCAGACGCAACAGCCACATAATACTCCTTAGGATTACGGCTGTTTACGGCAATATCCGCAATTCTGCCTGCAGTTAAAGCTGGGCCTATTGATCTGAACTTAAGCCCGCTAATATTTACTTTTTCTAGTGCTGACTTCTTTTTTTCTTTTTCACTTTCTTTCTGAGCATAAAAGGGAATACTCAGGAGTAAATAGATATAAAATATTTTTTTCATGTTCGTAAATTATAAAAATTTCATATCACTCTTGTCATATGGATAAGCATTTAATGTAGCTATACCTATAGCTAATAATTCCTGTTTATGGTTAAAAATTTGTCCTTCTACCGTATACAGTCTTTTACCGTGATGTAAAACTTTTCCCACTCCTTTCAATTCATCATTTAAATAAGCCGGTTTTAGGTAATTAATTTTAAATTCTACCGTAGAAACTAATTTTTGATCAGACATGGCCTTAGTAAGGGCAGCTGTGCCTACAATTTGATCAAAAACAGCAGCTAAAAAACCACCATGAGCTGATTGATAGGTAGCCAGGTGATTTTGGTTTACTTTCACAAAATAGTTCACCTCTCCAGGTTCAACAACTTTTAATTTTAGGCCCAAAAACTTACCAAAGTGATTGGTCTGAGCATATTTTTTAAGTATTTCCACATTATCCATTTCACAAAGTAAAAGAATAATTTTTCTTTGCAATTCTTGAAGAAGATCAATTGATTATATTTGCGCTCTGAAAAGAAAAAAACATGATTAAAATTACGCTGCCCGATGGTAATGTTAAAGAAATGGAGAGTGGTTCATCTGCTATGGATGTGGCCTTATCTATTAGTGAAGGATTGGCTAGAAGAGTTTTGGCAGCTGAAGTAAATGGAGAAGTCTGGGATTTAACTAGACCAATACCTACCGATGCCAATCTAAAGTTACTTAGTTTTTCAGATAATGGTGGTAAGTCCACCATGTGGCATAGCAGTGCCCATCTTATGGCAGAAGCACTTGAGTTTTTCTACCCTGGAATAAAATTAGCCATTGGACCGCCAATAGAAAATGGTTTTTATTACGATGTAGATTTTGGGGAACACGAATTTACCGATAAAGATTTGGCTAAAGTCGAGAATAAAATGTTGGAATTAGCAAGGGAAAAGAACTCTTTTATAAGAAAAGATATCAATAAATCTGATGCCATTTCTTTTTTCAAAGGTAAAAATGATCCTTATAAGTTAGAATTATTAGAGGAACTAGAAGATGGAACCATTACGTTCTATTCTCAAGGTAATTTCACCGATTTATGTAGAGGACCCCACTTACCTCACACTGGATTTATTAAAGCTGTAAAATTATTAAACATCGCTGGTGCATATTGGCGTGGTGACGAAACAAGAAAACAACTTACAAGAGTGTATGGAATCACATTCGAAAAACAAAAAGAGTTAAATCAATATTTAGTTCAACTTGAAGAAGCAAAGAAAAGAGACCATAGAAAACTAGGAAAAGAACTAGAGTTATTTACTTTTTCAGAAAAAGTTGGACAAGGATTACCGCTCTGGTTACCTAAAGGAGCCGATTTAAGAGAAAGATTGATGGATTTTCTTAAGAAAGCTCAAGTTCAAAGTGGATATCAGCCTGTTTCCACCCCTCATATTGGCCATAAAGATCTATATGTTTGCTCCGGTCATTATGATAAGTATGGAGCTGATTCATTTCAAGCCATTAATACACCACATGAAGGCGAAGAGTTTTTACTCAAGCCTATGAATTGCCCCCATCATTGCGAAATTTTTAACGCTTCTCCTCGATCATACAGAGATTTACCTTTGAGATTTGCAGAGTTTGGAACTGTTTACCGTTATGAGCAAAGCGGTGAGCTTCATGGATTAACAAGAGTCAGAGGATTTACTCAAGATGATGCACATATTTTTTGCAGACCTGATCAGTTAGAAGAAGAATTTAAGAAAGTAATTGATCTAGTGCTTTATGTATTTAAGGCATTGGATTTTAAAGAATTTGTTGCACAAATTTCTTTGAGAGATAAAAACAACCAAGATAAATACATTGGTTCGGATGAAAATTGGGATAAAGCAGAACAAGCTATCATCAACGCAGCTAACGACAAAGGGCTAAATACCGTTGTTGAATATGGGGAAGCTGCATTTTATGGTCCTAAATTAGATTTCATGGTAAAGGATGCGTTGAATCGATCATGGCAACTCGGAACTATTCAAGTTGATTATAATTTACCTGAACGTTTTGAGCTGGAGTATACAGGCTCAGATAATCAAAAACACAGACCTGTTATGATTCACAGGGCGCCCTTTGGTTCACTAGAAAGATTCATAGCTGTTCTTATTGAGCATACTGCGGGTAAATTCCCACTATGGCTAAATCCTGAGCAATTTATCATTTTACCCGTTAGTCAACAGTATAACGAATATGCTCAAGAAGTTTTAAAAATTCTAAAAAATTACGATATTCGCGGTCTTGTTGACGGAAGGGCTGAAAAAGTGGGTAGAAAAATCAGAGATGCTGAGGTGAATAAAATACCATTTATGCTCATCATTGGAGAAAAAGAAGCCCATAATAATAGCGTATCATTGAGACAACAAGGAGAAGGTGATTTGGGTGCTTTTAGTCTAGAAGAGTTTAAGAAACTTATACAAGACAAAATCAACCAAAGCCTATTAAAATTTTAAATGTTAAACAAAAAAGGAGGAGTATCAAACCAAATAAACCAAACAGAGGGAGAATAATTAAAGAAGATCCCCACAGAATAAATGAAAAAATCAGGGTTCCTGAAGTAAGAGTTGTTGGTGAAGACATAGCTCAAGGTGTTTATCCCACTCACAAAGCACTTAAATTAGCTGTTGAAAAGGAACTTGATTTAGTGGAGATTTCTCCAAATGCTAAACCACCTGTTTGTAAAATTATTGACTACAAAAAATTTCTTTATGAGCAAAAGAAGAAACAGAAAGAGCTTAAAGCAAAACAATCTAAAGTAGTCCTTAAAGAAATCAGATTTGGACCAAATACAGATGAACACGACTTTCAGTTTAAATTAAAACATGCTGTTAAGTTCCTACAAGAAGGAGCAAAACTTAAAGCATTTGTATTTTTTAAAGGAAGAACCATCATCTACAAGGATCGTGGAGAAATTTTATTACTAAAATTTGCCCAAGAGCTTGAGGAATATGGAATCTTAGAAAAAATGCCAGAGTTACAGGGTAAAAAGATGACTATCATCATAAACCCTAAAAAGAAATAAAAGATAATAACTACGTAATATAAATGTTATGCCTAAAATGAAAACCAATTCCAGTGCTAAGAAGAGATTCAAATTCACTGGTAGTGGAAAAATTAAAAGAAAGCACGCTTTTAAAAGTCATATTTTGACAAAAAAAGCAACTAAAAGAAAAAGAAACCTGACGAATGCTACCTTGGTAGACAAGTCAGATGTAAAGAATATTAAGTTGCAACTTTGTGCTTAATTTCCTTTACGGTTAATAAATGTTAAACCCGAGTTAAAGTCAACATGATAAGAGCTGTAAAGACGCTTTAATTCAAAAAACTTAAATTATGCCAAGATCAGTAAATAGTGTAGCAGCCAAGGCAAGAAGAAAAAAAGTATTAAAACAAGCCAAAGGTTACTACGGAAGAAGAAAAAACGTACACACTGTAGCTAAAAATGCTGTTGATAAAGGTTTACAGTATGCTTACAGAGACAGAAGACAGAAAAAGAGAAATTTCAGAGCGCTATGGATACAGCGAATTAACGCTGGTGCAAGATTATACGGAATGAGTTATTCCGAGTTTATGGGAAAAGTAAGTGATAAGGGTATCCTTCTTAACAGAAAAACACTTGCCGACTTAGCTATGAACCATCCAGAAGCATTCAAAGCTGTAGTGGAATCAATAAAATAAATTATTAAAAAGTAGTTATTATTTAAGGGGTTCTAAATGAACCCCTTTTTTTATCCCAAATTCTTAATAACTCCAATTGTTCTAGCTCTGTTGACAATGGTTTCCCATCACTTTCTTTTATTAATTGATTAACATTATCTAGCAATTCGCTGTTAGATTGAATATGATCCCTATAAAAATGAACAAATTTTAGCACCCAGAAAGCATCAAATAAGAAGAAAAATCGTTTAATAAAGGAATCATAATTTACCGTGTTCTTAGCTAACTCTCCCCTTTTTTTTAACCATGTTTTTTCATCTAAAAAAGACTTTATTGAAGTTGGAAAAGTTTGATAATCGAGATTGTTCAATCTGATTAAATCAACCCACTTTTTTAACTCCAAAAATGCATTAAACGAATAGGTACAAGATAAATCTTTCTTGTTGTTTTTAGCTTCTAACAAGGCTCTTCCTGTTCCAAAAGGCACTCTGTCTGAAATCCTAGATGAAGGAATCACTTTTGTAGTGGTTATTTCACCAAAATTTTCACCTTTTATTAATTTATTGATGAAATAAAAATCTTCACCCGCTTTTCTTCGATTCATTCCTCCTTGTCTAGCATAGGATAAAGCAGTTAGAGCAAATGCACTTCCAATGGTATGAAAAGCAAAAGGAAATCCTGCAAAAGACAATGCATTTTTATAATACCTTAAATGCAACTCATAACTACATATTAATTGATAATGACTATCAGCATAGTCACCAGTTAACGGGTGTTCATAATGAATTGAAACTGCTGTGTTATCGTGATTTTTAAAATATGTGTAAATTGAATTAAAGTAATTTTCTTCTACTATCGTATCGGCATCAAGACCTACTATGATTCCATTTTTCTTTAATTGAAGAAATCGTTGTAAAGCTAAATCCATTCCAATTTTTCTTCCCCAACCAACACCAGCATGTTTAGGATTTAGTTCGCCTACCAAAAAAGGGATTAATTTGATCCCATCCGTATTATAAATATTAGCAAAATTATAAAGCAAAGAAAATGTCTGCTCATTCTTATTTTTGATAGCTTGTGCTGTTAAAGTAGAATGATTAATTAATGCTATGATTTCAACACTAAAATCAATCGATTTTTGCTGTACAAAAAGAGATTTAATTGTGGGAATTACATCATCTTCATTGTAAATGGGAATCACTATAATGATTTCAAGATCATGAAGTGGATTTTCGGTATATATCAAATTTAAATGCGGGAAGCGTTTAAAATAATTTTCAGCTATGGAGATAAACGACTTTTGACCCATGATGATTCCTTTTTGGTATAAAGAATTCTGTCGTGTAGCCTACTAGATCTACCCTGCCAAAACTCTATTTTATTTGGCATGAGACAAAACCCACCCCAATGTGGAGGTCTTGGGACTGGTTTATCCTTAAACTTATTTTCAAAAAACAATAATCTCTCTGTAAGTTCATCTCTCCCATTTAACATTTCGCTTTGATAGGAAGCCCATGCACCCAATTGACTTGCTCTAGGTCTAGCATCAAAATACTGATCAGAAATGCTTGTACTCACTTTTTTAATTTCACCTTCTATTCTTATTTGACGTTCTATTTCACCCCAAAAAACATTTAAAGCTCCATATTTGTTTTGATTTATTTCTTGACCCTTATTTGAATTATAATTGGTGTAAAAAATAAAACCATCATCGTTTACTCCTCTTATATATAGCATTCTAGAAGATACAATACCAGATTTAGTTGCTGTAGATAAACAAGCAGCATAAGGGTCTAAAATTTGACTATCAATGGCCTCTTGAAACCAAATAGCATATTGATGGAAAGGATCTTCAGCTGCCATTTCCTCAGAGAAAGGTTTGTCTGCAAAATCTCTTCTAACTGTACTAATGTAATTTTTAATGTTATCTATTGACATCGATCAAAAATAATTAATTTAGAAGTATGAAAGTAGAACAATCATCTATTTTAGGTGTTATTCCTGCAAGATATAACTCCACAAGATTGAAAGGAAAACCACTGATGAAAATAGGTGAGAAAACGATGATTCAGCATGTGTATGAAAATTGCGCAAACGTATTAGATCATCTGCTTGTTGCAACGGATGATCAACGAATTTATGATGAAGTAGAAGCATTCAATGGTAATGTAATATTAACTAATAAAGCCCACTTAACTGGAACAGACAGATGCCTAGAAGCAGTCAAATTATGGGAAGAAAATCATAATAAAACATTCCGTTTGATTTTCAATATACAAGGAGATGAACCATTTATTCATCAGGATCACCTACATCAACTGATATCCTGTTTTGAGGATAACAAAACTGAAATAGCTACGTTAGCTATAAAAGTCAGCAACTTGAAAAAATTAAGAGAAGGCAATGTATATTTGGTGAAAGATAATGGAGACTTTGCTATGTATTTCAGTCGTTTCCCTATTCCCTTTAACAGAGATATTCCTAAGAAAGATTGGATAAAACACACTGATTATTACCAACACATTGGATTATATGGTTTTAAAAGAAATAAATTAGAAAAATGTTCTAGCCTACAACCTACTACTCTTGAAAATACAGAAAAATTGGAGCAACTCAGGTGGATGGAAAATGGAATGAAAATTAAAGTTGGAATAACTAGTCAACCATCTTTTGGAGTGGATACATTAGAGGATCTTGAAAATGCTCGTAAAAAATATGCATCAATTTTAAATTAAAAATATTGAAATCTAGAATTCACGGAATAATTCAAAAGGAAGTAGAAGCTATTCAAAACATACCCATTGATGGTATAGTTGAAAGTGTTATCGATGTACTCTACAAAAGAATACATCAAAAAAAAGGCAAACTCATTGTTAGTGGAATGGGTAAAGCAGGGCAAATTGGAATGAATATAGCAACCACGCTTTCTTCAACTGGAACACCGGCTATTTTCTTACATCCTAGCGAAGCTCAACATGGAGATTTAGGAATTGTTCAAGAAAACGATGTACTCCTTTTAATATCGAACTCTGGAAAAACCCGCGAAATTTTAGAACTAAACCAATTAGTTAAGAATTTATACACAAGTATACCCATGATAGCTCTTACGGGAAACGATCAATCTAATTTGGCTAAACTTGCAGACATCCCTTTATTCACTGGTAATCCCGAAGAAGTTTGTCCGCTTGGATTAACTCCAACAACCTCTACCACTGTGATGACCGTGGTTGGTGATGTCATTGTAGTATTGATGATGGAAAAAATCAAATTTACTAAGCAAGAATATGCCAAAAGACATCATAGCGGATACCTTGGACAAAAAGCAAAAGAATGAAAAAGTTTACGTTAATAGCAGGGCCTTGTGCTATGGAAGAATATGACACTGCCTTTGAAATTGCAAAAAGAGTAAAGTCTATCTGCAAAGAACTTAATATTCATTACATTTTTAAAGCCAGTTATAAAAAAGCAAATCGATCTAAGCTGAATAGTTTTACAGGTATTGGAGATGTTGAAGCACTAAAAATGATAAAAAAAATTGGTGAAGATTTAACCATTGACACCATTACGGATATTCATGAAAGTTATGAAGCAGATGAGGTCTCAAAATTTGTAAACCATTTGCAAATACCCGCTTTCCTTTGTAGACAAACTGATTTACTAATTGCTGCTGGAAAAACCGGCTTACCTGTAAATATTAAGAAAGGGCAATTCATGTCCCATGAATCTATGCAATTTGCCATTCAAAAAATCAAAAGCACAGGTAATAAAAATGCATGGGTCTGTGAAAGAGGAAACAGTTTTGGATATCATGATTTAATTGTGGATGCCACAGCCATATTTAAACTCAAAAAACATGAAGTTCCTGTTATCATGGATTGTACACATGCCGTTCAAAAACCAAATCAAATTTCTGGAATAACAGGGGGAGATCCTTCGCTAATTGAAGCAATATCATTAAACGCTGCAGCTACAGGTGCAAATGGTTTATTTATTGAAACTCACCCGAATCCTATTGAAGCCAAAAGTGATCCACACACCATGTTAGAACTCGATAAATTAAAACCTATTTTAGAAAAGGTTATGAAAATAAGAAATGTTCTATATTAGTTTCTATTTGACTTCTACAACTAAATACTTACT
Organism: Crocinitomicaceae bacterium; assembly: GCA_038134525.1. Lineage (GTDB taxonomy): Bacteria > Bacteroidota > Bacteroidia > Flavobacteriales_D > Parvicellaceae. The sequence goes on from JAYPVI010000007.1 coordinate 69,170, forward strand.
ATTTTTCCAAAATTCCTCTCTTTTTAGGATAATTAAAGAGTCTACTACACTAGATTGATTTTTAATTAATGTATAAGAATTTTCAGGATGAGATGTCATTATTCTTACATTTTTACTGCCGATTAATATATGATTTAAATTAGCTTTAGAACTATAAGTAAAATAATCTAAATTCAGGTTGTTACTAAGCTTTTTCGTACTGCCAATTCCTATTATACCACCTTCTTTAGTTAAGATGTTATTTTCTAAAAGTTCAACCCTCGTTCCTACAACGTACCCTACTTTATTGATTGCTTGGTTTAAGCTGTCAATCTTTGAAACTTGTTCACTGTATCGATTGAAAAGGTTAGCGTATGAAGAACTTAACTGACTAATTTCTTCTTTTAAGAAGTAAACTTCACGGTTGGTTTCAGCAATTTTGGTATTCAATTCATTTATGATTTGAGCATAAAAATCATTCTTTTTATCTGAACTTTGCAATCTTTGATTTAGAGCTATTATAAGCTTATCATTTTCATTAATCTTTTGGACCATTTCTTCAATTGCCCTTACAACATCTAAAGAGTCAGCCAAAATAAATTCCGCAGATTTTGCTTTATTTATAATCAATTCATTTTGTTGAATAGCACCTAAATTATCTTTTATTTTTTGGATATATAATGCGTATTCGTTGTTTAAGGAATCTTGGAATTCCACATCATATTCTAACGAATTAATGATCCTATTTTTTTCTTTAATATCACTATTGAGACTATCAACTACCAATTGGTGAGCATCTTCTGTCATTTGTCCCCCTTGGCAAGACATTAATAAAATAATAAAAGGATATAATATTTTTTTCATCATTATATAAGATCTAATAAATTTTGAACACCAATAGCTCTTGACTTCGTAAATCCTTCTCCATATTTTACACCGATTATCCTTCCACACAATAGGGCTTTAGACTCAAGAGAGGATAAAAACTCTTTTGAAGAAATAGGCGTATTTGGTTCATTGCTATTTGGATCATAAAATTGACTCTTGAAACACATTACTGCATTCATTTTATCTTCAAACTCTTCTGTCACATCTACGACAAAATCAGGGTCAATCCACCTATCTTGTATATAGTGATATACTGAATTTGGTCTATACGATTCTTGTTGATGTCCATTGTATTCAGTTTCTATCTTTGGTAATCCTGATGAAAAAACTGCTTTTAAGACTAGTGAGGCTGCAGCACCATGATCAGGGTGTCTATCTTTTATAGCATTGCAAAGAATGACTTTAGGACGATACAATCTTATTTTCTGAACCAACTTTATAACTGTTTCTTCATCATCTCCAATAAAACCATCTTTCAGTAATAAATTATCTCTAAACTGTGCGGAAATATAATTTTTTGCTAACTCAGCTTCTTTGTCTCTTATATCTGCGTTACCACGGGTTCCTAATTCACCTCTAGTAAGGTCAAGTAAACCTACCGTGAAACCCATATTAACGTGCTTGATTAGCGTACCAGCTGCACCTAGTTCAACATCATCAGGATGAGCGCCTATGGCTAATATATCAATTTTATAATTCATTGTTTATAGTCATTTTTATCTGGAATACCGTATTTATCAACTAAAAAAATCATGGATGTTATGGCGGACGAACCCAGTTCTAATTCCCTTTTGTTGACATTTTCGAAGACATCAGTTGGGGCATGATGGAAATCAAAATAGCGCTGAGAATCTGGAACTAATCCAACTAAACAAGTTGATCCATTTTTAAGCGGACCAATATCTACACCACCATAACCTTTATTGAAAAGATGTAACTGATAAGGTTCAAAAAGAGGTTCAAAACCTTGTATAAATTTTAATTGAATATCCGTTCCGTCAATACTAAAGCCTCTTGGACTAAATCCTCCCCTATCAGACTCCAAAGCAAAAAGATGTTTCTCCCCTTTATTTCTGACAATGTTGGCATATGTTTTACCTCCTCTATTTCCATTTTCCTCATTCATGTATAATACGCATCTAATTGTACGTTTGGGTTTAATATTTAATTTCTTTAAGGATTCTAACACTTGAATACTTTGAACTACTCCTGCTCCATCATCGTGAGCCCCCTCTCCAATATCCCAAGAATCTAGGTGTCCTCCAACTAAAATCACCTCTTCTGGAAAATGACTTCCTTTTATTTCACCAACAACGTTGTAAGATATGGCATCTGGTTTTTGTTGACATGAGAACTCCATCGTTAGGTAACTTACATTGTTGTTACGAATGGCTATACTAAGATCATGGGCATCTTTAGCGCTTATAGCAGCAGCTGGAATTTTAGGAATAGAATCAACATAACTCATAGATCCAGTGTGAGGATTATGATCCATTTTTAGCGTCATTGAACGAACTATGACAGCCTTAGCACCATATTGACCAGCCCTAATAGCACCATTATGCCTCTGATCGACACAACTCCCATATGCCATAAATGTACTTATGAAGGTTGGGTTCATTGGCCTATTGTAAAAAACAATTTTACCATTTAAGTTTTTCTCACCAAGCGAATCTAATTCACCCCATGAATTTATCTCAACTACTTTTCCTTTTATTTCACCGTTAGTCCCAATTGACCCTCCTAATGCTGTACAATTTGCATTTAAAATATTTCCCTCATTATCCGTCCATTTTACTTTTTCAACATCACCTCTAATCCATCTTGGTACAATTATGGGTTGCATGTAAACCGTATCTAAATCCATTCCTAACATTAAATCATATCCCCACTCTACTGCTTTTTGAGCCGATGGAGAGCCACTTAAACGGTGTCCCACATCTTTACATAAGGATCTTAAATTTTCATAACATGATGACTGAGTTAGACTGAAATTATAGATATGCCTGATAAGAGCTGAATCATTGGTTTGCCCAAAAATAATACCAGACACCAAAAGCATGAATAAGGTAAGATTACGCTTGCAATAGGACATAAGTTTGTGTATAATAGCTACTTTTGAGTAAAAGTAATTAAAATGGCTCGAACACCAACTACTGTTATCCCTTTAGGCTTTAAGGCCCCATCTTTTAATTTACCCGATGTTATTTCAAATAATGATGTTAGTCTAAATGATCTAGAAACTAAAAACGGTTTGGTAGTCATGTTTATTTGTAATCACTGTCCATTCGTTATTCATGTAATAGAACAAATTGTGGAGTTAGCAAATGACTACTCAAGGAGTAAAATTGGATTTGTTGCTATTAGCAGTAATGACATTATCAATTATCCGGATGATAGTCCTGAAAAAATGAAACAATTCGCACATGATTATCAATTTTCATTTCCGTATTTATATGATGAATCGCAAGAAGTAGCTAAGGCATATGATGCCGCTTGTACACCCGATTTTAGTGTATTTGACAAAGAGCTGAAGTGTATTTACAGAGGTCAGCTTGATGATGCAAGACCAGGAAACGAAGAACCTAATAATGGGAAAGATTTGAGATTGGTACTTGACTATTTATTGGAAAATAAAAAATTAGATTTTAAGCAAAAACCATCCCTTGGCTGTAACATCAAATGGAAATAAAGAAAGTTTAAGAAAAAAATACTTAGATCTCAGAAAGACTATTACTTACAAACAAATAGAGGAATCTTCTATTGAGATTTGTAACAGTCTATTAGCTCATTTCAATTTTTCTCATCATCAGATTCATTTATTTTATCCTATAGAAGGTAAAAATGAAATTAACACATGGCCCATTCATCAAAAATTAATCAAGAAAAACGTTTTACACACTTCTATTTATGACCATCTAAAAAATGAATGGAATTGTGTACATTTTGATCACAAAACTACTTTTGTGAAACAAAAATTCGATGTGCCTATTCCTAAAAAATTCGAATATTCAAATTGGCAAAATATTGATGTTATTTTAATGCCTCTCCTCTGTTTTGATAAATTTGGAAATAGAATTGGCTATGGAAAGGGTATTTATGATCGAATATGTAGTAAATTAAAAAAATCTTGCATAAAAATTGGACTTTCCTACTTCGAGGCTCATCCATATGAAATAGAAACTGATGAATTTGATATCCCTTTAGATTTCTGTCTAACACCGATAAAACTTTACAAATTCAACTTTTAAATGGAATTTTAATTTTGTAATTTTATAAATACGATTAAGTCATAATCGTTATGAAGAGATTACATTACATACTTTTATTTACTTACTTAACTTATTATTTATCAAGTGTTTATGGGTGTTCATTAAATCCAAATGTTCAATTAAAATATCACCTAGCAATTTCTATAAATCCAGGTGCTAATTCAAGTTATGTCAATTATGCCATTGTTGGAGAATCGTCTGGAAATTTGGTCTACACTAAATTTATTTCTTTAGATGAATTTATCAGAATTGCTAAGGGAAAACAATTTTCTCCAGCTAATCAAGTTGGCAAAAACATGTTTAAGGATTATTCCATCAAAGACTGTTTCTATAAAATCGATTCCTTAGAATGCCTTAAGAAACCAGAACCCAAAATTTTTGACTTATGGGCCCTGAGATATAACAGAAATCCCTTTTGCCCACCAGATTGTTCTCCTGCTGAATACATGTTAGTAGATGGTATAGGACAGCACCAACGAAGACCAAGTTGGCCTCAAATACAAATTTTACAAAATTACGGCATTATCTATTTAAATGATTTTTTCTATGGAGAAAAGCTTTTTAAACTTCTTGCTGATTTCCAAAAGCCAGAATGGCGTCAAATTTACCAAGATGCTATTGAATAATTGGATTTTCATATTTTTTGCATTTCTTTAATGGAAAATCAGAAAAATGATAAATGACGATAAAGTAAAATACGTACAAAAGAGTAGTGTCTCTTTCAAATTCAAGCTATTTCTATTATTTAAATTACCCATGGGTTTTTTGTGTGGCATGAGAATTAAAGAACTCAACAATGAATCTTGCAAAGTCACTGTGCCTTATAAATGGCTAAATAAAAATCCATTTAAATCTACTTTCTGGGCAGTGTTGGGAATGGCTGCTGAAATGAATGGTGCCGCATTGTTACTACAATACACACAAGGACAAGAGCCTTCTATATCTACATACCCCGTTACTTGTGAAGCTGAATTCATCAAAAAAGCCACTGATGTAACTACTTTTACATGCAATGATGGATTAATGGTTAGAGATAAAGTCATGGAAGCTATGGAAACAGGAGAAGGAGTCACATTCGAAACCATCATGAATGGACTTAACCAAAATGGAGATTTAATTTGCAAATTCAAGTTTCTTTGGTCTATTAAAAAAAGAAATAAATCCTAACATTTAATATTAAACTGCTTCTTTATGCTTTCTAATAATTATATTTAGACATGTTCCTTAGGATAATATGGATATCATTTCTTTTTATTCAAACTAACTCAATTTGTGCAGGATGGGGGTTTTTTGCCCATAAGAAGATAAATAGACTGGCCGTTTTTACTGTTCCTGATCCTGAACTTTTCCAATTTTACAAATACCACATTGATTTCATTGGGGAACATGCGGTTGATCCAGACAAAAGAAGATATGCAGTACAAGGAGAAGCTGAAAAACACTACATTGATATAGATCACTATATTAAAGATGGAGAGGACCCATTTAAAGTCGTTCCTAAAAAATGGGATGAAGCTGTTGAGAAGTTCACTGAAGACACATTAAGAAAATACGGTATTTCTCCATGGAATATACAATCAATGTTAAGAAAACTAACCAAAGCTTTCCAAGACAATGACCTAGAACGAATTTTAAAATATTCTGCCGAACTTGGCCATTACATAGGAGATGCCCATGTTCCGCTACATACAACTGAAAATTATAATGGCCAACTCACAAATCAAAAAGGAATTCATGGATTCTGGGAATCGAGAGTTCCGGAACTTTTTTACAACGAATATGATTTCATTACAGGAAAAGCCAAATACATCGATTACCCCTTGATGGATACATGGAAATTTGTTGAACATAGTTTCAGAGCGGTTGACTCTGTTTTAACATTTGAAAAACAACTGAGCAAGGATTGGCCAGATGATAAAAAATATGCATACGAGAAGAGAGGTCAATTAACCATGAAAGTTTACAGTAGTGAGTTTAGTAAAGAATATAGTGAAAGATTGAATGGCATGCAAGAAAGAAGAATGAAAGCAGCCATAAAATCAATTGGTTCATATTGGTATACTGCTTGGGTTAATGCAGGACAACCAGACTTATCAACACTATATACCAAAGAGCATGAAAAAAATCGAATGAAAAAAATAGATGAAACTGAAAATCCTGAAAATAGATCCGGTGAAATTCAAAGCAGACTACATCAAAACTAATCTTTATTTCTTCTTTTTTTCTTACTCTGATTTAATTTTAATGCTTTATCTGCTGATTCTGTTACTACAACCCTTTTGAAGTAGTTCATTCTTCCAGATTCAATAAGTTGAACAGCCTTTTCTATTAAATAATCTTCACCTTCCGGATCGTATTCTTTTTTCAAATTTTGCCCATTAACCAAACACAACGATTGAAACCAAAAAGCTTTTCCCGAACCTCTATATAATTTTATTATGTCATACGTGGTTAAACCCGTATTTCGATATATTAATTTCATTAAATATGTTCCTCTATTGACTGACATCTTTTTTATCTCTTCTCCAAATTCATTTTTTAGCATCTTGTTAGCCCTTTTTAGATATCTTTTTTTCACTCTATTACTAGTCAATAAGTTTAATGTATCATTAAAAGCGTCTAACATAGAAGATGCAATTATCGAATAATCATAAATACTTCTGACATAAAACTTTGTTTTATTCCACTTTTTCAAGAATTCTTCGTCAGAGGTTTTCACCTGATGATCAGGTAAAAAAAAGTCCAACAAAATTGTATCGTTTGATGGGGTGTAAATATTTACTGATTCCTTTTGTGCAGAAATGACAAAATTTAACAACACAAAACATATAATTAGCAAGAATTTCATTTCATTTATTAAGCAAAGGTTATTCCAAGATGCATGAAAACATTCTAATTTAATATATTTTAACTTTAATAAAATGTAATTTTGAACTGTGAAATACACATGTACACTCTTTTATACTTGCCTATTTTTTAACTTTTATGGTCAGATAGAAGCTTTGTTTGATATGAAAAAATTCAGACAAAATGATCAACATTTTATAGAAACCTACTTGTATATTTATGGTCACTCACTACTTCAAAACAAAGACACAAATCATAAAAACAAAAAAGTTGAAATCCTATTGTTTATTGAAAATGAGCAAAAAGAAATAGTAAATTTTAAAAAACACATTATTGAAGGTGATGCCATAGAAATTAATGATAATGGCATTTTAGACTTACAACGTTTCTCATTGAAGGATGGCCTTTACAATTTAAATGTAAAATTAGTTGATCAATTTGACACTACTAACATTGAGGATCACCAGCAATCTTTTTCTTTATCCAGGAGTGTTTCTACTGATTTTTCAGATATCGAATTATTGGATAAATATTGGAAAAGCGATAGCATGAGTATTTTGAATAAATCAGGGTTTGAAATGGTACCACTAGTTACCACCTATTTTGGTCCTGAATTCAATCGATTGTCCTATTACACAGAGATTTATATTGATGAAAAAACCAAAAGAGAAAACGAATCAGTTATCTTAACACAATCCATTGTAATTGAAGAAAACAACAAAATTGCAGGTCAATACAACAAATTAAAGAAGATTTCTACCGCTTCTATAGTTCCCGTATTAAACAGCTTTGACTTAACAAATTTACCTACTGGCAATTATATTCTCAAATTGTCTATAATGGATAAAAATCAGCAAATATTAGCTTCCAAAGCGTTAACTTTTCAGCGTACCAATTTAAACAACAGCATGAAACTAAATAGGTTAAATTCTGTTTCAATTGCAAATACCTTTGCATCAACCCTATCCCATGATTCATTAAATGAATTTATGAAATGCATAGCTCCTTTAGCTTCCCATCTAGAAAAAAACATTATTGATAATAAACTAAATGATATAAATGACACGCTTAAAAGACAATTCATCTACAGTTTTTGGTACAATCGATTTCCAAACAGTCCAGCTTTGAATTGGGAAAAATATAAAGCAGAAGTAAAAAAGACTAACGAGTTATTTGGCACAAAAGTGAGAAAAGGTTATGAAACAGATAGAGGTCGTATTTATTTAAAATACGGACCACCTAACACCATTACGGATAGACCTAATGAGCCAAGCGCTTACCCCTATCAAATATGGCATTATTATAAAATAGGTCGATTCAACAATAAAAGATTCATATTCTATCTTCCTGATTTGGTTTCTAATGATTACGTTATTTTACACTCAACTCTTCAAGGTGAGTACTTTAATAATAATTGGAAAACTGATCTTCACAGCAGAAACACACCAGAAAGAAATGTTGATGCATTACAAAACCCTAATGACAATCAGTGGGGAAGCAATAGCAATTTATTTTTTATAAATCCCTAACTATAAATACAGCTGTTTGCATATTGAACTTTAACGGAGAAAATTGGTTAAGAAAATTTCTTCCAGATTTTATAGAACACTCAAACCAATTTGCAGAAATAGTAGTAATAGATAATGGATCAACTGATCGTTCCCTACAAATAATTTCTTCTTTTGAAGATAAAATAAAGCTAATAAAACTCCAAAAAAACCTTGGCTTTGCTGGTGGTTATAATGAAGGATTAAAACAACTGAATCACGATTTTTTTGTCATTGTAAACTCGGATATTCAAGTTACTAAAGGTTGGCTTACACCCCTTATCAACATATTATCAAAAAACAAAAATGTAGTTGCTGTGCAACCTAAAATTTTGAGTTTCAACAGAAGAGAAGAATTTGAATACGCAGGTGCAGCAGGAGGGTTCATTGACAAGTTTGGTTATCCATTTTGTAGAGGAAGAATAGTAAATCATGTAGAAAAAGATGCAGGTCAATTTAATAACTGCCATGAAGTGTTTTGGGCATCTGGTGCTTGTATGGCTGTAAAAGCAAAAGCTTTTTTTAATGTTGGTGGATTTGATCCTGATTTTTTTGCTCATATGGAAGAAATTGATCTATGCTGGAGATGGAAAAATAAAGGAAATTCTATTATGTACACTTGTGAATCTGTTGTTTATCATGTTGGAGGAGGCACACTCTCTTATGAAAGTCCTCATAAAACATTTTTAAATTTTAGAAATAGCTTATGGATGATTCATAAAAATTATGAAGGCAACCCTCCTCTACTTTTTAAAGTTATATCTAGAATGACCCTTGATCAAATTGCTTTTTTTAGGTTTTTAGCCATGGGCAAAGTAAAGAATGCAATAAGTATTATTAAAGCTCATTATCATTATTACAAGTCAATAAATAAACTCATTAAAAAGAGAAAAGCCATACCCAAAAGGAATGTTCAAAAAATGAACGGATATTCAAATAAGTTTATCATTTGGGAATATTTCATCAAGCAAAATCGTACATTTAAAAGCATCATGAAATAATGAAAAGAATTACAACTTTCATACTCTATTTTTTTGCAACTGGTTTAATAACAAGTTATGCTCAATTTAATTTTGAAAATCAAATTAATAAACAAGAAATAACAAAAGATATCATAGACCCTACTTATGGCATTACTCTTTATGAACCATTGAATTTGTATTTACACTCTGATTCCACTCGAATTGAGGAAGGTTATGCTGTAAATGGATGGAAAGAAGATCATTATTCTAGTGGTGAATTACTTCACAAAGGATACTATATTGAAGGACAACTTAAAGTCTACAAGAACTTTTACCCAAATGGAAACATAGAGCGTAATTTTAAGGCTATAGATAGTTTCAAGTCAAAGTTAACCCTATTCTATCCAAACGGAAATATTAAAAGCAAAGTGAGCTATTCTAATGATTTTGCTATGGAATGGACCGATTACAATGAAAATGGAAATATTTCCTTTTATGAAAAATACAACAAAGACAAATTATCACATGAACAAAAAATATTTTATTATGATTCGGGGAACATTAAAGATGAATTGATAATTGATCAAAAAAAGAAGAAAACATACATCTACACGGAATACCATGAAAATGGCAGTATCAAACTAAAAGGTCATCTTAAATATGACATGGGCATTTATGATTATGTCAAATACGGTACATGGCACCATTATGATGAGCAAGGAGGCAATCATAAAAAAGACCATTACTAAATTGAATTCCTATTCAAAAACTTTTCTGATTTAACCATTAAATCATGCATCACAGTATCTTCTTCAACAAAAGGCACCTCAGTTGTGAAGTTTTTTATTAATTCCATTAGTTTAGTAGATGTTTTTCTAGGAGATCTAAATGCGAACGCCTGAGAAGCTACTAATAGTTCTATACTAAGAATTCGTTGTACATTTTCAATAATTTCTTTCAATTTTACTGCTGAAATACTTCCCATACTCACATGGTCTTCTTGTCCATTAGATGATTCTATACTATCTACGCTTGCAGGCTGTGAGAGTATTTTGTTTTTACTCACAATACTAGCAGCAGTATATTGAGGTATCATAAACCCTGAATTTAAACCAGGATTTTTCACTAAAAAGACAGGTAGCCCACGATTTCCAGAAATTAACTTGTAAATTCTTCTTTCAGAAATACTACCCAACTCAGCTGTAGCTATAGCTAAAAAATCCATTAAATAAGCTAAAGGTTGACCATGAAAATTTCCGGCTGAAATAATTTCATCCTTATTATCAATGATTATGGGATTATCTGTAACTGAATTTATTTCAATCTCTACCTTTTGCTTAAAATCAATGAAAACATCATATGAGGCACCATGAACCTGAGGAATACATCTAAATGAGTATGGATCTTGCACATCTTTATTTCTCACATCTTTTAATTCACTTCCAGATAATAATTTTAAAATTTCTTCAGAAATGTACTGTTGACCAAAATAAGGTCTTAAAGCATGTACTTTGGGACTAAACGGACTTAATTGACAATTAAATGCATCCAACGAAAGAGCTGAAATCTTAGTAGAATGATCAAATAAGCGAGTTATTTGCAATGCCGCATGCACCGCATAAGCAGACATAAATTGAGTACCGTTTAATAGGGCTAATCCTTCTTTACTTTCCAGATTTAAAGGCTCAATATTTAATTCAAGGTGGATTTGTTCTGCAGAAATTGTCTTATTTCTATATGATACGTAACCTTCTCCTATTAAACCAAGAGTTAAGTGTGCTAAAGGCGCTAAATCACCAGATGCACCAAGAGAACCTTGTTCATATAGAATTGGAAATATATCATGATTAAAAAAGAAAATGAGACGATTTAAAGTTGCTAACGTTATTCCGGAATAACCTCTTGATAACGATTGTATCTTTAAAAGCAACATGATTTTCACCAGTTCGTTATCAACCTCTTTTCCAAAACCACATGCATGAGATCGAACGAGATTTACTTGTAACTTCTTAAGCTTTTCACTGGAAATTACTTCATTACATAATGATCCAAAACCGGTATTAATCCCATAATGTAATGAATCTGTATTTTTTAATTTTTGGTCTAAGTAATTTCTGTTAGTTAAAACCTTTTTTTCTGTATTTGAATCTAATTTTAATAAAAGATTATTGCTTAAAATTGCTTTTACATCAGCAATAGATAAATCATTTTGTGAAATATCAAAATAATTATCACTCATTCAGATCATTTATTAATTGACTTAATTTTAAAAGATGTTGTTCACCTGTTTGCATATTTTTTAATTCAACAATCATGTCCTTTTTGAAATCATCTGCTACAAAAATGATAAATGGAATATTGTTTTGATTAGCAAACTTAAGTTGTCTTTTTAATTTGTGGTCACTATTAGGGTAAATCATTACTCTCTTTGAGTATTCTCTTAATTCATTTGAAACCTTTATGGAGTTGATCATTTTTTCTGATCGATCGATAATCAAATATTCTGGAGAAATAATAACGTTATCAGGGAATAGTTTACACTCCTTAAGCACATCATAAATTCGTTCTGCTCCAAATGAAATCCCAACTCCTGAAACATCATTCAGTCCAAACTGTGAAGTTAAATTATCATATCTACCTCCTCCAACAATACTACCCATATTATAGTCATTTAAAACTACCTCAAAAATACTACCAGTATAATAATTTAACCCCCTAGCTAAAGTGAGATTTAGCTGCACATTATCTATTTCAAGTTGCTCACATGTTTCCGTAATATATCTAGTCTCTTCTATTCCTTCCTTACCTAATTTTGAATTTCCTATTCTTTTCTCTAACCAACCAATTGTTTCCTTTGAACCTGGAATAAGATTGAAAATGGATTCGAACATAGATGTACAAGAACTATTATTTACTTTATCAACTAGTTCTTTTAAGACGTTTTCTTTTCCAATTTTATCTAATTTATCAATAATAACAGCAATTTTTTCAAAATTCGAGGATTCACCGCAAGATTCTATTAGAGCAAAAAGAATTTTCCTATTATTTAATTGAATAGTGTGATTTTTAAGTTGAAGTTTATTAAGAACATTTTTAATTATTTGTATCAATTCAACTTCAGCATTAACAGAATTAGTCCCAATAACATCTACATCACATTGATAAAACTCTCTATATCTTCCTCTTTGAGGTCTGTCAGCTCTCCATACTGGTTGAATTTGGTACCTCTTGAAAGGAAAAGTAATATCATTTTGATGTTGCACTACGTACCTAGCAAAAGGAACGGTTAAATCATAACGTAACGCATCTTCAGAAAAAAGATGATCTGAAATACCATTTTGACTTTGAGCAGATTGAACGGCTTGATTAAATTTAGCACCTCTTTTGAGAATCTTAAACAATAATTGATCTCCCTCTTCACCGTATTTTCCGGTTAAGGTAGATAATTTCTCCATTGATGGCGTTTCAATGGGTAAGAAACCAAATAACTGAAACTCTTTTCTCAGCGTTTCAAAAATATAATTTCGTTTTGACACCTCTTCTGGTGAGAAATCTCTTGTTCCTTTCGGTATACTTGGCTTACTCATCAAAAACTAAAATATAAATTTAATACCAACCTAGAATTAAATATAAAAAAACCTCGCTATTGCGAGGTTTATTAAAGCGGAGAGTGAGGGATTCGAACCCCCGGTACCTTTCGGCACAATGGTTTTCAAGACCACCGCATTCGACCACTCTGCCAACTCTCCATGAGTGCGCAAAAATAGAAAAAACATTTATTATTGATAATAATTATAAAAATAATTCTCGTATTCTATTAGAATAGTAAATTTAGGTATGTCTTGGGAAATTTGGATTAACAGTTACAGGCAATATTTAAGCATTGAGAAATCGCTATCAATAAACTCTGTTGATGCCTACACTAGAGACATTAAAAAACTTGGAATTTACTTCTCAGATGAGGAAAATAAAAAAAATCCTAAAGAATTAAAACATGATGATTTTATGGGATTTTTAAGTGATTTGCATCAAAAAAAAATATCAGCTAGATCTCAATCAAGGATAATTTCCAGCATAAAATCTTTTTACAAATTTCTAATTCTAGAAAAAGAAATTTCAAACAATCCAAGTGAATTAATTGAATCACCAAAAATTGGAAAAAAATTACCAGAATTTCTAACAATTAATGAGATAGATGATTTAATAAAATCGATTGATAGGAGCAAAAAAGAAGGTGAAAGAAATTTGGCTATGCTTGAAGTGTTATATGGTTGTGGATTAAGAGTTTCTGAACTTATAGATTTAAAAATATCTGAAATCTATTGGAAAGAAGGATTTATTAGAATTATAGGGAAAGGCAATAAAGAAAGATTGGTCCCCTTGGGCAAAATAGCTTCTAAACACTTGAAAATTTATATTAATGAAATAAGAATTCATCAAAAAAACATCAAAGATCATTTTATAGACCATGTATTCTTAAATAAAAACGGATCTAAATTATCAAGGGTAATGGTTTTTAAAATCATAAAAAATCTTTCTTCACAATCGGGGATAAAAAAAAACATTTCTCCCCACACCCTAAGACATTCATTTGCTACACATTTAGTAGAGGGAGGTGCTGATTTGAGGGCAGTACAGGAAATGCTAGGACATCAATCCATCACAACAACAGAAATATATACTCACTTGGATAGAAATTACTTAAAACAAACCATTTTAGACCATCATCCCATGGAAAAAATTAAAATGGATTAGTTGCCCAAACATTGAGCTCTGGAACAAATCCTCTATCATCCATTTCTATTGCTGAAATTATAGCATGGGCAATTTCATTCGAGGATAATTTTTTAGGTTCATCTTCTCGCTCAACTCTCTGCTTATTGTTAAATGCCGTGGGAACTTCACTAGGATTGATAAGCATTACTCTAATATTATCTCCTCTAAGTTCACTTCTCCAACATGAGGTTAATCCCCTAACAGCAAATTTAGAAGCACAATAAACAGATCCTGAAGCAAATCCGTTAGTAGATGCTGTTGAACCAATATTTATGATGGTACCGAACTGTTGTGTTTTAAAAAACTTGACCACTTCTTGGGTCATCATCGTTAAGCCATAAACATTGGTAGAAAATATTTCATCAAAATCAGAAATCTTAACCGATTCCAATTTGGAAAAGTAACCAATTCCCGCATTATTTATTAGTACATCAATTCCACCCATGGAATGAAAGGCGTCAAGTACTTTTACAGCAATATTATTGTATTTGGTTACGTCTAAGTGGATAGGGATAGCATTTATTTCTCCAGCTACGCGTTCTAACTTATTTTTATCTCTGCCCGTTATACAAACTATTGCCCCAGCATGAACTAATTTTTTAGCTGTAGCTTTTCCGATACCTGAACTTCCTCCAGTTATTAATACTTTTAATCCTTTTAATTTTGTCATAACAAAACAATCTTAGCTATTAATTATTAAATTAACGTTAATATAATGTTTTTACTTGGAAAATCAATTTGTAAACATGCTATTTAAACTTAAGTATACTATTATTATTTTAGGTTGCTTTTTTTACAATGGAAGCTTTCTTACTAGTCAAAATATAATATCTAATGGAGATTTTGAAAACAATACTTCCGGATGGGATACGTATTTTGGAAGTGGATATGCTGGTACATTAATTCAGAGTACCATTAGCCACAGCGGAAGTTATTCAGCCAGAATAAATGTTACTCAAGTTCCTTCTACTCCACTAATTAGAGATGCACAGCTCAAAACAACTGATTTTTATATTAAGGCAGGTCATGATTATCATTTAAGCATGTGGCTTAAAGCAGATAAAAATGTAGATATTGAAATAATATTAATTAAAAATACCACTCCTTGGACTTGGTTGGCATCTAAAACAATAAGTTTAAACACTTCATACCAACATATTGATTTGTTAGAAACGAATGCTCCATTTACCACTGATGATGATGTAAGATTGGCTATTAGATGTGGAAACGAAGTGGCCAAAATATACGTGGACGATGTCGTATTAACAGATTGCACTTCACCTTCAGGGTACACCAGCTTACAAACCTCTGTGACAGGCAAGGGAACGATTAAAATACAAGACAACACGAATACAAATGAATGCATTTTAGCTTGTAATGATCAATACCCCATCAACACAACTGTTTCACTACAGCCTGAAGCTGAACAAGGCTACAGTTTTAGTTATTGGAGTGGTGCTTGTAGTGGTAATGGAGCATGTAATGTTACCCTTGACCAGACCAAGTTTGTAGGGGCCCATTTTTCACTTACTGGAACTGATAATTCTATTTTGGATTACAGAAACATAACGGATTGGGAAAATACTGGGCATGTGGGTGCAATACCTTATGATGGAAATATTATTGACATGACTCAACCCCCATATAATTGTGTTGGAAATGGAACATATAATAATGGGCAGGCGTTAATAGATGTACTTAATGATGTAAAAACAATGCCTGGATTCAATATTATTTATTTTCCTCAGGGTGAATACTACATAGCAGATTACAGAAGTTTTTACATTCCTAGTAATACCGTTATTAGAGGTGAATGTCCAACTAATACTACACTAAAAATTAAACCAATGATTGCCACTAGTTACACCTCTAACCATATATTTCAATTAAGATTATGGAATGATTTAGCAAGTGGCTATGAAAATCTTTTAGGTGGATATCATAAAGGCAGTAACCAACTAATTGTAAATAATTCATCAAATTTTAACGTAGGTGATTTTATTGACCTTAGACAAGACAATGATATTGAAAAAATGTCCTCAAATAGAGTTCCTAATGAATTAGATGCTACAGATTTTAATAACGCCTGGGTTGGATCTGCATCTGATTGTGTCGGTGAAGTATTTAAGATACTTGAAAAAAATGGGAATGTACTTGTTATTGATAAAGTATTACATTTTACCTATGACCCTAAATTAAACCCAAGAATAAAAAAATTAAACAACATTATTGAAAATGCAGGAATAGAAAACATCAAAATTAAAAGAATTACTAGTAAAGAATGTGACAATATTAAAATGGAAAATTGTTACAACTGCTGGGTTCGAAATATAGAAAGTGATTTCACTACAAAATCACATATTAGCGTAACTAGATCCTATCATGCTGAAATAACAGGAAATTACTTACATCACTCATTTGATTACGGAGGTCTTGGACACGGTTATGGAGTAGCCATGAATCACAGGAGTTCTAATTGTTTAGTAGAAGATAATATTTTCTACACGTTAAGACATGCTATGGTAGTAAGTTACAGCCCAAATGGAAATGTTTTTGGATATAATTATAGTGAGGAAAGTTGGGATCCAAATGCAAACTTTGGTTTTGGAGATCAAAAAGCAGACATTTCTTTACATGGTTTTTATCCTCTTATGAATTTATTCGAAGGCAATGTCGTTGAGTTTATTCATAATTCAGATTGGTGGGGACCTAGTGGTCCTGGAAATACTTTTTTTAGAAACAGAGCCCTTTTAGAAGATTTTATGATTGACGATAATTCAGATTATCAAAATGTGGTTGCAAATGAAATTGTTGATGGATTCAATATTCACAGTAGTGTGGATTACACGTTAAAACATAGTAACAACTATAATCAGGGAACAATTGATAACAACACTCATATTTGGATGTTACCAAACTCACTTTATAAGAAAAGTCATATTCCTAATTTTTGTGATGGTTTCCCCTTTCCTCAAATAGGTCCAGTTGATTGGCTTCAAAATAATTCTGGAACATATCCATTTAATAGATCAAAAAATCCAGCGGAGTTTAGGTTTAAAAATGCAACTGACAAGGTAGAATGTTTAGCTCCTTGTAATTTTAATACTGGATTACAGGATTTTTACAACACATGTGATACTGACATTTCAATAACATTAAATGCACAAAACAATTACACTAGGCTTTATGGTGTTGGAATTTACAGTGTTCCTTCTACATATGGTTCAGAAATTCCCGATTTCTATATTGAACTTTACAAGGATGGATCACTAATACAAACTACATTTTCAAATCCGGTTGAGTCTAACGTAGATGTATATATTAAGATTTCTTCCATCATTTTAAATGCAACATCAAATTACGAAATTAAGGTTTATGATAAAGATGTTACCTTTCACGATTATCTAGGTTCAGTATCTTTTTCTGGGAATAATCCACAGTATTATCAAACCAATTTTATTGGTGGAGAATTATTGGGAATAAGGTTAAATAAATTTGACTACAGAACTAGATATCTATGGAATGATGGTGTAGTGACTAATCCTCGAACATTTACTGAAAGTGGAACCTATACAGTTGAAGTAACTCAAGGCAACGGCTGTGTAACTCACGATACAACAACAATTAGTGTTTTAGGACCTCCCCAAACCACAGGGATTCATACTTGGGTGGGTGTGGATTCAGACTGGTTTTCCGCTTGCAACTGGGATAAAAATCATGTCCCCAGCTATAATAATGATGTTCACATTCCAAACAATGTATCGAATATGCCTATTATTAGTGGATCTGGGTTCGTAACGGGTTTTGACATGAATAATGATGGAAATATTAACAATTTGGACGAAACACCAGGAAAAGCGTACTGTAAGACCCTAGAAATTGAAAGTGGAGCTGAACTCATCATTCAAGTTACGAATGGTGCTCAACTCATCATTCAAGATTAAATTAATGAAATTATTTTATCAGAATCTGGCTTCGTCATGCTTCTAAATCTTTTAACCAATTTACCCGATTCATCAATCAAATACTTTTCAAAGTTCCACATAACATCTCCCTTAAAAGATTGATTTTCCTGTTGATTTAACCAGTCAAACAAAGGGTCTATATCGTTCCCTTTCACACTAACTTTTTGAGACAACAGAAATGATACCCCATAATTTTTTTGACAAAATGATTTTATTTGATCATTTGAACCAGGCTCTTGACCACCAAAATTGTTAGCAGGAAACCCGATGATGACCAAATCTTTACCATACTTTTCATGTACTTCTTGTAATTCCATGTATTGTGGAGTAAAACCACACTGACTGGCTGTGTTTACAAATAACATCTTCTTTCCTTTGAAATCGGATAAATTTTTGGATTCACCATCA
Organism: Crocinitomicaceae bacterium; assembly: GCA_038134525.1. Classification (GTDB taxonomy): domain Bacteria; phylum Bacteroidota; class Bacteroidia; order Flavobacteriales_D; family Parvicellaceae. The sequence goes on from JAYPVI010000007.1 coordinate 87,814, forward strand.
ATAGTTGTAATAGTAAACTCGTGTACAGATTGTTGTGATATCATAAAAAGCGTGTTAAAAAAAAATATAACAATAAATTTTAATTTCATTTTGTTTAATTATTAAATAGAAAGGTTGAACAAATATAATTATATTTATAACAAAAAAAAATCGCCATATTAAATCGAAATTTCATATAAATTTACTAAATGATTTTTTTAAAAAATGAATCACAGAACGGCATCATTTTATACTCTAGGTTGTAAGCTAAATTTCTCTGAAACTAGTACTATAGCTAGGGATTTAGAGAATGAAGGTTTTGCAAGAGTTGAATTCGAATCAGGTGCAGATATTTATGTAATTAACACCTGCTCAGTTACAGATCAAGCCGATAAGAAATGTAGAAATATTGTACGGAGGGCATTGAAATACAACCCAAAAGCATTTGTTGTTGTTATTGGATGTTATGCCCAATTAAAACCAAAAGAAATTTCAACTATTGAAGGAGTAGATCTTGTTTTAGGAGCTCAAGAAAAATTTAATTTAAAAACTTTCATTAGAGATTTAGAAAAACGGAATATAACACAAATTGAGAATAACCACATTAAACATGTAAACGAATTCCATCCTGGTTACAGCAAAGGAGATAGAATAAGATCTTTTTTTAAGGTTCAAGACGGATGTAATTATTTTTGTTCTTTCTGCACCATTCCATTGGCTAGAGGTAAAAGCAGGAGTGCCAATGTTGAAGAAACCTTGATTAAAGCAAGAGAAATTGCAAATTCGGAAGTAAAAGAAGTAGTTTTAACTGGTGTAAATATTGGAGATTTTGGCTTTGGAACAAAAGAGAAATTAATTGATCTACTAGTCGAGTTAGATAAATTAGATCAAATTGAACGATTTAGAATATCTTCAATTGAACCTGATTTATTATCAAATGATATAATTGAGTTTGTAAATAAATCAAAACGTTTTGTACCTCACTTTCATATTCCATTACAATCTGGTTCAGATAACCTACTTAAGAGTATGAGGAGAAGATACAATACACAACTTTACAAAAGCAGAATAGAAAAAATTAAATCGCTAATGCCGAAAGCATGTATTGGAGTTGATGTGATCGTTGGTTACCCTGGAGAAACAGAGGAAGAATTCAATAAAACAATTCATTTTTTAAAGTCTTTACCTATCTCCTATTTACATGTTTTCACTTATTCTGAGCGTGTAAACACTACTGCACCTAGAATGGGTAAAATTGTACCAATGGATGAGAGAAGGAAAAGAAGCAAACAATTACGTATTTTAAGCTTAAAATTAAAGCAACAGTTCTATGAAGAAAATCTTGGTAATACTGAAAAAGTATTAATAGAAACTCAAGAAGATGGATACTGTTATGGTTTTACAGAAAATTATGTTAAAGTTAAATTACCGATCAAAAACGAGAATAAAAACGAAATAGTAAATGTGATGCTAAACGAAATTAATAGTGATTTAGAAGTAACAGCAACTATTATTTAAATACTTTAAATGAATTATTATAAAATACAGATTATCAAATATTTAAAATATTTTTTAACATCTTTTTTGTTGCTATTCTCAACTAATCTTCTTAGTCAAAACATGAATATCTACGGGACAGTCAATGACACTCTAAATAAAATTCCAAAGGAGAATGCCGTTGTGATGATTGTTCGATTATCAGACTCTGTATTAGTTGACTTTCAAAGAACCAATGCAAATGGTGAATTCTACATTACGGCTCCTATGGATACGGTGGAAATCATTATTTCTCATCATCAAAATGATGATAAGATTATTTTCTTCTTCCCCTCTAAAGACAGACTCAATCTTGACTTGTCCAATACCATTCTCCCCGAAAAAAGCGAAATGATGGAGGAAGTAACTATATATGCATATAAGGATCCTGTTTTCTTTCGAGGAGATACCCTCGTTTTTTTAGCAGATTCATTTCAAACCAAGAAAAACGCAGTTGTTGAAGATTTACTCAAAAAACTTCCAGGTGTAGAAGTGGATAAAAGTGGCAACATTACTTCACAAGGAAGAGAAGTCAATAAAGTTCTTGTTGATGGAGATGAGTTTTTTGGAAATGACCCTACTATAGCCACTAAAAACTTAGGCGCTAAGAGTATTGAAAGTGTTGAGATATATGAAGAAGAAAATACAGATAGTGACGAAACTGCGGAAGAAACTATTCAAGTAATGGATTTACGCTTGAAAGAAGATGCAAAGAAGGGTTACTTTGGACGTTTTTCACTAGCTACAGATTTTGGCACCACTCCAAATGTAAACTACTTATCCAACTTTTTTGAAAACGAAATTCTATTTAACCGCTTTAACAAGGATTTTAAGCTTTCCATATTTAATTTAGCTTCAAATACTCCAAGAGCTAATTTTGGTTATGGTGACATTAGACAATTTGGCCTAAGTACAAGTAATGGGAATTTCTTTAGCGATGATGAGAGAGGTGGCTGGTGGGGAGGCTCTAACCAATTTAATAACAATGGGATTCCTCAAACCATAAAAAGCGGCATCTTCTACTCTGATAAATTAAATAAAAAAATAAAATTAGGGCTGAATTATACAAGAAATCAAACTGATTTAATAGCTACATCAAATAGAAACACTCAATATATTCTAAGAGACACCACTTACACAGTTGGTGAACAAAATGAAAACGTGCAAGAAAATCAAGATCACTTATTAAATGGAAGACTAGAAATAAAATTAGATAGCTTAACTGAAATTGAAATATTACCTACCTACTCATTATCGTTAGATTCAACCTCTAATTTTTTACAAAATCATTTTTTGACTAGATCTGGTGACACGAATTCCATCTCTAAAGTATCGCAAGACTACAAAGCTCGTTCTTCGACATTTTCAACTGAATTAAGACTTAAAAGAGAATTCAAAAAAAAGGATCGATTACTTAAGTATGCATTTCAGTTTCGTCAAAATAAAAATGATCAAGATCAATTCAATTTCACAAGAAATGAATATGCAGATCCACTCTATCAAAATGACACTATCAACCAATTGCAAGATTTCTTTACAAACTCTGATAGATATCGTTCAGAATTCTTATTTAGAGAACCTATTACTAAAAAATGGGGAATTGACATAGAACATTTGTTTCAACTTAATAAATCAAATCAACGATTAGAAACATATGACTTTAATCTATTTACCCAAAATTATGACAACATCGATAGTAATTTCTCCAATAACTTTAAAAACACAAAACAAACAAATAGGACGGGTGCTTTTTATCGATATCAACACAAGAAAAACTTTATTAAACTTGGTACATATGTAAGAAATGTACAAATTATTAACCAAGATCTTAATGGAAATCCACTTACAGGTAATTTGGATTTTTGGGATATTCTACCACAAATCTCCTATAGACATAAATTCAGCAATTCACAACGTTTAAGATTTAATTATAAGACTAACTCGCGGCAACCCTCACTAAACCAATTACAGCCTGTTCAGAATAATGCTAATCCAAATAAAATATCACAGGGAAATCCCAATTTAATTCCAGACTATACTCATGAACTTTCTGCTGCTTACAACCATTGGAAAGGACTTACTGGAAGTTACATATGGACTAATTTAACGCACAGAACAGTTCAAAATGCATTTTCAACTGAAGTTACTTACGATAGTATAGGAAGATCTATTTCAAAATCTATAAATGTGGATCAACAGCAATTTAACAACTTCAATTTAGGTGGGAAATTACCTATTGGAAACACCCCATTAGGATTAAGAGGTGGTACTTTTACTTCTTATAATATCACAAAAAACATAATAGATGGTTTAGAAAACACCACAAAAACTTTATCGAATCAAGCTGAATTGTCTTTAGAATTTGAAACCGATTCTTTATTCTTTGAGCTGGGAGCGAAACTCTCCTATTCAAAACCAAATAACAGTCTACCATTTTATAATAACATACCATTTACAACCCAAAACTATTTTGCAGAATTTAGTTTAGAACTACCTTGGAATATGGAATTTGAAATTGCAGGAGATTATACTATTAATAATCAATGGGCTGATGGATATAACATCAGTTTTTTATTACTTGACTGCTACATAGGGAAACGTTTTCTAGATAACGAAAACCTGATTTTAGCAATAGAAGGTAATGATATTCTTAATCAAAATACAATGGTTCAACGTTCTGTTCAAAATAATATGATTATAGATGACCAAACCACTATTATTTCAAGGTATTTTTTATTAAAGATGACCTACAAGTTTAACAATAATAAAACCAAGGTAAAAGATGCGAGTTTTCACTAAAATAATATGTTTATTTTTTGTTTTTGGCTACACCCTTTCTTTAAGTGGACAAATTAAAAGTGGTGTGATTTTGTATGAACGAAAAACAAATTTACTTAAGAAGTATAAAACACCAGAATCTCAACGTTGGTTAAGAGGAGAAAAAACTAAAATTGATCGTTTTAACTTGTATTTTAATCCCGTAAAATCTCTTTTTATACCTGATGAATCTACCATACCATCGAAAGCAGATTGGGCTACATCAAAAAATACTGTATTGCAAGATTTTAATAATGGAGTTCGTATAAATATTTATAATTTATTTGGCGACAGTAAAACAGTTAAAGATGAAATAATAAAAAGAACCTGGAAAATAACAGAAAGAAAAAGATTTATTGCTGGTTATGAATGCAGAAGGGCTATTTGGCAAAAAAATGACACTACTCGAATATACGCATGGTATACAGACCAAATATTACCTAGTACTGGACCGGAAACCTTTAACGGACTTCCTGGAACCATTTTGGGACTAGCAACTGAAGATGGTGGTGTAGTTTATTTTGCCAAAAAAATAGAAAAAAACAATAGCCAAGTAGATGAATTAGCTAATGAACTTAAAATTAAAAAAACATACACTGAGGAAGAACTCAGATCAGAATTAGAAATGAAAGGAAAATCGAATCCCTGGATGAACAGAATTATCAATTACTTATTTGAATGGTAAAAATTCATAAGATTTCTGCAATAATGTTATCCACACTTAAACCATCAGCTTCAGCAATGTAATTTTTTACTAATCTATGTCTTAAAATAGGAATTGAAATTGCTTTAACGTCTTCTACATCTGGAGAGTATTTACCGCTTTTCAAAGCATGGCATTTTGCTCCTAGGATTAAATATTGAGATGCTCTTGGACCAGCCCCCCATGAAATGTACTTTTTAACAAAATCTGAGGAATGTGTAGCATTAGGCCTAGATTTATGGACTAAATTAACAGCATACTCAACTACACTTTGATTTACTGGAACTTTTCTAATCAAATCCTGAAAAAATAAAATTTCTTCTTGATTTATTATTACATCTAATTTTTGATTTACAACACCTGTTGTTTCTTTAATAATCTCCACTTCTTCATCAAAAGAAGGATAATTAACCTCAATATTGAACATAAATCGATCTAATTGTGCTTCAGGCAATGGATAAGTCCCCTCCTGCTCTATTGGGTTCTGAGTAGCAAGCACAAAAAAAGGATTTCCCAACACATGATTTTTCCCTGAAATAGTAACCGATTTTTCTTGCATTGCTTCTAGTAAGGCCGCTTGTGTCTTAGGCGGAGTTCTATTGATTTCATCAGCCAGAATGATATTTGAAAACACAGGCCCCTTGATAAATTTAAAGGATCGATTTTCATCTAAAACTTCAGCACCTAAGATATCTGACGGCATCAAATCAGGTGTAAATTGAATACGATTAAATGCTAGCCCCATACTCTCTGCTATGGTGTTAATCATAAGTGTTTTAGCTAATCCAGGAACACCTACCAATAGCGCATGACCTTTACAAAATACACTAATTAAAATCTGATCTATAACATCATTTTGTCCGATAACTTTTTTAGAAATTTCCGATTTAAGAAGATCTACTTTCTTCACAAAAGCATCAGCAGCATCTACATCATTTTCAAACATTCGATTTTTTTTTATTTAAATATATATGAATTTAACTTTTTGAATTACGAATATTGTAGTATTAATTAAATTGTTTGTTAATATTTATAAAAATTGTTGAAGACCTTCAAAATAATAGAACCAACTTCTGAAGCAGTTCCTTTTGTACTAAGTGTACCTCATTGTGGAACGGAAATACCAAAAAATCTAACTTCTTACTACATAAATAGTCATCTTGAAAAATTAGACGATACAGATTGGTTTCTAGATAAACTTTATGATTTTGCACCAGCCCTTGGAATAACTACCATTATCCCAATCTATTCCAGATGGGTAATTGATCTAAATAGAGAGCCTAATAATAAATCGCTTTATAACGATGGACGCATTATTACTAACCTTTGCCCTACTACAAACTTTTTAGGAGAAGACTTGTATGTTACAGATTATCAATTAGATCAAGTAGAAATTAATAATAGGTTAACTCATTACTTTAAACCTTACCATGATAAGATTGATCAAATTTTTGAACACTTGAAATCTAAACACAAGCAAGTGCTTTTTTGGGATGCACACTCCATAAGAAGACATGTGCCTACCATTCATGAAAATCCATTTCCTGACTTTATTGTTGGAGATAATGAATCTAAATCTTGTCATTCCAAATTTACCCAAATAACCATAAACGAATTAAAAAAATCTGATTTACAAATCAGTCACAATAATCCATTTAAAGGTGGTTATCTTACTAGAAGCAAGGGTGATCCTAGACAAAACATTCATGCAATTCAGCTTGAGATGTGTAAAGATTTATATATGAGTCAAAACGAAACAAAATATGATTTCAAAAAAGCAGAAGCAATTAAAAATCACTTAATTAATACTTTTAAGAAACTAATTGAAAAATTGACATGAAATCTTTTTATTTCAAAAAAATATTCACTGAATCTGGATGGAAAAAGAATATTTTAATCACAACGAATTCACATGGTCAAATCCTTTCATTGAAAGAAGGTGTTAAAAACTTAAAGGGTGATGAAGAAATCCAATTAGCTATTCCAGGAATTCCTAATGCTCACTCACATGCATTTCAATACGCCATGGTTGGATTGGCAGAAAAACATGAATCTAGGAAAAGCTCTGATTTTTGGAGTTGGAGAAAAGCCATGTATGACCTAGCGTTAAAAGTCAATCCAGACCAATTAAGGCATATAGCCGCTTTCCTTTACAGCGAGATGATGAAAAATGGATATACTCACGTAGCTGAATTTCATTATTTACATCACGATAAAAATGGAAAAAAATACAACAATCATGCAGAAATGGGGATTCAATTACTTGAAGCTGCAAAAATAGCTGGTATTAATATCACTCTTATTCCGATGTGTTATCAAATGGGTGGTTTCGATATTCCTCCATTAAATGAACAAAAACGATTTATTTCTAGGCAATTAGAAGACTATTTAGATTTATTTGAAAAAACAGAATCTATCACTTTAAAATTTAATCAGCATATTGGTATTGGAATTCATTCGATAAGGGCTGTAGATAAGTATAATTTAAAAAAAATTAATGAATTTAATGAGGATAGATATCCCTTTCATATGCATATATCAGAGCAAAAAAAAGAAGTCAATGATTCCATGAAATCACTAGGAAAAAGACCAGTTGAATGGTTGTTTGAACAAATTAATTTAAATAATAACCACCATCTCGTGCATGCCACCCATCTTTCTTCAAAAGAGATTAAATATTTAACAAAAAACGAAGTCAATGTAGTGTTATGCCCTACAACTGAGGGGAATTTAGCAGATGGTCTTTTTCCGTTATCTGACTATCAAAAGCATAACGGAAAATGGTGCATTGGAAGTGACAGTCATATTTCGATAAACCCTTTTGATGAAATAAGGATGTTAGATTACGGCCAAAGACTAATTTCAAACAAACGCAACACATTTAAGCATGAAAATTCAACTCAATTTTCCAGTGCAGAGGTGGCTATTCATCAAGCTGTATTAAATGGAAATTCTGCTATGGGAATTGAAACAAAAGAGTATTTCAAATTAAATAGCCCTCTAAATTTTATTCAAATCGATGAAAAACATCCATTTATATATTGCACAAACGATGATCAACTTTTGGATACCATAATTTATGGAGCAGGAAATGAATTTATAAAAGATACTTTCGTTAATGGTAAAAGTAGCAATGATAATAGGAGAAACGACTTAACGGTTCGAGAAAACTTTGTCAACACACTAAAAGAGCTTAATAATCGATTTTAAACACTCTTGCCCATCAACTTTAGGTGTTTATAATGGTGCTTCAGCGCACTAAAAAAGGTGAGATTTGCGTGATAAGGTATATTGTATTCCTCAGCGGTTTCTTTTACAATTTTAGAAATATCATGGTAATGAACATGACAAATTGAAGGAAACAAATGGTGTTCTATTTGATAATTCAACCCCCCAATAAACCATGAAAAGAAACTTTTATAGTTCGAGAAATTTGCAGTCGTTTCCAATTGATGAACATACCAATTCTTTTTAATTTGTCCTGAATTGTCAGGTTCTGGAAAATCAGTCTGATCTACGATATGAGCACAAAGAAAGATGGTTGATAGAAAGAATCCTGCAATAAAATGCATGATAAGGAAGCCTAAAATATGAACCCAAGGGTTGCCTAGGAAAAATAAAGGAATAACTAAAATGTATAAAAAGTAAAATATTTTCCAGAAGAACAAATTTAGGAGAGCTCTACCAAAGGTGATATTCTGTGATTTCAATAGATCCATTTTGTGGTATTTAACAACCTGAATAAAATCTTTATTCGTTATCCACGAAATAGACAATAATGAATATAATAACCATGCATAAAGATGCTGAAAACGATGATGTTTCTTTCTTTTTTGATTTGATGAAAATCTTAATATTACACCCGCATCGACATCCTCATCCATTCCATCAATATTGGTGTAGGTATGATGCAAAAGATTGTGCTGAATTCTCCAATTCAAATCGTAGCCCCCCATCAAATTAAGACCAAAACCAGAAATTTTGTTGATTAATTGGTTTTTTGAGTAAGCATTATGGTTGCCATCATGCATAACTGACAACCCGATTCCAGCCATTCCAAAGCCCATAAAAGCCCAAGGTATTAAATACCAAAAACCGTCAACAAAAGGGACGTACATTAAAGTATAGGGAACGTAAAAAAGCAAGAGCATGAAAATTGTCTTGAATATCATGGTTCCATTGCTATTTCTATTAACCTTATTTTCTTTAAAATAATTATTAACTCTTTTTCTAAGAACTTTTACAAAATCCGGTGTAGAAGTATCAAATTGTATGGGTTTGAAAGTAGAAATGATAAGTGTTTTGATGGCAATATTATATAATATATCCAATTAATGTAAATTTTGTAGATGATTTATATGCACATTTTTTTAAACAATCGCATTTTTGTAAGTAAGTATTAAGAATAAATATAAATTCATCTTTATGAATATTGGAATAGCAATACATGGTGGTGCTGGCACCATTTTAAGAGAGGAATTAACCATCGAAATGGAAAATAATTACCGAGATGGACTTGAGAAAGCACTTGAAAAAGGAAAGAAAGTTTTACAAAATGGGGGAAGCGCAATTGATGCTGTTACTCAAGCTGTAGTTGCACTTGAGAATAACTCATTATTTAATGCTGGTAAAGGCTCTGTATTTAACCATCTTGGAAAACATGAAATGGATGCTTCAATAATGAATGGAATGGACCTCAATGCTGGAGCTGTGTGCTGTATTAGTGATTTTAAAAACCCTATTCTCGTAGCTAGAAACGTAATGGAGAATAGCGAACATGTTATATTAACGGGTGAAGGAGCAATGAAATTTGCTAGAAAGATGAACTGTGAAACAGCAAAACATGATTATTTCTTTGATCAATTTAGATATGATCAATGGCTATCTATTAAAGATAGTGATGAATTTCAACTTGATCATTCAATAAAAAATCCAAAAAAGTTTGGTACAGTAGGCGCTGTTGCTCTGGATTCAAATGGAAACTTAGCTGCTGCAACTTCAACAGGGGGAATGACTAATAAAAAATATGGACGAATTGGGGACAGTTCTATAATAGGAGCTGGGAATTATGCTAACAATGACACTTGTGCTGTTTCCTGTACAGGATCTGGTGAATTTTTTATACGTCAAGTCACTGCCTATGATGTTTCTTGCTTGATGGAAATGGGGAAGATGGATTTAAAAACAGCCGCAACAAGTGTGATTCATGATAGAATAAAAAAAATAGGAGGCGATGGTGGTTTAATTGCCATTGATCAAAAAGGAAATATAGAAATGCCTTTTAATACGGATGGAATGTATAGAGCAGCTTGGTCAAAAAATGGATTTCAAACCATAGCAATTTACTGAGAAACATAATCTTCTAGAGGGTAAACTTTAATGGTTCTATCATGCATATGGAAAGAATCTCCATCGGCCAATATATGAGTAGTTAAATTAGTCATGCTCATGGGTAAATCATCATTCAATACTTCGTAATTATTGTGATTTAAATCAGAAGGGTCAAACACTATAACCATTCCTGAACCAATAACTTTAAACTCATTGTTTTTGATAATTAGACCTGTATCTTCAGCTAAACCAATACCAATTAGTTCAGGAAAACGAGCAACAGCTTCAGCTAAACGACCAAATCTTCCACGATTAACAAAGTGAGAATCAATGATCATATCAGGGATGTAATTCATTCCTTCCCTCATTTTGACAGACCCTTTGACCAAACATTCGATACTACTTCCCCCCATGATCATTTCCTTAGACATTGACATGGCACCAGCACTGGTTCCTGATAAAACTATATTTTCATTTTTAAGTCGATCAAAAATAATGTCATGAACTGGTGTATTTCCAATAATATCTACTATCCTAGATTGATCACCACCCGTAAAGAATATGCAATCAGCATCTAAAAAAAGTTGTTGAATGGATTTCTTATCACATTGACTACGCTTACTTATATTTTGGATATTGATATTGGAGCAGCCTAATTTTTTTAAAGCCTTTTTATAATTTTTTCCTACTTGTCTTGGGATCATAGAAGCTGTTGGTATAACTAAAAAATTTGCATTTTCGCCTCCACTCTCGTTTACCACATGAGATAGGATACCATCTTTGACGAATTCACTAATTTCTTGACCTGAACCTTTATTTTCATTACCACCTATTGGAATTAGTGTACCTTTAAACATTTTCGATAAATTAATTTTGCGTAAAGAAAATAAAATTTAAGTGGATTTGCTTTAGCTTTACTATATATTCACGATTTTTTTACATTAGGAAAATTTTAAACAATGAAAATAGTTGAAATCAAAACCATGAAAGGACCAAACTATTGGTCTGTTAGAAGACATAATCTTACTGTAATGGTACTGGATTTAGAGGAAATGGAACAATTTCCTACTAATAAAATAGATGGTTTTAGTGATCGTCTTGAAAAAATGTTTCCATCAATGTATTGTCATCGATGTTCGATTGGAAAAGAGGGAGGATTTTTTCAAAGAGTTAAAGAAGGAACTTGGATGGGTCACGTTATTGAACACATTGCTCTAGAAATTCAAACATTAGCAGGAATGGAATGTGGTTTTGGAAGAACAAGGGGTTATGGTGAAGAAGGGGTTTATTTTGTGGTTTTTAACCACATGGTTGATCTTGTTGGAAAATATGCCGCAAAAGCGTCTTTTCGAATAGCAGAAGCCTTAATTGCTGGTGAAGATTATGATCTTGATGAAGATATCATGAACATGAAAGAAATTAGACAAAATGAAGGGCTCGGACCTTCAACTGGGTCTATCATTAAAGAAGCAGAAGCTAGAAATATTCCATGGATCAGATTAAATCGATACTCCTTATGTCAATTAGGATATGGGGCTAATCAAAAAAGAATTCAGGCAACTGTAACGAGCCAAACTAGTAACATTGGTGTTGATTTAGCTTGTGACAAAGAAGAAACGAAACTATTATTAGAACAAGCCGAAGTTCCCATTCCTAAAGGAGATATTATCAGAACTGAAAAAGGTCTTGAAGAAGCAGTTGAATACGTAGGTTTTCCACTTGTGATTAAACCAGTAAATGGAAATCATGGGAGAGGGATTACTACTGATATTAACAATATGGAGGAAGCCCTAATCGCATTTAAAGAAGCTAAAGAAATCTCAAGACTAGTTATTGTAGAAAGGTTTATAACAGGAGAAGATTACAGACTCTTGGTGATTGATCATAAGTTAGTAGCTGCAGCTAAGAGAACTCCTGCACACGTAATTGGAGATGGAAAATCTACCATTAAAGAATTAGTTGATGAAGTTAATAAAGACGAGAGAAGAGGATATGGACATGAAAAAGTACTAACAGAAATTACGATCAACTCTCTAACGCTAGAGCTACTAAAAGAAAATAATCTTACTCCAGAATCAGTTGTACCAAAAGGAGAATTTGTAAAACTTAAAAGTACAGCAAATCTAAGCACAGGCGGTACTGCAGAAGATGTTACAGATTTAATTCACCCCTATAATATATTTATGGCTGAGCGAATTTCTAAAATTATTGGTTTAGACATTTGTGGTATCGACATCATGGCACATGACCTTACAAAACCAATTAAAGAATCTGGTGGTGCAGTTTTAGAAGTGAATGCTGGTCCTGGTTTTAGAATGCATTTGCAACCTACAGACGGTCTTCCAAGAAATGTAGGTGGTTATGTTGTAGACATGTTGTTTCCTCCTGGAAGCAATTCTAGGATACCTATTATTGCAGTAACTGGAACAAATGGAAAAACAACCACAACAAGACTAATTGCACACATAGCTAAAATGCGGGGTAAAAAAGTCGGTTACACCACAACTGATGGTGTATACATTCAAAATAGATTATTAATGACTGGAGACTGTACCGGTCCAGTAAGTGCTGAATTTGTCCTTAAGGATCCAACAGTCAATTTTGCAGTACTGGAGTGTGCTAGGGGTGGTATTTTAAGAGCTGGTCTTGGATTTAAAAAATGTGATATTGGCGTAGTTACCAATGTGGCAGGAGATCATTTAGGACTTAAAGGCATACATACTATAGATCAATTAGCTAAAGTAAAGGGGGTAATTCCAGAGACTGTTCATAAGGATGGCTACTCCGTATTAAATGCTGATGATGACCGTGTTTATGAAATGAGAAACAACATTGAATCCCATTATGCACTATTCTCTATGGATGAAGAAAATCCAAGAATTTTACGTCATAGTAAAAATAATGGAATCTCTGCTATTTATGAAAACGGTTATATCACTATAATTAAAGGTGAATGGAAAATGAGGGTAGCTAAGGCGGTAAATGTTCCGTTAACAAAAGGAGGAAAAGCTTCATTTATGATACAAAATGTGTTAGCTGCCGTACTTGCTACTTACCTACAAGGCTTTTCCATTGAAGATATAAAAGTAGCTATAGAATCATTTATTCCTTCTCCATCTCAAACACCAGGGAGACTAAATATGTTTAATTTCAATAAGTTTGATGTGCTACTTGATTATGCACATAATCCTGCAGGTTTAAGAGCGCTTCACAAGTATGTTGAGAAATTAGATGGTAAGCCTAAAGTAGGCATAATAGCTGGAATTGGTGATAGAAGAAAACAAGACAACTTTGAGCTAGGTCAGATCGCAGCAGAAATGTTTGATGAAATCATTATTAGACAAGATAGAAACCTCAGAGGTAAAAAAGAAGAAGAATTAATCAAGGAGATTCACGATGGAATTATAGATATTGACCCTAAAAAACCTGTCAAAATCATTCCAAAAGAAAGTGAAGCTATAAAATTTGCCATTGAAAATGCGAAGGATGACTCGTTGATTGTAGTAAGTAGTGATGTTGTTCCTGCAGCATTAAATATGGTAATGAAAATGAAGGAAATTGAAACAAAATCACTTTACGGAAATGTGAAAGAGGAAATTCCTAATTTAGATATTCAATAAAATACAGGGGTAACTTCTTTCTCAACGAATGTCATTCCGAGCTGTTCCAATTCAGCAAGAACAGGTTGGTATATCTCCTTTTCTATAGGAAGCTTGACTCCCCTATTTTTTATCTTACCATTTAGCAATAGTTTTGCCGCAATAGCCAAAGGAAGTCCCACAGTATCACTCATAGCAGTAAATTGACTATTCTTTCCTATATAAACCATGTGTGACCTAACTTCCTTATCTACACCTTCCTGACTAAAATTAAATTTATGCCACATGACTATCATGTCCTTATCCTCTTCAGTTAGAGACCACTTATCTTGTAATATTTTTTGAAGAATTTGAGCTGGAGTAGCATTTTTTAAACCAATTTTTTTATCCTCAAATAGACCTAACCAAACTAATTTTTCCCATATATAATCATCCTGCTCAATGCCCAAATAATGCCTTAATTTTAATTCGACCGAATCATGCGGATTGTAAGCTAAAAAAGAGTTTATAAAATCTCTATTAGTCATTTGATCAGAACCTTCAATGACATATGAATCATCCGTTAATCCCAATTGGACAAATACATTCCAAGCTCTACAAAACCCAATTTTTCTTAAAGTCCCCCTAAACATGGTGGGAATTTCATCTAATCCGTAAACTGAACGATACCTAAGAGAATCGCGATTGGCATATCCTTCAAATTTTCCATAGCCTTCAATATGAATGATTTCTGTTCTCCTAAATAATTTACAATAAGGAATGTATTTATACTTTCCTTCTTGAATAAATTTAGCAGCACCACCCTGCCCTGCTAAAACTACATTTCTTGGATTCCAAGTAAATTTATAATTCCATGGATTATCATCACTTTCTGGAGCGACTAATCCTCCTGTAAAGGATTCGAAACCAGTTAATATTCCTCCATTGTCTTCTATTTCATCAATTATTTTTTTAGCGGACATATGATCAATGCCAGGATCTAATCCCATTTCATTCAGAATAAGAACATCGTTTTTTTGTGCATCCTCATCTATTGATTTAATTTCATCTGTCACATAACTTGGAGTAATAACATGTACTTTTTCATTTACAGCATCTTTTACTATGTCAAGATGCATATATGCAGGCAGCATAGAAATAACTAGTTGGGACCCTTTGATGTATTTAAGTCTTTCATTTTGATTATTAGCGTCAATAAATTGGGCTTCTCCAAATTTATTGTTACTGATTTTTGATTTAGCTAATTCTTCATTGTAATCTAAAAGAGTAATAAAGAAATTTTGTTCTTCTGCAATGGAAAGTAAATACTCAATTAAAGACGTAGAAGAACGTCCTGCACCAAAAATGACAATCTTTTTCATTCAACTAAATTTCAATACAAATCAAGTAAAATTATCTTTACCAAAAAGCAATATTTAAAATTTAAAAAACAAATTAATGAAAGCTAAGCTTTTCCTGCAATTCTCCTTTTTAAGTATAGCACTATCCGTATTACTTGGTGCTTTTGGAGCGCATGCTTTGAAAGACATTTTTAATCCCTATTGTATGGAGATTTGGGAAAAAAGCATTTTTTATCAGCTAATCAACTCAATTGGTTTAGCGCTCCTAATTGTTTTACAAAATCAAAAGCTAATAAAACAGAAGAAAACCACTCTATTTTTAATCAGTTTAGGAATTATCCTATTTTGTGGATCTCTATATGCACTATCATTATCCATTTCTTTTTTTGAAGAACATCATTGGATGAAATCGTTATTCGGACCCATCACTCCCATTGGTGGGACGCTTATTATTGCGGGTTGGATCTTTGCTTTATTTAGCATCGAAAAAAATTAATTCCTTATTTAGAACGATTCAAAATACCACAAAAAAGGTATTGATTAAGAATTCACGTCAATCTATTTTTGTTGCGTATTTAAAATAATTATGAAAAAGCATTTTCTTACTATTTATTTAAGTCTGGTTTCATTATTTGTATTTACTCAGGTTACAAATAATGATTCATTGACTAATGAACCCTTGAATACTGCTGATAATATTATTTCTGGAAATGGTGGTAGAATTACAGTTTCTGGTTATGGTCAAATTGATTACAATCAGCCTTTTGGAAACGAAATATTTCAAAACGGGAAGATGGATGTACACAGACTAATCACTTTTTTTGGATATCAATTTGCAGCAAAAACATTTTTTGTAACAGAATTGGAAGTTGAACATGCTAATGAAATGTATGTAGAACAAGCATTTTTACAACAAAATGTTAACTCACTTTTAAATTTTAGAGCAGGACTTATTCTGATTCCTATGGGTATTGTGAATGAATACCATGAGCCTACAACATTTAATGGAGTCGAAAGACCAAATTTAGATGGGAAAATAGTTCCAACAACTTGGAGAGAACTTGGAGCTGGAATCTCTGGTAAATTATCTGATTATTCCATTAAATATCAATTATACCTAACAAATGGATTTTTGTCTTACAATGGTAATGGAATTTTAAGAGGTGTTGATGGATATAGAAAAGGTAGACAGAAGGGAATACAATCTATTATTTCATCACCGAATTTATCAACTAAAGTAGATTTCTATGGCTTAAAGGGTCTTAAAATGGGATTAGCCGGTTATTTTGGAAAAACACAAACCACAGCTATAGACGGTATTTACAGAAATGATGAATTTGGAATTCTATCCGCGGATTCCACAAGAATTGGAATTTCAATGTTAGGTGCTGATTTTAGGTATCAAAATAAAGGATTCCAAGCTAGGGGTCAAGTAATTCATTCTACAAACTCCAACGTCAAAGCTTATAATGTAAAAACGAACCAAGATTTAGGTAGTTCGTTTTTGGGTTATTTCTTAGAAGCGGGCTATGACATGTTGAGAATCCTCAAAAAGGATCTGGATCAAGAATTAACCCTATTTATTAGATATGAAAATTATGATACGCACCATAGAACATATGATGATCTTGTTCGAAACTTAGCTTATAATAGAAATGACATCACATGCGGTTTTGGATTAAAACTGGCCAATGGAGCTGTATTGAAGTTAGATTATCAACGTTTTACAAATATGTCCAGTTCGATTAAAGATCACCAAATTAATGCAGGAGTTGCGGTATGGTTTTAAATTTGTTTTCATATTTAATTAGGTCACTATTTATAATTACTCTGTTTTGTTCTTTTTCAGGTGACAATACGCATTGGCTAAATAAAAATGGATTAAAAAAACTTGAAAAATCAATTTTTAAAACTTGGGGTACAAAAGAAGTAAGTCAAGTTTCCATTTATTTACCTAATGAACTAAAAAAGAAATTAAATATGAGATCAAACAGCCTTTATAAACTTTCTGTTCAAAATGAATTTAAAGGCTATTTATTTCTAGATTCACAAAGAAGTAAGTTTGATACATTTGACTACATGGTTATTTTAAATAAAGACCTAAGTATTAAAAAAGTAGAAATTTTGGTTTATCGAGAGGCTTATGGTGGTGAAATTTGTAGTAAGGTATTCCTGAATCAATTTCTTGGAAAAACATCCCAATCTAAAATTAAAATTGGAGATGATATCCAAGGCATATCTGGGGCAACTATATCTTGTAGAGCAGCTGTTAATGGTATTAAAACAATAACTAAAAAGGCAGTACTACTAAAAGAAGAAGGATATTTATAATTTTAGCTAACAATGTTTCGACTAAATCATTTATCTAAAGTTGGAAAAATAGGTATTCTTTGTTTTTTAATTTCTTTAAGTACAGGCTATTTTACTGGATTACTATTTGTCAATACCACCACTTCACTTTCTCCTTCTGGAATAGAAGAAAATTATAATGGCAATTTATCAGAAGATGAAGCTGAGTTTGATTTTAATCAAGAAATAAAATACAAAAAACCACTTCGCGAAATCATTACTATAATCCACGAACATATTATTTCATTTTCTTTAATTTTCTTTTGTACCGGTCTTCTACTCTACTTTTGTGAATTTAATTCTCGATTGAAAATGTTTCTTCTAATTGAACCATTCGCTTCAACAGTAATCACATTTGGTGGAATTTATTTGCTATGGTTAGAATTAACTTGGGTGAAATATATCATTATGATTTCTGGATTTTTAATAACTACTAGTTATGTTATCCAAATCTTAATCATTACCAGGGAATTATTTTTTATTCAACAAAAGAGATAATTGACCAGATCCTGGATCAGAACTATCAATGAGTAATTCAATGTAGTTTTCAAACTTTAAGTAGGTAGAAATAAAGCTTTCTTTTCTTTCAACAAGACCATTATTTTGCATCACCTGCTGCTGTATTTTCAAAAGTTGATTCGTCTTTTGTTCATTTCTCCTCTTAATGGTTTTTTTAAACTTTCCTTCCGTATTTTGCAATGCCTTTTTCATACTTTTTATGGATGATCCAACCGTTCCCAATAATGATTGATCCAGTTTTGAAACCAAATTTGATAATTCTTTTTCCATTTCATCTATTTGTTTGTAAAAAGGATTAAAATCAGCAAATTCATACATTTCTTTTTTGACCATAGTATTAATAAGCTGATCAAAATCTGCTAATAACTGATCTTTTGAAAAACCATAGTCATTCCACTGTTGGAGTTGTTTTTCATTCATAAATGCAAAATGATCTCTGAGAATTAATATTGGGTATGCTATATCTACAAACTCAAAAGTAGATTTTAACTGAAGCCAATAAGCCAATTCACTAGGGCCTCCAACGTATGCTAAATTTGGTAATATATGTTCTTGGTATAAAGGCCTCAATAAAACATTAGGACTAAATCGATGAATATCGCTTTCGGTCAAGTTGAAAAGATCATCTTTTTCGTAATACATGTCAGCAATCTTAAAATGGTCTTCTTCCATCTTAATTCGCTCTCTTTTTGAGATGTCATGGTAAAATAAGTTCAACTCTCTTGGCTCAATTTGTACTTGATAATTCAAATCCGATAACTTTTGGTTAGACTCTTTTACACATCTATGTACGAATTGTTCATTGATTTCAGCTACCATTACGCTTTTAAAGGATTTCTTTAGTTCAACGTCATCTGCGTCTAAAATCACTAATCCATAGTCTTTAAATAATTGATGAACCCAAAATCTAGTGGTTTTTGACCAGGTATCAAATGTCATCGCCTTTTCAAATATGTCTTCTAGAATTTTAAATTTTTCATCTGTTTTAAAAAAATCTTTTACTTCTTCAAATAAGGGCTGAAATACCGTACTTTTTAATCTTCCAACCGCAATGGTGTCAACAGTATTTTCTGTAAAGAATTTTTTACCAAATATGGTAGTTTGGCTAATTTCTTGAAAATCATGATCTTCGGTAGCCATCCAAAAAACAGGGACGAAATCTTTTTGAGGATATTTAGCCTTTAAAAGATGGCAACTTTTTATGGTAGATACGATTTTATGGATAAAAAATTGTGGGCCACCCATAAAACACAACTGATGACCTGTAGTTACCGTAAAAACTCCATTTTTTTTGAGTTGATATACTTCTGGAGGTATATTTTCTCCAATACTATTGTATTGACACACCAAAGAGTTCACTAATATCTCTCTTTGATCAACATTCAGGTCTTTATACATCATTAAAGCATCATCAATCTTATCCAAACTGGAACCACTATGAAATGAGGCTAATGAAGGAGATTGATCTAAAAAATCAAGTATTAATTTGCTATTATAAACGGTGTTTTTTAGTGTAATGGTAGGCATCAACTATTTTTTTTTCAAGATATTGATTTTCATTCGGTTTTAATTCAACTAGATCAATTAATTGAAAACATTAACTTAGAATAAAAATTAATCATTAATAAGAAAAATATACTTAAAACGTTAGGACCTGGTATTTTATTTGCCAGTACAGCAATTGGCGTCTCACATCTGGTGCAAAGTACTAAAGCAGGCTCTCTTTATGGTTTTGGTTTAATATGGGCTGTTGTTTTAGCTAATTTGTTAAAATATCCCTTTTTTGAGTTTGGTTCAAGATATGCTAATGCAACAGGAAAAAGTATCATTGATGGTTATAAAGAAATAGGCCAATGGGCTTTATGGTGCTACTCAATTATCACTTTGGGATCTATGTTTTTTGTATGTGCAGCCGTTGGAAAAGTAACAACAGGTTTCTTACAAAACTTATTTCAGTTTGATTCCATGGGAATTAACAGCACTAGTGCAACTTTAATTGTTTTTGGTATATGCAGTTGTCTTCTCATCATAGGGAAATTTAAAATATTAGATGGTTTGATAAAAATTATCGGAATAATTCTATTGATTTCTACGCTTGCTGCATTTATCCTATGCGTTTTAAATGGCCCTATTAACCCAACGGTTAATTATGATTTTTTCAGTATTGATTCCACAGCTATAGCATTCTTAATACCACTTATGGGATGGATGCCAACTGCAGTTGACCTAAGCAGTTGGAATAGCCTTTGGACAATAGAGAAGATAAAACTCACAGGATATCATCCTAAACTGAAAGAAACTCTTTTTGATTTTAATTTTGGATATATCACTTCAGCTCTTCTTTCGATTTGTTTTGTAACTCTAGGTGCATTTTTAATTTATGGTACGGATACTGAAATAGCTAAACAAGGACACCTTTTTGCGCACCAAGTCATTGAACTTTATACTCAAGTTTTTGGATCATGGAGTTATATCATTATTTCTTCTTGTACCTTTTCCATCATGTTTGGTACCTGCATCGCTGTTTTTGATGGTTATGGAAGAGCAACAAAACGAATAATAGAATTGTTTTATAAAAAACAGCAGTCAACTAAAAATGAAAAATCATATCCTATTTCTGTTATCATACTAACCATAGGCAGTTTTATCCTTATTGAAGTTTTTAGTTATACTGGAGATTTTGGCATATTAGTCAATTTGGCAACTATAATTTCATTTCTAGTGGCACCTGTGATTGCCATCTTTAATCATTACTTAGTTAACAATAGAATTAATCATAACTTCAAACCTCCGTTTTGGTTAAAATCGCTTTCATATATGGGTATTATTTATCTCATTGGATTTTCTGTATTCTTTTTGATTTATACATTTATATAATGAAAAAAAATTCGTTTATAACGATAATACTATGTATGATCTACTTTCAATGTAGTCTTATAACAGCTCAAACGTTAAGCCACTTTTACACCACTCAACACCATACTATTAACATGAATGAATTTGAAGATAAATGGATGGTTCAGGTTCAACAACTTGAGTTAGCCAAGCCTGGTGGAAATGGATATCATGATTTTCTTCAACGTCAAAAAGAAATCAATGTTTATCGGTTTAAAAGAAATGAAGTTTTAAAAGAAAAACCTAAAAATAGAAATAGCAATGTGAAATTGAAGATAGAATATGGCTTTGAAGGGAATTTGTACAACAATAAAGTACCCAATGACAATACGCTTGCCATCTCTAATGATGGACTGATGATAGCAGGAATAAATTCAACTTATATCATATATGATCAAAATAACGATACTATTTTAAAGAGAGCAACACTTAATTCGATGACGTTTTCTTTTAATCATCTGCTATTTGTAAAAAAATACGATCCTAAATTTATTTACGACCCCAATGAAGACCGATTTATCATGGTTTTTCTAGTTGGAAATAATCCGATTAACAACCACATATGTGTTGCCTTTTCTACTTCAAATAATCCTTTAGACGATTGGAATGTATACATGTTAACTGGTGATGCATTAGGCACTAACCATTGGACAGATTACCCTGCAATTTCTATTACTGATGATGATTTGTTTATAACAGGAAATCTATTACAACACAATGTCAGTTGGCAAGAAGGATTTTATCAATCTTTAATTTGGCAAATAAACAAAGACCAAGGTTATCAAGGTCAAGATACATTGAATTATAATTTGTGGTCTGATTTAAAGGATGACTCTATTTTTATTAGAAACATTCATCCCATAAGAGGAGCTAGAGAACTACAAACTAAAGAGCAATATTTACTGAGTAATAAAAATTTTTCTATTGAAAGTGACACGCTTTATCTAATTCATATCCACAATTCCCATTCATCTAATTCCGCTTCATTATCTATGAAGAGAATAACCCTTGACGATCATTATTTTTTAAGTCCAAATGGAAGGCAGTATAATGGGAAAGAATTGGCGACAAATGATTCTAGAGTGTTAGGTGGAATTATAGATAGAAATTGGATACAGTATGTTCATCATTCTATGGATACCAATACTGGTAGTTGTGGAATTTATCATGGGATAATCTATAACTACGACACCAACCCATATGTTGAAGGCAGAATAATTTCCGACAGTATTATTGATTTTGGATATCCCAATATCGCTTCTACTGCTATTAATCCTAATGAAAAAGAATGTGTCATAGGTTTTGATTTTACATCACCAATAGACACCAATGGATTAGCTTGCTTATATATGGATAGCGATGGGACTTACAACACGATGCAAAAATTAGTTACAGGAAACAGGGCTATAGATCGATTGAATGGAAACATTGATCGCTGGGGAGACTATACAGGAATTCAACGGGATTATGATGAACCTTGTAAAACTTGGCTTTCTGGTATGTATGGGAAAATATCCATGAATGGAAGCTGGATAAGTAGGGTTTCCGTATCTGATACATGCAGAGAACCTCTACCCCATTTATTTTTAGAACCAGAGTTCAGGAATGGTAAGTTATTCCCAAATCCAGGAATCGAAATGATTAATTATGATTTCACATCAGAAGAAAGCAATACTTTGCTTATTCAACTATGGAATTTAGAAGGAAAACTGATTTCAACTCTTTATCATGACTTTGTAAGTGAAGGCCCAAATCGACTTACTTTTAATATTTCCACCCTAAAAATTGGTACCTATGTTCTTACCATATCAAATGATAAAAAAATAATACATCAAGAAAAATTAATTAGAAATTAGCATTTTATGTAATGAGCCAAAATAAGCTGGTGAATCCACTAATTTTGATCCATACCAACTGAAATACTCTCCATTAACTAATATTATCTTTGAATTTGGTAAAAGTTCCTTAAATCGATCTAAGTGCTTATGCTTAAAAGGAAATGGTTCGGAAGAAAGAAAAACCACTTCTGGGTTTTGTTTTACTAATTCTATCTCGTTTATTTCTGGATATCGGTCTTGTTTTTCTTTAAAACAATTATCCCATAAATTCAATTCCATTAGAGAGCTTATGAATGTATTTTGGTTTACAGACATCAATGGATTATTCCAAATAAAGTAAGCAACCTTAAGCTTTTGTTTTGGTAATGAAGCTAAAATGTTAAACTGCATCTTAATTTTATAAATCAAATCAATAGATGATTTTTCACAATTCGTTAGCTCCCCTATTTTTGAAATCATATGTAAAGCATCTTCTAAATTTTTAATATCGCTAATCCATACCGGATAATCAACCATTAATTTTTTAAGTGAAACTTCATCATTTTCTTCCTTGTTCGCAATAATTAAATCTGGATTCAAATTATTAATTACATCAAGATTGTAGTTTTTGGTTCCTCCAACAATGATTTTGTTTGCTTTCCAAGTATTTGGATAAATACAAAATTTAGTAACTCCAACTACTTCTTTATCTAAACCTAGTTGGAATAGCAGTTCAGTTTGTGAGGGTACCAAAGAGATAATTCTTGTTGGATAGGATGTTAGATTGAGGGTTCTATTTAATTGATCTGTAAATACCAATTAATTTGTTTCCGTGTCCCAAACATATTCGGTTGTGATGCCTCCATTTTTAAAGAAGCTTTCACCCCATTTAGATTTCACCTTCTTATACTCATCTCCTTTATTTCCTCTAACTACGATTCTTAATATAGTAACTTCAATGACATCTCCTCTAGAGTTAGTTCTTTGAAACATTTTCTCTGTAATACCCTCAGGGTACTCAAGAGCTAATTTTTGTGTATTAACATCTGTACTAGATAATGCTGTTTTAGATTTCATTTCATCTAAACGTTGTGCATTCATGTAGTCACCTTTGTTATCGAAATCTGCTAAATCACTTTTTTGCATCAACATCCTGTCATTATAATTTTCCATTTCGGAAACATTGATGTTTCTAATCGATTCATTGTTAGTATATTGATTTTCTTGTTCATCATCAATCATTTCGTGAACTAAGTGCATGTTATAGACCTTATCTTGACTTTTATCACCCCAAACTGAAAGCTTTTGTGATTCTTTATCTAAATAATGGTCAACATTAAACGCATTTTCTTCTCTAGGAATATCGGCATTTAAAGCGAAATTATTAAGTGCAGTCTTAATCTTCTGCGTCCCATCATATTGATCATAGGTTACCTCAATTCCTTGATTAGCATTGATAGCTGAACTGGTTAAATAGTCATCTTTGTAACTAACAAATGCTGGTAATGTTTGTTGGATTCTTTTGTCATCTGAAAGTGAAAAATTTTCTACATATTTAGCAATTACAGCTTCGGAAATATCATAGTTCGTGTAGGTAATGGTTTTGTAATGAGAGGTATTTGATTCATACTCTAGTGAACTACTTTCCTTAAAATTTTCAACAGCATCTATTAATAAATTCTGGTTGTTACGTCTATTTATGTTAGCAAGATCAATGTCCGTGTAAATCATCTCTTTAGAAAGAGAATTATCATAAGTAACCGACAGGCCTCTTTGAATTAAATCCATATCTAGAACCAACTTTTCGTCTATATAATTGACTGAAGCCGAGTTTTGTAAGGCTATTTTTTCATCTCTTATTAAACTTAAATTCGCATCGTTAGTTTGTAATCTGTTGAAACTTTCATCAGTTCTATATGTTTTATCAGCACTAAACGTTGAAGTTCCATTTGTATAGAAAGAATTTTGATCTTTATATTGATCTATTTGAGGTATGATTTTCCATCTTGGATCATCACTATTATCAAAACTTCTATCAATTTTAGTAAGTATAGATTGAACTTGTTCGTTCTGTAAAAATGTAAGTTCTTGCTGTTTTTCCCTGTTTTTAATGGAAAAATTTCCCTGTTGATCTTTTTGAAGTTCAGCATCACTTGTTAAATCATCTTTATCATCAATGTGACCTTTCAACATAAGTGCATCTATCTGATCTTCACTGTATTTACCAGTTACTTCCTCACCATATAAAGTTCTAAAATCTCCAGGATTCACAACAACATCATCATCTTTTTTACGATCTGATTTTTGCTTATCCAAAATGTCGTTAATTTCTTTAATTTTCTCTATTGGGAATTTAGCTTCTTTGTTGATTTTTAGTGACTCATTGAATTTCCTAAGAGCTAATCGGTAATTTCTACTTTCAAATGCTCTTTTACCTTCTTTAATAAGTAAACCAAATTCTTGTTGTTGCTTTTCTTTATTAAATGCCATCATTTTTGCCTCCTCCACTTTTTTAATTTGCTCAGGTGGGTAAGCATCATCAGGTTTAAGGGACTGTGCTCTTCTGTAGAGGTTTAAAGACTTCTCATAGTTTTCTTCTTGAAAAAATTTGTCAGCCATGTCAATGATCTTGTTGTATTGGTTCTCTAAATCACCTACAGCTGATTCTTTCATTTTTTGGTTAATAAATGTAATTTGTTCCTGAGGATATGTTTCACTTGGAAGTACTTTATTCGCTTGGATGTACAACTCTTTTGATTTATCCCACTGTTCTGCATCTCTTAGTCCGTTAGCTTTTGATATCAATAGATCATACTTTTCCTTATTTGCTTTAAAACGCTCATCATCTATTTTATTACTTGCTATTTCAAGTAGGATTCGATCTATCTCCGTAATTTTCTGAGAGGGATAGTTATCATTTGCATTCATATTTCTAGCTCGTGTATACAACTCTTTAGCCTTATTATAATCCTTGGCATTAAATTGATCATCAGCTGCTTTTATGAGCTTATCATATTGAACTTGAAACTCTTGTTGTGTTTCTAATTTCATCTGTTCATTAATGAAATTAATTTGTTCTTGTGGATATTCTTTCTCTGGTATTAAATTAAAAGCATTACCATATATTTTTTTGGCTTCAACCCATTTCTTTTCATCTCTATATTGATCTGCGTTAGAAATAAGTTGATTGTACTTTTCTAATGTTTCCTTTTCTGCATTGAGATCTTTTAACTTTGAATCTATTTCAAAAATTTTCTTTTTTGGATAGTACTCGTTTTCAAATAAGGATAACGCTTGGTTAAACTTGTCTTTTGATTCCTGATACTTTTGCTCAGAAAATAATTGATCGGCTTCTTTAATTAAATTGTCATAAGTAGCCCTATTTTGTGCGTCTTTTCCTTGTTGATCTCTAAGTTCTGTCAATTTAGTATTGATCTTTGTAATTTGATTATTTGGATAATCTCTATCAAAAACAGCTTTAGCCGACTCATAAGATGTGAGTGCTTTTTCCCAATTTTCAGACTCAAATAGATTATCGGCTTGATTCAGGAGAATTTTGTAATTATTTTCTTTCTCCTCTTCATCAGATAAAATTCGTTTTATCTCTCTTATTTTTTCAAGTGGATAAGGTTCATTAGGGAGAATTTCATTTGCTTGATCAAAATAATCTAACGCATCTTTGAATGATTTCTGATTTAAGTTTTCATCTCCTTTTTTGATCAATTCATCATACTGGCTTTTTATGGATTGTTGAGCCTCAGCCTTTAAACTAGTTGCAATAAGTTCCAGTTGGTCCTTAGGATAAGATTCAAGAGGTTTTATTTCCAAAGCATCATGATATTTTTTCTTTGCATTAAGCCAATCTTTAGAGGTAAACAGTACATCTGCTTCAGCTACAAGCGAGTTATATGTGCTATCTTCTTTTTGCTTTGCTTTGAACTGATCATATAGCGAGATTAAATGCTTAATTTTTTGATCTACAATTGTTCTTTCAGGAAATAAACTTTTAGCTTCTTGGTATTTTGATTTTGCATTAATAAAGTTTTGGTCTTCTAATAGCAGGTCGCCTTCAGTTAATAAGGCATCAAATTGTTGATTTTTTTGATTTTCAGCAAGTTTTTCCTTCTCCTCTTCCTGTATTTTAGCGTCTATCAATGTGATTTGATCCGATGGATACTTTTCCGATTCAAAAACAGTAAGCGCATCTGAATAATATTGCTTTGCTAACTTCCAATTGGTTTCCGAAAAGGCAGCATCTGCCTTTTTAATACTTTCATCGTATCGCTTTCTTTTATCATTCTCTAGTGCAGCAAAGTGCTGTAATTTCATATTGATATCATCTATCTTTTGTTTTGGATAAATTTCATCTGATTTGATTTGTTGTGCTTTTTCGTAAGCTTCAATTGATTCTTGCCACTTTTCCTCATTATATAATTGGTCTGCTAACACAATTTGATCTTCGTAATCTTTCTTTTGTTTATTTAAACGATCATTTTCTGCTTGAATATCTTGTAATTTTTGATCGATGGCTGCAATCTGATCTTTTGGATATTGCTCATCAGGCTTCAGCTTTAGGGCTTCATTGTAGGTTGTTTTAGCGTTTTCATAACTTAAATTTTTTAATTGATGATCTGCTGTTTTGACTAAGTTAGCATACTGTCTATCCAATTCTGCCTGGGCTTCTGCCTGCTGTTTTTCTTGCTTTGCTTTTTCAATTTGTTCTTTAGGATAAACTTCTTCTGGTTTAATGTTAGAAGCTTTTTGGTAATTTGAAATGGCATCATCAAAATTCTTTTCCGCTAATAATTGATCTCCTTTTGAAGTAAATGTTGCGTATTCTTCATCATCGGATTTCATCTTAGTTAAAAGATTATCAATTTCAATAATTCTATCTTTTGGGCTACGATCGCTGGGCTTTATAGTGGAAGCTTCTTTGTAGATATTTTTAGCATTATCCCATTCTTTCTTCTCAAAAGCTGCATTAGCTAAATCCATTTTTGCTTTAAACTGAGCATTGATTTCAGCATCAGCTAAATCCTGCTTTTTTTGTTCTACTTCCCTCAGTTTATCATAGGCAATTTGATTTCCAGGAAGCAAATTTTTAGCTTGAGTGTAAAAATCGGTGGCCCTTTCAAAATTATTAGATGAAAGTGCATCATTACCATTATTTATTAAGGCATCGTATTGATTTTGTTGCTCTTTTTGGGATTGTTTTAATGCTAAGTTCTTTTTGGCTGAAACAATTTTAGCAGATATTGTTTCATCCGCTTTAATGGAAATGGCTTCTTCATATTTAAGAATGGCCAACTCATAATCTTCTTTATTGTAAGCTGCATTTCCTTCATTAACCATTTTGTTAAATTGTGCTTCTTTCTGTCTAGCAGCCTGCTCTATTTGCTTAAGGTATCGATCAATTTCATTTTTACGTTGCCCCGAAAAAGCATAATCCCAATCTAATTTTCCAGACTGAGGATCTATTCTTGCTTTACCAACTGGTTGATTTTCAATAATGTCATAATCAACTTCATCATCTCTATTGATTAAACTTATACTAGGTTCAATGAAAGTTCTAGGTTCTACATCCTCTTCAAAATATCCTTTTTTGGTGTCTAGAACTAGGGTTTTAGAAACCATTCCATCCTTTTTAAACAACAATGTATATATGTGACCAAATGGAGCTTCAATAATATCATATTTACCGTTAGAACCTGTAGTTTTGGTTTCAAAGGGTTTATTATCCTGCTTAACAATCACTTCAACACCATCTAATTTTTTACCAGACACATCTGTAACTTTACCTGTGAAGACGAGCATGGGTTGATCTTGGCCGTAAATAAAATGTAAGGCCAATGTCAACACTAGAAAGAGTGCTATTTTATGAAGTAGTTTTGTCAAAATCTTAAACGAGTAACAAATATGATGAATATTAGATAAACAACATAAATTATACCAGATTTTGTTTAAACGATAAAATGTAAATAATGTTTACTTATTGGAAATATCTTTTTTCACATTTACATTAGGAGCTATACCTAGATGCCCATAGATATCTAATAGAACCTGATTCAACTGTTGAATTTTACGATTATTATTTGCCACTTTTTCTTCAAGCTTAAAAACGTTTTGATTGGATTGGTCAATTAGTGCATTCAACTCCTTAATGGCCTCTACTAATAGAGGTACTAAATGGCTATATTGTACCGAGTAAAAACCTTCTTGATCTTGATCAACCAATTCGGGAATAATGTTCCTCACCTCTTGGGCAATTAGTCCAATTTGAGTAGCTGAACTAAACTCTTTTTTATCTTTCCAATTATAGGTTACTCCTCTAAGCTGCAATACTTTTTCTAGCGATTCGGTTAAATCGTTTATATTTTCCTTTAATCGCTCATCAGATGATTCGGTGATACCTGAGGTTTTTATGCGACCATAAACATGTAGTTTATAAGCTGGAGTGGTGGTTCCAATACCTACATTACCAGTGGAATCAATGGTCAAGCGGTGATAATTTACCCCATCTTGAAAAATAGTAAACATGTTATTGTCTTTCTCTAGAATACTCCATGCAGAAGACGCATCCGTATTTTGAATTTTTAATCCCACATATGAACCAGTATTCTCAATCTCTAAATTTCTTGCAGGAGAAGTTGTGCCCATACCAATTTTACCATCGTATTTAATAACCATTCGAGTAACGGTGTTGTCATTATAATCAGGAGTGTCATTCCATGCAGAACTGGGGTTTGTTGTGCTGTTTGTAAATTCCAACTGTCCTCTACCATAGTCATCTTGTGCTCTGTAGCGAATTCCACTACCTATTCTTTTGCCTGACGCACCTGAACTCATATCGTCATTATAAAACAAGATAGAACTCAACACATCTCCATTAGTAGCACTAGACTGAGTTGTTTTTAATAACAAATCTGCCCTATTTCCGCTCACGTCTAATTTTTTCTGTGGGGTTTGTGTCCCCACTCCTACATTTCCAAGGGTATTAATCACAAAGTTCTTATTTCCCCCTCCGTTTATACTTGCTAGCTCTAATGAAGATGCAGCTCCTGTACCAAGTTGTTTGAATTGCCAATTTCGTTCTGAATTTAAATCCAATAGCACTGCCCCATCTGTTTGATTGGTTATGGTGGCCGTACCCACTACGTCTAAAGAAGTCTGAGGATTATTCTTTCCAATCCCCACATTTCCATTGGTGTATATATCATCATTGATATTTGCTGGAGGAGAAGTGGTACCTGAATCATACCAATCATGGTTTGTTGCAGAAGATCCTGTAGCTCCAGTTGGGCCAGTTGGACCTTGTAAACCCTGAACACCAGTTACACCAGCAGGACCTGTAACGCCTTGAAGCCCTATTGCGCCAGTAACACCGGGAATCCCTTGTGGACCTGTTACCCCCTGGATTCCTTGTAATCCCGTAGCTCCAGGAGGGCCAGTTGGACCTGTAGGCCCCGTTGAACCACCTGAACCTGTAGGTCCAGTAATTCCTTGAGGTCCTGGCGTGCTACTTCCTGCATTTTCAGCATACAACGCATAGGGAACGCTCAATAATTGACTACAAGACATGTATTGAAAATTGGATCCAGCACCAGTTAAATCAACAGCTGTTTCAATAAAAAAAGAGCCTGAAGACCAATTTAAGGCACCTAGTGGGGTTGGTGAAATCATCTGCCCCTCTCCCACGTTTAAATTGATGAGACCATAATCATTACTGGTTACTACAAATGTTTCGCGGTACACGTTATTCCCATTACAAGAGTCTTGAAAAATATTGATCATAACCCCCACTGAAGAATTGGAGATAGCCGCACCATTAGCATCTCTAACTATAGCTTGATATTTGAAAGAATGGGGGGATTGAGCAATAGATAAAGAACTATAAATTAAAAAAAATATAAAGTTGAATGTTCTCATAATTAATATATTATTTAGAAACTTTTGCTCTAATAACTAAGTATTTTCCATTGGTACTAATTGCAGGAGTTGAACTCTTATACCCTGAAGGTAAAATAGAGTAAAAATAGAGTAAGAAACGTAAGAAGTACTAGATCCATTATTTGTAATTCTAGATGCACCATCACCATTTGCATTTGAGGTCCACAATCTAAAATCACTTTCATCCACATATTCAATAGATAAATCCTGTGCATGACCCACATTTAGAGAGGTTTGATTGTGAGAAACTTCATCCGGTTTACCATCACCATCTAATTCATATTTTGTAATCATTTTTGTTTCATTAGGATCGCCAGAAGTTCCTCCAGTTTTGTTTGAAACATATAAATACCCCGTTTTATTATCAAATACAAACCCTTGAAAAACACTAGTATATCCATTCGGGAGAGTAATGCTTGCCCAATGTGTTTCCTCTCCATGAATTACAGCATTCAACAATTCATTTCCAGGAAATTCACTGTCTGTTGACAAGTTTGTCCATGAAGTACCATTTACGCCTCTAGTCAGTACATTGCCCTCACTTCCTGAGCTTTTAGACGCATCATAAAATTGATCCGTTAGGCGAAGATTACCATCTATATGAAGTTCTTGTGTAGGCAAATTATTAGCAGGTAAATCAATACCCACTTTACCATCTTGAGCAATTTTTATTGGAGTTTGAGACCTGAAAAATCCTGTTATAAAAATAATAAAAAAGATTACAAAGATTATTTTCTTAGTTACTATACTACAAACTAGAAATTTTCTTAAGATGCTCAAAAATTTCATTGTGTTACATTTAATTTTGCTCCGTTAGCAATGGTAACTAAAGCATTGTTCTCAACAACAATGGTATTGCAATAAGCTTGACCTGCAGCTTGACCGTTGGCAGAACCACTGACAGAAATTATTGGGTTATTAGTTGTATTTTGAATAATTACATTATTCGTATTGTCAGGCACACGATTTGTGCTCCAGTTACATGGATTAAACCAATCATTATCACTATTTGAGCCCGTCCAGTAATAATCAACCGATGGTGTTGAAACTGAAAGTTGGCTTATTTTAAGATTGTAATTTCCTGTACTATTATAAGCATTACTTCTATGAAGTCTTATATAATATATACCCGGGGTTAAATTATAAAAAGAAAGTGTATTAACTCCAGTAGATTGTGGACTCAAATTACTTAACGAAGCATTATATAAATAACAGGAATTAATATTATTTGCCGGAGATTGCGTAGAAAAATCAATTTCAATACTTCTTTTATGGTTAAGTTCAAATTTATACCATACATAATTTGAAGTTCTGTTAGAAGTGTTTAAACAATGATTTACATCACTAAAACATCCATTTGAGGGGTCAAAATCAATAAATTCAAACGCATTAGTATATGTAGTCCCAATTGTAGGTCTAATTTCAAATTCATAATCAATGTCGAAGTAATTGTAACCACCCGAACCTAAATTATAATAAACGTCACCAAAATCATACACTGTATTTCCATAACGGCAATTGTTTGATGAAATGTCAACAGCACTAGTATATGTACCATCATATTCAGTGAGACAATCATCGCCAGAATTGTATCTACAATCGTCTGGAGTAGGGTCTTCCTCCCATTGTATAGTCTGCCAGTCAAGTTGTAACAATCTCTGATTAAAATTATTGTTTGTTATTTCATAACAAGTATGATTTGTGTATTCACTAAATGTTCCATCTCCATCAGTTTTCTTAAAACAAGGTCCTTTGTACCAACCACTTTCCTCTAATGATGGACTGTGAAAATCTTGAGAAAAATCATTAATGTCTAATCTAAGACGAAATTCTCCAGACCCTTCATTAGAAAACGGTGGATCCCATTCACAATAACTTGATGGTATACTGTAAGTAATATTATCAAAATAAATATGTACATAGGAAATGTAATCATTGATAACATCTTGTGCGTTTATATTTGTGTATAAAAACACAGTTATTAGAACTAATACTTTCCTTATCATCGGTTATACTTAGAAACTTCTTCCTTATTAATTCCCAGAACATGCTGGATTTCTTCTAACGAAGCCTTGATGTCATCAATCTCTTTGGTTTTTTCTTCCAGAGAAGTGGTTTTTTCTTCCAATTGAGATTCTAGATCTTTTATCGCTTCTACCAATAAAGCGACCACATGTCCATACATCACACTTTTATAGCCTTTGTCATCTGTATTTACTACTTCTGGAAGAATCTTTTCTAACTCCTGAGCTATAAAACCTACTTGATGTTTATCCGTGAATTTCTTATCAGGGTATTCTTCTGTTTTCCAATTGTAATAGACCCCTTTCATTGATAAAACTTTTTGAAGAGCATCCTCTATTTGAACAACGTCTTTTTTCCAACGCTCATCCGATAACTCATCTATACCACTAGATTGAAATCTACCATTAACATAAAGAGCATAATTAGTCTGAATACTTCCTCCAATAGCGGCCTGACCATCTACTATCAAATTATCATTACCAGGAGAAGTAGTTCCTCCAACATGTAGCCCTCCAGAAACATCTAAATCTTGAGAAATATATCCATCACCATTTATATATAATTCTTGCGAAGTAGTACTTGAAGTAGACCCCACAACTAACCTGTCCACATTATAAAGTGCATTATCGTTCATATTTAATTTTCCTCCAGCTGTGTGGGTTTGACTTTCTCCGATGTAGCCATCTCCACCTGATGGAATATTTTGCAAGGATAATTCTCCAAGGGTGTTAGCCACAACCATTTGAGTTGATGTTCCTCCGGCTAAATTATTTATGGAAACTACACCACTTGAAGCCAATTTAATTCCTTCACTACCCGCAAAAATAGATAAATCAGTTGAACCAGCAGTTGTTCCCATTTCAACCACATTGGATTTTGTAGAATGATTATCACCATATGCTCTCATGAATGCATTATTATTATCGGCTTCAGCCCAAATTGTAGCCAGGTTACTGACCCCAGTATTTGGGTTATCTAACATAATTCTGGCATCACCATCCACATTATCTATAACATGAAGTCTATTAGTTGGATTTGTGATGCCTATACCTACATCACCTTCAGTGTAAATGTTATTTCCAATCGCATCAGCTTGATCAGTTGTTGAGGCCTTATACCAATCATGGTCTCTCAATCCCGAAAGATCTACCGTTTGTGTTGCTTGATTATCGTCCTCTAGTGAAATCTCAAGTTCATCATTTGAATTTAAATTGAGTACATCTATAGTTTGATCATCTGAACCAACGGATGTTGAACTCACCGTAGATAAATCACCGTCTTCATCTGCAACCACAAATTGAGTTGGGTTACCAGTCCCAGTAGCAAGATCAGTAATTCTCACCTTTCCACCGTTTATTAACACATCTTGTGAAGTTGCTTCCATTCCTCTATTGTTTGCGTAGCTCAAATCCAAAGAATTAAAACTTGAATAAGGCTGACCTGTTTGAGAAGGAGTGGTACCTGAAGTTTGTGATACAGCATACACTAAGGGTGCATTATCAGCACTAACAACTCCAGAATTTATTACCCAACCATCAGTATTGGTGTTTTGGTACACTCTTAAATATCCTGGAGAGGGTGGAGTACTTTGTGACATATCTAATTTAACCTGAAGTACTGCTCCATCGTACACGTTTCCATATGCTATTCTAATCTCACTATATCTATTAGATTGATATTTATTAGAACTTTCTAGTTTCAAATATGTTTTATTAAACTTAACACCAGCTCTAAAAATTATGGTGTGATGATGACTTCCACTTCTGTCTTGTAATTCAAACAACCCATCAGCTCTATATTTATTTTCAGCACCATCTCCAACTTGGGCAATCGTAACCCAGTCTCCGTCACTCAAATTAGTGTAATCCACATCGTACTCATTAAAATCTCCTCTTTTCCAAGAAGCTAAACCAACAGCATCAGATGTTAATACTCTACCCTCACCGGGATTCCCTCCAGTAATTTTAACTTGTCCATTCACTTCTAATTTAGCATCTGGATTTACTACCCCAACACCTACATTTCCTGTCTTGTCAATTAATAATCTATGCTCTCCGTTAGTTGCATCCCATATTGTAAAGGCTTCGTCATTTACAGCTTGTGTTCCTGTGCTACTAATGCCAGTTGATAATAGATCCCAAATTCCACCTTCGCTTGATGTGTTTCTTATGCGAATACCTGTGTATTGTGCATCCTCACTAATTTCAAGCCTTCTTCCAGGAGTAGTGGTTCCAATTCCTACACTTCCAGCACTAGTAATTCTAACTTTTTCTGTAAGTGGATCATTGAATAAGTCATTATTACCTTTAGTACTAAACCTTATATCGCCCTTGTAATTATTAACACCTGTAGTTCCAAAAGTTATTCTACTTAATGATTCTGAAGCCCCAGTATTATTAAAACTAATTGATTTTACAGATGTTCTATCTGTTGTATTAAAAGTTAAGTCACCATCATTAATGTTAACATTACTCTCTGTGTAAATTTCATCAGTTATATCATCTGGATTACTTGTTCCTCCAACCTCAAACCAATCTTTATCAGTTCCCTGACAATCTAACGCATCATAATTACCATCGCCATTAACATCTTCACCCGCATCTCCAGCACCGTTACCGTTTAAATCCCAACAAGCA
>JAYPVI010000008.1:0-100161 GCA_038134525.1 Crocinitomicaceae bacterium
AATT
The DNA here is from genome assembly GCA_038134525.1 of Crocinitomicaceae bacterium. GTDB lineage: Bacteria > Bacteroidota > Bacteroidia > Flavobacteriales_D > Parvicellaceae. The sequence continues at coordinate 5 of JAYPVI010000008.1, forward strand.
AGTTCAACAACTTAACAAAAATGAAAGGGAGTTTAACGACTCCCTTTTTTTTTACTCAAGTTAAATAGAAAGCTTTAATATTTTGTAACTTACTCAAGTTCATTTTTTAATTTAAAACTTCATAGAACTTGAAATTATTTTTATTTCATTATATACTAGGATTATTATTGGCGTTAAGCCTTTTTAGTCATCATTATAGTCAATGCTACTATGTTGTTGATATGCAAGATTCTTTTGGTGATGGATGGAATGGCGCATCGCTTGATGTATCAATCAATGGAAGTTTAGTTAGTAGTTTAACTTTTGCTAATGGGGGTAATTTCACAGACTCAGTTTTTACGCTAAATGGAGACTTTGTAGAATTTTATTTCAGTTCCGGAAATTGGGATACAGAAATTACATACCAAATATATGACCCATCATCAAACCAAATAGGTTCCTATGGCCCATACCCAAATAATCAAGGGAACTCTGGTCTTGTAACCTCTGACACTTCTAACTCTACATGCTCACCACAATTTGTAAATGTCACTTTTCAAGTGGACATGAGTAAAGTATCTTCCGGCTTTACTACACCTGAGATAAATGGAAATTGGAACAATTTCTGTGGAAATTGCGACCCTATGGTTGACCCAGATGGAGATGGAATTTGGGAAAAAACGGTATCGCTATTTACAGGAACATATGAATACATTTTCAGTGCTGATTCTTTAAGTATTCAAGAATCAATTGATCCAAACAGTTTGTGTTCTAACGGTAGTTTTGTTTTACCTAAAAGGTATATCAATGTTGGTGCAGTTGATGTGACTTTACCTGTAGTTTGTTGGAGCTCTTGTGAAGCTTGTAATGACTATCCACAGCCACCTTTAGGTATTAATTGCATTACTGGAAATGCTGGTATTGTTTTTACAAATGATTGTGAAACACAGGGAAATTGGACAGGCGATTTTGGAATAAATAATGGAACTTGGCAGGTGAATGATGGTGGAACTGCATCTGCAGGTACTGGTCCAAGTGGAGCCCATAGTGGAATGAATTATTTTTATTTTGAAACAAGTACTGGAGGTGGAACCACAGGAACCATAGTTACTCCAATGATTGATTTATCAAACATGTTTGATGACGCTGAATTAACTTTCTGGATGCATGCAAGAGGAAGCTCAATGGGTAGTTTAGATGTTGGTTTTTCAAATTCTCCTAATGGACCATTTAATGTGGTTTATTCACAATTTGGCGAAGTTCAAAATAATGCCAATGATCCTTGGTCACAAATAGGAATTAATGTTAGCAGTTATGTAGGGCAATCTCTTTATGTTAGTTTTACTTACACTAGACTTCTTGGAGCTAATCCAACTTACACTGGAGACCTAGCTATAGACCTTATTGAGGTGAATTCTTGTTCAACTTGTCCTTCACCAAGTTTATTGACTTCTAATAATATTACCTCTTCTACAGCATTACTCAATTGGGCTCCATCTGGAACAGAAACAGAATGGTTCATTCATTACAATAACTCAACAATAATTACCAATACAATACCAACGACTCTAACAGGGCTTTCCCCAAATACCTTTTACAATTGTTTTGTTTCAGCAATCTGTGGGCCGGGTGACACTAGTTCTTTTTCAACACCTACTATGTTTACTACTGCATGTGCCCCCACTTTAGCGTCTATTAATGAGAATTTTGATGCTGGTTTTCCCCCTTGTTGGTCTCAAGATTTAATAAATGATGACTTTGACTGGGATCTTGAAAATGGCGGTACTCCATCTGTAAATACTGGACCAGATGATGATGTGAGTATTGGGGGTAATTATATGTATACTGAAGCTTCAGCTCCAAGACAAGACGGAGATTTTGCTATAATGTATAGTGAAGAAATAGATTTAAGTACACTAACGAATCCGGAAGTGCGATTCTACACTCACATGTATGGTTCAGCTATTGGAGAACTTCAAATTGACATGTATGATAATGGCTCATATACCACTATTTTTAATAAGATTGGGGGGCAAGTTGATTCATGGGTAGAAGAAGTAGTATTAATTAACCCAACTTCAAATATTATTCATTTTAGGATTACAGGGATTTTAGGTGTTAACAACAATGGAGAAACATGGCCAGGAGATATTGCTATTGATGAATTTAGTGTTATAGAAGCCATAGCCAATGATTTAGAAGTATCAACTACCAACATGATGTCTGATTGTGAATTTAGCAGTATTGAGCAACTTACTATGAATATAAAAAACAATGGAATTGCTATTCAAACCAATTTTGATGTTTCGTATACGATTAATGGAGGTCAGCAAGTATTTGAAACTTGTAATTTAATATTAAATAGTGGTGACTCAGCTAATTACACTTTTAGCACTCCAGCTGATTTAAGTAATGATGGGGTATACACTATTTCGTTTCAATCTCATTTATTTAATGACCAAGTTTCATCAAACGATGGTTTTACCACAATTATTGAGAACTATTTAAGCCCTTCTATACCAATTACTAATGATGACACCATATGTAATGGTGATACGGCCATATTGCAAGCCATAACAACAGAGGGGCTTATAAATTGGTACACTGATGTCAATGGCATTAACACTTTATCTTCTTCAACTGTTACACCAACTACAACTACAACTTATTATGCTGCAGTACAAGCATGTGATTTTTACAAAGACGATATTGAAGCGTATTTAGCTGGTAACTTAATTGCACAATCTTCTCCCAATTGGGCTACTTGGTCAGGTAGCGGTGGTGGACAAGATGATGCATTTATTTCCAATTCAAAAGCATTTTCAGGAAGTAATTCTATTTATTTTAACTACTTAAATGATGATGATCTTTATTTACCTTTTGATCAAACTTATAATTCTGGAGATGTGGAAATTGTTCTATACATGTATGTTGTTTCCCAAGCTCATATGAATCTTCAAAATGATTTACCTGTAAACTCACCAGAAATTTTAGACCTTATCTTTACTAATAATGGAATGCTAGAAATAAACATCGGTGGAACTTTGCTGATTGGCACTTACCCAGGTACAAATCAATGGTTTGAACTAAAAATAACTGGTAATCTTACAAGTTCAATTTGGGGTGTGTACGTTAATGGAGGCTATCAGGGGGGTACAGTAGCTAGTAATGGTAATAGTATAGCTTCTGTTAATTTTAAACCAGAAATAGGCGATGAATATTACATAGATGATGTTGAATGGTATGTAATCTCTGATGATGATTGTCAAAGTCAGACTACTCCACTAACGGTTTATGTTGAAGATTGTAGTAGTTTAAATGATGAAAGTTATGAAATCATCGAAATTTATCCTGTCCCAACTTTTGGTCAATTAAACATAAATTCAACTGAAAAAATTAAGTGCATTTCAGTAACTGATATAACAGGTAAGTCATTAAAATCTTTTTTTCCTGAGAGCAACACAAATTTGAATTTAGATTTATCAAAAATGTCTTCAGGACAGTATAATCTTAGATTTGAAACTGAAAAATCAATAGTTTTTAAGAAGATTATTCTTAAGAATTAAGAAAATTAATAGTAAATTTAAAGGCATTTGTTAAAATAATATTTTAACTATACCCAGTAATTCTCTAAATCATGAAAAATTATTTTCACATACTTACCATATTAGTTTTTTCAGTTTTAATTAATAACATTTCATATTCGCAGTGCGACTATTTAATTAATATGCAGGATTCCTATGGAGATGGATGGAATGGTGCGTCTATTGATGTTGCTGTAAACGGAACTATTGTTAGTAATTTAACCATTAACAATGGATTTAGCAACAGTGGAAACGTCTCTACTTATACAAATGACATTGTTGAATTTACATTTAATTCTGGATCGTGGGATAGTGAAATCACATTTCAAATTACTGACCCAGCCGGAAATTCTTTAGGAAGTTTTGGTACTAACCCAACAGTAGGTCTATTCTTAACGGATACTTCTAATTCTACTTGTGCTCCGCCATCTTGTATGGCTCCAAGTGGATTTATTGCATCCAACATCACAGCTAGCTCTGCAGATATTTCATGGACTGGAGCAAGTAACGCAAACTCTTTTACCATCGAATATGGAGCAAGCGGTTTTTCTTTAGGTTCTGGCACAACCACTAACATTACATCGACAAATTATTCCATTACCAGTCTGAATCCAAGCAGTTCATATGATGTTTATCTACAAGCTGATTGCGGATCAGGAGATACAAGTAGTATTGCAGGACCTTTTACATTTGCAACCAGCATACAGGGAGCTGGAAATATTACCTGCACAACAGGATTTGCCGGTGCTGCTTTTGTAGACGATTTAGAAACCCAGGGTATATGGACCGGAGATTTCACAGCAACAGGATTAGGCTGGAGAATGAATTCTGGGACCACAAGTTCAACGGGAACTGGACCATCAGGTGCCCATAGTGGAAATAGTTATTTTTATTTTGAATGTACTGGTTCAGGAAATTCCACTGGAACCATAGTTACACCAGCAATTGATCTCACATCAGCTTCTAATGATGCAGAACTCTCTTTTTGGCTTCATGCATTTGGCGTTGCTACAGGAACATTAGATGTAGGGGTTGGAACAAGTGCCTCTGGACCTTTCACCAATGTTTTTTCTCAATCTGGCCAACTTCAAACGTCAAGTACAGATCCTTTTCAAAACGTAGGCATTAATATAGCAAGTTACATTGGACAGCAAATTTACATTAGCTTTTCTTACACAAAAGGTTCTTCTTTCACTGGTGACATCGCTATTGATTTGGTTGAAGTATTGTCCTGTTTCAATTGTCCTGGACCTTCTAACCTCCAGGCATATAATCTAACTGGTTTTACTGCAGATATATCTTGGACAGCTAGTGGGGCAGCAAATGACTGGAATATTTGGTATCATCCACAAGGTTCTCCGATGGGCACCCCAATATTGGCAACTAATGACACCATTTCTCTAACCGGATTATCCCCTGTTACAACTTACGAATTCTATATCCAAGCTAATTGTACAGGAGATTCGAGTATAATAGTCGGGCCTTTATTTTTTACAACACCATGTGCCGCTTTAATACCACCACAACTTGAAGATTTTTCTACAGGTTATCCACCTAACACCTGTTGGGATGAAGCAAGCACAGGAGATCCAGGAACTGGTCCTTCCACATTTGGAACAGGAAGTTGGATTCAAGATGGATTTGCTAATGTTGGAACTACAGGTGCTGTGAAAATTTACTTATTTGGGACTGCACAAAGTGATTGGATATTATCTCCACAATACGATTTAAGTTCTGGTGGGCCATACCAAGTAGAATTTGACTTTGGTATTTATAATGTTAACAGCTCAATCCCTGGAAATTTAGGCTCTGATGACAGAGTTGAATTATTAATTTCTGACAATGGAGGATTTACTTGGCAACCCCTTTCAAGTTGGAGTGGTTCTTACGTAACAAGTCCCAATGGAAATCATGAAATCGTTTCGCTTAGTTCTTTTTCTGGAATTGTTGAATTTGCTTTCTGGGGGACCGATGGCATCGTTGATGATCCAGAAGCCAATGATGTAATGGTTGACAACTTTCAAGTTAGAACTATTCCATCTTGTCCACAACCACTATCACTACAAGTTAATAATGTTACTAGTGATTCAGCTACAGCATCTTGGATTGCAGGTGGCACTGAGATATTATGGAATGTACAATGGGGATTATCCGGTTTTAATCCTGGGTCTGGAAACGGAGATACTACAAGCACAACAAACTTTATTCTAACGCCTTTAGGGCCATCTACGGCATATGACGTATATGTTCAGGCCCTGTGTGCCGGAGGAGACTCTAGTGCGTGGACTGGGCCATACACTTTTAACACCCCAATTCAAGGTCCTCAAGGGATAACTTGTTCATCGGGAAATCCCGGTATTGTCCTTTCAGATGACCTGGAGTCACAAGCCGGCTGGACAGGAGATTTCACAGCAACAGGATTAGGCTGGAGAATGAATTCTGGGACCACAAGCTCAACGGGAACTGGACCATCAGGTGCACATAGCGGTTCTAATTACTTTTATTTTGAATGTACTGGTTCAGGAAATTCCACTGGAACTATTGTTTCACCATTAGTTGATTTGGCTTTTGGTGCAAATGATGCAGAATTATCTTTTTGGGTTCACGCTTATGGTGCAACCATTGGCACTTTAGATGTTGGTGTAGGGACAAGCCCATCAGGTCCATTTAACACTATTTTTACTAATACCGGTCAATTACAAAGCAATAATTCAGATCCATATCAAAATGTGGGTGTTAACCTAGGGACCTACATGGGTCAACAAGTGTATTTAGCCTTTACATACACTATTGGTTCTTCATTCACTGGGGATATAGCCATAGATCTTGTTGAAGTTACCTCATGCTTGTCATGTGCTGCTCCATCGAATATTACACTAAATACTCTTTCAGCTGATACTGCAAATATTAGCTGGATCTCCAACAGTTCTGATTCACTATGGTTGGTTTATTTATCTCCGAACAATTCACCTATAGGAAACATTACGCCATTCGTTGTAAATAATGACACTATTGATGTTGTTGTTAATCCGAGTACAACCTATGACGTGTACGTACAAAGTATTTGCAACAGTGGAGATAGTAGTATTTTGGCTGGTCCGCTAAATTTTATCACCCCATGTACATACACCCTAGCACCCTATTTTACCAGTTTTGATTTTGGATTTCCGCTTTGCTGGACACAAGGATCTGCAGATAATTTTGATTGGACGCTAGATGCAAATGGTACTCCTTCATCAAGTACTGGCCCATCAGATGACTTAACAGGCGGAGGAAACTATATGTATATAGAAACCTCATCTCCAAGAACACAAGGTGACTTTGCTGTTTTACATTCACCCAATATTGATTTAAGTGCTTTAACGGTGCCAGAACTTCGCTTTTATTCTCATATGTATGGACAAACCATTGATTCTCTAGTCATTGACATTTCTGATGATGGAGGGATAACGTACAATAACATCTTTAATAAATTTGGGGATCAGGGTGATGTTTGGAATGAAGAATTGGTTATTCTTTCAAACTATAGCGGTATCGTAAGCTTCAGAATTACAGGCTATGTGGGTAGCTCTTTTACAGGAGATATAGCCATTGATAATTTTGAAGTTAGAGAAGCTCCTACTTGTCCTCAACCACTCTCACTTAATGCAATCAACCTCTTTGCAGACTCGGTAGATCTCACTTGGACTGCCGGTTTAAATGAATCTGAATGGTACGTATATCTTGTGCCCGATACCGGCACACTCGCAACTACTTCACCAACTCATGTCTACAATGACACCGTAACTTTTGCCATTAATCCAAACTCCACCTATAACTTTTATGTTCAGGGAATTTGTGGACCTGCGGATACAAGTTTAATATCGGGACCATTTAACTTTAGTACTCCTTGCGTAGCCGTTACTTCTTTACCTTATTTAGAAGACATGACCACATGGCCACCGAATTGTTGGGATCTTTCAGGTGGAACACGAACATGTATTCATTATAATGGTACAGCTGTAGAAGCTAGTTATTGGAGTTGGCCAAATGGAAATAATGCACTTATGACATCCCCTATTTTTGATGTTTCATCTTTAATTAGCCCTGAGTTAATATTCGATTGGTCACACACCTATAACTCATCCTACCCAAATGATGCACTAGAAGTTTTAGTATCGGATAATGGTGGGACAACATGGAATCAAATTTGGTATAAAGCTGGAGCTGATTTAGAATCTAATGATGGAGCAAGTACACAAGCTCCAGGCAGCTTTGTTTCGTCTGGCAGAATTAACTTATCAACCTATGGAAATAACATTATGGTTAGATTTAATTTTGCATCTGGCTATGGCCCAGATTGTTTTATAGATAATGTCCAGATATTAGAAGCACCTGCCAATGATATTGGAATTTCACTAGCAGAAATGCCAACTGCTTCATCAGGTTGCATCATGGATAGTTCTTTAGCCATAGTCACTATAAACAATTATGGAACTGCTAATCAAGTGAACTTTGACGTTATGTATGATTTAAATGGGGTGGTGATTTCTGAAATTGTGGGGGACACTTTATATGGAGGTAGCTCACTTAACTACACTTTTAATGATCATATTGATTTCACTAATGACGGAAGTTATACCTTGATGTTTACAACAAGCTTAGCTGGTGACTCTGATACATCTAACGATATGTTTGGCACTATGCATTATGAAAATAAATATACTCCGGCATCACCTACCACTACAGGAGATACGGTTTGCGGAGTTTCTGGTGTTGCTACACTGACTGGTAATGCATCCTCGGGAGCTACATTAGACTGGTTTGATGATCCTAACGGTAATAATTTAATACATACTGGTGATACTTTAATTACGCCTGTTATTAATACAACTACAAGTTATTGGGCTGCATACCAAGAAATGGCCCCAGGTTACGTGGGCCCATCAGATTACTTCTTTGGCGGTGGTGGAACTGTTTCCACCTACAATAAAGGATTGGTATTTGATGTGTTTTCATCCATTACTATTGACTCTGTAACAGTATTTCCAAGTGACACTGGGAATATTGATATCCAAATAATAGACGTACTTGGAACAAGTTACTATAATAACTCTATTAGTATTTCTGGTCCAATACCAACGAATGGTGCAGTAACTATTCCCATTGGAGCAAGCTTACAACCATCATTTGGATATTCTATACTTGCTAGTTCCAGTACTGCAAATGGCGGTTTATACCGAAATAATAATGGCGCGGTATACCCTTATGATTATGGAAGTGCAATGTCGATTACAGGCGCTTCAGACAGCCAAGCTGGATTCTACTATTTTTTCTACAACTGGTCAATATCATCTATCAGCTGTTATAGTGACTTTGTAGAAACCGTAGCCACAGTTGAACCATGTGCTTCAATTGAAGAAAAAACGGGCTTAATCGTAGATGTTTATCCAAATCCAAACCATGGTGAATTCACTTTAATTACAAGCAAAACAAATAGTGATATATCAGTTGAAATAAGTGACGTTAATGGTAAAATAATTTACAACGATACTAGAAATGGATTAAAAAATAATTTACAAATTGCTAATATTGAAAGAGGCATGTACTTTATAAAAGTATCTTCTAATCATGAAAGGGTTGTTAAGCAATTTGTAGTTCAATAATTAATAAATGGGTTATTGGATTTTTCATGACCAATTGTGGTTTCAGGGCCATGACCACAGTACACAATAGTTTCATCTGGAAGTGTAAATAACTGACTTTTAATTGAAGTAATTAATTGATTATGATTTCCACCAGGTAAATCAGTTCTTCCTATACTTTCTCTAAATAAACAATCTCCATTTATTAAAACATTAGATGATGAATGGTAAAAAACAATATGCCCAGGAGCATGTCCTGGGACATATAAAACTTTAAATTTCGAATTTCCTAAAACAAGATCATATTTAATATTTATAAACTGAATTTTTTCAGGAGGGGTGTGTTTAATTGGCACACCATACATTGCACAAACGCGTTCAAAATTTTGATAGGTATCTAAATCCTTCTCAAAAATCATAGGAGACAAGTTATATTTTGCAGAAACATAAGCAGTACCAAACATGTGATCAAGGTGACTATGTGTATGCCATATAGCAATAAGGTTGAGTTCATTATCTTTTATAAAACTATCCACTGCTTTTTCTTCTTCATTAAAATACATTCCAGGATCAATAATGACTGCATTTTTTTCGTTATCAAAAACAACGTATGTATTCTCGGAGAATGGATTAAATACAAATTTTTTAATGGTGATCATAAGAAGTAAATTAATAACAAAAATAGCCTATGGTGTGAAATTGGCTATCTTTGAGAGGTAAACTTTGAAAAAAAAATTTCTAATATCGCTGATTTCTATTTGCCATTTTATAAATGCTCAATACTACAATGGCTCCAACCTAGTATTTGGTCAAAACCGGGTTCAGTATAATACATTTTATTGGCAGTCTTATGATTACGAAAGAATAAAAATTCATTTCACTAAAGGAGGAGAAGAGTTGTCAATTTACACTGCAAAAACAGCTCAAAAATTTTTAACTTCTCTGGAACAATTCCTTGACTATAAAATGGATAAAAAACTCCATTTTTTAATCTATAATACACAAGGGAAATTCAGGCAAAGTAATATTGGACTTACAAACAATATCACCACAAACATTGGTGGTAGTACTAAAATTTTCGATGAAAAAATATTCTTATACTTTAACGGAAACCATGAAGATTTAGATTATCAAATTAAAAGTGGCATTAGTGAAATTTTATTAGATCACATCTTTTATGGTAGTGTTAATCAATCCGGGACCGATGGGTGGAATAGAAATCGATTTAATCCAGGACTTTCTGAATCCATCATGAATCTACCGGAATGGTTTAAAAATGGACTGATAGATTATTTGTCTAAAGAATGGAATTCAGATCTAGATAACAACCTAAAAGATCTAATTCTTTCCAATAAACCAAAACGATTCAATACACTTACTAAAGATGAAAGTGTGATTTATGGACATGGATTGTGGAGATATATTGATGAAATTTTTGGAAAGAATATGATTCCAAACTTGATTTACATGTTTAGGGTTAGTAAAAGTATTGAAAGTGGTTGTATTTACATTTTAGGATTAAACCTAAATACAATTCAAGAAGATTATATTCAATATTACAAACAACAATATTTAAATGATGATAGATCCACGTTATCTCCAGATCTTTTAACATTAAAAATTAAGAGCAAAAAAAATAGATTTTACAGATCTGTAAAAATTAGTCCCAGTGGAAATCAAATAGCATATGTTGAACACTATCATGGACAATACAAAGTTAAACTACATGATATTAAGAAGAATAAAACCAAAACGATTTTAAAAGGAGATCATAAATTAAATAGAATTCCAGACTTATCCCATCCTTCTATCGCATGGCATCCAAATGGAAACGTAATGGCCATATTTGAAGAAAAGAAAGGCGAAGTAGTTCTAAATTTGTATAACAGAGAAACAAAAAAACAAAACCCAAGGCCAATAATTGACCTACAAAAAGTACTAAGTTGTGATTACAATCTAAAGGGGGACAGATTGATTCTTTCTGCATGTAAAAATGGGCAAACTGATATTTATGAATTTTCAGTCTTGGGGAGCAGTTTAAGTCAAATAACCGATGACTCCTTTGATGATCTAACGCCAAGATACAAGCCTAACTCAAATGTCATAATTTATACATCAAATAGGTCTGAGACTATTTCTAAACCACAAAATCAAAGTTTTGATCTCTTTGAAATTAATAAACAAACAAATAAAATTAAGCAACTCACGCACACTCCACTAATCAATGAATTACAACCACAACCTGAAAACAAATTATCATACCATTATTTGAGCAATATTAATGGAATTAACAACCTCTACAAAAGCGCAACAGATAGTTCTATTAGTCATATCGATACCATCATACACTACCAGAAATTTCACACACCATATCAACTTTCAAATTACGACAGAAATATTCTGGAAATAGACATGCACCAAAAAAGCGATAATTTCATTACGCTTTTTATTAAAAATGGGAAATATCAATTTCTGTTAGGTAATTTAAAAGAGCAAACCATTTTTGAAAACAATAATGCAAAAACCAGATTTGCTTATTACAATTCACAACACAAAAATGATATCCACAGAGTACCTTCTCAAGTTGATTCTTTGGTAGATATTTATAATTACACTTTTGAAAGTGAAAAGAAAAATATAAATACAAATCGAAAATTTAATCAGCAAATAAGTCAAAGTATAGCTTTTAAATTACCTACAAAAAAGATATATGACATCAATTTTAGTGTTGGAGAGTTTACCATGCAATTAAATCCTGCATTTAATAACCTTACCTATCAACGATTTAGCAATACTGGGTTCGTCAACGCAAATGCGGATGCATTTACTTTAATTCAACTTAAAGATTTATATGAGGATTATAAAATAACAGCCGGTATAAAAGGTCCAGTACAAGTTAATAACATGGGATACCTTTTGATTTTTGAAGATTTAAAGCATAGACTCGATAAAAAAATTCAACTATCAAGACAAACATTTAATAACATTGATGATAATCAATTCTTTTTCAACATAAAGAAAACGATAATTAATGATCTCAAATTTCAATATTCTTTTCCTTTCAATGAACTCACTAGCCTAAAATTGACCCCAAACTTAAGATATGATCAAGTCATCACCCTTTCTAGTTCTGATCAATCATTAGCAGAACCTAATCGAAATCATTTATTGGGAGGAGGGTTATTAGAATTTGTTTATGATGCAACCAGACCTATTGGTCTAAATATTAATAATGGTTTTAGGTTTAAAACCTGGATTGAAGGTTACAAAGAATTAGACCAAAAAGAGACTGATTTTTTTGTTTGTGGATTTGACGCTAGAAACTACCAAAAGTTACACAGAAATATAGTCTTTGCATCAAGAATTGCTGGAAGCACATCTTTTGGAAATCAAAGACTAGTGTATTTTATGGGCGGAGTAGATAATTGGCTTTTACCAAGAGATAACAGTATTGTATTTCCAGATCAGTATAGAACACCATTATCTACTGATCCAAACCAAAACTATCAATTTCAAACCATTGCTACTCCATTAAGAGGATTTGGACAAAATGCAAGAAATGGAAACAATTTTATAGCTATGAACCATGAATTAAGAATACCTGTATTTAGCTATTTTTCCAAAAAACCATTAAAATCGGACTTTTTAGAACAATTTATGATCATTGGATTTGGTGATGTAGGATGTGCATGGACTGGAATTAATCCCTATTCAAATGAGAATGCTTTTAACAACACTACTTTTTCTAATGCAAATTACACCATAACAATACAAAATCAGAAAGAACCTTTTATATATAGTTATGGTTGGGGGTTAAGATCAAAAATATTTGGTTATTATATTCGGGTTGATTGGGGATATGGAATAGATGATAATGTGGCCTTAAAGCCGATTAGACAAGTATCATTATCTTTAGACTTTTGATCATGGAAGTAACAACATTCATTACCCTATTATTTATTGGTCTTCTTGCAGGAATTGCTAGCGGATATGTTGGTATTGGTGGGGGAATCATTATCATTCCCTGCCTAATTTATTTTCTTGGATTAGGTCAACATCAAGCGCAAGGAGTTTCTCTAGCGCTTATGCTCCCTCCTATTGGTATTTTGGCATTTTATAAATATTATCAAAGCGGTTCTTTTAATTTAGAGATTGAAGGACAAATTATCGAAAACAAACTGCTTATTTACGCTGTAATCATGGCTGTTTTTTTTGTTATTGGAGGTTGGCTTGGAGCAAAATGGTCATTAAAAACACCTGCTCACATCGTAAAACTAGTATTTGGATCATTTATGTTATACGCATCCATTAAAATGATTTTAAATGGCATTAATCACTTTTTGAAATGATTGAAGAAGTAAAAAAATTAGCAAATAATTATTTTAAGGATATCGTAAAAATAAGAAGATCAATACATCAAAATCCTGAATTATCCTTCGAAGAATTTAATACTTCATTACATATACAAAAAATTCTTAAAGAAAATCAAATCAAATTTAAATCAGGATATGTCAAAACTGGCATAGTTGCAGAAATAAAAGGGGACTTAAAGTCGAACAAAAATCTAGTTTTAAGGGCTGACATGGATGCTCTTCCTATTGTTGAAAAAAATGACACCCCTTATAAATCAAATAATAATGGGGTAATGCATGCATGTGGACATGATGTACATACTTCTTCACTTATAGGAACACTGCTTATTATTAATAACCTAAAGCATCTATTTGGGGGTACTATTCGGTTTATATTTCAACCTGGAGAAGAAAAACTTCCAGGAGGAGCTAGCTTAATGATTAAAGAAGGAGTATTAGAACCAAAACCTTCATGTTGTATCGCACAACATGTTTATCCAGAACTTGAAGCTGGTAAAGTAGGATTTAAAGCAGGAACATATATGGCCTCAGCAGATGAAATTTATATTACTATAAAAGGGAAAGGAGGCCATGCAGCACTTCCACATTTATTAATTGACCCTATTGTCATTTCTGCTCAAATTTTAACTAGCTTACAGCAAATCATTAGTCGAAACAACAATCCAGAAAATCCATCTGTTTTGTCATTTGGATACATTAATGCTGAGGGAGCAACTAATGTAATTCCTGATGAAGTACATTTAAAAGGTACATTCAGAACATTTGATGAGAAATGGAGATTTGAAGCTCATAAAAAAATAAAATGCATAATTACTTCCATTTGTGAAGCAAATGGTGCCGAATGCGAAATTGACTTAAAAGTAGGATATCCTTTTTTAGAAAACAACCCTATACTTACTTCAAATTTGAAACAATCTGCGATTGAATACCTGGGAAAAGAAAACGTAGTTGATTTAAGCATGAGAATGACTTCTGAAGATTTTTCTTTTTTTAGTCAAGTTGCACCATCCTGTTTTTATAGGCTAGGAACTGGAGATGGGAAAACAATAAAAAAACTTCACACATCAACTTTTGATATTAATGAAGATGCCTTAAGAACATCGATAGGATTAATGACATACTTAGTGTTAAAAGAATTAAATAGATAAACTATTTTTTTTTATTTACCTTATTTCTCTAAATTAGTAAGGAAGCATTTTATTTACTATGACATCGACAGAAGTAGATTTAAAATCAGCATTAAATAAATACTTTGGTTTTGACTCATTTAAAGGAGAGCAGGAAGCCGTTATTAAAAACCTTCTAGAAAGGAATAATACGTTTGTCATTATGCCAACAGGAGGTGGTAAATCCCTATGTTATCAACTTCCAGCTCTGATAAGTAAAGGCACTGCAATAGTGGTATCGCCACTTATTGCACTCATGAAAAATCAAGTTGACGCTATAAGGCAGGTTAGTGAAATTGATGGTGTTGCTCATTTTTTAAATTCCTCCTTAAATAAAGGTGAAGTGAATAAAGTTAAATCTGATGTCTTAAATGGAGTAACTAAGCTACTTTACGTTGCGCCTGAGTCCCTCACCAAAAAGGAAAACATTGATTTTCTTACCAATATTACCATATCCTTCTTTGCTATTGACGAAGCGCATTGTATTTCTGAATGGGGGCATGATTTTAGACCTGAATACAGAAGGCTAAAGCCCATAATCAACGCCATTGACGATGTGCCAATCATAGCATTAACAGCCACAGCAACTCCAAAAGTTCAAACAGATATTCAAAAAAACTTAGGAATGACCGATGCCGTAGTATTTAAGGCCTCTTTCAACAGACCTAATCTTTTTTATGAAGTAAGACCAAAGAAAAATGTACAAAAAGAGATTATTCGTTTCATTAAAAATAGAATTGGTAAATCTGGAATAATTTATTGTTTAAGTCGAAAAAAAGTTGAAGAGGTAGCCCAATTATTGCAAGTTAATGGTATTTCCTCACTTCCGTATCATGCAGGATTAGATGCTACTACAAGAGCAAAACATCAAGATATGTTCCTTATGGAAGAGGCTGATGTCATTGTTGCAACTATTGCTTTTGGAATGGGAATTGATAAACCCGATGTTAGGTTTGTAATTCATCATGATATACCAAAATCTCTAGAGAGTTATTATCAAGAGACTGGTAGAGCAGGACGTGACGGTGGCGAAGGACATTGCCTAGCATTTTATAGCTATAAAGATATTGAGAAACTTGAAAATTTCTTACATGGCAAGCCTATTGCAGAACAAGAAGTGGGGCACCAACTTCTACAAGAAGTTGTAGCATTTTGTGAAACTAGTATTAACAGAAGAAAATTCATACTCCATTATTTTGGAGAAGAATTTGATGAAATTAATGGTGTAGGCGCAAAAATGTGTGACAATTCAACTAATCCAAAGGAAGTAACTGAAGGTAAAGAAAACGTGGTACTTGCTTTATCTTGTGTTAAATCTGTAAAAGCAAAACATAAAGTCAAATATTTTGTTGATATTCTTACTGGCAACAATACGGCTGAAATAAAAACATACAAAGGTCTTTTATCTCCTTTTTTCGGAAAAGGAAAGGAATACGATAATCATTTTTGGCATGCTGTATTTCGTCAAATTATCGTGGCTGGCTTACTTAACAAAGAAGTTGAATCCTATGGAACTTTAATTCTAACTTCTGAAGGACAAAGCTTTTTGGAAAATCCCAGCAGTTTTATGTTAATTAAAGAACATGATTTTAGCGATACCGATGATGATGATGTTATTTTAAATCAAAAAGGAGGGGGTGCCTTAGATGACAAACTATTTAATATGCTTAAAGATCTTAGGAAGAGCATTGCAACAAAGAAAAAAATTCCCCCTTTCGTTATTTTTCAAGATCCTTCTCTTGAAGAAATGACTGTTCATTATCCTGTGACTATTGAAGAATTACAAAACATAAGCGGAGTTGGTCTAGGAAAAGCAACAAGATACGGAAAGCCATTTACAGAACTCATTGAAAACTATGTGAAAGAAAATAACATTGATCGTGTTCAGGATTTTGTTATGAAAAGTATTGTAAATAAAAGTGGACAAAAAGTAAATATCATTACCAACATAGATCGAAAATTACCGCTTGAAGATATTGCTAAAAGTCAAGGAAAAGAAATAGGAGAATTAATAATGGAAATTGAGAACATAGTAGCCTCAGGCACAAAAATTAATATTGACTATCACCTGAATAACATTCTAGATGAAGAAACTCAACAAGAAATTTATGACTACTTTTTAGAAGACGCAGAATCTGATAGCATTAGTGTTGCATATGATGAATTTGATGGAGATTATAGTGAAGAAGAACTTAGGCTAATGAAAATCAAATTTATGAGCGAAATGGCTAATTGAAAAGCTTTAATTTATACCTTTTTTCATACCCTGGAATACCTGATAATCCCCCCGAATGCAAAGCAATCACCGTTTTTTTGGAATTGCTGTTTTTTTTAAGTTGATCAATCAAAGCATAAAATAATTTTCCAGAGTATATTGGATCCGTCTTAATTCCTGTTACTTCAAAAAATTCTCGAATGAACTGAATTAGTTCATTACTGTGTTTCGCATAACCTCCAAAGTGATATTGGTGTAAATATTTAATATTAGGATTTAAAGGTTTATCAAATAAACAAAAATAATTGTTAGAAATATGATGATTGATGTTTTCTGCTCCTTTTAATACTACAACACCATATACCTTTTGTTTTCCATGACAAGAAGATGCTAATCCAGCTACAGTTGCTCCGGATCCAACTTCACAATAAATTTCATCAAAATCAATGGTAAGTTCATTAATTATTTCTTGACAGCCTTTGATCCCTTGAAAATTTGATGCCCCATCTGGAATGAAATAATAGTTTGGCCAGTTTGTTGATATAAGTTCTTGGACATAATCTGTATTACAATAATCTTGTCTGTTCAAAAAAAGAAGTACTGCATTATTGGCTAAGCACTGCTTTAATATATCATTAAGCACATTAGGCTCTTGACCTCTTACTAAAATTACACATGGAATAGCTTTAAGATTACAAATTAATGAGAGTGATTGAATATGTGATGAATAAGCACCCCCTTTAGAAACAATGCCGCAAAAAGAATTATTAAGAAAGAAATGAATGTTATTCTTTAGTTTTCTCCATTTATTTCCAGAAATTACAGGATGAATTAAATCATCTCTTTTAACATAAACTTGTTGTTTTACACCAAACGAACTTAGATCTAAGACACTTAGTGGAGAGGGTAAATTAAACATCTTGTTTAAATACCTTTTTTACTTCTAATAGCGTTCTAAAGGCAACGCATTTATTACCAAATTTTTCCAAATGCTCTTTTTGAAGTTGAGGCGCATGATTAGATTGATAATTATGATAATTGTCCCAATTTTCTAGTAAGTATTGAACACTGTATGATTTCCCACCAACTTCTTCTGCTAAAATTTTTGATAATTTACATTCTACAAATAACCCTGTTCGCAAAACGTCAGGTATATGTTTATCCATCATCCATTTCATCCATTCTGGTAAAACATCTTCATCTACATTAACCGTAACGTTATAAATGACCATTTATGAACTTTTATTTATACTGATATTGGTTTTCCCCGAAAGTTTTCTAAATCTTTTTCTAGCATCTATTACATATAAACTTGATGGGTGCTCAAACAAAATTTTTTTATAATAAGCCTTTGCTGCTTCCAAATCTTCTATATCATTCTCATATAGTTCAGCAATTTTAAATAATGCCTTATCTAAAATAATAGAGGTTGGAAATTCTTCTTCTAATAGTTTTAATACATCAATAGCTTTATTTTGCTTTTGCTGTATTGTTAAAACTTGAGCTTTTCTGAACAAAATATCATCATTTAAGGTGTGGTTTTCAAATTGATTATAAATAGAATCGTAGATCATCAGCGCATCGTTATATTTTTTTTGCGCAACAAACATATCTCCTTTTGCAAAAAGCTTCATTGCTACTTCAGATGTATCCATATTATAATTATCTGTAATTAAAACAGAAAGTGCTAAAGCATCATTAGCAATTAATTTAGAAGTAGATGCTTTTAATACATCTAGTTGTGCTTGACTCCAATCAAATTCACCCGCATAATAGTATACTTTAGCATTATTGAATTTTGCTTGGTGTCCAATAGGGTTTTCTTTAAACTGTTTTTCCACTTTAAGGTATAATAGTGACGCTTCCCAAATTTTATTTTCTAAGACTAATAAATCAGCAAGTAACATGTTTACATTTCCTTTTTTTAATGAGCTAATCCCATCTAGATCTAAAGCCTTTTTGAGGTAGTTTTTAGCTTCATCAGTATTATTAAAATAATAAGCTTCTAATTCCGATAGATCCAGTAATATGTCATACTTTCTATCTGTTACATCCCTAATAACTGAAGCATTTTGATCCAACTTGTAGAGGGTTTTTAAATAACCTGACTTCAGAGCCAACAATTCTGTTGAATTAAAAACTTGGTTGAAAATGAGTTTTTCCTTTAACGATTTGAGCTTTAGAGTTTCACCTGTATACTTTTTCTCATCAGATTTAGAATATTGTATGACATAATCAAAACAGTCTAAGGCAACATCAAAACTTTGATTATTTAAAGCTGTTTTACCAAGGTTTAATATCTCTAAACCGTCTTTATTTAATTTTTTATCTAAGGCTAAAACCTGTTGAAAGGCCCCTTTAAAATCTTGATTCAGTAAATAGTACCAAATCAAGAGCTTGACATAAACAATATTTTTAGTATTTGTCTGTATTTTCCTTAGAAGCGTCCTTTTTAATAATTCTTTCTCGTTTAATTGAGTTTCAAAATCTATATTACTTGATAAACCACTTTGCACCATCAACAAATAGCTTTCATTCTCATCCAATAATTCTAAATATAAATTTATCATTTCTTGATATTGGCCTTGCTTGCTAAGGACTTGAGCCATTTTGGAATGATAAGTAAAGGGATTGTTTTTATTTAAACTATTGGCTTTTTGATAAAGCTGTAACGCTCTAGATAAGTCATTTTTTCGTTCATATGCGATGCCGACTTCTGATACAGTGGTATAAGAAGTTAATTCATCAATTAGATCAATTGGTTTGTCAAAATAAGAGTTTGCTTTTTTATTATTTTCTAATTGCTCATACATTACTCCTAAATCAATATATATTGCTAATTTTTCAGGATAAAATTTTAGTGTAATTCTGCAAAGTTTTTCAACTTTTTTATACTCCTCCAACTCCATTAATGCAGATATATAATAATGGTAAATTTCAGGCAACAAACTGGTTTCTTGCTCCAATTTTTCGAAGTACATAATAGACTTTTCAAAGTCTCCTTCTTGAAAATAGCTGTTGGCAAGTTTTAAGTCTATAGAGGGCTGCTGATTATAACCAAACAAATGAAGGAATATAATACCATAAACTAATATAAATCTACAGCAAATCATCACAAGAATTTGTAATTACACCTTTAAAATAAGGATCCAATGAATCATGTGAGTTGATGACATATTGATAATCAAAATAATGACTTTTAAAATCAAGAGAAATATTAGTTACATTTTTTTCCTCCAGACCTATGTAAATTGAAATCGAATCAGATGGTAACACATGCGATTTTATATCTTTTTTTAAAAATTCTAATTGTTTTAACTGATTGGATATTTTAATCCCTAAAGCGTGGTGCTTTACTGCAAATTCACCGGGTTTTATCTTCTTAATTCCCCTGTAATAATTTAATGTACTTCCTAACTCTAAACTGAAAGAATCTACACATCTATTTAAATTTTTAACATTATAATGAAATGCATTATATGCTAATTCTAACATATTTAAATCAATACTTTCTAGTTTGTTTTTTTGATTTTTGAGTTGAGTCATAAGGTCGTTAACATGCAATTCGCTTTTTGACTCACACGAACTAATAGAAGTGATAAAGAGAATAAACATTAAAAGTCTCATTCCTAACATGTTATAAAATCAAATCCTGTATATGGAACTAAAACCTCGGGCACTTTAATCCCTTCAGGGGTTTGATAAAATTCCAATAATGATGCCAAAATTCTTGGTAATGCTAAGGCGCTGCCATTCAGGGTATGTGCTAATTTTGGTTTATTATCGCTTTTTGACCTATACCTTAATTTAAGTCTATTCGCTTGAAAAGTTTCAAAGTTAGATACTGAACTTACTTCTAACCACTTTTGTTGTCCAACAGAATAAACCTCAAAATCATAGGTTAAAGCAGAGGTAAATCCTAGGTCACCTCCACATAACCTTAAGATCCGGTAAGGTAATCCTAGTTTTTTAATTAAGTCTTCTATGTGGTTTTGCATTTCCTTTAAAGCTTCGTAACTCTTTTCTTGACTTGTAATTTGGACAATCTCAACCTTGTCAAATTGATGCAATCTATTGAGCCCCCTTACTTCTTTTCCATATGATCCTGCTTCTCTTCTAAAACATGGGGTATAACCAACATGTTTAATTGGAAGATTTTCATGTTCTATTAATTTGTCCCGATATACATTTGTTATGGGAACCTCTGCAGTTGGGATTAAATATAGATCATCATTCACCACATGATACATTTGCCCCTCTTTGTCTGGAAGCTGTCCAGTACCATAGCCAGAATCCTCATTTACTAAATGTGGCACTAATAACTCCTTGAAACCAGCTTTATTTCCCTCATTTAAAAAAAACTGAATAAGTGCACGTTGTAGTATAGCTCCTTGACCCATATAAACAGGAAAGCCAGCACCTGTTATTTTAACTCCAAGCTCAAAATCAATAAGATTATACTTCTTGGCTAAATCCCAGTGAGGATAAAGGTTACATCTAGTTTCTATGTAATCTGATGTAAATACAGCTACATTATGAGACTCATTTGTTCCCTGAGGCACAATGTCATTTGGCACATTTGGAATTTGCAAAAGCACATCACTCAATTGTTTTTCTAATAATGAAAAACGATCCTTCATATTTTTAATCTCTTCTTTTATAACTCCAGTTTTGGCTTTTGTTTCATTGCCCAATTCCGAATTACCTTGCTTAAATAATTCGCCTATTTTAGATGATAACTGATTTAATGAAGCCTTAGACTTATCCAGTTTTTGTTGAATTTTTCTTTTTTCCTCATCAATGCTATATGCTTGCTCAAGCTCACTTGAATAGTCAGCTTTTCTTATTTTTATTAACTTATCAGCTAATTCCTGTTTGTTTTCTCTGATTCGTTGAATTTCTAACATGTTTCTTGATATCGAGTTTTAATGCCTAAATATAGATACAAAAAAAGCGCTTTTAAAGCGCTTTTAAATAATAAATGTTAACGGGGTTAACCTTCTACAGGTGTAACCGAAACGTAAGATTTGTTGTTCGCTTTCTTTCGGAACTCTACTACCCCACTTTTTAGAGCAAATAAAGTGTGATCTTTTCCTATCCCAACATTATCACCTGGATAATGTTTTGTTCCTCTTTGACGTACTATAATATTTCCAGCGATTGCAAGTTGTCCACCAAAAATTTTAACGCCTAATCGTTTCGATTCTGATTCTCTACCATTTTTTGAACTACCGACTCCTTTTTTATGTGCCATTTTAAATTATTTTAAGAGGTTAACTTTCTTTTTTTGAAGCTGCTTTCTTGGGGGAAGCTTTTTTGGGAGTAACTGCTTTTTTTGCTACAGGCTTTTCAGCAGATGCTTTTTTTGGAGCAGCTTTTTTCTCTACCGTTTCCTTAGTTGGAGAGGCTACTTTTTTTGGAGCAGCTTTTTTACCAATTTCCTGGATAGAGATTTCGGTTAATCTTTGTCTATGACCATTTTTAACCGCATATCCTTTTCTTCTTTTCTTCTTAAAGACAATCACTTTGTCTCCTTTAAGGTGCTGTACGATCTTTGCCGTAACTTCAACACCATTTACAGCTGGGGCGCCAACAGTAACTTTTCCATTATCATCTAGTAAAAGAACCTGGTCAAAAGTCACTTTAGAACCAGCTTTACCTTCTAATTGATGAACAAAGTATCGTTGATCTTTCTCTACTTTAAATTGTTGCCCTGCTATTTCAACTATTGCGTACATGTTCAATTATTTGTTATTAATTAATTTAAACGGGGTGCAAATGTAATTTAATTTATTTACTTCTCACAATTATATGACATTTAATAGTCCTTATCAGCTTGTCAATCGAATATGTTTATTAATTTCATAAATCATGAAATTTCTTGAACCGATTTCTGTAAGTACAATTTCTTCATTATTAAACATTCCTTTTTACGGGGATGGCCAAAAAATAATCTACGGTCTAAACGAAATCAATCGTTGTCAGCATGGTGACATCGTTTTTGTAAATAACTCCAAATATCAAGCAAAGGCAGAATTATCCAATGCAACTGCTATTATCACTAATAAAAGAAACTTAAACTCTAAAAAAGTTCAACTTATAAGTGAACATCCTTTCAATGACTTTAATTTGATGATAAAAAAATTTAAACATCAATCTAACGATAAGTTAAAATATGGTAAAAACACATTTATTCATCCATCTGTTGTCTTTGGTAAAAATGTGAAAATTGGTAACAACTGCATAATTCACCCCAATGTAGTTTTCTACGATAATATTAGAGTGGGTAATAACTGTATTATACATGCAAATTCTGTAATTGGTTCAAATGCCTTTTACTTCAATAAGGAAGTGGATAAACATATACCTCTAATCACTTGTGGTGCTGTCAAAATTGGAAACGATGTGGAAATAGGAGCAAGCAACACCATTGATTCTGGAGTAACACATGAAACTATTATAGGGGATGGAACCAAAACAGACAATCTCGTGCACATTGGCCATGACACACAAATTGGGAAAAATTGCCTCATAGCAGCTCAAGTAGGTATAGCTGGGTGTAATGTAATCGAAGATAACGTCACTCTTTGGGGGCAAGTTGGTATACCTAGCAATTTAAATATTGGAAAAGGAGCAGTTATATTAGGAAAGTCCGGTCCAATTAGTGATGTTAATGAAAATGAAATCATCTTCGGTGTTCCTGGCATTAATTCAAAACAACGATTTCGAGAATTAATCATGCAACGAAAATTACCTGAAATTCTAAAAAAACTAAACTTATAGTGAGTAATGATAGCATAGGTAAATTAACCCAAATGCTAGAACTTAATGAGTTTAAGCTTAACTCTTTGTTAGAAATAACAAAGGGAATTAATAACAATCTGTCAATCTCTAATATTCTTAAAATATATGAATATATCTTAAGGGAACAACTTGGTATTGGTAAATTACTACTATATGCTTATGATCAAAAAAATTGGAAATGCATACTTCATTTTGGCGCAAAAGGCCTAAATAAAAAAATTAATGTTGCGGAAGAATTAATCCACATTAAAGACATAACGGTAATAGAATCTTCTTCAATAGAAACGTTAAATTCTTTTGATATAATCATACCTATTTTACATAAAAATATTCCCCTTTCCTTTTTACTATTAGGAGGTCTAGAGGGAAAAGAAAAAAAATACAGTCCTGATATAAAACACATGCCATTTATTCAAACGCTTACAAGTATTATTGTTGTGGCTATAGAAAATAAGCGATTTGCCAATGAGTTACTAGAGCAAGAAGTACAAAAGAAAGAGATTCAGGTCGCTGGGGAAATGCAGAAACTTTTATTCCCACTTAAATTTCCCAAAAATAAATTCATTGAGGTAGCAGCGAGGTACGAACCAAAACATCTTGTTGGCGGTGACTATTATGATTTCATTGTTTTAAATGATTTTGAATACTTTTTTTGTATTGCAGATGTTTCTGGGAAAGGGGTGGCTGCAGCGCTTCTAATGAGTAATTTTCAAGCTAATCTAAGAGCCATAATCAAGTATAATTATATGAAAATCAGTTTTAAAGATTTGATTAAAAATCTCAATGAAGATGTAAACTACGCTGCCAAAGGAGAAAAATTCATCACCTTCTTTGCCGCTCATTATAATGGAAAAACAAGAACCCTACAATACGTCAATGCTGGGCACAATTATCCTATTTTAATTGATCAAAAGAATACAAAATTATTAAATAAGGGATGCATAGGTCTTGGCATGTTAGAAGAAATTCCAAAAATTGAAATTGAAAAGTTTAGTATTGAACCCAATTCTGTGCTTGTTTGCTATACGGATGGTATCGTAGAATTAGAAAACAATAATGGAGTCCCCTTTGAAACAGAAAACCTTGAAAAAACGATAAAAAATAATTTCAACTTATCAATGGCAGAACTTGATCATAAGATTTTTTTAAGATTAGATGAATTTAGAGGAGAAAGGGAGTTCTTGGACGACACTGCCGTCATGAGTTTTAAATTTCATTGACAAACTAAGAAAGTAGCTTCACCACTCTTTTAATTGAATCTACTAAATAATCAATTTCTTCTTTTGTATTATAGAAAGCAAGGCTAATTCTGGCCGTTCCAGGAATACCATAAAAATGCATTAACGGCTGTGTGCAATGATGACCTGTTCGAATAGCAATACCCATTTGATCCAACAACGTTCCAACATCAAAAGGATGTGTATTGTCCAATAAAAAAGAAATAACACTTGCTTTTTCCCCTGCTTGACCAATAATATTAATGTTATTAAACTTTCTAAGTCCTTCAGTGGCGTAATTTAATAGATCCTCTTCATAGTGTTTAATATTTTTTAATCCGACACCTTTGATGTAATTAATGGCAGCAGCTAATCCAATAGCCCCACTTATGTTGGGCGTGCCAGCTTCTAAGAAAAATGGAGGCTCATTATAGGTGGTTTTTTCAAAGGTGACTTCTTTTATCATATCTCCACCTCCAATAAAAGGAGTCATTTCATCAAATAGTTCATATTTAACAAATAAAACCCCTATTCCAGTTGGAGCCAATGTTTTATGACCACTAAATACTAAAAAATCACAATCAATTTTCTGAACATCTAGTTCAAAGTGAGGTGCAGATTGAGCAGCATCAACTAATACCTTGGCATCAAACTTCCTTGCTAAATCTACCAATTCGTGTATGGGATTAATGGTTCCTAAAGTGTTAGAAACATGAGTAATAGCAATAAGTTTTGTCTTAGAATTTAATCGATTTTTAAATTCTTCCATTATAATTTCACCCTTATAATTTATAGGAGATACAATCAATTTGGCACCTGTTATTTCACATATCATTTGCCATGGAACAATATTACTGTGGTGTTCCATAGTCGATATCAAAATTTCATCTCCTTTCTTAAGGTGATGAGCAGCCCAAGATCGAGCTATTATATTGATGCCATCTGTGGTTCCTTTGGTGAATACAATTTCTTCAACTTTCGAAGCATTTAAAAAATTCCGTGTTATTTCCCTTGATTTCTCATATGCATTAGTAGCACGCTGACTAAGTTCATGAACCCCTCTGTGAACATTAGAATTAATAGATTTATAGTATTCGTTCAATGCTTCAATAACGCAAATAGGCTTCTGGCTTGTTGCAGCATTATCAAAATAAATCAATTTCTTTTCGTGAACCTTTGTATCTAGTATAGGAAAATCTTCTCTAAAATTCATAATGAAACTATCTTTCAAAGATAACTTAGTAAAAGTTAATTTGTTTAGTTTGATGAACTAATTGTAGTTCCTATTTGATAACAAATTAAAAACTCATTATCTAAAATGGTTATAAGTTCATCTGTTTTATCCTTATTTATATCATAAATACAAAACTGATCGGATGTCCTGAAGAATGTGGGTAATAATGAAAACTTTTTTGTTATTAATTGCATCTCCTGTGTTTTGGGGTTATAAACAGGGATATAATTTCGATCGCCATTAACACTTAATATTTCAAATGGATAATCTACTGTGTAGTGGTAATCTTGATCCTCACCAACTTTAATTTTAAGACTGTTTTTATTCTTTTCGCAAAAATAAAATGATCTATTATTGGAAAGATGTATACAAACATTATCATCTCGATTCTTAATTGAATCACTAATTAAAATTGGGGATTCTTTAGAAAATAAATATTGAGATATCCCGCCTTGAGAATTTTCAAATGTAATTGATGTAGAGTCGATGTTATATGATTTTTCTATAAAGTAATCTGAACCAATAGGAATATCTAACTTCGCCTTCAGCTGAAACCTCAACTCACCTTTTCTATTATACAAATTAACTTCTCCACTTTTTTGGATGGAAAAGATATAATCTAGACCATTGATTGCAAAATGAGAGATGGGGTGGTATATTGGTGACTCTATAGATGGGGTTTCCCAACCAATAACCGCCATCCCGTTAAGATCAAAGTTGTAAATTTTATTATTTTCAAGCGCTACTATAAGTCTGTAATTCTTATTTTGATCATAATCTAAAACAACGACTTCATTAGTGGCTGCAAAAGGAAGATTTATGGGAAATGACTCTAGGAAGTTGCCTAAAACATCAACCGCATAGATCGATTTTTCGGTATTAAATAAAATTTGAAACTTTTCATTTTTATAAGCATCTATCTGATATGGGTTACCCAAAATTTGACCATTTAGTTGCTTAGACCATTTTAGTTTTCCATTGGCACCGATAAAGTGAATTTTGTTTGTACTGTCTTGAACAATGATATCACGTGAATCTGTTCTATGATTCTTTAATGCAAATGGACCCCATGTAAGATGTTCTAAATTTATACTCCATAATAGGCTCTTATCCTTTTTTTCTTTTTCATTCTTATATAAAACCGCACTATAATAAACTCTATCATCATATCGATTTAAATTCCAACTTAAACCACTACAAAAATCAACTAGTAATTCACTTATTAATGTAGAGCTCTCAATATTGATTTTATTAATTAAATCATTTTGGTTAGATAATAAATGATAAGAAAATGGATGTTTTGATTTATTTATTACATCTAAATAATCAATTTCCTCTTTTTGTTGATTTAATTTTTCTAATTGATAAATTAATTCCCTCTTACCTGTAGGGCTGGTGATAATTAAGTGATTATTAATTCTAAAAATCTCTTTATCATTAAAATCGTAATTCGTAAAATAAGGTGTAATTAATTCAGGAAAAATTGTTTTTTCAATAGAAAATGATTCTTCATTTAAATGTAATGGATCAACCACAGAATCTGATATTAAAAATGAGTCTAAGTTGCCCATCTTTAATATATCCATTAAAATGACGTCATGAGATTGAAATTGCACATTATCTATTAGATTTATACGTGACAAAACCATTCTGTTTTCAAGAAATTTTGAGGAATCTAATGGAATCTCAAGCTCTTCAAATAGGTCTATTTTTAATGACTTTAAAAACGTAAAGTCCGAGAAATGGGGTTTAAATAATTGGCTCTTGTTGCCTTGATGCGATACCCCACTCAACATAATTTCTTTGGAATTGTATTCTAAGTCCATTTGAACCCACTGATCAGCTTGAAAAAACCTTTTGACATCATCAGGTTCATTGGATAAATTTATAGAAAATGAGACTGGAGCAGATGCTGTGCTTAATTTCATATTTTTTGAGAATTCTGATTGATTTAATGATTCTTTTGTGATGTTCAAATTAGATTTAAATGATTCCAATAGTATTTCTGAATTGGAACAAATCATGAACGGAGGTATAATCTCTGAATAATTACAAAAACTAAATTGAATTGTTTTTTTTGAGTCATGTGTTTCTAATGGATTAAAAATATTTTTTACCATTAACCAGCGTTGATTACTATCAATTTGATATAGTCCCATAAATACTTCTCCGTTTCCAAAAAATGTATTGAAGACAGAATCAGTTAGTATATCATTAACAACGCCTAAAAATGGCAATTCTTTATTTTTATTTTCACTAGTCCAATCAGACCACAACATATTTGTCTCTGTAAAATGTCGCAATGTCTGACGAATATCTTTGAACTGAAAAAAGGCTGCTGGTTCTGCTGGAAAGAATGGAACAGGAGATAAACTTACGGTAGATTGCTCGTTCAGTTTACTATAAATCAATTGACATAGAAAAGCAAAAACTGCTATTGTAATGAGTCCTATTGCAATCCTTTTTATCATAAATCAAAAGTAAAAATATGTAGTTATAGGGTAGGATTAGCTAGAAATACATTTTCACAAACTATTGTCAGCATAACACGATTACCCAGGTCTTGTTTTAAATGATCTAATTAAAAAAATGATGACCAAGATTTCAAATAAGACAAGTATATAGTGTAAATAATATACCTGATTTTTACTTACAATAGATTTTAAATCGGAAAGTTGGGATGATTTAAAGCCTTTTGAGTTTTCTGCTTCTTCAACTTCTTCAATAGGTAATTGATAACCAATTAGTAATTTATTTTGATCTGAGGTAATACTATCTTTTTGCGATTCAGTTAATTGCAGCTTACTCTCATTAAGATCAACTGCTTTCACACCAATAAATAAGAAAATGATATAGGACAATAATAGACCTATCATATAACCAGCTTGTTTTGAAATATCAACCGACTTAAGAATAGACTTTTCTTTTAACAGGAGTGTTTCAACCCTCCCCAAATATGACCCAAATATGAAAGTAATTTGATACCCAATGTAAACACATAAAGCAATTTCATAACTGTAAGAGAAAATTAAAAAAGAAATGATTACCCCTAGAATAACTAATTCTACAAATAGGGAGATTTTATAGAAAAATTCAATATTTAAAATCTTTTCATAGAAGGCTGCTACAGCCATTAATCCAAAAGCCAGTATGATTCCACCTACAGAGTAAATCGCAGGTTCAAGTGGAGAATATATGATGAAAATACTACCAATTGATGTCCCAAGAAATAGAGAGTTAAAAAATTTATAAAGAATGAAATTCTTGTGATTTAGATGTAAATCTTGATTCTTCAAATCAATTATATTAATAAAAATTTTAGGTGATAGATTGTTTTAATTTTTAATAAATATGCTAAAAAAGAGCAAGTAATTCATAATTCTTTGTGAATAGATAATGTTATTCATTGTATTGAGATTGTAAAATAAGTTGAAATTTATGCTGTGAGACACAGTACACATGAATAAAAAAACATATTTCGGCTTATTTCCACTTAGAATTTTCCTATTTCCTGGAGAGCAAACTACTCTACACCTGTTTGAACCCCGTTATTTACAATTAGCTACAGACTGTATTAATAATGATGAATTTTTTGGCATACCCTATCAAGGAAAAACTACATTGAGTGAACTAGGTTCATTAGTGAAAATTGTTCAAATTTTAAAGAAATATGATAATGGAGAAATGGACATTCTAATTGAATGTTCCTCTAATTTTAAAATAAATCATTTTGAAAATAAAAATGATCAAAAATTATATCCTGTTGGAACCATTACTAGTTTGCCTAAATATGATTTTAAGCCTATTGACGAACTAACTGTACAGGCAGAAAATTATCTCAATTTATTATTGGATCAAAATGAAGAGGCTAAGACACCTGATATTGTATCACTTAATAATTTGATCAACTTAGTCAATTTAACAGACGAAGAGAAAATTAAATTTTTAAGCTTTAATGAAGAAAGAAAAAATGATTTTCTAATCAAAAAATTCAAATTTATGTCCATTTTATTGAGTCAAGAAAAAATGGTAGATCAGAATTTTTACCTTAATTAAAAATCTAAATTGACTTTAAGAAAAAAGAGTCTAAGAATAATTGTGCTTTTATTTAAGCTGGCATCAATCATTCTATTTGCTTATTTAATTATAAAAGCAGATTGGAACACTTGTATCCCTGTTTTTGGTCAGCTTAGCTTCATTAATTTATTTTTTTGTTTTCTATTATTTTACACTGGATACTTCCTGAAAATTGTGAGATGGAAAAACATCCTTAAGGGTTATAATATCAACGAAAACTATTTCACGCTATTCAAAGTTTTTTTGATCGGAGGTTATCTTGGTCTAATTTCACCTGGTAAAATTGGGGATTTTGGGAGATTATATTATTTGAATGATAAAAATGATTCAAATGCAATTTTATCCAGTTTAATTGTAGATAGAATTAATGATTTAATAGTCTTGTTATTAATTGGTGGAATTGGCTTTTATTATCTACTTACGGTCCATGAAATATCATTACAATTCAATTACATTACGATTATCATTTCTTTGGTTTCAGTAGTTATTTTAATAAGTATGCTCATCTTATTTTTTAAAAAAAAAATACTTCACTTTACATCTATTTTCAAAAGTGGAATTTCATTTAATAATTCTATCTTCCAACTGTTCATCACCATTATAGCCATGCTTCTATTGTATGGGACATTTATTATAATTGCTGATGATATTGGTATTAATATCGCATTTCAGGATATTTTTTTCATAGGTGTTTTTTCAGGAATTATCAATTTGTTACCGATCAGTGTTCATGGAATGGGAGTAAGAGAGGTTTCGTTAATTTATTTATTAAGCCTTTATCGCATTTCTGCTGATATAGCGATTGCTTACTCAATGATCATTTTTGCACTACAAATATTATCTTTAATACCAGGAGTATATTGGTTTTATAAAAATCCAATAAAGGTGAATTGATTTATTTTCTAAGGTGATTATTATCCTGAATATCCATCCACATAGCAAATAATAAAGACTGAAAACCTGATATAGTCAAGAAGATAAATATGATTAAAAAATCGGTGGGGGTTTTACTATCAGGTTGTAAAAAATTTACGATTAAATGGTAGGCAAAATAGATATTGACACCAAAAATTAAAAATGCTACATTGTATAGTAAAAATAAAGGATGAAAATCTCTAAATAAGTATTTCGTCCATAGTCTTTTAACAAAGCCTTTAATTAGTAAAAACAAAATAGGGAAACTTACTTTAAGTACTTTTAATTTAGATTTTTCACCTACGCCATAAACAGGTTTAATCTTCACTTCTCTAATCGTGCAAAAAGCAATGTTAAGCTTTATAAGCATATCATTGGGCATTCCATATCTTTTGTAGATTTTGTATAGTGGGATAGCATTTATAGCGTGTTTTGAAATAGCTGTATAACCTGTTTGAGTGTCTGATATATGCCAATAACCTGATGAAATTTTAGTGAGAATACTTAATATGGAATTACCAAAAAATCGAACTTTAGGTATAATAACCCAAGCTGACTTGTGTTGCAACCTGTTTCCTTTTACATAATCAATATTTTCATTCACCACAGGACTACAAATAGAATACAATTCACTAGGATCCATTTGCCCATCACCTGCCATTACTGCTACACAATCTATGTCGTGATCTTTACACCATTTATATCCCGATGCAATAGCTGCACCAACTCCTCCATTTTGAATGTGCTCAATTAATATGATCTTTTCATGATCCTGATTTTTGTTATGAATTTTTTGAGGCGTAAAAAATTCTTTTTCTGATTGAACTCTTTGAATAAATTCAATATCTGCTCTGTTGTATGGTGTTGGATCAGGCAATTCTAGAAAAATGGATTTTAATTGAATGTCACTTTTATTATTATCCATGTCCAAATACGCTTTCACCTTGTTTAAAGTGTCATCTTTTGAGCAATCGTCAACAACAACAATTCGGTCGACAAAATCAGGCATACTCTCCAATACCATGTGAATTTGAGTTGACTCGTTGTATGACGGAATAACAACTGCTACGGTTTTATTATTTAACATGCCTTTACTTGTTTAACCCTCCTAAGGCCCAATTTAAATTATTTTTAGCTAATTGGAAATCTGGATCTAAAATTAGCGCTTTTTCACAAGCACTTTTGGCTTTTTCCCACTCCCCTTTTTGATTATAACAAGCACATAAATTATTATAAATTAACTTGTTATGACTGTTTTTTTCTATTGCATTTTTACAGTAAGAAATGGCTTCATCATATCGTTGTAACGAATATAGTTTTTCCGTTAAATTTAAAATTAAACTTTCGTTTTGCGGATCATTTTTTAATTCATCTATTAATATATTAACCTGCTCCTCTTTAGGTTGAGTAAAAGGTAAAATAGCCTTTTTCAAGTTTATACTACTTAAATGGTTTGGACTCTTAATTAATGCTTTATTCACAAGGCTTAGTGCTTTGTTGTATTGCTTTTTTTGATAAAGGTACCTTGCATAATAGTACTCTGGGTCTGGTGCTGATGTTTTCAATTTAATAGCTTGATTAAAATACTTTTCAGCCTCTTCTTTGTTCCCTTTTGCACCGTACAATATGGCTAAATTTATCTTTATGGTGTACCAATAAGGAGATTTTTTATGCGCCTGAATAAAATAATCTTCAGCATTATCGTAATCACCTCTAGCCATCAATGCTAAACCATAATTCATTAGACCTCTGCCATTATTTGGGCTTTTAATAGTCACATCATACCACAAAGATTCTGTTGATGACCAAACCTTATTTCGTTCATATGTCCCGAAAGAATAAGAGGTTATTAATAGTAAAACAACTGAAATGAAGCTTATTCTAAATATTGATTTAGAAATCATATTATAATAATGAAATCCTCCAAATCCAACAGCAATAAATATTCCGAGAAAAGGAAAAAACATCCTATGATCATTTGCTATTTGAAATAAAGGGACAAGAGATGTTGGTAAAAGCGCAACAAAAAACCAAGCAATTCCAAAAGTAATTGGTCTGGTTTTTTCATTTCTTGCATATTTAATAGCCCCTATTATTAAAAGAGTAACCAGAACCAACCCTAACATTATTCGTTTATCATACCAAGGAGTAATAATCTCAATATCTGGATCGGCACTTAAACTTGTAGGAAGAATAAAATTTCCTAGATAATGTAAAGTGACGTAAAACTGAGTAGATATATATTCAAACTTAGTAACATTAAAATTTGAAGAAACAGTGGAGCTAGGTGTTAAATATAATTGGTTTACTAAGAATAGCACTACCCCGAAAAGTGTGGGGACCAATATCAGCTTGATTATTGATCTTATCCAACTATAAATAGAACTCCTCAATAGTGAATAATGAGTATTTTTTTCAAACAAAATGACATAAAAAAACAAAATTGGAATAAACATGACA
This sequence comes from Crocinitomicaceae bacterium, assembly GCA_038134525.1. Lineage (GTDB taxonomy): Bacteria > Bacteroidota > Bacteroidia > Flavobacteriales_D > Parvicellaceae. Next base: position 33,653 of record JAYPVI010000008.1, read on the forward strand.
GCTGTTTGTTTTGTCCAAATTCCAATCATAAAAGAAATTAAATAAAGATGATACTTTCTTGTCTTCTTGTTTATAAAAAGTAATAGAGAAAGTAATACACATAACGTAGAGAAGGAATCTGATCTAGCGCAGATGTAATTTATGGTTTCTGCATTAATGGTATGAGTGGCAAAAAATAATGTGGTGAGAATAATAAACGCTTTACCCTTTATGTCCAACAACTTATTCGCCTTCTTATATAAATGAGTCATTAAAATTAAAAACAAAAGAATAGTAATGATATACCAGAAAAAAATATGAATGTGATAGGTTTTAGGGCTTAGCTTGCCTGAAATAGCATAATCAATTGCATTTAAAAAGGTTACCATAGGTCTGTAAGCTCTATTTGCAGGTAAAGAACTAAAGGTCTCAGGATTAGTGAAAAATGATGTCCAATTTTCTAAAGTCGTTATGGCACTATTATTAACTATAGTATGAGAATCATCAAAAAAGAAAGGGTTGCTAAAGTGATTTGTGTATACTAGTAATGTAATTAACAGTATTAGCAAGAAGCCAATTAACATCACATTATTTTTCAAAGTTGACATCATTAATCGCTAGGACATTACCTTGGTAAAGGTATGATTTAATTCATCTGCCGCCTTATCCCAGCTAAATTTTACCGCTTGTTTTGGGCCTAATTTTGCGTATTTATCAAACTCTTCTACTGCCCTTAACATGCCCTTTGAAATAGATTTAATATCAAAGGGATTTACATAAATAACAGCGTCACCTCCGACTTCTGGAATACTTGTAATTTCACTTGTTACTACAGGAATTCCAGCCATCATACCTTCTAATACGGGAAGACCAAACCCTTCAAAGTAAGAAACATATATTAATCCCTCGCTTGAGGATACCCATTTACTTAATTCTAAACCGGATTTTCTTCCTAAAATTTTAATGCAAGAAGATATTTGACTTTCATAGGCTTCTTTACCCCACATAGGTGCACCAATAACAATAAGATCAAATTTTTCATTTGCATTAAATTCATTAAATGCCTTAAACATCCTGTCTATATTTTTTCGTTTATGCAATGAACCTACATAAACAAAATAAGGTCGGTCTTGAGATTGGTCTATCTTGAATTGTTTTTTACTTAGATTGTCAAGAGGTGAATATAGTGGATTACCACCATTGTAAATTACCTCTACTTTATCTTGGTTCACTTTATATGTTGAACATATATCACTTTTAGAGAAATTCGAAACCGTTATGATTTTTTTGGCTCTTTCTGCAAATTGGGGCATGTACTTTTGATAATACTTCAAAATATTCTTTGGCACATCATCAGGATAATGCTCAAAATTCAAATCATGGATAACGGCAATTTGAGGAATGGAAGTAGCTAAACTGATAAATCCATCAGGTGAAAAGAAAAAGTCTATTTTATTTTTTTTAAATAATCGGGGTAAACTGTAGTTGAACCAAAATCGAAATAAAAGTGGACTTCTTGCTGGTGGATTAACAATGATATTCGTTATGTTTTTGCCTTTTATTAGTGATTTAGTATTTCGATCATAATAGAAATAAAAATGATCATTGGGTCTTAGAAGCACTATTCGTTTTAGTATTTCAAAACTATACCAGCCAATGCCTTCTAATTTTCCCTCAATTAAATGCCTTGCATTTATACCAATATTCATGTTAACAAATGAATTATAAGATCTTCTTTCATGAAAGTATAAAATAATACTTTAGCTGCATGAAAAAATTACTCTGTTTGGCGTGGGCAACTACCTTTTTCTGGTCATGTGTTAGCCCTATCCCTATTCATCAATTTGAAGAAGAAATTCCAAAAACCATTCCAGACTATACCACACTTGATCAATGGATAGCGCATCCCCTAAAATTTGATCACTCTGATTTATTACCCAAGAACCTATTAAATGATACGCTATGTTTAGATTCAATAGATGTTTTTTTTATTCACCCAACAACCTATGTAAAAGGTGATCAATGGAATGCAGATATTAACGATAAAAAAATAAACAGAAAAACCCATAATTCCTCTATAAAATACCAGGCAAATGTTTTTTGTGGATTAGCCAATGTATATGCTCCGATTTATCGTCAAATTCATATTCATGGATATAAGGACAACAACAATGGAATAAAGGCTTTTGACGTAGCTTATAAGGATGTAGAAAATGCCTTTAAATATTATCTAAAACATTACAATAAAGGGAATAGAATAGTAATAGCGGCACATAGCCAAGGGACAAATCATGCTGAAAAACTATTTACAGATTACCTTCTTGAAAATGACTCTATTCTAAAAAAAGTGGAATTAGCTTATCTAATCGGAATGCCTGTACATCGTTTAATAAAAGATTATCCAGCGTGTGATGATCCTTTAGATAAAAATTGCTTTTTGAGCTGGAGAACATTTTCTCATGGTTTTTACCCAAGCTATAAATACAGTGATAAAATTGCTGTCACCAATCCTGTAAATTGGAGAAGAAATGGTGCTGCAAGCTTGTACAATTCACATGAGGGTATTTTGTTTCGGAATTTTAAAATAAAACACCCAAAGTCATTAAGTGCCGTTGTACATCAGGGATTGCTATGGGTTACATTTGAAAGTTTTCCTATGCAAAAACTATTTGAACGGAATGATTATCATATTGCAGATTACAACTTATTTTGGCTGAATATAAGACAGAATTTTTACGAAAGAATGAGTTGGAACCCAGATGTGAAATAATTATGTAGGAAAAAGTTTCTGAATTTGACTTTTACTTAATTCAACCCAAATTTCATTTTTTCTATTAACAACTTGATAAGGTGCCTGGTACACGGCAACGGCATAACTATCATCAATATAAATTTCTAAGCTTTTTAATATTTGTTTTATCTCTAGGAATTTTCTCTCACATATTTCTTGTTTCGCATATCCTCCAAACTCTAAAACAGCAACGTACTGATTATTTACCGAACTGAAAAATATACTTTGGTCATTTGGCTTTGGTAGTTCTTTTCCAATCCAACTTTCAGGCATGATAAAAGAAAAGGTGGACTCTTTATTTAATTGATATATTACAGGGGAAGTCATAGCAATTTGCGTTCCATCTTGATTGCCGCCAAAAATATAATTAGCTAATATTCCAAACTTTCCATAAGATGCAGACATATCTTTGATCAACACAGAAGCTTTTTGATAGTTTATATATTTTTTAAAGTAAATTCCTTTAATTTTTCCTATTAATTCTGGCTCCATTTTCTTTGTTTTTTTCGTAACATATGCACCATACAATTGCCAACTAACTAGTATTGTTAAACTAAAAATGAAAAAAATTATCAATGTTTTCATGACTTAGAGATTAAACAAATGTAATCAATTTTATCTTTTGTTTAATTTTATATTTTAATTATTAAACAAAATGTATCTAGGAATTGATGGATGTAAATTTGGGTGGGTATGTGCTCAAATCAAAGATAGTGTCGTTTCACTAAAACTTATAGAACATATTTCTGAAATCAAATGCCTTAATAGTAAATTAGTATTTATTGATATTCCCATTGGGTTGGGTGATCAATTCAAGCTAAGAACAATTGATTTAATGCTCAGGAATTTATTATCCAAAAAAAGAAAAAGTAGTGTTTTCACTGCACCGGTAAGAGAAGCATTAGAAGCCCCAACATATCAATTGGGAAATCAAATTAATAAAGAAATTTCTAATAAAGGGATCTCTATTCAAGCCTGGAATATCGGTAAAAAAATTATTGAGGTAAATGAATTTTTGTCCCTTAATAAGGTATATCTAAAGAAAACAAGTGAGTCTCATCCTGAACTATGCTTTGAACAATTAAATAGTGGGCCCTTAAGCCATGCCAAAAAAACACCTTTAGGTATTGAAGAACGCATGAAAATCATCAATAAATACATTGATTTTTCATTTCAGCAGATTACAGAATTTAAAAATGAGTTCAAAACAGACAAAGCAAAAATGGATGACATAATTGATGCAGTAGTACTATCATTAAGTGCTATGCGTTGGGAAATGAATGGGAAGAGACAAATTACACAAGAGGTAGAAAAAGACTCATTAAAATTACCATTTAATATCAAATACTAGATGAAAGAAATTAACATCATATTCCCAAATCAACTTTTTAAAATTCCTGCATTAAAAAAAGAAATTAAGACTTATTTAATAGAAGAATACTTGTTTTTTAGACAATATAATTTTCACAAACAAAAAATACACTTTCATAGGGCAACAATGAAGAATTATGAAAGTCATTTAGTGTCTCTTGGTTATGAGGTGACCTACATTGATTCTTTAAACGACAATGGTGACATAAGAAACCTAATAGACACACATTTCGATGAAAATAGCACAATACATTGTTATCATCCAGAAGATGATTGGCTTGAGAAAAGAATCAAATCCCATTGTAAAAAAAAAGGGATAAACCTAGTGATTTATGACAATCCACTCTTTTTAGCAAATCATGAAGAACTGAATATGTTTTTTAAAAAAGAAAAGAAAAAATTTTTCCAAACCTCATTTTACAAAACTCAACGTCAAAAATTAGATATCCTTTTAAATGAGCAAGGGAAACCCGAAGGGGGCAAATGGACTTATGATGACGAAAATCGAGAAAAATATCCAAAAGATAAAGTACCTCCTTCAATTCAATACCCAAAAATGAATTCCACTTTTAAAAATGCTTCTGCTTATGTGGAAAATCATTTTAACACCAATTTTGGTGTTATCAATGAGGAAAAAAGATACCCCACTAATCATGAGGAAGCGGAAGCTTGGTTAAATCAGTTTTTAGCCGTACGCTTTAAAGAGTTTGGACCTTACGAAGATGCTGTAGTTAAAGAAGATTCCATTCTTAATCACAGTGTTTTATCCCCCTTAATCAATTGTGGGTTATTGGATCCCAATGTGATTGTTCAAAATAGTATGAAATATTATAAAGAACATCATATCCCAATTAATTCTTGTGAAGGGTTCATTAGACAAATTATAGGTTGGAGAGAATTTATTAGAGGGGTTTATGTGGCTAAAGGCAGGCAGGAAAGAACTACTAATTTTTGGGGGTTTAATCGAAAAATACCTCCATCATTTTACGAAGGAGTAACAGGAATAGAACCCATAGATGATACGATTATTAAAATAAAAGAATCAAGTTACGCAAATCATATTGAAAGATTAATGATTTTGGGAAATTTCATGCTCTTATGTGAATTTAACCCTGATGCAGTTTATCAATGGTTTATGGAGGTTTTTATAGATGCTTATGATTGGGTAATGGTACCTAATGTGTACGGGATGAGTCAATTTGCAGATGGGGGTGTAATGTCTACCAAGCCCTACATAAGTAGTAGTAATTACATCATCAAAATGAGTAACTACAAAAAGGGAGATTGGTGTAAAATATGGGATGCTCTTTTTTGGAATTTCATGGATAAACAACGTTCATTTTTCTTAAAAAATCCACGAATGAGAATGCTCATTAGCAGCTTCGATAAAATGGATCAACTCAAAAGAGAAAACTATCTTTTAACAGCCGATAATTATTTAAGAAATTTATAAAATGGGGCTACATAATATTACGTACAAAAACAAGGAAACCGAAAAAATCATAAATGAAGAAGTAGGAAAACCGTTTAGATTATTTGAAAAATTGAGACTAGGTGGAATAGGATCTAGAAGAATGATTATTGAAAATTTTAGTGAAGATATAAAGCATCTTGAATCAAAAGTGAGTGGAATTCAATATGCCAACATAGAATTAAGGCCAAAGGGCGTAATTATTCATATTAACCAAGGCATTTATACACACGCCTGGACTATTCCGTATTTTAGGTTATCCCTTTTTAATGGTGACTTTTTCACCATTCATGGAGATGGAAGTTATATTCAATTTAATAAGAAAAAAAGCTGGAAGGAAAACAAAGAGTTTCTTCAAAAAATAGTAAAATTAAAGTCAGAATTTATCCCAAAATAAGCATGTATCCCTATTTAAGATTAATAAGAGTTGTAATAACTAGAAGTTTTAGGCCAAAAGTTAACTTTCATACTCAAGGAGAGGACTCTATAAACCTCATGGTTCTTCCACAAGACATTGATCCATTTATGGAATTAAACAACGGTAGATATGTTACTCTATTGGATTTAGGAAGATTTGGTTATTCTGTAAATGTTAACATTAAAAAATTTTTGAAAGAAAACCAATGGTCTATGACAATAACGGGGACTTACAACAACTACAGACATCGGCTTAGGTTATTTCAACGGTTTCAACTCAAAACAAGATTGATGGGTTATGACGAAAAATGGTTTTACTTTTTTCAAAAAGCGGTTAAAAACGAAAAAACATACATGGCGTCTTTAGTTCGATTTTCCTTTACCTCGAAAAATGGCATTGTTTTCCCAAAAGAAGTGATTAAAGCTATGGGTGAAGAATACAACCCAGGTAAACTAGATCATTGGGTACAAGACTTGAGTAAACACCAATTATTTAAAAAATAAAAAAGGAGAACGTAGTCCTCCTTTATTTAACCTTTAAATATTAAGTGAAACTGTAATTAAGCAGTTTCTTTAGATGAATTAACTGCTAAATTATACACAACTAATCCAAAACCAATTTTGTTGATAGCATCACCAATGTTGTAAACTACATCCATTGCTAAATCCATACCAAATATTTGACCTTCTGCACCGTACCATCCAGCTGTTCCAGCCATATATCCTATTGGATAAATAGCCCAACCAATTAAAACAAATTTACATAAAATGTTATGGGCTGCTAATACATTACCACCAGCTGAAGTTGCAAGTGATTTCGCTTCTCCAAACATGATTAAATATACAATGTAGAAGTATGCTGCACCAGAAATACCACCCCAAAGAGCAGCTTGATCTCTGTTCACACCTTCACCCCAATATCCTGTTACTAACATAACAACTGAAGCACCAATTAATGTCCACATTAATCTTTTAGAAGCACCAGCAGCTCTTAGGATAAGGTAAAACTCCACACACATTAAAGGTACAGTTAATACCCAATCAACATATCTGAAAAAAGTTGGAGATTCCATATTGGTTGCCCAATAATCTCTCATGTAATAATAGTGTACTGCTGCAATAAATGTTATCAAACCAGACACTAAAATTGATGTACGCCACTTTTTATCAAATGAATTCATTGATAGAAAGAAAAACGCAGACGCTGCCATCATAGCCATACATCCAACGAAAAACGTAAAACCTACATAATCGTCAGTGGCCATTTTTGGCACAGCAAGAAAAAAATTATTTAATGTTTCCATTTGTTTAAATTTAAGGATTGTTCAACAAATTTAAAAATAGATTAAACAAAACTCCAAATTTTTGTTAAATTATTTTTGACAAAACCTAAACATTTTTTCAGTTATTAGATTAATAAGTGTTTTTTTTACACTTTCTTTAATTTCCCAAATTTTATTAAAAATGAGCTGAAAAGTGTAAAAATTACAATTATTGAAAAATTAAAATAATGATGATTTTTATAAAAAATAGTTGTAAATTATGTAGAAAAATAATTGTCATGCATTTTAATAAATCTGAACTCACCATAATTTATAATAGCCAAAAAAGTATTGACAAAAAAACTTTAGCTATTGCACAGGGGATTTCAAAAAAAATAAATAAGCAAGATATAAATGAAGTTAGAGTTTCAAACACTTTATTTAGGATGATTATCGAAAAATTAGGTGTTAATGCAAAAGATGTTATGGATAAATCTCAAAAAGTTTACCAGAATGAAATTAAGGGCAGCAATCCCGATATTGATTCTGCATATTACCTGATTATGAACAACCCTAATCTACTAAAAGGGCCTTTGGTATTATTTAATGGAAAAGCCGTTTTTTGCAAAACCCCGACTGATATATTAAGAATATGAACATTATATTCGCTTAATTATTAGAAGAACTATTAAATATTTTGATTACACTTCGATTCATTGCTTGGATAGAAGGAATTTCCTTTCTTCTTTTTGGTATTTCTATGCCTTTGAAATATGGTTTTGACATTCCGGAGCCCAATTATTTTATCGGTATGGGGCATGGAATTTTATTTATGATATATAATCTATTTATTATAAGATATTCTAAAAAAAAGAAATGGAAAATAAAGCAAATTATGTTTCTGTGCTTTTTATCACTTATCCCATTTGGAACATTTTACGGAGATTATAAATATCTGAAAAATTAATCTCTAATAATTAGATGTCATTTTCATTAACCTAACTAACACTAAGAATATCATAAGCAGTGTTCCTAAACTGAATGCTATCTCCTTCTTTTTTGTTTTTTAATAGTCTACCAATTGGAGATTCAATTGAAATAACAAAATAATTTTTATCTTGTATTTGAATACGCCCCCAGCCTGTAGAAATAAAAAAACACCCCTTATCTGTTTTTATTAAACTACCAACATCAGCTTTACTGTGTATATGTTTAGTGTCGATATTTGATAAGCAATTTTTTTGGTTTTGGGCATTAATAAGCTGTTTGTAATGCTGATCAATTTCAGTTTGAATTTTGGCTCTACTGGTTTCATGCTTATCACCTGCACTGCTTTTTGTGTCCGCATCTCGACTATCTGTAAGTAAGGTAATAGCATTAGAAATGTCTTTAATCTTTAGTTGTAATTGCTTTAAAACTTCAGTTTTTATGTTTTGCTTAATGGAATTCAAACCAAAATAAATAATTGAATTTCGTATTTGAAAATACAAAAAAGGAAGCCTTTTTTCATTAACGTACATATCTATACTTGCAATAATTGCATTGTCAAACTAGATTGATTCTTAAATAACTAATTTTGAACAATGAATTCGCAAGTAGAAAAATATTTTAAGCAACTGGAAAAATGGGTTAATGAATTACTTCTTCTTCGAGACATAATTATGACTTGTGGGCTGGAAGAAGAATTCAAGTGGAAACACCCTTGTTTTACTTTAAACGGAAAAAATGTAGTTCTTATTCATGTGTTCAAGGACTATTGTGGACTTATGTTTTTTAAAGGTATTTTACTGAAGGATGAGAAAAAGCTTTTACATACTGTTAAAAACATTCAATCAGAGAGACAATTGAGATTTACCAGTTTGGCAGAAATAAATGAAAGTCATGATTTAATAAAAGCCTACATTTTTGAAGCTATTGATATTGAGCAGAAAAGACTAAAAGTAAAACTGAAAGATGTTTCCGAATATGATGTACCAGAAGAATTGAAACAAAAATTCATTGAATCTCCAGACTTTAAAACCGCATTCGGAAACCTTACACCTGGAAGGCAAAAAGGATATTTACTTCATTTTGCTCAAGCAAAGCAATCCTCAACACGAATTGTACGAATCGAAAAATATATTGAGCGGATAATGATGGGTAAAGGAATTCGCGATTGCATTTGTGGTTATTCTATGCGAATGCCAAATTGCGATGGTTCACACAAGAATTACACTTAAATGTTGAACCACTTATTGCTACTTTCATGGGACTTTTTGGCGTATTAGTTCCTTAAACCTATTTTGGTTGAAACCAATTAATGGCACAAATAATAAAAGTGTTAAAAGTGATCTCATAACCAAATATAAAAAACCATTGGATTACATACCTATTTCACAGCTAAGGGGCTAAAAAAAAGGCAGATTTAAATCAATATGGGGGTGGTGGTTTTGTGGGGATCATTAGATTTTTTGGCTTTTTTCTGTAATTCTATGGAAGATTTATGGTAAAAAGCAAACAATAAAGCCGCAACTTCTTGAAAAACAAGAAACTACGGCTTAATTAATGTACCCGGGGCGGGACTTGAACCCGCACGACCAAATGGTCACAAGATTTTAAGTCTTGCGTGTCTACCAATTCCACCACCCGGGCAAAATACCTTTTAATATGGTGCAGAGCGAAAGACGGGATTCGAACCCGCGACCCCGACCTTGGCAAGGTCGTGCTCTACCAGCTGAGCTACTTTCGCTTGTATTGTAAGGAACAATTGGACGGCAAAAATAATTAAATTTTGATAAAAGAAAATTAAAATTTACCCTCCTACCATTTTTTTAATTTCATTCAGCTTTAAAAGCGCCTCAACTGGAGTTAATGAATTAATATCTAAATTTTCTATTTGACTCCTAATTTCACTCAATACTGGATCGTCCAATTGAAAAAAACTAAGCTGTGGTTCTCCATTAGATTTTTTTTCATTTACTGCAGGTGTTTTCACACCTGAATCCGATGATTTATTTTCTAATTGTACTAACATTTCTTCTGCATCAGAAACGATCTTATTTGGCATTCCTGCCACTTTTGCAACGTGAATACCAAAGCTATGTTCACTGCCCCCAGCTTTCAGTTTTCTTAAAAAGAGAATCTGTTTATTCATTTCCTTAACGGAAACATTAAAATTCTTTATCCGCTTAAACAAATCAGTCATTTGGTTTAGTTCATGATAATGAGTGGCAAACATGGTTTTAGGATGGTACTTAGGGTGTTCGTGTAGATATGTAGCAATAGCCCAAGCTATAGAAATTCCGTCATAAGTGCTTGTACCTCTTCCAATTTCATCCAATAAAATCAAACTATTTTCGGATAAATTGTTCATGATACTGGAGGTTTCGTTCATCTCCACCATAAAAGTTGATTCTCCAGAAGATATGTTATCACTTGCCCCTACTCTGGTGAAAATTTTATCTACTACACCAATTTTACAAGCACTAGCAGGGACAAATGACCCCATTTGAGCCATGATTACGGTCAAGGCTGTTTGGCGTAATAGAGCTGATTTTCCACTCATGTTTGGCCCCGTAATCATCATGATTTGTTGCGAATTACAATCTAAGTAAATGTCATTTGGAATATACTCTTCCCCAAGTGGTAAATAGCGTTCTATCACTGGATGTCTTCCGTTTTTAATTTCTAATACTTGATTGTTTTCAATCTCGGGCAAACAATAGTCATTTAACTTAGCTGCTTTTGCTAAACCTTGTATAATATCTAGCTGTGCAATAAGTTTGGCATTATGAATTATCCATGGGATCTCCGGTAATAATTCGTGCAGTAGCGTTTGATAAAGTTCTTGTTCAAGCTGTAAAATTTTATCTTCTGCCCCTAAAATTTTCTGCTCATATTCTTTTAATTCTTCCGTAATGTATCGTTCTGCAGAAGTTAATGTTTGCTTTCTAATCCAACTCTCCGGCACTTTGTCCTTATGCGTATTTCTGACTTCTAAGTAATAACCAAATACATTATTGTAGGCAATTTTCAAACTGGGAATACCCGTAGCTTCAACTTCTCTTTGTTGGATATTTAACAGCACCTCTTTGGCATCTGAAGATAACAACCTAAGCTCATCTATTTCTTTATGAAATCCGTCTTTGATGACCTTTTCTTTGCCAATAACAACAGGCGCTTCAGGATCTAACGTGGCAGCAATTTTATCAATGACCTTATTGTTCTCCGATAAACTTTCACCCCATTTTTTTATGGTTTTATTGTTGCATCTTGATGCCCATTCTTTTACGGGTTTTATAATTACTAGAGAAGACTTTAGTTGATTTAACTCTCTAGGTGAAATTTTCATCACCGCCAATCTAGAAGGCATGCGCTCAAGATCTCCGATGGCTTCAAGTTTTTCTTTTATCAAATCAGCATCCTCTCTATGATTAAAAAAGTAATTTACCTGATCCAAACGGTGATCTATTTCTTTTTTAGATTTCAATGGAAACAACATCCATCTTTTCAATAAACGCCCCCCCATGGAGGTAATGGTGTGATCTAAAATGTCAAAAAGAGTATGCCCATTAAAATGTGGTGATTGTATGAGCTCTAAATTTGAAATGGTAAAATCATCCATCCACACGTGATGGTCCTTTTCAATTCGTTGTATACTGGTAATATGGCTAATCTTATGATGCTCTGCGGTATTTATGTAATGTAAAATTACACCAGCAGCAATAATTGCAAAATCTAATTTTTCAATACCGAATCCTTTTAGCGACTTGGTTCCAAATTGGGCTAGCAGTTTTTCAGTGGTAAACTCTTTTTCAAAAGCCCAGTCATCTAATCTAAAGGTGTACGTTTTGGCATTAAATTTTTCTTGAAATTCTTTATCTTGACTTCTTTGATATAGAATTTCACTTGGATTGTAATTATTAACCAACTTAGCTATATAATCTACATGTCCTTCCGCCACATAAAACTCACCTGTTGAGATATCTAGAAATGCAACACCTGCTTGATTTTTTTGAACATGGACTGCAGCTAAATAATTGTTTCCCTTATTTTCCAGAATTTGATCGTTCAGCACGACTCCTGGTGTAACCAATTCGGTAACTCCTCTTTTAACTATTTTTTTTCCTTTTTGGGGTTCTTCAAGCTGATCGCAAACTGCTACTCTTAGACCAGATCGTACCAATTTAGGCAAGTAGTTGCCTAGCGCATGATGTGGAAACCCGGCTAATTCAATTTTAGATGAACCATTATTTCTGGCTGTTAACACAATTCCCAACACATTAGCCGTAGTAATGGCATCTTGACCAAACGTTTCATAAAAATCCCCAACTCTAAATAAGAGTAATGCCTCAGGATAATTGGATTTAATCCGATTGTATTGTTGCATTAAGGGTGTTTCTGTTTTAACTTTAGTCATTTGGTTTTTATCGTTGACGGAGATATGTTTGTAAAAATAATGGAATTCACCATTTAACCAAGAAACGAAGAGAAGAAGGATGAACAGAAAATTAAAATTAGAAGAACTTAATCGGTTGTCCATAACGGATTTTAAGTCTAAAAAAAAAGATCCTATAATTGTTCTATTAGACAATGTAAGGAGCCTTCACAATGTAGGTTCTGTATTCAGAACTTGTGATGCCATGGCCATTAAAAAACTATACTTGGGAGGCATTACGGCAAAACCACCCCACAGAGAAATTCAAAAAACAGCCATTGGAGCCACTGAAAGCGTTGAATGGGAACATGTAGAAAATGCGGAATCTGTTGTTATGAAATACAAAAACCTAGGCTATAAGATCATAGCTGTGGAACAAACCGTTCATTCCAAAGATTTAACGAATTATAAATGGAATGATGAAAAAACAATGATTATTTTCGGCAATGAGGTTGATGGAGTACATCAAAACATCATTGACATAGCTGATTTATCCATTGAAATTCCACAGTGGGGAACCAAACATTCTTTTAATATTTCTGTATCTGCTGGAATTATTTTATGGGATTTTAAATCAAAGTCGGGTATATAAACAGAGAAAAGTTTATATATTTGTTTTTAAACATGAAACTTTTGATAAATAAATTCGTTGTAACGTTGCTCGTGGTTTTTCTTGGAGCACCTGAGCTTTTGGATGCACAAGGCTTTTACAACAGATATGAATTCAGAAGGAAGCGTCATGAAATCACATTTGGAGCAGGTGCTTCTTCTTGCTTAACTGATGTTGGTGGGAGCGACTTTGACCAAACAGAATTTGATAATGATGGATTCAAAAACACCTTTAGATCTGTTTATGACATTGATTTAGCTAAAACAAGCTTTACGGGGAATTTTTCATACATCTATAATCTAGCTAGTAAAATCACCTTAAGATTAAATGCCGCTATCTCACAAATTTCGGGCGATGATGCACAAACACAAGAGTTTTATAGAAATAACAGAAGATTAAATTTTAACACTTTTCTTGGAGAAGTGGCGTTGATGAGTGAGTTCGTAATTATCAATGAAAGGACAGGAAACCGTTACAATTTAAAAACTCCAGCCGGAAAATATTTAGGCGTAAAATCGCCATTAGGTATAGGCCTTTACGTTTTTAGTGGTATTGGAGGGGTTTATTTCAACCCCATGGGCTATGATCGTTTCATAGATGAAAATAAAAACATAATTGGTTCAGGGTTGAAATTCAACCTTAGAGATTTGAGAACCGAAGGGCAAGGTACACCTGGTGATACCCTTTTTGCTTCAGGAGAAACCTATAGTCCAGTTGCTTTATGTATACCAATGGGAATTGGAATTAAAAAGGCATTTAATGGTAATGGTGGGATCAAATTTGAATTCGGCTTTCGGTTCACTAATACCGATTACTTAGATGATGTAAGTGGAAATTACTTTGATTGGGCAGCTAATGGAGGCTCACAATACCAAATTACCATGTCAGGCACAAATACCGGTCAAGAATATAGATATTATGGCATGGCAATTAGCGATGGGTCTGGAGGCTATATCTACCCTCAAGGTGCAATTCCTCAGCCTCAAATTGAAGGTGGAAATGTATATTACATTGATGGTTATCATTTTACTAAGCCTGGAGACCAAAGAGGAAATCCTGAAAATGATGATAGTTACATGTTTCTAACGCTTTCTGCATATAAAAAATTCAATAATGCAGCAAAATCGTATCGAACGATTAACATGCATCAAAAAAGAAAAATTAAAGCTTCATTCTAGATGAATTATTTCTTACATATCCATTTTTCGGTTTGCATTATTCCCCAAAAAGATTACATCAAACGTAATCCTGAATGACATATAATATCACTCTTTTAAGAAATCAATATTGATTTCACCCGTTTTTTTTTTACCTTATTAACCTACTAAATTTAAACTATGCCTCGTTACCATACTTTAGGCAAAATACCGCATAAACGTCATACTGTTTTCAAAAAAGAAAATGGAGACATTCACTTTGAACAACTTTTTGGAACCATCGGTTTTGATGGTATGTCATCATTATTATATCACTTACATCCCCCCACCCAAGTTTCAGCATTAAAAGGGCATATTAATGTATCTCCCAAAGTAGCTGTAGAACACAACATGCAAATGAGAGCACTAAAAGGATTTGATATCCCAAGTCACAAAGATGTTCTTAAATCAAGAATTCCTGTGCTAACCAATAATGATGTGACCTTACATTTAGCCAAGCCTCAACAATCCAATACCAGCTATTTTTATAAAAATGTGGATGCAGATGAAGTGATATTCATTCATCATGGAGAGGGAAAGCTGAAAACACAATTAGGAAATATTCCTTTTTTTGAAGGCGACTATTTAGTGATACCAAGAGGGATGATCTATCAAATGGAATTTAAAAATGAAAACAATAAGCACTTTATTATTGAATCCAGTCACCCTATTTATACGCCTAAAAGATATAGAAATTGGTTTGGGCAATTACTGGAACATTCCCCATTTTGCGAAAGAGATCTAAGAGTCCCCACCGAATTAGAAACTTATGATGAAAAAGGAGCGTTTTTAATTAAAATTAAAAAAGAAGGATTATTGCATGATTACATTTATGCCAGTCACCCCTTTGATGTAGTGGGGTGGGATGGATATAACTATCCTTATGCCTTTTCCATTCATGATTTTGAACCTATAACAGGAAGAGTGCATCAACCTCCTCCTGTGCATCAAACATTTGAAACACCTGCTTTTGTGATTTGCTCATTCTGCCCTAGGTTATATGATTATCATCCTAAGGCCATACCTGCACCCTATAATCACAGCAATATTGATTCAGATGAAGTACTTTACTATGTAGATGGTGATTTCATGAGTAGAAATGACATTGAAATGGGGCAAATCACCCTTCATCCAGCAGGAATTCCACATGGACCACACCCTGGAGCATACGAAAGAAGTATTGGAAAAAAGTCTACTGAAGAATTAGCAGTTATGGTGGATACTTTCAAACCCTTAAAACTAACACAACAAGCATTAGATATTGAAGTGAAAGATTACTACAAATCTTGGATACATTAAAACATAAAATAATGAAAGAAGTAAAAAATATAGATTACGGATTAGAAAAAATATTTCAAGGGGCACAAGATTTTCTTCCCTTATTAGGAACAGACTATGTTGAATTCTACGTAGGAAATGCTAAGCAAGCCGCTCATTTTTACAAAACTGCATTTGGATTTCAATCCTTTGCCTACAGAGGTTTGGAAACTGGAAGCAAGGACTCCGTTTCTTATGTGATAAAACAAGATAAAATTAAATTAATTCTAACTACACCATTGAATTCAAAATCACCAATAAATGATCATATTGTTAAACATGGTGATGGAGTTAAGGTAGTGGCACTTTGGGTAGATGATGCTCGAAAAGCTTACGAAGAAACCACATCCAGAGGGGCAAAATCCTACATGGAACCTACTGTCGAAACGGATAAAGATGGAGAAGTCGTAAGAGCAGGAATCTACACCTATGGGGAAACCATTCACATGTTTGTGGAAAGAAAAAACTACCACGGCACCTTTATGCCTGGTTTTACAAAATGGGAATCGGACTACAACCCTTCATCTATTGGTCTAAAGTACATTGACCATATGGTTGGAAATGTAGGTTGGGGAGAAATGAATACTTGGGTGAAATGGTATGAAGATGTTATGGGGTTTGAAAACTTCTTATCATTTGATGACAAACAAATTCATACTGAATACTCTGCGCTTATGAGTAAAGTAATGAGTAATGGAAACGGAAGAATTAAGTTTCCTATAAATGAACCTGCTGAAGGAAAGAAAAAGTCACAAATTGAAGAGTATTTGGATTTTTATGAGGGACCTGGTGTTCAACACATCGCTGTAGCAACCAATGACATTATTGGCACCGTTACGGAAATGAGAAAAAGAGGGGTTGAATTTTTAAGTACGCCACCCGATGAATACTATAAAGCGGTTCCGTTGAGATTAGAAGAACACAATCATCAACTGGGTGAAGACATTGAAAAACTCAAAAGCTTAGGTATCATGATTGATGCAGACGAAGAAGGATATTTACTTCAAATCTTTACTAAACCCGTAGAAGATAGACCTACTTTATTTTTTGAAATTATTCAACGAATGGGAGCTTTAGGTTTCGGGGCTGGAAATTTTAAGGCCCTGTTTGAAGCCATTGAACGAGAACAAGAGAAGAGAGGAACACTTTAATCTTTGAATTTTGGATAATCTCATAAACGACATTTCTAAAAAATTTGAAGCTTTAGGCCAAAATGCAGAAACTCATTTTGAGGGTTTATTGCATGGAAAACCACTAAATTACTGGGATTACATTCAAACAGATGCCCTCCTTAATCTTCAAATTCAGCGATCTACCTTACCTGACGAAATGGTATTCATTGTCTACCACCAGATAAATGAATTACTTTTTAAAATGATTCTCTGGGAAATTGAGCAAGTTGCTTTCAAAAAGAAATTGACTGCCAATTTCTTTAGTAGTCGATTAGATCGGATAAGCCGTTATTTTGATATGTTAAGCAGTTCCTTCAAAATTATGGGTGAGGGAATGGATGTGGAACAATACATGAAGTTTAGAAAAACCCTAGCTCCTGCTAGTGGATTTCAAAGTGCTCAATACCGAATGATAGAATTTTCAAGTACTGAGCTTATTAATTTGATTGACTATCGTTTTAGATCTACCATAAACCGAAACACACCATTCAGACATGCTTTTGAGCACTTGTATTGGCAAGCAGCAGGGAAAGATCACCATACAGGTGAAAAGTCATTAATGATTCGTCTTTTTGAGGAAAAATACATGGATACATTTATTCGCTTTATGAAAGACTACAACACAAGAAACATATGGACACTTTTTCAAAACTTACCAGATTCTGAGAAAAAAAATCTTACCCTAATTAATTCATTAAGGCATTATGATCATACGGTAAATGTAAAATGGGTAATGGAACATTATAATACGGCAAGCCATTACTTGGAGAGTGGGAAGAAAAAAGAAGAAGCAACTGGTGGAAGCGATTGGAAAAAATACATGCATCCTAAATACCAACGTAGGGTGTTTTTTCCTAAATTATGGACAAATAATGAAATGAAGAATTGGGGTGAACAAAACCTAGAAGGTCATGAAATCCTTACTAATTTTGACCAAATTGAAATATAAGCCATGGAAGATGCCAAAAAACTAGAAGCTTTTCAAGCAAAGATAGATGCTGATATCAAAATTGAGCCTAAGGATTGGATGCCTGAAAAATATCGGCAAACCCTTATCAGGCAAATATCACAGCATGCACATTCTGAAGTGATTGGAATGCAGCCTGAAGGGAATTGGCTGACGAGAGCCCCAAGTTTAAGAAGTAAGAAAATACTGATGGCTAAAATTCAAGATGAAGCTGGACATGGACTTTATTTATATTGTGCAGCAGAAACGCTAGGTGTTAAAAGAGAACAATTCTTGGAGTGGCTACATGAGGGAAAAGCCAAATATTCCAGTGTTTTCAATTACCCTACTTTAACTTGGGCTGATATCGGAGCTATAGGGTGGTTAGTAGATGGTGCGGCTATTGTAAATCAAGTTTCATTACAAGGCACTTCTTATGGTCCATATTCCAGAGCCATGGTGAAGATTTGCATGGAAGAAAGCTTTCATCAAAGACAGGGATACGAAATTATGGTTACGTTAGCAAACGGTACAGTAGAACAAAAAGAAATGGCTCAAGATGCTCTAAATAGATGGTGGTGGCCATCCATCATGATGTTTGGACCCCATGATGCTGACAGTGCGCATTCAAACCAATCATTAAAGTGGAAGATTAAACGTGAGTCTAATGACGAACTCAGGCAAAAATTTATTGATAAAACTGTAGAACAAGGGGAACATATTGGATTAACCTTCCCAGACCCTAATCTAAAATGGAATGAATCTACAGGACACTACGATTATGGTGAAATAAATTGGGATGAATTTTGGAATGTGGTCAAAGGATACGGTCCTGGAAACAAAAAAAGATTAGCACATCATAAAGAAGCACATGAATCAGGCAGTTGGGTAAGAAAAGGAGCTATAGCTTATGCAGAAAAGAAAAGAAGAATCCAAAAAACGGCATAATGGAAAAAGATAATCAAGGCATATTGTGGGAAGTTTTCATTCAAGTTAAGGCAGGTCGACCTTTCAAACACGTGGGTAGCTTACATGCTTACGATAAAGAAATGGCTATGCAATCAGCAAGAGATCTATTTACAAGACGAAACGAAGGTAATGGGATTTGGTTAGTAATGGCAGATGATATTGTTTCCTCACAATCTGTTGATGATGAAGCATTCTTTGATCCATCTAATGACAAGGTATATCGGCACCCCACGTTTTATAAAGTTCCAGACGGTGTAAAACATATATAATGAATCAATCTCTGTACGAATATTGCTTAAGACTTGGAGACACTCCATTGATACTAAGCCAGCGAATTGGTGAATATTGTAGTAAAGCACCTCATCTTGAAGAAGATTTAGCTATAACCAATGTTGGATTAGATTTACTTGGACAGGCTGAAAATTTCTTAACCTATGCTGCTAGTATACATGGCACACTATCAGCAGATGAACTAGCTTTTAAGCGAAAGGAAAAAGATTTTAGATCTTTTCATTTAGTAGAAGTTCCCAATATTGATTTTGCTTATGTTTTAGTAAGGCAATTCTTCATTGATGTATATCACAATTTATTCTATACTTCCTTGTGTAACAGTAAAGATATAACCATCGCGGGAATTAGTAAAAAGTCCATAAAAGAGGTACGATACCACCTTCAACGAAGTCAAGATTGGATAATTCGCCTTGGGCAAGGAACAGAAGAAAGTAATCTTAGAATACAATACGCAATAGATGAATTATGGATGTATATTGATGAATTATTTCATGATAATGAAATTGATAACAAAATGACACAAGTAGGATTTGGTGTATCAAATAATGCTTTAAAATCAAACTGGTTAAATATGGTTACAAGCACATTAAATGATGCAGGACTTTCTACACCAGAAAACATTCCATACACCTTGCAATATGGAAAAGACGGGTTTCACACGGAGTACATGGGGTATTTACTAGCTGAAATGCAACACTTGCCTTTACTCTACCCCGATGCGAAATGGTAAGTTATTGGTGTTTGAATTTTTCTTGAATTTTCACATAGCGCATAAACACACCCATGCTAGATAGTTTACAGACAATATATCCTATTCTGCCGTCTAAAATTCCACCCCTTAAAATGAAATCTCTAATAAAACGAAAAGCAGGTTTTACCACAAAATGAAAAAAATTTGGTGGTGAATGACCAAGATGATCTTGTGCGCTCCAAGATGAATACCTATCCCATTTTTCCATGTAATGAGCTACATTTTTGAAAGTATAGTGTATTAAAGAAGATTTTAATTTTCCTACACTACCACTACAAATAATTTCCGCATGGACTTTTTTATCTTCGTAATGGCATTTTTGTTTATTAAATAATCTTATTACTTTATCACCTTGCCAACCTGAAAATCGAATTTTCTTTCCCATAAAATGATTCTGTCGAGGAATCCAATATGCATCAAAATCATAAGAGCTGTTTTGTATGGCATTAATTTCTTTTTTCAGATTTTCATCTACTCTTTCATCTGCATCTAATATGAAAACCCAATCAAAATTCGCCTGGGGTATTACCCAGTTTTTCTGAGAAGCGGAATACTCATATTCACGCTGAAGGATTCTAACCCCTTTAGATTTAGCCAATGAGATCGTATTGTCCGTACTAAAAGAATCTACCACAATGATTTCATCAGCCCACGAAACCGACTCAATGGCATCAATAATATGATCTTCCTCATTAAATGTAGGTATGATAGCGCTAATTTTCATTTCAAAACGTATCCAACAAAGGTATTATTTTATCATATTTTCCTAGAAATATTTAATTAATAAGAAAATGCGATTTAATATTACATCTTAATTCATTATTATGAAATATAATCTTAGCGAGATAACCGATGTTATAAAAAATAGACGTACTATTTATCCTCAATACTATTCTTCAAGAGTTATCCATAAAGAAATAATAGAACACCTATTACAAAATGCAACTTGGGCTCCTACTCATGGAATGACTCAACCTTGGCGTTTCAAGATTTATGCTGGTGAAAGTAGAAGTTTGTTGGCTAAATCACTAAGTAGTCTTTACAAAAACCTTACTCCTGAAGATCAATTCAGAGAGGATAAATTACTGAAAATGCAAGCAAGGCCTTTTCAATCATCTGCTGCCGTAGTCGTATACATGAAAAGAGGAGACAACCCCAAAATACCTGAAATTGAAGAAATTTCATCTGTTGCTTGTGCCATTCAAAACATTTGTTTAACCGCAACTGCTTATGGAATTGGATCATTTTGGTCTACCCCAAAAGTAATTTACACTAAAGAAATGAATGATTTTTTAGAAATTAGAGAACAGGATAAATGTATGGGTATCATTTACTTGGGTTATCCAAATGAAGATTGGCCAAAAGGGCAACGAAAGCCGATCGAATATGTAACGGAGTGGTATAATTAAATCATTATGTATGGATGATATGGACGAAGGGTTCTTAAAATTGACTAATCACAAGGACCATCCTACAAACAAAGCATATAAAGTGTTTTTCTTTTACAATGAAGAAAAAGCAAACTATTTTGAGGCTTCACTTAATGAAAGAAAAATTTATTTTGAGAGAGGGGAAGAAAACTCCAACAGAGGGCTTGTGTATTTATTTGGAATTAGGAAAACGGATAATAAGGTAGTTCAAAAATTGAATTATGAAGCTATTGGTAAGTTTCGAGACCCCATTATTAAGCCGCATTGGGGAAGAATATCCATTTATGCTCTTTGCCTTCTCGTTATTATATTTGCTATTATATCCTACATGCAAAATCAATAATGGGAACTAAACCACTTTACTACCTCTTCATTGTGTTATTGTTGACATGTTGTGGCCAAACTATATCGCAAAATAATGAAGGAGATAAAATGATCGGATTTACTTTAAGCCCGTTAATACCCATTGATTACTTTGGTGCTGGTCCACTCCTTTTAGAAAACAATTTTTCTAATATTGAATTGTCTAGTAAAATTGGGTATCAATTTGGGATGTTAATGAGAAATTCCAAATCAAAAAATATTACCCTTGAGTCAGGTATATTATTTTGTAGACGAAACTTTAAATTTTTAGGTGAAAATAATTTCATTAGTTCATCTAACACAGATATGGGTGACTTTGGATATATTAATTACGCTTTCCCTTTAAATGCCCTCGTTTTTATTCAGCTAAGTGACAATATGCACATGAATACTTCTTTAGGAGCTGAATTGGACTTTTATGCTTCAGCAGTGGCTTCAAAAAGTAGCCAAAATTTAATTTATCATTACTCTGAAAGAGCGAGATGGATAAATGGGTCTGTTAATGCCTCTATAGGTATAGAATTAAGAGATAAAAATGCTGGTATATTTTATGTTGGCAGTCAGGTAAACATCCCGATATCTACCATTTTAGTTACCCATTTTAAATATTATTATGCCGGATCAGGTGGAGATTTTGATGATTATGAAGCCGCTTTTTTAAGAGGAAATTATTTCAATATTCAGTTGAAATATTTTTTACCCTTGAGTATGGAAAAAACTAAAAACTAGAGTTTTCTATTTACTTCTACTTCCTCGTAAGCTTCAACCACATCTCCAACTTTAATATCATTGAACTTATCAATATTTAATCCACATTCGTATCCATGTTGAACCTCTTTTACATCATCTTTAAAACGCTTTAGCGATCCTAATTCACCAGAGTACACCACTATCCCGTCTCTTATGATACGAACTTTATGATTTCGGTTAATTTTTCCTTCAACAACATAACACCCAGCAATGGTTCCCACTTTGGTTATTTTAAATGTTTCTCTAATTTCTGCAGTAGCTACAATTTCCTCTTTAAATTCAGGAGAAAGCATCCCCTCCATAGCCTCTTTAATTTCTTCAATTGCTTTGTAAATAATAGAGTATAATCTAATATCAATTTCTTCTTTTTCAGCTAATTTTCTTGCACCTGCAGAAGGTCTTACTTGAAATCCTATTACAATAGCGTCTGAAGCTGATGCCAATAAGATATCAGACTCTGTAATTTGTCCAACTGCTTTATGAATTACATTGATTTGTATAGATTCCTGAGAAAGTTTTAGTAATGAATCTGAAAGAGCTTCAATTGATCCATCTACGTCACCTTTTACAATGACGTTTAATTCTTGGAAATCTCCAAGGGCAATACGCCTTCCAATTTCGTCAAGGGTAATGTGCTTAGTGGTTCTAAGACCTTGTTCACGTTGCAACTGCTGCCGCTTTAAAGCAATTTGTTTAATTTCTTTTTCATCAGACAACACATTAAAAACATCACCAGCGCTTGAGGCACCATTCATCCCTAAAACAGAAACCGGTATTGAAGGACCTGCCGCTTTTACAGGACGACCATTTTCATCATGCATAGCCTTAATTTTTCCGAACTGTGTACCAGCAATCAATGAGTCTCCAACTTTTAAGGTTCCGTATTGAACAAGCAGCGTAGTTACAAATCCACGTCCTTTATCTAATGAAGCTTCTATAACCGTTCCCTTGGCTTGGGTTTCAGGATCTGCTTTAAGTTCTAATAAGTCGGATTCTAATAACACCTTCTCAAGTAAATCTTCTATCCCGTCACCAGATTTAGCTGAAATTTCTTGACATTGATATTTACCACCCCAATCTTCAACAAGAATGTTCATAGCCGATAACTCTTCTTTTATCTTATCAGGATTTGCACTTGGTCTATCGCATTTGTTTAAGGCAAATACCATAGGAACACCTGCTGCTTGAGCGTGATTAATAGCCTCCTTGGTTTGGGGCATGACTCTATCATCAGCCGCAATGATTATAATAGCTACATCAGTAACTTGCGCTCCTCTCGCTCTCATAGCGGTAAATGCTTCGTGACCAGGTGTATCTAGAAAAGTAATAAGCTTTTCATTGTGTTTAACCGAATAAGCTCCAATATGCTGAGTAATACCTCCAGCTTCACCCGATGTGACGTCTGCTTTCCTTATATAATCCAATAAAGATGTTTTACCATGATCTACGTGTCCCATTACTGTGACAATAGGTGGTCTATCTGCCATTAACTCTGGATTTTGGGTGTCCTCAATTACAGATGCGGTAACGTCAGCACTCACAAATTCTACTTTAAATCCATATTCTTCAGCAACCATGGTTAATGTTTCTGCATCCAATCTTTGATTGATTGAAGCAAATATGCCGATAGACATCAATGTGCCAATAACTTCATTAGCGGATTTTGACATCATCAAAGCAAGCTCTGAAACCGTTACAAATTCTGTTAATTTTAATACATTCTTTTCTGCTTCTGCCCTTATTTCTTCTTGCTCAATTTTTTCAGAAACGGCTTGTCTTTTTTCTCTTCTAAATTTTGAAGCCTTAGACTTACCTTTATTACTCAGCCTTGCTAGTGTTTCACGAATTTCCTTCTGAATTTCTTCTTCAGAAACCTCTGTTTTTTGAGTTCCTTTTGTTATTTTCTTATGCTCTTTTGATGCTCTTTTTCCTGCCTTTTCTACGTTTACTTTTTTAATTCTTTTTCTTTTTCTTCTCAAAGAATCATTATCACCTTGATCATTGGATGATTTCTTCTCTTTTTCTACTGGTAAATTAATCTTTCCAAGCACTGTGGGACCTGTAAGTTTTTTGGCCTCTGCCTTTATTGTGCTAATTTCCTCTTTAGGCTCTTCAACTAGCTTTGATTCAGGTTCTTTCACCTCTAGCTTAGGCATTGGCTCTGGCTCTTTTTTAGCTGTTTTAGGAGTTAAATCAATTTTACCTACAACAGATAGACCAGAGAGCTTATCAGCCTTAGCTTCAATTTTTTCTATTTTCTCTTCAGATTTAGCCTGCTCCTCCTTAGAAATAGTTATGACTGTTCTTTCTGACTTATCAATATTTACCTTATCCGCTTTTTCCTTTTCAAATTTTTCTTTGTGAAATTCTTCAAGTAAAAGCATGTAAAGTTCATCATCAATTTTTGTATTTGGATTTGCACTAACCTCTTTTCCTTGAGAACCTAAAAATTCCACAATGGTTGAGATCCCCACGTTAAGCTCCCTTGCTACTTTACTTAGCCTTTTTATTTCTGCCATAACTACTTATCTTTCTTACTTTATTTATTCAAATTCTGACTTTAATATTTTGACAATTTCTTCAATTGTTTCTTCCTCAAGGTCTGTTCTTTTTACTAAATCTTCTACTCCTATTTCTAAAACACTTTTTGCAGAATCACACCCTATGGCCTTCAATTCATCAATTATCCAACCATCAATTTCATCTGAGAATTCATCTAAATCTACATCATCAATGTCTTCAGCTCCTTCTCTATAGACGTCAATTTCGTATCCTGTTAATTTAGAGGCTAATTTTATGTTATGTCCGCCTTTACCTATTGCTTTTGAAACCTCCTCAGGCTTTAGGAAAACTTCAACCCTCTTTTCTTCATCATTAATCTCCATATTGGTGATTTTTGCAGGATTCAGAGATCTCTGAATCAATAATTGAATATTATTTGTCCATGGAATAACGTCAATATTTTCATTTCTTAGCTCTCTTACTATCCCATGAATTCTTGTTCCATTCATCCCAACACAGGCGCCAACTGGATCAATCCTATCGTCATATGATTCAACAGCAACTTTTGCTCTTTCACCAGGATTTCTAACTATTTTTTTAATGGTAATTAATCCATCAAAAACTTCAGGAACTTCTTGCTCAAATAATCGAGCTAAAAATTCAGGTGCTGTCCTAGATAAAATAATTACTGGATTATTGTTTCTAAGATCTACTTTAGCCACAACCGCTCTAATAGTATCTCCTTTTCTAAAATAATCCGAGGGTATTTGTTCTGATTTAGGTAGAATTAGTTCATTCCCATCATCATCAAGCACTAATATTTCTCTTTTCCAGATTTGATAAACCTCCCCATTAATAATATCACCAACACGCTCCTTGTATTTTTGATAAATACCATCTTTTTCAAGTTCAAGAACTTTTGCAACCAAATTCTGCCTAAGTGCCAATATATTTCTCCTCCCAAAATCCTCAACTTTAATCTCTTGGGAAACCTCTTCTCCGATTTCAAAATCGGGTTCAATTTTTAATGCTTCTGATAATTTGATTTGTGTTCCTTCATCTTCAAAATCAATGTCTTTAACTATTTCTCTACTGAGCCATATCTCTAAATCTCCCTTATCTGGGTTAATAATTACATCTACATTATCATCAGATCCATATTTTCTTTTTAGAGTAGTTCTAAAAACGTCCTCTACTATTCTCATCATGGTGACTCTATCAATATTTTTAAGTTCTTTAAATTCGGTGAATGAGTCGATTAAATCTATTGCGTTCATTTTATTTATTTAAATAGATATTATTAGTTTACTTTCTTTAATTTTTGATTTTTCAATGAATATGGTCTTACCCGGAATCATCTTTTTTGCTTTTGTATTATTAGACTTCACATGTTCTATTATAGAAATGTCATTTTCATTAACAGATGACAACTCCCCTTCCAAAATTTGATTTTCCGTTGTAATTACAAGTATCTTTCTACCTATATTTTTAATGTATTGTTGTTCAACACAAAATGGCTGATCAAGACCTGGAGAGGTTACTTCAAGCTGGAAATCTTCTACTGAACGATCTAAATTATGCTCAATATTTCTACTAACGCTCATACAATCATTAATACTGACACCTCTGTGCAAGTTATCCATAGTTACCTTAATTTGGTTTTTATTAGAAACGGTAACTTTAACTAGGTAGTTATCATTATTCAATTCTTGAATGCGCTCTTCCGCTAATGCTATTACTTTTTTCTTGTCTATCATGTAAAAAAAGAGGGGACTTGCGTCCCCGCGTCCCCTCTCAATTGTTAAATACGTTGCAAATGTAGTGTATTCTGTGGGATTGACAAATAAAACGTAAAAAAACTATGCAGCAACTGCCTTGATTTGAAATTATGAAATATTCTATTGCATTAACCCTTATTAAAGGGCTTTCTCCAAAATTACTTAATGAATTGCATGATATTTTCCCTAATGAAAAAGAACTTTTTGAAAATATGATGGCAAAATACAAGTTTAATCCAAATGAAATTTTAGACAAAGCTGAGCATATCAAAGAA
Source organism: Crocinitomicaceae bacterium (assembly GCA_038134525.1). Taxonomy (GTDB): domain Bacteria; phylum Bacteroidota; class Bacteroidia; order Flavobacteriales_D; family Parvicellaceae. The sequence continues at coordinate 60,710 of JAYPVI010000008.1, forward strand.
GATTGTACTAAAAATAAAATTAAGGTTGTTAATCAAAATGATATTGGGTACCCCAATCTGTTAAAAAATTGTGTTGATAGACCTTATGTTATCTATAAAACTGGTAAGGGATGTACCAATAATATGCCCTGCGTAAGTATTGTGGGCACTAGAAATAATTCGAATTATGGTTTTGAAATAACTAATAATATGATTAAGGCATTACATGAATTTAGAGTAGGTATTGTGAGTGGATTGGCTTATGGAATAGATATTATTGCTCATAGAAAAGCCAATGAACTAAACATTCCAAACTTTGCAGTATTAGGAAGTGGCCATCTTTGCATATACCCAAAACACCACCAAAAGGAATTGGAAAAAATAAGAGAAATAGGAGCCGTTATTTCCGAATTCCCTCCGAATACAAAGCCAACTAAGTTTAACTTTCCAAAAAGAAACAGAATTATTGCTGGAATTAGTCATTGTACAGTTGTTGTAGAGTCTAAATTAAAAGGCGGAGGTCTTATTACAGCTTATTTAGCTGGTAGCTACGACAGAGAGGTGTTTGCTATACCAGGTAACATTAACCACACCACTTCTGAAGGATGTAACATATTAATAAAAAATAATCGTGCTACTCTATTACATGAATTTAATCAAATAGCAGAAGAACTAAAATTAAAGAAAAAAGAGTCATTTCATAAGGGAAATATCCAAAACAAGAAATTGTCAAATAAAGAAAAATTAGTGCTGTTATGTATTCGTTCGAATCAACCTATTCATGTAGATTCAATAGTTTCGAAAGTTAAATTAAATCCATCCATATTATTAGCTTTGCTTACTCAAATGGAAATAAATCAACTAATCATAAAAAAACCAGGTAATTATTATGCTACATCACTATAATGATGAAATGATTAGTTAGCTTAGCAGTAATGAACATTTCTTCATTTATAGCTAGACGTTATCTGTTTTCTAAAAAATCTAGAAATATTATTAATGTAATTTCCTTTATTTCTTTTTTTGGAATTTTTATCAGCGCAACGGCTTTAATAATAATCTTAAGTGCTTTTAATGGAATTCAAAAATATGTAGAGGACATGTATGGAAGACATGCTGCAGATCTTTACCTAGAACCCGTTCAAGGGAAAAAAATACATGAAAATGACCCTCTTTTTTCATACTTAAATAATAATAAAAGCATTATTAATTATCATAAGCAAATTGAAGAAACAGCCATGCTGAAATACGATAAAAGATGGATAGCCTCTAGCATAATTGGATTAGATAGTGTCTTATTTCGTTCGCAAAATTGGCAAACTGACCTTACCCAAGGAAAAGCAGAATTATATTTTAAATCAATTCCAACAATAATTTTGGGGTATGGCCTTCAACATAAACTCCAGGTAGATCTTAATCAAAATTTTATTTCTGAAATTTCTTTGTATTCAGTAGATAAAAATCAAAAACTTTCTGTTCAAAATAAAGGCATTTTAAATCGTGATAATTTAATCCTCAGTGGTGTATTTTCCATTAATCCTGACATTGACGAATCTACAGCAATAATGGACTATAAAACAGCCAATAAAATTTTTAAATATGAAAATGGTGCCTCGAGTATTCTTGTTTTTTCAAACATAAAAGGTCGACTCCCCAAAATTAAAAGTGAAATCGAAAAACAATTTCCACATCTTAGAGCCTATTCTCATGAAGAAAAAAATAAACTTATCTATGCTGCAAATGATACAGAAAAGTGGATGGTAATAGCTATACTTACGTTTGTGCTTTTATTATCCTCTTTTACAATTACCTCATCTATCACCATGCTAATTATTGATAAAAAGAAAGATATTTTCACTTTATCTACTTTAGGGTGTAATCATAATACAATAAGAAAAATCTTTTTTAAGGAAGGGCTACTAATAAGTCTATTAGGAAGCTTTTTGGGTCTTTTATTGGGTTTATTTATTTGTTATTTGCAAATCAATTTTAAGCTTATCAAACTCAACGATGCATCCCTAGAGTATTGGCCTATACTAATAAAATCAAGTGATTTACTGCTTTTACTTTTCGTATTGACTTTTGTTGGTTTTTTATCTTCCTATTTACCAGGAAGACTATTCATGAAAAAAGTAATGACTTAGCTATCCTATTTCATTAGTTTGACGTAAACCTTAACAATTTTGGTTTCTTCTACTTCTAAAATCTTGAAATGAAAATGTTCAATATTATACTCATCACCTTTTTCAGGTATGGTTTCCGCTATATTAATGATTAAACCACCAAGAGTTTCATATTCTTCTTTTTCAGGAAGACCTAATCTGTATTTCTCATTAATCATATCAATTTCTAAGCGGGCTGAAAAAACATATTCATAAGAAGATATTTTCTTTTGCGTATATAGTTCTTGATCGTATTCATCATCAATTTCACCAAAAATCTCTTCTATAATATCTTCCATCGTAACAATACCTGATGTGCCACCAAATTCATCCACAACAATGGCTAAATTTCTGTTTTTTGCAATAAAATCTTCTAAAATATGATTGGCTGCCATCGCCTCTGGAATAATACCAACTGGCATTAACACCGATTTTATATTTTCTGGAGATTTAAACAAAGCTGTGCTGTGCACATAACCAATTATATTATCAATATTATCCTTATAAATTAAAATTCTAGAATATCCTGTGTCTAAAAATTGTGTCTTTAATTGATCTATGGTTTCATTAATTTCAAGTGCAACAATTTCATTTCTAGGGACCATACAATCACGAGCAATAATTTCTGAAAAACCAAGAGCATTATGGAATATCTTCACGTCATGCTCCATTTCTTCATTTTCATCTAAGTCATTTTTTAATTCTTCTAAATACTGATCTAAATCTGTTTTTTTAAAACTGACCTTTTCATCACTTCCATCTTCTTTGCCGAAGCAACTTAAAATAACTCTTGTTAAGTAAACCACTAGTGCTGTAACAGGCCACAATAAAATATAAAAACCGAATAAGATTCCACTAAACAACTTTAAAATAAAATTGGGATTTAGTCTAAATATAGCTTTAGGTAAAAATTCAGCAAAAATTAAAATGAATATGGTGGAAAATATGGTCTGAAGAAAAAGAATTGAAGAAGAACCAAAGCCAAATGATATCAGAAAAGGCTCTAACAACACGGCCATGTACAAGGTGTAAATAACTAATGCAATGTTATTTCCTACAAGCATAGTAGCAATAAACCAAGCTGGTTTATCATTAAAATAAGAGAGTAATTTCGCCCCTATTTCCCCTTTATTGTTATCCAACTCAATTTTTAATTTGTTGGAAGAAATAAAAGCGATTTCCATCCCAGAGAAAAAAGCAGAACATAATAGTGAAACTAGAACTAAGGAAAGAAGAATAAAAATGGACATTTATTTCTTTTGATCTTTTTGTGAACTAACTCTATTTAAGCGGATACGCAAACCCCTACGAACCAAATAAATACCCCAAGTAAATGGAACTAGTAACAGGTAATATTGATTAAAATAGCCATCAATAAATCTAAATACTACTACAGCAATAGTGGAAAAAATTGCAATAATTAGCCAGAAGCGTTCAACAAACTTGTTGATTTTTTTTGTTAAATCCATTATTCCATATTATAATTAACGTGACTCTCAGAAATGTCTGATAGCTCAAAAAATGTAAAATTACTATTTGCTTTTAACGTATTACCTGTAATTCTACCCTCCAAATTGGAGAAAGTTACTTCATTTTTAGAGTAAATACTGTCTTTTGCAAAGTCAATCAGTAATTCTTTAGCAAATAAAGTGTCGTGTTTTTTATTATAAAAAATTACATTTTTTTGTACATCCAAAAGTTGTTCTTGAGTAAATAGTTTGCCGTAGTCAGCTATCAAAACGGATTCTACATTTTTAAGGGAATCAAAGAATGTAAGTTCTAAGCCTGTTGGACATTCCATGATGAGATGATTTTCATCATCTTCAAATCGAACCAATTTAGGTGCACTTAACATTAGTTTTGACTGTCCAAATTCTGAAAAATTCAATGTTACACCAGTCGCAGTTTCAGAGAATGTATCAGCACTGTTTTCTGAAAAAGTTACATTTTTATTTTCTGGTGTAGAACAAGAAGTGAAAAAAAACGTAAAAAATAATTGAAGAATTATTGTTTTATTAGAAACACTCAATCTCTTGTTTTAAGTTCGACATTTTGTTCCCAAAAAGGAACCGTTTGACTACTCCCACTTTCAATATCCAACATAATAAGTTCACTTTTAGGAAGTAACTGACCTTTCCAACTGTTTAATGCAGCTGTTGATGTATTTCCGCAAGATTTTGCTGCATATTCTAAAGCCAAACAATAAATTAAGCTCTTATTTAATGCACTATTCCCAAAATTAGATGAACTAGCTGCAATAATCCTAGCTTTTTTATCATTGCCTGCACATTTGTCTGATAATTTACCAGCGACATCAAACCCTTTTTTATATTGTTTTTTGTTGAAGGCAATGTCATATAAAATTTCATAAGTTTTTTGATTTTGCGCTTCGTCTTCAGAAATAGAGAGTGCACGGTTTAATCTTTCTTCTGCTTTTAAAAAATCGTTTCTTCGATAATCAGCAATAGCTGCACTATATAAGTCTTTAGAAGTAGGGGGGTTATTGGGATCGTTTAACACCTTTTCTAACAGGGTTAAATACAATTTAGATTCCGTACATTTATTATTGCTCAGACTGGAAAATATTTTTCTAATTTGATCCATATCTTCAGTATTGCTGGTGTATTTAGCGGTGTAAATCTCTTCTAATTTTTCACAACTAGCACAAGGAGTCTCTCCTAGTTTTTTGTCTAAAATGTTCTGAACATTAGTAAAATCTTCCCTTTTATTGCCTTTAGAAATATTATTTTCACAAATAGAGGAAAGCATTTCATAGTTAGATAAAAATTCCTCACATTCAATTTTACCCGTTTTCAACATGTACATTCCTGTATAAACAAAGAAATACTTTACATCAGTAGAAGAAATTATTTTTGGTTCATTCTCCATTACTTCTTTGTAAAGTGAATACGCTTTAGGGAAGTTTTTTTGATCATTGATGTAAATAATATCCTTAGCCAAGGAAATTTTGGTCTTATTACATTGTCCAAAATTTTCAAACCAATTATCATAAACTAAGTAAAGGGAATCTTTATATGCATCTGCATCAACTGAATTCGATTTCTTTTTGCTTTTAACTAATTGCTTATATATGTAAGCTCCATTAGCATATAAATTCGACTTTAATTGAGGACATTTCTGCTGTGTTTTACCCCAAAATATGGCCGCATCAGCATAGTTTTTTTGCTTCAAATAGCTCGTATATAATGCAAAGTTTTTTCTGCAATTTACACTGTCATCTCCATAATTGTCAGTATTCTGAAATTGGCAATCTTGAGCAAAAAACCCAAAATAGCAAAATACCACTGTTAATAATAATGCAATTTTTTTCATCCCTTTGTTTTTAATCATATTGTCTTTTTCTAAACCATCGATCATACCTGGTATCTGGAGCCATGGTAAAACCGATTGCAAAATTAATATAGTTTTCTTCAATATTCACATTGTTTAAGTCTCCTAGTTTTCCTATTTCAAGGCCTAAATTCATAGTAGAAAATGATCTTGAACTTAACAACGGTATGGTTAGACCAAAATTTATGCCATAATGATCTAGATTAGTTTCTAGATTGGCTTCATCTTCTAAAATATAAGAAGTAGACTGATGTCCTCCAATACTATAAGTTGACTTAGATAAAATTGATTTATTAGAATTTGCAAAATCTAAATTTGGAGTCCACCTGAACCCAAAAGATAGCTTTTCACTGTTGCCTAACTTTGGAGAAGTCCAGGATTCAATGGAATTAGTTTCCATAAAGGTGGTCCAATCTCTGATTTCAAATTGAAAAGCTAAATCCCAACTACTCTTATCTTGCTTATTCCTTCCTATCCCTAGCCCTATAGTTATTTTTTCAGGTATGGAAAAACTTCCTTCTAAATTTTCATTAGCGGATAGTGTGTCTTTTGGGATTTCTTGAACTCCAAAATTATAAGTAAAGGTGTAAGCATAATAATCATTAGAAGTTTTCCAATCGGAACCTAACGAATAATGAGCCCCCATTCTAAGAAAAATCTTATTCTTATTTAATGTTGTTAACCTTTTCATAAATTGGAACCCGCCATCAAAAAGCCATCCGCTAATGGAAGATCGATATTGAATCCTACTGTTATATGAGTTCGCATTACTAAAAACTACACTGCTTAATCTTTCTAAGTTCCCAAACATGTATGATGCATTTCCACCAAATGATACAGTGACTGAATCTCCTTTATTAATTAAATCAAAGCCTGTACCTACAAATAATCGATTAACGGTTCCATCACCTTTAAATATATTAGATACCTGAAATGAATCTAATGCAAGTGTAGATGAGACTTCATAGCCTTGAGATGAAAATGTATTAACCCCAATAACAGCACCCCATTTTTGAGAAATGGGTAGACCAAGGTACATGTTATTTAAGCCTAGGTTAGTTCCTGAAGATGAATTTATGTTCCCATTATAATTGGAGTTATAATTAGCTGATTTTCCAGAAATAGTAACATCAAATAATGGATTGTATTTTCGCATTCTAGAGTAAGAAGCTGGGTTAGAAATATTAATGAACTGAGGATCGCTAATTGCAACTGAACTATTACTAAAACCAAGATAAGATACCGAAGTAACATTATTAATCTCACCTACTCCATATCTTGAAAAAGGAGAGGTATTTACCTGTTGCCCCAAAACAAAATGAAAAGCGACAATTAATGTAAGTCCTATATTAAACCTTAACATTTTCTTTTAAAATCTGATTTAAACCTAGAAGGGTTAAATTTTCAACTGCAAAGATGCCATTTTTTTCATATTCTACAATTGAATTTAATAATAGGCTATCTCCTCCTGTAATTAAAACATTTAATTCTTTAAAAATTGCCTTATAGTGATTTATGAATTCCTTGACTTCACAAAAAATACCATTTTCAATACCAGACTGAATAGATTCTTCCGTTGATTTTCCAATTAAATTTGGTGTTGATTTTGCACGATTTACAAGAGGTAATGATGCTGTATGTTGTTTTAACGATTTGTATCTTAATTCAATTCCAGGTGATATTGCACCTCCTTGAAAAACACCACTATTATCAATGAAATCATAAGTGATACACGTTCCTAAGTCTATTACTAAATTACTTTTTTTTGGATATAGGAAATGAGCAGCTACAACATTTGCTATTCTATCTTTCCCTAATGAACCAAATGTCTTATAATCCATTTCGATAGGTAATTTTAAATCACTGTTGAATAGTAAAAAGTATGGGCAAATACGTTGAATTCTTAGAGCTAAATCAGCGTTTCTAACCGTTGAAACTATGCCTTTATTTAATTTAAATTTATTAAGAAAAGGCATGATTTCGTGATCTTTTAACTTGACCATTTCAGAAACTTGATTTTGATCAAAAGTAGCAACCTTTGTTACGGTATTACCTATATCAATAATTACAAACATGCAAACAAAAAAAATCCGGCAATTGCCGGATTAAAATTAAGTTAATTTAGATACTTACAATGAATTCACTGCAGATGTCTTTGCATCTTTTATAATTGAATCCACATTTGGTGTTTGTCCTTCAAGAATAATTTCCTTATTAGTAACGGTATCGTTGCCATTTACCGCAACCACTTTAATCACGCTAATTTCCGTTGTGTCTGAATTTACATCAACTGTAACCATTACTTCTTTGGTTTCTTTTCCGTTACAACATGCTTTTTTGCAATCAGCAGAACATTTATGTTCTTCTACATGTACCATATTTTCTGCTTTATTATCCTGAGATCCGTGCCCTCCTAATATTGGAGCAATAACTAATCCAACCAAACATGTTAACTTAATTAAAATATTCATGGATGGACCTGAAGTATCTTTAAAAGGATCACCAACTGTATCCCCTGTAACTGCTGCTTTATGTGCTTCAGAACCTTTGAAAGTCATTTCACCATTTATCTCAACACCAGCTTCAAAAGATTTTTTTGCATTATCCCAAGCACCACCAGCGTTGTTTTGGAAAATAGCCCACATTACTCCACTAACACAAACACCAGCCATATATCCTCCTAAAGGTTCAGCGCCAAAAAACCATCCTATTATAATAGGTGTAAGAATTGTGATTGCTCCTGGAAGCATCATCTCTCTTAAAGCAGCTTTAGTAGAAATTTCAACACACTTTCCATATTCTGGTGTTCCAGTTCCTTCCATTATTCCTGGAATTTCTTTAAACTGTCTTCTTACTTCCATTACCATATCCATAGCTGCTTTACCTACTGATTTCATAGCAAGCGCAGAGAAAACTACAGGTATCATACCACCAACGAAAAGAGCGGCAAGAACATCAGCTTTAAAAATATTAATTCCATCAATTCCGGTAAAAGTAACATAGGCTGCAAATAAGGCAAGAGCTGTTAGGGCAGCAGATGCAATGGCAAAACCTTTACCAACTGCAGCAGTTGTGTTACCAACAGAATCTAGAATATCCGTTCTTTCTCTAACTTCTGCAGGTAATTCACTCATTTCTGCCACTCCTCCTGCATTATCTGCTATTGGACCAAAGGCATCTATAGCCAATTGCATAGCAGTTGTTGCCATCATAGCAGAGGCTGCTAGTGCAACACCATAAAAACCAGCAAGTGCATATGAGCCATAAATAGCAGCTGCAAATAAAAGCACTGATAAAAATGTAGATTTCATTCCCACAGCCAAACCAGCAATTATATTTGTAGCAGCACCTGTTGAACTATTTTGAACAATATCCAAAACTGGCTTTTTACCTAAGCTTGTAAAATGAGCCGTTACTGCCGAAATTAAGGCACCTACTGCTAAACCTATAATTGAAGAATAAAATACATTAATTGATGGAATTTGCTTTATTCCCTCTCCAAAGAAATTCATTGATATTGTAGATGGAAGCATCCAATCAATTAAAAAATAACTTGCTGCTAAAGTCAAAATGATTGAAGTCCAATTTCCTAAATCTAATGCCTTTTGAACTTGTGGTTCTTTAGCATCATTGTTTTTAATTTTGACTAAAAATGTTCCCAAGATTGAAGCTATAATTCCTACGCCAGCTATCATTACAGGAAGTAATATTGGGCCAATTCCTCCGAAGTCATCAGAAAACTGCGCCTTGTTGAAATGAGTCATATCCTTGATAATATAATTCCCTAACACCATAGAAGCTAAAACAGTTGCTACATATGAGCCAAATAAGTCAGCTCCCATGCCTGCTACATCACCCACATTATCACCTACGTTATCTGCGATTGTTGCGGGATTTCTTGGATCATCTTCTGGAATCCCTGCTTCAACTTTACCAACTAAATCCGCCCCTACATCTGCTGCCTTAGTGTAGATACCTCCACCAACTCTAGCAAAAAGTGCAATAGATTCAGCTCCTAAAGAAAAGCCAGCTAATGCCTCAAGAACAATGGTCATTTCATTGTAGAAATTTCCACCATCTGTCATAAACATATTCATGAAAATCATAAAAAATAAACTCAAGCCGAAAACAGCTAATCCAGCAACACCAAGCCCCATAACAGTTCCACCACCAAAAGAAACCTTTAATGCTTGAGGTAAGCTTGTTCTAGCCGCTTCAGTAGTTCTGGCATTTGCTTCTGTAGCAACACGCATTCCTATGTTCCCCGCTAAGGCAGAAAAAATAGCTCCAACAACGAAAGCCGGGACAATCATCCAGTGTGTAGTATCTACAAAATAAGATATACCAAATAAGGCTAAAGAAGCTATTAATACAAATATGAGAAGAAGTCTATATTCCGCGCTAAGAAATGCCAAGGCACCTTCTTTAATGTTTTTAGAAATTTCCTGCATACGTTCGTTTCCAGGACTCTGCTTCTTAACCCAAGCCATTTTTACAAGCATGAACAATAATCCAAGAACAGCTAAAGCCAAAGGGATATATATAAATTTTGATTCCATTTTGAATTGTAATTTGTTTTTAGGGTTGCGAAAATAAATTTTTAAATCAAACTGTGCAAGTTAGGGACGATAATTGGCACAAGCTCTCATGCAAAGCAATTGTTTGGAAAGAAAATTAGCTTTTATGAATTGTAGTAGAAACTGAGTATACTAGTATTATTTGGGCACTTATATACGTTAACATTATTAAAAAAGGGAAATTTAGAAAATTAATACTTACGCTATGAAATGTATTTATGGCAATTAATGAATCTGAAATAATAAATAACAGCGCCCCAAACAGAGAAAAGTACTCTCTACATTTAATCGTGTTAAAAGCAGCAGCCATTCCCATGAAAGATATTATAATGGTGTAGAAAAGAACAGGAATTTGCAAATCCCCAGTATTATCCCACACTGTTTGAAGTACAATGAAAGCTATTAATGAAAAAAACAAAATCGTAAACAAATGAATGGCCTTAGGCTTAAATGGTTTCGATATTGATAAAAAAATGATGATATAAAACAGATGGGCAACTAAGAAAGAGGAAAGCCCTAAAAGAAAATACAATGGGGATTCAAAAATTAAAAACAAGTCTCCAAACCAAGAAAACAACAATGCAAATAATAAAAATTTTCCTGTTTTAGCTCTTGAAACTTTTTTGGAATAGAAATAATATCCAATTGAAGGGATAATAAATGGCTTAATGATTAAGTGTATATTTTTTTGTCCCAATGCTAATGAAATCAAATCTGAAATTATAATTAACAAAATGATATAATCTTGCCATTTTATGAAGTTCTGTATTTTTACCATAATTGAAAGATAAAGTTATCATGAAAAATTCACATGCCCTTTCGTGTATATTAAGTTTGTTTTTTTGTTTTAATACATATGGGCAATTTGATTACCTCAAAGCCTACATACCCACGGAAAATTGTTCTTTTCAAACTCATCCTATTTTAGAAATAAAAACTTGGGTACATATTGTGCAGTATGATACGTCTGAGCCCAGAAATATCACCATAGACTCTATGGATTATTTAACTAATCAATATAGATGGATAAACCAAATGTTTAGTAAATTGCAACCTCCAACTGTAGCCAATCCAATGGGTGAAAAGCCCTATATAAATGATTCTAGAATTAGATTTATTATTGATACCATCAGCTTTCATGTAGACTCAAATGCATGGGACAGGATGCAGTACAGAAAAGAGGAAACCCCCAACAAATGGATAGAAATCATTGAGATCAATTCAGATTCAAACTCCATTACCATTAAAGGCATAAGAAATCGGTTTAAACCCATATTAGATAGCTTAATTGTAGGAGGAACTTTGTTTAATGACGGTGTTTTTCATCCCGAAAAAATAACATTAGAAATTGACAATAGCAGTAGCACTCCTAGAAAAAACACCGTACTTCATCTAAAAGAAAATATTCAAATTAGCGAAGACACTACAGGTTACGTTACCTATTTCAAAAAAATTGACAAAAACTGTAATAAAGACAATTGGATTAAATTAACAAACGAAGACAAAAATTACCTACATGTATTTTACACAGGGGCTTCCAAAGACGGACCTGCTTTTGGTTGTGGCCCCTCACCCTATTTTCTTAATGTGTCAAACATTATTAAAAATGGAGGTTATGCAACCGCCCAATTAACAGGTCATGAACTGGGGCATTGCGTTGGATTAAGACATACTAACACACCTCAATTTGAGGATTTACCAAGAACAGATCGATTTGGTTGGATTCAATGTAATAATGAAAATACCAGCAATAATATTATGGGCTATAATTTGTGTAGAAATTACCTTTCACCTCTACAAATAGGATACATTCACTACAGATACTCTAACATTGATGAATTGGCAAAAACAACAAAAAATATTGATAATTACAATGAAAATGTCAAAGTGAAGAAAAATACCGTCTGGGAGAGAAGTTTTATAGCATCTGGTGATATTATCGTAAAAAAAGGAAGTTCACTTGTAATACACAATAAAATAATTATGCCTAAGGGTAGCAAAATAGTACTTGAAAGAAATAGTGAGTTAATAGTTGACGGAGGAGTTATTAAAAATATTGACGGTAATTGGAAGGGAATTATCAATTGCAGAACCTATTCAAAAATTCATAAAAAACCTTATTTAAAGAAAAACAGAGGGAAAATCCAATTATTAAATGGAGGAGAAATCGTTTACTGATCAATATCAAATTTTGGCTTTTCTTTCACTTCCTCTTCTACTCCAATTTTTTTCAAAAACTTATTCAATTTTGAAGAGTCTTTCTTTTTTCTTTTTCTCTGTACAGAATTAATTGATTTTTGATCATTTAAAGTCGTATCTTTTTCTTCCCATTCTATCTCAAATTCAGGCTCTTTTTCAAGTTCTTTAACTTCTTCCCCTTTTAAAATTTTCTTAACAATTTCTTTTTCTTGCTTTATCTTTTCGGATCTCTGTTCTTTCATTTTTTTACGATCAAACTTGTATTTCAAATCGTTTAAATGCCCTGTTATTTGAAGGAACAACTCCTTAATATCCTCTTTTTCCTCTAAAAAATCTTCTTTTACTTTTTCATTTCTTTTTTTAATTTCTTTCCAATTAAAACTCAGGTAATAATCAACAGAGTCAGAAATAGTTTGTGTTCCGTGTAGATGCAAATTCAACATATTATTCTCAAGATAGGTTGGCGACACATTTAATTTACCATCCCTAAAAGACATTTTATTATTGAACGGCTTAAATGAGACTTTTTGAGATTTTAATTTATAATATGGAATATCGACAATATTTCTTGTTATTACACTTTCATCAAAATAGTCAACCAAATCAGTTAGATACGAATAGTCCACGAGTCTTACATGCTCAAATGTGTTATTTGATTCAAATTCAAGCGATTTCAACTCAAATGAAGTTTGATTGTTAATGAAAAAAGAAGTGTGAAAAACCGATGAAACTTTTCCTTTAATTTGATTACTATTAATCAGTGACTGATCGAAATTCTCAAACTCAGACAACAATTTATCTAACGATAATTGTTTTACTTCTCCATTTGCATGTATCGAATATCCATTATCCTCATTTACTATTTCCATCTTATTTAAATAGTAATTACCTCCTTGCCCTTTCGCTATAATATTAAAAAAATTAATGTTTTCCTTCCATTCCAGTTCACGAATTTCAATATCGTAAAAAGAGGCTTTTTCATAATTTAATTTTTTAATCTCAAATTTGAGTTTATCTAGTTGAAATCCAACACTAGAAGTGGTATCTTCTGAATCCCCAAATCTGCTAATAAGATCCGTCCAGATAGTTGTTGATAACAAGTCAAAGTCCATTTCCCCGCCAACTTTTATTTTTTTTGATTTTTTAATTATGACATCAAACCAATTTGTGATTTTCAAATTAAAATCGAATACATCTGTCTGATATTTACACCTTTTACCATTAATTATGATAGCAGGATTAGTAAAAAATAAATTTAATTTTTCAAAATCAATGTCTATCTTTTTAGTAATATGGGAAGCTCTCCCATTCGAAATTATCAACTCTCCATTGAGCATATTGGCTATATAGTTTTCATTTAATTTTTGGGCTTCAAAATGAACATCAAAAATGGAATTACCCACTAAGTTGATTTCAGGTGAGTTAATGAAAAATGCTATTTTATCTAGTGATAGATTTCCGCTAAAATTGGACGATATGACAGGTTTTTTAAATCCATTTATAGAAAACGCCCCCTTGATGAAATTTTCATTCAATTGACTTGAAAAAGTATGGACGTCCAATCTTTTATTCACATTACTAAAACTTCCATTTAAATTGATTTCACTCAATTCCACTTTGCTTTGCCGGTCAAAAAATGAACCATTTTGAATACTAAATTCCGAATTAAAAGCTAAAGGAGAATTATCTGATAATTTACCATTAAGTTGACCATCAAAAACAAGAACTCCCTTTGATTTATATCGATTTAAAACATACAGGTAGTCTAAGGGAAAAACACTAAATATTTCTTCTAATTTGATATTATCACCCTTTATATTTAGTGACAAATCATCATTTTCAGCTTCGTCAAATTCCCCCAACACATCAAAATGCATAGCTTCAATATTTAACTTTCCCCTCTTTATTTTTAAATTGAATGGATTGTTATTTACTTCTAAAATCAAGTCAAGATTGGCATTTTTTTGAGCTAAAAAATTTACATCTTCAACCTGGAATCGATTTACTTTAAAGTCAATATTAGTTTCTATATCGTAATTAGTGCTACTAAATTCTCCAGAGAGTAAAGCATTAGTAATATCAAATGAATAGTGTTGTTTTAACAGCTTATTTGAGTAATCAAATTGGATTTCATCTAAGGAGACTTCCTCAAGTTGAAATTGAAATTGACTGCTATCACTATTGTTTTCACTTTTAAAAATGCTATAATTATTTATGCCAAATTCATTTATTTTTAGTCTGCAAAACCCGTCATTTAGGATGACTTTTCTAACGTTATAATTTCGCTTTAACATATCTAAAGCATTGAAATTCAAGCTCAATTCCTCCGCAAAAACCAATGTGTCATTGTCATTCTTTATATCTTCCAAATAAAAATCCTCAAGCCTCAAAGAAATCATGGGAAATTGGGAAAATGCGCTTACTGAAATTTCATTAACATATATTGGAGTCTCCAAGTGCTCATTTAGTTTGGTTAACGCCAATTCTTTCAATTGGTCACTGTAGAATTTTGTAATTACGATGGATGCACCAAACAATAAGAGCAATAGAAATGCAATAAAAACAACAAGGTATTTGATAACTCTTAACATATCTACCTCAAAACTAATCTAGTATTTAATAAATTTTTTCATTTTACTTTCTATATCACTACTCAGCTCAACAAAATAGGTGCCAGATTTTAGATGTGAAATGTTAAGATGTTGGTAATTATCAATTTTACCGCATTGGACTTTTCTACCTAACGAACTGATGATACAAAAATCATAACTCGTGGATCTTCCTTCATTTGAAACTAAAGCCAAGTAATTGGAAGACGGATTGGGAAAAATAATATAATCTAACGTGTTGTGGTTAGTAATTAAATTACCATTATGAATACAATACAAATAGGACCTATACGTTTTAAAGTAAGTCCTCATTTTTTGTGTTTGTTGTTGAGAAAAATAATTTCGGCACTCTTTTCTAGAAAATGACATAATATTACTAGGATCAGGATTATAATACTCCCCATATGGGTCTTGCACCATTCCGGTGTATTGACAACTGGCATTAACGAGAGAAGATAAGTTTGGATCAGCAGGAGTATCACAAAAGCCATCACCTAAATGATTACAACCTACTCTAGCCACTGTTTCTATCCCATTTGTAGTATCATGAGTATGCAACAAAGAAAAATAATGTCCAATTTCATGAGCCAGGGTAGATCCATTTGAAGCGCACTGATTGGCAATTAAAACTCGGTTTTTTTCACCAGTTAAGTAGGTATATCCGCAAAGCGATAGAGTTTGACCATCAGAATCTTTAGATAAAAGAGGGACAAAATATAGATTTAAAACATTAGGAAAATCAACTATATCACAGATGATTTCATCAGTTATTTGTTCAAATTCAGCATATTCATCACTATATATGTAATTAATCGAATTACAATTCGTAAAGTACATACCAGCTGCAGCATAATATTGATTTACGCGCTCAAGTTCAGTCAATATTGCCGTAGAATCTAATATGCCGGTAGAATCACTGTATCCGACTAAATGAATTTGGATAGGTACAACTGAATCTAAAAATGAATTTTTGGAAATCTGTTTTGATAATATAGTGCGAATGGTATTTATTGTCCTTTTATCTATCGTAGTTCCACATTCTTCTACATGTTGTGACAAAGTAACTCGAGTCTCAAAAAAGGTTAGCGTTAGAAAAACTAAAAATAACTTTCTCCATGTGATATTATTCCTTTTAAAGTTAAGGCTCAATTTGATCTAAATTTTTTCTTAATACAAGAATATCTTTTAAGTATTTTTCTTTTAAAGAATCTGGAATAGGATCTTTGCTTGGAATATCCATTTTTAAAGGATTAACGGGTTTCCCATTTATATATACCCTGTAATCCAAGTGAGGGCCTGTACTTAAGCCTGTACTTCCAACCTCAGCAATCTTTTCTCCTTGTTCTACATAAACCCCCTTTTTAATCCCTTTTTCAAATTTATTCAAGTGTAAATATTTAGTTACTACATTTCCAAAAGTGTGTTTAATTTTAATCATATAACCTGCCCCACTTGACCAACCTGCAAAAATCACTTTTCCATCACCTGTTGAAACCACATCAGTACCTGTTGGTGCTGCATAATCTACACCAAAATGAGGGCGATATATTTTTTTAATAGGATGTAGCCTACTGTAAGAAAATTTAGAAGAAATTCTAACGTATTCCAGCGGAGCTGACAATAATGCTCTCTGCATACTTTCTCCTTTTTCATCATAATAGTGTTCTACTTTTTCGTATGGTGAAGCGTATCTAAAAGCATATAGGTCTCTTCCTTTGTGGTTAAACAACATAGCTTTGATGTTTCCAACACCAATAAACTGATTATCAACATATTTTGCCTCGTAAATTATTTTATAAAAATCATCCATTTGGACGTCAAAAAAATCGATAGTCCACGCATATAGATTTGCTACATCTGAAACAAGTGCTGGAGTTAAATTATTTTTGATAAATGATTCCCACAAACTATATTTAATAATTCCTGCCGATTCTTTCAATTTAATGGTAATGGGCTTATGAACTAGATAAAGATGAATAGAGTCCAAGAAATTCATAACCACTAATTCTGTTGGAGAGTGTTGGTATAGCAGTTTTGCACTTTTTAAACTATCTCTTGTCCTTAATGTGTAGTATTTGTCTCCAGGGTAAATTCTTCTTATATCATAAACATCTCTGTATGAAGAGCTTAGTTTATTTATTTTACTGTAAGAAATATCCATTCGTTGCAATATTTCTCCAAAACTCTCGCCATGTTGAACTAGACTACTATCGAAGACATAGTCTTTTTCACTAAAACCATGTATCTCTTTGTATACAATTTCGGGTTCTTGGTGGTGAATTTCTTTTTGAGCTATCTCCTTTTTTTGATCATTACATGATACCAATGTAATCGCACTTAAAAGAATAATATAATTATACACCTGTTTTATTATTTCCATTGGCATACAATATTAAAGTTCAAGGTATTCAATTAAACTTAGTTTGAAGTTTAATTTTTCACAGAGTAATGTTCCTTAAATCAGTAAAAATTGGAAAGGTGAATCAATTTTATATGCTGTTTGGAAAGATTAGTGTTAAAAAAAACGATCCCTAAACTGAATAAATCTAAAGTAAGCCTTGATTTTTCATGATTAACAATTGTTTTCCAGGCATTATTCATTTCTTTTGACCAATAAATATCATCAAATACAAACACATCATTATCATTAACATTACGAACTGCCCAGTTGAAATATGTTAATGTGGCTTTTTCCGTGTGATTTCCATCAAAATAAATAAAGTTAAAATGCCAATTGTTTGCTTTTGTAAAAAGCTCATTAAAGGAAGAATTAATAATTTTAACATTCTTTATCCCTAGCGATTTTATGGTTTTATTGGCTATCAAACACTTTTGTTCATCTGCTTCAATCGTAATAACGGAATTTTTCTTTCTTGCATTGGCTAAATAAGCTGTAGTAAAACCTAGTGAAGTGCCCAATTCAAGGACATTTTTCGGGTTAAATTGATTGACAATTTTAAATAATAATTTTGCTTTTTTAGGACTAGATTGCTCCTGTTTTAAAATTTTTTTAATTTGAATATTGTCTTTATTTGAATAGGACGATCCTGCTCCTAAATCTAATTTTTTAATCTTTATTTTGTTCCTGCTTGCTTTATTTCTAACTAGCTCAATTGCTGGAAAACAATAAAAAATACCATTATGATCCAAAATATGCTTGATAAAATGATGCAAGAATGGAGAGTGAACACCATATTTTGTTGTTCCGCTTAATAAAAACTGTATGTAAGATACGAACTTAAAGAGCATGTGGTAAAATCAGCTTACTGTTTCAAATATGTGAATTTATACCATACAAAGTTTTAGATTTGCATCCATGAGTGAAAAAACTCCAGAAAAAGAAATGTCATTTTTAGGACACCTTGAGGAATTAAGATGGCGATTAGTAAGATCTGTTATTGTTATACTTGTTCTCGCCATTGTTCTTTTTTACTTTACTGATCCTATTGTTAAGTTGGTGTATCTTAACATGTCTAAAACTAATTTTCCAACTTATCAATTTTTTTGTTTTTTGTCTCAAGCACTAAACGTAGATGATCTATTGTGTGCAGACGATATTCCTATTCAAATACAATCTATAGAAATGACAAAGCAATTTACTACCAATATGTACTTTGCGCTTATTGGTGGTTTAATCATTTCATTTCCTTTTACTTTTTTTCAAATTTGGTCTTTCATTAAACCTGGATTAAAAGCAAAAGAAATTAAAGCAACGAGATGGATCGTTGTTAACGCTAGTTTTCTATTTTTCTTGGGTGTATTGTTTGGTTACTTTTTGATTAGCCCACTGTGTGTTCAGTTTTTTGGGGGATATAAACTAACAGATGAAATACAAAATAATTTCACCATAAGTTCATACATGTCTATGATCACCACCTCTACCTTTTTAACGGGCGTGTTTTTTGAACTTCCTGTGGTTATGTATCTGATGGCTAAAATCAGCATTTTAGGTTCAGCTATATTAAAAAAATACAGAAGACACTCACTTGTTGTTATTCTAATCCTTTCTGCCATTATTACACCACCTGACGTAGTTAGTCAATTATTGGTCACTATTCCGGTTTATTCTCTATACGAAATAGGTGTTTTGGTCGTTAAAAGAGTAGAAAAAAAATAAAGTGATCGCATAAATCATGGAATTACAAGCCAATAAAATTAATAAAACGTACAAAGGAAGAAAAGTAGTTAAAGATGTTTCTTTATCATTAAAAAAAGGGGAAATAGTAGGTTTGTTAGGCCCCAATGGAGCGGGAAAGACCACCTCTTTTTATATGATTGTAGGACTCATTAGGCCAGATTCTGGAACTGTTTTTCTACATCAAAATAACATTACTAAAGTACCCATGTACAAGCGATCTAAAATGGGTATAGGTTATCTTCCTCAAGAAGTGTCTGTTTTTAGAAAATTATCTGTTGAAGATAATATAAAAGCGATACTAGAAATGTCTTCACTTTCCAAAAAAGAGCAAAAAATAAAACTAGAGTCATTGATTGAAGAATTTGGTCTAGGACACGTGAGAAAGACTATGGGAATAAAATTATCTGGTGGTGAAAAAAGAAGAACTGAAATTGCTCGCTGTTTAGCAAATGAACCTGATTTTATTCTTTTAGATGAACCCTTCGCAGGTGTAGATCCAATAGCTGTTGAAGACATTCAGAGAATAGTCCTTAAACTCAGAGAGAAAAAAATAGGTATTTTAATTACTGATCACAATGTTCAGGAAACCCTTTCTATTGTGGACAGAGCTTACCTGTTATTTGAAGGAACTATTTTAAAATCGGGGTCT
The DNA here is from genome assembly GCA_038134525.1 of Crocinitomicaceae bacterium. Taxonomy (GTDB): domain Bacteria; phylum Bacteroidota; class Bacteroidia; order Flavobacteriales_D; family Parvicellaceae. The sequence continues at coordinate 80,374 of JAYPVI010000008.1, forward strand.
GCAGAAGAATTAGCAGCTGACAAACAAGTTAGAAAAGTATACTTAGGTCAAAATTTTAAGTTGCAAAAAAAGGTAATTGGGATTTAAGCTTGGTAACCTTATTAAATATAGAAACTTCAACCACAACTTGTTCTGTAAGTATTTCATTTAATGGAAAATTAATTGATGAGAAAATCATACAAAGTGATAAATACGTACATGGTGAACAATTACATGTATTGATTCATAATCTTTTGAAAGAAAATAACATCTCATTTCAAAAGTTAAGTGGAGTTGGCATTGCGTCTGGTCCAGGCTCATTCACTGGATTAAGAATAGGAGTTTCTACAGCAAAAGGAATTGCATATGCTTTAAAAAAGCCATTAATTTCGGTTGATACAATTGAAATCATGATGGAGAACTATGCTATTCCAAATACAAGCACAAAATGCATATATTTCCCTATGATTGATGCTAGAAGAGATGAAGTATATACAACTGGTTATAGTGCTAAAAAGGAAATCATTTTCCCATTAGATGCTCAAATAATTAATCAAGAATTCTTTGAATCAATTAGTCATTTTGAATCCATTTACTTTATAGGAAGTGGTGCTAAAAAATTTCAAGATATATTATTTAAGCATCTTATAATTGACACAACAGATTTAAACATTTCAAGTGGCATGACTAAACTTACCTATGCTAAATTTAAAAATGGGGATTTTGAAGACGTGGCCTATTTTGTTCCACGTTATTTAAAAGATTTTAAACCATTTTAAAAAAAACACAGCTATATACACTCTAAATAAAATTATTACTGATATTTGCCATGTATTATAAACGTATGAATCTTTATTACAAAGAAGCGTCTGAAAAAACCCCTTTAGTCTCTTTCAATTTTGAAAAGGGTGTATTCATTTTAGAAGGTCAAAGTATATTAGATGACCCAGAATCGTTTTTTCATTCTATAGAAAATCGTGTTAAAGCTTACATTAAGAAACCTGCTCAGCAGACCATTCTTACTCTTAACTTAAGTGCAATAAATATTTCTTCATCAAAATTTCTACTAAATATTGTAATGTTATTAGATGAATTGTACCAACAGAAAAAAGAGGTGAAAATAAGATGGGTTTACAATAACGATGAAGATGGGAATTACGAATTGGGTAATGATTTCGCTGATATGGTTTCAGTGCCGTTTGAATTCATTGAGACTGTCCAAAATTTTATGACTACCATATAAAAACTACTGTTATGATTTCTTATTCTATTATTAAACAGTTAAGCTGTTATTGTGTTTTATGTCTGTTGATTATACAATGTAATAAAGGCCCAGAAAAAAATGAAGATGCAATTCCAGTAGTTCAGTCAACTACAAAAAATGCATTAAGAATCGCCTATGTAAATAGCGATACCGTTTCAAAGTATTATGATTTTGCTTCTTTAATTCAAACTAAATTACTCAACAAGAGAAGTTCTGCTGAAAATCAACTTAAGGACAAAATGAATAGTTATCAAAAATTAAGAGCTGACTTTGAAAAAGCAGCTCCGATTATGGGTGAAAGAGAAAAAATGGAAAAGGCTCAGAATATCATGAATCTAGAGCAAGAAATTATGAAAGTAGAACAAGATTTAACGGATCAGCTTGCGCAAGAAGAGCTTATGTTAACTGAAAATTACATCCTTAAAACAAATGAATACATGCAAATAATTGGAAAGGAATTAGGATATGATTTTGTATTGAGTTTTAGAATTGGAGGCCCAATGCTTTATGCTGACTCATCTCATGATATCACAAAGGAAGTAATTCAGTTATTAAATGAACAGTATAATTCTTCCATAACAGAATGATCGTTATTAAATTTTTATTTAAATTATAAAAGTTTATAAGGAATAAATCTGTGAGAATCCTTCATTTTATTGAAAAACATCAGAATGCCATTGCTGTTACCTTAATGGTTCATGTGTTCGTTTTTGTTTGGTTAAATATTCAGCACATTTCATTTTACACCATTCAACCAAAAGAAAAGGTAGTAGCTACATTAGATTTTACTTTTGAACAACTTAGAGATATGGAAGCTAAACAAGATGAAATCAATAGTGAAAACATAGAAGATATTAAAAATCTAACTTCCAATTTTGATTCTAAAAAACCCATAAATTCTGCAAAACAAAAGGGGCAAATTGAACAGGAAGTCTTAAATGAATTAACGCAATTTGAAAGTGAAACTTTTAACTTTTTATCCAAGGATAATCCAACTTTAATTGAAATGCAAAGTGCTGATGAAAATCAAACCAACAAAGTTCAGAATACCTCAGTTGAAAAAATGAATGAAGCTATTGCAAAGTATTATGTTAAGGATAGATATACGCTCATTCAAAAAGTTCCATCTTATTTATGTAATTCATCAGGAACTGTTAGATTACTAATCAAAGTAAATCAAAAAGGGACTGTGATGGATTGCAAGGTAGATGAAACCCATACTACAACTCAAAATAGCTGCCTAATATCAAATGCAATTAAATACACCAAAAACTGGAAATTTAATTCAGCGTTTTCACAAGGAAATAGGGTTGATGGTTGGGTAGAATTTATTTATTTATCACAATAAGTATGTTTAGAAAGTATCTAAAATATTATCTTATTTACCTAATCCTATTAATATTTGGTGTTGGGGTTTCTATCGAAATAGAAAGTCAAACAAAAAAAAGTGGATTAATAAAACAAGAAAAAATAATTACTTATTGGAATAAGGAAAAAAATATCATAAGAAGTATTGGCCAATATCATAGTGAGGGATTTTCAGCTGTAGGAGAAAAAATTGGAAAATGGATTTTCTATTATCCAACAGGAAAAGTAAGAGAAGTAAGTCATTTTTTCCTAGGTCAATTACATGGCTCCTACAAGGCATTTTATGAAAATGGAGAATTAAAATTTGACGGTTTTTTCTTTTTAGGGAAGCCTGATTCCACATTTAAGTCATACTATGGCAATGGTGTTTTATCTGAAAAAGGCTCCTACCAAATTAATCCCAAAATTGAGTATGGAGATACCCTAAATTTATTGTATTTAAAAAATAAACCAAGTTTATATACATCAATGAAAATTAACAACTGGGAATATTTCTACAATAATGGAAAGCCTATGGAAAAAACACAGTTTAAAAAAGGGGATACGACAGAACTCATTCTACAATTTTATGACACATCAGGTTTAGCACTTATAACAAGTGGTAATGGCACAAGGAAAACTTACTTTCCTGATGGCAAACTAAGAAGTTTGGCGGAATATAAGTCAGGGATTAAACACGGCAAATACAACTTGTATAAGCCCAATGGTCAACTTAGAAAAACAGGGTTTTATAAAAATGGTCTAATGGACAGTGTTTGGGAGGAAACATTTATAGTTATTGATACTGCTTATCAATTAACCCAATTCAAAAAAGGAATGAAAAATGGAATATTTAAAGAATATTATCCTGAAGGCAATATCAGCATGGAGGGAAGATACCAAAACAACTTAAAAGATGGATATTGGGAATACTACTTTGTAAATGGGAAATTTGACATGAAAGGTGGATTTAAAAAAGATTTACAAGATGGATATTGGGAATATTTTTACCCAAGTGGTCAATTATATTATGAAGGGTCTTTTGTCAACGGGCAAAAAAACAAGGATTGGAAGTTTTACTATAACGATGGAAAAGTTTGGAAAGAAGGTAGCTATCAATTTGATCAAAAAAATGGAAATTGGGTTACCTTTTTTGAGTCTGGACAAAAGGCAATGGAAGGGAAATTTAAAAATGATAAGGAAGAGGGGGTATGGAAATCATGGTACGAAAATGGTCAATTGAAAGATAAAGGGTATTTCTCTGAGGGTAGAATGAATTACCATTGGGATGGCTATTACAAGAACGGTCAATTAAAGTATTCAGGTGATTATGAAAATGACCACCGAAACAATAAATGGTCATATTGGGATCCTAATGGGAAATTAATTGAAATACGACATTACAAAGTAATTGATTACAAAAATGAAATTGTAGTAAGAGATCAAAGAGCATTAAAAAGATCTGTCAATCACGGAAAATGGGTTAAGTACAGTGAAGTGGATGGAAGTGTAAAAAGTGAAGAGAATTATGCTGATGGAAAATTAGACGGGGTGTCAAAATTCTACCATCCTGGTGGTGTGATCATACATAGAAGTATTAACTATAAAAACGGCCTATTGGATGGTAAAAGTGAATTTTTTGGTAGAAAAGGGAATAAGATTGGTGAAACTAATTACAAAGAAAATAAGAAACATGGTGATATGATGTTATTCAGTAAAAAGGGTAAACTCATTTATCATGTAATTTATAAAGAGGGAGTAAAAACAAGGGATATCATTAAAAAAGTATCCTACAAATACTTTTCTTCAAGAAATAAAAAATAACTATTTTGCTTAAAATTCATCTTATGACATCGATTTTCAACTTACCATTTAATCGGATTTATATTGTCTTTTCATTTTTGATTTTCACTTCTAGCATAATTGTAGCACAAACAGAAAAAACAGTTACTATAAAAGGAATTATATTAGATGGAGAAGAGGAAGGAGAACCACTAATTGGAGGTAATGTAATACTTAACAATGGTGATGGTGCAGCTACTGACTTCAATGGGGCATACAGTTTTAACACCAAACCCGGTTCCTACACCATTTCGGTTAAATACATTGGTTATCAAACCCACACAGAGAATATTCAATTGATAGACGGAGAAACCAAAGAGTTCAGTCTGACCTTAATGCCTGAGTCAAATCAATTAGATGATGTGGTCATTTCAGCTAGTAAATATGAACAAAAGCTAGGTGATGTACCAGTTTCTATGGCGGTGATAAAACCTGCATTAATTGAAAATAAAGCTACTAGAGATGCGCAAGCTATTGTGGAGCAAGTTCCTGGAGTTCAAATCAATGAAAATCAAGTAAGTATTAGGGGTGGTAGTGGTTGGAGTTATGGAGCCGGAAGCAGGGTATTAGTTATGGTGGACGGGATGCCTATGCTAGCTGGGGATGCCAATGATATTAAATGGTCTGCTATTCCTCTTGAAAATATTTCTCAAATAGAGATTTTAAAAGGAGCTTCATCAGTCCTTTACGGATCTTCTGCACTGAACGGAGTAATCAACATTAGAACACAATACCCAAAAGATAAACCTGTGACCAAAGTGAATATATCTAATGGCTTTTATAATAATGGATATGCATCACGAATGGGAACCTCTTTAATTTCTGGAGACTCTGTTTTAGATCAAAGGAGTGATCAAACTTGGTGGGATAGCCCAAGGGGATACGTTCAGGGAAATTTTACTCATTTGAGAAAGTTATCAGAAAACGATGAATTAGTTGTTGGCGGTTTTTTCATGAAAGATCAAGGATACCGTTTTGGAGAAAATGACCAAAGAGCTAGAATTAATGGAGGTTGGAAACATTTTTCAAAGAAATACAAAGGGCTTTCATATGGTATTAACCTCAACAACAATTTCAATAATAGTACGATTTTCTTTTTGTGGGCCAATGCCGACAGCGTACTTCATGCACTTGGTGGTGTAGATTCGGCAACCACAACGATGAGTACGTCTTCTTCTTCTAGAATAATGATTGATCCATACATTTCATTTGTAAATGAAAATGGGCAAGAGCATCATCTAAAAACTCGATTCTTTAGAACAGACAATCAAAATAACACCAATCAAGCAGCTACCTCAAATTACTATTTTGGAGAATATCAGTTCCAAAAACGATTTGAAAATAAATTTACCATTACCAGTGGAGCAATGTCCTCCTATACAGATGTTATTTCAGAACTGTATGGAAATCACACTTCCACAAATTTAGCTGCGTATTTTCAAGGTGACAAAAAATGGGAAAAATTTAACCTGACTGCTGGAATGAGGTTTGAGTATTTTAAAATTGATAATGTCCAATCGGAAGGAAAGTTATTTAATAAAGATTTAAACATCCCTTTTCAGCCCGTATTTAGAATTGGGTCAACCTATCAACCTGCTGAATACACTTTCTTAAGAGCTTCTTACGGACAAGGTTATAGATTTCCATCTATTGCTGAAAAATACATCTCCACATTTGTGGGTGGACTCAACATTTTTCCAAACAATAATATTCAACCAGAATACGGATGGAGTGCTGAAATTGGGCTTAAGCAAGGTTTTAAAATTAACAATTTCAAAGGTTATTTTGATGCATCATTATTTATGACGCAATATACCGATATGATGGAATTTATGTTTGGTATCTACGATAGCTTAGGTAATGATATAAATTACGATCAATTCATTACGCTTTTAGGCGGGAACATTAATAATATTTCAAAATTATTTGGTGCCAGAAGTACTAATGTTCAAAACGCCAATATACCTGGTTTTGAATTTAACATAGTTGGTCAAGGAGATTTAACGGATGATCTGTCTTTTACAACATTAGCTGGTTATACTTATATAAATCCAATAGCTGTAAATCCTGACTCCGCCTATCTATCTACGTTTAGTAATCCGGAATTTAATACACTAAAATATCGTAATAAACATATGGTAAAAATTGACTTTCAGCTAGATTATAAAAAAATAGCTTTTGGACTAAGCACTAGATATACTAGCTTAATGGAGAATATTGATGGCATATTAGAGACTGATAATATTATTATAACTGTAATTCATCCTACTAATGGACCAGCTAATCTTGCTACTGGTGAAAATATACTTAATGGATATGGAGATTACCGAGCGGCTAGAATGACTGGAGATATTGTATTTGATGCAAGACTTTTGTATACTATAAATCAAAAATCTAAAATATCAATTCTTATGAATAATGTTCTCAACAGAGAATACACAAATCGCCCAGGAAATGTAATGCCACCTAGAACATTACTATGGCAGTACTCTTTGACTTTTTAAGTGAAAATACGTTCAACTGTATCATAAACCAATTCACCTTCAAATCCTTTGGCATTTAAGGCATTGCATATTTTTTGTTTTGCCTGAAAACTATCGTCAATACTAATCTGCGCCTTCTTTTTTAAGGCTAAATCTTTTATTAATGCTTGATAAGCGTCATCATCTATGAGGTTTAAAGCGTGATCTATAAAAGATTCCTCAATGCCCTTAATCAACAACTGTTGTTTGATTTTTAGTTTTCCCCATTTGTAAAAATTGAATCGATCATGTGTAAAGGCCTTAGCATATCGGTTATGGTCAATGTACTTTTCCTTTTTTAATTTATTAATTAGCTTGTGTTTTTCTGATAATTTAAGTTGGAATTTTTGCAATCCAACCATGACTTCTCTTGCAGATAATTCTTTTTTAGAACATCTATTTGAAAAATAGAAATACGCTTTTTTAAAATGTTCAGCGGACATTATTTTGTTAGAACCCAAGAAGATATTTCTTCTTCCTTCTTTATTTCTATTTGGGCTAGAATAGCATCTTCTTTTTGATCATATGTTGCTAAAGCAACTCTGTGTAGATTTTTGTGAACATCCAGTTTATATGCCTTATGACCCTTTTTATTCAGTTTTTTAATCAGTCTAGAAGAATTCTTTTCATTCCCAAAACAACCCACTATCACATGGTATTTTGGGGTTATAGATGCTAATGTCTCGTTAGTAGGCTTTTTGTTAATTATTAACGGATTTCCAGAAAGTTCATCAAGTTGTTCAGCTACTTCTCTTTCATTAATGGTATTTTTCAATGTGGTAGAAGCTTCATTAGATACCTCTACATTCTTTTGAATAACGTTATTTAAATCTGTTAAACTTTTAATTTCCTTTGAATACGTAAAAGGATTTAAATCAGAATAACTGAAATTCGATGGATTAGTAAGTAAGTCCGTTTTTAATGGAATCCAAGCGGAGTAGAATAACATCGGAACTATAGCGGCTGCTATCCACCATTTACTTTTGTTTACCTCATTTTTTGGTGAGATTTTAAAAACTTTAGTCGGCTCTTTTTCATTTAATTCTGCAGACTTAAATTCATTAATGTTTATCGGTGGTAACCCAAATGAAGCATCTAAAAAATTAGCTGACTTCTGTTTGAATAACAAGGCTTTATTTTCATAAAAGAGGGTCCCGAGATCGATAAATTGAAATGTATTTTTCTTTTCTAGTTCCCTATGTATGGAAAGCACAAAATCAGCAATAATTTGAGTAGCTCTAGAAAAAGAAACGTTTTGATCTTGTGCTATTTGATTGGCAAGTAATCCATCGTTGTTCTTCAAATTAATATTAAATAATATCTGTTTTGAAGGCGGGGAAAAAAAACCAGTTACCTCATCTAAACTTGCGGGTTTATATTGGGCAACAAATCCTCCAAAATCAGGTATAATTACACAATCATGTTGATGTAATAATTGAACGATGTAATTATTGAAGTGATCCACAATATCAAAAATAATAAATTCTAACTAATTCGGCATAACCTATAGTTATTCTATTCCGAATGAAAATACTGATGTAATAATTTTGCTTTATATGTACCAACACTTTTTTGTAGATCGTCTAAATTCAAACTTTTTATAGATTCAACTGATCCAAATTGTTTTAAAAGGTGAATAGCTGTTTTCTCTCCAATGCCTTCTATTTGATTTAATTCAGATTTTAACGTTCCTTTCACCCGCTTTTGCCTATGATAAGTTATGCCAAAACGATGAGCCTCATTTCTCATTTGTTGTATGATTTTTAAAGAGGTTGATTTTTTATCTAAGTATAAAGGTAACTGATCATTAGGAAAATATATTTCTTCTAACTTTTTAGCTATTCCAATAATGCTAATCTTGTTTTCCAAACCCAATTTACGTAAACTTTTTATAGCGCTTGACAATTGGCCCTTACCACCATCTACCACAATTAATTGTGGTAAGGAAGCTCCTTCATTGATCATCCTATTATATCTTCGATAAATCACCTCTTCCATTGAGGCAAAATCATTTGGTCCTTCAACTGTTTTAATATTAAAATGCCTATATTCTTTTTTAGCGGGTTTCGCACTTTTGAAAACTACACATGCTGCAACAGGATAACTTCCTTGAAAATTTGAATTGTCAAAACACTCCATATGTAATGGGACCTCTCTAAGCCTTAAGTCAGACTTTAATTGATTTAAAATGTAATTTTTTTTCGCATCAGGATCTTTTAAATGCTCAGCTCTTAATAATTCATTTTTCTTAGCAACAGCATTTTTCTTAGAAAGGAGAAGTAAATTACGTTTATCACCTCTTTGTGGTATGTGTATTTTAAATGTTGCCTCAATGGGTATAGGAATAGGCAAAACTAATTCCTTAATGTCATTAAAAAATTCAGTTAAATTATTCCCTAAGGCGTGTAACAAGACTCGCTCATCGTCCTCATCCATGGTTGTTTGCATTATTGTTGTTTTGCTTTTAATAATGGTTCCTTGCATCACTAACAAAGCATTGATATAAGCATAATTCAAATCTTTGGTATAATTCATAACCCCTAGAGAAGTGATATTGGTATCAACTACTGTGGATTTATATTGAAATTTTTCAAGTTGCTTTATTTTAGATTTTACCTCATTGGCCTCCTCAAATTGATAGACACTAGCATGGCTTTCCATTTCTTTTTTCAATTCTCTCAACACCTTACTGAACTCACCGTTAAGGGCCAATTTCAAATGGTTTACACGATCATTATAAGAGCTTACCGTAACTTTCCCCTGACAACATCCTTTGCAATTTCCTATGTAAAAATCAACCGCTGTATTGAACTCTCCTTTATCAATTTTTTCTTCACTTAAAACGTGATTACAGGATCTTAGTTCAAAGCATGTCTTGGCCATTTCAATAACGGTTTTCACCACTTTTACAGAAGGATATGGACCAAAATAAACAGAACCATCATTTATTTTTTTTCTGGTATAAAAAATTCTAGGGAATAATTCATTTTTTATACATATCCAAGGATATGTTTTATCGTCTTTTAATTGGATATTATATTTCGGTTGGTACTCTTTGATTAACTTATTTTCTAACAACAATGCATCAATTTCTGAATCCAAGTGTATGGTTTTGATTGTGGCTACCTTTCCCACCATCGCCTTGGTTTTACCATTTTCGAATTTCTTTTTATTAAAATAGGAGGCTACCCTATTTTTTATCTTTTTTGCTTTACCTACATACAATAGCTTCTCATCAACATCGTAAAATTGATAAACACCTGGTAGGTTATCTAGCACTTTAATTTGCTCAGCTATTGAACTCAATGAATGGACTTTTAAAAATAAATATAGCTAAAATAAAAGCTATTTAACTCTTTTGATAGAGTAGTCAATTAATAACTCAAAAGAAGTTTTAGCAGGTGAATTAGGCACTTTTTTTAGTAGAATTAATGCTTTGTCTCTATAAATATGCATCTGATTTTCTGCATATTTAATACCTCCTTCACGAATTACTAAATCTATAATTTTTTTAATCTTTTTAGGATCTTGTTTCTCCTTTTTAATGGTGTTGATAATCATTTTTTTTGATGATTTATCAATTTTATTTAAAACATGAATGAGGGGTAAAGTTAACTTGCGCTCCTTCAAATCAATACCGGTGGGTTTTCCAATTTTATCAGAGAATCCATAATCAAAAATATCGTCTTTAATTTGAAATGCTATTCCTACAAATTTGCCTATTTCTTCCATCAAAGCGATCATTTCGTCATTAACGCCAACAGAACATGCTCCAGTACCACAACAAGCAGATACCAATGAGGCTGTTTTTTGCTCTATAATTTTAAAATAAACCTCTTCTGTAATATCTAGCTTTCTTGCTTTTTCCATTTGAAGCAATTCTCCCTCGCTCATAGATCTTACAGCCTTGCTAACAATTCGGAGCAAATCAATTCTATTATTTTCTGTCGTTATTAATAATCCCCTTGAAAGCAGATAATCTCCAACAAGTACCGCAATTTTATTTTTCCAGAGTGCGTTAATAGAAAGAAAACCTCTTCTTTCAACAGCATCATCCACCACATCATCATGAACTAAAGTAGCTGTGTGTAGTAACTCTATTAAAGATGCAGCTAAGTAGGTGCCTTCGGAAATTTTGCCATGCATTTTAGCAGCAAGGAAAACAAAAAGAGGCCTTAATTGTTTACCCTTTCTTTTTATGATGTAATGAGTTATTTTATCTAATAAAGCTACATCACTTTTCATGGCTTCTTTAAACTTTTGTTCAAAGAGCACCATTTCATCTCTTACGGGCAACTTTATTTGATCTACTATAGACAAGTAGCAAATATCATTAATTTAATGAATTCGATACATATTGATTAAGGTATTTTAAAATTAAAATCGTGTTTTAAGCGTAATGGATTTTTTGTGCGTAATGATGCTTCCATTTTCACCAAAAGCTTCAAAATGGACTAGGTATATTCCAATTACCGCTTTTTGATTATTAAGATTAGTTCCATCCCAAACAAATTGCCCCTCTGTCCCAAGTAATTCATTGGTAAGTACTCTTTTTATTAATCTTCCTGTCTTGTCATAAATATTTGCATTACCAACCATGTTAGCATCTGTTAGTTGATATGAAAAAATAGCAACATCTTCGTATCCATCATTATCGGGTGAAAACACTTCAGTTTGAACTTCAAATTGATTGGAACTCACTAATTGATTATAGCGTTGAGAATTAACCACCCCAGGAGTGCCCCAGCCTACCGTTTCGGCAGCACTAGTCCAATTAGAAAAATCACTTGAACTTCCATTAGAAATGATTTTTTCTAAAGAAATTCCTTCTGTATCATTAATAAGTTCATAATGCATATCATCAAAATAGCTAAATTTATCTACTACAATCGTATCAGGTGTTAGTAAATAAATTGTTGCTGAATCATTTGGAAAACTTGGTAAGTCTATTTGAATGATTTTGGATAAATCGTGAGTGAAAAAGTCCGAAATAGTAGAAGAGGTATCTTCAGTAAAACACACCACATCAGACGGTGAAATTATATAGTGTTTATTAATCTGTTTGTAATTACCAATTTCTCCATCAGTTCCATCATAATCCGCAATAAAGTAATGATACAAATCAATACTACTATTGGAAGTATTATAAAACTCTACATAGTCTGAACCACCAGCGAAGGGATCAAAGAGTAACTCATTAAATAGTAAATCTCCAAAGGAGGCTGTGTCCGGCACCATAATTTCGATTGTTGTATTCAATGTGTTACCCATAAGGTCCTGAACATTATTAATGTCTAACACAAGCGTATCATTAGATAAAAATGGATTATTAAAAAGGAGTTCGTAACCTGAATTGACTACTGTAACTAAAAGAGGAATACCATTGTTAAAGTTAAGGTTATAATTGGAAATCTGTTCAGCACTTGATGTCACGGGTTCATTATATTGTATTTCTATTAAATTGGCCCCCTTCACAAAGGCATTCGAAACTTGTGGTGGATCATTATCAATTATGATATTACCATTGATTACAATATCGTCAAAATAAAAGTTATCCGTATTTAAAGATGTTCTTTTACACCACACTCCTGAAAATGTAGAAAACTGGTGTGTGTCATCTGTTACTCCTCCTTCATATGTAAAAGATGTGCCTCCAAGACTATCACTTAGCACTTCCCAATTTCCATTAATATCTCTATTCACTCTTACTCTGAACTCAGGATTCACACCATACGCTCCATTTAAGCCTGTTAACAGTAAGGTTGTTGATGTGCCATCTTGCCTGTAAAGTTTTATTTTGTCTGTAGAACCGTTTTCACCTACACGTATAAAATAACCATTTAAATTTCCTCTTAAATTGGCATTATTAGATGTAAGGTAATATCTAAAATTATTGTTGTTAGATGGAGACAAGTCCAATTTGACATAAAATTCCCAAGAAATGACACTACTAAAATCCAAAATGCCTGTTTCAGCGACTAAAAAAGAGGTATCATTGACAGAAGGAGCATTTAATTGGAGTTGATTACTGGAGTTAATAATGAAATTATTGGTATCTCCCTGCCAAGTAGGGTTATTTAAGAAGTCTCCGTCAGAAAAATCATCATTTAACTGTGCGCCTACAGAAATGTAAAAAAAAGGAAAAATAAACAATAAAAAATGAGACTTCATATTCTTTCTATCTAGAAAATAAATATACTACTTTTGGTGAAAACAAAACAATGAAAATAGCAATTGTAGGTTGCACTGGATTAGTTGGCTCTGTAGTCCTCAAAGTATTATCAGAATTCAAATTGCCCTTTTCAACACTTTTACCAGTGGCTTCCAGTAAAAGTATAGGAAAGGAAATTATTTTTCATAATTCAAAACTAGGAATAATAGGAATTCAAGATGCCATTAACCAAAAACCCAATATTGCCATTTTTTGTGCTGGTGGAGAAACCTCTAAAAAATGGGCTAAAAAATTTACAGAAGTTGGAACCACAGTAATTGATAATTCTTCGGCATGGAGAATGGATAAAGAAATTCCTCTTATTGTACCAGAAATAAACGGTGGAATTTTAAAAAGAAATGATAAATTAATTTCTAATCCAAATTGCTCAACAATACAACTTGTACTGACTTTAAGAAATGTACATAAAAATTATGGTCTTAAAAGATTGGTGATTTCTACATATCAATCGGTCACAGGAACAGGAGCTGATGCTGTTCAGCAAATGGAAGGAGAACGGAAAGGATTAAATCATAAAAAAGTTTATCCCTACCAGATAGATCTTAATTGCTTTCCTCATGGTGGAGAATTTTTAGAAAATGGATACACTTCTGAAGAAATGAAATTAGTAAATGAAACAAGGAAAATTTTCAATGATGAGAAAATTCAAGTTTCTGCTACTGTTGTCCGTATTCCTGTTATAGGCGGACACAGCGAAGCCGTAAACGTAGAAACTGAGAAATCGTTTAGTTTACCAGAATTAATAGATTTTATGAAAAATACTGAGGGAGTTATTATTCAAGATGATCCAAAAAATAACATCTACCCTATGCCAATTACAGCTCATGAAAAAAATGAAGTTTTTGTGGGGCGCATAAGAAGAGATGACACCATTGAAAATGGATTCAATCTTTGGATTGTAGCAGATAACCTTAGAAAAGGAGCAGCAACTAATGCTGTTCAAATAGCTTCATATCTGATGCAAAATAAGCTGGTTTAACGAATGGCTTTAACCGCTGAAAAATCTTCTTATTTAGGCACTATGCCTATACCAAAACTGCTACTTAAACAGTCTCTTCCTGCTGCTATAGGATTTATGGTAATGTCACTGAATATGGTAGTTGACACCTTCTTTGTTGGTCAATATATTGGTGGATTAGCCATAGGAGCTATTTCGGTTACTTTCCCCATTTCATTTTTATTTTCTTCCATAGGTATGTCCATTGGCATTGGTGGTGGAAGCATTGTTTCAAGGGCTTTGGGAAATAATGATAATAATAGAGCTCAATCGGCTTTTAATAACCAAATCATGCTCACACTCATACTTGCCTTTCTAGTTATTGTCATGGGGGTTTTTCTAAAGTATCCCATACTTGATTTATTTGGAGCAAAAGATGGTATAATGCCCCTAGCGGACACTTATTTTTCCATTGTTTTAATTGGAATTCCATTTTTAGCTCTTTCTATGATGGCCAACAATAACCTAAGAGCGGAAGGAAAAGCAAAAGTATCTATGATAGCCCTTTTGATTCCATCTTTCGTAAATGTAATATTGGATTATGTATTTATTGATATATTTGAATGGGGAATGTCAGGAGCAGGTTGGGCTACGACCATATCTCATTTAGGTTGCGCGGCATTTATCATTCACTTCTACGTAATGGGAAAAGGGGAGTTAAAAGTAATTCCAACTTTATTTAAACTTAAAAAAGATATCGTTGGGGAAACATTTAAAATTGGGGCTGTAACGTTAGTAAGACAAGGTACAATTAGTTTAATTGCTATCTTATTAAACAATACCTTATACTATTATGGAAATGAAGCTGGGGGCATAGGTGGTGAGGTAGCCATTTCAGTTTATGGATTAGCTACCCGTATGGCCATGTTTGCTTTATTTCCTCTTATAGGAATTGCTCAAGGTTTTATGCCTATTGCCGGATTTAATTATGGAGCTAACCATTTTGACAGGGTTAAATCTGTAATTAATGTATCATTGATATCCGGATTTACCGTCTCTGTGATAATCACTGCCATCTTGTTATTATCTTCTAATTTTATCCCCTATTTATTTACTAAAGACCCCGATTTAATTGAACATGGACCGACTGCAATATTTTGGATATTTTCCTCTACACCTATCCTTGTTTTTTTACTCATTGCTCCATCTTACTATCAAGCTATTGGAAAAGCATTGCCAGCCCTGCTTTTGACCTTAACAAAACAAGGTATTTTCTTAATTCCGCTAGTGGTTTTTTTACCGCTATTTTTTGGGTTAGAGGGCATATGGTACTCATTCCCCATATCTGACTCCATTTCTGCTATAATTTGCTATTACTTTCTTAGAAAAAGCACTAAAAAATTACATTTTAATCAGCTTTAAAATAGCATGAGATTCAGGATCTTCAGCAATTAAATGTAAAGTGTAAACTCCTCTTTCGATGTAGCTGATATCAACTTCAATATCTATAATATCTGTATAACTTGAGAAGTAAATAACTTTTCCATTAAAATCCAAAATCTGAAGTTCTAGTCCTTTGACTTGATTTCCAAAATCTAAATGAAATGAATTCATAGTTGGATTTGGGTATAATAATGGAACTTTTTCAAAAGAGTTTTCAAAAACAATAACATTACCTATGCTTTCACACAATGAAGTATCAACACAATTATTGTGCGTCACTTCAACTGCATAACTCCCATTAGAAGTGGCAAAGAATGTTTGATTTGTTTCTCCATTAATTGCCGCATATCCGTTGTTACAATCTAACCATTGGTAAACAGCATTGGCTGGCAACGCAACAAGATTCGGTGCATTATTGATAATGTCTGCTTGCAGTTGGTTAATGGTTAAGTCTAAATAAATTATACTATCACATCCTGAAATATTAGTTGTAGTGTAGGTAGCTGTGTTATTACTTGATGTATATGTAACCCCATTTATCCAAGTGTAAGAATTACACGCAGTTATATTTTGATTAGTTGTAGAGCTATAATTTATTGTTAAATCTAAACTTACAATACTATCACACCCCCCTAAATTTGTTAATGTATATGTAGCCGAATTATTGCTAGAAGTATAGGTTTGTCCATTTACCCATGTGTATGAATCACATGCGGTAATTTGATCTATTGTATTATTTACATTAAAAATCGTAAGATCCAATTGTATAATGCTATCACATCCTGCAGCATTTGTTAAAATATGAGTTGCCGTATTGTTGTTAGAAGTATAGGTATTTCCATCAATCCAAGTGTAACTATTACAGGCCAGCTGTTGATCTACTACAAAGTCAGATTGTCCAATTGTTAAATTCAAACCAACTATACTATCACATCCAACTGAATTGGTTAAAATATGAGTAGCTGAGTTATTGTTAGCAAAATAGGTCTGTCCATTTATCCATGTATATTGATCACAAGCAGTAACTGGGGGATAAAAAGATGAACTGCAAAAATTAAACTTCGTTATTGGCCTGTTCGTTGATACGCTAGAAGCACTTATTGATGAACATGCATAATTCACATCGCTATAATAAAAATTTGATGAATTAAAAGGAGTATTTTCATATGGCGTTGACCAATTGTTGGTGTAATTGTAATTTAAATTATCATAACAAATTTCAATAACTAAATTAGAAACACCATCCCACTCATAAGCTGTGTCAAAATCAAGTTGATTCCATCCTAAATTTACAACAAATGTTTTGGGTTGATAAATAGTGAATAATCCAGTTTCCCAACTTGAAGAAAGCGAATTCAACTGAGTACATCCCATTTTAATGGTATAATCATAAAATGTAGAAGTAGATGAATTAGAATATAGCGTTTGCCATGCTATGTTCGTAATTTTACCTCCATAAATACCCATAGCATGCAGTTCAGAAGCTTTATACAAAAACTGATGCCTTGCATTTTTATAATAATTCCCAAAGGGGGCTGGCCAACCTGTTGAATTATTGGAACCTGCACTTGTACCTATTGTTACTTGATTGCTGCTAACACAACTTAAATCAGCATTAGCTCCACAATAATTTATGGCATTTGTAGATGAGTTATTAATGGTTAAATCTAAAGTTACCACACTATCACAACCAAAACTATTGCTAAGGATATGTGTTGCTCCGTTAGTACTGCTTGTATAAGTATTGCCGTCAATCCATGTATAGCTATCGCATGCCGATACCACCTCAGTACCATAAGAATTATTACTAATAGTTAAATTTAAATTAACTAAACTATCACAGCCATGAATATTTTGTAAAGTATATGTAGCTGTATTGTTATTAGCAACATATGTAATCCCGTTTATCCATGTATAACTCCCACAACCAGTCAATACATCTGTAGTGGTATCAGTAGTATGTATAGTTAGGTTTAAGCTGACTAAACTATCGCAGCCGCCTATATTAGATAATAATTGAGATGCTGTAGTGTTATTAGTGGTGTAAGTTACACCATCAGACCACGTATAACTATTACATGCAGATTGTACATCAACTACATTTTGGGGTTGATGTATCACCAAATCTAATCCAACTATACTATCACAGCCTACTGAATTTGTAAGAGTGTAGGTATCCGTATTATTGTCATTAATATATGTAATTCCATTTATCCAAGTATAACTATTGCATGCATGAATTACAGGAACATCTCCACTGGTAATATCTAATGTTAAATCATCAATAGACCATTGGTCATATCCAGATCCAGAGTTTGAATTTTGCGTAATCCTCAAATAAGTATTGGCACTGTAAGCACTTGACGGAATTGGTGTATTTATGTATACGTAGCCTCCTGTTTGATATTGCCCTAGGCTATAAGTTGTAATGGTATACCAAGTTGATCCGTTAAAAGAATATTGCAATTGTACTTCTTCACCTGAATCCACTGTTTCACATAAATTAAAACTTGATCCATATTGTAAATAAAAACTAACGGAGCTTGTCCCCTGTATAGTCAATCCAGTTGAAGAAATGTATCTGCTTCCAGCTTGGGTAAAATATAAAGAATTGTTTCCGCTATTTACCCCACAATAATTACCAATGTATCCTCCACTATATGACCAATATGCTCCATTTACACCAGATTCAAAATCTGTTGTATGATTAGTTGCCAGCGTATTATTGCTTGAATTATTAATCGTTAAATCTAATGTAACTATACTGTCACAGCCTACTGCATTAGTCAAAGTGTGAGTAATGTTATTGCTACTGCTTGTGTAAGTATTGCCGTCTATCCAAGTATAACTGTCGCATGCTGTAATCATTTCTGAACCATAAGAAGTATTATTGACAACTATTGAAACTGTATCTGAATAAACACACCCATTTATGGATGAAAAATCTGCATAAACTATAGTATCATTTATTGGATTAATTGTAATGGAAGAAGCAGAGCTTCCCGTACTCCATGAAATAGCGTTGGCATTGTTTAGAGAAAGGGTTACTAAGTTGTTATTACAAATGGTATCGTGTGAGGATAAAATTGAATTATAAGTAGCCGATTCAACAAAAACAGTATAAAAACTAGTATCTACTTGCCCATTGACATGTGTGGCCACAACATAATACGTTGTAGTTGTTGTAGGTGAAACCGTTAAATTATTAAGCGTGTCTCCTGATGACCAAACAAAATGAGAAGCTGATGTGCTAATTGCATTTAAAGTAGTAGAGTTACCCAGGCAAATGGTATCGTTAATGGAATTAACAATTTGAACGGAATCGATCGTTGAATGAAAAACTAAAGTACGTTTATACAGTCTTCCCCAATTTCCCAAACCGTCTTTGACTCTAATATTTAATAAATTGGTATCTGTGCTAAAAGTATTATTATACTGATCTACGATAGTTTCTACGGATTCATTAAATGAACCATCTTCAGCTAATAGCGCAATACCATTACCCACGCCAGGATCTGTCGTTCCCCAAAAGTATTCCGCCTGAACTAAGTTTGCGTCTCTGTATATGCTGTTGTCATATTGGTATACAGTACGCTTATACAAGCGACCCCAATTTCCAGAACCGTCTTTAACACGTATGTTAAATAAATTTATCCCAGAAGATGGCAACGTGCCACTTCCCATTACAGCCTCTATGGCCTCATCAAATGCTCCGTCAAATACCAACATTACGGTACCGCTTCCTGCACCAGGATCTGTCGTTCCCCAAAAGTATTCCGCCTGAACTAAGTTTGCGTCTCTGTATATGCTGTTGTCATATTGGTATACAGTACGCTTATACAAGCGACCCCAATTTCCAGAACCGTCTTTAACACGTATGTTAAATAAATTTATCCCAGAAGATGGCAACGTGCCACTTCCCATTACAGCCTCTATGGCCTCATCAAATGCTCCGTCAAATACCAACATTACGGTACCACTTCCAGCACCAGGATCTGTCGTGCCCCAAAAATATTCTGCTTCCTGAATTGTGCTTTGTGCAAAACCCAAAAAAGAAAATAAAAAAACAAAATATAGTAAGAGAATTCTCACAAAATTAATTTTGATGAGCCGCCTTTGCGTTGATGGTTGCAGATTGTCCTGTCCAATATTCAAAAGGCATATCTAAGTCATAGATGACTCCTTTACCTGTTGAAGACCCCCAATAATTGTACCAAGAATA
>JAYPVI010000009.1:0-97996 GCA_038134525.1 Crocinitomicaceae bacterium
AAATTTTGATATAGCAACGGATAAATTTACCGTTGATGCCAATAACGGAAATACAACAGTGGGAGGTACATTAAATTTAAATAATAATTTAATATCAAATGTTTCAGACCCTTTACTCGCACAGGATGCTGCTACAAAAAATTATGTAGATAATATCATTACAAGCAATGCTATAACAGCTGGTAATGATATTGACATTAACAATAATGAAATAGCTCTTAAAGATAATATTGATATAAGCGGAATAAGAGCAATATCATCTGCAGGCATTAATCTGAATAATCAAAATGGAATTACTGTTTTAAATATTGAAAATGATAATAATGCTACATTAAAGGATGGAAGTAAATTAGGCTATGAAGTAAACAATGTTTTTAACCTAACTTCAACTACAGAAAGTTCAAATAGCAACTACAATAAAAAGCTATACAGACAAGATGCTCTATGGAGAGGCAAGATAGACAATATGAACTCGTGGTATTGTGCATTTTACGATGGAACACTATCTTTTTATATTAATAGAAAACTAAATACTGCTAACGCTCATTGGGTTTATCCTGGATTTAAAATACACGACTCAAATTGTTACGGATACTGGAATGTCTTTTTACTTGGAGGTATAGGAGGTGATGATTTTACATATGGCTGCAGTGTTGATATTGATATAACTTCAAATTCAACAATTCATGAATTAGGTGAAAACTGGGGAGATAATGGTTGTTGGCAAATTGAAGATGAAACAAGTCAAGCTTTTAGAACAGTGTATATTGCATCAGCTGGTGGAGATTCATGCCCAGTTTATGAGATATCTTACTTTCTTGAAACAGCTTGTGATGGACCAAATGACAAACCCTCCATGTCTGTTAAAGTTGAAGCATGGTATCCAGCAGATTAGTTATTTACTATTCTAAAAAAAGAAACTAAAATCAACAATATACAGTCAAAAATTAACTCTTCATTCTAAAAACAAAAACCCCGTCAAAAACCAACAAAAAGCCTCCTTGTAGCATCAACGAATTGCCAAAACCAATATTCCTAGCCTGAATTTCTGAAGACATCTTCCATGCCCTATTTTTAAGCATAGCACCAGCTAACATATAGCATACATCTAAGCCCATATTGATAGCTAGTGTTTTCCTCAATTTATTTCTTTCTTTTTCTATATAAGATAATGACCAATATTTTTCCTTCCGTTTTTGAATACCAACATAACCTAATCCGGTAATACCTGCATTAATTAAGTTCCAATTGAAATTCATTTTATGAAAATGAGGCCAGCTTTCTATTGCAGTTGTTTTTAGAAATGGGCTTGTTACTAAATTAATAGCAGACCAACCACCAAGTATTTTCATGGCCGTTTCTTGTCTACCATAAAACTGCTTATGAATAAGTATTGAATCTTGTGCCGTAAAAGCACTAACAGAGAAAAATGAAACAACAAGTAAAAGTTGCTTCATTACTTGTTGAACATATTGATAATTTGGTTAAGCTTTTCTCTTAACTCTCTTCTGTCCACAATAAAATCTAAAAACCCTTTTTCCAATAAAAATTCACTGGTTTGAAATCCTTCAGGAAGATCTCGACCAATGGTTTCTTTAATTACCCTTGGACCTGCAAAACCGATTAGAGCACCAGGCTCAGCTATGTTTAAATCGCCTAACATGGCAAATGATGCCGTTACCCCACCAGTTGTAGGGTCTGTTAAATAAGAGATGTAGGGTAATTTTGCTGCAGATAGCTGAGTCAATTTAGCTGATGCTTTAGCCATTTGCATTAATGATATTCCAGCTTCCATCATTCTAGCTCCACCAGACTTTGAAATTAGCATGAATGGGCACTTTTTTTCAATAGCCATCTCCACTGAACGAGCTATCTTCTCCCCCATTACATTTCCCATGGAACCACCAATAAAAGAAAAGTCCATGCAAGCTACCACAATAGGATGGCCAGATGTTTTACCATATGCAGCACGCATGGAGTCTTTTAATCCTGTTTTGGCTTGAGTAGCTACGATACGATCAGCGTATTTCTTTTTGTCCTCAAATTTTAACTTATCAACAGGTGATAAATCCTCAGCTATGAGCTCAAATTGTTTTTTATCAAAAATTATTTCAAAGTATTCCTGTGAACCAATACGCACATGGTAGCCTTCTTTAGGTGTAACACTCATGTTTTTTCGTAATTCCGATACTTCTATCACATCACCAGTAGGGGTTTTGTACCAAAAACCATCAGGAGTTTCTTTCTTCTGAGTTGTAGGTGTAACAATACCTTTATCTCTTCTTTTAAACCATGGATTTTGCGCTTCTGAACTCATAACTAAAATATTTATAAGGTGTTTACATTATTTAAATCTTCAAATGCTTGTTTTAATCTGTCTACAAATGCAGCTTCAGCTTTTCGAACCCAAACTCTTGGATCGTAATGCTTTTTGTTTGGTGAATCTTCTCCATCAGGATTACCAATTTGAGATTGTAAATAGTCTCCTTTTTCACTAAAGTAATCTCTTACTCCAGTCATGTAGGCATATTGCAAGTCTGTATCAATATTCATTTTAATGACACCATATTCTATTGCTTCTCTAATTTCATCCACTGATGACCCTGATCCTCCATGAAATACAAAATCAATATGATTGTGGCCCACATTATATTTTTTAGTAATGTATTCCTGAGAGTTCTTTAAAATTTTAGGTGTCAATTTTACATTTCCAGGTTTGTATACCCCATGTACATTACCAAATGCTGCCGCCACCGTAAACTTATCGCTCACTTTACTTAATTCTTCAAAAGCATAGGCTACTTCTTCTGGCTGGGTGTACAATTTGGAATCATCCACATCCGTATTATCTACTCCGTCTTCTTCACCACCTGTTATGCCTAGTTCTATTTCTAATGTCATGCCAATTTTAGACATTCGCTCAAGGTATGATTTGCAGATAGCAATATTTTCTTCAATCGGTTCCTCCGAAAGATCAATCATATGAGAACTGTAAAGCGGATGACCATGTTCATTATAATGAGCTTCACTAGCCTCTATTAATCCATCTATCCATGGTAATAATTTCTTAGCACAATGATCCGTATGTAAAATAACAGGCACACCATATGCCTTAGCCATAGTGTGAACGTGCTTAGCACCAGCAATAGAACCTGCTACCGCAGCAGCTTGGTTGGTATTATCTAATGACTTTCCAGCATTGAAAGCTGCTCCACCATTTGAAAACTGAATAATAACTGGAGAGTTTAAAGCTTTAGCGGTTTCTAATACAGCATTTACACTACTTGAACCAATCACATTCACGGCTGGTAAAGCAAATTTTTTCGCTTTAGCTAGTTTAAAAATTTCTTGAACTTGATCACCAGTAGCTACTCCAGGTTTTATAGAACTCATTTAATCAGATTTATTGAAATAAAAACCAAATGTATAAACTAAATAATAACCATGAAAAAAAATAATAAAAAGATATCCTCAAAATGGATACCCTATACCCAAATTAAACTGTAATGGATGAAATTGTTTTCTTTCACTTAAAGAACCATTAAATATCCATGGATTGGTGATATTAATCATATCATTTCCTGGAAAAACGACAGGATTTCTCAAAGGAATGGCTAAATCAGCTCTTACAATGAAAAAGTCAAAGTTTAATCGTAAACCAAATCCACCTCCCACAGCAATATCATTTAAAAATGTATTCCACTTAAATTTACCATTTACTCTTACGGGGTCTTCTTTAGACAACCATACATTTCCCATATCAACAAAAAGCGCACCTTCTATCCATTCATTTAACGGGAATCTTGCCTCTAGATTAGCTTCTAATTGGATATCTCCAATTTTATCATAACGAGTAATGGTATCATAAAAACGACCAGGCCCTAAAGATCTTGCTCTCCATGCTCTCATGCTATTAGCACCGCCAGAAAAATAGCTTTTTTCAAAAGGTAACGCTTCTTTCAAATTAGCTTGAGGAATGCCCATTCCACCGAAAAGCCTGTACACCATTTTAGAGCGGTAAAAGACTGGTTGATAATATCGTAAGTCTACACTAGCCTTTTTATAATGGGCATATCGAATACCAAGTAAATCATAACTATCCGTTGTTGCATTTTTATCTTTGCCTATTAACTCATGAATTTGATACAACAATCCACCAGCAGATTCTACGGTGGCTTTAGCATAAAATTCATTCCTATTCATCTTTGTCTTTTGGGAATTATATTCGAAACTAAATACACTTCCAGCCACAATATGGTCTTGAAAACTTGCTGCTAAGAATTGATCATTTATAGAATCAATTTGAAGCTGAAAAGCAGTTGAATTTTCAATGTCAATGGCACTTATCAATATTGGATTTATGTGCCAGGTAATAGGCTTTTTTTCATGAATAACCCAACCGTATGAAAATTCTTGATTCCAGCGTGTAAAATCAGGTCTCTTCTGATAGTTAAATGATAAAGTGACATCGGTTTTAGCATTTGTATGTTTTTTTAGAGAACCTACCTTGTTTATCAAAAAATACTTTGGAATATAAAAATGTATTTCAGGACCCCATTCTACCGTATTAAAACTATTTTGATTAGAAGAACTATCATTATCAGTAAGTAACAACTGCATTTCTAATGCTCCCTTCATTGATAACAAAAATCGTTCACCTCCGTGAAATAGATTTTTATGCGCATAGTTCATACTCCCCTCCACACCAAAAAGTCCATCATTATTGGTTCCATCAACCGATATAGAGAAATGTTGGGTTTTAGATGGAACTAAGTTAATTTGAGCATTTAATAAATTTTGATTGATGGTGTCAAAAGACAAAAGAACAGATTTAAATAAACCAAGACTAATTAGTCTTTTATACGTTTCAACGGCATCATCTTTTTGATATAACTTACCTTTTTGAAAGGTAATGGCGTTTTTCAATAATCGTTTTTGATAAACAATTGGTTGGCAATTTAGAATATTTAATGATTTAGAGACAATCGTGTCCGTACATTTCCAAGGATTATCAATTAAAGATTTATTTATTTTAACATTTACTTCATTAAGGAAATATTGCTTGTGAGGTAATTCATATAAATTATTGGTTTCGCTTACCTTTTTATAATTTTGAATTCCCATTGTTACATCTACCTTGTGATCAAGATTTGCAGAATCAATTTTATAGTAAATAAACTCCTTATTGAAAGTATAAAATCCATTGTTTTGTAAGTAATTAGTCAAACTATTACGCTGTAATTTAAATACATCTGAATCAAATGCACTTCCACTCTTAATAAAAATTCTATCCTTAAGTTGATCAAGTTGCTGATTAATAATGGAATCATTCGATTTAAGTTCGAATTTATTTACCGTAGTTAATGGTCCAAGAGTTACTCTGTAAAGTATGTCAACTTGATTTTTTCTTTTTAAGACAGTTGAATCGGTGATATAAGCCTCAAAAAATCCTTTATTAAAAAGATAATTTTTCAATTGAATTTTAGATCTATCACTCATCAAAATACTATATAACGATGGAGCCTCTCCTGCCCTTTGAAACTTTTCTCCTAAGGTTAATTTCCTTTCTTTAAATGGTTTTTTCTTGTATGTAGAATCATTTTCAAAACGTTTTGTGTTTTCAATTTCAATTTTTTGATTTTTTAGTCTTGTTTTCTCCTCTCTTTTTATCACCTTGTTATTTATTCTTTGAGGAGTTGAAAAATTGTAGAGCCTCAAGTGAAATCTAAATAGATTTAAAATTTTTCTATTTGATTTTAGCTTTATGACTTCCATTAATTCATCTAAATCTATTTTAGATTGATGGTCGGATTTATTAATTTCAATTTCCACTTTTTTAACAAGTAGTTTATTCTCATCAACATGTTTTGAAATATTACAAGATGAAATGATAGAAATGAAAATGAATAAACGCCAACGATTCATAATATTTTTTTATTAATAATTTTAGATCTCATTTTCAAT
The DNA here is from genome assembly GCA_038134525.1 of Crocinitomicaceae bacterium. Taxonomy (GTDB): domain Bacteria; phylum Bacteroidota; class Bacteroidia; order Flavobacteriales_D; family Parvicellaceae. The sequence continues at coordinate 5,965 of JAYPVI010000009.1, forward strand.
ATGACAACAAAAATAACAATATGCCCCTCAGTAAAAATGATTTAAAAGATTTTAGTTCACTTCATCGAAAAACAAAACGCCAGGAATTAGGTCTTTTTATTGTTGAAGGAAGGAAAAACTGCATGGAATTAATTAAAAGTAATTTTGAAATAGTTTGCATATTAGCCATAGATCCAAACAACTTAAATTTTAGTAACATCATTAAAATAAACAGTAAAGAAGCAGCAAGAATAAGTCATTTAAAAACACCAAGTCCTTACATTGCTATAGCTAAAATTCCTAAGAAGAACCCTATTATTATGGAAAATCCTTTCCTTTTTTATCTTGATCAAATTAATGATCCAGGTAATTTGGGCACCATTATAAGAACATTAGATTGGTTTGGCTTTAAACAAGTAATTTGTTCACCAAAAACAGTAGATATTTTCAATTCTAAAGCTATTATGGCCAGCATGGGATCTATTTTTAGAATTAACGTGGTATATAAAGAATTTCAAGATGTTAAAGAACATTTTAAATCATATAAGATTATAACAACTAATATCAATGGAAAAAACCTTTATCAGAGTGACATTCAAAAAAATAGTATAATCGTTTTTGGAAATGAATCAAACGGTATAGCACAACACATTGAAAAATACAGTGATCAACAAATACAAATTCCAAAATTTGGAAATGCTGAATCATTAAATGTCAGTACATCTTTGGGAATTATTGCAAGTGAAATAAAAAGATTACCCCTCAAAAGTGAGTGAAAAAGTCCAAACTTTAGAACGTAAAAAATCAATTGGACGATCAAATGTGGTACCCTCATCTAAATGAAGATTCATCATTCCTACTCCTAATTTTAACTCTAATCCGAATTTAAAATATTCTAGAAAAAAATCAAATCCACCTCCAACTTCAAATCCAAAGTCAGTCTTTTTCAATTTAACAATTTGATCTTCAGGTGAAGCAGATATGTTGTTTACATCTTTATCAGAAGCCATATCAATGCCAAAACGAATACCCGTAATACCATAAGCTGCCCAATTTTCTATCCTATCTGTTCTAAATTTAAACATAGCTGGGAATTCTAGATATACAGGACGAATGGCTTTTTTAGTTAAAAAAGTTGCACCATTTGAAGGGTCTAAATAAGTGTATTCTAAATCTCTTTCTTGAAAAGATAGTGATGGAATAGCAAATCTTAGTTTGAAATTTGGATTGAAATTAATGGATGAAATAACACCCAATGTAAAACCCGGTTTAGCTGCCACAATAAGAGATTGCAAAGAGTCGTCTGTAAACTGGTGGTCTATTGATCTTTGAATGTAGTAATCGGAATTGTTGTAACTGAGAGCAAAACCAAAATGAATGAATTTATCATCAAAACTTGATAATTTTGAGTATTGTGCAAGTACACTATTAAATATAGTAACAAGCAGCGTTATTAAGATCGATTTCTTCACAGATTTTCAAATATAATAAAAGCTAAAGAGTATTGTTATTTTTTTGCTGAATAGATGGTTGCAATTCCACCAGAAAGTCTTTTCATGTAAAATGAGTTAAAACCAGATAATTCAAGTTTACTAATAAAAGATTCGCCTTCAGGAAAAGCAGCAACTGATTCAGGTAGATATTGATAAGCCGATTTATCTTTTGAAATGACTGCTCCAAAAATGGGTAACAAATATTTTGAATAAAACCCATATGCTTGTTTAATCGGGAACCTACTTGGCTTGGAAAATTCTAGCACAGTAATTCTACCTTCTTTTTTTAGTACGCGATGAATTTCAGATAAACCAGATTGTAAATTTTCAAAATTCCTAACTCCAAAACTAACCATAACCGCATCAAAAGAATTATCGTCAAAGGGTAAATTTTCAGAATCCCCTTGTGTAAAGTCTATAATTTTATCAAGACCTCTCTTCTTACTTTTTTGACGACCTACATTGAGCATACCATTTGATAAATCTAATCCAATAATTTTCTTAGGATTTAATTTTTTTTGTGCAACAAAAGCCAAATCTCCAGTTCCCGTAGCTACGTCTAAAATAAATTTTGGATTATTTTGTCCTACAATTTTAATCGTTTTATTTCTCCAAATTGTATCAATTCCAAAACTTAGAAAATGATTTAAAAAATCGTACTTCGCAGAAATATTATCAAACATTTGCTCTACTTGTTTCTTTTTAGAAAGGGTAGAATCTTGATATGGTTTAATGTGATTGTTCACTTTGCAAATCTATAAATTAGGTGATAGAACAAACAAAATGTTCTATATTTTTAAAACAGTTTATTTTGATTAATAAACATTGTTAGAAATAAGTTGAACTCAAAATCCAACTAATAAAATAGTAGTCATGAAGAAATTAAATACGATTTATGACTAATTTTGTATTTCTAAAAAAAACAAATGAGAATAGCATTAGCGTTAGCCTTAGTATTTACACCCTTTTTTATTTTGACCCAAGAAAATGAAAGCAACAATAAAGAGAAAGTAAAAAAAGGATATTACAAATGGGATATAGGGATTAATGGGGGAATTAACATCAACAACCCCATTATTGATAACTCCTCCCCCATAAGTGGTGAAAGTTTTCAGGGGAATTTATATGGTCTTACGTTAGTATATCATTTTAATAGAATTTTTGCATTTAAAGCCGATTTCGACATTGAAAACAGAGGGTGGAAAATGGATGAATTTACATATGATACCACCAGTCTAACTGATGTTAAGCAAATTTTAAATTATATTGATATTCCTGCATTTATGCATATCGGGTTTGGAAAGAAATTCAAAGTAGATCTTAATGTAGGACCCTACGTTGGTTTTAAAGTAAAAGATGAAATTGTAAGTTACGAACCCGATGGAACCCAACTAAATGATGCTCAAACAAGAGGAAAAATTGGTTTAGGTGAATATGCTAATGTAGATTTTGGAGTAGTTTATGGAATTGGCTTTGACTACCAGTTCCACGAACGAATTTCCATTGGATTTGATGCCCTTTTAGAAAGAGGGATGAAAGTAATTAATGAGGGGGAATATAGAAATTCATCTATTGATTTTGATTTTGGAATCAACTTCAAATTAGGTAAAAAGAAAAAGAAAGTAAAAAATGACAAAGAAGATTAACCACATTACAAAAAACTCTGAAAAATTTCTAGAAAATTATTTAAACACAGCCTCTCCTACTGGATTTGAATCTGCTGGTCAAAAAGTATGGTTAGATTACATAAAACCATATATTGATAAATACATTGTTGACACATATGGAACAGTTGTAGGTATTATCAATCCTAAAGCAAAATATAAAGTTGTTATTGAAGCACATGCCGATGAAATATCATGGTTTGTACATTACATCACAGAAAATGGATTTATATATTTAAGGAGAAATGGTGGAAGTGATCATCAAATTGCCCCTTCTAAAAGAGTAAACATCCATACCGATAAAGGAATGGTGAAAGCCGTATTTGGATGGCCTGCAATCCACACAAGAATAGGAGGAATGAAAGAAGAACCACCAAAAAAAGATAACATTTTTCTTGACTGTGGTTGTAAAACAAAAAAAGAAGTAGAAGCGTTAGGGATTCATGTTGGATGTGTGGTTACCTATGAAGATGAATTTATGATTCTAAATAAATCAAATTACGTAGGGAGAGCACTTGACAATAGAATGGGTGGATTTATGATAGCTGAAGTAGCAAGGCTTTTGCATAAAAACAAAAATAAACTCCCTTTTGGATTATACATAACCAATGCGGTGCAAGAAGAAATTGGTCTTAGAGGCGCTCAAATGATAGCCGAACGAATTCAGCCTGATGTGGCCATAGTAACGGATGTTTGTCATGATACCAATACCCCGATGATTAAAAAAATTATTGAAGGTGATTTATCTGCTGGCAAAGGCCCAGTACTTAGTTATGGTCCTGCAGTACAAAATAACTTACTTAAATTCATTATCCAACAAGCCGAAAAAAACAATATTTCTTTTCAACGCCTTGCCGCATCTAGAAGTACGGGAACAGATACTGATGCGTTCGCTTATTCAAATAAAGGGGTTGCCTCTGCATTGATCTCATTACCCCTAAGGTATATGCATACTACAGTAGAAATGTGCTCCAAAGATGATGTTAATGCGGTAATTGACCTCATATATCACAGCTTGTTAGCCCTTAAAGAAGGACAATCCTTCAATTACCTAAAGTAAATGCTGCAAAGACCTAGGAGAAATAGGAAATCTGAAGCAATCAGAAATTTGATTGCAGAAACACAGGTTCATAAAAGTGATTTGATTTATCCCTTATTTCTAGTAGATGGTAATAAAATAAAATCTCCAATTGAATCTATGCCCAATTGTTATCGATGGTCTCTGGATTTATTACTGCACGAATTGGAAGACTGCTGTAGATTGGGGCTTCAATCTTTTGCTTTGTTTCCAGCAGTAAATGATCAATTTAAAGATAGTAAAGCATCATACAGTTACAATAAGGAAAACTTCTATTTAAAAGCTATACATTCTATCAAAAAAAATTTTCCTAATATCTCAATAATGAGTGATGTGGCTATGGATCCCTATTCATCAGATGGTCATGATGGTTTTGTGGAAAATGGTCAAATCTTAAATGACAAAACATTACCCATTTTAGCAAAAATGGCGATAGCACAAGCACAAGCTGGTATAGATATCATTGGGCCATCTGATATGATGGATGGAAGAGTCAGGGTAATTAGAGAAGAATTAGACCAAAATGGTTACCAAAACACCAGCATTATGAGTTACACCGCTAAATACGCAAGTTCATTCTATGGTCCTTTTAGAGATGCTTTGGACTCAGCTCCAAAATCGGGCGATAAAAAAACCTATCAGATGGATCCTAGGAACAAAATTCAGGCTTTAATTGAAGCTGAATTAGATGAACTTGAAGGAGCTGATTTTCTTATGGTGAAACCAGCATTAAGTTATTTAGATGTCATTCAAACACTTAAGGAAAACTCTAATTTACCAATAAGTGCATACAATGTAAGTGGTGAATATGCCATGGTACATGCTGCTGCAGAGAAAGGGTGGTTAGATTATGAAAATACCTACATGGAAATTCTGACTAGTATTAAAAGAGCTGGAGCTGACATCATACTTTCTTATTTTGCTAAAGATTTTGCCAAAAAAATAAACTGATTTATCTAACAAATTTTAAATGTTGAGCTGTTGAGAGTTCGATATCAAATTTGTATTTAGCTTCACTAAATTTCATTAATTCTAAAATGGAGGTAATTTTGTTTTTTACGATGTAATTGACCATTAATCCTCTAGCTGCTTTTGCATAATTCCCAACTATCTTGGGATCACCATTTCTAATTTCATAAAAATCACAATTAATCCATTTTTTATTTAGTTTATCTATTGAAATGACCTGACTATATTCTTTACTAGCAAGATTTAAAATAATGTCATCCTCATGTTGATTTAAATAATGAGTGATTTTATCTCTCCAAAATGCATACATGTTTTTTGAACTCTGAAGAACCTGATGTTTTATTCCTAATTCCAAGCGATAAGTTGAAATGGTATCAAATGGTCTTAATAAACCATAATAAGCACTTAAAATTAACATGTTTTTTTGTGAAAAAACCAAATCTTGATCATTCCACAAATTTGTATTCATATGTTTAAAGGCTGTGCCTTTGTAAGAGAAAATAGCCTCTCTGTTTTGAGGGTTTTCAGAAGACCAAATTTTTAGATTTCTTAAGGTTGTATTCGCTAACTTTTCACTCAACTTCATTTTAAGCATTAAATCTTTTTTATCCCATTTTGAAAGAGCAGCATTAATTTCCTTCGCCTCTTCAAGAAACACAGGAGTTGTAGCTATTGTATTTTGGACATAAGTACTAGCTTCCATGGTTTTAGTTGGAGATATCAGTACGATCATTTTATTTTTTTAGATAAAATTGAAATAAAAAATGAAAATTATTGACATTAAATTATATTTTTATTCAGCATATATTATTTGATTATGAACATTGGATTTGTCATGTATGATTGGGGAAGTGTTAAACCGAAGTTGGACACAACCCTTAGACTCATAAAAGAGTGCTTAATAAGAGGGCATAAAGTTACTGCTATTTATCCGAATGAAATGGCTATTAGAAGGACTGAAGTATGGGCCAACACTTACGTCATTTCATCTAGCGATTTAGAAACTGAAAACTTTATTGATTTTTATAATAGTTGTTCGTTGAAAGAAGAATTTATTAAAATGATTGATCACGATGTGGTATTTTTCAGAGACAATCCTCCCTTAGATAATCACCTGCTCAATTTTATGGATACATTAGAAAATGATGTCTTCTTCATCAATTCAATCTCAGGACTGAGAAAAGCAAATAATAAAATTTATCCTGCCACATTAGCTAATATGTATTCGGATTCTGATAATAGTAAAAGGTATATTCCGCTCACCACTGTATCAAGAAATATAAAATATCTAAAAAAAGTGATTCAAGAATATGACAATGATAAGTTTATTTTAAAACCCATGGATGGATATGGAGGAAGTGGGGTTATTTTGCTCGACAAATCTTCTACAACATCTAATCATAATGTGAATTCATTACTTGATTTTTACATTAATCAAGGTGGAAAAAATAATTATATAATATTACAAGAATATATAGAGACTGAACTTAAAGGAGATGTAAGAGTAATTATGCTTAATGGAAGTCCAATAGGTGCAATGAGAAGAGTACCTGCAAAAGATGATCATAGATCTAATGTACATGCTGGAGGCCATTGTGTACCTCATTATTTGAACGAAAGTGAAAAAAAGTTATGCGCAACAATAGGGCCTAAATTAGTTGAAGATGGACTTCTATTAGTTGGACTTGACTTAATGGGAAATAAGCTTATCGAAGTTAATGTATGTAGCCCTGGTGGTTTTGCTGAAATAAATGAAGAAAGAGATGACAATCTCCAAGAATATGTGATTGATTTTGCAGAAAAAGTGATTAATGCTAGAAAAAGCTAATGATTCAAGCCGAGGTTCTAACCATTGACCATATCATAAAAAAAATTAAGAATGGTGAAATTTTCGAAGCCGTTCCATTAGACTACTCTTTTCATCTAAAAATTAGAGATTATATCCCATATGTATGCGCTGCTATCCACGCAGGCCACAATTTTAGAAATAACCTAAAAGATAAAATTATTCACTCGGAGTATGAAAGATGGTATGAAGAAGACCCTCATACTGATACATTTATTTCGTCCATGCCTCTGACAATTGTAGGATTAGATTCTAGATTTGAATATGACTTAAATCGAAGTCCTGACAAATGTGTTTACAAAGATGCATGGGGTAAACCAGTCTGGAAAAAACCCTTATCCAAGTCTTTAGAAAAGGAAAGCTTAAAAAAACATGAAAATTTCTACAAAGTTATTGATGCTTTAATCGAATTTATTGAAGAGAAATTTGGAGGATGTTTAGTGTTTGACATGCATTCATACAACTTTGTTAGACATCAAAAAGAAGTTCCTGTGTTTAATATAGGAACCGCAAATGTGGATGAAACAAGATATAAAAGAGCCATTGACTATTGGTTCAAAAAATTAAAAAGTATTTCTATAAGAAGTATTGAAAGCACAACAGAAATTAATGGCCCTTTTCAAGGTAATGGATATTTCTTAACTCACATCACCCATGCGTTTAATAACACCCTCGTTTTTGCTACTGAAGTAAAGAAAATATATTGTAATGAATTAGACGGTAGTGATTACCCCTTAGTAATTAATGACTTAGAAGAGGGATTTAAAAAAATTATTATAGAAACAAGTACTTTTTTTGTTGAAAATGAACTCAAGCTAAAAGTAAAAAGAAAATCACTTTTGTCATTTGGAATTGACAATGAGCTTAAAAAAGTTGATCAGGAACTATACCAACTGACTAAAAAATTAGAAATTTTAAATTACATCACTCCACTAAATTTAGAAAGCGAACAAAGACGTTTTTTAAAAAACAAGGGAGTACAAAATCCAGCTTTCAAGTATCGTCAAATCGTTGAACATCCATTTGAATTTAAAAGAAAACTATTTGCCCTTAAATTAGAAAATGTCAAAGATGTATCAATAGCTAAAGTATATAGAGATGTGATTCAAAGCTATGCAGATAAAATTGACATGCTAAATACCATTGGCACGAATAAGTTTTTCTTCAACTCTCTTCGATATTTTGGACAACCCAATGAAATTGATCTGAGAAATGCGCACTTCATTCTAAATTGTCCTGATGACACTTCTTCTCCTGAACTAATGAATATAGAAGAAGTAAAAGATGTATTTGAAGAAGAAATATCCAAATATGGATTTGATGCTAAAGTAGAGATTACCAAAAATCTTACTGCTGAAATAATGGTGTTAAACTATGACAGAAAAGTCCTTTTAAAAAAAGGAACTCACCTCTCTGTTGATAGTGTAAAATCTCTTGTACATCATGAAATAGGTGTACATATGGTTACCACAATGAATGCCATAAGTCAACCTTTAAATATTTTTAAATTAGGTTTCCCTACAAATACATACACTCAAGAAGGAATAGCAGTTCTTACCGAATACCTATCTGGCTTTTTGTCTATTAAAAGATTAAAAGAGCTTGCACTTAGAGTAGTTGGAGTAGATATGATGATTAACGGTTTAGACTTTAAGGCTGTTTACCATGAATTAGTCAATTCTTACTACATTGAACCTAATGAAGCCTTTATCATAACTACAAGGATTTTTAGAGGAAGTGGTTTCACAAAAGATCATCTATATCTGAAAGGGTTCATCCGTATTTATAATCACTGGAAATCAGGAAAATCACTTGAACCACTATTAATTGGTAAAAATTCAATTCAATATTATAAGATTTACAAAGAAATGATAGCCAGAGAATTAGCTTTACCTCCAAAGTACGTTACCTCTATACTTAACAATCCAATTGAAGCAAGAAAGGAAGTTGAATTTGTAATTAGTGGTCTTGTTGGGTGATTTACTTTATTTAATATAGAATGGTAGTTTAACTATCTTAATTGGTATTAACTTATTTCTTATTAATAATGAAAGCTGATTCTCATCCGAAATTTCTGATTTTTTCACGTACCCTAAGCCAATTGCTTTTTGGATACTTGGACTCATTGTTCCAGAAGTAACTGTTCCGACTAATTCTTCTTTTTCATTAACAATATTGTAATCTTTTCTTGGAATTCCTCTATCAAGTAATTCAAATGCAATTAATTTAAATTTTGTTCCATTTTCTTTATCATAAAGGATTTTATCCTTCCCCAAAAAATCTTTTGAAAATTTAGTTACCCAACCTAATCCAGCAGCAATTGGAGAAGTAGTTTCATTAATTTCGTTTCCATAAAGGCAATAGCCCATCTCTAATCTCAATGTATCACGTGCAGCTAAACCTGCAGGTTTCAATCTATATTCTTTTCCAACTTCAAATAAAAGTTCCCATAACTTTTCAGCATCTTCATTTTTAACATAAAGCTCAAATCCCCCAGAACCTGTATATCCAGTTGCTGAAATAATAACATCATTTACAAGCCCAATATTTCCTTTAATAAAGTGGTAAAATTTAATTTCATCTAGTTTTTCGCTAGTTAGATTCTGGAGTAGGTCAACCGCTTTGGGACCTTGTAAAGCTAACAAGGAATAATCATCTGAAACATTTTTAATTTTAGCACCAACATCGTTATGTTCCACAATCCAATCCCAATCTTTTTCAATATTTGAGGCATTGACAACCAACATGTATTCTTCTTCTGAAATCATGTAAATGATCATATCATCTACCACACCTCCATTTTTGTTGGGCAAATAAGCATATTGAGCTCTACCAGGGAATAATGTGGTGGCGTCATTACTTGACACTTTCTGAATCAGAGAAATAGCGTTAGGACCTGATACCATAAACTCTCCCATATGAGAAACATCAAAAACCCCTACCCCTTCCCTAACGGTTCTGTGCTCGTCATTGACTCCAGAATATTGTACTGGCATTTCATAGCCTGCAAAAGGAACCATTTTAGCTCCTAATTCAATATGTTTTTGGTGTAGCGCTGTTTTTTTCATGTTTTTCAATTAATGAATTATAAAGTTGGTAATATTTTTCTTTAACGGAATCTTTAGAATACTTATCTAGTACAGTCTTTCTACCCTCTTTCCCAATTTTTTCTCTTAACTTCTTATCTTCAATTAGTTTTGATAATATTTGAATCCATTCCTTTTCTGCTGAAGCTAGGAATCCATTTTCACCATGGTTAACAATCTCCTGATTCATACCAACATTTGACATCACAGTTGGAATGCCTACCGACATGTATAATAACCCTTTCATGCCACATTTTCCTTTAGTCCAATCATTATTGGGAAGAGGCATAACTCCAATATCAAAAGAATTGAACAATTCTACTTCATTTTTATTTTCCCATCTTACTCCTTTGATATTAAGATCGTTATTTACATAATTTTCGTCACCAATAACAGTAAATTCAATCCCATCAGCATATCTTGATTTCAATTTTTTAAAAACAGGTGTAATGGATTCAAAATGCTTTACCGTGGTATGACTCCCAACCCATCCTATTTTTACAACTCCATTAGCTTTTTTATTCAAAGATCTATATAATTTAGTATCTACACTTGAAGGAATAATAGTTACATTACTATTGAATTTGGAGGCATACTTTGCAAGATATTCATTCCCACATGTTATATGATCACAGAGAGGGAGAAGACGTTCTATTTTATTTTCATCTTTAAACCATGAAATTTTTTTATTTACTGATGAAACGTCTTTAATCCAAATGGCATCATCAAAATCAAATAATATCGGTATGTTTTTTTTTGATACTGCTTTTTCAAAAAAAGTAGTTCTAGTAGGCAGTGCCTCTCTGTAAATAACAATTAAATCAAAATTATTGGTATTTAATAAATCAAGAATTCTTTTTTTATATGACTTAATACCGATCCAAATTTTTCTGATAATATTGTTGGAATGATACAAGGAATATTCATCTTCTTCAGAAATGATATTAGCCAATGTACATTCTAAACCTTTTGATTCTAAATAATCAAACACTTGTTCGAAACGATATCGCTGACCTGGACTTCGATCAAGGCGATGATGTGCTACAAATAATATCTTTTTAGTAGACATAATTAATGACAAAGCAATAACAAAACACGGAAATGCCAATAAAATGGCTTAAAAAAAACATTTTTTTGATGAAATCAACTTTTAGTGAACGAATCTGATGTACATCATAATTAAAGTATCCTATTCTAATACGCTTTTTCATCTGCTTTAAATGCGTTAATAATAGTAAGTATAATTAACTTTATATCTAATATAAAAGACCAATTCTCAATGTATAGCGTATCTAAACGTATTCGATGCTCCATTGCCATTGAACTTTTAGTTTCTCCTCTTAGGCCCTTCACTTGAGCTAATCCTGTAATACCAGGTTTTACAAAATGCCTAAACATATATTTATTAACGCTAACAGCATATTCCTCAGTGTGTTTTTTCATATGAGGTCTAGGACCAACAATAGACATATGTCCATAAAACACATTAAAGAATTGAGGCATTTCATCTAAACTTGTTTTTCTTAAAAAGGAACCTAAACTGGTAATTCTGCTATCTTTTTTAGTAGCCTGTTTACGATCTGCTTCTGAATTGACATGCATAGTTCGGAACTTTAAGCATTTGAAATTATTATTATTCTTTCCAGAACGTATTTGTTTGAATAGTACAGGGCCTTTTGAGTTTAATTTGATCAAAATTGCTAAAATAGGAAACAACCAACTCAGCACACATACAATTACAAAAGTAGAAAACAACAAGTCAAATAATCTTTTTATAAACCTATTTGCGTAATCATCCAAAGGGATATTTCTGAATGTTAAAACAGGAACATGCTCATAAAAATCAATGGTTAAATGTCTATTTAAAAATCCCCTTACATCAGGAATCATTTTAATTCTGATTAAATTGTTGTGTGCAAATTCTGTCAACAATCTCAGTTGATCGGTATTTAAATCTGAAATAGAACAATAAATTTCATCGACTCTATTAACTCTACAAAAGTCTATAACTTCATTTACCTTACCCTTAAGCTCAGGTAAACCTTTTCTATTATCAGAGAAAAACCCTAAAAATTTATAACCTAATTCCTTATTACTATTAAAAACACTAAGCAATTCGATAGATAATTGTCCTGCTCCAACAATGATTACATTTCTAAAATTAAGTCCCTTTCTCCTAAATCTGTTAAACTGAAATTGAAATAAGAATCTCCAAATGGAAATTAAAGCCACTAAAAGCACATAGGTTATAAGTAAATGTTCTCTTGAATAATAATAAGCTTTTCTAAATACCCAAAATGCAGTAATCAGTAATGCTTGAAGAATAAAAAGCTGTATGAGATTTAAAATTATCTTTTCAATCTTTTTGAATTGATTATTTTCATATGCTTTTACAAAGTATGTAGACAGAAACCAACATAAATTAAACACGAGTAGTAGCGTGAAATACTTATCACTTAAGTAAGCAGTTAAAGAACCAAACTTAATGTAATATGCTAAGAGAAATGAAAGGTTTATGATTAAAAAATCTCCAGCTATTTGAATGAAATTGATTAATCTGTTATTGTATTTTGAATTCATTTAAAAAACGAAATTAACAATTCTACCTTATATTTAAACCCAATTAAGATTGACATTTCAACCATGAAACATTCAAATAATCAGCTTAGAAATCATTTGAAATTTTCTTTTCTTCACAAAATCAGGCAAATTTCCCTTGGAAAGAAACTTAATTCGTTGGGTGAAAATGTATTTATAGAAAGAAATGTTAAAGTTTTAAGATTTCCCAAAAATGTAAGTATTGGGAAAAATGTCGTGTTAAAAGAGGGAGCAAGAATTTGTAGTTGTAATGAAAATGCAATAGTTAGCATAGGTGAAAACACCACATTTGGATACCATAGTTTCTTATTTAGTTCTGAATCAATCGAAATTGGAAATAATTGTTTAATAGCACCCTTCGTATATATTGTAGATAGTGATCACAATATTGACAAAGCACAACTTATCAATGAGCAACCGAATAATACATCGCCTATTAAAATTGGAAATGATGTTTGGATAGGAACTGGAGCAAAAATTTTAAAAGGAGTAAATATTGGAACCGGAGCAGTAATAGCTGCAGGGTCAATTGTAAATTCTGATGTAAAAACTTATGAAATACATGCTGGAATACCCGCTAAAAAAATAAGTGAAAGGAAATGAAAGTAGGAGCTGTTGTCATTTGCAGGTTTAATTCATCTAGACTTCCAGGGAAAATCTTAAAAAAAATTAATAACAAAACACTCCTAACCTATATTATAGAAAGGTTAAAATGTGTGAAAAATTTAGATGATATTGTAGTGGCGACATCTGTTAAATCAACAGATCAACCCATTATTGATTTCTGCGTTAAAAACAACATTAAATATTATAGAGGAAGTCTGGAAAATGTAGCTGAACGATTTTTAAACTGTAGTATTGATTGCCATTTCGATTATGCCATTAGAGTTAATGGTGATAATTTATTTTTAGATCCAGAATTAATTTCAAAAATGATTTCTATTATTAATGTAAATCAATATGATTTAATAAGTAATGTAAAAAACCGAACCTTTCCCAAGGGAATAAGTGTAGAAATTGTAAACATTAAATTTTATAAAGAATTATTTAAAAAACTAACCGAGCAAAAATATCAGGAACACGTAACTAATTATATGTACGATCACCCAGATTGTGGGTATTTTTATGATTACACTAACACCGCCTTTCCTCAAGCTGCAGGAGCACAATTAGCAATTGATACTGAATATGATTTTAATTTGGCTTGTGAAATCATAAATTCCTTTGATAAGGATCATACAAAATATGGTTTTGAAGAGGTTTTTAAACGTATGACAGAATTTCAGCGACTTCATTAGATTTTAATACTTTTATGCCATGGGAATTTTTAAGGGAAAATTTGGTCCATTACTTATCGCAGAAATAGGTGGCAATCACGAGGGGGACTTTGACTATGCTAAACAACTTACCAAACTTGCTATTGACACCAATGTAGACTTTATCAAATTTCAAATATATTCTGGAGACACTCTAGTCTCAAAGCTTGAAAGTCCTGCTAGAAATAATCATTTCAAAAAATTTGAACTTACAAATGATCAACATGTAGAATTAGCAAAAATGGTTACTGATGCAGGTATTGGTTATACCTCTTCAGTGTGGGACATTGATGCTATGAGTTGGATTGACTCATTCATACCTTTTTACAAAATTGGAAGCGGAGATCTTACTGCCTATCCAGTTATTAAAAAAACCATCAAAAGAAAAAAGCCAATCATTATTTCAACGGGATTATCTACCCAAAAAGAAGTAATGGATTGTATTGAATATATTCAAAATATTGACCCAGCTTACAAAAGCAAAAACATGCTTGCGATACTACAATGCACAAGCATGTATCCGATACATGCCAGTGATGCGCACTTAAGTGTAATGGAAGAATTCAGAAAACACACTAGACTTACGGTAGGATATTCCGATCACACTGAAGGAAGCCAAGCACTTAAATATGCCGTTGCCATGGGAGCAGAAATTCTAGAATTTCATTTCACTGATAAAAGAGAGGGCAAATCCTTTAGAGACCATAAGGTATCATTAACTCCAAATGAAGTAAAAGAATTGATAGATGAAATCAAATTAATACATAGTTTAAAAGGAAATCAACTAAAAAAACCTACTCAAATCGAAATTGATCATGCTCATGATATTTCATTTAGAAGAGCGGTTTATCCTAAAAGAGACATCAAAAAAGGTGAAATAATACAAGAAGATAGTTTAACTGTCTTAAGACCTAAGCACGGAATTGACGCTAGAGATTTTGATAAAATCATTGGCAAAAAAATAAATTGCGATGTGAATAAGCATCAAAAATTAGAATGGAACATGTTTGATTAAATTTATGTTTTTAACCCTTTATCAATACAGAAAAAAGCATTTACCTAAAATCAAAGGAATGGTATTCAAGTTACTATTTTCTTCTAAAAGAATTGTGATAGGAAAGAATTTTCAATGTGACACTTGGCCCTCCATCATAATTGATAAAAACGCAAACTTAATAATTGGAGATCATGTTACTTTAAGAAGAAATGTAGAAATAAGAGCCCATGGAAATTCCACCATTCACATAAAAGGAAAAAATAGAATTGATAGAGGTGTAAGGATTCTCAGCAACAATAAAGCTAAGATTTCAATTGATTTAAATACGAGAATAGGATTGTACACTGTTTTAAATGGAGGAGATTCTATTTTAATTGGTAAGAAAGTACTTGTTTCGGGTTTTGTTTATTTACAAACTAGTATGCACAATCATAAAAAAGGGGTGCACGTTCAAGACCAAGGTTATCAACACGGACCAATTGAATTACATGACGATGTATGGTTAGGGTCACATGTGGTGGTTTTACCCAATTCAACTCTTGGAAAAGGATGTGTTGTTGGAAGTAATGCTGTAGTTACTAAAAGTGCAACTGAAGGAAATATATTAGTAGGAATTCCTGCAAAACCCATTAAAGCAAGAAGTTAGATACAATGAAAAAAACTCCATTAGTTTCTATTTACATAACTAATTACAATTATGGTAGTTATATAAAACAAGCTATCGAAAGTGTCCTAAATCAAACTTTTAAAGATTTTGAATTGATTATTATTGATGATGGTTCATCAGATAATTCAAAAGAAATCATTGAAAACTATGCTAAATTAAAAAAGGTTAGAATTATTTTTCAGAAGAACAAAGGCCTCAATGTCACTAATAATATAGCCATGAGATTAGCTCGAGGAAAATACCTTGTTAGACTTGATGCTGATGATTTTTTTAAAGAAGATGCTATAGAGAAAATGTGTAGTAAACTTGAATCCGATTCCAAATTAGGACTTGTTTTTCCTGACTACTATCTTATTGATAACTTAGGCGATATAATTGGAAAAGAACAAAGACATGCATTTGATAAAGACGTTTCATTATTAGATCAGCCTGCTCATGGAGCTTGCACCATGATTAGAATATCATTTTTAGAAAAATTAGGTGGTTATAATGAAAGTTTTTCTTGTCAAGATGGTTATGATTTATGGATTCGATTTACCGCAAAATATCCTATTGCAAATATCAATGAACCCCTGTTCTTCTACCGACAACATAACAGCAATTTAACTAAAAATGAAGACAGGATATTAAAAACAAGAGCAAAGATTAAAGAATCGTTTGTAACCAAAGAAAATATTAAAACTCCTAAAACATTAGGAATTCTTCCTGTAAGGGGTGAAAAAGTTAATCGATATAGTCTTGCATTTGAAAAATTTGGAAATGAATATTTAATCGATAAAAAAATTAAAGAAGCAATAAACTCAAATTATATTCAAAAGCTTATTGTTACCTCTCCGGATAAAAAAATACAAGATTATGTTATCCAAAACTATCCTAATGAAAAAGTAATTTTTATTAAAAGACCTAGAAACCTAGCTAGAATCAATAAAGATCTCAAAGATACGGTTGAGTTCATTTTTAAAAATGAACAATTACAACTGGATGAATTCGATAGTTTTTTGTTAATGTTTTTGCAGTATCCTTTTGTGAAATCTAATTTATTAGACGATGCCATACAAACAATGGCTATTTTTGACCTTGACTCCTTAATTTCAGTAAGACAGGACAATAGCCTTTATTACAACCATGATGGTAATGGGATGAAAGCCATTAATAATCAAGATCAATTCACGAGAATAGAAAGAGAAGCTATTTATAAATTTACAGCTGGTATTATGCTTACAAAAGTCGCCCTTTTTAAGGATCAAAAAACATTCATAGGCCAAAGGGCTGGTCATATTGAAGTTAATCAACAAGCTGCAATGGGACTTTACACAGATTTTGATGTGAAAATGGCTAAATTAATAGCTGAACAAGAATTAAAAGAAAACAAGTAGTTTCTTGAAAATAAAATTAATCAATCTTGCCCTTAGGGGACTTACACTAGGAAGTAAATTCCTATTATCTATTTATTTAGTTAAATTCCTAAGCCTAGAAGCTAATGGAGAGTATGGGATTTTTCTAGCTACGATATCGTTACTCACCTACATTTTAGGACTGGATTTCTATTCTTTCAACAATAGAGAATTACTGCAAGAAAATAGTTCAGATGCAGGAAAAAAAATAAAAAATCAATTTATTCTTTTTACCTGTGTATATATATTCATTCTGCCTTTATTGTATTTTCTTGGGTTATTTGATTTCATTGGTCATCAATACATCTTTATTTTTTACCTAATTCTGATATTTGATCATATATCTATTGAACTGTACAGATTATTAGTTGTTTTTTCAAAACCCATTCAAGCTAATATAAATCTATTCTTAAGAACTGGTATTTGGATTCTAGCATTAATCTTTGCTTGGCATAATAACGTAAAGGACTTGAAAAATTTAGAAAGTGTCTTTAATTTCTGGATGATTGGCTCACTTATTTCTGTAGTCTACTCCATTATTTATTTAAGTTCTGTTAACATCAGCATACCATGGAAAGGGAGAGTAGAAACTGAATGGATAATAAAAGGATTAAAAATTGCCCTACCCTTTTTTATTGCTACACTTTCCTACAAGGTAATTCAATTTGCAGATAGATATATGGTTGAATATTATCTCGGGACCAAGCAAACTGGTGTTTATTATTTCTTCAGTAATATCAGTATGCTAATAGAAACATTTGTTCAAACTACTGTTGTTATGATCTATTCACCTCAATTAATTGCAGCATTTAAAAAAGATAAATCATCTCAAATAATGGTTTTCAATCAATTTTCAAGAGAAATTTTTATTTACTCATTGGTAGCTGTTACTGGTGTTTGTATAATCATTTATCCATTATTACATCTAGTTGAAAAAACTGAACTTTTTCATTCTATTGATGTATTCTTTATCATGATCGCTACTCGCTTTATTTTCAATATTTCACTGATTTATCACTTTAAACTATATGTAGCTAAAAAAGATAAAGTGATCATGATGTCAACTATTACAGCATTATTTTTTAATGTGTTATTAAATTTTATTTTGATACCCAGTTATGGGTTAGTTGGTGGAGCAATGGCAACGTTAGTATCCATTATGGTAATGATGGGGGGTAAACTATTTTATGCGAAAAGAAATGTGTACTAAAAGGCTGCTTTTTTTTCCTCAAAATGAAACTCATCTAGAGAATATGCTACCCTTATTGCCTAATTTAGAAAGCAGAGGTTATGAATGTGAGTTTATTGATGCTTCAGAAATTTACCATCAACGTATTTACAAAAATTTTCCTCAATTAAAACGTATTCCACTCCTTACTACATGTGAAATTCCATTCTATACAACAGGAACCATCCAAAGAATAAAGTTTGTACTATCATTGAGAAAAGAATTAAAACAACTTAAAAAAAATTATGATGGATTTTTTATTGGAAACGATGGTGCTCTACAACGACTAGTTATGAAAACCATTTCTATACAAAAAACATTCTTTTTAGTTGATGCCATAATTAATGATAACACATTTAGTTTTTTTAAAATCTTTAAGCACTCTAATTTTAAGTTTTACGACATTAAGGATTGGATTAGAAGAAAGTCAAAGCTCATTAGTATGAGGATTATTAGGTACTTACCATTCAATTACTTATTGCCTAGTGAAATTGGTACTGTAAGGACTACAAAAATGTATGTACTTGGAGAATATGTGAAGGAGGTGCTTAAAACAAGAGGTATTCCAGATAGAGAAATTTTAGCTTGTGGTTTACCAAGGTTTAGGAAAATACTTAAATATCGTCACCCTGGGATTAATCTTGAACCCAATGGTAAGTTTAAAGTCATGACGTTAACACAATCTGCTGTATGGCATAATGATCATGTTAAAGAAGAAGTTCAAAAAAAGCAGCTTTTTAAATTAATTAATCTTCTTGAAAGGATGCGTGAAAATGAAAATTCAGAAATTGATCTCAACATTCGTTTACACCCCAGAGATATTGCGGAGGATAGGTCTTATTTTTTCGAAAAAGATTTTGTCCATTTGATAAAAGGTGACCTTTATAAACAATTAATGGAAAATGATATTGTAATAGCCACTTCATCTACAGTACTTCTAGAAACATTGGCCATAAATGGAAGAGTTGCAGTAATGATGTTAGTAAACCAATGGTGGAGATACGAAAGGTCATTTTTAAAACTACCATGTTTTCATAAATTTCATCATGAAAAAGATCTTGAAAATTATTTAAAACACTTAATTAATGGAGGTGAATTTGAAAGATCAGGTTTAGAAAAACTTATAAGTCCCCAGCTAAAAGATGCCGTTGAAATAATCACAGCTGATGTAATAAATGAATTATCCTAATTAGTGGTCTGATAATTTAAACTTCGCCCAATCAAAAATAAATACAACTAAAAACCAAGAATAATCAACAGTATATCTTTTAATTAATTTTGGCTCATTATAAATCCTGTAAAGCCATCTCAAATTCATTTTATTGATCCAATTCGGATAATAATCTACATCCTTGAATGATTGATGTAAAAAACCACCACAAGCAAATCCCTTACCCTTCCAACCAGCTTGTTTTAGTTTAATTAAGTAATCCTCCTGCAAAGGGCTTCCCATTCCCACGATGATAACTTCAGGACTTAATGAAACCATTTCATCAATATGAAGTTTTAAATCTTCATCATCTTTAAAATAACCATCTCTAAATCCAATAACATTTAAATTAGGGAACTTTTTTTTAATATTTTCAACGGATTGATTTATGAGCTTTGGAAGGGTTCCAATAAAATAAACTTCACTTTTTGATTCTACAATCTGCCGAAATAAAGGATTAAAATAAGATGAAAAATCAGGCGAAAGTCGCTTAATGGGTCTTTGAAGCATGAACGAAGAAAGTCTTTTTAGTACAATACCATCAGAAGTGATATGGTCAAAGTCTTTTAATTCTATTTTTTTTCTCAATTTCAAATATGAAAATGGATTTACATAGGTTACAATACCATGTTGCATTTCTAATAATACATCTACATTTTCAACTAACTTATTTTTTAAAATTTCAATCAACAAAAAAATATTAGAATTCAAATTTAACAACTCCAACATCATTTAATGATTAATGAATGAAATAAAATGGAAGATCTACATTAACTACTGTTTAATTGCTATTTCATTTAAATATTTAACTTTAACTTATCTTAACTTCTAGATATTCAAATCCGTAATGCTTTCGAAGCAAAAATTCCTAGTACAAATCATTTTGTTCCTTTTGTGGATTGGATCCATAAATTACTCCGTAATTTATTACATGGGATTACACCAAAAGGGAGAATTGTTAGCTAAAACTGTTAATCTATCCATCAACTCTCTAATTTTTGTATTAATAGCAGCATCTCTTATCATTTTACACAAAATCAAAAAGACAATTAAGCTTCCCAGAATACAAGTTTTTTGGTTGCTTTTTGGAGTTATTATTTTAATGTCAATTGGGTCTTTAGTTCAATTAAAGTTTAAAGATGTGATACCTTCTTTAGTTCGATTTTTGAATTATTTTGGAATCTTTGTTTTGGCATACAACATCAGAATAGAAAATAATTCAACGTATTGTATTAAGATGTTAAAACCCTTCATCATCCTGTCTACAATAACTTGTTTAGGATTTGGCTTTTATGAAATATTTACTAATGATATACAGTATTTAAACAATGCTTACAGAGTTTCTGGATCTTTTAAATTTCATCAGTTAGGATTTGGAATGTATTTATTCACCATTTTAACCTGCACCATCTTTTTCATGTACATCCCCAAAAATAAAGTCTTCAATAGGATCTTAGTTGGCATCGTAATATTACTATTGTTATACCTATTCATGCGAGTACATTCTAGGTTGTTATTTCTTTCCTTTTTTATTACTCTGGTAGTTATAGCTTTTACAGCAACAAAACAATTATTAGTAAAATTTAAAATAATAACTGCAACCTTGTTTTTGTTGGTATCTGGGCTTTTTCTAATGTTTAATTTTGATTTTCAACCGAGATTAAAAAATCTATTATTATCTGGAAGTAATAATGGTTTTGTTGATTCATCTTCCAAAACTAGATTTGATATTATTGAAAACAGCTTAGCTGCCATTGATGAAATTGATTTATTATTTGGAAAAGGGTTAGGATCTTTCAATAGTTTTTACGAGAAAGCAGGTCAAAAAAAAGGAGTTGCAGCACACAATAACTATCTATTATTTTTAATTGAAGGGGGAATTATAGCATTAGCTGCGTATATTCTTTTTGAATTCATTATGATAATAAAATTTTTTAAATTCATTAAAAATAGTTTTCAAATAAATAATGATAAAGACAAAAAATTACTTTTTGTTGCTGCAACTCTATTTATTGGAATTGAATTTCTTGGTTTCTTATTAAATAATTATTATTTCTATCAATCCGAAACTATAATTTGGTTATTACTTGGATTTACTGGTCCTATATTAGAAAGAAAAGTAGAAATTCATGTTTAATCTCAGTAAAATCTCTTTTTGGCTTTTCTTATCTATACCAAGCACCTTGTTTTTAGATAAAATAGTGTCAAGTATATTAATCGGAATACTTTTCCTAATAAACATTCCAAAAATTTTCAAGGTTGAAATCCTGCTCTCCATTTTGAAAAATAAAACTCTACTTTTTAGCATACTTTATTTTTTGCTACACGCTATAGCGTTATCCTATACAAAAGACATAGATAATGGTTTAAACTCATTAGAAATCATTCTTAGCTTTTTACTTATTCCATTAATTGGCGTAAGTATGATAAGTGGAAATGGTTCAAAAAAAATCAGCCATTTCTTTTTAGAAAAATTATATAATGTGTTTACGATTGTTGGTGTTTTAGCAATGACCATTTGCTTGTTAAACGCATTTTACAAGGTCAATTTCGGAAATGGTTCTAAAGATTATTGGTTTTTTTACAGAGGACTTTCCTCTCCTTTATGGAAAATCCACCCTATCTACCTTGCTTATTATCTCAATTTTTTATTAAGCATTTTGCTTTTATACGAATGGAAATTAAAATGGAAGTTCCAACATTTAGCCAAGTGGTCACTTGTATTATTAACATTAGCCTTCCTTGTTTTACTTTCTGCCAGAACTCCTTTACTTATTACTTTTACCATAATTGTAATTTTCCTTTACAATAGATTAAAGATCAGTAAAGTTATTTTTGCTTTAACCACTTTAACGTTAATAATCGCTTCTATTTTTGCGCTATATGGAACTAACAATAGGTTTAAAGAATTATTTAATGAAAATGGCATTCTACAAGAGGATAGAGTTCAAACCTGGAGAAGTGCTTACGAAGTTGCGACAACTCATTTTTGGATTGGTGTTCCAAAAGGTGATTTAGATACTGTATTAGAAAAAAGTTATCGGAAATTTAATCATTTAAAAGGCATAGATAGATCTTATAATTGCCATAACCAATACCTCCAACAGTGGTGTTATTTTGGTATATTTGGATTACTTTTTTTCATATCTTGGCTATACCATGTATTTAAAGCATCAATTAAAACAAATCTAATTTTACAACTTCTACTTTTTAGTATTCTTATTTACTTTTGTACAGAATCTATCTTATCTGTGAATAAAGGGATAATATTTGTTTCTTATTTTTTCACTTTAATTGCTATTTATGAAAAATAAAGATTTCGATGATTTTGATTTGGTGAAACTGGGACAGCTTTTATTCAGCATTTACAATCGAAGAAAAAGACTTATATTCTTTTTATTCATTTCTACTTTTTCAATAGGTATTTATCATTTTTCAATAAATAATGGAAAATCATCATCTTTTTATCTTATAAAATGCAATGATCATTTCTTTCAAAACAACAATAATGACACCAAACAAATTGGTTTAGAGATCAGTTATAACCTTTCAAATTATGTAACAAATAAAAATTATGAAAGCCTTTCTAAAATGATTGGAGTTGATCTTAATATAGTAAAATCTATCCATAAAATAAAAGTAGTAAATATCACCAAAAATGACAACCAAAATTATTTCAGATTGTACATCCATTTTAATAATAATGACAGCATACATGGTATTATTTATCCCTTACTTAACTACATGAACAATCAACCCTTATTACAAAAGCAAAAAACACTTAACAAACTGTTTTATAATCAGTTTGTAAAAGATTTACAGCTAAAGATTAATAACATCCCCAATTTTAATGGAGAATTTCATAACAATGAAGAAACGATTATGGAACTTATAAAACAGAAAAATGAAATTCTCATAAAAAGGGAATTAAATGAACCTTTTTATCTTTTAAATAAAGAAAACAACATTGTCAATAAAGAAAATTATGCCTTATTATTTTTTAAATACTTTTTTTATTTCCTCTTTATCTCTTTCACCGTGGTACTACTACTAGAAGGGAAAATATTTATAGAAAAACAAAATTCATAATTAAAACTTTTATTTAAGTGTATAACTAGAATTATTTAATGCAAAACTCAAATATAAATTTGAGTTTTCATTAAAAATCATAAAACAAACATAATAGATGAAGCTGTAATTCGGCTGATGTAATTTTGAATTTAGTAAATTTGACATCTTAAATTAAGAATAATGGTATCAACATTAAAAGATAGAGTTAAAGAAATTCAAGAAAAGATTGCAACATGCTTATCATTAAATATTGACCAATTGGTATTTGAATTTAATGAAATGGCTGATTATGTTGATTTGGATTTATTTACTATTAACGCTGTTCATAAACAACAATTTTTCTTCTATTCTACAGAAGGTAGAGATAAGATTGAAGCACTAGAAATGATGCTAAAATATGCTAAGAACAACCTCAATATTGAAGACTCATTTACCATCCAATGGAAATTAAAAGGATCTACAGAAATTCACCAATCTTACTTTAGAGCTTTTAATATGATGGATGCTCTTGATAAATTTTATTATGGAAGAAGTATTAATTCCATTATAATATACAGCGTAACATTAAATCCAATAGCATAATGATTATAACCAATGTCATGGTTCGATTCTCCGATATTGACATGGCAGGAAATGTGCATAACAGTAATTATCTTAGCTATTTTGAACAAGCAAGAATTGACTTTCTAACTAAAATTTCTGGTCTAAATTGGGACTGGAGAAAGAAAGGCTTGTTAATTGGAAGAATCGAAGTAGATTATATTAACCCCCTTCACTTAAGAGATAAAGTGTACATCAAAACTGTTTGTGATCACGTTGGAAATAAAAGCTTTACGCTTTCATATACTTTATTTAAAAAAACAATAGATGGTGATTTACTGTGTACAAGAGGTAGAAGTATCCTTATATGCATGGATTTTGAAACCAATATTTCTGTTCCAATTTTTCAAGAATGGAGAAAACATTTAATGAAACTTACTATTTCTTAAAAAGTAATTAAATAAGTGCATGTTAAAAGCACAATTCAAAAAATACATTTTAAAATTTAAAACACCAAGTGGAACAAGTAGAGGTGTAATAAAAGAAAAAACCTCTTGGTTTATTAAAATTTACCATGAATCTAACCCCGAAGTATTTGGCTTAGGTGAATGTGGACCAATTGAAGGATTAAGTAGAGACCCCATAAACTTAATAGATGAAAAGTTGTCAGAACTATGTGAAAACATAAATAATTACCAAAATGTAATTATAGATACTTTTCCAAGTATTCAATTCGGATTAGAAATGGCACTGCTAGATCTTGAAAATAAAGGAAAAAGAAATCTATTTCAAAATAAGTTTACAAACAGTAAGAAAAACATTAAAATAAATGGCCTAATATGGATGGGTGATTACGAATTTATGTCTGATCAAATTAAGATTAAATTAGAAGAAGGATTTCATTGCATAAAAGTCAAGATTGGATCTTTAAATTTTAATGATGAGTTGAGCTTATTAAAAAAGATAAGAAAGAATTTTTATTCAACAGACTTAGAAATAAGAGTAGATGCAAACGGAGCTTATACATTAACAAATATTAATAGTATTCTTTCTGAATTAGATAAATTGGATATCCATTCTATAGAACAACCTATTTCAGTGAATCAATGGGATGAAATGAAAAAGCTCTGTAAAGAAAGTCCAATACCCATTGCATTAGATGAAGAACTTATAAGACCATTTGAAATAAACGAAAAAGAAAATTTAATTCATCATATAAATCCTCATTACATTATTTTAAAACCCTCTATGCTTGGAGGTTTTAAAGAAACAAAAGATTGGATTGAGTTAGCTGAAAAGAATAATATTGGTTGGTGGATTACTTCGGCTTTAGAATCTAACTTGGGATTAAATGCCATTGCACAATTTTGTGGAAATTTTGAAAATAAGTTACCTCAAGGTTTAGGTACGGGAAGTTTATATCTAAACAACTTTAATAGTCCATTAAAAGTAGAAAACCAATACCTGTCGTACGATATTAAAAGAGAATGGGATTTTAATCAATTAGTTTTCAATGATGATTAAAACGGATTACAAGGGCATTTTCTCCCTATGTGAAGCAGAAATTAAAGGAATTGATCCAGATTTAATTCGAGTTCTTGATTTTTGGGATTCTAAATCAGATTATTTAACGGTAAACACTTCAGGGTCTACTGGAAAGCCTAAATCTATTAAACTCAAAAGAGAATATATAATTAACAGTGCAACAGCAACATTACGCTATTTTGAATTGAAAAAAGGGAGTTCATTTTTATGTTGTATGCCATTTAAATATATAGGTGGCATTATGATGTTAATAAGAGCACTTGTAAATGAAGGAGTGATTTTTTTAGAAAAACCTTCAAGAAATCCATTACAACAATTAGAAAAACAAATAGACTTAGGTGCTATGTCCACATCTCAAACTCGTAATGCAATGCTAAAAATGAAAAAGACAGCACTTATAAAAAATCTTATTATTGGAGGAGGTGATTTAACTAATGAAGATGACTTAAATTTAAGCAAACTAAAAACCGCTTGTTTTCATTCATTTGGAATGACAGAAACCATATCTCACATCGCTTTAAGGCGTATTGATTCTAGTATAAAAAACAAACAATATAAGTGCCTTGATCATGTTCATGTTAGCACTAATAAAAAAGGACAATTGATGATAAAATCAAAAGAGATAGGTATTGAAAGTATAGTGACAAATGATATTGTTGAAATAACTGGTTATCAGCAATTTAGATATTTAGGCAGACTTGACAATGTGATTAATTCTGGTGGTTTAAAAATTCACCCTGAACAAGTAGAAGAAACCATGAGTCAACTTCTAGATTCTTCTCAATTTTTTATTGATAAAGAACCTCATAAGGAATTGGGAGAACTTTGTATAATGATTTGCAAAAAGACATACGATGAAAATTTAATCAAAGCCTCTTTAAAAAACTTTCAAAGCAGAAAATATGCTCCAAAAAAAGTGTATTGGGTTGATGAAATATATTTTAATTCTAATCACAAAATTGACCGAATAAAAACCAAAAAGGAAGCTTTTTTAATAAACAATTACAAAAGGTTAAGTTCAATAATGTAATTTTAAATTGTGTTTTTATACTTTTTCATCCCATTATACAACCTATTTTATTTCTTTAGTCCACATATTGAAGAAATTAACAACATACACGAAACGTACATTTCTATAACCTCAATTGAACTAAAAGAGGATAAATCTGTTGAAATAAGCATGGAGTTAAACGCAGACGATTTCATGTATGTGTATGAAAAAGAAACGCAACAACAAATTACCACTACTTTTGAAAACAATATTGAGCACTTCAACGATACATTAGTTATATCATTTATTAATAATCACTTCAAGATAAAAAGCAATGAAAAGGAACTCAATCTAGTTATTTTGGGAAACGAAATTTTAAATGATGGCAGATTCCTTGTTTACATCACTAGTGAAATGAAACATAAGCCAAAATCATTTTTGGTAGAAAATAATATCTTTATGAACGTTTTTCATAGTCAAAAGAATATGATCAATTTAACAGGTTTAATTAACCAAAGTACTACACTTACCAAATATGAAACATCTCATCAGTTCCTTTAAAGTATTTTACACTTTATTTACCATTTCTATTGCGTTAATTTCATTCGCACAAAACCCTAATTTGAATTACAATAAGTTTAAGCAACTTAAGGAAGAAATGGCTACTCCAAATGTATACCGCACTGCAGGAGGCGCACCGGGGCATGCTTATTATCAAAATGAGGCTGATTACATCATGAATCTAACTCTTAATGATCAAGAACAAAAGATTTCTGGAAGTGAAACCATTACCTATCACAACAATAGCCAAGATAAACTGGAATACTTATGGCTACAGTTAGATCAAAACAAAAGGGCACAAAATTCGGATAGTTATAAAATTCAAACAGGTGGTATCCATTCTTTAAATACAAGAGCAATAAAAAATATGGATCCTGAATTTAAAGGTGGTTTTAACATAACCAATGTTACCAAGCAAAATGGTGCTAAACAATCTTATACTATACATAATACCATGATGAGAATCAATCTAGACAAACCTTTACTTCCAGGAACTAGTTACTCATTCAACATAGACTGGTGGTACAACATTAATAACCGAATGGAAATTGGAGGAAGGTCAGGTTATGAGTATTTTGATAAAGATGACAACTATTTATACACCATTGCTCAATTTTTTCCAAGAATGTGTGTATACAATGATACTGAAGGGTGGCAAAACAAACAATTCCTAGGAAGTGGTGAATTCACTTTACCGTTTGGAGATTATGATGTGAAAATAGCTGTTCCTGTAGATCATGTCGTAGCAGCAACTGGAAATTTAGTAAATACCGATGAAATTCTTAGTGAAGAACAAATTAAACGTCTTGAGTTAGCTAGAAAAAGTGAAAAAGAACCCGTTTTTATAATTAACGAAAAAGAAGCCATCAAAAATGAAAAGCAACGTAAAAAAGGAATGAAAACATGGCATTTTAAAGCTGAAAATGTCCGTGATTTTGGATG
Organism: Crocinitomicaceae bacterium; assembly: GCA_038134525.1. Lineage (GTDB taxonomy): Bacteria > Bacteroidota > Bacteroidia > Flavobacteriales_D > Parvicellaceae. The sequence goes on from JAYPVI010000009.1 coordinate 34,140, forward strand.
GGCCTCTTCCAGAAAATTTATTTGGGATGCGATGGTTGTAAAACAAAATTCTAATGACGTACTAGCCATGTCGTTTTACCCAAAAGAAGGAAACCCACTATGGGAACAATACAGTACCAAAACTGTTGCTCACACCCTGAGATGTTATTCAAAATATACTTTTGATTACCCTTACCCAGTAGCTATTTCAGTTCATTCCAAGTCGATTGGAATGGAATACCCTATGATATGTTTTAATGGGGGAAGACCAGATGAAGATGGAACTTACTCCAAAAGAACTAAATACGGCATGATTAGTGTCATCATACACGAAGTTGGTCATAATTACTTCCCTATGATCATTAACTCAGATGAGAGACAATGGACTTGGATGGATGAAGGATTAAATACTTTCCTTCAATACTTAACGGAACAAGAATTTGAAAAAGGGTATCCATCAAGAAGAGGACCAGCTTATAGAATAGTAGATTATATGAAAGGAAATAAAGAAAGAATATCTCCAATCATGACAAATAGCGAATCCATCCATCAATTTGGAAATAATGCTTACGGTAAACCAGCAACTGCAATGAATATTTTAAGAGAAACCATAATGGGTAGAGAATTATTTGATTTCGCATTTAAAATGTATTCCAATAGATGGATGTTTAAGCACCCAAATCCTGAAGATTTATTTAGAACCATGGAGGACGCCAGTTCCGTTGATTTAGACTGGTTTTGGAGAGGTTGGTTTTACACTACCGACCACGTGGATATTAGCCTAGATGAAGTTCGTTACTACAAAATCAACAATCAAGATCCAAAAGAATTAAATGCTGAAAGCAAGAAAAAATTTGAGGAAATTAAGGTAAAAGACATATCAAATCAACGAAATAAAGACATCGTAACTTACAGAGAAATAGATAGTAAATTAAGTGATTTTTACACTTCATATGATGAATTTTATACAACAAAAAAACAACTGAAAAAGTTTGAAAATTTCCAGGCAAACCTAGATGAAGATGAAAAACAGATTTTAAAGGAGAATAAGCACTATTATGAAATAAAGTTTAAAAATATTGGAGGTTTAGTTATGCCTATATTTTTAGATTTCACCCTTGAAAATAACACTCACCAACTTATCAAGATACCAGCTGAAATTTGGATGAAAAACAATGACGAGATTACTAAAGTATTTGCTTTTGACCATGAAGTTAAACAAATTGAATTGGATCCATTTTTAGAAACTGCTGATACCGATCGAAACAATAATTACTGGCCTTCTTACATAGAGCCAAGTAAGTTTGAACTATATCAGTATAAAAATAGAAAAGAAAGATCTGACAGCAACCCCATGAAAGAAAGTAGAAAAAAATAATTGAATCTTGAAGTAATAATAGCAATTACTTCATTTATTGCTTCTATTTTAACATTTATCTCTGGATTTGGTTTAGGGACTATACTTTTACCCATTTTTAGTTTGTTTTTCAGCATTGAAGTTGCAATTGCCGCAACAGCAATTGTGCACTTATTCAATAATATATTTAAATCAGTTATTACACTAAAAAAGACCAATTGGGAAGTTGTCGTTAAATTTGGTGTCCCTTCTATCATTGGTGCGTTTTTAGGGTCATTTATCCTCCAATATTTAATTGATTATGGGACTACTTTAATTCACCTAGATTTTGGATTATTTAATACGGAAACAAATGTGCTCAAAATTTGTATTGGACTGCTTATTCTTTTGTTTACCATTTTTGAATTACTGGATATTAAAAATAAAATAATTCAATCTGACAAAGTATTTTATTTCGGTGGTGCTTTGAGTGGATTTTTCGGTGGTATTTCAGGTCATCAAGGTGCTTTGAGAACACTGTTTTTATCAAAATTCAAAATGGATAAACATGCATTTATAGCTACAGGAATTTTGGTTGCAATGGCCGTTGATCTTACTAGGATTCCAATATATTTAAATCAAGACTTTGTTAATTTTAATTCTAAAGTTTTTACAGGAATTTTGGTTGCAATAATATTTGCATTTATGGGAGCAATCATTGGAAAACTTATTCTTAACAAGATTAAAATTAAGTTACTATACAGAATTGTGGCTTTATTTTTAATTGGTTTTTCTCTTTCTTTTATAGTTGGATTAGTTTAATAATATAAAAATTTTTAACTTGAGGTAGTACCATGAAACTAACAAAACTATTATTTACTTGTATTTTTCTATATTTAAGCTTAAGCTACATTGCTCAATGTGTAAGCCATGGAGATGATTTTGAAACCGGATCTATGAACCAAAATTGGCAAGGATTAAATCATCTTTTTTATATTAATAACTACCAATCAAACACAGGAAGTTTTCATTTATCTTCCAATGCAGATTTTCCTTCAATTTTTCAAGGATTATCTCTTGATTTTCCAGCATTTTCCCCATTCCTATTTACATGTATGGTAAAAAGTTCTAATGTAAATTTAACTGGAAGTTCAACAATTATTTTAGGAGATTCGCTAACTGGACAACCTGTAATAAACAATGGAAATGCAGGATTATTTTTTATCAATTTTTTTAATGGCAATCTTAGAATAATTGGAGATTCTACAATTTATTATCCAGCACAAAACAATACTTGGTATGAAATTTTTATAGATAACTTCAATTGGTCTACCCAAACTGCTGATGTATATATAGACGGTAACCTGCTAATTACAAATTTAGGCTTTAGAAGCTATTTCAGTTATATGACTAAAATATTTATTAACGGAGGGACTCAAAACAATAATCAGGCTGATACATCATCATGGGATATGATATACGCTGCAGAAGTCCCTACAATAATTGATGATGACACAATTATTTGCTATGGATCAGATATAACATTACCTGATGGCACAATCTATACTAATGTAACTGCACCCTTTTTTCATTCTAGCATAATTATTGGTCCTGGAATTTGTGATAGTATAATCAACAGCAATGTTAATCTTACTCTAAATCAATTTTCTTTTAATCAGGATACCATTGAACATTGTGTTAATGAAAATGGCAACTATTATTTTTTAGAGATTGATTCTACCTATCAAAATTATTTATGGAACGATTCTACAACACTTAACAACAATATCATTAATTCAAGTCAAATGATTTCTGTTCAAGTAATAGACTCAAATGGCTGTTTTGCAACTGATTCCACATATTTAAATTTCATTACTATTGATACTACAATTGTAGAAGTTGATAGTGGGTTAGTTTCCAATGAAATAAATGCTAATTTTCAATGGTTAGATTGTAATCAAAACTATACTCCAGTCATTGGTGAAAACAACAATTACATTTACTTTGGAGATAGTGTTTCACAAAATTTTGCACTTAGAATTGAAAAAAATGGATGTGTTGACACATCTTACTGTTATTATTTTGATAATACTTCTATCTATTCATTTTCAGAAAAACAGTTTAGTATTTATCCCAATCCAGTAAGTGATTTTTTAACATTTAAAACTAATAATAAAGATTTAAAATATAAGATTTTAAGTACTCATGGAGAAATAATTTCAACAGGAATAATTAATGAGAATAATCAAATTAATGTTTCAGAACTAAAAAAGGGATTATACTTCTTAATATTAATTAAAGACTCCTATATTAAAAATAAATCATTTCTTAAAATTTAATTTTATTGGCAACTTACCTTCTTTAATCTCCTTCATCACAAAAGAACTTTGTACCGTTGCTATATTTTCAACGTTAGCTAGTTTTTGAGTAATGAAAACGTGATATGAATTAATATCACTTACGAGAACTTGCAACAAATAATCTGAATTACCTCCCAAATGATAACACGATAAAACCTCATCTAAATTGATGATATCAGTTTCAAATTTTTTCAAATAATTAGCATGGTGTTCTTTTAAAGTAATGGCACAAAACACCATTAGACTTAAATCAAGAGCTTCTTTATTAATTTGAGCATGATATCCTGTTATTACTTTGTTTTCCTCAAGTTTTTTTATTCTATCAAAAATGGGTGTTGTTGACAATTTAAGACGATGTGCAATTTCTTTAATGGTAATTTTTGCATCATCTTGTAACAAACTTATAATTTGCTTATCTATAGAGTCCATAATAATATTCTTTTATTTGTAATAAACTGTCAAAATATATAATAAAAAACTTATAAATAGTAAATTATAAGAATAATTTTCTTTATTTAATAAAAAACAAAGAATAATTATATAAAGTTGTAATTTTGACAAATGACTAAAACAATCAAAAATCCAGAAAGCCATATGATGACTTATGGATACAAACCCGAGCTATCTGAAGGGGCAATAAAGTGCCCTATTTTTCAAACTTCTACATTTGTATTCAAAAGTGCTGAAGAGGGAAAATCATTCTTTGAAATTGCATATGGGTTAAGAGAAAAGGAACCCACAGAAGAACTTGGACTTATTTATAGTAGAATTAATAACCCCAATTTAGAAATTCTAGAAAACAGATTGAGTTTGTGGGATAAAGCAGACGATTGTGCTGTATTTGAAAGTGGCATGTCTGCTATTTCAACTGTTCTTCTTGAATTTCTTAAACCTGGAGATCTTTTAGTATACAGCAACCCAACCTATGGAGGGACAGATCATTTCATTCAGCACCTCCTTCCTACTCTAGGAATTCACACTATTGGCATCTATACAGATGATACTAAGGAATCTATTATTAAAAAAATTAGAGCTAGTGGGCAAGGTAAAAATTTGGCCATGATGTATTTGGAAACGCCTGCTAATCCGAACAATGCTCTTTTTGATATTGAAATTATAAGCGAAGTAGCCAAAGAATTTGAAGCAGAAAATAAAAAACAAGTTGTTACCGCTGTTGATAACACCTACATGGGGCCCATTTGGCAACACCCACTAGAAATTGGAGCTGATCTAACCATTTATTCAGCCACTAAATACCTTGGAGGACATAGCGACTTAATTGCAGGTGCAGTAATGGGAAATCAAGAATTAATGAATAGAGTTAAAGTATTGCGTACATTTTTAGGTAATATGATAAGTCCAAATACAGCCTGGTTAATGTTAAGAAGTCTTGAAACATTAAAATTGAGAATGGACAAGCAATGTGAAAATGCCAAAAAAGTAGCTCAATTTTTAACCTCTCATGACAAAATTGATAAAGTATATTATTTAGGATTATTGAAGGCAGGTGAAGAAGGATATGACATCTTTAAAAAACAATGTTCTCAACCTGGAGCAATGATTTCGTTTGACATTAAAGGTGTAGAAAAAGATGCCTTTAAATTCCTAAATAACCTAAAACTCATTAAGCTTGCAGTTAGCTTAGGAAGTACCGAAAGTTTAGCACAACACCCAAGCAGCATGACCCATATAGGTGTTGACCCTGACTTACGAAAAAGGTTGAATATTTCCGAAAAAATGGTAAGGATGTCTATCGGTGTTGAGAACGCAGACGATATAATTGAAGACATCAAACAAGCTTTAGATCAAGTTTAGGTCAAAACCTCAACTTTAATCCAACGAAGAAATTTATTCCTGCTTGGTTGAAAGCCCCAATTTGATTAAAGGTATTGGAGCTTTCCGCATTATTATACTCACTATAACTCCAATCATTTGGATCTACTGCATTTCCTGAGTATTGAAATCTATATACCCAAGCATTGGATAGGTAGTTTTGGTTAGCTAAATTTCTTAGCCATACACTACACTCAATTTCTTTAAATAAAGTAGTCTTTTTTAAATACGTTAATCTGAAATCGTGAACGATATACTTGTCTAATTTTGCATTTTGATTTGATGTGTTATCAATATATTGATCACCCACATACTTCGTTATGAATGCCAATTGTAATTTTCCATGTTTTTCATGATCAAATGGTGTAAAAATTAATTGTCCACCACCAATAATAGATGGCGAGAATGCAATGTCAGTATTTTGATGATTTACTTCTATTAAAGTATCAGAATTATCCCAACTTTCAATGAATTCATTGAATGTGGCAATTTTATTATCACTAAACGTACAATTGAACTTAAATTGTAATTTTTCATTGATTAATGTAGTTCCTGTAAATTCAATACCCCTTCTGTAACTTTCTGGTATATTTACTCTAACAGCTGACCCAACGTCATTTAATTCACCCGTTAAAATCAATTGATTTTTATACTGCATATGGTAAAAATTAGTTGATATACTGAATTTTTCTGAAATATATCTATGTCCTAATTCAATATCTAATAATTGCTCATGCTGTGGTCTACTTTCTGGAGATGATTCTGTAAAATCATCTCTATTGGGTTCTTTATTTGCAACTCCAACAAAACCATATATGTTATTACTTTTATTGAAACTGTAATTCAAACCAGCTTTGGGATTAAAAAAGTTAAGAATTGCAATTTGATCAAGTGGACTACGATCGTTGTTTATTCCTGTAAATTCGTAAGAAACAAAACGATATTGTAAGTCAAGATAAGCATTGAAGTCTTTATTTAAATCGTAATTCAGTTTTCCATATAAGTTCAAATCATTCTTTGTGGCATTATTGTCATAATATCGATGCCTAATAGATCCATTGCTTGCGTATTGAGCCCAAATGACTTCTCCAAAATGACCTCCTTGGTATTGATTGGCACCACCTCCCAAAATCAAATTAAACTTATTAGTAGTGTAATCTGCACTAAAAACTAAACCATAAAAGTGGTTATCTAACCATCTCCTTCTAATTAAGTTTGTTTGTGAAATGGTGTCTCCAGAAATAATAACGTCATCAAGATTATAATAGGAAAGTAAATTTTTACCCCATGCATAATCCCCATTATACATTACGGAATTGTGTTCAGTTCCAACATACTGCTCAAAATAACCCATCCCTCTTGTGTAATGAAATGAGGTATTCAGTTTTAAATTTTTTATGCTTTTATTGGTAATGTGAAATTGATAATGAGTTTGTTGGTAATTATCAATCTCATTATCATAATCATAAGGATTGTATGTTTGATTACTGTCCACATCAGAATTTAATAAGCGAATTGGAGCTCCGTACCATGCTTGATAAGTCTTTTCATGTCCCGAGAATACCAGAGCTTGAATTGAGGTGTTTTCACCTATATAGCCTCCAGATAAATAATAAGATTTTAAATCCGCATTTGCTCTATCAATAAAACCGTGAGATTGTATATTGGATAATCTTCCTTCAAAATTCCACTCGCCATCAATCAAGCCAGAACCAAAACGAACGGTATTTTTCACAGTATTAAATGATCCAATACTATTTGAAATCTCACCAAATGGCTTGATAGAATTGGCATTACCAAGAGTACTTAAATTTACGGTAGCTCCAAAGGATGATGCACCTGTTGTCGATGAGCCCACACCTCGTTGAATCTGAATATCGCTTGTTGAAGAAGATAAATCAGGCATATTTACCCAAAACACACCATGTGATTCCGCATCGTTAAACGGAATTCCATTGATTGTAATATTTACACGCGTTGCATCTGTTCCTCTAACACGAATTCCCGTATATCCAACTCCAGCACCTGCATCTGAAGTAGTCACAACAGAAGTGGCTTGGTCTAATAAAATAGGTAAATCAACCCCATGGTTATTAGCTTCTATTTCTTCTTTTGAAATATTCTCGTGAGCAACTGGACTATTTTGACTAACTCTATTGGTAGTGACTTCAAATACATCCAATTGAAATTTGGAAGAGTCTGTTTGTGTATACATAATATGATAGCATACAAAAGGTATAATAAATATATATTTTTTCATGATTTTAAGTTAAATGTGCTGCAGGGAGCAAGAAACACATGGTATAAACATTTAACATCCTTTCGCCAGCATTATCTGGATCAAGTATTATCTCTCAAATCAATCGAGATATGGGTATAATCTCAGCCTTTTAAAGCACCCCCTTGAGTTATTTTGCAAATTTAAAAATAATTATACGCTAACTTTATTTTTAATTAGTTGTTCAACTTTTTTTAGCCTTTTCTCTTTTGATCCTTTTAGGATTATATATTGAATCTCCAACTTTTTAATTTCTTTTTCATACAAAGTAAAAAGTGCTAACCTATTTTTGGGGTTTTCTCTTTGAACATCATACTCCCAAGGAATATCCGGGTAACATAAAATATATATGCTTGGTAATCTTCTTTTTAACTCATTTAAGATAAGGGGATGACATTTTTTATACTTAAACTCACACCAAATTTTAAGAGTCAGTAAATCTGTGTCCTGAATGATAAGTTTTTTATTAGATTCTAAAGCTTCGTTTTCAAGTGCAATTTGTCCTTCAGCTATAGAAAATATATCCTCATAATGATATGGCCTTGGAAGTTGATCTAGATAGCAACGTGCAAATTCCTCCACAATTTCTACATTAGGATGATATTTTACACTTTCTAATAATGTAGTTTTTCCACATGACTCAGGTCCAGTAATGACGATTTTATGCATTTTTTAATTTCATTTTCCAATCTTTATAACCTAAGTAAGCTAAAACAACAAACACCGTGAATTGAATTACTCCTATTGTGTAGTCCTTATATATGAATAGAGGAATACACATCATATCACCAATAATCCATAAGAACCAATGTTCAATTCTTTTCCAAGCCATTAACCACATAGCAACAAAATTCATACCTGTTATAATGGATTCTAAAACAACAAAAAATTGATTTGCATTTTCTATTTGAAATTTACTTATAGCCAAATAAATGATTGCAGAGAGAAAAATTATGGCTAAAATCACCATTAAATTTTCAATGAAATTGTTTTTGTTAATTCGTATTTTGAGTTGCCTTGAATTATCCTTCGACTGCCAATTATACCAACCATATAAGTTCATTACAAAAAAGAATACATTGATAATGGATTGACCAAATAAATTACCTACCCAACATAAATAAATCCAAAGAGTGACACTTAATATCCCAACAGGATAGAGCATTACATTTTCTTTTTTGGTAAGCCAGACACTGTAAACACCTGTGATTACTGCAATAATTTCTAATATGAAAAGAAAATCAATCATCTACATTAACAATCAATCTATTATTTGACATAAAATATGAATTTGTTTAACTTAAACACTCAAAAATTGAACAATTTTGTTTAACTTTGTTTACAAATGATAAAACAAAATGCAAGAAATCACTGTTGTTAGAGCTGAACATTTTAATGCGGCACATAGGCTTCACAATGATAATTGGTCCGATGTAAAAAACAAAGCGTTTTATGGAAAATGTAACAACCCAAATTTTCATGGTCATAATTATGATCTGGAAGTCATGGTCAGTGGAATTATCGATCAAGAGAGTGGTTATTTAATTGACATGAAAGTTTTATCAGATTTAATTAAAAGTGAAATTTTAGATTGTTTTGATCACAAAAATTTAAACCTCGATACAATTGAATTCAAAAATTTAAATCCAACAGCAGAAAATATAGCCGTTGTCATTTACAATAAACTAAGATTAAAACTAAATCCTAAATATAAGCTCAAAATAAAACTATATGAAACTAAAAGAAATATCGTCATCTACCCTAGTTGACGAACCAAACATAGAAGCGTATAATTTTGAAATAATAGGAAATGATCATATATCAACGTCCTACGATACTCCAATGAGATCAGATGCTTTCAACCTCTCTGATAAAAAGAAAAAAGAGATTATAGAACAACATTTTAAAGCTATTATGGAAACATTAGGTCTAGATTTATCTGATGATTCTTTATCTGGCACCCCACATCGAGTTGCAAAAATGTATGTAGATGAAATTTTTTATGGATTAAATCCAAAAAACAAACCCAAAGTTGCCCTTTTTGAAAATAAATATAAATATAACGAGATGATTGTAGAAAGAAATATCACTTTCTATTCCAATTGTGAACATCATTTCGTTCCCATATTTGGAAAGGTTCATGTAGCCTATATTTCATCTGGAAAGGTCATTGGCCTATCCAAAATAAATAGAATAGTAGATTACTTTGCTAGACGTCCGCAAGTTCAAGAAAGACTGACCAATCAAATTGGAAATGATTTGATAAGTATTCTAGAAACTGAACATGTAGCTGTAATCATTGATGCAAAACACATGTGTGTTTCATCAAGAGGTATTAAAGATGATTCTTCTGCCACAACTACTTGTTTTTACAGTGGTAAATTTCAAAATGAACATACCAAAGCAGAATTTCATAAATATTTGAATACATGATAAAATTTTCATCTCATTCTGGAATTCATACTTTAAAAGTGGTTCAGGACTTGAAAACCAATATAAACGAAGCTTGGGCATTCTTCTCCAATCCTAATAATTTATCTAAAATTACACCAAAAGAAATGGGATTTAACATCACTTCAGAAACACCTGAATATATGTTTGAAGGGCAGATCATTTCCTATAAAGTTTCTCCAATCTTAGGCATAAAATTGAACTGGGTAACAGAAATCACACATGTTAAGAATCAACTGTTTTTTGTAGATGAACAGCGATTTGGTCCTTATACCATGTGGCATCACGAACATCATTTTGAAGAAATTGACGGTATGATTAGAATGACTGATAAGGTTTCTTTTAAAGTACCATTTGGTTTATTTGGACGCTTATTTGTCCCCATTATTGTTAAACCACAACTCAGAAAAATTTTCAATTACAGATTTGAAATTTTAGAAAAAAAATACAACCATGCATAATACATTGATTGTAGGAGGAACAAAAGGTATCGGATTAGCCATATCAAATTTATTATCGCAAGAAAATTGCATCATTTTTAGTAGAAACGATTACAATCTATCTTCTTCAACACATCATCATATAAAAGTAGATGTAGTACAAGACGAGCTTCCTGAGTTAGAAAATTTGCAAAATATCATATACTGTCCAGGCAGCATAAACCTAAAACCTTTTGGATCTTTAAAAGAAGAAGATTTTATAAATGATTACCAAGTTAATTTCATGGGAGCTGTAAAGGTCATCAAAAAATACTTTAAGCAAATCAGCAAAGTTGAGAACGCTAATATTATCTTGTTTAGTACAGTAGCAGTAACACAAGGTATGCCTTTTCATGCCTCCATATCATCTGCTAAAGGAGCCATTGAAGGATTAACCAAGACTTTAGCTGGAGAGTTTGCCGGAAAAATCAAAGTGAATTGTGTGGCGCCAACCCTTACCAATACTCCACTTGCAAGCGGTATATTAAGAAACGAAGAGGCTGTTAAGAGGTCCAACGAGAGACACCCCACTAAAAGAATAAACAATGCTGAAGATGTAGCTAAGGCCGCATTATTTTTATTAGGTGATCATAATATGACAGGCCAAATTTTACATGTTGATGGAGGCCTATCTTCACTTAAAATTTAACTATGAATTACATTTTCTTTACATTATTAATAGGATTATTAACGATCGGTTTATGGTTTCTCCCTAAATCACAAAACAATTGATATGCATATTTTTTGGTTTAGAAGAGACTTAAGATTATTTGACAATACGGCTTTGCATAAAGCTCTTGACGAAAACAAGGGTGTACAACCCATTTTTATATTTGACAAAAACATTATTGATGAGCTAGAAAGTAATGATGCCAGAATTAATTTCATCTACACGCATTTATCAAAAATCAACAAAGAGTTAAAAAATTACGACTCGTCTTTAAAAGTGTATTACGGAAACCCAGTAGATGTATTTAGAGAAATTTGTTTAAAAGTAGATGTTGAAAGTGTTTACACCAACCAGGACTACGAGCCATATGCTATCAACAGGGATCGTGAAGTAAATGAGGTATTACGGGATTTTGGAGTTCCTTTTTTCACCTTCAAAGATCAAGTCATTTTTGAAAGAAACGAAGTAGTGAAGAACGATGGAAAACCCTACACAGTTTTCACTCCCTTCAAAAACCGATGGTTATTACAATTTAACGAAACAGAATGTAAGGTAAACACCGATTCTAACTTCACAAATCTTAAAAAATCAAATTATCCATTTCCAAACATGGAAGATCTTGGATTTTCCCCGTCACCCATTCAAGTTCCTGAATTTGATTTGAATAAGGTAATGGATTATGATAAAACAAGAAATATTCCATCATTAGACAGCACCTCTAAAATTGGCCCACACTTAAGATTTGGCACAGTTAGTATTCGAGAAATTGTTCTCAAGGTAAAAGACGTGGATTCAACTTATTTAAGTGAGCTCATCTGGAGAGAGTTTTTTATGCAAATTTTATGGCATTTTCCACATGTGGTAACTCAAAACTTCAGAGCCAAATACAATGGAGTACAATGGAGAAATAATGAAGAAGAGTTCAAAAAGTGGTGTAATGGAGAAACCGGTTATCCATTTGTAGATGCGGGTATGAGAGAACTCAACAAAACTGGATTCATGCATAACCGCGTACGCATGATTACAGCCAGTTTTCTTTGTAAACACTTGCTCATTGATTGGCGCTGGGGCGAAGCCTATTTTGCCAAAAAGTTATTAGATTATGAACTGGCTTCTAACAATGGTAATTGGCAGTGGTCAGCAGGAACCGGATGTGATGCAGCACCCTATTTTAGAGTATTTAATCCTTCAGAACAAATTAAAAAATTTGATAGAGCGCATGATTACATCAACAAGTGGATTGAGAACTTAAATGAACTTACTTATCCTCAACCTATGGTGGACCATACATTTGCCAGAAATCGAGCAATTGAAACCTACAAAATAGGTTTAGAAAATAATGTAATGGAAATGGCTTAGTGCCAATATCTCATTTTACCATAAATAAAAAGTTGTAGTTTAGTCCAATAACTTCACCCCATGAGAATTCCATTTGTTGACCGCAATACAGCTACTAATCAACTTATCCAGTTTTCTATTTTATTTTATTGGTCTATATTTTGGTTTTTCAACATCGTAGATAAAGTAATTGGGGGAAGTATGTTTCTTTGGGTTGGTAGAGATCGTTTTGCCCAGTTTCAAAAGTTTTTTGCCTCTGCTGGTTTGGAATCACCTTGGATAGCTAACTTGGCTTTAATAGTTGCTGCAGGACTAGAAGTATTTGCTTTTGTATTTTTACTAGGAGCGCTAATCTATTATGTAAAGAAAAAAACAAAATCTGCCAGAAGTTGGTTTTTTATAGGAGTCATATTTACCCTTATAACATTTACTATTTTTTCTATTGGTGATCACATTTTTGGAGATCGTTTTGAATTGCTGGAACATACTTTATTCTGGTTTCTCACCTTATTTTCTTGGGTAGTTTTTGTTCGACTTTACCAAAAACCTGAAAATGAAAACCTTTCTTTAAATAAAAAACAAATCTTGTTGTCCGGATTGTTATCCATTTTTCTAATTGTAGTTACTAGCTCGTCTATTTTAAGCTATAATAAAAATTACTTCTATCGAAGAACAGATGCTTTAGATAGTGAAAAAGTGAGTGAAAATATATTTAAGGTTACTTTCCCCTTTCTTGGAGGAAGTACTGTATTTGAAAAAACCATTGAGCGATTTAATTCCGCATATCCTGATAAAAAAATTAATCATATTTATACCGTACCAAAACCACTTAGACTAAAGAAGGCTGATGCCCTTATTTTTTACATCATAACAGAAGATAAAAGATGAAAGAAAAGAACATATTAAAATTTATGGTGCTTTTTTTCTGGACCTTTTTTTGGGCATTAAGTGTGTTAGATAAAATTATTCCAGATGTAAACTACTTGTGGGTGGGAAAAGATTTTTTTGCTCTTTTCGTTAAATTTTTTGGATCATTGGGCTTAAAAAATCCTATCTTCCCTACACTGGCATTAGCCTTTGTTTCGTCTCTTGAAGCATTGAATTTTATTTTTTACTTACTAGCTTTAATTCAATTTAGTAAACGAAAAACAGAGCTGGCTCAAAAGTGGTTTTTCCGAGGTATATTAACTTCTGTTACCTTATTTGGCTTATTCTCCATAGCCGATCAAGTATTTGGAGACCGGTTCCAACTCTTAGAACACGGATTGTTCTGGTTAATACTAATTGCCTCTTGGATCCTATATAAATATTTAAGTGAAAGCGATTTAGCCATTTTATCTGTAAAAAACAAAGAAGTTAAAGTGGCTATTCTGATAAGTATTGTTCTAACTTCTGTTGCCTCTTTTTCTATTATTGATTTTTCGCAAAACACATTTTCAAATACGGATAGTCCTGTAGAAGGGGTTGAAGTGGTAAAAGATGTATACAAGTTTGATTTTCCTTTCTTAGCAGACAAACGAGTATGGGAAAAAACCATCAACCAATTCAAAATAGATTATCCTGAACTGAAAATAAATTACATCTACACCGGACCTTCTGAACTGAACTCAAAGAAAAAAACTCACCTATTACTTTATGTTTTTACAGAAAAAATGTAGGGTTACACTTCTACCCCCATAACACAAATGTCATCAATTTGATCTTGATGATCTCCCATCCAGTCTTCTAAAGTTTTTATTAAAATCATTTCTTGTTTTGAAATGGGTTTTTTCGAAGCTTCTATAATCATTTCACAAAATCTTTTTTTAAGAAACTTTTTTCCGTTTGGACCACCAAATTGGTCATGAAAACCATCTGACGATATGTAAATCATATCTCCTTTTTCTAACTTTAAAGTATGGTTGGTGAAAGGTGTCATTTTTCCAGCAAACACACCAATAGGTTGATTGTCAGGTTTATATTCTTTCAGCACTCCTTTACTAACATGAAACATGGGATTAAATGCCCCAGCATATTCTAATTCGAGGGTTTTCAAATTTAATTTACAGATTGCCATATCCATACCTTCTTTTGAATCTTCTTTATTTTTATCTTGATTTAATGATTTTATGAGTAGTTCTCTAAGCTTATCTAATATTAACGAGGGTTTTTCTAATTTTCCTTCAATTATAACTTCATTTAATAACGAATTACCTATCATACTCATAAAGGCTCCAGGAACACCATGTCCAGTACAATCTGCGACAGTAAAATAAACGGTTTCATTCAAGGTTTTATGAACCCAATAAAAATCTCCAGAAACAACATCTTTTGGACGAAATAGAATAAAGCTGTTTTTTAAAATATCTTTCATATAGACGGTTGAAGTCATTAAAGCATCTTGGATACGTTTAGCATAATTAATGCTATCAGTTACATCTTTATGGCTTTGATTTAACTTCTCATGTTGTTCCTCAATGATAATTTTTTGTTCTTTAATTACATTAAGCCTTCCCCAAATCGCATATAGAAAAACAGCTACCGATATAACACCAAGAATTAAAAATAATATTATGATCCTCTGTTTGGATTTTTCATTTTCATCAATGATATGCTGAGCTTTCATAAGGGCCTGTTGTTTAATTAGGTTAACACTATCTAGTTGATGTTTAGTTTCAAGATTGAATTTTTGTTCATTGATGATGTTATTGTGTTTGTAAGTATCAATTTCTAAAGACACAAGTAAAATTTCATATTGGTAAGCATTTTTAAAATCTCCAATTGCAGCATAGGATTTTGCTAATATTTGTAAGCTAGTTTTCTTTAGATTAGAATTTGGATTACTTTGAAATACAATTAATGCAAAATCAATGGCTTTTTTATATTTTTTTAACTTAAAAAACACTTCTGAATACACGTGATCGACCGAAGAAACACCTATTTTATCATTAATATTTACATAAATATCTCTACTTAATTTTAGGTATTTAAATACACTATCAATCGAGTTTTCAACACTAAAAAATTGTGCTCTTGAATAGTAGGAATCCGCAATCCATTTTTTTCTATTGTAACGTTTATTAATTTTAATTGAAATAGTGTTGTAATATAACGCTGAATCTATCATTCCTAATACACCGTAAACATTGGCCAAGTCTGTAAATACATAAGGAATACTATCATATTTTAAAGAGGCTAAATACAATACTTTTTTATATAAGGTATCAAGTGTTGTATGACCTTTACCTGATAAAGAAACGGCTAATCCTTTACGATCATTTAAAGCTAATCTGATATTATATGCACTATCATGATATTTATATGCATAATCTCTAAATCCTTTCATAAAATTTGTACCAGCAAGATTATTGAAAGCAAGCGCCTTATATGTTTCAATATCAAATTCTCGAGCTTTAAGAAGTAGCAAATCGTAATAAACTAAAGCAGAATCCAATTCTCCCTGATCTTGAAAAAAATTTCCTAGAGCATTAATAATCCTGAGATATTGAATTGTATCGTTTTTCTCAATCGAATTTCTTACAATTCTGTAATTCATAAAAGCAGAATCCAATTCTCCTTTATATTGTTGTATCACGGCTTTATTAAATAGAGCTAGTGTCTTATACTTACTATTTTTTAAGGCCTCAGCAAATTCCATTTGAATTTTACAGTATTTTTCTGAAAGAAAAAGGTTTTTCGAGGTTGTAATAGATACATATCTATTTAAAGCCTTATACCTTTTATCTAACGAGTTTGTGGAATCTTTGTAAATGATTAGTAACGAGTCATCTATGGAAGCAAAAGTGCTTACGGATAGGAAATAAAAAAATAAAGAGAAAACGAAATACCTTGCTAAAAACAAAACTAAATTTTAACTAAAAATAGAAAGATTATTTAAATAAATTACTGATTTTTCATGTGCTCCATAATTATGACCATAGCTAGGGTATCGAGTTCGCAATATTTAAGCAGAGCTTCTTTAATTTGATCTCTTTCCTCATTGGTCATATCGGTATACTGGATTTTACCATAAGCCGTTAGTGCGGCTCCACCGTCATTTAAATCTTCAATATCAGAAAGGTATTGCTGAATTTCTTCTTGATTAGCTCCTTCATATACTTTGGGTAACAAATCATAGGGGCTGATCAATTCTCCAGATTTATCACGCTGCAACCAACGGTGTGATTTTGGGAAATTTTTACTACTTAGACCAATGTATTCTATGTCTTTACTGTATTTAGCTTGAATGAAAGTACTGGTTGATAAAATAGCAGGTAACACCTTTTTAATGGAATTGGAACCTTGAGTTAATGGATGATAAAAATAATCTTTGATGACTTCGCATAAATCTACCATATTTCGTTTTGGAACAGGCCATGGATTAGCGGTATGCTTAGTAGCTTGACTGATGGATTCAATAAATTGGATCAACTCATCTTTAAAAACGTATTGGCTGGCCAGCAACTGCTTTCTTATGGCATTTAAGATGGTGTTTTCATGGGTAGAATATCTAAAAATAGTTCCCTCATCATGAACCAAGGCATCGTGGAGGTATTGCATAAATTCAAAATTGGGAAAATCACCTGGTTTGACGTTTACATATTCATTGGCATGTTCTACCCTACCGTTTTCATGCATGATGTGGTGCGAAAACTGGAAAGCCACTTGCTCATAAGGCGTTCTTCCTTTATGAAATGGCAAGGGAACTATGGATGTTTCAAAATCAATAAAATGATAAGGATAGTTCCAATTTTTAGATGCTTCTTCAAAACCCGTTTTATCAAAATATGGAGAAGTATCTTTATCTCTCTCCTTTTCAATTTGTATCCATTGTCGCTCTGTTCTAGATAAACCATCTAGTTGTGGTTTTAATTTAATGTCATCTTCAACCAAATCTTCTTTAAAGATTTTCCCTTGCTCAAATAAAGATTTTCCTCTTAAATCCCACACATTAAAAATGTTGGGTTTATTGAACTCTATATTGGTCCAATTGTGCTGTTTTTGGAAACAATATTCAAAACCGGATAGCTGATGATGTGTAGACTGTTTGTCGAGTTTAAACTCACAATTTTTACAAGCAGTGAAAGCGGTTTCCCAATTGGGATAGGTATTGTTTAACCTCACCTCCTTTAGTAACTCTATAGCTTCCTCAAAACCAAGATGGTCGTAATATTTAAATTCATCTGTTATTATTTTATCTACTATGTGAGAAAGATTGATCGATTTCATCAAATTATCACCTAGTTGTGATCTATCATCCACCAATCGATCAATTCCTGTTCTTTTGTTCTTATTCTTTTGGACCCTAAACATTTGATTTAACCCATCAATAGTAGCTGACTTGGTTTTGTCAACTAAATACAAATAAGGTATCACTTTCAGTGTTGGATAGCAATTTTGAACTACATAGGTTTGGAATGCCAGGTCAAAAAGGTAGGGCTTCCAAGAAGATTCAATTAGTCCAGTTTTAGTTATAAAAGTATATAAGTCGTTTGGATTAAAAGACTTGGCTTTAACTTCAATGAGGTGAATCTCATTTCCTTTTTTTTTTATTATGTCCGTTCGAACAAATAAATGATCATACAGAAAACCTGCTTCGTAAATAACCACCTCATCTTGACCCAATAGCTTTTTTGTTTCCTCATGAAAAAAAGGATAGTTTTCGTCCTTATAGGGAGCGTCAATTAATCTGCCGTTGGGAAATTGCAGTCGAGCATACTCCTCCACTTGAAAACCACCACTAGCTAACGCCTCCAAAAATGGATCTTCTTTTTTTTGATTGTAGAAAATGTCTGGATTGTTAGAAAAATACACCTTGTTGGGGCACTCTAATCCAAGTTTAAATCGTGATTTAGATAGGGCTTTCAGAATGTGTTTTTTTCTAAAATAATTATAATTTTCAATCCTCAGGCACTATACTTTTATCGCCTTCCTCAAATATTAGAATTTCAGCATTTACATCCTCTTTTAGCATATCTCTTTTTTCAAAAGGTACCGCAGCCTCATAAAGCATATTTTCTTGAGATGCCTCATTAAGATACTTTTTGGCAAATTCTAATCGCATGTTGTATAGCTTTTCTGAAATTTCATTGGAATCATAACCAAAATCCTCAAATGATTCGTGGTCTGTCCATTCATCATCTTCATCCGTAAACTCTTCAAAATCCCAAGGGGAACCGTTTGAACCACTTACTTTAGTTTTGATATCATAAAAGCGATATTGGTCAATAACTCCATCTCCATCACTATCTAAATCAAAAGACAGGGTATATTCTCCATTTGTCTGTACTATGGTAGATTTAATCAATTTAAGATCATTCCCCGTATTGTCATCATATACCTTAATGTAAACATAACTTTTTACTCCATTGCTTTCATCGATTGAACTGTTCACGTCAGTTATTTCAGCAGAATTATCCTCAGCTTTATTATCTTGAGATTGATTGGACGAATTATTAAAATTTTGAGTTACAAATGCATGTATATTGGAAAACCAAGTGCCTGAAAAAATTTCATCTAATTTACTATCGCTAACTCCTTCTGGATAATCGCCATCATCTAGACCTTCAATTATATCATGCCACAAGACTCTCCACTCACCATAATCATCTAGTTTATCATTTGAAAAAACTAAAAGCATTGAACTAGAATAATTTTCTTTGTTATCAATTGATAGTAAAGATTCCCATGAACCAAACCATTTCTTATTGTAATCATCATTAGACTCTAGTAATGGAATTATGTGATTATTTTCAAGGTCTATTTTTACTCTAGAAAACTCATCTGAACAATCTGCACTGTTTTGGTATTTCAAAGTGAGATACTTTGCCCATTTTGGATCAAAGTCTTTTAATACTAAATCATCGCTTAAAACCAACACATTAGTATTAGCTTCTAAAGATTTGTTATTCACCATTATCTCTTCTTCTTCGACTTCTTCCGAAATTTTATACTTCAATTTCTTAGCCAAGCTTAAAAATGCATCCATATTTTTAGAACCCCACTGATTGGAAACTACCACTTCAACACCAAACTTTATTTTTAAGGGCATTTTAGTGTTAAATCGTTTAGGATCTTCCACTTTAGCGGCTTTTCTGATAAATCCTTTACTTCCTTGAATTTCGTCTTTAAAAATAGCCGTAAGATCATCAAAAGAAGGTTTTTTCTTTTCCACATAATCTTTTACAATTTCAAAAACCAATTGTCTTTTGTTCAAGTTTTCTCCCAAACCTGAAACGTTGTATTTTGTATAGTCTCTTGCCATAGTTTTATTATTTAATTATTAATTTTTTTGAAGATGTCTTTTTATTAAGTCATTTTGAATCTCATCAAAATGAACACCAGGTGTAGAATTTGAACCAGATGCATAAGAATTGAAATAAAATATTCCAGCTTTTTCCCAAATTGAAAAACTTCTTTGCACAAATTTGAATGGCCAATTATATGGCATTTTTTCTTTTAACTTATTATTTTCTGATGGAGATAAATCTAAATGTGTTTTATATTTATCATTTGAAAATTTAAAGACTTCTTTATGAAATGGGTTAGATGAAATTTCATCTACTCTTTTGAATTCACTTTTCTGAAATATATCATAGTAAGCCTTTCCAACTGACATAACCATCTTTAGTTTTGAATGTTCAATTACTTTTTCAATGACATCAAAAACGTAATGATGCATATATTTAATAAGAGGGTCATCCTTTTTTATTTTAAGCTTTTGAAAAGATTTAGAGCCCCAAGGACATATTTCTATGGCAAATGGTTTTATTTTCTTTTCAGATGGTTTTCCTTTACCTAAATCTTCAAATATCCTATCTATCCATTTATCCTGATTTTGCCAAAATGGATGAGTATAATACGTTGGAAAACCTTTTGCATATTCTTTATATTTATATTCAGGATTTATGTCGGGTTCCATAAAATTTTCATTGCCATACTTTTTTGATCTTGAAGGGTTAAGATTTAGAGTAATTACAGAGTGATTTTCATAATTTCCTAAATATGGCTGTGGAAATACATCGTATTCTAATTCAGTTTTTCCTTTACCCTTACGATTCTTCCATACTACGTCCTTATTAAAAGTACCTTTTTTATCTTTTTTCCATTCTTCAAAGAAAAGGTCCCAGTGATGCAGATAATCTTTTATATTTTTAAAATTTTTGGTTGACTCCATTGTTTTTTAGCATAGGTTCATAATGTTTTTAAATAATTATACAGCTCAGAAAACAGCTTTCCATTAAGCAACTTGGTCAATTTATTAGGTGTTAAATTTTTAGGTAAATTACCTTCCAAAAGGCTTTTAAACTCACCATCCCAGTGGTAGGAAAACAACTCATGGAGTCCATTTATATCTTCATACACATATATATAAGCTGGACTAGAATAAAGTTCGGTGTTTTGCTCAGATAACAAGGCTTCATTGCCAAACCACTTATCATCACTAGTATCCCATTCGGTCAATTCTTCCTTAGGCATTCCCAATATAACCCTGTCATTAGGGCATATTGATATTTTGAACTTCTCGTAGGTATCTCCTTTTTCAGATGAATTTTCTAAGCGGAGAACGATTAAATTTCCCCAATATTCATTCCATTCAAATTGTAAATGATCAGGAAGCTTTTTAGCTGAAAACGAATTAATATCCGTATTTAAATTGGGACTTTTAAGAAGCAAAATTTAAATTTTAATTAAAATATGTTCTTTACTTTAGATTAATAGTACAAAATTAGTACTTTTAAGTGTGATTAGCATTTTAAAGAAAAAAACGGCAGAAAAAGCCAACTTTAAAATAAAAAATTTAGGCGATTGTATTCGTCTAAGTAATCTTATTCTTGAAGTTAATGATGAATTTATAAGCTACAATACGCTAAGAAGATTTTACGGTATCGTTAAAAGCCCAAAAAAAACATCTACTAAAACACTTGACATTCTATCCCGATTCAATGATTACAAGGATTACGGACATTTTCTAAAAAAATTCAAATTTGAAAATAAATGGAAACGACAAAATGACTTGTATGAAGTAATGAGTCATGAAAACGATCAAGGAATTCTAGAATTAGTTAAAAAATCACTGAAGAATAAAGAAAACCACATTGGAATTGTCATTCAAATTATAAGAGAACTTATTGTTACCAAAAAACACGATCTATTAATTCAGGTATTTGAATTAGAGGAGTTAAATTTTGACAAACTGAATTATGATGAGATTTCACAAATTGGAAATGGAGTGGGATTGTTGTTAAGAAATTTT
This sequence comes from Crocinitomicaceae bacterium, assembly GCA_038134525.1. GTDB lineage: Bacteria > Bacteroidota > Bacteroidia > Flavobacteriales_D > Parvicellaceae. The sequence continues at coordinate 56,099 of JAYPVI010000009.1, forward strand.
AATCTAGATAGTTTCATTATTAAAAAACTGATAAATATCAAGAACTATCAGGAATTAGTCCTCACTATGTTTGTGGACTATAGCCACTTAAATGGATATTACTTCCACCAAATTAGTGCGCTAAATGAACAAGAATGTCAACCTCACATGAACGCTTTTAAAAAGTGTTTATTCAATCTCCATCATTTTTTAAATAAAAAAAAGATAATTCAGCTGGATATTAAACTGGAAGAATCATTTCACCCTATTTTAAAGAGCAGAATTATAGCTCAACATCTATTCTACCAGACGAAAAATAAATTACGTCACTTCGAAGAATACATTCAACAAGAAAGTGCAGCGCATCTTCCAATTGAATATTTTTATGAAATTATACTAACATCCTTAGTTACAAAGGATACTGAAATAATGCGATGGACCATAACCCAAGTAGAAAAAAACAATTCGGAAAATCACATATTTCACATACGGCACTTGCAACAATACTATGTTATGAAATCATTTTATTATGCAGTGATTGGAGATAAAATTATGTACAAAAAAACAAAAAGTCTTTTCAGCTTAGAGGCTGCATCTACCTCTTATAAAGAATTCCTTAGAATATATGTTCTGATGGGACAACACCACTTTAGCCATGGGCATGATCGAAAATTTTACAAAACGGAATACATCAAATTAGCTGAAAAACTAGGATACCCTCTATTTGACGAAAACTATCTACAGTTAGTGTAGTCCTTTTGCCGCTAAATAACGCTCTGCATCTAGCGCTGCCATACATCCTGTACCAGCAGCGGTAACAGCTTGTCTATACACATGATCCGCAGCATCTCCAGAAACAAAAACTCCTTCAACATTGGTTTTAGCTGAACCAGGTTTATTTATAATGTAGCCATTTTCATCCATGTCTAGATAAGGCTTAAATACCGCTGTATTTGGGGTATGACCAATAGCAATAAATACGCCTGTACACGAAATTTCTTTTTTATCTTGAGTTTGATTATTTACCACTCGAACACCAGTCACTACGTTACCATCTCCAAGAACCTCATCTAACTCTGTATTGAATAAAATCTCAATGTTTTCCATTCCTCTTACTCTCTCTTCCATGATTTTAGAAGCCCTAAACTCATCTCTTCTTACTAACATGGTTACTTTGGTACACAAGTTTGCTAAATAAGAAGCTTCTTCGCAAGCTGAATCACCAGCACCTACAATAACCGTTTCCTGACCCCTATAAAAAAAACCATCACAAACAGCGCAGGCAGAAACTCCACCTCCGTTTAATAAATATTTTTCTTCTGATTCTAAACCTAAATATCGAGCTGAAGCACCGGTAGAAATTATAATGGTGTCGGCATGGATTTCCTTATTATTATCTACCCAAACTTTGTGAACTGGACCAGAAAAATCAACCTTAGTGATCATACCCATCCTAACATCTGTTCCAAAACGCTTTGCCTGTTCTTCCAACTCCATCATCATCTGCGTTCCATTTACACCCTTAGGGTAACCAGGAAAATTGTCTACATCTGTTGTAGTTGTCAATTGACCACCGGGTTGCATACCCTGATATAATATTGGGCTCATGTTTGCTCTTGAAGCGTAGATGGCTGCGGTAAAACCAGCAGGACCAGAACCAACTATTAAACACTTGTGTTTTTCCATTTTAATTCTTAAAAGTAAGGGGACAAATATACTATTTGAATGCTAATTGAAATAGAAAACTTATTCACAAATAAGCGTATCATATGACACGCCATAGCCAATAAAAACACCAATGCCATCGCCCTCCATATTGTAAGGTAAATTTCCTGGTGAGGAAAATATACTGCCATTGGAAACCGCTTGGTTTTCCATGGCTCTTACGTATAAATAGGTAGGATATGTGGTGGTGGTTGATTTTACAAGTACAGTATCTCCTCGTTTGTAAAAACCTTCTTCAATTCCTTCGTCATCTGGCCCCTCCAATATACCGTCTTCTCCCCTAGGAAAAGCGAAGTCAAAAGTTAATCCATTGAATAGTTTATCATCTGTTGAACTACCTATTGGAGCAAGTGGTCTATTATCTTTCATCTTTCCCTTTACGTTATCATAGGGAGGGTCATAATTGTAGGTGTAGCCATTAATACGTTGCGCAAACCAACGATAACAATTTCCTACCGTATCAGGATCAGTAAACTTAGCCCAGATAAAACCCAAAGAATCATAGGCTTCGTAAGCAAAAAACCATAAACTGTCTAATATGATGGGTTGAGGAATTTGTGCTTTGGCATGAGCCTCCTTATCTCCTACTTGAACATGTAGGGTGTAATTTTTTCCAAATTGCCCTATAAAATTCGTATCTGTATACCCTGGAATTGGAAAAGGTGAACCTTCAACAGGAATTAATTCAAAATTTAAATTCAATGTTGTATCACCGTCACTTAACGTCACAACAGCATCAGGAATAAAAATCTCGCTAAATGATGAAGGACTAAGAGGATCAAAGTAGCCCTGGGTATTAGTCACTATAACTCTAGGTGGTAACCCGCTTTCTACTACTGCTTCCACCACAAAAGTTTGCTCTACATCCGGTAGGTCAAACACTATTTCTTTTTGACAATTCATCAAAAACAAGACACACAATATGTAAAAAAACTTTTTCATTAAAATTTAAAATTCCAGGTGATACTGGGCAATATTGGAAATAAAGAAACTTGATTAGCGCCAAATTCTACACTACCTTGTAAAGGGTCTCCACTGTAATCAAAAAATATAAAATATGGATTTGCTCTATTATATAAATTATAAACGGAGAAGTTCCATGATGAAACCCCTTTTTTCTTCACCATATTCACCTTTCCACTGTCTTTATCTACCTGCTTTTTAGTGACCTTGGCATCTATAGTAACCGATAAATCCATTCTGTGGTATGGGTCCAATCGATAAGCATTTCTATCACTCCAAACCGTAATTAGTCTATTTTCTTCCAAAGAGAACCACCTACGCTCAGGAAGTGTTAAAGAATTTCCTGTAGCATATATAAATACTCCTCCAATGTTTACTCTTTCATTAAGCTGATACTGTAAAACAACCGATAAATCGTGTCTACGATCATACTTAGCTGGGAACCAACCTCCATCGTCAATTTCATCAAATTGTCGCATCGTTTTAGACCAAGTATATCCAACCCAGCCATTAAAATCACCTAATCGTTTTTTAAAGAAAAATTCAGCTCCATAAGAATACCCTCTTCCAAAAGTCAGTTGATTATCTACATTGTTGCTTAAGTTATCTTCAGGAAAAGAATTCTCTTTGTACTCGATTAAATTTTGAAGATCTTTGTAGTACACCTCAACTGATACTTCATACCTATTATCAAAAAAGTTTTTAAAGTATCCCATGCTATATTGAGTACCAATTTGTGGTTTTACCAATTCCGTACTTGGAAACCAAAGGTCAGTAGGTAATGAAACAGAAGAAATGGAAGCCAGGTGGATGTATTGATAATTGTGAGCAATTCCAAATTTGAATGAAGAATTATCCTTAAATAAATAACGAGCAGAGAATCTGGGTTCAGGGCCAAAATAGGTTTTAATAGACTCAAAATCTCCATAAACGGTTGTGCTGTCCGTCACTCCAGAATTGGGATTTTTATAATATCGTGTAAAAGGGCCTACGTGTTGATACATGGATAAACGAAAACCGGCATTAATCTTTAAATTTTCGCTTATATCCCACTCATCAAGTAAATAAATAGCCGCTTCATTACCAAATATTCTCACATCTTCTCCCGTATCAAATTCGACATCACCTGAAGATGCTCCTACACTAGTTGGAATAAAGCGATGTAAGGTATAGTTCCAACCAAATTTGATGTTATGTAATGAATTGGGATAATAGGTATAATCTTGTTTCAAATTACCATCTCGAATCCCAGATGATAAGCGAAAGGTAAACCCACTAGAACCGCCTTCAAATGCAAAATTATAATCCGTAAATACAGCTGAAGTATTCACAAATAGTCTATCATTAAATAGATGATTCCATCTTAGTGAGGCTGTAGAATTTCCCCAAGGAACATTAAATGTAAAATCCAAATCGGAATTATTAAAAGAGAATACATCCCTACCAAAATAGCCACTTAAAAATAAACGATCTTTATCCGAAAGTCTCCAGTTTAGTTTGGCTGTTAAATCATAGAAAAAATACCCAGATCCATTAAAAGCGGATGAGTCTGGTACTAAAGGTCGAGTTAATACATCAATATAAGTTCTTCTTCCAGAAAGGATAAAAGATGCTGTATCTTCTTTAATAGGTCCTTGTAAAGTTAATCTTGAGGCAATTAATCCTATTCCTCCATCTGCATGAAAAGACTTATAATTTCCATCTTTCATGGTAATATCTAAAACAGAAGCTAATCTACCGCCAAAATTTGCAGGCATCCCCCCTTTTGTAAGAGATACATTTTTAATGGCATCGGCATTAAATACGGAGAAAAACCCAAATAAATGAGATGCATTGTATACAGTAGCCTCGTCCAATAAAATTAAATTTTGATCAGGTCCACCTCCTCTAACGTAAAATCCAGTATTTCCTTCCCCACCAGATTGTACACCAGGTAAAAATTGTATGGTCTTGAGTACGTCAACCTCTCCCATAAATGCAGGAATGGTTTTTATTTTTTCAATGTTTAGATCAATTTTACCCATCTGTGTACCCTTCGTATTTTCATCCGATTGTTCAGCTTCAACAACCACTTCTTCTAATAAGTCATCTGATTCAATAAGATCGATATTATTTCTTACATTACTATTTAGACTAACGTCATCAAATAAATCCCTATATCCCACATAAGAGTACTTCACGTTGTAACTTCCTTGGCTTAACGTCAATGAATAAAATCCATAAACGTTGGTCGTGGTGCCTTGACCTAATTCTTCAACAAACACACTCACTCCGATTAAACCTTCCCCAGAATTGGCATCTTTAACATAGCCACTAAGAGTATATTGTTGACCATAACCCAGATGGATAATAAAGGCTAACAATAGGGTTTGAAATAATTTCATCTCGCGAATTTAATTATTTTGTTTATCTTTCTAATTAATTAGTTAAACAAAATTTATCCACCCTTAAATTTTACGATGGCACCTAGGTCTTTTAAGAATTGTAGAACTTTATTTCTGTGATCACCTTGAACGTAAATCTCCCCTTGTTTATAACCACCACCAACACCACATTTTTGCTTTAATTTTTTAGCTAAATCACTAGCGTCATCATTAGACCCTTTAAATCCTTCGACCAAGGTTACTATCTTACCACCCCTATTTTTCCTATCCACCAAAACATATAACTTTTGTTCTGAAAAAGGAATGGAAGAAACTTCATCAAACTCTTCCTCATATTCAAAATTTGGGTTCGTAGAATAAACGACATTAATTCTATTTTTTTTTGACTTTTTTCCCATTATTGATGAAAAATTAAGGCCTTTTTTGATTCATCATAAAGAAGCTTTAGTTCGTCATTCACAAAATTTTCAAATAACTGATAGTTTAAGACTTTTGTGGTATCTTTTGTCCAATTTACAATGAAGACATAATTGGTATCATAAATTCCCTCAAATTCAGAGAACGATCTTCCATAATTTAATGTAATCACATCTGGAAAATGAACTAAAATTCGATCATTTAAAACATTTAACTTAGCATTATCTTCGTCAATGTACTGAAGTACTTTTTTATATTCTAGCATTTCATTGTAAAGAGACTCGATTTTTTCATCATTATTTACCAAAATTTTATTTAGCAGTTGCTGTTCATCAATGGCCTTTTGCTGTAAATTATGGACTATAAATACTGCATTTCCAAGATCGTAATTTTTAAGTTGAAGTCCCCAATGATCTTGGATTTCACTTTTAATGTATTTACCATCAATATTTAAAGTGATTTTTGGAGCTTTTTCATCATATTCTAAAATGATATTATCATCTGACAAAACGATATCTTTATCTATTGTGATCTGTTCTGAGATAAATCGATCAGTATTTTGGACAAATATGGATTCTTGTATGATGTTGTAAAACTTGAAAACACTGGGAATTACAATCAATAGTAAAATGATAAATACATAAACTTTTACCTTTCTTTCAATTTTAGGATTAACGTATTCCACCTTTGGAAAACTAAGTAACCTGAGCACTATATAAGTGGCCAAACAAATGAATACACTATTTAATAGAAAAAGATATAATGCACCAATAAAGTAACTCCAATTCCATAAAGCCAATCCAAAACCAACGGTACATAATGGTGGCATTAGTGCAGTAGCAATAGCCACACCAGGAATAACCGTTATGGCTGTTGATTTATTACGAACAGTAGCTGCAATAACGCCAGCTAAACCTCCAAAAAAAGCAATTAAAATATCTAAAACCTGAGGCTTAGTTCTGCTCAATAATTCCGCTGTTTCTGTTTTGATAGGAGAAACCTTGAAAAAGATAAAAGAAGCCAACAAACTAGCAACAACCATAATTCCAAAATTTTTCAAAGAAGTAATCAAGGCCTTAAAATCATTGGATGAAAGCGCATATCCTATTCCTCTAATTGGTCCCATGAGTGGTGAAATAAGCATAGCTCCAATGATGACTGCTGTAGAATTATTAATTAACCCAATTGATGCTACGATGATGGAACATATCAAAATCCAAATATTAATAGCGCTAAATGAAATATCACTCTTAATATCTAAGATGGTTTTTTCCTTATCCACTACATCATAAATAGAGAATAATTTTTTAATGAATCTGAAAACAGACTTAATTCCTTTAGCAATAGAAACTTTTTCCACTTCTGATTTGATTGGATCGTAATCAATTTTTCTTTGGTCTTCCATAAATTAAAATGAATAACTAATGTAGCAACAGATTAGATACTTTTTGAATACTTTTTTGATTTTCTTCCGTATTCAACTGTTCATAAATCTGTTTTTTATCTTTAGATGTTAAATGCCAACTCATTGAAATTTCATCACTAGATCCTTCTTTGAGTGAAAATTCCACATAGTGAATTTTACCTTTAAAACTGGATTTTAGCTGATTTAACATTTCATCATTTCTATAATCTTGAATTTTTAATAAATTACCATAAACATTGGTTAGTGGAGTAAACAATTTTGAAATTAAACTACCTGATTGTTTATCCCTTATTTTTGTTTTTTTCTCTTTATCTCTCAATTGAATAATAACAATTCCTGAAGTATGCTCATGAATCCAATTTTTAAAATTCTCTATGTACTTAATCGATGTTGTTAATCCTAAATTATCTCTTAATCCAGCATCCATAACTTCTATTCTGGGTTCTGAAGGTAGAAACACCATTGGAAGAATATAAGGGAAAGTAGCATTCATTCTAATTGCTGAAGACATTCTTAAACTCTGAGGATCATTACCCTTAAAAAATGTTAAAAACTCAATATTCTCTGATGCAATTTTTTCGGCAAAAAGATTAGTGTCGTTATTACATAAAAATGTGATTTTTTGAGGTGACAAAAGTAATCGCCTTCCATCATTGACAACAGAAGGTGAAAAAATCATCATTGGAATATCTGCATCATATTCAGGTGATTTATAATCCATAATTCGTTTACCGTTAAAACAATTTAAATTTTCAATTAGATTTTTTTCAAAAAACCAACCTCTATCTTTTGTATAAATATAGTTGCCGTCATCAAATCTTTTAAAACGGTAAAACATATCAGTAGTAGCAATACTAAAAGCGAGGGGATTAAGTAAGTCCTTAGACATCCTGCTTTTCATTTCAACACCATTTGCAGATGATTCACCATTTATTCTTTTTTTATAGTTCTCCCGGTAGTAGGCAGCTCCAATCATACCACCAGAAGCACCTGTAATTAAATGGGTTTGTTTAATTAACGCTTGGTTTGTAATACTATCAAGATGATTCAACACATGGACGGTCCAAAGTGCTGACCTCAATCCGCCTCCACTTGTATTAACAAACACCATTTTGGGCTTACTTAGCCCCTTATTTTTGATGTTCCAATTATTTAAAATTTCAATATTCTCTTGAATAGATTCATCTATTTTTATGTGGTCATGTTGAAGATCATTGATGTTTTCATGATCATATTTAGGTTTTAAATCATAGTTTAGACCATATGCATAGTTCCTAAACTCAAATAGGTGAAATTGATTAGTAAGAAAATTAAAGGAAAATATGGCTATAATAAGTAAGGTTAACGTCCATCCTTTAAACCAAGAGTAAAGAACTGAAAAAAGCATAATCAACAGCGTAAATAACAAAAAGATACTTGCACCTGCAGGAATATTAAACCAGGTAATATCTCTAAAAAACCCAATTCCTAAAAACGAAACAATTAGAGCCAATTCAAAAATAGATGCATTTACGTGGTTTTGAGTAAATACTTTTTGAATAAGCTCCTTATCATAGTGTTTTGTACTTCTCGCAATATTGATGGAAAAAATACCAGACAAGTAGGTGTCTACCCTCCATGTACTCTTGTAAACATTAACTCTAGAGTTTTTCTTTTTTTTAATAAAGTTAGACTCTTTCACTTTATTGTTACCTAAATTATCAAAATAGGTTTCTGTCTTTCCACTAATAACAAACACATTTTTATTGAACTGAATAAAATATAATATGGATAAAATGTAAAAAACAGACAAACCTGTTAAGACACAAATTAAATAAGCTATAACTAACCAATAATTCATCAATTCTTCTACGGTTAAGAAAAGAAATATTTGAATTAAATAAGTAACAATAAATAGAAGTGGAATCAACATATTATTTAAACAGAACTTGAGAAATGGTCTCGAAAGTGTGGCTAAAAATGTGAAATCTCGTGAAAATAAAATGTAGCTATATATATGAAATGCCATTATGAATCCACCTAAAGAAAAGCCCATAATCAAAAAAGACCAAGCCCCTATCTCACCCAAATAAATTGGAGCTAAAAACAAGGTGTCAATCCCAAAACCAACACCTAAATTACCAGTAATATAAAGAAACAGGACTAACCAAAACAGCAACAGAATATGATTTCTTTTTACATGAAGAAATAGAAGCTGAATGGGGAAGAAATAGATAATTTTATTGAAAAACTTACTATTTATTCTTCTTTCATGTATGGAGGATTCTTCAGCCATTAATTACATTAAGATACTGAAAATCTCTGTACGCTAATTCAAATTTTTTCTTTGTGCGAAAAAAAGTAATACATAAACTAAATGTACCATCGCTAAGAATAATGGGAAAACAATAACTGCATTACCAGTAATATAGGGCCACGAAACCATAAATGATGCGCCCAGAACAAAAAATGGCACCAAAACATAAGCTAATTGAAAGATCCAATAAAAAGTCCAACCTAACCTTAATTTATAAAACATCATACCCACTCCAACCATAGCAAAAACATCAAAAACAATTCTTGCTCCATACACCTTAACCAATTGATTTTGACTATACTCATCATAAATAAACCCTTGTTCTTCCCATTGTTCAAGGACTATTCTTAGTCCATCATTCATATTCTCAATAGATAAAGGAGAAGACATGAATAAAAAACAATGTAGACTATCGTTGGCAATGCAATAAATAAATCCTATAAAACTTAAAATGCATAGATAGGTAATAGGTGATTTTTTCTTCATCATTTAAATCTTTTCAATTTTGTAATTATAAAATTGGTGAGTATTTGGAGCTAACAACGTAATGGTTTTCAATTTTTGATTTCTAAATAAAGTAAGTTCAATACTTGAGTTATAGAAATACGAAAGCCATTTATCTAGATTTTGATTTATTTTAATACCATTAACAGCAATTAACTGATCGTTTTCAATGACACCACTTTCAAAAGCAACACTATTTTCCAGTACTGAAATCACATAAACTTGGTTGTTTTTAAGTTGTATTTTGAAACCATATATCCAAGGCGCATTTTCTGAATTAACACGAATGTATTTCCAACCAAAATGGGAGAAAGCACGCTTTAGATATGGTGAAAAATCTTCATTTCCGTAGACTATAGCATCAAAAAGATTAGTGAAATCAAATCCAGAAATGGATTCTAAAGTATTTTTGTACATAGAAGCATCAAATGAATTTACCTTTATATCAGGGCTAAATAACATTTTCATTACATCATGTAATGATTTTGTCCCTTTGGTTTGATATCTTATTTCAGCATCACAGATAAAAGCGATTAATGCTCCTTCGACATAAATGGACACTTTTCTGCCTGGAACTCCAGCTTCATATCCGTCAAGCCACGTATCCCAACTAGATTCTGAAACGGAGTAATGAAGCCTTCCATCATTATGAAAATGTCGCCTTAATAAATTTGATAATTCTTTAAAATATTGAGTCTCATCAAACACATTTGACTCAAATAAAATTCGATCTCCCATGTAGGTAGTTACACCTTCAGTTACATAACCCAATTCTGTGTAATTTTCACGTATATAGTCATATGGCACCATATCAATGGGTCTTATCCCTTTAACATTCCATACGTGATACAATTCATGAGAGGAAATACCCAATAGTTCAGTGTAGAGTCGATCAAAAACATCATAAGACGGACCTAATAAAATGACAGTAGAGTCATGGTGTTCTACTCCATGATAAGCACTATTCGTTGTGATTTGAAATAAAAAATGATAGGTCTGGTGCGGAAACCCATCAAATAGATTGATTTGATATTCAATAAATTTTGTAAAATCACTTGTTAATTTTTCCCAATTCAATTTGATTTCTCCTTGGAAACAAAAGTAAAAGAGAACGCCTTTAATTGATATTACTTTTTGTTTTACACTAGGGCTGGCAATAAATGGAGAGTCAAACAATTCATGGAAATTACTAGCTTTAAATTGATGACTGTTTTCTTTTGCAATTGCACTATAAATCTGATATGATTTAGGAATCTTGAGAGATACTTCAATCTCAGTTTCAGGAAAATCAGGTAAATAAAAAAAACAATTTACAGGATTAACATAAAGCTGGTTTTCATCTAAAAATGTAGACCCTGCATTCAATTCAGCAGCATAGTAACAGTATTTCACAACAACATCCTTTCCATTAGAATGTAAACACCAACAATCTTTGGTTAGCTTTGTGAAATTAATAGGATTCCCATTAGTGTCATTAACCTCAAAATCTTTAATGTTCTTAGCAAAATTTCCTAATTCATATCTTCCTGGTCTCCATGAGGGTAGCTGGATTATTAGCTCATTGGTGTCTTTTCCATAAATCGTTAAACTAAAATCAATAAAATGATTTTCAGGATTTGTGTAGCTTAACTCATAGTTCATATACCAAAAATAGAATTAATGTATAAACCACTATGTCATTTTGGATGCATAATTAAATTTGCCAAATGAATAATTTTGATGTAATCGTACTTACAGATTCAAGATATGTTAACCCATTAGAAACAAACGCATACATAAGAAATGTATTAAAAGAAGATGAGTTTGTCATCAATGCACTAAAAGAAAGAAATCTATCCGTTGTCAAAAAGGATTGGAATGACCCCAATTTTGATTGGAATACTACACGATCAGTCCTATTTAGGTCCACTTGGGATTACTTCGATAATTTTGAGCAATTTAAAAAGTGGTTCGATAAAACAAAGAACACATGTTTGATGATAAATTCGCCCAAAACCATTGAATGGAATATAGACAAACATTACTTACTAGATCTTAAAAAACATCAAATTCCCATTCCAAATAGTGAATTTAAAAAAAGGGGATCATCCGTAGATTTATCACTTTTAATGCAGGAAAAGAATTGGAATGAAATTGTAGTTAAGCCTACTATTTCTGGGGCAGCTAAAAATACATACCGATTAAAAAAAGAAGATATAAATCAATTTGATTCTACATGGAAAAAACTCATTTACCAAGAAGATTTTATTGTCCAAGAATTTCAAAACAATGTGATTACAAAAGGAGAAGTGGCCATGATGGTGATTGGAGGTAAATATACTCATGCCGTGTTAAAAAAGGCAAAAGATGGTGACTTTAGAGTACAAGACGATTTTGGGGGTAGCATCTCAATATACAGCCCTAGTGAAAAAATGGTAAAGCTTGCTGAAAAATGCACTAATATTTTATCTCCTACCCCATCCTATGCAAGAGTAGATATCATTTGGGATAATCTTGGGGAGTTAGCCGTTTCGGAGTTGGAATTAATTGAACCTGAACTTTGGTTTAGGTTAAATCCAATTGCAGCACAAAAACTAGCGCAACATGTAGACCTCATTTTAAGTGAAAAGAAATAGTTATCAAATCATATTTGAAACCATTAATTTTTAAATTCGCAATAATTTAATTGAATACTATGAACTACGATGTAATTGTTTTAGGCAGCGGTCCTGGTGGATATGTAACTGCAATAAGAGCTTCACAACTTGGAATGAAAACAGCTGTAATTGAAAAAGAATCGCTTGGCGGTGTGTGCCTAAATTGGGGGTGTATCCCAACGAAAGCATTACTTAAAAGTGCAAACGTATATGAGTATATTAATCACGCTGAAGATTACGGAATTAAAGTCAGTAGTCACAAAGCAGATTTTTCTGCAGTGGTTAAAAGAAGTAGAAGTGTCGCAGAGAAAATGAGTGGAGGTGTTCAATTTTTGATGAAAAAGAATAAGATTGATGTAATCATGGGAACTGGGAAATTAAAACCAGGCAAAACCGTTGAAGTAACAGATGAAAAAGGAGAAAAAAAAGATTATTCTGCTAAAAATATCATCATAGCTACAGGTGCTAGGTCCCGTCAATTACCTAATCTAGAGCAAGACGGAAAGCAAATTATTGGATACAGAGAAGCCATGGTTCTTCCAAAAATGCCAAAGAAAATGGTTATTGTCGGTTCAGGTGCTATAGGAGTTGAATTTGCTTACTTCTATAACGCCATGGGTGTTGATGTAACAGTTGTTGAATTCTTGCCAAACATTGTTCCGGTTGAAGATATTGATGTTTCTAAGCAATTAGAAAAAACATTTAAGAAGAAAGGAATGACTATTATGACTAATTCTTCTGTTGAAAAAGTAGAGAAGTCATCAAAAGGGTGTGAAGTACATGTTAAAACAAATAAAGGTATGGAGACGCTAAATTGTGATGTGGTTCTTTCTGCAGTGGGTATTCAACCTAATATTGAAAATATTGGCTTAGAAGAAACCGGAATTGTAGTTGATGCTGGAAAAATAGTAGTTAATGATTATTACGAAACCAATATTCCTGGCTATTATGCCATAGGGGATGTTGTTCCTGGACAGGCACTTGCCCATGTTGCTTCAGCTGAGGGAATTACTTGTGTAGAAAAAATTGCTGGTTTAAATCCAGAGCCTATAGATTATAACAACATACCTGGATGCACTTACTGCAGCCCTGAAATTGCCTCAGTTGGCATGACGGAAAAAGCAGCTATAGATGCAGGTTATGAACTAAAAGTAGGTAAATTTCCATTCTCTGCATCGGGTAAAGCCAGTGCTGCTGGACATAATGATGGTTTTATAAAGTTAATTTTTGATGCAAAATATGGTGAACTTCTTGGCGGTCATATGATTGGTGCAAATGTAACCGAAATGATAGCCGAAATCGTAGCTTTAAGAAAACTAGAAACAACGGGGCACGAACTAATTAAAACCGTTCATCCTCATCCAACAATGAGTGAGGCCGTTATGGAAGCTGCTGCAGCTGCCTATGATGAAGTAATTCACATTTAAGAATTATTTTCTTTTATCATATTAAGCAAATCTTCCTCAGATTTGTCAAAAACGTTATCTAAATATAATTTTGCGTTCTTGCTTAAAGGGTGTTCAGGATATAATTTAATCAGCTTTTGATAAGATAATCTTGCCATATTTTTATCCTCTAATACATGGTCGAAAATTCTAGCTACATTATGCAAATATGCAGGTGCTTTTTCGGAAGATGGATTAAGCTTTTGAGCATCTATAAAAAAATCAATGGCATCATTGTAATTGGATTGAATCTCGGCACTTTTAGCCAAACATTCTAAAACGAATTCAAGACTAATGGTATCCATTTCTTTTTTATGATTTAGATATAGGTCAGTAGCATATTTTTCAATTTGATTGGCTGTTTTAATCACAACACCCTTATTCATCGGGTTAATTTTGGTAAGTAATGATTCTGATTCTTTTAATTTTTTCATGGATATACTCCAAGGCAAGGAAGAATCATCTTTTGCAATTTGCTCGTTGCAGCTTGTTAATATCAATAGGGAAAATGTAAACAGAATTATTTTTCTCATCTCTTTATTTTTGGAAATCTCATTTTGTAATCAATATCTACTATTCCTTTGCTAATATCATCTAATTTTCGTTTTAGCAAACGCCTTTTAAAAGGATTTAGATGATCTGTAAACAACACCCCTTCAATATGATCATATTCATGTTGAATTATCCTAGCGGCTATTCCTTTAAAGGTTTCTTCATGATATTTCCAATTCTCATCAAAATAACTTATCCTGACTACAGGTTTCCTAGAAACATCCTCTCTAATTCCTGGAATGCTTAGACAACCTTCAGAAAAAAGCCATTCAGTTCCAGATTCATCTTCAACAATAGGGTTAATAAATACTTTTTTAAAATCCTTTAGTTGAGCCAACTCTTTGTTTACATCTTCTCCCTCATCAGGTTCAGCAAAAGGAGATCCATCAACTATGAATATTCTTAGGGATTCTCCAATTTGAGGACCAGCAAGTCCAACACCACTAGATGCATACATGGTTTCAAACATGTTATTGACCAATTCCTTAACATCTAAACCCTCTTCAATTTCCTCCGTTTCTTTTCTTAGAACAGGTGAACCATAGGCTACAATAGGTAAAATCATAAAACAAATATATTAATGTAATGATTAGATGATTTTAATATTCAAGATCTAAATCGAACTCTTCTTTAAAAAAATGTAAATCTGGATTTTTTTCAGCCATTTGAAAAAACCTTTCCCTGCTTGTAAATTGAGATATTTTTTGATTTTCGAGTTCAGAAACATGCAATTCAATTTGAATTAAACCATTGTTTAACTCCTTTCTCAAATAATCTAACAAATAGGGTGTTTCCTTATTTAAATCCATTTTTTGAACCTCTGAATCTAGATGAAATTCAATTTTAAAGTCATCTTTTAGAAATGGAGTTACTTTAGTTAATGTAGTAAAAAGACCCATTTTGCCTTCTCTTTTTTTCTTTTCAGCAAATTTATTCCACTTTTCTTCTAATAATTTACTTGAGAACTTTGACATCGATTTTACTAAAAACTCTTCATTTTTTTGATTTTGTTCCTCTTTTTCATTAAGTTTTTTTCTAATTCCTGAAATTGAGGTAGTTAATGATCTTTTTTTGATACTTAAGGTTCTTTTGGGTATTATAGTCTTGAGAGCTTCTTTTTCTAATGTGGGAATGGTTTTGACATCGGCATTAACAGCTGAAACAGGTTCTTCAACTTGTTCTTTTTTGGGTACAGGGCCCATGTTTTCAACTTCTAAAAAGTTTGGAGGGAGTATTGCTATGGATTTAGCTTTTTTTTTTTGAACCTTTACAGAACACAATTGCATTAGTGTTATTTCTATTAGTAAGCGCTGATTCTGACTTAATTTGTAGCTTGTTTCTGAATCAGACAACAACGTTAACATTTGGGTAATATCTTCAGAATCAATATTATTTGCTTGATTTGAAAACCTATCTTTCAAATCTTTTGAATATTCAAGAATCTGTAAAGTTCTATCATCTTTAGACATCAATAGGTTTCTCAAATGTGTAGCCAATCCGGAAATAAATAATTTCCCATCAAAACCTTTTGATAATATTTCAGCAAATAATAACAAAGATTCATGAATCTTATTACCAATAATCAGATCAATAAGTTGGAAATAATAATCATGGTCAAGAATATTTAAATTTTTTATCACTTTTTTATAAGTGATATCTCCCTCACAAAAGTTAACCATTAAATCAAAACAAGATAGAGCGTCTCTAAGAGCACCATCGGCTTTTTCAGCTATGACGTGTAGTGCCTCTTCCTCAATCTTAACATTCTCTTTTTTGGAAATGAATTTCAAATGGCTAACCATATCTGAATTATTAATACGATGAAAATCATAAACTTGGCACCTAGAAAGAATAGTGGGGATGATTTTATGTTTTTCTGTTGTAGCTAATATAAATACGGCATGAGGAGGAGGTTCCTCTAATGTTTTCAAAAATGCATTAAATGCACTTTGAGAAAGCATATGAACTTCATCTATTATATACACCTTGTATTTACCTTTTTGGGGTGGGATCCTTACTTGATCATTTAGATTTCTGATGTCATCAACTTGATTATTTGATGCCGCATCTAACTCGTAGATATTATAAGAAAAATCTACTAAATTTTCATCGTGTTTTAAATTAATCGCTTTGGCAAATAATCTAGCTGTAGAAGTTTTCCCTACCCCTCTAGGTCCACAAAACAAATACGCTTGAGCTAGATGGTCGGAATGAATCGCTTGCTGAAGGGTTTTAGCAATGTTATTTTGTCCAACAATGCTATCCCAACTTTGAGGCCTATATTTTAAGGCAGAAACCATATATTTCTCTTCACTCATAGAGATAACAAATATAAAATAAGCATTTAACTGTTACTTAGAAATAGAAAAAAATATCAAATTCAATTTCATTTTTTTTAAATATCTAAAAATTGTTTTGTGAATCAGTTAAAATCTTATCTTTGCACACCAAATTAAAAAACAATAACATGAATTATTACGAAACTGTTTTCATTTTAACTCCCGTTTTGTCTGAAAAGCAGACAAAGGAAGCAGTCGACAAATTCAAGAAGTCATTGAAAAGCAATGGCGCTAAGCTTAACCATGAAGAATCATGGGGTCTTAAAAAGCTAGCCTACCCTATTCAAAAAAAATCTACTGGTTTTTACTTCTTATTGGAATTTCAGGCTGAAGGAGATACAATTAACAAACTTGAAGTTGAACTTAAGAGAGATGAAAGGGTAATGCGATTTTTAACCATGAAAATGGACAAAGATCATGTAGAATACGCTGAAAAAAGAAGAAATAAGCTGAGTAAATCGGCATAATTTAACAAATTAAAGCAAACACAATGGCTGACAATTCAAATATTAGATATTTAAATCCTATAGACATTGAAGTACAGAAATCAAAGTACTGTAGGTTTAAAAAATCAGGTATCAAATTTATTGATTACAAGGATCCTGATTTTTTAATGAAGTTTATTAATGAACAAGGTAAACTTCTCCCAAGAAGATTAACAGGAACATCCGCTAAGTACCAAAAGAAAGTTTCACAAGCTGTAAAAAGAGCAAGACACTTAGCTATTCTCCCTTATTTAGCTGACCAATTAAAATAAATATCATGGACGTATTATTAAAGAAAGATGTTGAAAGATTGGGTAGTAAAGATGAAATCGTTTCAGTTAAAAATGGATACGGAAGAAACTACTTAATTCCAAAAGGGTTAGCCATTTTAGCCACATCATCAGTTAAAAAGATTCATGCTGAAACTGAAAAACAAAGAGCATTGAAAAATGAAAAAATTAGAGAAGAAGCTACTTCAACCCTGGCTAAACTCACTAAGAAAACATTTAATGTGCCAGCAAAAGTTGGAGAAAATGGTAAGATTTTTGGGTCTGTTACCAATGTACAAGTCGCTGACATATTATCTAAAGAAGGATTTAAAATTGATCGAAAAAACATCAAACTTCTTACGGAAAACATCAAAAGTGTTGGGAAATATGAAGCTGAGGTATCACTCTTCAAAGACGTAAAAGGAAAAATTACTTTTGAAGTAGCTGAGGGATAAATACATTCCAAAAATTATGATTAAAAGCCCCAACTATGGGGCTTTTTTTTGCTAAAAGATATTCTATATAGATCATCAATTCTTATTACACATCTACATTCCTTGCTTATTAATTCAAAGTATTATTACTAATTGAAACTTTTTTAGGGATTAAAAGTATCAAACTATTAAAATTTATAAATCAATTAAGTTGAAATATTATATAGTACTATTGATATATACTTTATTAGTCTTTATTTCAATTAAGAAACAGCATGCCCAAAATATTCATAATGATAAATTTCTAAATGACAACAATTTGGCTTTATTAGTAAAAGACTCTCTAGAAAAAGAGGGATGGATTTATCAAAAAGATTTTCCATTCTTTTTCAAAAAAACTAAAACTGGAAAAGCTCCTAAATCATGTTCTTTTTCACCAAATGACTCCACTATTGCAGTTACATTGCTTAGTGATTCTACTGTAGCTGTAGAACTATTCAAAACTAATAATCTTGAAAAGTTCAAAACTATAATTACAAGACATGAAAATGCTGAAAAAAACAAAGGTTATGCCGAGGGAACATGGAAAAACAATAATGAATTTTGGTTTACCAGAATGACAACTGGTGATTATTTTATTTGGGATAAAGAAAAAGACAAATTGTCAAAATTTGATTCAAAAGGAATATGGACTAAAATAATTGAATTTAGCCCTAATAAAAATGTTGTAGCTATGTCTCATTGGATAAGTAACTCCGTTACCATTTTTGATGTTAATAATAAACAACTCATAAAAAAAATAAAAACAGGAAAAACACCGAGAGGTATTTGTTGGCTTAATGACTCAACTTTTGCCGTAGCATTATTTAATAAAGGAGATATTGAAGTATTTAATTCACAATCTGGAGAAAAAATATTTAATATTAAAGGGTATGGAGGCGCAGCAAGAGATGTGCAATATGACTCTACCAACAAACTACTATATTACAGTAATATGAGCCTATCAAAAGTATTTAAATACGACTGGGAGCAAAAAAAATACATTGGTAGTGTTAGAGTAGATTTGAAACCAAACTCCATCCGTTTATCTGATGATTATAATTATTTATTTGTTTCATGCAGGGGACCAAATAATAAAGAGGGTTACACCAAAAGAAGTCCTAGAAATGGTGATATATATATATTAGACACTAATAAATGGGAAGCTATTGAAAATTGGAGAGCTGGGAATCAACCCACAGGTCTTGATATTTCATCAGACAAAAAATATCTAGTTCAATCAAACTTCCAAGATAACAACATAATATTGTGGTTGATATCGCTGTAAATATTTAGAAATAAATCTATAATTAAAAAGCTTCACCAATAAAGAAGTATATACCTCTACCCTCTTGAGTAAATGACACATCAACTCTAGTATATATATCTTTTTCAGGAAAAACTAAAAATCGCAGTCCAACTCCTCCTGTAGGTAGCAAGTTTTTAAATTGAAAAGATTCATTTTCATTATATACCTGCCCGGCCGCCATAAATGCACTAGCTCCCCATCTATTTGAAAATTTAAACGGCAAAATCCTGTATTCCAATTGTCCAGCTATTAAATTTTTATCCCTATATCTTCCTAAATAATAACCTCTCATAAGACTTTCACCTCCCATCAAAGAAAGCATGTTAAAAGGTGCATTTCCTAAGGTAAATTGGCCATAAAGTTGAGCAGCTAATACCGTATTTTTTTTAACGGGCCTATAAAATCGATTATCAATAATGTAAGATGTAAAATTAAAATCACTTCCAATGTCGCCATTATAGGTTAAAAATGCCCATTCGCTGTAAATCCCTTCTCTGGGGTTTAGCGCATTGTGAATATTGTCATAAACTATACCCAATCCCAAACCTAAATTTGTAGAACCATCTGCACCAAAAGATGGTTTCTGATGACCTGGTTTTATATCTTTATAGTCAACATTAGAAAGACGTTGAAAATCAAACTCAAGACCAAAATATAGAGAAGGGATAACGGCCCTTAAAAATCGTTCTCTAAAAAGCGAATAGTTACCATCAATTAATGAAATATATTCTGATTGGCTTTCAGGACCAATTCCAAAGTAAAGCAAAGGAAAACTTTGATATCTGGCTTTTCCCAGAAAAAACCAAGTGTTTTTATCTGTATATAACATATGATCTAGCCAAATACCATACTGGTTTTCCAACGTATAAAATGTAAAAGCTTTTAATTCACTTAATCGATTTAACAGATTTCTTTTAGCTGAATATATATATAAACTTGAAAATCCAATTTCCCAACTTGTTTCTGGCGAATATGCCAATGTTGGATAAGTCATAAACTTAGGAGCCGACAAGTCATTAGTGTCATTTAAAATGTTATTGAAATACCTCTTAAATACACCCTCATTATGCTCATTATTTTGTGTTTTAATTGAAATAAAACACAAAAAGAAACAAAAAAAAGAAATTAAAAAACTAATAATTTTCATTAGGGTTACGAATATCTAAAAAACTTTTCTTAATCAGAAAAAGTGTAGTATCAAGATATGTGATTATGTAAAATAAATTGAAGATTTTATTTTCTTGTTTTAAATAATTGGTCCCAAACAGTAGTACTTAATCCAAAGTTGTTTTCGGGATATTTAAAATGATGCATTAAATGATGCCTTTTTAGCACTTGAAACCATCTCCATTTAAAATTTTTATGATGAACATTATAATGAACTAAATCATATATAAGATATCCAGAAACGAATCCTGAGAAAAAGCAAAATCCATATATTTTACCCATTGTAGAAATAAATAAAAAATAGAATAAAAATGCTCCAGGAATACTAACTAACGGAGATAAAACTACTCTTGTATCATCGTGGGGAAAATCATGATGACGGGTATGAGACTTCTGCAAGAAATTATTCATACCCAATCTACGACTAAAAGTGTGTAATAAATTTGCATGAGCAAAATATTCAAATAATGTCCAGGCTAAAAATGCTATGATAAAAATTATGATTGACATTGAAAATGACAAGCCAAGCATTATGCTTTTTGAAAAAAATAATATTACCAAAGGAATGAATAGAATAAATGGAATACTGAAGTGACACTTTGATAAAAACTCTAAGGTGTCATTATCAAATATTCTCATTTTATGATTTTTTACTATTTCATTATTTTTACCCATACACTTTTATTGAAAAAATAAAAAAAATCATTTGTTTAATTTAATTTATAAAATTTGAATCAAGGAAAAAAAGCAATAATTGTTTGTGTTTTTCAATTAATTTGTTTCTACATTAGTTCCCAGAACAGTTATTTGAACAACATTCCAGTATGGAAATTAACAGGCTCATGTTCTGCTCCCTACCCATGTTTATTAAATAGTGAATACATCTATTATATTCATCATGACTCCTTAATAAATGGGGTGTCTTACAAAAGTGTTTTCAAAAAAAGCAACAACACCTACCAATGGATGAGCAATCCACCAGTACAAAATTGTCAAGGTTCTTATTTGGAAAATATTTTTGTAGCCAATATTCGTGAACAAGGAAAAAAAATATTTATTCGAAGTGATTCATCAGAATATTTACTCTATGATTTTAATTTAAGTGTGGGTGATACACTACCCCTTTCTTACAATAATTTTTTTGGCAATATCACGATTTCAGCATTGGATTCCATTTACGTGGATGGCGTATTTTTAAAAAAATTTGAATTAAATGGGTCTAGCTCTTCCTTTTTGATTGAAGGTATTGGGCACGAATTTGGTTTCTTGGAACCCTTTCCTCCTATTCTCGAATGTGGTTTTCAGTTAAATTGTTATCAAAAGAATGGCTTAACGTACTTTCCTTCTGTAAATTACAATTGCAATTACAACGTTAGTGAATTTGAAAATAAAGTTGAAGATGTTTTATTTAATAGAAAACTAAACTCGCTTATGATCACTACAGTAGGAAACAATTTAAAAGAATTAGTGGTTAGGGAAATTTCAGGAAAAATAATAATACGGACCACTTTCAGAGAAAATAATTTTCAACTAAATTTATTGAGTTTAAATCGAGGAATTTATATTATTTCTGTAAATAATACATCTAAAAAATTATTTTGGTAAACCGAATTTATTCATCTAATTATCTATATCTATGAAGTTACGTTATCTCCAATTACTTACCGTTTTATTTTTTACCATTTCTAATGCTTTAGCTCAAATGCCATCCCCAGCCATACTAGCATCTGATGCCACTGTTTCACCAGGACAAGCGGTTGATATTGTATTTTCATCTGATAATGATGAATTTTGGAATATTGTCACTTTCAATGGCACCATAACTTGGGATCCTAATGTTTGTTCTTTTTCGGGTTTAGTCAGCACACAACTTTTTCAAATGAATGCCTCTAATTTTGACACTAGTCAAGTTTCCAATGGAATTTTAATATGGAACTGGATGCATATGATTACTATTGGACAGACTATTCCCAGAGGACAAGAAATATTCACCCTTAAATTTACTGCTTCCAATACAGGGGGATTATCAACTATGATAGACTTTAGCAGTTCACCAAATCCTATGTATTGGAATAATTTTGCTGGATGGAATGGGACAACTCTCAGCACTGCTGGAACGTTTACGATAATTGGATGTCCTCAGCCAAGTGCGAATTTCTCCTTCTCCAATAATGGTTTGGATTTTAATTTTAACAACTCTAGTCAGGCTAGTGGGGTTACTACGTATTTATGGGATTTTGGAGACGGGAATACATCAGCAATACTAAATCCATCTCATACTTTTTTGACTGATTCTACCTACAATGTCTGTTTATTTTTGACTGATTCTTGCGGTGTTGATACCATCTGTCAAACGGTACAGCCTTGTTTTTTCCCCATAGCTTATTTTGGATATCAAAATAACGGATCTTATTGGGATTTTTATGACAGCAGTTCCTCAGGACAAAACACCTCTTGGGAATGGACTTTTAGCAATGGAGGAGGAAGTTTTAGCCAAAATCCATCACATTCTTTTGCAGCAGATTCCATGTATACGGTTTGTTTAACTATAACTGATGATTGTGGTCAGGACACCTTCTGCGACACCATTTCTACATACAATACAACTAATTTAAATACCAATTTATGTTCTTCTATTTCTATCTATCCAAATCCTTTTCAGAACGAGCTAAAAATTAAGCTAAAAAAAGAACAAGATGATATTAGATTGAAGTTGTACAACAACTTAGGTCAAATGGTGTTTAATGAAAATTTTCAAATCACAAAACAAATTTCAATACGTCCAGAAATTAAAAATGGATTTTATATAGTTGAATTACAAGTCGAAAATGAAAGATTTTATTACAACCTTTTAAAACAATAAGGTGGATATCATAAAATTAAAAGATAAACTGTCTCTAATTCACGATTATTGGAATCCTAAAATAGTGGGTGAACTCAATGGGCAATATATCAAGTTAGCCAAAATTAAAGGAGAGTTTATTTGGCATAAGCATGAAAAGGAAGACGAATTTTTCATGGTTCTTGAAGGAGAATTAATTATTCAAATGAGAGATAGAAAGGTTGTTTTAAATAAAAACGACTGCTATATCGTTCCAAAGGGAGTAGAACATAAACCCATAGCAAATAAGGAAGTTAGTATTATGATGTTCGAACCCATAACAACCTTAAATACGGGCGAAAAAGAGAATAAAAGAACGGTAAAAGATTTAGAAAGAATTTAACATGAAGCTGTGAGTTGAAAGAAAACAAGGCTATATTTTAGGTAAAGTAATTACCTAATTGAAAGGCGATATAGAAATTTAACCTCTGTTTTTTACCTTATGATAAAATAATGTCGTAGTAAAAGCGTTAATATTATATGCTAATCCACTCAATATGAAATCTTTAAAATACTTATCATTATATGCCCTTTTATGCTTGTTTGCTTCATGTAAAAAGAATCAGGCCATTTCCATGCATTGGGATGAAACCGGTTGCTCAAATCCATGGGACAGTTTTATTACACTGGATTCTTTTACGTTAGAAGGGTATCACCAAGGGATTTACAATTATTTAACTTCAGAAGGGATAACCGTAAATTATATTTCATCTGAATTGGATTCATCTAAAATAGAACTATGTCTAGCTTGTCATTGTAAAACAGGGAAAGTTATTACGATCAACATTCCAAAAGGAGACAAACAAAAATTAAAAAGATTGAGCGGCAATAATCAATTTGGTTTAGCTTTTTATTAAAACATATAAATGAAAATTCAATTTCATATAATTTATATTTTTTTACTGTTTTTAATAACAGCTATTTCTTGTGCAAAAAAAAACAACAATCAAATCTTTTATCAGCAGTTAAACGATCAATATGTTTTCATAACAGACGTTAATGCACTTCAAGCTAGCGATGACCCCATTTCAAATCATATTGACAGTATATTATCGGGCTTAATCAACACATCCATCATTTCTACAGGAAAACAACATATTTATATCGATGAGAATGAATTGCCTGATCTGTATTTTGAAATCATAGATTTAAACGAATTTAACACCAATAACCTGCCTACTGGTTTTGATTCTTTAGCCGCTAGAGTTGGATCAAATACTGTGCAATTTCTTGACAACTCCACATGGCATTACGCTGATGCACTGAACTATGATGATGAGATTGGACCCAATTCATCATGGAGTGAAAATAGCGTAGTTTTAGGGACTTTTTCAAGCATAGGTAACTTCAATGGAAAAGGTAAAAAATACTTGGGTTTTCGAATACCAAATAATGGTAACTACCATTATGGCTGGATTAAATTAAATTGTAGCCAATATAATGATTCGTTAACTATATATGAATTTGGATATCATAAAACTGTAAATCGTAAAATCAAAGCTGGACAGCACAATGATCCTTATCAATAATACCTAATATGGGTATCTGAATGAAATAATCTTTTTAACCTTACTAGAAATACTTCGGTGCACAGGACATTGAAATGCCGCACGTTCTAGAATGGTTTTGGTTTTTTCATCAAAACCAGTATTAAAATTTATAACTACATCAATTTGATCAATCATTCTAGGATTTGAGCGCATGGTTTTCTTAACTGATGCAGTAGTTCCCTTTATTTCAATACCCTTTTTCCTAGCAGCGATGGCCATGATGGTTAAAATGCAACTTCCCAATGCCGTACAAAGCAAATCAGTAGGTGAAAAAGACTCCCCTAAACCTTCATTATCTTTAGGTGCATCTGTATAAATCATTTCACTTGAATCAACATGTATAGCTGAGGTTCTCAGATTACCGTCATAGGTGATTTCATATGTATTCATTTTCTAAAATTAATAAAGGGAATTAATTAAACTAACAAAGCGGATTTTGATATCTTAGAAATTGCATAATATTTGATTTGTTTTACAACAAATACAATTAGTTAATAATAACTCATGATTTTAAGAACGTTTATTTTTTTACTTATCAATTTTACTGGATTATTCATAGGTGGCTTATTCACTGGAGAAGGTGTGCCCTCTGATTGGTATCAAAATTTAAACAAAGCACCTTGGACTCCACCCGGATGGGTATTTGGTGCAGCTTGGACTACTATTATGGCTTGCTTTTCATTGTATCTAAGCTTATTATGGAAAAAAATCAATTCAAAACAGTTTATTTACCTGTATTCCACACTACTTATACTAAACATTATTTGGAATCCTTTATTTTTTTATTTCCGATTGGTTTTAATTTCCCTAATTTCAATAACTTTTTTAACATTCATGATAGGTTATACCTTCTTGAAATTTAAGAGCAATATGAAGTTTTACAACTTACTTTTAATACCCTACTTAGCCTGGTTAGTAATCGCCACATCTCTTAATGCCTTTATTTTCATCTATAATTGATGTTTATACCTCGAATGTTAATAAATTTTGTTAAGAAAATTTATTATGTGTTATGTAAGCGTAATTTAGAGGAGTGAAAAACTCTTTCTTACTTTTTTTTTCCTTTTCATTTATTTCCATTTGTGCACAACGTGAAATCAATTGTGATCTTATTACATCATCCATTAACATCGATGGCATTTTTGAAGAAGATGTATGGAAATCAGCAAATTGGGAAACTGGATTCACTCAAATGAGGCCTTATCCTGGTCAAAAAGCATATCAAAAAACAGCTGTTGCCATGTTGCATGATCAGGAATCCCTATTCATTGGGATTAAATGTTTTGATCATCCAGACTCATTATCAAAGGTACTTTCTATAAGAGATGATTTCAACCCCAATTTAGATATGATGGGTATATTTATAGATACATACAATGATAGACAAAATGGATTTTTCTTTGGCATTACTAGTAGAGGGGTACAGTTAGATGCAAAAATATTTAATGGTGACTACAATGATCTATTTAATTTAGTTTGGAATAGCAGAGTA
Source organism: Crocinitomicaceae bacterium (assembly GCA_038134525.1). Classification (GTDB taxonomy): domain Bacteria; phylum Bacteroidota; class Bacteroidia; order Flavobacteriales_D; family Parvicellaceae. Next base: position 82,391 of record JAYPVI010000009.1, read on the forward strand.
AAGATAAATGATAAAGGATGGTTTGCCGAGCTTAAAATACCTTACTCTGCTCTTCGATTTCCAAAATTAGATGTTCAAAATTGGAACATCAACTTTGCAAGACAAATCAGTCGATTTAGGGAAGAATCTACTTGGCAACCTGTTAATCCCGACTTAGAAAACTACTTGTTAGAAAGTGGCAAAGTAAAGGGCATAAATAATATAACTCCTCCTTTAAGATTGGCATTTATTCCTTTTTTATCAAGCTATTACAGCTTTTCAAAAAATGAGGATTTAGTAGCAACTTACAACGGAGGAATGGACATCAAATATGGAGTAAATGAAGCCCTAACATTAGATGTTACCTTACTTCCAGATTTCGGTCAAGTGGTTTTTGACAAACAAGTGCTCAACATTAGCCCTTTTGAAATTCAATTTAATGAGAATAGACAATTTTTTACAGAAGGCACTGAGCTGTTTACGAAGTCAGGTATTTTTTACAGTAGAAGAATTGGAGTACAGACATCACCAAAAGTCTATGAAAATCAGATTCAAGAAAATGAACAGGTAGTTGAAATACCTTCTTCAGTACCTTTATTAAATGCCAGTAAAATTTCTGGCAGACTTAAAAATGGTCTTGGTATAGGTGTATTTAATGGCATTACTGCTGAACAAAGAACTCAGGTATTCAACACCATAGATAGCTCAGAAAGAAGTATTACAATTAGTCCATTAAGTAATTATAATGTTCTAGTACTTGATCAAAATTTAAAAAATAACAGTTTTGTTACATTCACAAATACAAACGTATGGAGATCAGGCCTATACTATGACGCTAATGTTTCTGCATTAAAGACAAAATTAAATTCTAAATCCAATGATTATTTTGTTGACTTTGATTTGAAAGTATCAAATATTATAGACGAAGAAACTGAATTGGGACATTCATGGGGCCTTGAAACTGGAAAACAACGCGGCAACTTCACATTTGGTTTAAATTATTATGAAGAATCCGACACCTACGATCCTAATGATTTAGGATTTCTTATGGCTAATAATGAAAAGTCAACTAGCCTAGAGTTTGGATACAGAGATTTTAGTCCAGAGATATTAAATCTAAATAAGTTCTTTTCCAATTTTTCTATTTCTAATCAAAGACTTTATGCTCCTAATCTTTACGGTGGAACCTATTGGAGTGGAAACTTGACCATGATTAGTAATCATTTCAATGCCATGGGCATAAGATTAAATGGCACCATTGGTGAAGTTAATGATTATTTTGAGCCAAGGGTTTGGGGAGAAAATTTTATCAGACCTGTTTGGACAAGCTCAAGAGCTTGGGTATCTACTAATTATCAAAAACCTTTTGCTATGGATTTTGGATTAGGTTATACTAATGTAGAACGTGATAATTGGTGGGAGTGGGAATACAACTTTGAACTTCGATTTAGAGTAAGTAATCAATTATTTATCATTCACGAATGGGATCAAGATCTACAATACAATAGTGAAGGTTATGCCGTAAAGTTTGACAACCCGGTTGATCAATTTGATGGAATTTTATTTGGAAGAAGGGACAGAATTACCACAACTCAATCATTAAAAATCGAATATACGGCCACTAACCGAATGGGATTAACATTTCAATTAAGACACTATAACGCAAAAATTAAATACAACCAATTTGCTGAACTAATGGGTAATGGAAGATTGAATTATCTGAGTCATTATACAGGATTAGACAGTGATGGTAATTCAGTTCATGACATCAATTATAATGCTTTTACTATAGACATGTTAGTCCGATGGGTTTATCTTCCTGGAAGTGAACTGAATTTTGTATGGAAAAACTCGATTTTTACAGATGATGAAATAATTAGTAGAAATTATTGGAATACGCTTAATAATACATTACAAAATGGACCAATGAATACACTATCTTTAAAAATCATTTATTGGCTAGATTACCAATACTTAAAAAAGAAAAAAATAATTGAATAAATACATTCTAATCGAATTTAAGCAATCATTTTTCTCATTTCTTAATCTAGGTTAACTTATAATTATTTCATAAAGTCAAATTTTGTATTGTAAATCAAAACTCGCAAAATGAAAAAAACAACTTATTCGATTCTTGCAGCTATTATATTACTATCAAGTAACTTTAAAGCTCAAGATTATACCGTAAATGTAGCCAAATCAAAAATCCATTGGACAGGTAAAAAAGTAACTGGAGAACACGAAGGTTTTATACAACTAAAACAAGGTAAGTTTTCTGTTATTGACGATCAAATTAAAAAAGGTCAATTTACGATAGATATGAATTCCATGACTTGCACAGATATTGAAGATGCTACCTACAATCAAAAGTTAGTAGGTCATTTAAAATCTACAGATTTTTTCGGAGTTGAACAATATCCAATTGCAAAACTAGTGTTAACAAAAAGCTCTAAATTTGAAAATAACCAGTGTATAGTTCAGGGAGATTTAACTATAAAAGATAAAACAGATGTTGTTAAATTTTTAGTAAAAAGAGATGGAGAAATTTTTAAAGCTACCATTGAGGTAGATCGATCTAAATATGATGTAAGGTATGGTTCAAGTTCCTTTTTTGACAATTTAGGTGACAAGGTCATTTATGATGTTTTTGAATTGGATGTTGAATTAACATTAGAATAAATTTTCAATTATGAGTGAAATGCCTAAAATAGCAGGCAAAAGTCCTGTAATGATAGATCTAAAAAATGATGAAAATTACGCTTGGTGTTCTTGTGGGAAATCTGCTAATCAACCATGGTGTAATGGTTCGCATAAAGAAACCCAATTTAACCCGTTAATTTTTTCATCTGAAAAAAGTAAAATGAGTGCAATTTGCATGTGTAAACACACCAAAAACCCTCCATACTGTGATGGATCTCATATGAATCTATAATATATTTTTTACTAAATTTTAAAATTCATTACTTAGATTTGTTTCAGTCTGATGATGTTTTTGAACGTACCCACTAGATTTAAAAATAAGAAATCTGTTCTTTTTAAAAAAAGATCTATCTTAGAGTATGCTGGAAACAGATCTAATAGAGTTTATTATGTGGTTAAAGGACTTCTAAGAAGCTATCATCTTGATGACAAAGGGAAATTACATACATTTATGTTTGCTCCAGAGGATTGGATAATTGGAGATGTAGAATCCATAGCTCTGGGAAATCAAAACTCATTGTTTATAGATTGTTTGGAGGATTCTGAAGTTATTGTAAATCAAGAAATAAATCCTGAAAGTAGCCCAACTATTCTTAAAGAGGAAAATAACAAGTTACTAAGACGTGTTGGTATGCTACAACAAAGAGTTATAATGCTCATGTCATATACGGCTCGCGAACGGTATGAGTTCTTTTTAAAAACATACCCCACGTTGCCTAACAGAGTTTCACAAAAAATGATTGCTAGTTATCTTGGTATTACACCGGAGGCGTTAAGTAAAATAAGACGTGAAATGATCAGTAATTGATATCCAAAATCGTGATTAATAAAATAGTTTCCTTTTTAGCATTATTTATTTTTCTGCTAACCAATTTACATACCATTGCACAAGAAAGAAATTATCTCCTAAATGGAAAAGTAATTGATCACCAATCGGAGTTCCCTATACCCTATGCTACGGTTAAAGAAATCATAAAAGATTCCAGCACCATTTTAAATATTACAGTTACAAATGAAGATGGATTTTTTGAATTAAAAACCACATCAAAAAACCCCTTAATTATAGTTGAATTCTTAGGATATGAAAAAATCCGTTTAGAAAACGTATCCATTCCAAATTACAACTTGAATCTAGGAACTATTCGGCTAAAAGAAGCTGCCCAGCATTTAGATGAGTTTGAAGTTGAAATTGAAAAATCTACTATGGAGTTTAAATTGGATAAACGAGTTTTTAACGTGGGTGAAGACATAAGCTCAACTGGAGTAAGTGCGCTTGAGGTCTTAAATAATGTTCCTTCCGTTAATGTAAATATTGAAGGTCAAATTAGTCTGAGAGGAGCCAATGGTGTTCAAGTGCTCATAAACGGCAAACCCTCCGTACTGGCTAGTGAGCAAGGTAAAGGATTAGGAACTATTACAGCAGATATGATTGAAAAAATTGAAGTAATCACCAATCCATCAGCAAAATATGAAGCAGAAGGGTCTGCAGGAATTATCAATATTGTTCTAAAAAAAGATGAACGAAAAGGATTAAACGGATCCATTTCTTTGAACACTGGAACACCTCATAATCATAGTACTGGAGTAAGCCTCAATAAGAGAACCGAAAAGTTTAATTTATTTACCCAATTAGGCATTGGATACAGATCTTTACCAAGAATAAAAAACAGCAAAAATGAAAATTTCAATTCATTAATTAATATTGAGAGTTCCGGAATAGAATACCGTAATGAATTTTATTATAATTTGATTCTCGGTTCGGATTATTACATTAATGAAAATAGTTTAATCACCTTGAGTGGTAGTTATGCATTAGAAATTGAAGATCAACCATCCAGTTTCCTTTTTGAGATGGATTCAAACGAAATCGAAATAGGAAGATGGGAAAGAATTGAAAATACGGTAGCTATAAATCCTAAATATCAATATGATCTCCAGTATTCCAATGAGATTAAGGGTGATGAAGATCACACCTTGATGGCTAGTGCAACCGGTAATTTTTTTGGAAAAGATCAAGCCTCTTTATTTGAAATTGAAAACACAGAAGGAAATATCTTCAACCCAAAGCAAGAAACAGAGACCAATTTTAACGAGGAAAAACACACATTTAAAGTAGATTATAGCAATCCTATTTTAGAAAATATAACGATTGAAAGTGGTATTCAATATGTGTGGCAAAATGTTAATAATATTTATGCAGTACGTAATTTTACAAATAATAATTGGGTTATTGATAGCGGATTGACGAATCAATTTGAATATCAACAAAATGTATTTGGTGTGTATACCACTGGTGCTATTGAAAAAAACAATACGGGTTTAAAATTAGGACTCCGATTAGAGAACACGTTACTTAATACAAGACTTATTACTACCAACGAATTAAACAACCGAAATTTTAACAACTTATTCCCTTCGCTTCACTTTTCATACAACCCAAAAAAATCACTGGGCTTTCAGTTAGGTTATTCTAGAAGAATCTATAGACCTAGATTATGGGACTTAAATCCATTTTTTAACATTAGGGACAACTATAACATTAGAACAGGAAATCCGAATTTGTTACCAGAATTTACAGATTCTTACGAAATATCCACTGTTATCACTACAGACAACACCTCTTTTAACTTTAGTATTTACACCAGAATTACAGAGGATGTGATTGAAAGAATTTCCACATTTGAAAATAACGTCAATACCTATATTCCATATAATATTGGCATTAAGGAAGCAACTGGTTTAGAATGTAATACCAAATTTAATTTGAGCAAAAAAATTACATTACTTGGAGATTTCAATTATTTTCAGTTTAAGAGATCAGGTGAATTTGAACAACAAATTATAAATTTCTCCGCCCAACAATGGTATACAAAATGGACTTCAAAATTTAAATTAGGGTCTAATACAGATGTTGAACTGAGCGGTCAATATGAATCAGGGTATCAAACCGTACAAGGAGATATAAAAGCACAATGGTATGCTAATATTGGAATGAGACAAAAACTGCTAGATGGTAAAGCCATATTAAGCTTTAATATAAGGGATATTTTTGCTTCAAGAATCTGGATAAATGAAATTATTCAAAATGATTTCTCTCTGTATAGCAGAAGTTTAAGAGGAAGATTTGTTACTATAGGATTTAGCTACGGATTTGGTAAGGGCGAAGCCATGGAATACAGTGGGGCAAGAAGGTATTTTTAAACAAAAAAGCAGGCCCATCGACCTGCTTTAGTAAAGAAAGGAGTTTTATGATAAACAACCCTGGAGGATCGCCTGCCTGTAAAACTCCATAATACTTTCTGAATTAGACATTTGACACCTCCTTTCTATATTAAATTAAACATAAGTTATTGTCATAACCACGAACATTACTAAAAATATTAAGATAATATTCATTTCATTTTCTTGTTTAACTTTTTAGTATTTTAGCTTAATGAAGCTATCTACATTTATATGCATATTTTCTATTTTTTCACTATCCTGCTCTAAAGCGATTATTTGCGAAATTCCAAAGGATTTAGATTGTGAAAAATGGGATGGATATCACAAATTCATCTATGATCCAATAATAATCGATGAAGAATGTAATTGCATTGTAGCTGGTAAAGTAAAATACTTGCTTAATTGCGAAACAAAAGCCTTAGTTCACTATGGAAGCGGAGAATGCGACAATATAGCTTTTAAGATAAGTTGTATAGATGGTAACTGCTTTGACCAAAATGGAAACCCCTACCAAGCTCAAGAATTCACCATAGATTGTAATGGTAACTCTATTCAAAATGGAGAGGTTAATGCCAATGAACTAGATGATTTATTTGACCCGACAACTGGACCAAAACCATAATTATTTTCGTTGAAATGAATTGCTTTAAGCTATTTTATCTGATTGCGATATCTTCCTCCATTGCCTGCGGTAAAGTAAATAAAGACTGTAATCAAAACAACTATCCTAATGCACCTGCTCAATTATGGTATGTTTCCCATCTAGGTTCTCAGGAAGAATCACATGGGCATTTCATCTTGTCATGCCAGGATGGAGGATTTATTCAAGTTGGTGAAACGGGATTCTTACCTAATTCAGCTAAACTGTTGGTTGTTAAAACAGATGAAAATGGCAATTTATCATGGAAAAAAGAATTTCATGAAAATGGTCATAATCTTGGAAATTCAATACTGGAAGATGATGATGGGTATATCATATGTGGAGAAATCAATGAAAATAGTGTTTTGATAAAATTGAATAAAACAGATGGTGATGTGATTTTCAATGTTAATATTGACAATGGTGGATTAGATGCATTTGAGCATATAACGAAAACAGAAAACGGATTTCTAGCCGTTGGGTACAACCAAGCCTATGATGTTAACAATACATTCTACACTGAAGGAGCCGGCTATGCCACGTTTTTAGACTCCAATGGACAAAAATTAAATGGCATTGACTTACGAAACTATATTTCCCATGCATACCGAATTCACACCCACAACAATCACTATTTTATTGCTGGGTTATCCTCTAATGCAGAAGCATATGTGCTCCTCAAAATGGATAGTACTGGACAAATAATTTGGAAAAAAGAATATGGCGGATCAAATTCAGACCATTGTTTTGGTATGGATTTATCAAGTGACGGTTTTATTTTCCTCACTGGACATACTTTATCAGAAACCAAAAATTGGGATACATATACTCTTAAAATTAATCTACAGGGAGATGTAGTTTGGGAATCCAAAAAAGGCAATCCAAGAGGATTTAATCCTAAGTTTATTCATGACGAAGCATGGGATATTAAAGCTACAGCAGATGGTGGGTGTATAGTAGTGGCCGGTACGGGTGATGAATATGGAAACTACAACAGGAAATGTGGAAATGATGGAGATAACTCAAATACATGGCATGTGTATTTAATAAGATATGACTTAAACGGAGAATTAGTTTGGGAAAAAACATTTGGGGGTGGTGAAGGCATGGATTGGGCAGGTGAAGCCATAGACCTAACGAATGATGGAGGCTCAATTATTGCTGTAGATGACGGTTCATTTGGATTTTTAAAAACATCGAATATTTAAATTTGTAATATGAATCTAAAATTAAAAACCACTTTTTTAGCTTTAGCCGTACTACAGCTGTCATTAGCTCAACAAATCAATGGCACCTGGAACGGAAAGCTTAATGTCCAAGGACAAGAAATACCACTCGTCTTTCACTTTGTAAAAAATAAAAAAGAAATCAAGGGCACCATGGATAGTCCTGCACAAAGTGCAACGGGAATACCCATTGATGAAATATCTTATAAAAAAAACCAACTATCTCTATCAATCATGAATGGTGTAATTCAATATGAAGGCACACTAAAAGAGAATACCATAATTGGATTATTCAAGCAAAGTGGAATGGAGTTTAATTTAAATTTAACAAAAGGAGAAATGAAAAAACCAGGAAATACCCAATTACCAAGTACAGATGAGGAGTTGAAAGCACTTGCTGCTAAAGAAAAAGGCAATTATAAATATGCCGTTAAAGATTATTTTGCCAAACCAAAATCTTCGTCATTTCAATTGTCTCCTAATGGTACTTTCATGAGCTACAGAGAAAAGGATGAAAATCTTAAAAACCATGTATATGTTAAAAACATCAATTCTGGTGAAATTAAACGAGTTATTGAAGAAAAAGAGGAACTAATTCGAGGGTACGGTTGGGCTAATGATAGCAGATTGGTATACGTCATGGATAAAGGAGGTAATGAAGATTATCATTTATTTGCAGTGGATATTGATGGTAAAAATCAAAAAGAATTAACTCCTTACAAAGGGGTTAAAGTAAATATTCTTGAAATGCTAAAAGAAGATAAAGATCACATGATTATATCTATGAATAAAAATAACGCAGAAGTTTTTGACCCATATAAAATCAATATCAAGAATGGGGAAATTGAGCAGCTTTATGAAAACAAAGACATCACTAATCCTATAGCTAATTATGTTTTTGATAAAGATGGAAACCTTAGGGGTTATGCCAAACTGAAAGATGGAATGAATTATGAAATCTATTACCAAAAATCAAATGGAAAATTTGAAGTGATCTTAGAAACTAATTGGGATGATTCCTTCTACATTTCAAATTTTAATTATGCATCGACCAATAAAAATGAAGCTTATGTTGTATCTAATTTAAATAGTGATAAAACCGAAGTATACCGATACGATTTGGAAAAAAATGAAGTCATTGAAAAGCTATTCGGTCACGAGAAATATGATGCAAACGGAGTTGCCATATCAAGAAACAGAAATTGGGAACTAGACTATTTCAGTTATGAAGGTGAAAAATATAACATCATACCGATTAGTGATTATTATAAGAAATTACATGCCAGATTAAAAGAAGAGTTTCCAAATCATGAATTTTATGTTTCAGATAAAACTGATGATGAATCTCAATATCTCATATACGTAACTAGTGATAGATTATATGGAAAATACTACGCCTATGACGTTCAAAAAGATGAGATAAAGCTTCTTTTTGATTTAATGCCTCAACTCAAGGAAGAGGATATGGCTGAAATGCGTCCTATTATGTTTGAGAGTAGAGACGGCCTTACACTTCATGGATATATTACTTTGCCAAAAGAAGCTATTAAAGGTGAAAGAGTACCCTTAGTAGTCAATCCTCATGGAGGCCCACAAGGAGTTAGAGATTCGTGGGGATTCAATCCTGAATCTCAGTTATTTGCTAGTAGAGGTTATGCCACTTTACAAGTAAATTTTAGAATTAGCGGTGGGTATGGTAAGGAGTTTTTGAGAAAAGGATACAAACAAGTAGGAAGAAAAGCCATGGACGATGTAGAAGATGGATTGAAATATGTGATAGAACAAGGTTGGATTGACCCTGAAAAAGTCGCTATTTATGGAGGTAGTCATGGAGGATATGCCGTGTTAAGAGGTTTAACAAAAACACCGGACTTGTATGCTTGTGGTATCGATTATGTAGGCGTTTCTAACTTATTCTCTTTTATGGAAACGATTCCACCTTACTGGAAACCATACTTAAAAATGATCAAAGCTATCTGGTACGATCTTGATGTGGAAGAAGAAAATGAAATCATGAAAGAAGTTTCACCTGTATTTCATATAGATAAGATTAAAAAACCGCTATTTGTAGTTCAAGGAGCAAATGATCCTAGAGTTAATATAGATGAAAGCGACCAAATAGTAGAAGGTTTAAGAGCAAATGGAGTTTCTGTTCCTTACATGGTGAAATACGATGAGGGTCATGGGTTTGGTAAAGAGGAAAACAGAATGGATTTTTATAAAGCCATGATGGGATTCTTAGCGGAAAATTTAAAATAATTACACATATTGCAACATTGTTGCATTTATAATCTATATTTGGCCAAAATTCGGCCGAATGTGCTTAAAATATCTAACGTCTTTTTTATTCCTTTTTGCTTGTTTACAATTTCAAGCTCAATCAATTTTCGGAAAAGTTTTAGATAAAAAGACAGAATCTGCAATTCCATATGCAAAAATATACTGTTTAGAAACACAAAACGGTGTTATCGCTGATAGTACAGGCAAATGGCAATTAGACAACATGATAAATAATCAGATGACATTACAAATCTCTGCCACTGATTACGGAAGTGAGATGATTCATGTAAAACCCTCTGATACTGAAATAGAGGTCAAATTAAAACATGAACACATACATTTAGACGAGGTTATCATTTCAACGTCTGATTCAAAACTACAGCGGTACAGTACGTTTCCCGTAGAATCAAGAAAAATAGCCGATTTAAACAAAATTGAACAAACTAACATAGTAGAGGCACTAAGTAACATACCTGGAGTCTATAATTTATCCACTGGAAATGGAATTGCTAAACCGGTCATTAGAGGACTTACGGGAATGAGAGTACTAACCTCTCAAAATGGCTTAAGATTAGAAAATCAACAATGGGGTGCAGATCATGGTTTTGCTGTACTTAATTTAGGTATAGACAGGGCAGAAGTTATCAAAGGACCGAGCTCATTGATATATGGGGCTGATGCACTTGGAGGGGTTATCTATCTAGCAGATGAATCCTATGCAAATGCAAACAAAACGGAAATTAAAGCCAGCACCAAATTTGAGTCTAATTCGCTGGCTACGGTAAACAAAATTTCCTATAAAACATCAAAAAATAATTTACGATTAGCTGTTTATGGTGGCTATTTTTCAAGGTCAAATTATGCCATTGGGAATTCATCTAGTCTTGAAAACAACTCCGACAGTATATTTGCTTTAAACTCAAAAAATAGTGGAGGATCTTTTAAGACAACGATTGGTTACAATAAAAATAACTGGATTAGTAATTTAAGGTATCAAGTACTTTATTTCCAGAACGGACTTCCTGGACACACCCATGCAGCAAATCCGGGTATATCTGACTTTCTTTCGAACAACAGATCTAGGAGGTATACCAAACCAGCTCAAAAAATACTAAATCATTTAGTGCAATGGGAAAACAAATTTTATTTTAAAAACGATGAAGTAGTAGCACAATTGGGATTTACATCAAATGAATTGAGAGAATTTGAAAAAAGAACTTTGATTCCAGGAATTGATATGACTTTACAAAACTATTCTTACAATGTACGTTGGAAACACCAATTCAATGAACATGTAGAATGGGTTTCTGGCACACAAAGCATGTTTCAACGTAACACCAATGGGTATAATGAAATCATTGAAATTTTAATTGAAGATGCCACATTTTCAGATGTAGGTGCTTTCACAATAATAAAGGGAAATTTTAATCTATGGAACATGCAAGCTGGAGTACGTTATGACCAAAGAAATATCACCACAGCCAATATTGTAAATGGGTTTGATGACACATTTAATGGTATTAATTATTCTGCTGGTATTTCGAGATCATCAGAGATGTTTACCACTAGATTAAATGCCTCATCTGGGTTTAGACCTCCGCACATTTCAGAATTATTGGCTGACGGAGTTCACCACGCCACCTTACAATATTTAATTGGAGATGCAAATGTTGATTCTGAAAGAGCAAATCAAATTGATTTTTATTTGGGAACTCATTTTGATCACTTGGAGATTGTGATAAATCCTTTCATAAATCAAATCGACAATTACATATATAAAAACCCAACAGCAAATATAGATACCGTTTCGGGGCTTGATATTTTTAATATGAAACAAAAAGATGTCATTTTTTCTGGAGGTGACATCGCTATACATTATCACCCCCACATGGCACATTGGTTACATCTAGAAAGTAATTTTTCTTTGCTATATACAAATAATGAGTTGCCATTTATTCCACAAAACAGGTTCAAAAATATAGCTAAAATTGATTTTAAGAATAGAAAAGGAATTAACAGTGTTTCTGCACAATATATTCACTTTTTTGGGCAAAATAGTGTTGCCACCTATGAAGAACCTAGTGACCCTTATCAATTAATTAATTTTTCTGTTAATGGAACCATTCCAGTAAAAAATAAAATAGACTATGCTATTGGTGTAAACAATTTGTTAAATACCAGATATGTTGATCATTTATCTCGTCTTAAAACGTATGAAATACCAAATCCTGGTAGAAATATTTATATCAAGTTGATGTTTCAATTTGACTAAATACATTGAAGCTAGTCATTAAAGGGCTCCATGACTAGTTTTAATCCATTATTAAAAGAAGAGCCTAATATTTAAAGAAAAGAAAATGAAAAAAGTAGTAATCTTTTTAGGAGCAATGGCTGTATTTAATTTAAGCTCATGTAACAAGTGTGCTGAATGTCATGCTGCCGCTGACATAAATGGTACGGAGTATGAAATAATGGAGCTAGGTGAATATTGTGGTGATGAATTAACTTCTATTGAAGAAAGTGGTTATGATGTAACTGATACAATTTATGTCGATGCTGATGGGGATAGCCTTCCAAGTCCAGTTACTGGAAATGTAGAAGTTCATTGTGGTGAAGATCATTAGTAATATCTTATCTTTAAGCATCTAAGCTTAGATGCTTATTTTCTCCTATGAAAAAGGACAGCATAAAAGAACTATTAAAAGAAAGAAATCTCAAAGCTACTAATTGTAGAGTGAGCTTACTTCACCATATCCTTAAATATGGTTCTGCAATGCCCTATTCTGCAATTCAAAAAGCATTAAAATCAACTGACAGGGTCACCCTGTACAGAACGCTTCAGACCTTAAGCGATAAAGGCATCATTCACAAGGCTGCAAATATAGATAATGAAGATTACTACGCCATTTGTGATCATTCTTGTACAACTGATGACCATTTACACCATCATATTCATTTTAAATGTGATGATTGCCATATCATTACATGTGAAAATATAGAACAAGAAATATACGTTTCTATCCCCAATTTCAAGATAAATAGTGTTTCCATTAACGTTAATGGAAAGTGCAAAGATTGCGCTGAAAAAGATTAAGAAAAATTTACTCCTTTTAGCAATAAACTAGCAGAAGATGGATTGGTGGCTAAAGGAACATCATGCACATCACAAAGCCGCATTAACATAGATATATCGGGTTCATGAGGATGTTTTTCTAAAGGATCTCTAAAGAAGATAACCATTTGACATTTTCCTGATGCTACTAATGAAGCTATTTGAGCATCACCACCCAGTGGACCAGAAAGCATTTTATCCACTTTAAAACCTGCTTTTTCAACCTTAGTTCCTGTCGTGCCAGTTGAAACTAATTCTATTTCATTTTTATGTAGAATATCCGCATTTTCGTTCAGAAACTGGACCATTTCTGCTTTTTTACCATCGTGCGCAATTATAGCTATTAACATATCCGAAAATTAATACTTAATCATGATAAAGAAGTTGAACTTATGTTAAGTATTTATAAAATTTTCATGTGATTTACATGTGGGAAAAATCAAAAATTGATTTTAAAGGGTTTAATTCAGATATTTTAAAAGTTTAGTTATCTTATAAATAAAGAGTTAAGATAAGAGAAAATCCAACTAGAAATAATGGTAAAATAATCAGCTGAATTTTGTGTGAATTCAAATATATGGGGGGTTTTGGTAGCTTTTGCACATGTACTTAAAAGCACAAAAAATAAAAAAAAACCAAGTACTAATTCAACTGTTAAAAAACCATCAGTTTCTGTGGTTACTCAAAAAGCAGTTATTAAAAAAGTGGGTAGATAAATGATTTTGTATCTTAGGCTCCTTTCGAATAAGAAATATATGTTATGTATTTCCTCTACTTGGACGCCATTTAATATCACCTAAAAAAATTCTAATGAATAGGAAAGGAAATGGTGAGTAACTGAAGATAAAATGAAAAATAAAATCAAAATTTGGTTAATAATATCTACATCTATTTTTGGGTCATTGACAATTTTATCATTGCCAATGATATTAATGTCACCGATGATGTTTGATGCACCTGGAAGCACCAATAACAAAGCAATTCTAGCCGTTTTCTACAGTTTGATTTCTTTCCCAATTATTGTATTGATCACAATTATTGGTGCTTGGATATTATTTAGACTTAATAAATATAAAACCTCACTGTTAATCAGTTTGATTCCTTTGATTAGTGTTTCAATTTTTATAATTGGAATATTGTTGTGGTAAAAGAACTTACAAAATGTGTATAGTGCATTTAAACGCTCCATATAGAAACTGTTTATTTAACTTCCTGTAAAACACTTTTTAATAAAATGAGCTTATTTAACCTTGATTTTCTTTAGCATATATTTATGAAGGATAAAAAAGTAATTTGTGTAACTTAGCGTTAGTAAAATAAAAATCATAAAATGAAAAAAGAAAAGGTCAATAAACATTTAAAAAAACACATAAAAAGTGTTATTTATTTAGTGTTTTTTACAGTATCGTTTCAGTCATTAGCACAACCATCAAATGGACTTATAGCTCATTATAAACTAGATGGAAATGGAGCTGATTCCAGTGGAAATGGAAACAGTGGAACAGTTATTGGTTCAGTGATGGCTACTACCGATAGATTTGGCAATACTAACAGTGCTATGGAATTTTCTGGAGGTTATATTGATGCAGGTAACCCAACAGATTTACAGTTAACAGATAGTATGACCATTGCAGCATGGATTAATCCGACAAATATTCCGGACTGGTCAGCTATCGTCAATAAATGGGATTTTTCTGGTGGCTATTACCTTGGCATAAACCCCGTAGGAAGTATTGCTAGATGGAATCAAGGTTCTTCAATTGTAGAAGGAGACAGTGTTCCAACAGGAGTTTGGACACATCTTGCCGCTACCTTTGATGGCAGTACTTTAAGATTTTATCAAAATGGAATAGAAGTTAACTCTACTAACAGCAGTACATCAATAACAAATAATACATCCCATTTTTTAATTGGAAGACAGTCTAATTGGCAGTCAGTTGGAGGATCATATGACTTTAATGGTATAATTGATGATGTATTGGTTTATGATAGGGCTTTAACCTCCTGTGAAGTATCAAATTTATATCAAAATTCAGGGCAAAATCCTGGAGTCGATATAATAACCGCTTGTGACTCATATATTTGGATTGATGGTAATACCTACACTTCGAGTAACAACACTGCTACATTTAACATTGTTGGTGGAGCTTCAAATGGATGTGACTCAGTTGTTATGCTTGATTTGACGATTACAAATTCAAATTCAGGAACAGATGTTCAATCGGCATGTGATTCATACACCTGGATAGATGGCATCACATATACTACGAGTAATAATAGTGCTACTTTCACATTGACTAATGCAAGTGGATGTGACAGCACAGTAACTCTTGATTTAACGATTACGAATTCAAATTCAGGAACAGATGTTCAATCGGCATGTGATTCATACACCTGGATAGATGGCATCACATATACTACGAGTAATAATAGTGCTACTTTCACAT
>JAYPVI010000010.1:0-97341 GCA_038134525.1 Crocinitomicaceae bacterium
TGTTTCATTTTATCAGCATGCATAAAAGGAGACATATTGTAATAAATCTCAGGAGCCTCCCAATAAGAACGTTCCTCGCTTTGAAAACCAAAAGGAGTTAAGGTTCTATTGTACGCTCCGCTTCTAGCAATGCCTGCTGCAAATAAACTGGAGTGCGAAAGTAAATTGGCCACCATAAAAGCCCCATAGCTGTGCCCACCTATAGCCACTCTAGATTTATCGATGTATCCTAATTCATCCACTGCGTTAATACCCGCTTCCGCATTAGCCACCAATTGTTTTCTAAATGAATCGTTAGGCTCTTCATCTTCCTCACCAATTATGGGGAAAGCAGCATCATCAAGTACAGCGTAACCTTTAGTTACCCAATATATTGGTGAACCATAGTAAGGGTAAGTAAATTGATTGGCATTCTGGGTGTTTTGGCCGGCTGTGGTTTTATCCTTGTACTCCACAGGATAAGCCCACATAATCAAAGGAACTTTTTCTTTTTTTTCTTGATCATATCCTAAAGGCAAGTATAATGTACCACTGAGTTCTATCCCATCTTCCCGCTTATAGGTTATAACTTCTTTATGTACATCCTCAAGCCCTTTAAATGGATTTTCAAATGAAGTTAAAGCACTTTGTTTTTTACTTTTTAACTTTTTGATGTAGTAATTAGGGTACTCGTTTGGTGACTCTATTCTGGTTATTAATTGCCCTGTTTTAGGAATATATCGAACCAGATTTTCCAGCTTATCTACCATTTTAGACTTATATAATGTTTCTTTTTCACCTGATGATAAGTTCATTGTATATAGTGTAGGGAATTGCCCTTCTTTGGTAAATCCATCTGAAATAAGTGAAACTATACCATCCTTTTGATGAACTATGTTCCTGCCGAATTCGTTTTTTACCATGACCCAATTCCCTGGGTCGTTGTATTTGTCTTGATAGTTTCTGTCAAAAATAATTTTAGGGGCATCATCTTTTTTAGAAGGGTTGAACATATACGTTTTTTCATTCCTAGTATTCCACCAATAATCATTTAAAAAAGCAACCTCATCCGTACTCCAACTAATTCCACTATATCGATTAATGATCTTTACCATAGATTTTGCATCTCCTTTAAATGGATAATTTAATTCAAAAACCTCATCCCTGAAGTCCACTTCTTTATTGGGATCCCCCCCGTCCAATGCTTTTACATAAACCAATGACGATGGCTTATCTGCTCTCCACTGAAAAGACCGTTTATGACTTACGGTAGACATAAAACCTTTGGGCATATCTTCCACAAGTGGGTCATCAGCAATGATTTCTACCAGGCTTCCTTCTTTCTTATAAACGGCTGTTTTTGAAGCAAACCGATAATAAGGAACGATATAGGAAAAAGGTCTAGCAATGGTCTTTACCATAACAAATTCTCCATCAGGAGAAAAGCTTATATTTCGAAACATATCATTAGCCAACCATAGCTCCATTTCACCATCTAAATTGACTTTATACAAATCGGATAATGCAAGTTGTTCAAAATTGTGTTCATCTATTTTGTTTTTAAGCAAATCCTGGTAAGTTCTATTTTGTGCCTTTTTTCCATTATTTACACTTATAGTTGGACCAGCAGGTATTTCATTCTCGCCATCAATAAGCGGCTTTGAATTGAAAGATTTTAATTTAACCAAAAGGTGTTCGCTATCCATGAACCAGTTGATCACATCCCCTAAATTGGCGTTCACATTTGCATTGGTAATCTTTTTGACTTCGCTACGTTCTACATCTAGGACCCAAACTTCTACTCCATTATTTGTAGTATTAGTAAAAGCCACTTTTTTTTCATCTGGAGACCAATTAAAATTGGCTAATCTGGGATTACTGGGTAATCCTGAAACTTCAACCACTTTCGGATTTTCTTGCAAGAAATTGACCTTTACATTGTTGTAATATCTTGTTCTACTGCCAATAAATGTTTTTGGATCAATTCTTAAACCTGCCAATCTCAATTCCTTAATAGAGAGCTCGTTTATGCTTATATACGCATCTCTGTAAGCCAACAGCATTACTTTATTTTTGGAATCGAAAAAAGTACGAGGGGCAAGCTCCACATCTACCAAATCAAGAATTTCTTTTGAAGGCTTTTGATAAGTAACATTCTCCTGAGCGTTTTGATTTAATGTTATAAGAGACGTTATAAGTGTAATAACTAAAGTAAGTATGCTTTTTTTCATTTCAATTGAGATCATATTTTACTAAAACTAATCAATTTAAAAATCTTAATGTTATTACAATGCATTAAACTCAAATTGATCAACAAAGCAGGTAAATGGTTTGTAATGGGATATAATTTCTTTATGTATATCCATGTATGCCTTGATTAATTTTTTTTCAATTGCCAATTTATCTTCATGTATAAGGTCTGATGAATGGTAAATCCTATTCTTATCTATTTTAGAAAATAATGGGATATCTACCGTAAAGGAATAAGCCGTAAAAAACCAAATTGGAGTCCCTTTTATTGCGAAAACTTCAATTTTCATATTGTCAACAATCTGTACCTAAATCATTTAGTTCTCCATCAGGGTTATAGAATTTCCAATGTATCGTTTTTCCGTCCTTTATTGTTGCTTCTGATTTTAGTTTTCCGTCTTTATAGAATGTCTTCCAAATTCCGTTTTTTCTACTGTAAATGTTATTTCTGTCATAAACGTATTCTCCCATTTCTCTTAATGCCCCAGACTCATAATAACTTTTGTAATTACCTTTAAGCTTTCCGTTAAAATATGTTGATTCAGATTGCTTATTTCCATTCTCATAGTAATATGTGCAATTGCCGTTTCTTTTACCTGACTTATATTCAATTTCTGACAATAATTTACCGGAATCATAATATGATTTGCTTTTGAATTTTGGAGTGAAATCCCATTGACTAGAAATTGAAATCGGGAGGAGGAGAATGAAAATTACTAATTTTTTCATACATGAAAAATACTAAAATTATAATTTACCAACGAAAACGCTCTGTTCCCATTTCTATTACCCATTTCTTTACTGCATTCAAATCATGTTTAGCCTTAAAAAAATGGTCCCAATCATTTTTCCATATGTAATGCCTTATGTAGGCAGAATAAACACATTTTATTTCTTCTTTCACTTGTTCAACAGTTAGATCATTAATTGAAAGATTTGACACATCAGACAGGAAGGATTTTGCATAGTCTTCGTTTCCTATGTAAATGTTTTTAAACTTTTTTTTAAAGTTCAAAACTCGTAGGTATAATTTTGGAGAAGCTTCTGATTTTTTCTTTGTTTTATGTAGTCTGAAACCAATAGAAAGTGAAAAATTATAGATATCCAACAATGGCTTTAAATCCTCTTTTGCTGAATCCATAATAAGTTTAAAACCTGGTCTTTCTGTTGACCCAATCATCTTTTTTTTTAGCATCTTCACCTTTTGCTTCTTTAGTTTTATCTCTAACTCTATAGCACTAATTTCTTCCTTAATCTTAATATATTCAACATGATTTTCTCTTACTATTCTGTAGTTAATCCGTTCATTATCATCAAGATTGATAAAAAGTTCATCTGGTAAATAATCTAAGAAGAAAACTTTATCTTTTGAGTAGTAATCAAGCATTCTAATACACATTAAATTATTGTGGTTTTTAAAAATAAAAATATTTTACAATACCACAAAATTCAATGGATTGCTTTTAAGTTACAATTCAGTAAGATTTAGATGTAGAATATAAGTTAAATCTTAGTAGATACCTTTCTATACGTTTTATCTTTAGATTCTGTCTCTTCCACTTTTGGAACTAGTGGACCTTTTCGTTTATTTTCCTTAGCCTTTGTTTCTTTGTTGTAATTTGACTTTGACTTCTTTTTTTTATTAGATTTTGATTCAGATTTTCCCTTTGAACCCTCATTATAATCTGTTCTTTTGGGTTCAACTTCTGTATCACCGTAAACTGTTTTTCTTTTAATCCCTTGTACACCATTTTTTGTATCCGTGTTTTCTTTAGTATCAGTAGCCTCTGTATCTCCATCATTAGAAACAGGTGCTGCTCTATCTTCTTCTCCTTCCTCTCCTGGTTTTTTTGTTTTGTCTCTTCCAAAAGTTAAATTCATACCAAAGTGAATTTGACCATTCTTCACCTTTCTTGTATCAATATTAATGGCTTGACTATTTCCGCCTAAATTATCTGATGGATTTAGCATACCCCAAGAAAGGATGTTATCTGTTAGACAGTACAGTTCTACTGGGCCTAAATTAACAGAAAGTCCTAGACCCACATTAGAAAAGCTTCTATTATAAATAGAGTAACTAGCTGTTGCTGATAAAAAATTACCTAAATGATAATTATAAGCAATACCAAGACCTCTCCTCCATCTTTTTCTTACAAAAGAGGAATATAAACTAAGGGATACAAAATTATTATGATCAACTATGTACTCCATAGAAGCATAGATCTTTGTTCTAAGTGAAGTTGAATAACTAGGATTTGAATATTGATAATTATCGTAAAGTGATGCCTCAACTGAGTCTTCAAGGATGTTTTTTAGGTATTCTACACTTGTTCCCTGACCGAAAACAGTAATGGGATTGTCAATTCCATCATATGTGTAGTCCCATGCGGCTAATTGAGAGTTAGCTGTGTAATCATTCCAGGTAATGAACCCTAGGTCCAAAACAGAAAGCTCAAGTAATAATTTATCGCTTAAATGATAATTAAAACCAAAGTCTATACCTAAACCATTATTATTCCGTCCAAACAGATAATTACTAAGAAAATTACCATCCAAACCAGCAGCTTGGACCATTGCCGTATCATTCATATCTATTCCCCCAATACATGGAATGGAATCGTCAATCATTACCAAGGGTAACCCCGCAGTCCTAAAATCGAAATTCATATCAAATGTGAGCGCATGCGTATTTTGATCAGTAGTTATACCCATGTAGCTCACATCTGTAGTAAAGTTTTCCATGCCATATAAGTACTTTAATCTAGCACCATAAGAAAACTTATGATCAACATCATGAACCCAATGAACAGCATATTCTCTCCAATGAGTAAAATCAAAACCCAACCCGTCAAAGGAAGCCCTTTTCCCAAGTAAATTGTTTCCATTACCTTCCATAGCCATGATGATTAAATCCTTAGGATAATTGAAAGTAAAGTCTAGCTTTTCAGTTACATTAAAAGAATAAAAGTTATTTCCTTTTTTAAAGCCAAAAAACAAAAGGTCTGTACTGGCATTTAAAATCAAAAAATTGTTGGGTTTCATGGCCGAAATAGCATTATCCACATCTGGCATCATAATACCATTAGCATTTTGATAAAATAAGTCTCCCAATGAAAAACCAGTATTAAATGCTGATCCATATACACTAGAAATAATAGGTAATCCAATATCTAATTTAGAATCTGGGAACGAAGCGGGATCAACCTGTGTTATTTGAGGTATTGAAGGCATATGATACAATATAAAATCTTGTTGAGCAAAGATTTTCCCCGTAAAAAAAAGAGCTAATATGACTAGTATTCTATTCATTAAAAAATTCTTCCAGCTACCATGATGGCCATTTCAATTCCTAATTTGTAATCATTGTAAATTTTAACAGCCTGTTGATTATTAAAATCATCTGTATTTGCAGACACATTAATGACTACAAATTTTGTTTCATTTAAGTTATTTACACAAGTACTATCACAAAATAATTCTGTTACTTTGGTTGTTGGTGTTTCTACCTTTCCGTTAGCATCTAAAACTCCCGATTCAATAATCAATTCTTGGTTTGCTATGGATGTCAATAAGCTTTCATTACTATCCAATAACTCTAATGTAAAAGCAACTTCAATTGGCCAGCCGTTAGTGGTAACAAATTTGATTACAGATTCTTCTATGGTCGTATTAGAACTGAATAATTCATCAACTTTAAAATCAAAAGGCAACGTATCTCCCAATGCCCAACCACCTGCATATCCTTCAAGTGGTAGTAATATTTCTGAGCTAACACTAATTTCACTATTGCTAAGTACATAGTTTGAATTGGTGATATTAGTATCTAAGTTAATGGAAGCAGAAGACGAAAAAATCATTTGCTTTGGAGTCGCATTAATTAATTCATCTATACTACTGTTTGAAGCGTTCATCACAATACGGCTAGAAGATGTACCTCCAGGGGATGATGGCTGACTCACCACTGGAAAATAAAATGGCGCTTGCTGTAGAATACCTTGTGCGGTGGAATCATAAAGAATATGATCAATGAATGATCCTGAAAGATCTTCATAGTACATAGAGTCCATTCCTAAATAGACGTCAAAACCAAAACTATTTGTGATATCTAAGCGAATTTCAGGATTAGTTAATTGAAAGCTTAAAGCTCCTAGTGAGCTTTGAAAAATATCAAACACCGTTTCTTCTGTTCCTAGGTCAAAATGTTGGTATTTTAAATCCCCATTTATTTGGTTGAAATTCATGGAAGTCATTCCAAATGACATAGTTAAGTTATCATTAGACGAGATAGTTGAGCCTGAGCCATTTATAGTAGCTTCTACTTGAACAACAAATTCATTAAACCCTGTACTACCTTGAGTGAAATCAAGATCATAAGAAGATAAATTTACTTGAGTAATAGCCGTATTATTGGCTTGTGCAACTAGAACATCTGAGAAAGGGCTAATCCCATCAATAAGTGATGGTATTGACAAGATCATTGATACCTCATGGCTTAAATTATTATCAATACTGATTGTTAAAAGTCCTGAAGAAAAATCGATTGAGGTTAACTCTTCCCCATTTGGAAAAATGAAATTATAAATTGAAGTGTCCTGAACTGTTACCGTTCCGGAAAAAGGTAAGCCACCTGGAACACCTGATAAAGAACCGAGAGGAATATCGATATCGAATGACTGATCTGAAATTGTGATAACTTCTGATGCGTTCATTGATATTGGTGGAGTGGTGTATGCTAAAAATAATTCTCCCTGCGTTCCAGTGCTCACAACTCCTCCAGTATCTCTCTCAAGCATATCTTGAATATCAATCTCAGCACTTACCAATGGAATAGCTACATAATGATAGGTTTGCAAAGAAGATATGTCAATTTGATCACTTTTATTGCAATTTATAAGGATGAGTAGAACTACTGAAAAAATTATAAACTTTAGATTTTTCATAGGTGACGTCTAAAGTAAATAATTTCAAACAATTATTTAGACAAATTTGAAATCTTCTTGTTTATAGTTTGATAATTTTGGATTCCTAAAAATTTAATTTGAACGCAAAATATCATCACTTTTTATTACTCCATTTCACAATATTAATTTGGGGATTTACTGGTATCATTGGAAAATTCTTGGAAATAAGTCACTTAAGTAGTGTAGAAATTGTGTTTTGGAGAATGTTAATAGGATGGTCTACTCTTTTATTATACCTCATATTCATAAAACAAAAAATTTTAATCGAGTCTAAAAGTATATTTAAGTTATTAGGAAATGGTGTTCTAATAGGGCTACATTGGTATTGCTTTTTTGAAGCCATTATTAGATCCAATGTATCTATTGCTTTAGTTTTATTATCTACTACAGCACTTTTTACTTCATTTATTGAACCACTTATTACAAAAAAGAAATTTGAACCAAAAGAATTAATAACTAGTGTCCTTGTTGTGATAGGAATTTTCATCATTATGAATGACTTAAATATTTCATCTAATCACGATTATTTTGTAGGAATTCTTTTCTCTCTAGTCTCAGCACTTCTAGCCGCATTTTTTTCCGTATTAAATTCCGTTTTTGTAAAGTCTAATCATGCTGGAGTGATTTCATTCTACGAATTATTTGGGGGTTTTGTATTTACTTCTGTCTTATTTCTAATTTCAGGAGACCTAGTTTTATATGAACTTAAACTAAGCTTTGAGCAGCTTGTTTGGTTGTTAATTCTTGGAATAATTTGTACATCATTTGCGTTTTTAATGGGGGTTTATGTCATGCGTTTCATACCCGCTTACACCGTTAATTTATCTGTTAATTTAGAACCCATATATGCTATCTTATTGGCGCTATTCTTCTTTAAGGACTCTGAGCTAATGAGAATTAATTTTTACTTAGGTGCAGCCATTGTAGTAGGATCAATTCTGTTAAATGCGATTTTAAAAACAAAAAAAAAGCCACTTAATAGTGGCCTTTAATTTAAAATATAATTGATTCTATTTGTTAGCATCAAAATCTTGTTGAACTTGATCCCAATTTATGACGTTAAAAAAGGCTTCAATGTAATCAGGTCTTCTATTTTGATAATTTAAATAGTAAGCATGTTCCCAAACATCTAGACCAAGTATAGGATTTCCTCCACAACCTATTCCAGGCATGAGTGGATTGTCCTGATTAGCTGAAGAACACACCTCTAATTTCCCTCCATCATGAACACATAACCATGCCCAGCCAGAACCAAACTGCGTGGCTGCTGCATTTGAAAAGGCATTTTTAAAATTTTCAAATGATCCAAAATCTCTGTCAATGGCTTGGGATAATGTTCCTGAAGGTTGACCCCCTCCATTTGGTGACATCGCTTTCCAAAATAAGCAATGGTTAAAATACCCTCCTCCATTATTTCTTAGGGCTCCATTGGACATATCCATGGTTAGCATTAATTCTTTTATGGATTTATTTTCTTTATCCGTTCCAGCTATGGCAGCATTTAATTTGGTTGTATATCCTGCATGGTGTTTCCCATGATGTATTTCCATTGTTCGAGCATCAATATGTGGTTCTAATGCATCGTGATTGTAATCAAGTTGTGGTAATTCAAAAGCCATTATTGTATTTTTAGAGTTTTAAAATTTAATTTACCAAAGCTATTTATTTTTACTTTATTTTAAAAAAACATCATTAAAATGAACCCATTTAATGACGAATACTTCATGAAGAAAGCCTTGGATGAGGCTCAATTAGCCTTTGAGCAGGATGAAGTCCCAGTTGGAGCCGTTATTGTATACAAAAACAAAATTATTGCCAGAGGGCATAATCTTTGTGAAAAATTAATCGATTTTACGGCACATGCTGAAATGCAAGTTTTTACTTCTGCTAGTAACTACCTTCAAAATAAATATTTAAACGAATGTAAATTGTACGTTACTCTTGAACCTTGCGTAATGTGTGCTGGTGCAGCATTTTGGACAAGAATTGGAGAAATAATTTATGGGACAGCTGATCTTAAAAGAGGATTTAAAACTGTTAAGACGAGTATTGTTCACCCTAGTACAAAAGTTAAAGGCCCTGTCCTAGAACATGAATGCAGTCAGATAATTAAACGATTTTTTTCTGCAAAACGTTAAACTCTTTGTTTGTAATACCAAAAAGATATAATTTTGTATAAACAATAAATAATAATATGTATCCAGCTGAAGTTGTAGCCCCATTTAGAGAAGATTTAATATCTAAAGGTTTTAAAGAATTAACCTCAAGCGAGGAAGTAGATCAACACCTTAATGTTTCTGAAGGTACTCAGTTAGTGGTGATCAACTCTGTTTGTGGTTGTGCAGCAAGAAATGCAAGGCCTGCAGCAAAAATGGCTATTGAAAATGGCAAAAAACCAGACGAAATATTAACTGTATTTGCTGGATTTCATACTGAGGCAACTAATCAAGTAAGAAAATATTGCCTTCCTTACCCCCCTTCATCACCTAGTATGGCTCTTTTTAAAGGAGGTCAATTAGTTCATTTTATAGAAAGGCATCATATTGAAGGTCAGCCTGCTGAATTAATAGCTGAAAACTTGGCAGCAGCCTTTGACGAATTCTGCTAAGTTATTTATCTAAAACTTTAGGGATTTTGAAATAAGTAGCATCCGATTGAGGACCGTTTTTTAATGCCTCTTTTTGATCTAGCATTGTTTCAACTTTATCTTCTCTCCAATTATTGAATCCATCTGTCATGTGAATTAAAGGTTCAATACCATCTGTATTAATGTCTTCCAAGGTTTGAATAAAGTTTATCATCTTTTGCATATCATTTGTGATTAAATCCATTTCATCTTTATCAAACTTGAGCTTTGATAGAGAAGCTAGCTTCAAAATAGTTTCTTCATTTATTTTCACGATCTAGTTCTGTTTTAATGATATTAAATGTATGATCTCTCAAAGATACTAATTCTTTTCTTGATAGATTTGTAGTTTCTATCGGGTTATGAATAACAATTTTTGCAATACCTGGCTTAGCATTACCAGAAAGGTCTTTATGATCGGTAAATAAACTATAATTGTTTTTAAATGTTATTGGAAGAACAGGCACCTTAGCGTCTATAGCCAATTGAAAGGCTCCATTTTTAAATCGTCTCATCCCAGGCTCATAATCCCAACCACCTTCTGGAAAAATAACTATACTTCTTCCTTTTTTTAATTCTTCTTCAGCAATAGCTAAACATTTTGCAGCTTTGGATATACTATCTCTATATACTGGTATATCAACTCCTCTTTTGAAAAAAAAACGAATAACAGGCCATCTTAATAACTCGGATTTTCCTATAAATGCAAAGTCGTTAGGAATTATCAAATACATTAGTACGATATCTAAATAAGACTTATGGTTAGGACAAATGATGTATGGCTGATTGAATGGAATCATAGACTCCATTTTAGTCTCGAATTTAATTCCTACTAAAAACATCATCCATTTTGCCCAAAAAAATTTAATTTTTTGTGCCGCTTTATATTTTCCTTTGCCTAAAACCAAGCAAAAAATAAATGGCGCAAACAGTGTTGAAAAGAAAATGTAGACTACTGTGAAATAACAATAATATAGATATGAAAGGGCTTTCTTAAAAATTTTTTAGCTACTTTAAACTTATAATCTCACAAAAATGAAAAATTTCTACGCAATAATAACATTTCTATTTTTAGTTTCTTGTAGTACCAGCTCCGATGTTGTTCAACATGGCTTTATTCAAAAAAGAAAATACACTAAGGGGTTTACTCACCATAAAAAAGACCGTTCTCTGTTCCATAAAAATTCCTTTTCCATAAATAAGAAAACTAATGAAATTGCAAATAATAATCACACCCCACTGAAAAATTTTCAATCAGAAGTTCCATATTTCACTGCCAACGAGCAAAAGAAGACTACTGAAGCTACTCCTCTTATAGCAAGTAACAATAATGACATATTAATAAATACAGATGAATTAGTAAAAGAAAATTATTTCATCAAAAACGATATATCTGAAAACATTAAAACCAGAAATAAACCAATCAAAAAAATTCGAGCCATAAAAGAAAATATAGAATTAACTAATGATGGTGATGAAGAAGCTAAAGACAACTCCAAAAGGAACTTTATTTTAAACCTATTGGTTCCAGGGTTAGGAACTATGCTCAATGGAAAAATAGGCTTAGGTATTTTACAATTACTACTTTTTACTGCAGGTATATTTGGTGCAAGTTGGATTTTTTGGAATACTTCTATACATACCATTTTTCCAATTTTAATTACGGTTTTTGCATACTTGTGGTCAGGCATGTCAGGTTACAATCATTATGACCCATTTGTGAAAAATCTTAACAAAGATGAGACATCTATTAGTGCTGAAATGGAGAACTCAAAAAATAGTACAGATCGAGTAAAGTTAAAAGATGTCAAAAGTGCTATCATCAATAATAAACAGGAACTACAAAAAAATACTATTAGTGAGAATAAATTAAACACTCAATTAAACAATTCTAAAGAATTAAATGATGTTGAGATTGAACTAAATAAACAAAAATCTAAGTCTGATGCTGGTACTCGTTTAATGTTATTTGGATTAGGGTTAGGAATGGTAATGGCTATTGCATTTGTGCCTTTAGCTCTTATTGGTTTAGTCATTGCGGTGGTATTTGAATTTGATGAGGAAAATGTTGTGGCTATTCTAATTGGTGTTCCAGTTGCAATAGCAATAGTTTTATTCCTAAGTGGAATATTTAAAAAAATAATGTCTAAAAGAAAAGAAGCAAAACTTTTAAGAAAAAAAGTATCAATTCTTGAAAAGAAATAAAAAAGGAAGCTATTTTAGCCTGCTAAATGGCAAGAATTCTTACTGGAATACAAAGTACTGGAAGACCTCATTTAGGAAATATATTAGGGGCTATAAAGCCAGCTATTGCTTTGGCTAATGAAGCTGAAAATGATTCTTTCTTGTTCATTGCCGATCTACACTCGCTTACGCAAATTAAAAATGCGGATGAATTAAAAAATAACACATTTCAAGTAGCAGCTACCTGGTTAGCTTGTGGGCTTGACCCCAATAAAACTACTTTTTATAGACAATCTGATGTTACCGAATGTACTGAACTAGCATGGTATTTAAATTGTTTTTTTCCATACCAACGACTAAAATTAGCCCATTCTTTTAAAGATAAATCTGATCGCCTAGAAGATGTTAACTCGGGACTGTTTGCATACCCCATGCTGATGGCATCAGATATTTTGCTTTATGATGCCAATTTTGTTCCTGTAGGCAAGGATCAATTACAACACCTAGAAATGACTCGAGATGTTGCCTCACGTATTAATCATAAGCACGGTGAAATTTTTGTACTCCCAGAACCCATTCTGCAACAAGATGCTCAACTCATATTAGGTACTGATGGCGAAAAAATGAGTAAATCTAGAAACAACACCATTGACGTTTTTGATACTGAAAATGCCATTAAGAAGTTAATCAATAAAAATATTATCACCGACAATACCCCTTTAGAAAAACCAAAAGATCCTGATAGCTCTACTATTTATCAGCTTTACAAGCTATTAGCTTCTGATGAAGAGTCTAATACTCTGGCAGAAAAATTAAAAGCTGGTGGATATGGATGGGGACACGCCAAGAAAGAATTATTAGATAAAATAGTGTCTTCATTCTCAGAAGAAAGAGCAAAATTTGAGCATTACCAAAACAACCCCAAAGAGGTAGAGGAAGTACTCACGGAGGGTGCTCTAAAAGCAAAAAAGGTGGCCAGAGCCACCTTAGAACGCGTTAGAAATAGCTTAGGCTATTATTAAATCTCAAATTTTATCCCTTGTGCTAACGGAAGAGAAGTTCCCCAGTTAATGGTATTGGTTTGTCTTCTCATATAAATTTTCCAAGCATCAGATCCCGATTCTCTTCCTCCTCCTGTTTCCTTCTCTCCACCAAATGCTCCACCAATTTCTGCACCAGATGTACCTATGTTAACATTAGCAATGCCACAATCTGAACCAGCATGAGATAAAAATGCTTCTTGCTCTCTCATATTTGTGGTCATAATCGCAGATGAGAGGCCTTGAGGAACATTATTCTGTATTGCAATTGCTTCATTCACATCCCCATTATATTTAATTAAATATAAGATAGGTGCAAAGGTTTCATGTTGTACAATTTGAAATTGGTTTTCAGCTTCGATGATAACAGGCTTAACATAACAGTTGCTTTCATACCCTTCTCCAGATAATTTTCCACCTTCTACAATAACGTTACCACCTTCTTCTTTAGCAGATTCAATGGCTTTTTCATACATCTCAACAGCATCTTTATCGATTAATGGGCCAACATGATTAGATTCATCTAATGGATTACCAATCTTAAGTTGTTTATAAGCACTCACCATAGCTTGCTTAACATTCTCATAAATACTTTCGTGAATGATTAACCTTCTTGTTGATGTACATCTCTGTCCTGTTGTACCAACTGCTCCAAATACTAATGCAGGAATAACCATTTTAAGGTCTGCATCTGGGGTAAGAATAACAGCATTATTACCACCTAATTCCAGCAATGATTTTCCTAATCTTTCACCTACCACTTGCCCTACTGATTTTCCCATTCTTGTAGATCCTGTAGCAGAAATTAATGGAATTCTTTTATCGGCCGCCATTAATTTACCTAAGTCAGCCTCTCCAATAATCAAGGTGCAAATTCCACCATGTAGATTGTTATTCTCCAATACCTCTGCCATAATTTTTTGACACGCAATAGCACATAAAGGAGCCTTTTCTGAGGGCTTCCAAATGCACACATCACCACAAATCCATGCTAGAGCCGTATTCCAAGACCAAACCGCAACTGGAAAATTAAATGCAGAGATAATTCCCACTATTCCAAGTGGGTGATATTGCTCATACATTCGATGTAGTGGACGTTCTGAATGCATAGTTAATCCGTGAAGTTGTCTTGAAAGACCCACCGCAAAATCGCAGATATCAATCATTTCTTGAACTTCACCTAATCCTTCTTGATAAGATTTTCCCATTTCATAGGAAACCAATGCCCCTAAATCTTCTTTTTTAGCTCTTAATGCATCACCAAATTGCCTGACTATTTCGCCTCTTTGAGGTGCAGGAACCATACGCCAATCCACAAATGCTTCCTGTGCTGAACGAATACAATCTTCATAATCTTTTTCAGTTGCAGCAGTCACTTCACCAATTAAATTACCATCTACTGGTGAAAATGATGAAATGGTGTTACCATTAGTCGTTAACCAATTGGCTCCAATTGCAGCACCACTGTTTTTTGATTCAACTCCTAAAGAGGATAAAATACTTTGAATATTCATAATGTAAAAATATGATAGTTAAGTGTTGTAGAATTTGGCGCAAATGTATAAAAACTAATAAAGAAAAATCGGTTATTCTAAACTTCGATATGCCTAAAGTTTAAATCCGATTACTAGTACATCATCTATCTGTTGATGAGTACCTTTCCATTCATTGAAGAATGGATTCATCTCAAAAGAAGTAGTTTTTGGGGTTAACACAGCCTCTTTTAAATAGTTTTTAAATCGGCTACTACCCATAGATTTATTATTTTCAAAAAATCATAAGGGAAATTTATAATGAAAACTATTAAAAAAAAGAAATCTTAGCACAAAACTGAAAATTCGATTCATTACTTCTTTTTTTTTTGAAATATAATTATTTAAGGTTTGGAAGCACTATTTCAAAAGTAGTTCCTTTACCTAATTTACTAGACTTCACGCTTACTTTTCCCTGATGATGTCCTTCCACAATTCGTTTTACCAAAGATAAACCAAGTCCCCAACCACGCTCCTTAGTAGTATATCCTGGTTCAAAAATAGTTTTCTGTATATTTGAATGCATTCCTTTACCACTATCAATAATGAGTATGGAGGTACCTAAATTGGCTTTATTCATTTGAATCTCAATTTGTCCTTTTCCTTGCATAGCATCAGCGGCATTTTTAAGTAAATTTTCAATTACCCAACTAAATAAAGAGGGGTTTATGTCTGCAAAAATTTGTTCATGGCTAAAGGATACCTTTAATTCAATAGTAGACGGTATTCTTTTTTTCATGTATTCTATGTAGTCATGGAAAAACTGAACCATATTGGTTGAATTTGTCTCTACCTTTGATCCTATTTTGGAGAATCGATCAGATACTATGGTTAGTCGATTAATATCCTTTTCCATCTCATTAAATGCTTCATGTTTGACTCCCTCTTCCTTTAAAAGCGTAATCCAACCCTGAAGTGAAGACAACGGGGTTCCCAGTTGATGAGCTGTTTCCTTGGCCATTCCTGCCCAAACTTGATTCTGCTCAGCCTTTCTAAATGAACTAAACGATAAATAAGCAATGAATAAAAACAAGGTTATAATAGCTAGTGATAGAATGGGGAAATATTGTAATTGAAATAAGATGGCTGAATTATTAAAGTATACTTTACCCTTGTTTTTAGGTCCCAATATGATTTCAATAGGTTTATTATCTTCCATCATCCTTTTCATCTCTATCAATATCATTTCTTTTGGCGTAGCAAAATTGACTGTATTAGATGCTATTAGTGAATCTCCATCGTCACTCCAAAAAATAACGGGTAACTGAGCAATGTTATTCATGATTTCGTTAGAGAAGGCATCTAGTAATGAATCCCTCAACACTTCTAGCTTAAAATAATTGGCCGAGTTGGTGTAAAAAATTTTCTGTCTTCTATTTTCAAAATAATTGATTTCTATAGGTGTGTTTTGAGTACCCCATTTCTTACACAACGAATCGATTTCACCCATATTATCAGGGTTTAACTCTATATTTTTATGGGAAATATAATGGCCAATTTCATTTGTTAATATTAGTGGAATATCAATATTGTTCTGAATAATTTGTAAGGCAAACCCATAATCACCTAGTGGCTTTTCTAGTTCTTTTGTTGCTTGAGCCCATAATAGCACTTTGTCACTCTCATTAGTTGCTAACTGATTAAAAGCATCATTAGTTAACCTGACTAATTCCGCTTTTTTCTTTATCGCTTGACTCCATAACTGAATTTTCTCAATTTCTGCTTTCTTTACATTATTTGCTATGACTGAGGTTAGCCATATAATTAAGACAATGATACACACTCCAGATATCAAAAGGATTTGTTTCCATCTTTGTTTATTTAAATATAAATTCATTAACTGAACATATTGTTATTGTAAATCTAGGTAATAACGTGTTTTAATTGGAATATTACATGGCTAAAAATTCCTTTTTTAATCTTCTTCGTTATTTTAGATGTCCATATGCGACAAAACAAAAAATTTAATTTAATCATAAGAACAATTTTACTGTATATATCATTTGGAGTATTAGTTTATAGTTGCTCATATCAAAAATCTAATGAAGAAAACAAAGTGATTGTCGAACAAAAAAAAGAAACCTGGAATGCTGGACCTAATTTCAATGAAGATTCTGCCTTCCATTATATAGAAAAGCAAGTTTCATTTGGACCTAGGATACCTAACACCATTAATCATACTGCTTGTGGAAATTGGCTTGTTAAGAAATTAAAATCGTACAAATTAGAAATTAATGAACAATTTGGTGAAGTTACTGCATTCAATATGAGCAAATTACCACTTAGAAATATTGCAGGAGTATATAATTCTGAGGCAAAGAAAAAGGTTCTACTTTGTGCTCATTGGGATACCAGGCCATTTGCAGATAGGGATAGCATTAATAAAACCAAACCTATTTTAGGTGCAAATGACGGTGCAAGTGGTGTTGGCGTGCTACTTGAAATAGCTAGAATTATTTCAAAAGACTCCATAGACCTCTGTGTGGAATTTATATTTTTTGATGTTGAAGACTATGGTGCGCCTCAACAGAGCAGTAGTTTTTTTGATCTTCAAAGTATGAACGATACGTGGTGCTTAGGTTCGCAATATTGGAGCTACAATCTAAAGCCAGAATATAAAAAACCCAATTTTGGAATTTTATTAGACATGGTAGGAGCTGAAAATGCGGTTTTTCCAAAAGAAGAAATATCAAGGAGATTTGCAGGCTTTCATCTAAATAAAGTATGGAAACTTGGTGAACATCTGGGTTATGGAAACTATTTTCAGAAAAAAATTGCTCCTCCTTTAACTGATGATCATACCTACATCAATCAAATTGCAAAAATTCCAGTTATTGATATCATCCATTACGACATTAGGCCTTACACGGGTAGATTTGATTTTGGTCATTTTCATCATACGCATGCCGACAACATGGAGATCATCCATAAGCCAACGCTTAAAGCCGTAGGGCAAACGGTTTTAGATTACTTATATAACCAGTAAATAAAATGTCAAAAAAACTAATTTTATTAGACGCATATGCCTTAATATACAGAGCTCATTTTGCTTTTATTAATAATCCAAGAATAAATTCAAAAGGTTTAAATACATCGGCCATTTTTGGGTTTTGCAACAGTTTATTAGAAGTAATAAATAAATTTGATCCCTCCCATATCGCTGTAGTTTTTGATCCTCCTGGAGGGTCTGACAGGGAGGGTGTTTTTGCCGACTACAAGGCAAATAGACAAGAAATGCCTGAAGACATTAGAAAAGCTATACCGCACATTTTTGAACTGCTTAAAGCTATGAACATTAAAGTAGAAATAGAAGAAGGTTATGAAGCTGACGATGTTATTGGAACCTTAGCAAAGCAAGCAGAAAAAAATGGCTTTAAAACTTATATGATGACTCCAGATAAAGATTTTGGACAATTAGTTTCTGAAAACATCTTTATTTATAAACCTGGTCGTTCTGGTAATCCAAGTGAAATTTTAGGTCCAAAAGAAGTGTGCGAAAAATTTGAAGTGAAGGAACCTCTTCAAGTTATTGACATACTTGGACTTTGGGGAGATGCGGTTGATAACATTCCAGGTATCCCAGGAGTAGGCGAAAAAACAGCCAAGAAATTAATATCTACTTATGGAAGTATTGAAAGTCTTCTAGAAAACACTCATGAACTAAAAGGGAAATTAAAAGAAAATGTGGAAAATTTTGCGGATCAGGCGATTCTTTCAAAACAACTTGCCACAATCATTCTTGATTGTCCGGTTACATTTGACGAAAATACTTATATAAAAAAAGAAGCAAATGAAAAAGAACTCATCAAACTATTACAATACTTAGAATTTAATCAGCTAGGAAAACGGATTCTTGGTAAACCCATTATTCAAGAAAAACAAATGGATCTTTTCGGATCAATAACAGATGTTGAAATAACAATAGAAGAAGAAAAATTAGACTCCATAGTATCAATTCAGAAAAATTACAAACTAGTGGTTTCTAAAAAAGAGCATGAAAAATTCATTGAAATATTATCTAAACAAAATGCTGTTTCCTTTGATACTGAAACTACCTCGCTTAACATAAATGAAGCGAAATTATTGGGGATTTCATTTTCATTCAAAACTAATGAAGGTTATTATTGTGACCTAAGTCAAGATATTAATCATGAAATTTTAAGCCTCTACCAACCTTTTTTCAAATCCAATAATATTAAGATAGCACATAATCTTAAGTTCGATCTTGGCGTATTATTTGAAAACGGAATCCATATTGAAGGTCCCACTTTTGATACCATGATCGCTCATTATTTAATTGATGCAGAACAAAGACATAGCCTAGACCATTTGTCAAGAACCTTATTAAAATATAATCCTATACCCATTGAAGATCTTATAGGCGAAAAGAAGAATAAACAGATTAATATGGGTGATGTTCCTGTTGATCGACTTAAGGATTATGCTGCGGAAGATGCTGATCTTACCTACCAGCTATATTTGGATTTAAATCCAAAACTTCAATCATTAAATCTTGAATCTCTTTTTGAAAAAGTAGAGATGCCACTTATTGAAGTGTTATATCATATGGAACGTGAAGGAATTAACATTAATACAAAAGAGCTTCAATCATTTTCTAAACTGCTGAATCAAAATTTAAATGAACTACAAGAATTAATGTATCAAGAGGCAGGCACAACTTTTAATATTGATTCCCCCAAACAATTAGGAGATATTTTATTCGAAAATTTAATGCTTGATGAAAAAGCAAAAAAAACCAAAACAGGTCAATACAAAACTGACGAAGCTACTCTAGTGAAATTAAAAGGTAAACACGCCATTGTAGATAATGTACTTCAATATAGAACACAAAAAAAATTGCTTTCAACCTATGTTGATGCACTTCCAAAACTGATACAACCAAAAACAAATCGTGTTCATACCAATTACATGCAATCTGTTACTGCTACAGGTCGGTTAAGCTCTACAAACCCTAATCTTCAAAATATACCTGTTAGAACAGCACTTGGAAAAGAAATTAGAAAAGCATTTTGCCCAAAAGATTCCAACCATTTAATTCTTTGTGCAGATTATTCACAAATTGAATTACGAATTATCGCAGGGCTGAGCCAAGATGAGTCAATGATAAACGCCTTTAAGAAAAATAGAGATATTCATACAGAGACAGCTGCAAAAATTTTCCAATCCACGACAGATCAAGTGGATAAAGAAATGAGGAATAAAGCAAAAATGGTGAATTTTGGAATTATTTATGGCATATCTGCATTTGGATTATCTCAACGATTAGGCATCAAAAGAGATGAAAGTAAAATGATTATTGATAACTATTTCAAGGAATTTCCTCTGATTAAAGCTTACATGGAAAATAATATCGAACAAGCTAGAAAATTAGGCTATGTGGAAACTATTTTAAAAAGAAAACGTTTTCTACATAATATTAATAGTGGGAATGCAACTATGAGAGGCTTTGATGAACGAAATGCCATTAATGCTCCAATTCAAGGAAGTGCAGCAGATATAATTAAAATCGCTATGATTAATATATATAAAGAAATGGCTAATTTAAAAATGAAATCAAAGCTCTTATTACAAGTTCATGATGAATTGGTGTTTGATATGCTTAAGGATGAAGAATATGATTTAAAAAAATTAGTAGCAGAAAAGATGACCAATGCCATCGACTTTAATGTACCTTTTAAAATAGAAATAGGAACTGGAGAAAATTGGCTAGAAGCGCATTAAATGAGAAAGATTACGGTATACATATTACTTACAACCATCATAGGATGCAATTTTAATGATAATAAAAAAGTTGTTAATGAAGAAATCAATATCATTGAGACGAAAATTAACGATGGGATTATAGAAAACATTTACTACAGCATTCCATCTCCGATAGAGACTACAATATTAATTAAACAAGGTGGATTAAAATTTTCCGGTGAACTCCTTTTCCCTGAATCGAATTTAAAACCATTTTCCAAAAAAGCCAATGCAGCTTTAATTTTAGGAATATTAAGTGCTGATCTAAATTACGCTATGGTTTATGAAAAACAAAAAGAAACTAGTCAATTACTAGAAAAAGTAATTAATGTAGCCAAGGAAATAAATTTAAGTCAGGTCATTAATGACAAAACAAAAGAAAGAATTGATCAAAACATCAACAACAAAGATTCGATGCAAATTATCATTAGTGATCAATTTTGGGAAATCGATAACTTGTTAAAAGAAAATGAAGATCATGATCTAGCGGCTCTGCTAGTTACAGGTGGGTGGATAGAAGGCATTCATATTGCTAGCGAACTAGCATTAGTTGACACCGCAAATAAATCCATTAAAGAGGTCCTCACAGATCAGAAAATAGTGCTTGAAAATTTAATCCAATTAAACGAAACATTTGAATATAATGACGAAATAAATGAGTTTATTATTATTCCTTTAATAGAACTCAAGACCATTTTTGACGGCATCCCTTATCCAATTGATAAATTAGATTCAACGTCTATTAAATTAATCGACAATGAATATGAATTAGGAAATTATCTTACCTTTAATTTGGGTGAGAGGGATCTTAACTTAATTCGAAATAAAATTTTAGCCATCAGAGAAAATATATTAATACATATCTTATGAAATACTTATTAATACTACTCAGCACATTGTTTTTTTCTAATACAAATGCACAATGTCGTAGTTTTGCCAAAGAGAACTGCAAACAACTTCTTGGAAATTATATAGCCACGGGCGAAACAAATACAAGTGAATTAAAACCGGGTGAAAAACATCAATTTATGGCTACTTTTTATAAAGGACAACATTATCGTGTAGCGATTTGTTCCGATGAAGCTCTTGGAAATATTCAATTCACAATAAGAAATGCTAAAAGACAATTGTATTTTGATAATCACGGTGAAACAATAACTAATTTTGACTTTAGAGTGGCAACAACACAACAATTAATTATTTCGTTAATTGCTCCAGAAATTTCTATTGAAGAAGACGAAAATAATCAAAATAAAAAAGAAGAAATTTCAGGTTGTGTTTCTGCAATAACTGGTTTTAGACTTTAATTTTTTTAATACATTTGTCACATGGAAAACATGTTTTTATTCGTTCAAAAAATGGGGCCCTGGGGCATTGTCCTCATAGTTATTGTGGTTCTACTTCTTTTTGGTGGCAAAAAAATACCTGAACTTATGCGTGGATTGGGTAAAGGTGTCAAAGAATTTAAAGACGCAACTAATAAAAATGACAGCGATTCAGATAAACAAGCATAAATTATCTTGAACCTCCCTTCCTCTTTTTCTGAAATCAATCTTTTATTAACTCAAGGCCAATTGGACCTTGTTGACCTTTGCCAACACTATTTCTCCAAAATAGAGCAATCTAAAACCAATTCATTTATTGAAATATTTAAGGAGAGTGCTTTAAAGAAAGCCACAGAAATTAACAATAAGTTAAAAAATAAAAAACAAGGAGCTCTTGCAGGAATGATTGTTGGAATTAAAGATAATATCTGTTATAAAGATCATGAAGTCTCAGCGTCATCTAAAATATTAAGTGGATTTAAATCTATGTTTAATGCCACTGCAATCAAACGACTCTTAGATGAAGATGCTATAATCATAGGTAGGCTTAATTGTGATGAATTTGCCATGGGGAGCTCAAATGAAAATAGTTCCTATGGACCTGTAAAACATCATTTAGACGATACCAGAGTTCCTGGTGGATCTTCAGGGGGTTCTGCAGTTGCCGTTGCTGAAGGATTGTGTATGGCATCGTTAGGTTCTGATACGGGTGGTTCTATTAGGCAACCGGCATCATTCTGTGGAGTAATTGGAATGAAACCTTCCTATGGAAGAATTTCTAGAAATGGTTTATTGGCTTATGCTTCTAGTTTTGATCAAATTGGTGTTTTTACAAAAAATGTTGAAGATGCTTGTTTATTGACCCATATTATGAGTGGAAAGGACGATTTTGATAGCACCATTGCTAAGGTAGAAACACATCAAAAAGAAATCAACCCATTTCATGAAAAATTATCGATCGGAGTTCCTAAAGACTACCTTAACTTTAAAAGTCTAGATCCTGAAATCAAAACAAATACGGAGTCAATTATCGAAAAATTGAAAAGTGAAGGCCATCAAATAAACTATCTTAGTTTTCCATTTGTTAAACACCTTGTGCCTTGTTATTATGTTCTGACTACAGCTGAAGCCTCATCAAACTTAGCTAGATATGATGGAGCTCATTTTGGATATAGAAGTGAAAACGCAAATGATATTGACACCACTTATGAGCTTAGCCGAACAGAAGGATTTGGACTAGAAGTAAAAAGAAGAATAATGCTTGGAAACTTTGTTCTAAGCTCTGGTTATTACGATGCTTATTTCACAAAAGCTCAAAAGGTAAGAAGACTGATTAAAGAAAGGACGGAGCAAATGCTGAAAGAAAACGACATTCTACTTTTTCCTACCACCCCAACAACAGCATTTAAAATTGGAGAAATTAATGACCCTATAAAAATGTATCTCCAAGATATCTTTACGGTTCATGCTAATATCGCTGGAGTACCTGCAATTTCAATACCTACTGGCATTCACTCAAATCAAATGCCTATTGGGACACAGCTTATGACTAATACATTTAAAGAAGATTTACTTTACAGTGTAAGTCAGTATATATTAAACATATAATCCCTTTTCGTTAAGTTAACGTTAAGTTCACAACCCAATATGTATATCTATTAATCTTTATTATTGTTTTTAGGGTAAATTAGAATACATTTATTCGTAATGAAATATCATTTAGAGGAAGAATACGAGTATGATTTTGATCTTTATGGAATATCAAGCCATGAAAAAGATTACAGAATTTGTTGGGCTGTTAATAATTCACTTGGCCTCTCACTTGAAAGAACTGTTGAAAATATTGAAGTTATTTTTACTAATCAAGAAAAACAAAATAGCCTATTTCCTGTATTTAAATTTGAAAAAGGAGAAGCTCTAGAAACCTATTACTTAATTGGAAATAAATACGAAAATTCGCAGTTAATAGAAGAGCAAAAACATGTTGATTTTTTTCTTATGATTAAGTCAAATGGTGTTGAGACTTCAAATGATGTGCTTAATAAACTCAAAAATATTTCATTTATTCTTTCTGTAAATAAAATTGATGTGTCTACATTAAAATCAAAAAAGAATTTAATTTTTTAAAATGAATAAAAAAACGAAAATAGTAGCAACCATTGGCCCTTCAACAAATTCAAGAGAAATAATAAAAAAGTTGATTCAAGAAGGTGTAAATGTATTTAGAATCAATTTTTCACACGGTAGGCATGAAGACCATATTAAGGCTATAGAACTAATTAGGGAAGTAGATAAAAGTTTAGAAACTCATTCAGCATTACTTGCAGACTTACAAGGGCCTAAAATTAGAATAGGAGAAATGCCAAAAGAAGGGATTCTTTTAGAAAAAAATGATGAATTTATTCTCTACACGACTGAACAACATCCAAATGGGAAATCTGCATTTATTAATTACAGTCAGTTGCCTTATGATGTAAACAAAGGAGAGAAAATATTATTAGATGATGGTAAAATTCACCTTGAAGTGAAGGAAACAAATCAAAAGGATCAAATAAAAACTACAGTGATTGCAGGGGGCATATTGTACTCAAAAAAAGGTGTCAATCTTCCAAACACAAAAATATCTACTTCTAGTTTAACCGAAAAAGATAAAGCAGACCTTAAAGTTGCACTTGCACAACAAGTTGATTGGGTTGGCTTTTCATTTGTCAGATCAGCAAGAGAGATCATTGAATTAAGACACCTAATAGCAAGTATGAACGGTAATGCTAAAATTATTGCTAAAATAGAAAAGCCAGAAGCAGTTGAAGATTTAGATGGAATTATGCAGGAAACTGATGCTGTTATGGTTGCTAGGGGTGATTTAGGGGTTGAAATCCCACTTGAAAATGTCCCTTTAATACAAAAGGAAATAGCTCAAAAAGCTAAAGAAATGGCTAAGCCAGTAATTATAGCAACACAAATGATGGAAAGTATGATGGACAACATCACTCCAAATCGAGCAGAAGTTAATGATGTAGCTAATGCCGTTATGGACGGTGTAGATGCAGTCATGCTTAGTGGAGAGACCTCTGTAGGAAAACACCCTGTAGAGGTAATTAAGATCATGTCTAGAATAATTCAAGAAATTGAAAAAAACTATACCGATCTCTTTATAAAAGAAACCATGCCTAAAAAAAATCACGAAAGATTTATTACAGATTCCATTTGTTTTAATGCTTGTAGGTTAGCTCAAAGAGTAAATGCAAAAGCCATTATCACCATGACACATTCAGGTTACACATCATATAAAATTTCCAGCCAAAGACCTCAATCCTCCATTTTTGTTTTTTCTAGCAATAAGAAACTTCTAAGCACATTATCTTTAGTTTGGGGGGTTGTTACCTTTTATTATGATAAAACGATAAGCACAGATCACACCATTGCCGATATTCATCATTTGCTTAAGAAACAAAAATTAGTGGAAAGTGGTGACTTAATAATAAACACAGCTAGTATGCCATTAGGAGAAGGAGGAAAGACAAATATGCTCAAATTGAGCTACATTGAATAATTATGATAAATACTGAATTATTAAAAACCATCTGTGAAACTCCAGGTGCTCCAGGTTTTGAAGATAGAGTTCGATCATTAGTTATTGGAGAAATTAATGATTTTGCAGATCATATTGAATTAGACAATATGGGCAACGTGATTGTACTTAAAAAAGGTAAAAGCAATAAAAAAAGAGTGATGATTGGCGCTCACATGGATGAAATTGGCTTTATCGTTACCCACATTGACAACAATGGATTTTTAAAATTTCATCCACTTGGTGGATTTGATCCTAAAACCTTAACATCTCAACGCGTAATTGTACATGGCAAAAAAGATATTATTGGTGTTATGGGATCAAAACCTGTACACGTAATGAGTGCTGAAGAAAAAAATAAAGTTCCCAAAATAACAGACTATTATATCGATCTAGGTCTTCCTAAAAAAGAAGTGGATAAAATTATTTCAATTGGAAACCCCATAACAAGGGAGCGAGAATTGATAGAAATGGGAGATTGTGTTAATTGTAAAAGTTTAGACAACAGAATAGCCGTCTTTATATTAATTGAGACGCTCAAAAAATTATCACAACCTGCATATGACACCTATGCCGTTTTTACCGTTCAAGAAGAAGTTGGAATAAGAGGAGCACAGGTAGCTACTCAAAAAATTAAACCCGATTTTGGGTTTGGCTTGGACACCACCATTGCATACGATGTTCCTGGTGCAGCAGAACACGAAAAAATCACATCTTTGGGAAATGGGGTAGCCATTAAAATACTTGACGGCAGCACAATTTGTGATTCAAGAATGGTCAAATTCATGCAGAAAACCGCAGATAAAAACAACATTAAATGGCAACATGAAATATTGACCGCTGGGGGTACAGATACGGCTAATATACAACGAATGACTCCTGGAGGTTCGATTGCAGGTGCATTTTCAATTCCAACAAGACATATTCATCAAGTGATTGAAATGGTTCATAAAAAAGATGTATCTAATTGTATTAATCTTATGCAGTTTTGCCTTAATGAAATAGATCAGTACGATTGGGAATTCTCAATTTAATTCTTTTTCATTTGAATTAACAACCATGGCGCTTCATACCTGTGTGAGGCTATGGAAAGGAAATGAGCAAATTTAGGTAAGAAGTAATTTCTTCGCTTGTTGTTTAGATTTATAATTAATTCATCACCAAACTTGTCAATTTTCAGCATTGTAGAGCTAAGGTGAGGAATTTTTATCTTGACTAGGTACCCTTCTTCAGTTGCGTTAATTTGAAAAAGATCCTCATTAAATAAGACATTTTCTGGATTATCTTTTTTATAAAAACTTTCTGCTATTTTTTCTAATTTTTCTACACCAAACACCTCTTCACCTTGATGGTTTACTTTATAAATTGGTAAAGGATTAAAATCTAGATCAATCTCATTTAAATACTCCTCTTGTTTTTGCTCGTACTTTTTGAAAAATCCACCTTCACTTATTGGTATAATTCTATTTACAATTAATGCATCCACATTATATCCATATAACTGTAGATAAGAAATGGCTCTTTTAGATTCTTGGATAACCATTTTCTCAGGATTACAAACTATACGCATACTAGTCTTTGAGTGATCTAAAAATAATTTCTGAACTTTTGAAAGTTTGGAGAAAATAAGTTGTAATTCCTGGTACCCTTTATCCAATGGTATACCTGTAGTTTTCCTAACTACTTTTCCAAGGGTATTTAATGCTATTTTTTGACCTGGGAATGCCTTAATTAGCCAAGAGTTAATAGCTTGTGGTAAACTTAGCAAAGTGAGTGTTTCTCCTGTAGGTGCACTATCAATAATTACTACATCATAAAATTTTTCACTGTGAAACTTTTCTAACCACAAAAAAGCTGCTCCCTCCTCCATGCCGGGAAGAACAGATAATTCATCAGCAACTACATTTTTAACTCCTTGGAATTTAAACACACTATACATCAATTCTCTCATGTTAGACCAATACTTTTTCATGGAGTAATACACATCAAATTCCATGCACCATAGATTATCCTTTATTTTCTGGGGTTCTGGATTTAATTTAATAGATAGAGCGTCAGATAAACTGTGTGCAGGATCAGTTGAAATCAAAAGGGTTTTTAAACCTCTTTTTGCGATATTCAGAGCAGTTGCTGCTGCAATGGTTGTTTTTCCAACCCCACCTTTCCCAGTAAAAAGGATAAACCTCATCGATTAATGAGCCGATTTAAACTGCCTTAAAAACCTCAAGTCATTTTCAGAATATAGCCTCAAATCATTTACTTCATATATGAGCTGAGCAATACGTTCAATTCCCATTCCAAACGCAAAACCAGAGTATTTTTTGGGATCAATATTACAATTTTCTAAAACATTAGGATCTACCATGCCACATCCCATAATTTCAAGCCAGCCTGAATATTTACATATATTACATCCTTTACCTTTACAAATAGTACATGATACATCTAATTCTGCAGAAGGTTCAGTAAATGGGAAATAAGAAGGTCTAAGTCTAATTTTAGTGTTTTCTCCAAACATGGCTTTAGTAAAAAACATTAAAGTTTGTTTCATATCAGCAAATGAAACATCTTCATCAATGTAAAGCCCTTCAACCTGATGAAAAAAGCAATGTGCTCTAGCTGAAATGGCTTCATTTCTATAAACTCTTCCTGGTGAAATAGTACGGATAGGAGGTTTTTGACTTTCCATCACTCTTACTTGAACAGATGATGTATGTGTTCTTAATGCCATCTCTTCACTAATGAAAAATGTATCTTGCATATCTCTTGCAGGATGTTCTTCAGGGAAATTAAGTGCCGTAAAGTTATGCCAATCATCTTCAATCTCTGGTCCTTCAGAAACAGAAAATCCTATTTGAGAAAAAATACTAATAATCTGTTCACGAATAATTGAAATAGGGTGTCTTGATCCTAGTTCTGTAGGCTGAGAAGTTAATGAGTAATCAATATTTGTCTTTAATTTCTCACTTTTTTTAGAAATTTGTTTTAAAGCATTTACTTTTTCTGTTGCTGTATTTTTTAACACATTTAGCTTTTGACCAAATTCTTTCTTATGTTCTACAGGCA
This sequence comes from Crocinitomicaceae bacterium, assembly GCA_038134525.1. Classification (GTDB taxonomy): domain Bacteria; phylum Bacteroidota; class Bacteroidia; order Flavobacteriales_D; family Parvicellaceae. The sequence continues at coordinate 28,298 of JAYPVI010000010.1, forward strand.
CTTCTCTAAATGACTGAAATAAACTCGTTATCTTTCCTTTTTTACCCAAGTAAGAAATACGAAATGCTTCAATTTCTCTTTCATCTGAAGATGAAAATTGATTTATCTCATTTAAAATGGTATTTATTTGATCAAACATATTAAGACTTGATTTTAACCGATAAAATAATAATGGGATCAATAGGCTTATCTCCTTGCTGTGTTGGAGAAGAACAAATTGAATCAATAACATTTATTCCACTTATAACTTCGCCAAAAACAGTGTATCCATTATCCAAAAAAGGAGTACCGCCAATAGATTCATATGCTTGATACTGAGCTTCTGAAAATGTAAATTTATTCTCCTCTTTCAGTACTATGTTTTTAATTTCTCCTATTACTATATTTAAACTATCCATCCATCCGTTTTGTTGACATAATTTAACCCTATTCATGTATTCGATATGGGAGGGGTCTTTTAAAAAAGCTCCCACTAGATTTCCTTCCTGCTGCTGATTTATTCTAGCTTCCATCTGTATCAACTGATTTCTATTATATTTTTTTCCCTGAACTAAATAAAATTGACTACCGCTAGATCTTTTTTCGGGATTAACTTGATCTCCCATTCTTGCGGCTGCTAAAGCTCCTTTTTTATGAAATAATGTAGAATGAATCTCTGCAGGAAGTGTCTCTCCTTCACTATTATTACCAAGTGTTCCACTAAAATCTGTGTCTCTAGAGTTAGGATCTCCAGCTTGCGCCATAAAGCTCTTAATTACTCGGTGAAAAGTGATCCCATTGTAAAACTGATTATTAACTAGCTTAATAAAATTATCTCTATGAGTAGGGGTTTGATTATATAATTTTATTATAATTTCACCTTTGGAAGTTGTCATGATAACTTCTACTTCTTTCCCATCAATAAAGGAAGATCCTAAAACAAGGACAAATAATAATGAGGTGGATAAAAAAACGAGAAATTTATTTTTTAAAACGTACTTCATTAATTTCAGTATTAAATTATTTATCTTGCAAATTAAATAAATCCTCTATGATTAGAGAAAATAATTTATATAATAGCATAAATTGGGCTAAGTTTATTGTAGTATTAGTGGTGCTTTCCTTTTCACAGTCGTGCTACAAAACAAAAAGTACTATTGCTACCATCACTGTGCTAAATAACTCCAATAACTCACCTGTCAGTGGAGCAACTGTTCGATTATTTTATGAAGATCCAACAGGTGTGAACACTTCTATTATTGATGAGCAAAACACCACTTCTGATATAGGTGTAGTCCATTTTGATTTTTCAGAATATTATAAAGATGGTCAGGCTGGATTTGCCGTACTAGATATAGAAGTAAACAATGCTTTTGTTGGGGTTATACAAATTGAAGAGAGAGCAACTACAGAGAAAACGATTTATTTATAGTAGTCTAGAATAGCCTCTTTTATCATAAATTCCTGCTCTTTAGGATCTAAATTGGGGAATTTTTTTTTTGATATAAAATGCACCCATCCTTCATTATCTCTACCAATAGGTTCATAATACCCATAAGGTGTAAAGATTGCACATAGCCCGATGTGTATAACATCAAGCTTTTGATCTTTAGTTAATTTTCCTAATTTAAAATTGAGCTCTTGTAATCCAATAACAAAAAGAATAGCATCAATGTCAGGATATTCTAAATTATCTAAATGAAATGAATCTAATAAATCTTTCCATGCTCTTTCTAATTCAAAATTCATACATTTAAATGTATAATAATTGTCATAAAAAAAATGAGGCTACTAACAAAAAAACAAATTCTTTTCCACACTGTGTTTTCTGTAATTATATCTGGGTTAAAAATCTACCAAATAATATTTGTAGAAGGTTTTTTTGGAAACATTTTTGTAACGATTTTTAAGAAAGTTGGTCTACTTTTAGTTGTGTATTGGGCTGGAATTATATTCCTTTCTCTCATTAAAAAAAAGATGGTAAAAAGATAAGAATAAAGCCCGCTTATTTTACTTAATTTTGACATTATCAAATCAGGAAAAATGGAAAATATTATTGTAGAAATACAGGGAAATGCAGCCATTATTACTATTAATAGACCCAAACAACTTAACGCGTTAAATAAACTTACCATTGAAGAGATTCATAATGCACTTTCTGGGCTTATTGAAAAGGAAAACATTAGAGGAGTAGTTGTTACAGGTGCTGGTGAAAAAGCATTTGTAGCAGGTGCAGATATAAAAGAATTCGCCCATTTTAACAACGAGGAAGGGAAAGAATTAGCCCGTTCAGGACAAGAGAAATTATTTGATTTTATTGAGAAATTCCCAAAGCCTGTAATAGCTGCAGTTAACGGCTTTGCTCTTGGTGGTGGGTTAGAATTAGCTATGGCCTGTCATATTAGAATTGCATCTGAAAATGCTCGTATGGGATTACCTGAAGTTAGTCTTGGGGTTATCCCTGGCTATGGAGGAACACAACGTTTACCTCAATTAGTGGGTAGAGGAAAAGCAATAGAGCTGATAACTACTGCCAAGATGATTGATGCCAAAGAAGCATGGCAATATAGATTAGTAAATTACGTTGTTACGATGAATGAACTACTACCAAAAGCAACTGATTTAATTAATTCCATTTCAAAGAACTCTCCAAGTGCAATTACAGCTGCAATCAATTCGGTCAATGCCGGTTTTGAAACTGGAATTAATGGTTTTGAAAAAGAAATAATGGAGTTTGGGAATTGTTTTGGAAGTGATGAGTTTATAGAGGGCACAAATGCCTTTATGGAGAAAAGAAAACCAAATTTTTGAATGCTCTCAAAAAATTAATCGGTCAAACAGCCATCTATGGTTCAAGTAGTATAATCGGAAGATTTTTAAACTACTTGCTTACCCCATTTTATGTTCATATTTATTCCAATGAACAATATGGAATTATTACAGAAATGTATGCTTATGTAGCATTTTTAGTGGTGTTCTTGACTTATGGAATGGAAACTGCCTTGTTTCGATTTTCAACTAATAGACCACAACAAAAGAAATCAATTTACAGTAATACCCTTTTTTCAATTACCACTACATCTTCCGTTTTTATTTTAATAGCAAGTTTATTTTCAAATGATATAGCAATTTTACTTAAATACCCTGACCACTCCGAATACATTATTTGGTTCAGTCTTATTGTTGGAATTGATGCTATTTCAGCCATACCATTGGCAAATTTAAGATTGAAGGAAAAAGCTAAAAAATTTGCAATCGTTAACTTTTTGAATGTTGGGATTAACATTAGTTTAAATTTATTTTTTCTTGTCTACTGTAAACAAATTGTTGATAGTGGAAACACTAATTGGATTGTTAACCATTTTTATGAACCTGAAGTTGGTGTAGGCTATGTTTTTATTTCTAACCTGATAGCCAGTCTAGTGAAATTTTTAATCCTTTTGCCTGAAATGAACTTCAGAGGTAAATTTGATTTTATCATTATTAAAGATATGCTAAAATACGCATATCCCATGCTTTTGGTAGGATTGGCCTATGTGGTAAATGAAACACTCGACAGGGCAATGCTTAAAGAAATTCTTTATCGTCAGTACTTAAATGAAGTTCCAGAAATCGGCTCAAGTCAAGCCTTAATTAATGCGCAATCTGCTAATGGTATTTATGGAGCTAATTACAAAATAACTATGATAATAAGTATGTTTATTCAGGCATTTCGTTATGCATCTGAACCGTTTTTCTTTAAAGATCAATCAAATGATAAGTCTAAGGAGACCTTAGCTAAGGTCATGAACTATTTCGTCATAACTCTTGTTTTTATATTCTTGATTATCACGCTGTATTTACATCTTTTTAAATATTTCATACCAAATGAATCTTATTGGGTAGGTCTTAAAGTAGTCCCCATATTGCTTGCTGCAAATATTTGTTTAGGGCTATACACCAATATATCTATGTGGTATAAATTGGCTGGGAAAACCATCTATGGTGCCATTATCTCTTTTATTGGAGTTGCTATCACATTAACCATCAATTTTTTATTTATACCAAAATTCGGATATGTAGCTTCAGCTTATGCTACCTTGTTTTGTTACGGAACTATGATGGTATTGGGCTATATTTTAGGTCAAGTTCATTATCCAATACCTTATGATTTAAAGAAGATATTTATATATCTTTTCTGCGGTTTTACCCTATACTTTGTAAGCGAGGAATTTAATCCAACTATTCGATATGGTATTTCAACCTACCTCTTCCACAGTTTTTTAATGATTACCTACATATTAGTGGTATTAATTATTGAAAAACCTAAAATTAAATTTAAATCTGTATACCATGATTGAAGTAAAAATAATTAACGAATCAGATAACGACACCCCATCTTTAGCGACTAAGGGTTCAGCTGGAGTAGATATTAGGGCCTTCTTATCTAACCCCTTAACCTTGGCGCCAATGGAAAGAAAATTGATACCTACGGGATTGAGAGTAGAGATTCCATTAGGATATGAAATACAGATAAGACCAAGAAGTGGATTAGCCTTCAAAAATGGAATAACTGTATTAAATAGCCCAGGCACTATAGACTCTGACTATAGAGGAGAAATCGGAGTTTTATTAATTAATTTATCAAAAGAACCATTTGAAATTTCATCAGGAGAACGTATTGCTCAAATGATTCTAGCTAAACATGAAATGCCTAGTTTTATTGAACAGAATACGCTAACTCAAAGTGAACGAGGTGAAGGTGGCTTTGGGAGTACAGGAAAAAAATGAGAAGAAAGAATTTAAAATATCTCATGATTAACGTCCTTTTATTGTCATTTGGATTATCGTTAAATCAACCCGTTTTATCCCAAAAAGATGGAATAAAATTTAATGAAATGCATTACACCAACGTTTTGATAAAAGCTATTGGCGCTAAAATTGGTAATGAACTTTATGAGGCTGATTCTCTATTTAAAGAGTGTATTAAGTTAAATTCCAGTAGTGCTGTTGCTTATTTTGAACTTTCGGGAATAAGCAAGAACAATGGGGATTTAAATCAAGCAGTTGCATATGCAGAAAAAGCCGTTAATCTTTCTGCAGAAAATGAATGGTATTTGGCCAATTTAGCAATTCTATATCAAGAACAAGAAGAACACAAAAAAAGTGCTCTAATTTTTGAAAAACTCTCTCGAAAAAAACCTGGAAAAATCGATTATTTATTTGCTCTAACAGAAGCTTATTTAGAAGGGAATAAATACAAAAAGTCTTTAATAATTTTAAATAAAATAGAGAAAGAAATAGGAGTTAGTGAAGACCTTTCACTACAGAAACATCAAATTTATGCTTTCCTGAAAAAGAAAAAGAAAGCGATTAAAGAACTTGAAAAGTTTATATATAATAATCCTACTAACTTAAGGACAATTGGGATTTTATCTGAATATTATGAAAGTTGTAATATGTCAAAAAAAAGTGAAGCTTTACTTAATCGAATGATGTCAATTGATTCTACTAACGGGCTAGTGCAACTATCCATGTTTCAATTCTACATGAAAAAAGGAGCATACCTGAATAGTTTTCATTCTTTAAGAAAAGTAATAACTTCTGTAGAAGTTGATCAAAGTTTGAAAAGAGAAATTTTATTTCAAATTACTTATGATAAGTCTATTCCATATTCGGTTAATCAAGTTGAAAACTTATTCGACAGCTATTTAAAAGTATATCCCAAAGATCATGAAATTTTAGTATTACTAAGTGAAATTAAATTTATTCAGCTAAAAGAAGATGTTGCTTGTGAATTACTAAGTAAAGCACTTGAAATTAATCCCATTCCATATAACCTTTGGACACAACTCATTACCACACACCTTTCAAGAGGGCATTTTGAAGATGCATTAATAAATGCTGAAAAAGCTCTTCTCATACACCCTAATCAACCATTTTCATATTTAGCAAAAGGGATTGTGCTAAATAGAAATAAAAATTGGGAAGAAGCCATAGATATATTAAATAGAGGGAAACTTTTGGTGTTTGATAATGAAATTTTAGAAAGTGAATTTTACCAACAAATTGGTGATGCTCAATATGGTCAAAAAAAATTCGATAAGGCATTCAATAGTTTCGATAAATCTTTAGAAATAAATGGAAACAATCCAATTCTACTAAACAATTTCAGCTACTACCTTGCCCTTCAAAATGTAGATCTTGAAAAAGCGGAAAAACTAATTTTAAAAGCACTTCAAATTTTACCTGATTCGTATACTTTTATAGATACGCATGGCTGGGTACTTTTTAAAATGAAAAAATATGATCAAGCAGAACAGCTTTTGTTTAAGGCACTAATGAAAAGTGAAGAGAAAGATGCAGATATTCTTGAGCATTATGGAGATGTTTTGTATCAAATTGGAAAAAATAAAGAAGCAATGGTATTTTGGGAAAAAGCTATAGATGCAGGTAGCACATCTACACTTATTAAAGAAAAAATCAGTGAAAAAAAATATGTGGAATAAATATCCTCTTTCATTAGTCTTATTTGTGAGTTTATTGATTTTATCTTGCACATCATTAAAATCAGTACCAAATGAAAAAGAAATAAAAATACTTAGTACTAAAAAGCTAGTTGATTCTATAAAGCATTATGAATGTGATGTAGAGTGGGCGAAACTTAAAAGTGAAACCAATATCAAATTTGAAGATGAAAAATTGGAACTCACGTTGAATTTTAGAATTAAAAGGGACAGTGTAATTTGGATTAATGCATCAAGCTTTGGAGTGAAAATTGCAAGAGCATTTATTGAAAAAGACAGTATTAAAGTTCAATCTGAATACCCATCAAAATCTTTATTTCTAGGAACATTTAACGATTTTGAAAAACAATATAACTTATCCATTTCATATTCTTTAATTGAAGATTTTTTATTGGGGAATGCCTATATTAATCAGTTAACTGAAAAAAATATTTCTAATTACAAAAAAGGACAATACCACCTTTTTTCTCATAGAAAACGTAAAGCAAATAGAGTTATAACTCAAAAAACTAAAAAAAATCCTGAGTACATATATCAATCTTGGCTTGATCATGAGCATTATAAATGTGATTCTTTATCCATTTTTTTTCCTGAGACAAACAATGAGATTAAGATTTTCTACAATGACAGAAATTACGAAGAATCTGAATATTTCCCATCCAAATTAAAAATAGAATTCCTACCAAATAATTACATATTAGAACTCGATTATAAAACCATAAAATTTAATAACCAGTTGAAATTTCCCAGCCTAAAAATCACAAACGAATACGAAAGAATAAAGCTTAATGAAAATTAATATTTTAATCATACTATTCATTTTATTAGCTCCTTCTGTGCTTACAAGTCAAAAGAGAAGTGAACAATTACAAAAACAGGAACGTGCTCTGATTAAAAAAATCGAAAACACGAAATCACTATTAAACGAAACACAAAAAAATGAAGCATTGACTATTAGTCAATTAAATATCATTAGGAATCAAATTTCTTACAGAGATAGGCTAATACGCAACTACAATGCGCAAATAAGAAGAATAGACCAAAATATAAATGATATTAATAGGCAAATAAATACTTTATCAAACACGAACAATGTGCTTATTTTGGAATATAAAAATATGCTGATCTACGCCTTTAAAAATCGAAATCCTAATTATAAATTTTTATATATTATTTCCGCTTCTACTTTTTCAGAAGCATTCCACAGAATGAAATACATTCAGCATTATGCAGATTACAGGAAAAAACAAGTAGATCGAATCAAAAAAATCCAACTGCTTCTAATTGAAAAAAAGAAATCATTAAAAGATGAACTAGCTCAGAAAGAAAATGTAATAAAAATTAAAAACAATGAAAAAACAAATTACTTAAATGACAAGAATGCTCAAGAAAAATACTTAAGTGAGTTAAAAATAAGTGAATCTAGTTTAGTAGAAGAATTAAATATTAATAATCAAAAAAGAAGAGAAATAGCTAAGGCTGTAAAAAAGGCAATAGAAGAAGAGATAAAAGCAATTGAAAAAAAGACTAAAAATAAATTTAATTTAACTCCTGAAGGTGTAGCACTTTCAGCAGATTTCAAAAAAAACAAGGGTAAACTATCTTGGCCCGTTGCAAGAGGAGAAATAACGAGTAAGTATGGTAAACATCAACATCATGTTGTGAGCACAGCAACAGTAGATAATAACGGTATTGATATTTCTACTTCAAAACAAGCATTGGTAAGAGCTGTATTTGGTGGGAAAGTGACTAGTGTAATGGTCATTCCCGGTGCTGGAAAAGTAGTAATGATAAGCCATGGAGAATATAGAACAGTGTATGCCAACCTACAGGAAGTATTCGTTCAAAAAGGAGATCAACTAGGTGCCAAAGAAAATATTGGAAAGTTACTACCTAAAAATAATGGGATTTCTGAAGCTCACTTTGAAATTTGGAAAATTTCAACTGAAGGAATGAATACTGAAAACCCATCTTATTGGCTAAGCCATTAGTCATGCAATTTTGAGTATTATATCTACACTTTCAAATGGTAAACTGTTGGAAGACTTGTGTTTCAATTCTACTGTAATTCCTCCATACTTAACCATTATTTTTTTTACCAGTTTAGCTATTGATGGGTTTAAATAACCGATCTTGAAATTCTTATAAAAAATTGCCAAAGCATTTTTATCCCAGTATCTGCTTTTATCTTCAGAAATAATTAGGGGGGTATTTTCATTTAATAAATGCTTTATGTAAATGTAGTCGTGTCTTGATAATTCTGTTATCTGTGTCATGATACCCATTTTAGGTAATGCTATTTTTTCGGTTGTGGAAAGAGCTAAAATTTTCATGTTATGCTATTTTTAATTGGTTAGTAGATAATCCCAGATCACTCGTATTTAGATTGAGATTCCTTTTCAAGTGTTTAATAGGGGAGATTTCGACTACAGGGTCATTAGAACTGTAAAATCTCTTCCATATAAACTGCATAATATGAGCGCCTTCCTTTTTTTCAATTATTCGGCTCAATCGAAGAATTTCAATTGGAATTGTGGTGAAATATTTTTTCTTATTCAAGTTGATATACCCTTCCAGAAGGAATGCAGTATCACCCTTTTCATAAACAATATAGTTAATGTTGAATGGTAGTGAAGTCTGTATCATTTTTGATCATTTTTAAATTCAAAAACTAAACTAGTACATCACAACGTAATCGAATTACGTTCTAAAAAGGCAAATCCTTTAAGTCAGTGATATATTGAATATCTACTTTTTTTGTGATTAAATATGCTTGTGCTTTGAGGTAGCCATTGAAGGATAGAGTTTGTGGTTTCCCAAAAATAATACCTAATGAATTTACTAAAGAGGATAAAATTTGTTGTGTATCAGATTGAAATATCAAATTTATATTAGTTGAATCCAGTTTTGGTAATTTGACTTTATTATTTGACACAACTCCTCCAATCTTTTTACCATTTAACTGTGCTTCAATATCAATATCTTTTATTGTAATAGAGTAATTATTTGGGTTAAATAACTTAACCTCAGCACAGATAGGGCTACACCCTTTTTCTTCTGAAAAAGAAATAGAGTGAACATCAATAAACTCAATATCTCGATATGTAATCGTGCATGAACAGATTGAAAATAGAGTAATGAAAAAGAAAACTTTTTTTAACATGTTACTTTTTCATTAGTTCAGAAAAATATTGATAAAAATAAGGGATAGTTTCTATTCCTTTATAAAAATTAAACAACCCAAAGTGTTCATTGGGCGAATGAATAACATCAGAATCTAAACCAAAACCAAGCAAAATCGTCTTTAAGCCAAGTACATCTTCAAACATAGGAACAATTGGAATACTACCGCCACTTCTCACCGGTATTGGGTCAACACCAAAGGTTTTATTCATGGCTTTTTTTGCAGCCTGATAACCAATAAAATTTGTAGGTATAACTACACCTTCTCCGCCATGATGAGGAGTTACTTTTACTTTAACATAAGCAGGAGCAATTTGTTGGAAATGACGTTCAAAGAGGTGTGTAATTTCCTCCGATGTTTGATTTGGAACCAAGCGCATGGATATTTTAGCGTAGGCTTTTGAAGGAAGTACAGTTTTAGCACCTTCACCAATATACCCACCCCAAATTCCATTAACATCTAATGATGGCCTGATAGAGGTTCTTTCATTGGTTGAAAATCCTTCTTCCCCAAAAACTTCATTAATATCAAGGTCATTTTTGTATTTTTCTAACTCAAATGGTGCTTTTGACATTTCTGCTCTTTCCTCATCACTAACGTTTAATACATTTTTATAAAATCCGGGGATATTAATTTTTCCTGATTCATCATGTAAAGAAGCAATCATAGAAGATAAAATATTGATGGGGTTGGCCACTCCTCCACCATACAATCCTGAATGCAAATCTCGATTAGGACCAGTAACTTCAACTTCTAAATAACTCAACCCTCTTAATCCTACACATATAGATGGTGTTTGATTATTGATAATTCCTGTGTCTGAAACCAACACTACATCAGCATTGAGCATGTCTCTATTTTGCCTCACAAATTTTTCTAGGTTTTCAGACCCTACTTCCTCTTCTCCCTCAAGCATGAATTTTACATTACATGTAAGTTGGTTAGTATTATACATCGCTTCAAAAGCCTTTAAATGCATAAACATCTGACCCTTATCATCACATGCTCCTCTAGCAAAAATTGCACCATCTGGATGAATCGGAGTTTTTCTAATTTCTGGCTTAAATGGATCCGAATCCCATAATTCATAAGGATCTGCGGGTTGAACATCATAATGACCATAAACCAATACTGTAGGAGCATCAATAGAAATTATTTTTTCTCCATAAACAATCGGATGTCCTTGAGTAGGGAATAATTGAATATTTTCTGCTCCAATTTTAGTCAATTGATTACATAAAAATGTGGCTGCTTTCAACACATCATCTTTAAATGATAAATCTGCACTCACTGATGGGATTGACAATAATTCCTTCAACTCATCCAAAAATCTCAATTTATTTTTTTCAATATAATCTTGTGTCATATCATTTGTTTTTTGCTGAATCTAGAATTTTATTTGCTTCTTCAGCCGCCTTTTTTTCTACAATATCTGCATTTAAATTTGCTTCCTCCCTCACCTTTTTTGCTTGCTGTAATGCTAAATTTTGAACTTTATTAGATTCCGTATTCAACCTCAATTCTAAAGCATTAGCTTTCTTATCCGTTTGTTCTTTCATTTTTTTCGCTGTTTTCTCAGCGGCTATTTTGGCTAATGGAGTTTTAGCTTCTTCAATTAATTTATCAGCGGCTTTATATCCTTCCTCTTTCAATTTAGCTACCTCTTCTTTTGTTTTACCGTCAGCTTTTGTTTTATTTATGTTAGCTTCATTTTCAATAAGTTTAGCCTTGTTTTCACCTTCATCTCTTATTTGTTGAGCTTTCGCTTTAGCTATACTAATTATTTCATCTGCTTTTTTTTGAGCCTCATCTAAAAAGTCTCTTTTGACATTGTCTATTTTTTCTGTAACAATTTCTTTACCTTTATCTACTAAATCTGTATTTAACTCTCCAATACTAGTTGAATAGATGGGATTTTTAATCTCTCCATTAACTAAAATTGTAATAGGTATTTCACCCTCATTGGAATTAAGCTTAATTTCTTTTATCAAGGAACTAAGTGGGTTGTTTGAATTCTGTAATTTACGAATTGGAATTTTTGTTTCAATTTTATATCTGACCTCTTGATCTAAAGAAGTATATCCGCTTACTGATAAGGTATGATTATTTAATTTAAATGGCGTTTCTTCCATTATGAATTTGCCATCAGTAAAGGAATATGATAAGTTTAAATCTTTTATTTTTTCATTTTCTCCAATAAGAGATGGTGCATATGATTTTAACTTTTCAATTGGTGAATCGCTCAAAATTTTAAACTCCTGGGAAACTAATTTTCCTTTACTTGAAATTTGAGTGTAGACAGGATAATAATATTCATTTAATAGCAAATCCGCTTCTAAAAAAGTAGAGAATTGTCCATCAAAATATTTTACCAATGGCGTGTATTTTTTGATGGTTCCAAAATAAGTGTAAGATTCGTTAAATGATATGTCTTTAATATCTAAATCTATTATTAATCTTGCTCTTTTTTTGCTTATGCTATGATAAGTTCCATTTAGTGAAACCTGTCCCTTAAATAATTTCATTTTAAACTGATCAAGACTTAACTTCCCCTGATTGATCGTCATTGTACCAATAAATTCTCTTATCGGTATACTATCATAGATAAGAGAGCTGATATTTGATTCAAACTTAAAAAAGATGTTATCAGGAATAGAAACCACCTCATAATAACCTTCAAGCATATTAGAATCAATGTGAATTGAATCAGTAATGGTACTGCTATCTAAACTATCATATGCAGGAATAAATTCATCAAGATTTAAATGTGAGCTATTGATCGAAAATTTTCCATATAGCTGTTCATTTCTCAATACATGAGGCCAATAATTCAACATTTCACCTGAAAGTTGAATGTCTGTTTGGCCTGTTTTTAATGACAATTTATCTAGTCCTAATTTTTGAGGAAATATATCAAAGTGCATATTATCAATAACCAAAGGGTTATCCATTTCTTGTGAGTCAAATTCAAAATCAGTAAGGGTAAATTCGCCCTCTGCTTCAAAAAGATCATACTCCTCTTTTTCAATCGATGAATATTTACCTTTTATATGAATATTAGCATTAGAATTTCCACTCATTTCGATTGAGTCTAGCGGAAATACTTTTGACAATTCAGCAAGTATTAAATTAGAAGACAAATCGGCAGTTATGAATGGATCAGTTAAGAAATTTCGACCAAAAAACGACATATCGAATTTAGAAGATAAAAAAGAAAATTTCATAGACTCTAAATTAACTTCTAAATCATCATAATTTAGTCCTCCTGGGAAGGAGGTGTTTAAAGCTAAGTTTATGTTCTCTAAAGGGTCTAGATCTGTATATTTTACATAACCATCCTCAATGTTTAGATTTATATCAAATAATGGAAGTTCTTTATCTGAATAGACTCCATTTATGGTGCCTCCAAAATCAAATTCACCATCTAGTTTAATTGAATTAAAGTCTTTTTGATAATCTATGGGTAAAAGGCTAAAAAAATGCCTAAATGACTGACCTATTGAAGCTATTTTTAAATCCACTTCGTAGCTTTCAGGCTTCATTTTAATACCACCATTTAATGAAAGGTCTAAATCGTTTAAACTTATCTTATTTTCTCGGATATTAAAAAGCATATCCTCATTTTCAAAAACTATAGCTCCATTAAAAAATATTTCTAAATTGACATCGTCCATTAATTTCAATCCCTCGAATTGAAAGTTAAATGCTTTTACACTTGTAGTTGTGTTTAAATCAAAAGTATCTGCATGCATTATTAATTCACCACTATGATCAAAGGAATCTAAAAGCATGGATATATGATACAAATCATCCTTATAAATTATTTGAGCGTTTTTTATCTCGTAATTTTCTAGTTTGAATTTGAATGGTGATTGATCAACCTCAATTTGTTCAATATCTTCAGTAGTAGAATCACTAATATATATATCATAATTAGAAGCTCCATTATCTAGAGTAATAAGCTGAAATACTGGGTTAATTAACGATAAATATTTAATCTCATATTCCTGATTAAAAATAACCTTCCAAAGGTCAACTTTAATTTCCAACTGATTTACGTTTATTAACTCAACACCATCAAACACTTTTTTTCCAACTAATTTTAAATCTGATAACCTAACTGTTAATTCAGGAAATGATGAAATTGCCGAAATGAAAACATCATCAAATTTCAAATCTGCTTCAATGTAATTTGTAGCCTCATCTTTAACCATCTCTACAATTTCTTCTTTATAGAAATAAGGAATAAATATTAAAAGTGCAAAAACAAGAATAATTAAAAAGAAAATAAGTTTAGATAAGTATTTAAAGGCTTTCTTCATAATATACGGCTAGTCATTATTGATTTGTGAAATTAGGAATTATCTTATTCCAACTAAAAAAAGATGTCTTATTTATTTGGTATCTTTAAACTATGAAACTTCACTTCTTAATGGTGTTTTTATCCTTTTGGCTGCATATAATCAACTATGCCCAAATCTCCATTTCAAACTCTTCTCCATATAACACGTCAAGTCACCTCATCAATAATGTTTTATTAGGAGGTGGTGTAGCTGCTAATAACATAACGTTTCAAGGAGACCCAATCCAAGTTGGTTTTTTTAACGCTATAAATTCAAATTTAGGTATAGATAGTGGGATTGTTCTTTCAACTGGAGATATTATTGATTTAGATCCCAGCGGAATTGGTACAGGGAATGTTCCATTTAGCACCAATACTGATCCCGATTTACTAAACGTAGCCAATAGTGTTCCTCCCTTAATTAATCAATTTTTTAATGTGACAGGCATTTTTGATGTCGCTACCCTTGAATTTGACTTTATTCCCAATTCTGATACGTTATCGTTTAATTATGTTTTTGGATCCAATGAATACCTCACCTGGATCAATTCTGAGTATAATGATGTATTTGGTTTTTTCATTTCCGGTCCTGGGATAACAGGCCCTTACTCCTCACCTCCGGGGTTCCCTAATGGATCAATCAATATTGCCAATGTCCCCAATTCATCTCCTCCATTACCAATAACAATAAGTTCGGTTAACAATCTTATAAATAATCAATACTACATCGATAATCAATTCACTTTTCCACAAACCATTTCATGTAATGGATTCACTACATCATTCACAGCCACTACAGTTGTTCAGTGCGGAGAAGTTTATCATATAAGGCTAGCATTAGCTGATGGTTCAGACGCTAGTTTAGATTCTTGGGTTTTTTTGGAGGCTGGTAGTTTCAGCTCCAATGGAAGCGTAAGCGTATCTAGTGGAATAGCAAATGGAGATACGTTGCTGTATGAAGGATGCAACGCTGCTTTCTTTACTTTTGATAGGCCTGATGCTAGTAATGACTTTACCATTTATTTTGACGTTGGTGGTACCGCAATTCCAGGAATAGATTACCCAGAAATAGATGACAGCTTAGTTATACCAGCAGGTCAATTTTCTGATACAGTGTTTATCTACCCTAATTTAGATACCACTACAGAGTCACCCGAAACCGTTGTTTTAAATGTTATTTATGAAAGATGTTCAGGAAATTTCGATACTACAACTGCTAATATTTACATTAGTGATTACCCTCCGTTATTTTTATCTCTTCCTGATAGTTTAAATATTTGTAATCAACTCTTTGAATCCGCAATCATACAAAGCCAATGGGGGGGCGGAATTGATCCTAAAACATTGATTTGGTCTAATGGATCTAATCAAGATGTCATCATAGTAAGTCCAGATTCTACGCAATATTACACCTTTAGTATTTTGGATGGCTGCAATCAGGGGATCACTGATAGCACATTAGTTTGGAATCAATGCCCTGTGGAAAACATAAATGTATTCACCCCTAATAACGATGGTATAAATGATTACTTTGTTCCTATTAATCTTGATGACTACCCCAATCCTTCAGTGTTAATTTATAATCGTTGGGGAAATCTAGTTTACGCGAATGAAGATTACAAAAATGATTGGACTGGAACTCATTTTAAGAGTGGTGATGATTTGAAAGATGGAATTTATTATTACGTTATAAACCCAGAATCAAGAAAATACAACTATGATTCATCATTCATTACCGGATATGTACACTTAATTAGGGTTGAATAATGGATTCGCCTGTCATTTCTCTAGGCTTTTCTATTCCCATTAAATCTAATATAGTTGGAGCAATATCTGCTAATTTTCCATTCTTGATTTTTAAGTCCGTGCCAACCATTACAACTGGTACAAGGTTTAATGTATGGGCCGTATGTGCTGAACCATCTTCATTAAACATTTTATCAGCATTACCGTGATCGGCAATAACCAATACAACATAATTCTGATCTATTAAAAAGGTGGTCAGTTTTTTTAGACATTGATCCACAGTTTCACATGCTTTAATAATTGCTTCTGGAATGCCAGTATGACCTACCATATCTGGATTTGCAAAGTTTAAGCATATGAAATCGGGATTATTTTCTTTCGTGAATGAAATGCAACTAGAAGTCACTTCAAAAGCACTCATTTCAGGCTTTAAATCATAGGTTGCTACCTTTGGTGAATTAACAACAATCCTGTATTCACCATCAAACTCGATTTCTCTTCCTCCACTTAAAAAATAAGTTACATGAGGATATTTTTCTGTTTCTGCAATTCGAAGTTGAGTTTTGCCACTAGAGCTAATCACTTCGCCTAATGTGTTGGAGATATTTTCTTTATCATAAATCACGTCAATACCAACAAATGATTTATCATAATTAGTCATGGTTAGATACTTTAAATCAAGCCTATTCATTTCAAAATCATTGAAATCTTTTTGAGTTAAAACGGTTGTTATTTGTCTACATCTGTCCGTTCGGAAATTAAAACATAATACAACATCGTTATCTTTAATTCTTCCTTCTTGAGTGAACGAAATTGGTGGAATGAATTCATCCGTAATTCCTTGATTATATTGTTCATTAAAAGCAGTTAAGCAATCATTATAATTTTCTCCTTTTCCATATACCAACAAATCATACGCTTTTTTAATTCTTTCCCATCTTTGATCACGGTCCATAGCATAATATCGACCAATTAATGAGGTCAAATTAATATTCGTGTCTTTTATGTACTCTACAAGTTGTTCAAAATAATGTATACCAGAATGAGGATCGCAATCCCTCCCATCACTAAACCCATGAATATGAACAGGTGTATGAGGCCATTGTTTAAGCACATCACAAAGGGCTAATAAGTGCTTTAAGGATGAATGAACCCCGCCAGACGAAATCAATCCTATTAAGTGAATAGCTCTTCCATTCTGATGAGCAAATTGAACAGCTTCTTTAATAACTACATTGTTATGAAACGTCTTATCTTCTATAGCTCGATCTATTTTAAGTAAATCTTGATAAACAATTCTGCCGGCTCCAATATTAAGATGACCAACTTCTGAATTCCCCATCTGTCCTTTTGGCAATCCTACCTGCTCTCCAAAAGTTTTTAATGTAGCACTTGTGTTGTGGGTAAAAATATGATCAAAAAAAGGGGTCTTTGCCCTAAAGACGCCATCTGAGTTATCTTGCTCCCCAATTCCCCAACCATCTAATATGATCAATGCAGTCTTATTTTTCATCTTTAATAATTAAATTTTATCTCAAAAATGGTTCCTCTCGGTGTATTATCTTTACATGAAATTTCTCCACCATGCAACTTAACTATTTCTCTCACTAAAAATAGTCCTAAGCCTGTTCCTTTTGTATTTCTTGTTTCCTCATCACCTATTCGGAAAAATCGCTCAAAAATCAACTCTTTATATTCATTTTTAATACCTATCCCCTCATCCGCAACTTTAATTAAAATTCCATTTTGCAAACGATGACTAGAAATCATTATTGTAGTGTTTTTTTCTGCGTATTTTAAAGCATTGTCAATCAAATTTTGAAATAATGAAATAAGATAAAATTCATCACCATTAATAGTTAAGTCTTTTTCTATACCATTTATAACGCTATGGGTTTCTCTTATTTGATTTAAAATACCATCAATTGTTTTTTTAATATATACAGGTTCTTTTTTGAATTGCCTTTTAAGATCATCTATCGAGCTAGCCAATAAAATTTTTTCTACTAAAGCATTTAGTCTATTTTGTTCTTCAATGATTTTCTCTAGGCTTTCCTTTCTTTGTAGTTCATCTAAGTTGCTTCTCTCTAACAAAGTCTGAGCAAATAGCTTGGAAGTCGCGATTGGAGTTTTTAATTCGTGAGTGACAGAAAGAGCAAAATTTTTCTCTTTTTTGAAAAGTGCTAATTCCTTATAATATGATCTTATCACATAATAAGCACCTATCAAAATGATTAAAATGAAAACTGCTGCCTCACCAATAATCATCCTTATCGTACCATCAATCTCACTTTTGTCATTGTCAATTTGCTCTGACAAATCAATAATATGAAAGCCCCACCATAAAAATTGAAGTATCACATAAGAAATTAAAATATAAAAAATGATTAATGTTCTATTACTTTTTATTTCTTTCTTCATGACTTGATAAAGTTAGCAGTAATTTTACTAGACAAAAAAAGCCCTAATAATAAGGGCTTTTAAAGTGGTGCCTCCAGGAATCGAACCAGGGACACACGGATTTTCAGTCCGTTGCTCTACCAACTGAGCTAAGGCACCAGCTTAAGGTGCGCCAAAAATATAAAAATTTTAAATGTATCGTTCTTTTTTATACTGATTAGTGTGATAATGAGAATAAGGAAAATCAAATTACTTGTTTGTTATCTGAGAAAAGCCATTATTTTTACGCTCTCTAAAAGGTTTTTTAATGAAAATTTCTCATAACTGGATCAAAGAAATTTTAGATTTCAATTTAACTGCTAAAGAAACAAGTGAAATTCTCACTGAGATTGGTCTTGAAGTAGAAAAAATAGAACAATTTGAAAGTATTCAAGGAAGTTTAAATGGTATAGTTGTTGGAGAAGTAAAAAAATGTGAAAAACACCCAAACGCAGATAAATTAAAAATTACACACGTTGATATTGGACAGAACGAACCAAGTCAAATCATTTGTGGAGCTCCTAATATAGAGGTAAACCAAAAAGTTTTAGTTGCACTCCCAGGTACAACAATTTATCCTACAAATCATGATCCATTAAAAATTAAAAAAACAAAAATAAGGGGTGTTGAATCCCATGGAATGATTTGTGCAGAAGATGAAATTGGATTAGGTCAAAGACATGACGGCATTTTGGTATTATCTGATGAATTTAAAGCTGGTGATCAAGCCAAAATCGTTTTTGATGTAGAAGTGGATACTGTTTTTGAAATTGGTCTTACTCCTAATAGGGCAGATGCCATGTCCCATTATGGAGTTGCTAGAGATCTTATGGTTGCTTTAAAACACCAATCTAAAATGGAAGCAAACCAAAAATTAAAACCTCTTTCGACTAAAATTCAATTTAATACCGATCAAGAGTCCTCATTTAACATTTCTGTTCTTGAGCCTAAAAAATGCACAAGATATACTGGAATAATTATAAACAACATTAAAGTTAAGTCTAGTCCAAATTGGCTTAAAAATAAGTTATCTTCAATCGGTGTGAAAAGCATTAACAATGTAGTTGATATTACAAATTACATTCTTCATGAGCTTGGCCAACCTCTACACGCGTTTGATTTAGATCAAATATCAAATAACAACATTAAAGTTCGTTGTCCAAAAGCCCATACGTCATTTATTACTTTAGATGGAACTGAGCGAATATTAAATGAGCATGATTTAATGATATGCGACAATGAAAAAGAAATGTGTATTGCTGGAGTGTTTGGTGGATTAAACTCTGGAGTAAGTGAGAAAACCATAAATATATTTTTAGAAAGTGCCTTATTTGATGCCGTTAACATTAGGAAAACTGCCAAAAGACATGGACTAAATACTGATGCTTCATTTAGATATGAAAGAGGCGTAGATCCTGATATGGTATTACCTGCACTTAAAAAGGCAGCTGAGCTAATTTTAGAATTAGCTGGAGGAAGTATTGGCTCATCCATTTTTGATATTAATAATCAAACCAAAATGGAAAATTATCATTACTGCGAAGCTGACTATAATGCAATAAGAAAGCTTTGTGGCATTTCTATTTCAGATGATAAAATTAACAACATACTTGATTTACTAGAAATATCAAATACCCCTTTAAAGAAATCTATTCACAAATTAAAGATACCTGACTATAGAGTTGATGTAAATAGAGAGGCTGATGTAGCAGAGGAAGTTTTAAGAATTTATGGATATAATAATGTTTTAATTCCAACAAAAATTAATAGCTCACCTTCTTTTACCCCATTAATAAATAGTATTTCAACTCAAAAAAAGATAAGTAACTATCTTTCATCTAGAGGTTTTAATGAGTTGTTAAATAATTCGTTAACTGCCACACATCACAGCAAGAAGCTAACTAATACTGGACTTAATGAGGAAAGTTATGTGAAACTACTAAACCCGTTGAGTTCAGACACAGAAGTATTAAGACAGACTCTTATACTAAATATTTTAGATGTCATCAAATACAATCAAGATCATGGCGAAACTAATATTCAGCTTTTTGAATGGGGGAAAATTTATCAAAAAACTAAAGATGGACTAAGTGAAGAAAAACACTTGGTAATTGCATTAAAAGGTCTTCAAAATGAAGAACATTGGTACAATGGAAAAAAAGAAACTTCATTTTATCAACTTAAAGGTTATGTTGAGAGTATTTTCTCTTTACTTGGATTAAAGCTAAAAACATCCATATTTGAAAACAATGACATATTTATTGGTGGATTAAGCTATCAAAAGGGAGATGAAATCATGGCTAAATGCGGCATGATTAATCCTGATTTGTCATGTCAATTAGGAATTAAAGAGCCTTGTTATATCGCTGAATTTAATTGGGACAATATTTATAACGAGCACCAAAAGAATAAAGTGAAATATAGTCCAATAAATAAATTTCAAAAAGTATACCGTGATTTATCTATTTTAATTAGTGAAGACACTGCTTTAATTGACATCATTAATGCTACAAAAAACGTAAAAACTAATTTATTACAAAACGTAACTCTTTTTGATATTTACAGAGATGAAAAGCAATTCGTTAACCAAAAAGCTTATGGACTGCGTTTTCAATTTCTCCACCCCAATAGAACCCTTACTGATAAAGAGGTTGATAAAGTAATGAATCAAATACAAAAATGTATTTTAAAAGAAACAAACGGGCAGGTTAGGTAATGAAAGAATTTTGGATTGGTTATTGGTTTAAACCTTGGCATCTGTTATATAAGATAGGTTATGCTATTGTTATAACAGGAATACGATCTTATTTTAAAAATCATCAATACGATGGTAAAAAATCAATTCCTACTAACACCGGTATTCTATATGCAGTAAATCATCAAAATGCTTTTTTAGATGCAATAATTATTGCTGGTAAAACAAAGGAACCCACTTATTTTCTCACCCGAGCGGATATATTTAAAAAGCCTATAGTGGCTAAACTGCTATCCAAGATTTATATGCTCCCAATTTACAGGCAACGAGATGGAGTGGATACCATAAAAATGAATCAAAAAACATTTGACAATTGTTATGATATTTTAAAAAACAAAGGTAATATTATCATTTTCCCTGAAGGAAATCACAACTATAAAAAGGCATTAAGGCCTTTTAAAAAAGGTGCTTCACGAATTGCTTTAGGTGCAGCTGAGAAGTACGATTATAAAATTGATTTAAAAATTGTGCCATTAGGTATTGATTATGAAGATCATTTTCGCATGAATGGAAACTTATACCTA
This sequence comes from Crocinitomicaceae bacterium, assembly GCA_038134525.1. Taxonomy (GTDB): domain Bacteria; phylum Bacteroidota; class Bacteroidia; order Flavobacteriales_D; family Parvicellaceae. The sequence goes on from JAYPVI010000010.1 coordinate 49,773, forward strand.
AATGCCGCAGAACCAATTGCTGTGAGCGAATATGTAGAAGATTATAAGTCAAACCCATCTGAAACCATTAATAAATTATCCGAACGAGTTTATAACACACTTCGTGATTTAATCATAAACATAAAAGATGATGAAAATTACGATCAATTATACTATCTGCTTCATCGTGTTCCTTTAGCAGATAATATAAAATCAGTTCGTGATAAATTCAATAATAGAAGGGAAAGATTAAAAAAGTTGGAAAAATTAAAATCAGAAGATGAATCGTTATATCATAATTATATGGATATATCCAAAAGATTAAAATATGAAATGGACAAGTACAGTATTAGGCCTTACCTATTACATAAAAATCCACCATCTTTTATAAAATTAATCTCCTTTTCACTTTTAATTATTTGTTTTTTCCCGGTTCACTTAGCTGGACTAACATTCAACTATTTACCTTATAAAATTCCAGTTTGGTTTGTAAATAAAAATGTAAGAGACAAGCATTTTCATGGTTCGTTAAAAATGGCTATGGGGCCTATTTTATTTTTCATTTACTGGGGAATAAATACGTTGATGTTCTCTTTGTTTTTGGATTGGAAATTTGGATTATTGTTTGCACTTATTTTACCCTTAACCGCTTTATTTAATTTTAGGTTTTGGATTTTAATAACCAAATTAAAAGGAATGTATGCTTACAAATTAAACCATGAAAAGTTATTAGATTTAAAGCAAGAATATTTAAAAATGTATGAAACTTTACTTTAATTACAATACACCGTTTCCTTCAAATTTCCCTTCTTTATAAACATCTATTCTTTCTAAAAGACCATTTTCATCGTAGATATAGTGTTTTCCTGTCCATAGCTTCCCTTCCTGGAATTCTCCATCCATCAGTATATCTTTATTTTCATTATATGTTTTATGATACCCATCATTCAAAAACTTTCCTTTTGCAGACGGAAGTGGTCCAATGTTAAGTTCTCCCTGAGCCATAACAGATTCCTTTTTTTCAATAATAGCTCTAGCATTTTTAACTGCAGGATTTACTCTAGGCAAGGTTCCAGTGGTTGTAGATTCCCCCTTCTCATTAAATGTTATCTTTTCCTTAATATCTCCATTTGGCCAGTACCTAGTTGCTTTTCCCCTTCCAAGGCCATTTGCGGTTTCAAAAACTAATTCAGCCTTACCATTTGGATAGTAATAAATTACTTCTCCTTCTGTTTTTCCTTTTACGTTAAATGACTTTTGTTGTGCAATTTCCCCATTTTCATAATATCGTGTAAACTTGCCATTGTAAACTTTTGCATTCCAACTTCCCTTTTCCTCAATTTGACCATTTTCAAAATAGGTTATAAAATCTCCTTTAGGAATCCCATTAATGTATTTAATTTCGCTTTTAATTTTACCAGAAGGATAATACTTTTTCCATACACCTATTCTTCTTCCGTAGTTAAATCTTCCTTCCTCTACTTTGGCTATAGGGACATAATTTTTGTCTTCAATCATTTCTCCAGTAATTATCCAAAATCCGTGTTTTGACCCATTTACGATTTGATTAACCGAGTCTACTTGTTGCGCACCTGTAGTAAACAACAAAAAATAAAGGAAAATTGAAACGAAAAAAAAGCGGATCATAAATTTGAAGAAACTAGGCTATTATTATTACTTCTAATTCCATCTATCATTTTAAAAGCCATTTTTCTAAGGTCATATTCCTCTTTCCAGCCCCAATCTTTTCGTGCTTGTTGGTCATCAATAGAGGAAGGCCAGGATTTGGCAATATTATTTCTAAAATCAATATTATAATTGACTTTAAAATCAGGAATATGAGTTTTAATTTCTTCAACTAAGTCTTTTGGTGAAAAACTAATAGCGGAGATGTTGTAACTTTGAAATGGACTAAGTTTAGTTTTATCTGCATGCATTAACTCAATAGTAGCTCTTATGGCATCATCCATATACATCATAGGAAGGTAGACATCCTTTTCAATAAAACAGTTATAGTACTGATGCTTGATGGCTTCGTGAAAAATATCAACAGCATAATCTGTGGTTCCACCACCTGGAAGACTTTTGTAACTAATAATTCCAGGGTATCTAATGCTTCTTACATCAATATTGAATTTTTGGTGATAATAAGCACACCATCGTTCACCAGCAGATTTACTTATGCCATACACTGTAGTAGGTTCAAGTAGAGCATTTTGAGGTGCGTTTTCTTTAGGGCTTGATGGACCAAAAACAGCTATTGAACTTGGCCAAAATATTTTTTTAATTAACCCTTGTCTAGCCAGTTCAAGTACATTAAAAAGACCATTCATATTGAGGTCCCAAGCAGATTTAATTTTACTTTCAGAAACAGCAGAGAGTAAAGCAGCCAAAAGATAGACTTCAGAAATTTGATGTTTTTTCACAACGCTTGCTAAATGGGAGGAATCTAAAACATCCATTTTAACAAACTGAACACCTTCATATATACCTTCATGCTTTGGATGTATATCAGTTGCTACAACTTGGTTATCACCATGCATTTTAGTTAAAGCATAGATCAATTCTGTTCCTATTTGACCTGATGAACCTATTACCAGTTTTTTGCCCATGGAATTTTCAATTTAACAAAAATATAAAAACTTGACCTTATAATTAGTTTATTAAAGTAGTATTGAATGGAAACCTAGAGTAATGTTGCTTTTCTACTATGTGAAATATTTTTTGTTTAAACTCCTCAATTTTTAACTTTCTAATGGCAGAAATAAATACAAAATCATGTTCATTCTTTCTGTTTTCATTTATGATAGCTTGTAGGGCTTCCTTATTTAAATTATCCATTTTATTAAAACACATTAAAATAGGCTTAGGTTTATCTAATAATTCATTTAAAGTCTCATTTACAGAATCAACTTGATCTTGGTAAGATGGATGTGACACATCTACTATGTGAATAAGCACATCTGCTTCCCTGACTTCATCAAGTGTAGATTTGAATGACTCTACCAACTGGTGAGGTAATTTTCTAATAAAACCGACAGTATCTGTCAGCAAAAAAGGTACTTGATTTATCACGACCTTTCTGACGGTTGTATCCAATGTGGCAAATAACTTATTTTCAGCAAATACATCTGATTTACTTAATAAGTTCATAATCGTAGATTTTCCAACATTAGTATATCCTACTAAAGCCACTCTTATAGAAGAGCCTCTGTTTTTTCTTTGTATAAACTTTTGTTTATCAATTTTTTCTAGCTTAAGTTTTAATTCACCAATCTTCTTATTTATAATTCTTCTATCTGTTTCAATTTGCGTTTCACCAGGGCCCCTCATTCCAATTCCTCCCTTTTGACGTTCCAAGTGGGTCCACATTCTTGTTAATCTTGGCAATAAATATTGATATTGGGCTAACTCAACCTGCGTTTTTGCGTGAGCCGTTCTAGCTCTGCTGGCAAAGATATCCAGTATTAAATTACTTCTATCTAGAATTTTACACGACAGTATTCGTTCTATATTTCGAAGTTGAGTTGCTGTTAAGTCATCATCAAAAATCACCAAATCAATTTGATTTTCCTTAACAAAATCTTTCATTTCATTAAGCTTTCCTTTTCCTACAAAAGTATTTGGCAATGGTTGATTTAAACGTTGTGTAAAACGACATAAAACTTTGGCTCCTGATGTTAGTGCAAGAAAAGCCAACTCATCAAGAAACTCTGCCGTTTGTAGGGAGTCTTGTTTCTGATTAACTAAACCAACAATTATGGCTTTTTCCATATTAAAACCAATCAACTACACCTAGTTCGGTTCGAAATGGCCAAGGAATAGAAGCCATAATAATAACAAATGCAAACAAGTAAAAGATAAAAACTGTCTTATGACGTTGTGACTTTTTACTTTTACTATATCCTATTGTTATTAATGTTACCGCTAATAGCATTCCAACAGTATGTTCTAATGTGAAAAACCTGGAAGCAGCATTTGCGAAAGTATTATCAAAATTTACTTTTGGACTTATAAAGTATAAAACCAAACCAATCAATAATTGAAGATGACAAAAGATTAAGGAAAATAAATAAGTGAGTTTCTGTGGCTTTTCAATACCCGTTTTTTTAATGTTGGTTAATGAAAAAATTAGTGCTCCCATGATGGATAAAAGAACCAACCACCTCAAACCTGAATGTGCCGAATTAAAAAAAGTGTACATAATTTGCCATTTTAAAAGTTGCCAACAATATATGCATATATAATAGTAAAAGCATAGCGTTTAAAATATAATTGCTAGTGCTAAGGAAAAAACTTTCTTGTAGTGCTATTTCTCTTAACATCTTTAAAAACCCATTCTCCGTATGGTTTTCCGTTTTTGAATAATCCTCTGTAAAGCTCATTCCCATTACTGTCATAAACTATAATAGATCCATTAGGGACTCCATTATCAAAATGGCCTACACTTTGAAGCTGTCCATTTTGATGATAAACTACAACTTCCCCATCTTTGACTAGTTGTTCACCCTTTTTTGTCCGATATTTTTGATTTTCAGGATGCAGATTTGATGAAGGATTACTATCACATGAAAAAAACAGTAGAAAAAAGATATAAAAAACTAAATGGCATCTTTTTTGAACTAAATAATTTATGAATAGAAAATACATCCTTTATAGTTTTTTTTTAATGCTTTGTTCATTCAGTAAATATGCCATTATTCCATTGGCCAAACCAAATATAAATACAGAACATAATAAACCCTTTTCATTTGGAGAAAAGTTGAGTTATAAAATTGCTTACGGTATTATTGATGCAGGAAATGCCATTTTAGAGGTGAAACCCATTCAAACACACCCTGAGTGCTTTAGAGTTGTTGCAAAAGGATATACCAATTTTGCTTTTGATTGGTTCTTTAAAGTAAGAGATCATTATGAAAGCATCATAGATTCATCTACCATGAAGCCAAAATTCTTTATTCGAAAAGTAAGAGAAGGGAATACAAAGTTTGATCAATTTTACACCTTTGATCATGCAGATCAAATCGTTAATACTGGAAACAAGAAAATAAGTGTCCCCGATAATATTCAAGACATGGTTTCATGTTATTTCTATGCAAGAACATTAGACCTGAAAAACCTAAAAAAGGATACCATTTTATCATTTTCCAGCATTGTTGATGAAGAAATTTATGATTTGAAAGTTAAATTCTTAGGTAGGGAACCCATTGAAATTAAAGCAGGGAATTTCAATGCATTAAAATTTTGCCCTGTTGTACAAAAAGGTAGGATATTCAAAAATGAGGAAGACTTAACGGTTTGGATATCAGATGATTACAATAAAACACCTCTTTTAGCAAAAGCGAAAATTTGGGTGGGTTCAGTTAGAATGGAACTAGAAAAAATGGACGGAGAACTGAACTCACCAAATCTTCTCGAGTAGTTATCCTGTTAATATTGTTAATAAAAAAAGCAGATAATCTGGTCGGTTTTCAGAGTGTAATTGGTTTATTTTAATATATTCACCTTGTTATTAATCAAAAAATTTATAAAAATGGCATATTCACATACCAATAGTAAAGGAAGTACTTACTATTTACATTCTAAAGATGTAACTTTAAGAGGAGGAAGAAATCAAACTATTTATTATTTCTCAAGAGAAGAAGGATCTAACTCATGTGACTTACCTTCAGGAAAGAAAGTAATCGAAAATGAAAGAACTGGTTTACCTTTCTTAAAGAAAGCTTAATCAACTAAATTAATGATCAGAAAACCACTTCAATGAAGTGGTTTTTTTTTGCCTATTTTTATAGAATGGATCTTATTTTAAATGGCATATTATTCGGTGTTTTCATTAGTTTATTAATTGGTCCAGCATTATTTATCTTAATTGAAACCAGTATAAAAAAAGGGTTTAAGGCAGCTGTTTTATTGGATCTTGGTATTATTTTAAGTGATGCATTATATTTAATTGCCTCACTATTTATTGCTGAAAAAATTAATGATTTGCTAAACTCCGTAAGCTATTTAAAATATATAGCGGGGGGTGTGTTTGTTCTAATAGGGGGATATTCTATAGCGAAAAATTATATTTCCCTCAAAGTCATTCCAAATCAGAAGGAAATAAAAGAAGTCAAAACATCAAGTGAAAACATCATTATTTATCCTTTTCAACTTATCGCAAAAGGCTTTGGTCTCAACGCAATTAACCCAGGGGTTTTGGTATTCTGGATTGCTGCTTGTACATACGCAACAAAAGAATTACAAATTCAAGGGTTCGGATTATTATATTATTTTGGCATTACCATAATAACCTTGTTTAGTATTGATTTACTTAAAATTTATTTCTCCAGTAAACTAAAAAATTATTTAACCCCTAAAACTTTATGCTATTTTGGAATCATTGTTGGCTGTATATTAGTATTCTTTGGTTTGACCATCTGCTTTAAAGAAATTAAACTATAAATGAATTATGATTTTCTAATTGTTGGTCAAGGCATAGCTGGTTCCATAATTGCTTTACAATTGGAAAAGTTTAACAAACATTTCCTAATTATAGATAAAAATGAAAAAGTTACTAGTTCTAAAGTAGCTGCAGGTCTTATGCATCCTATGTCATTCAAAAGGTGTGTTATAAACTGGAATGGGGAGGTGTTTTATGATTACAGTCATCAATTTTATAACGAATGTAATCAAATACTAAAAGATAAAACTTACAATGAATTTCCACTAGTTAGATTATTCAGTTCATATGAAGAACAAAACACTTGGTTAAGTAAAGCCCCAACAAAACTATTCACTCATATTTTATCCGAAAAAGAAAAAAAGGTTAAGCATGTAAATAATGATTTTGGAAATGGTATTTTAAAAAAATCTGCAAAATTAAATGCTTCTACATTTCTTGAAAACATTAAAGAGTACTTGCTTTATAAAAATAAATATAGAGAAGAATCTTTCTCCTTTGAAAACATTTACAAAGATGGACATCAATTTAAAATGGGAGAAGATCGTTTTAAATACCTTATTTCTTGTCAAGGTCCCTTTTTGGACGCTTTTAACCCATTCCATTATTTACCATTAATTCCAAATAAAGGTGAAATTTTAGAAATTCACTCTTCTCAGTTGCCACAATATATTTTAAGTAAAGGAATATTTACTATTCCAATGGGTGATAATAAATTTAGAATAGGAGCAACTTACAACAAAAGAGATTTAACTAAAAAAACTACTGATATGGCAAGGTTAGAACTAGTATCTAAATTAGATAAAATGCTTTGCCAAAATGATATTAAAATACAAAATCATATATATGGATTTAGACCCACAACCATTGACCGTAAACCTTTGGTTGGTAGACATCCTGTAATTAAAAATGCATTCATTTTTAATGGAATGGGGTCAAAATCAATTCTTATGGCGCCACTACTTGGAAAACAGCTTGTTGAATACATATTATTAGGAAAAAAATTACCGGAAGTAATTGATGTTAGTAGGTTTGATCATTACTTTTCTGCACAACATCATCAATTATGTTCAAAATTAGTAACTTAATCCCGATTTGTTCGTATTTCATTTTTTGGCATATTTATTGAACAAGAAATGATAACTTATTAAAATTTAATATCAAATGAAGAATTATAAAATAATAATGAATAGCGTTTTGTCGATGATCTTGTGTTGGGGACTTGCTACAACTACTACAGCTCAATGCGTAAAAGGGAATTGTTTTAAAGGGCACGGCACATATGAATGGGAAAATGGTGACTTCTATGAAGGAATGTGGAAGGCCGGAAAACCTGATGGTAACGGTACGTTTTATTTTGAAAACGGAGACAACTACGTTGGAAGGTTTGCTGATGGCTTAAAAAATGGACATGGAAAATACACATGGAAAAATGGTAATACCTATGATGGAAATTGGTCAAAAGATAAAATGAATGGTCGTGGCGAATATTATTGGGCAAAGGAAGGCGCTAAGTTTAGTGGTGAATTTCTAGATGGACAATTTTCCAATGTTGAAATTGGAGCCCCTGTAGAAAGCCCTACTGAATTCCCAAAATAAGTTAATTATTTACAGCAGCTGCAATTGCTGCTATATATAAATTTTCATATTTACCCTCCAAAGCTTCAATGCAATGATGTATTGTTGCTCCAGTAGTAACCACATCATCCACAATAATAATATTTGATTTGTTGCTTAAGCTAGATTTTAACAGGTATTCATTTTTCATGTTTTCCCAACGTTCATACTGCATGCTATGTGTTTGGGTTTTTAATGAGTTAATCCTCATTAAAAGTTGATTATTTACTGGAAGTTTTGTAATGCTAGAGATTCCTTCAGCAATGATTTCAGACTGATTATAACCTCTCTTTCTAATCTTTTTTTTACTTATTGGAACTGGGACCAAAATACAATTCTTCTCTTGTTGGCTCCTTTCCATTATTAAAAAACCTAGTTCTACGCCTAACAAAAATGCTGCATCCTTATTTCCTTTATATTTAATCTGATGTAATATTTTTTGTATCACATCGTTTTTAATATAACGATAAGCGAAATAATGATATTGAATGTTTGAATGATATAAAAATTGTGTTTGATCTTTTAAATCGCAGCTTTTAAGCTCCATCCAACATCCAGAACAAATGGCTTTTTCGCTCTGAACAAGAGGTGATCCACATCCAGCACATTGTAAAGGATAAATTAAATTAATAAAGTCTTTAAACATTTCCCTATGAATTAAAATTTCAAAAATGCCACAAAAAAACACATAAGATTTTTAAAATTGCATGTAATTGTATGGAAGAAAAAAAGAAATCAAAGCTACCTCTACTCCTAAACATTGTATTAATACTTCTTGTGGTATTTTTAGCTTTCAAAATCAGCGAATTAACAAAGAAAAATCACGAATTCAGACAAGAACTATTTTCATTAGTAAAAGAGAATGAAGAAATGAATCAAATAATCATCAGTCAAGATATTGTTTCTGTTGCTGATAAAACCAATCTGAAAGAAAACCTAAAAATGCTTTTATTTTCCTATGATAGTCTTGAAGAAAATAACAGTGTAGCTATAGATAGTATTAATAGTCAGAGATTAAAAATTAATGCTTTAATGGAAAAAGTGGAAAAACTTGATAAAAAGTCAAAAAATGATTGGAGACAAATATACAAATTAAAAAAAGAAGCGGAAACGTTGAGGGGCATCATGAAAGGGTATATTCATACCATCGATTCTTTAAATACATTGAATATTAATTTATCAAATGACTTAACTGAAAAGACTAACAAATTAAATTCGGCTAACAACCAAAATAAAAAAATAAAAAAGGAAAATGAAGCACTTCAAAAACAGGTGGCGATTGGTGCTGTACTTCAAATTAATAATGTTCTTTCTACTGGAATAAGGGTCCGTAATTCAGGGACACAAAGTGAAACAACAAGAGCATCAAAAACAAATATGATAAAAACCTGTTTTTCCGTCATTGAAAATAAATTAGCTAATTCTGGAAATAAAGAAATTTTCATTCGTGTAACTAATGAAATTGGAGATGTATTAGAAGCGCCTACCCCATTAAGTATAATTGATGAAAACAAAAAGAAATTAAACATGAGTTCAAAAAGAACGATAAATTATCAGAATGAAAATACCGACTTATGTGTTTATTATGAAGTTGAAACCACTCTAGAGCCTGGGAATTATAAAATTGAAATTTTTGCAGAAGGATTTCTGATAGGCGAAACGAGTCTTGGGCTGAGATAAACTTATAATATAAAAATTAGCGCAATAAGAAAAACCAGTATAATGAATACATACTGCCATATATCTAAAAAGTACATATTGTACTTTTTCCAAAAGTGCCTTATTTTTTTTATTATTCTACTTACCATGAGTCATCTATCAACTGTCAATGGACAACATGTGGATTATTTAAAAGAAAGATGGATCAAAAACCCCTTTTCCTTAAAAGCTAAAGATAATAATGATTGGAATTTTGAAGATGCTAATGACTTCAATATTAATCGTAAAAATTATCAATCAATAAAAAATGAATTGGACATAGGTGCCCTATTGTATTTAAAAAATGATTTCACTAGAGGGGATTTTAATACAATTGATGTTCCATATAATTTATTTAATTCCCACCAATTAGGAATTAAAAAATACATTAAAACCATTGAAAGTAAAAGAAAATATTTTAATTTTCAGATAGGAATTGGCACAATTTTACACCACTTAAATTTAGGGGAAAACGAGGCAAACATAACAGATGATACCATTACTTTTTTTCTTTCTTCAAAAGAAGTGAAAAAAAATTTTTTCAGATTTAACTATCTTTCAATTCCTATTAAATTTAATTTAAAACCCTTTCCCTCTAAAAAGAACACTTTACAAATTGGTGCATCTTTTCAGTACCATCATTTATTACGCGGTAAATACGAATTGCAATACCTAGAACTAAACAATACTTTAAAAAATATTACGATTGGTAAACTACATCATGTTAATCGTTTTTTATCAAGTAGAATTCAACTTTCATATAAAAATATTGGCGTTTATGTTGAAAATGGAATAACTTCAATTTCTACTATTTTTCAATCTCCTTATTCTTTAAGCTTTGGTGTTATCCTATGCAGTTATCAATAAAAAATATCTCGGTTCTCTTCGTAATATTTTTAATGCATTCAGGTTGCAATTTAAACGAGTATGACCCTTCCATTTATAAGCCTAAAGCAAAAAAAGATTTTGGTCAAATTTTATTTTCACTTCCTAAAAAATACTGGAACCACCCCATAGGAAATGAGCTAATTAATCAATTTGAACGATTGAATAAATCTACTCCGTTACCCTATGAAAAGTATTTTGAAATCGATTTTATTGTCCCTGAAAATTTAGTAAATAAACTAAAAAACAAAAGCTGTATTGTAGTGGTTAAAATTGACCCTAGTCAAACTCCATTTAAAGAACCTACTTTTATCAAGGACTTATGGGCTAATGGACAGTTGGTAGCCGAACTTTCATTCAAAAATAAAGAACGGGCATTAAGTTACTTTTCTACCTCTTGTTCTGAACTTATTCATGAAATAAATTCCTTTTATTACCAATCTATAATTAAGGGATACTCAAAACAAAATAGTATTAACTCAAACACAAGTAAAGAGTTAAATTGGAATATAAGAGCACCAAAAGAAATGAAATTGAATAAAAAATCAAATCGTTTTTGGTGGTTTAGCCAACTAGAGATGAAAAAAGATCAAAATGGAACTCATGAAATTCAAAAAGGAATAGTTATCTACAAAACTCCCTATTATAGTGAATCTCAATTCACTATAGAACATCAACAGAAACTTAGGGATTCTATTAGTAAAATACATTTAATAGGGAAAACAAAAGATTCCTATATGATTTCAAGAAATGATGATCTAGCTCCAATTGAAGGAATAGCTATGAAAATCAAAAATCAATATGTATTTAAAACAACAGGGGCATGGAAAATGGTAAATGATAAAATGGGGGGGGCTTTCATTAATTATGCCTTTCTATCATATGATAAGAGAGAGATTATTAATGTGGATGGTTACGTTTATGCTCCTAACTTTAAAAAATTAATGCTCATAAGGGAATTAGAGGCTATTATTTACTCTGCCCTATAGTGGATAGTCCTATTTCTTCAAACAATATAAATCTTTCAATTGCTGATTTTTTAATTTGAGTACTAACTTCTTGAAAGTTAGTAAATGATTCTTCCTCAATATTCAATTTATTCCCATTCGATTTTAGCACTAAAATTCCTGCTTGACTCATTTTAATGTGTTTAATCTGTTCCCAACGAAATATATCAGGATGATTTGAAAAGTAAATGATAGCCTTTTCATTTAAAATAATTTTGAAATGATTCTTCCCTACAAAAAGAAAAACGATTCCTTCAATTATAATCAAAGCGAGTATGAAACTAAAAATTAATCCGTTTTCAGAAAAAATATTTACCATAACAATTAATGGCAAAAAAATAAAGAATGGCAATAACTCATTTGTAAGTAATTTACTCCATCCATTTCTCGTAAAAACATATCCATCATTATCTTTTAAAAGTATATAGTTTTTCCAACGCCATACCACACGAAGTATAAAAAAAATCAGTAAAAAAAGACAAATAATTATGTTAATTTGACCGATAAAAGGGATGATAATATCTAAGTCTTTGTGGTATTGAATAAAAGAGATGATTGCATAAAAAATAGCAACTATTATGCTAAAAGACCTAAATAATCTATTCATTAATACTCAGCGTAATAATTCCTTTCACATTTAAAGATATATTCACAATCTTCTAGAACAATATCTTGAAGGGTTAACATGGCAGCAATAGCTATTTGGGAATAATTTTGTGATGCGTTTTTAAAATTGCCGTATTCGTGGGTCCACATCCACTTAATTAAGTCCATACCATCTATTGGTTCATCTAATTGAGTAACCAACTTTTGTACGTTGTAAGCCCCAGCATGATAAATATGAAGGACAAAAAATTTAAACCATAATTCATCACCAGTAGGTTCAAAATCGCCAAGTTCACATAATATTCTATGAGCTTGCGGTATACATATCGTCTTTAATAGTTCACTGGCTGCATAAGCTGATTTATCAAAGTTTTTTCTTTCATCAACTGTGCTATTCACAGTTAACCCCATGTTTCTAGCTACTTTTTTCATCAATTGAAATGGTCCATATGCCCCTGCATTTGAGTATCTAATTTTAGCAGGACTTTCAATAAGTAATATAGATTGGGCATACCAAGGATCCACATGATTTTCCTCAAAAATATCAATAGCCATGGAAATACTTGGAATTACTTCTTGAATTAGATAAAAGTCTTTCTTCCCAGATGTTATATAAATTCTGGTATTACTATCCAAGCAATTATATTGGATTACTGAATCTTTAAACTCTTTTTTCTCATCTTCAGTTTGGCAAAACCACGTCTCATTTTCTACATATCCAAGGATTTTTCTATTGTGAGCAACATTAATGATACATGTATCACTACTCATGTTCATCACTAACTTCCAAAACTTAGATTGAGCTAAAGTATCCCACCGTTCTACCATGAGCAACTCAGGATCAATTACGGTGTGACTACAACTATCTTCTGAACAATAAACATCGATTAAATGTTGTGCCGGAACAGAAAACGAAATAAAACAAGCAAATAGTAAAGTCTTGAATTTCATATCAATTCAAAAATATAAGAAATAATGAGGATGTATTTTTAATCTTTTGTCAAATCTTAAGATATAATTGTGAATAATTAAAGATTCACCAAAATATCACCAGCTCTTTTTAATGTTTCATCCTTTTTAGCAAAACAAAATCGTAAAAACTTCTGATCTAACTTGGCATGATAAAAAACTGAAATAGGTATGCTTGCCAATTTATTTTCTATAGTCATCTTTTTGGCCATTTCTAAATCTGGAAGAGATGATATTTCTTCATAGTTCAATAACTGAAAATAAGTTCCTTTAGCAGGCACTGCCTTAAATCTAGATGCATTTACCATTTCTAAAAAAAACGTTCTTTTTTCATCATAAAAAGCACTCAATTTCATATAGTTTTCTTCATCTTTTAGGTATTCAGCTATTGCCAATTGAAAAGGATGATTACATGAGAAAACATTGAATTGATGAACCTTTCTAAATTCATGCATTAAATTTTCTGGGGCTAAAACATAACCTAATTTCCAACCTGTAATATGAAAGGTTTTACCAAATGAAAAAACAGCAATAGCACTATTTGCTAATGCAGGATAAGCAATTACGGATTGATGTTGCTGGTCATCGTAGACAAGGTGTTCATAAACCTCATCACTTAATACTATAATGTCGGTATTTGATATGATTTTTTCTAACGAAATGAAATCTTGTTTTGTAAGTATTGAACCGGATGGATTATGAGGAGAATTTATGATGATCATCCGTGTTTTTTGATTTATTAATTTTTTTACCTCCTCCCAGTTTATGGTAAAATCAGGTGCTTGTAGCTGGAAATATACAGGCCTACCACCACAGAGTTCAATGGCTGGCTCATAACAATCATACGCAGGTGTAAATAAAATGACTTCATCATTTTCTTTTACAAGAGCTGAAATAGCAGTATAAATGGCTTGTGTTGCTCCCGCTGTAATGGTAATTTCTTTGTCAATATCATAAGAAACACTATACATTCTAGAAACCTTCTCACTAATGGCTTCTCTTAGTGGTAGCGCCCCTTGCATTGGTGCATATTGATGTGGACCTTTTTCTATATATTTACTGGCTAAACTCTTTAACCTATCATCCAAGTCAAAATCGGGGAATCCCTGAGATAAATTGATTGCACCATGATCGTATGCCAATTTTGACATAGTAGTAAAAATAGTTGTACTTACCTTGGGTAGTTTTGATTGAATATGATGATTATAAAAGGGCATTATTTTTCAATTGAATTAGTATAAACTTCAATACCAATATTCATTAAATCTACAAGTTGAGTATCTCTCATGGCTTGATTAATGTGGAGTTTATAAGATCCCTTTAAGGGGAATTTCACCCTTTCATAAAGGGGAAATTTATGTTTTACCAATAAGCCTGATTTATTTCCAGTCCAATGACCATAATCGTCTGAAAAATAAAATTCGAATGTATCTCTTCTAGCCTTATCATTTGGAAAAACTAAATCTGAAAAAAGAAAAATATTAGCCCACTTATAAGATGTAGTATGTCTTATGTTTAGTTGAATAGAATAAGACTCCGTAGTATCCTCTATCTCCCAATTAAAAAAAATGCTGTCTTTAAATGACCAAGTTGTACCATCAATTTCATGAAAGGAAGTATAAATAAGGTTATCGTTTTTACAACTTAGACATAAGAGTGTAAGCCCCAATAAATAACCAATTAAATTCAACTTTTTCATTTTTTTATGTTTTTTGATCTATTTTTTATACTTAACTTTTTATTAAATCTATTAACATCATCGTTGAGGATAGAGTTTGTTTTATTATATGGTGATGAATCAAAATCTGTAGTTTTTAAAGCATTTATCTGTTCTCCATTATCCATTCTTTTATGTAAAGCCCTTACTTCATCCACATGGAAATCTATCATTTTAGATTCTTTTGTTTCCAAATTTTTAATGATAAACCACATTGTTTTTCTAAACACATCTGTTTTTACATGATTACCTTTTTCTATTTTAGAAATCAATTTTCTTTTGGACGAAGGGAAAGTATTCATCATTGCTACGTATTGATCTAATTCAAAATTTAAACAACATTTTAATTTCCCACATTGTCCAGCTAATTTTTGAGGATTAAGTGCCAGTTGTTGATAACGAGCTGCTTTTGTAGAAACTGATCTAAAATCAGTCATCCAAGTGGAGCAACAAAGCTCTCTTCCGCATGAACCTATACCTCCTAATCTTGAGGATTCTTGCCTTGATCCAACTTGTTTCATCTCTACTTTAAGGTTAAATTTTTCTATCAATCGCTTAAGCAGATTTCTAAAATCTATTCTAGATTCTGCAGTATAATACAATGTTATTTTCTTACCATCTGCCTGTATCTCAGCATCACTAATTTTCATTTTTAAACCCAGTTCTGTTGCAAGAGTTCTAGCTTTTAACATGTATCCATCTTCTTTCTTTCTAACCTCTTTCCAGCTCATTATGTCTTCTTCATTAGCTTTTCGAGTAATTAATGCAAGCCTATTTAATGTTTTTTCTGCATTTTTTCGGCTAATTTGAAATTGAACTAATTCTCCTGTTAACATAACCGTGCCTATATCAATCCCATGGTGAGAAGTAATCACAACTAGATCACCCGTTTGAACAGGGATTTTATTTTCATTTGAAGCGAAAATTTTTCTACCATTTTTAAAGCTTAACTCTACTACTTTATATTGAGCTGTTTGATACTTGTCAACGTCAGACAACCAATTATAAACTGACCGTTGGTTACATCCATTTGTGAAACATGAACCATTTCCTTTACACCCTTTGGGGATGCTATTATTTTTACATGTGGAACAATTCATTTTGCGTTTCTAATCAATTTGTATAACTGCAATGAAACATCTAACATAAGGATTTTAATATTAGCGTTTCTTTCTATATGGAAATGAGCCTCATTAATAACCTCATTCAATCCGACAATATTATTATGATTAATGAATGGCTTAAATTTCAATAAAAAGTGTTCTTCTTCTGTGCTTAATCCATCCATTGATATGTTGTAATGGTTTGTTATACACTGTCTAAACAATTCTAATGAATAACTCAGAAATGCTTTATTAGTTTCTCTTCCTCTTTTAGAGAAATCGTTTACCCAATCAATTGTGTCAGAAATATTTCTAGTGTAACACAACCTCATCCATTGTACAAATAGAGATAAAAACTCTTGACTTTTTTCATTGTTCAAGTGTTGGGATATGGCCTTATGAAGATTAGTTCCTGCGCTTTTTGAAATCAAATGGGCTTCTTTTTCTTCAATTTTAAAGTGTGAAATCAAGTAAGAACATATAAAATCATTCTCCAAAGAAGGAACTTTAATGTGTTGAAATCTAGAGTAAATAGTTTGAAGAAGTTTTTCAGGTTCATCGGACACAAAAATCAAGATTGTTTTTTCAGGTGGTTCTTCAATCAATTTTAGGAGTTTATTAGCCGCTTGAACGTTCATTTCTTCGGGGAGCCAAATGAGTAAAATCTTTTTACCACCTTCATAGGATTTTAATTGTAATTTCTTGATGATCTCATTTCCTTCTTTAACTCCAATTACGCCCTGTTTATTTTCGTTTCCCATCTTATTGTACCAAGCATGTCTCCCAATACAATGAAATTCTTTTATCATATCTACAAACCCTGTTCGATGATCATCAGCAATTTCTGATTTTTCTGATTTTGACAGGTGAATCGGAAATGAAAAATGAAAATCAGGATGATTAAATGTTTCCACTTTTTTACAAGACGAACATTGATTGCATGGACCGCTTTTAACATTTTTGCAAAGTAAAATTTTAGCAAAAAACATAGCCAATTGAAAATGACCAGATCCTTCCTTACCACTAAAGAGCAAAGCATGAGGAACTCTATTAGTTTGGTATAACTGGAGGAGTTGGCTTCTTAATTGGGGATGTGCGTTGTCATTTTCAAAAAACACATCTCAAATGTAATTAATCTTCTAGATTTAAAACATTTTCTTGCTGAAGGGTTTCAGTTATTTTAAGTATTTCATGATTATTCAACTCCGGTAGAATGATAGATGATGCCTTAGCAAGAAAAGGATACAAAATCGATTCGTTTTTTATTTCGCTATTGACTATACTATTTTTAACGTCCCACTTTTCAAAAAAGAAAATACCTGCTAATAAAAAAAGGAGAACTTTAACTACACCAAAAATAATTCCCCCAATTTTATTTAACTGCTTTAATTGTATAAATGCAAGCATTTTCTCAATCAATTTTGAAAGTAATATTCCTAAGATGACTACTGAAATAAAAATAATGGCAAAAGAAATAATTGGAACATATGTATCTGACACTTTCCCTTCCAATAAGAAAAAGACTAGATTTCCGTGATTAATTCCCAGCCAAATACCAATTACTAAACTAATAATACCAAGGACTTGAGAAATTAATCCTTTTTTATATCCGTTATAAACTCCCCAAAGTATAGGTAAAATAAGGACTACATCTAACCACATAAAACCAAAACTACAGGTATTTGATTTATAGAATTTTTCTGCCGCTAATAAATATTCACATCCATTAGTAAAAAACTATCTAATGATCAATACTTTCCCCTTTGCTTTATTATATCCATCTTCTGAGGTAGCGAAAAAATAATATACTCCTGGTTGAACAAACTCATTTTCTAAATTTTTCCCATTCCAAACCGCCTGTCCACCCTCTGAAATTATGTTGCTAATTAATACACCATTAGCATCTGTTACTTTTACTTCAGAATTAGCCATCATACCTAAAATAGCAATGTTGCCAAAAAAATTTTCTCTTACTGGATTCGGATACGCTTTTAGCGATTTAAATGAAAAATGGGATTCGGTAGCTGTAGATTTAAAACCTTGAATGCCATCCTCAGAAGCGATATAAAGTTCTCCAGTTTTATTATTTAGGGCGAGAGTATTTACTTGATTACTAAATAATGGACTATTTAATGATGAAAAAGCATAGATTGTATTTGTTCCATCTTCTGACATTAAGAACAATCCTCCTCCATTTGTAGCAATCCACTTTCGATTTGCTCCATCTATTTCAATATCATTGATAATCTGATTTTCCAACAAATATTGAATCGTACCATTATCTTCAATAAGTATCCTTTGAGCATTGTAATTTGATTCATTAAAGATGGGGTAGGAGCTGTAGAACTGAACTGGTCCATTATCCGTTCCTATCCATACGACTCCATTTAAATCTATTGCAACAGAATTTACGTATGCGCTAGGTAAAGATCCACTACCGTTAGATGTAGTGACATACGTATACTGATCATCTGAATAATCTAGTGGTGTTTGATTAAAATCATAAACTACTAACCCGAGTCCTTTAACAATCATCCATATATAACCATACTGATTATCTACAATTAAACTGGTACATAGTTTATCAGCAGCTTGATTTCCACAATAAAAAGATTGCCATTCCCCTTGGGGAGTCAAAACTGAAATAGGATTATTTGTGTAAGGATTAGCAACCCATAAATTACCTTGTGAATCAAAAGCCGATGATGACACCAGAACATTGCTATTTTGACCTATTCTAGGCTGTAGAGATGAGTTGTAGTAAGAGTAACGCTCCACAAGTTGACCATCATTGAAATGAAGCAATCCTCCTCCGTAAGAAGAAGCAAAAAATTCATTTTGATTAGTGTGGTGTGGTGTTACAGAAAGAATATCAGAAACTGTATCTATATCAAGAGCCATTTCTGCATTTGTAATCTGATTGTACATCGTCCAATTGCTTTGGTCAAAGGAAAAAACTCCATGCCAATTAAATGTTTTATTCCAATTGGTTCCATCCACTCTTCCTGCCGATACGAACAAATAGTCATTTTTACAGGAAAGATGAAATGCTTCATTTGTATAGGGTCCACTGTTAGCAATTGCTTCTGCATTAAAATTATCTGTTAATCGGTAGAAACCTCTTTTTTCATCAGATAACCAATAATATTCCGATGTAATGTAAAAATCATTTGGAGTTATACCCGTTACTCCATTTAAAGCGTAAAATAATACTGAAGTATCTTGTAATAACATTAAATCCATTTCATAAAGCGTCACATAAGAGGATGTAGCAACTACTAACTTTTGATCAATATATCTTACGTTTCTTAATTCTTCAGTAGGTTGATTTATAATGGTGTGCCACTGGCCGTTGTAGCTATATATGATGTTTTGATTTCCAAATGCTAAGAAATCGTCTCCTACAGATTCAAGACTTTCTATATTTCCTGAGGAGGGTTGCGATATTAAATTCCAATTACTGTAATCTGAAAGAAAATTAGCATTCCGATTGGCAGCAAGAATACCTAAGTCTGTTAATGCAAAAATCGAATCTGCTGAAATATGAATATCTTTAACCCTCAGCTGAGTGTTGTTTTGACCTATAATATAAGTGTCTTTTACTTCTTGACGCATCAGATCAATTACGACTATTCCAAAACCGGTACAGACATAGACAAACTGATCAATAATATATAATTCATTTATTGTTTTATCTCCAATAAGTGTACTATTTAGAATAGCAGACATATTCACGATTTCCCCATCTTTAATCAAATCTATATTACTTGAGTTATAGCCTATTACTAATGTATTGTAGCTGTTACTTCCTACTATTTGGGCAATACCTGTCTCACTAAGTCCATTTACTTTGGAAAGACGGGTAATTTCATTGGTTTTTATGTTGAGTTGAACAATAGAATATGGTGTTGACGCATAGATGAAATCACCAACTTGTACTATTTCTGAAGAATTTGAATATGGTAAATGATCCCTCCAAGATTCCACTGAAAATTCGTTTTGAGCATAAAATGAAATACTAAACTGCAAATAAACTAAAGCCATCGAAAAAAAAACGATAATTCTTTTCATAGCCTACAAACTAAATAAAATCAAAATTATTATGACAAAATAATTCTACTTTTGTTTTATGGCTCCGTAGCTCAACTGAATAGAGCACTGGATTTCGGCTCCAGCGGTTGCAGGTTTGAATCCTGCCGGGGTCACGAACAAGCAGAAGTCCTTTCATAGTTTATGAAGGGACTTTTTTGTTGGTTTATTACCATCAAGCTGAAAGATCGTATTCAAAGTAAATGTCTTATCCGCGATTAGCTTTTTTTTAAAAATGATAATTCATGTCAAAATATATACTACTTTGGGATAAAAATATTTAAGCCATGAAAAAAACTATACTTATACTATTTTCTTTTCTAACCTATCAATTTACATTCTCTCAATGTCATTATGTAGTTGACATGCAAGATTCATATGGTGACGGTTGGAACGGAGCTCAAATAAATGTTTCAATTAACAGCGTATTTATAACCAGTTTTACTATTCCAGCTGGAGGAAGTAGCGCAATTGATTCCATAAGCACTTATACTGGTGATAATGTGAGTTTTGATTTTGTATCTGGCACATGGGATACCGAAATTACCTACACGATAACAGCTCCTGATGGTAGTACAGTCGGATCTTACGGTCCATACCCTACAAATTCGGGTAATGATGGCCCTATCTGGTCTGGAGTTTCCAACTCTACTTGTGCTCCTCCTGCCTGTTTAGAACCTTATGGTATAGTAATAACAGGAACATCTTCAAGTTCAGTTAATCTTTCATGGTCTGCAGGACCTAATGCGGGTTCTTATACCATAGAATATGGAACAGCAGGATTCACACAGGGAAGTGGATCAACAGTGACGTCATCAACAACATCAGGAACAGTTTCAGGGTTAAATTCATACACTATGTATGATTTTTATGTGCAGTCCGATTGTCAAACTTCTGGAAATGGAACAAGTAACTTTGCTGGTCCAGTTACCGTTTCAACATGTCCAGGTGCAGCACCTTATCTTGAAACTCTTGATGCTGGAATGGCTCCTTGTTGGATTCAAGATCAAAATGATGTTTTTGATTGGACCCTTAATGCAGGTACCACCCCTTCGAATCCAACAGGACCAAGTGATGACATAACTGGTGGTGGAAACTACATTTATATAGAAACATCTGCACCAAGAGTTCCTGGAGACAGTGCAATTTTACATACTCCTGCAATAGATCTAACTTCACTTACTGTCCCTCAACTTAAATTCTACAGCCACATGTTTGGAGCTTCCATTGATGAATTAAGAATCGATGCTTCTTCCAACGGAGGTACTTCCTACACTAATATATTTAGTAAATCTGGTGATCAGGGAGATCAATGGGTTGAGGAATTCGTTGATTTATCTTCTTTTTCAGGTTCAGTAGAATTTAAAATTACAGCCTATGTAGGAGACGATGGAAGTGGAATTCAATATTGGGGAGATATAGCTATAGATAATTTTGAAATTAGAGAGGCCCCTACGTGTATCAAACCGACTAATGTTATAATTAGTAACTTATTAGCAACCTCTGCAGATTTTTCGTGGACTCCTGGTGGAAATGAACCTTCGTGGAATATTGAATATGGAGCTGCTGGTTTTACTCTAGGTACTGGTACCTCTTCCACGGTCACTTCTACTTCATACTCAGCTACTGGACTATCATCACAAACTGATTATGAGTTTTATGTTCAAGCGGATTGTGGAAATGGAGATTTGAGTAATTGGCAAGGCCCAATAAGCTTTTCTACACCACCCACTTGTGGAGATAACTTTGGCCCCTATTGCTATGGAGCGGGTGCATTCACTGTTTTTACAGCAGTAGCTTCCACTCCTGGTGATTTCATTACATTAAGTATTACTGCTGGTGAAACTGAAGTAGGTTATGATAATCTTCAAATATATGATGGCGTAGGGAATACAGGAAATTTACTGTACGATGCCGATGGTGATCATTCTGGTATTTCCGTATTGTCAACTACGGGTACCATTACCATGTACATTGACGGAGATCCTATTTGGAACTGTGTGGATGGAATTGGAGGACCCTATGTCCCAATTGAAGCCACGTTAACCTGTACAACTCCTTCAGCCATAGATATGTCTGGTTTGGCTGTTACTACATCCCCAACCTTAATTCTATCAAGTGGACCTTTTGTTGTTTCTGGTGAACTTCAGAACATGGGGCTTAATACAGTCACATCTATGGATGTTAATTACGCTATTGATGGTGGGACACCTGTTACAGAGTCTGTTTCAGGACTTAGCCTTAGTACTGGAGATGTTCACACTTTTAATCATGCTACAAATTGGAGTCCAACTGCTGCAGGTACGTATGATATTATGATTTGGGCTAGTAATATCAATTCTTCTAGCGACATGAATAATTCCAATGATACTGCCGTAACTACTGTTACAATATATGATAATGCCACGTTAAAAAGACCCATGCTTGAGTCCTTTACTAGCTCTACTTGCGGCCCCTGTGTAGCGGGGAATCAAAACGTAAGTGCTGTTACCGCTAATTTTGCTCTGGATCAGTATAGTATTTTGAAATATCAAATGTCTTGGCCAGGATCGGGAGATCCCTATTATACGCAGGAAGGTGGAGATAGAAGAGGGTATTATAATGTAAATGCTGTACCTGATTTAGTAGTTGATGGAAACTTTTGGCAAGACAATTCGACAGCATTAACAACTCAGATTATGGATGATGCAATGGCAATACCTGCTTTCGTAGAATTATCATCATTCTTTACAGTAGATAATCAAACCATTGATATTAATGTTAATATAAATCCATTAGGAGACTTCACTAGCCAATTAACATTATATGTTGCCATCTTTGAATACATGACTTTTAATAATGTGGGAAGTAATGGAGAAACTCAGTTTGGATATGTAATGAAGAAAATGGTGCCAGGATCAAGTGGATTCTCTTTAAGCCCACTGCAGGATGGTGTCCCTGTAAATGAAAATTTCTCTTACACTTTTCAAGGAAGTTATGTTTTACCTCCTGATGCTAATTCACCCATTGATCATTCTACTAGTCACTCGGTTGAGGACTTTAGTAATCTTGGTGTAGTTGTTTGGATCCAAGATGACGCAACTAAAGAAATTGTTCAATCTGCAGAGGCCATTCCAAGTTCAACAGGAATTGATAATGCCAATTTAGAAAACACCTCTATAATGGTATTCCCTAATCCAGCTAATCAAAATGCAACCTTAAAGATAAATGGAAATAATGGGGGCGAAGGATCGATAGAAATAACGAATTCCTTAGGAGAAATTATATTTAATAAATCTGTTAATCCAAATATTGGGTCAATAGATTTAGACGTATCTACATTTAGTAATGGCATTTATAACATTACTTATAAAAATAATGAAGTTACTGTGTTTAAAAAGTTACAGATTATGAAGTAGTACTTCAATAAAATCTCTTTTCCAAAGGCCTGTCATACAGGCCTTTTTTATTTTAACTTTATATCATAAACCATCAAAAAAATTAAGATTGAATAAACTTGCTAATTTTCTCATATGTGTAGTCGGACTAGTCATTATCCTTATTTATGGACAATATGTTTTTGTTCCATTTATTTTTGCTTTAGTTCTCTGGTTTACGGTTCGAATTTTCACTGTTGTTACTCAAAAAATTCCAATCTACGGAAATCTGGTTCCTAACTGGATAAAAAAAATAATTTCAACCGCATTAATCTTTTTGGTGCTTATGTTTTCTTCTCAGGTTGTACTTAGTAGTTTTAATAGTATAATAAAGACTCATCACGATTATGATGACAACATTTCTAATATCATTATGACATTAAATTCTAGTTTCGATATTGATGTGGAGTCTTATGTAAAGGATAATATTGCAACATTAGATGTAAAAGCAATAGCAGGAGAGTTATTTAACGCTATCTCCACTATATTGAGTAGTGCTTTAATGATTCTCCTTTTTGTCGTTTTTATTTTTATTGAAGAAACACAGTTTGATAAAAAACTGCAAAAAATTTTTATTAAAAATGAAAAAAAGTATAAATCACTTATGGAAACACTTTCAAAAATTGAGTGGTCTGTTGCAAGATATTTAGGAATTAAAACTATAGTAAGCTTAATTACAGGTTTTTTTAGCTATCTCGTATTTGCTTTATGCGATTTGAATTTTGCTGTGTTTTGGGCATTTCTAATTTTTTTATTGAACTTCATTCCAACTATTGGTTCGCTGCTAGCTACTGTTTTTCCAGCCGTATTTAGTTTGCTTCAATTTGGCGACTTTAGTACAGGATTAGTTATCTTTTTTGTAGTTGGTTTTATTCAGGTTATTATCGGAAATTTTTTAGAACCTAAATGGCTTGGTAACTCCATGAATATTAGCCCATTACTAAGTATCATATCGCTTGTATTTTGGGGGGCAATTTGGGGAACTACTGGAATGATAATCAGTGTCCCTGTAACTGTAGTAATTTTAATCATTCTTAGTCAATTTGAATCATATCAATCATTGGCCATTTTACTCTCAGAAAAGGGTGAAATCAATGGGGAAAATTAAATTAAATAAAGCATATTGGGACTATCGATATCAATCAAATGAAATTGGTTGGGATATTGGATTTGTTTCTCCAGCTATTAAAAATTGGTTAGATACTCAAAAAAATAAAGATCTACGCATTTTAATTCCTGGTGCAGGTGCTGGGTATGAAGTTTCTTATGCGCATCACTTAGGTTTTAAAAACGTATTTTACATGGATATTTCTACTGAAGCAGTTGCACTGTTTAAATCAAAAAACGCTAAATTCCCAGATGATAGAATTTTATCTGCTGACTTTTTTGATTTGAAATTACCATCATTTTTTGATGTTATCATAGAGCAAACTTTTTTTTGTGCACAAAGACCAGAAGACAGAAAAAAATATGTTAAAAAGTCACATGAACTACTTCAAATGGGGGGGCAATTAATTGGGCTTTTATTTGGAATTCAATTTGAAAAAGATGGACCACCATTTGGTGGGGAAATAGATGAATATAGATTGCTTTTTGGTCAAGATTACCAAATCGATCATTTACAAATTTGTAGCAATTCTATTAAAGAAAGAGCAGGAAGTGAAATATGGATGGAAATGACTAAAAAGAGTTAATCCATTTGGGCCAATAATTCTTCTGTTAATTCCAAATTGTGGTAAACCGCATTTACATCCTCATCCTCTTCCATTTTATCTATCAGTTTCATTACTTTTTTAGCATTTTCAACATCAAGAGCAGTTGAATTTAGAGGTAATCTCTGCAATTCTGTATTACTCACATCCCAACCTCTTTTTTCTAATGCAGATTGCATTGTTCCATACTCATCAAAGCTAGTTTGAATAATTATATCCTCGTCCATTTCTGTTAACTCTTCTAAACCAAAATCGATTAAATCCATTTCAACTTCTTCTAAATCAGCTGCATCAATAGACTCTTTCTTGACGGTGAATATTCCTTTCCTTTCAAATAAAAAGCCCAGAGAACCATTTGTGCCTAAATTACCTCCATATTTATTAAAAATTGATCTCACTGAAGCAACTGTTCTATTATTGTTGTCAGTAGTGGCTTCAATAAATACCGCTATTCCATTAGAAGCATATCCTTCAAAAGTGATTTCTACAAGGTTTGCACCTTCTCCACCAACACCTTTTTTAATTGCTCTTTCAATGGTGTCTTTGGGCATATTAACCCCCTTGGCATTTTGGACCGCTAATCTTAAGGATGGATTGGTATCCACGTCTCCTCCGCCATCTCTTGCTGCTATGGTCAGCTCCTTTATTACTCGAGTAAAAACTTTTGCTCTCTTTTTGTCCTGAGCTGCTTTTCTATGCTTAATATTAGCCCATTTACTGTGCCCTGCCATGTTTCTAATTTATGGTTTAAAAATAAAAATTATAGCGAATTATAACTTACAATCTGTTTATATGACGTTAATTTGAATAAATTTTAGTATTGAAAAGGGAGACGATTAATTACGATGAGCTGTATATGGAAACCAAAGGACTACTTGACCATACTGTTCCTTTACACACTAACTTAGGAAATTTTGCTGCTCTCTTAAAACATAAATCCAATTGGTTTTGGATCGGTTTTTATGAAGTGGTAGGTCAGCAGCTTATTTTGAACGCTTTTCAGGGTCCGCCAGCTTGTGTAAAAATTCCTTATGGGAAGGGAGTATGTGGAAAATCATGGGAATTAAAGACTTCTATAATAGTGGATAATGTGCATGAGTTTGAAGGTCATATAGCTTGTAATGATGCCTCAAAATCAGAAATTGTCATTCCAATTTGTGATAAAAATCAACAAGTAAAATTTATTTTAGATGTAGATCATACTATCTACAATGCCTTCAATGAGCAGGATGAAATGGGCATCAAAAAATCGCTCAGCTTAATTGAATCATTAATATGAAGCATTTCCTTTATTTAATTCTTTTTTTTCTAACCAGTTGTGCCCAACAAACTACCTTAACAGGGGGATCAAAAGATGTGACCCCTCCAAAATTAGATAGTGTAAAAACCGATCCTGCACCCCTAACTACTTATTTTAATGGAAATAAGGTAGAACTAGTTTTTAATGAAAATATTCAACTTAATAATGGAAAAAGAAATCTCATTTCGAACCCCAATATCTATAATATAGAATCAAACGTCAATAAAAATAAATTAATAGTTAGTTGGGAAGATTCACTAAGTATCAATACTACCTATCAACTTTATTTTCCTAATTCTATTTCTGATATCACAGAAAAAAATGCCATTTCTAGTTTTAGTTATGTTTTTTCAACAGGGAATCAAATTGAAAGTGGAAAATATAATGGGAAAATCATAGAAATGCCTAACCTTCAAAAAGGAGAAAACTACCTTGTTTTCTTGAGGCACATATCAGACACTCTATTAAACTACAAAACGTATAGTAAAACTGATGGTACATTTGAATTTGATTTTATAAAGTCAGGAAACTATTATGTTGGAGGGTTCAATGATAAAAACAATAATTTTCTGCTGGATAGTTTAACTGAAACAGTGTTTTTCAATACAGATACGATTAACATCATCTCAGATAGTTTAATGAAAGGGGAACATATTAGCTTTGGGCCTATTCAGAAAGTAAACATTGAAAAATCATCTCTTAATCAATATGGGAGAATTAACATAGAATTTAATCAAATCGTTGATTCATGTATTGTTTATGACACTATTTCACAAGTATCTTTTCTTTCTGATAAAAAATCAAAAAAACATACCTTTTTTATGAAAGATACATTAGATAAATACTTCTTAATCGTTTCTACACCAAAACAAAATTTTAAGAAAAAAATCATTCTGGCTGATACAGAAAAAAAATCAAAGAAAAATCAACTTACGTTTAAAGAAAATCAAGAAGAAAATTGGATTGCATCTCAAGACTATAAATTGCATTTTAATCAATTTTTAAAAGCCATTGACACCAATAAAATTAACTTATATCAAAATTCTATTAAGTTGAATGGTTATTATGCTTTTTTGGGCGAAAAACTTACTGTAGCCCCCTCTTTAATTGGTAACTTTAAACTTATTCTATTACCTGAAAGTTTGATTGGGTTAAAATCGACTAAAAAAGATACCTCAATTATTCATTTTACAATAAAAGCGGACGATAAACTTGGAGAACTTGACTTGATAATTGATAGTCTTGCGCCTTCAAATTACATTTTAAATGTAATAAAGAATGATAAAATTGTGGAAGAAATTCTATTTAGAGGAAGTCAGTTTAAAAAGAAATTTACTCGCTGTGAACCCGGTAATTATAAACTTAAAATCATACAAGATTTAGATAGAAACAAGTACTGGTCTACCGGAAATATATTTCTGCTTATCCAGCCTGAAAAAATTTTTCATTACAGTGGAGAAGTTATCATTAAAAAAAATTGGACAACGTCTATAAAATGGATACTCAATTCCTCATTGTAAAAGAATCTGCATCTTGAAGAACTGGGAACTTTTTTCTAAAATCATTTAACTCACTTTTGTTGCATTCAATTTGATAAAACATCTTTTTACCGGACTCAAATTGATCAAGTCTTTGACCTTTGTAATCAAATATTCTAGATTGGCCATCATAAATAATATCATTTCCATCAGTACCAACTCGATTAACTCCAAATGTGAAAGCACTGTTTTCTATGGCTCGGGCTTTTAATAAATCCACCCATGCACTAGATCTCTTTGCCGGCCAATTTGCTATATAAATGAGAATATCGTATTTATATTTTTCTCCCTCTAACTTATTTCGACTCCAAACAGGAAATCTCAAATCATAGCAAATTAATGGCATTATTTTCCACCCTTTGTAATCTATTACAATACTTTTTTCTCCAGCACAATATGTTTTATCTTCATTGGCCATAGTAAATAAGTGCCGCTTATCATAATATTGAATGTCATCTTTGTGTACGGCATAAAGTCTGTTATAAAATCGATTTTCATCATTTACTGGAATGCTTCCAATTATCATAAATCCATGGTAATTTGACATTTTTTTCATCCAGCTAAGCGTTTTTCCCTCTTTTTTTTCTGCAACTTTTTTAGCATTCATCGTAAATCCAGTAGTAAACATTTCAGGAAGAATTACAAGATCTGATGATGGCAAAGAGCTGATTTTTTCTGTTAATTGATCTAAATTCCTATCAATATCTTCCCAATAAATATCCATTTGTATGGAAGTGATTTTCATAATCAATTGTTAATTAAAGCTTAAAATTAAACGATCCTAAATAAAAATGGTTCGACTTTTGTACTTTTACGAGAAGGTGAGAACAAAAACAATATATATATCAATTTTCCTTTTTGCGATGATTTTTACATTTCAATTTGTTTATGGGATTAATAATGACACCATTAACAAGGTTGATCCAGAAAGTGGAAAAAAAACAGGCTATTGGATTATTACTGGTGAAATGAAACCAAAAGAAGGGTATAATGCTGAGAATAAAATTGAAGAAGGAGTGTATGTCAATAGCAGAAAGAATGGCATTTGGATTAAGTATTGGCCTAATGGTAATATAAGGAGTGAGATTAACTATAAAAATGGCAGAACTAATGGATCCTACACCACCTATTTTCAAAATGGTAATGTAGAAGAAAAAGGGAAAGTAATTGCAGGTATGATGCAGGGTGAATTTACTTTATTTTGGCCCAATGGAAAACTAAGGCAAAAGAAAAAATTCAATTTAAATGGTAATACCGATGGGCAAGTTGTCTACTATTATCCCAACGGAAACAAAGAACTCGTTTTTGAATCTAAAAATGGAATAGAAAATGGAAGCGCTACATGGTATTATGAAAATGGAGACAAGAAAAAAGATTGCTTCTTTGATAATGGTACTGTCCAAACCTCTAAACAGTACGAACTCCTTAATGAAATTACCACTTACATAGACAAAGAAATTGAAATGGGACCAAAAATTCAAGGTAAGTTTAACCAGGCCAACAATGATCTTATTAATAATTACGGGAAAACCTATGACGAAAATAAAAACTTGCTCATGGACGGAGAGTTTAAGGATGGATATCTATACAACGGAAGACATTTTATTTATGATGAGTTTGGACTTTTAGAGAAAATAAAAGTTTTTAAGAATGGAGTCTTCGTAGGAAATGGTATTATCGGGAAGTATATATAATTTAGCTACTTTTTCAATTTAACAGCTTGTCTAATACAAAAAAACAAGAACTCCTTTTTTTGGGACTTTCAGGAATTTTTCTGGGTTCCTTAACGTTGCTTAATGTCTTAGGAACATCCAAATTCATAGATTATTCTTTTCATTTATTTGATCTTGACATTCCATTTGTAATTGCAATTGGGGTTTTACCATATCCATTTACATTTTTATGTACCGATTTAATTAGTGAATTATATGGTAGAACAAGAGCAAATCAGGTGGTTTGGATGGGGCTAATACTAAATATATGGGTTATCTTTTTTGTCTGGATATCTGGAGTGTTAGATCCACCGGAAATACTCATTGACGGACTTCCGGAAGTATATTCAAACGGAAATCAAATTTTCATTCCTCAAGAATATGCATTTTATCAAATTAGAAAATTAACAATGGGGGCTACTGTTGCTTCAATGGTCGCATACCTTTCAGCTCAATTTGTTGATGTACATATTTTTCACTATTTAAAAACAAAAACAAAAGGTAAAAAGCTTTGGTTAAGAAATAATGTTTCCACTATATTTAGTCAATTTATTGACAGTGTTGCTGTAATTGTCATTACCCATTTTCTTGTAGATGGACTACCAAAAGGAGCGGATGGTAAATTAACACACTCCTTAATTTATTTTATTTTTTCAGGTTATTTATTTAAGCTAGTGGTTGCTCTTTTTGACACTATTCCTTTCTACTATCTAACAAAAAAATTCAAACCTTATTTTGAAACCAGTTAGAGTAGCTTATTGATGTCACTAAGAAGTTGTTTTATGTCATTTTCATTTGTGCCATCATAATACCCTCTAATACGCTTTTTTTTGTCAATTAAAACTACATTCTCGGTATGAATAAAATCAGTCTCTGTTCCATGTTGATAATTTGGATCATTTATGGCTGGGGCAACCATGTAGTCCTGTCTTGCTAATCGATATAACTCTTTTTTATCTCCTGTAAGAAATCGCCATGTATCATAATTTGCTTGGTATTGGTTGGCATATAAATTCAATACATCAACGCTATCCATTTCAGGCCAAACTGTATGAGATAGAATCAATACATTTTGGTTTTTTTTGTAAAAATCATGAATCTTTTGAAGATTTTGGGTCATTATTGGGCAAATCGACCCACATGAAACGAAAAAAAAGTCAACTACAACCACTTTATTTTCAATCAATTTTTCTGTTACCGCTTTACCCCTTTGATCAACTAAGTTAAATGGGGAAATTTGATGATAAATTCCTTCCTTGCCAATTCCTCTATTATGCAGAGAAGAATCTACCAGTTCAGGATTAATATCTCTTGGTGATAGTATAGGTAATGGTTGAGTATCAAAATCACTAAAAGCTACAAAATAGGTTACAACGACAGCTAAAACTGTAATACTTAAAAATATAATTAAACGTTTAACTAAATCCATCTAATTCGATATAGATTTTGCCCGTATATTTTCCTTTTTCAAAACCATCATGCGCTTTTGGTAAATCTTTCCATGTAAATTTAAAATCAGCAACTGGTGTAATTTGTTTTTGTTTAGCTAATTCCACTAATTCTAAAAGTACAGACTTCATCTTTTCAGGTTTTTGATCAGCAATACTAAGTAAATTTAAACCAATTACCCCTTGTGATTTCATCAAAAGAAAAACAGGATGAAATTTCCCAATCTTAAAAAGTTGAAATAAAGTGAACAACACTCCTTTACGATGGTTTGATCGATCGGATATTCCGTAAAACACTAATTTTCCATTGGTGTCTAAAATGGATAAATCTTTTTTTACTGTAGCCCCCCCAACAGCGTTAAAAGCTGCACTTACTTTACTGTATTTTGGATGATTTTCTATCTCCTTTTTGTAATCAATTTCCGTTGTTATTAAAGGTAGATCAACCCCATTTTGTTTTAAGTATTCTACCTTAATTGGCGATCTTGTGAGTCCGATCACATTACATCCCTTCCATTTGGCTAATTGGGTTAACGCTGTTCCAACACCTCCTGAAGCAGCATGAATTAACACGGTTTCACCAGGATACAAATTGATCTCGTGACAAAGGGCAAAATAGGCTGTACAATATTGAGTAGCTAATGATAAAGCTGATCCGTTTGAGATTTCTTGAGGTATTTCAACAATTCCGTTGATTACAGTTTTGGCATACTGTGCGTATCCTCCAAAACGTGTCATAGCTAACACCCTTTTCCCAATCCACTTTTGATTTTTTGTACTTTTTACCTCAACTACCTCTCCTACTACTTCATATCCTAAAATACATGGTAATGGTGGGGCTGCTCTATATAACCCTTTTCTAGCCATGACGTCTGCATAGTTTAAGCCAAAAGCGTGAACTTTTACTAACAGTTCGTCATCTTTTAAAAGTGTGGGCTTTTCTAATTCAACTTCATCAAAAACTAAACTAGAAGGGCCACCATATTTTGTTAATTGAAAAGCCTTCATATTAACTATCATGAACGGATAGGGATTCGTACTCTTTATCAATACTCAAATGTGATGACTCTGAGGCAGCAACGGCTAGTTCATCACATTTTTCATTCTGTGGATGACCAGCGTGACCTTTAACCCACTTAAAGTGAACTCGATGTAATCGAAAAACGATCAAAAAACGTTTCCACAAATCTTGATTTTTCTTTCCCTTAAAATGCTTTTTTTCCCAATTAAAAACCCAACCTTTTTCAACCGCATCAACTACGTATTTTGAGTCAGAGTAGACCGTTACTTCTTGATGATGCTTTTTTAAGGCTTCTAATCCCACAATTACGGCAAGAAGTTCCATTCTATTGTTAGTCGTTAATCTGAAACCTGATGATAACTCTTTGTAATGAATTCCAGCTATTAGTACAACTCCATAACCACCGGGACCTGGATTGCCTTTTGCCGCGCCATCTGTGTAAATGCTTATTTTCATATTGGTTCGGAATTGAGTTCAGCACCACATTTTTTACAAAATAAGGCATCGTCATCATGACTATCAAAAGAACAACTAGAACACGCTTGCGTATTTAGTGATACTTTGGAAAGCTCAACAGAAATGAGTCCAGTCGGTACAGCTATGATAGCATAACCTAAAATCATGATGATTGATGCAAAAAATTGACCTAAAGCAGTTTGTGGAGCTATATCACCATACCCCACCGTAGTAAGGGTTACAATAGCCCAATAAATACTTCTTGGTATAGAAGTAAACCCATCTTTTGGATCTTCAATTATGTAAATAATAGTACCCATTAATGTAACAATAGAAAGAACAACAAATAAGAAAACAACGATGCGCTGTCTAGTTGCAATAAAAGCTTCTTTTAACGCTTTTGCTTCCTTTACATATCTAATCAATTTTAAAATTCTAAAGATCCTGATTAATCGAATTGTTCGGATGGTTTTAATGGATGAAATGTTATTAGCATTAGCTCCTATCGCAAATCCAAGGTAAGAAGGAAGCAAAGCCAATAAATCAATTATACCATAAAAACTTGTTATGTATTTAATTGGGTTTTGTACTGAAATTAACCTTAATATATACTCTATGGAAAAAATGATGGTAAATATCCATTCTGCTATATCAAAATAAGATTGATATTGGCTTCTAAAGGAATCAACGCTTTCAAGCATTACGGCAAGGACACTAAAGACAATTAGTATAAGCAAGGAAAGGTCAAAGAACTTTCCTGCAGGAGTATCGGCCTCAAAAATTACTTCGTGAATTCTATGCCTTAATTTATTCATTGTTCAACATTAAAATGATTTGTGGAAAATAAGTCATTTCCAAGGCATTGATTTTTTGTTTTAATGAATTCAAAGATTCTTCTTCGGACAAACTTACCTCAAATTGCTTTATGATCTTTCCTTCATCATAATTTTCATTCACGAAATGAAATGTGATACCGCTTTTTAATTCTTTGTTTTTTAGCACCGCTTTATGAACATGATGTCCATACATCCCTTTGCCACCATAAAGAGGAAGTAGTGATGGATGCACATTAATAATTTTTCCCTTAAAATTTTTCACAAATTCTTCAGGTATCATTAATAGAAATCCAGCTAAAACAACCAAATCGATATTAAAATCTTGCATTAGTTGAAGTAAATAACCACTTTTTCCAAAATCGTCACGATTGAATAAAATATTATTAACATGATATTCTTTAGCATATTGAATTACAGGACTATTAGGATTATTTGTAGCCACCAAATTGACCTTTATATCATCATTTCTATGAAATTGAGCTAGTATATTTTTCACATTTGAACCTTTTCCTGATGCTAATAATGCTATATTCATGAGAAAATTTCACGAAATATAAAAATTGAAATTCACCTATTCAACTATAGGAATTGAATAAGTTTAAAGTAAAGTATTTTGCTGAATACAGGAAATGTTATTTATTTGCACTCTAAATCAATTAAAACACATAACAATGTCAGACGTAAAATCTAAAGTAATCTCTATCATAGTTGACAAATTAGGAGTTGACGAAGGAGAAGTAACTAATGAAGCAAGTTTCACTAATGATTTAGGTGCAGATTCATTAGATACTGTTGAATTGATCATGGAATTTGAAAAAGAATTCAACATTGCTATTCCAGATGAGCAGGCGGAAAACATTCAGACTGTTGGTGAAGCTATTTCTTATATAGAAGAGAATAAATAATATTCTTCCTTTTACAATAAGCAAATAAATTTTATGGAAAAAAAACGAGTTGTCGTAACTGGGTTAGGTGCGCTCACCCCCATCGGAAATACAGTAGATGCCTATTGGGATAATCTTATAGCTGGAAAAAGTGGAGCGGATTACATCACCAAATTTGATGCGAGTTTATTCAAAACCCAATTTGCTTGTGAAGTTAAAGGATTTGACCCATTAGAAGTAATGGATAGGAAAGAGGTTCGAAAACTGGACCTCTTTTCTATTTACGCTATGGCCACCGCTAAAGAAGCATTTGAAGATTCAAAATTAGATTTAGAATCTGTAAATCTTGACAGAGCTGGTGTTGTTTGGGGCTCGGGAATAGGGGGAATGAAGACCTTCCAAGAAGAATGTTTTAACTACAAAGATGGTGACGGTTCACCAAGATTCAATCCTTTTTTTGTACCAAAAATGATAGTAGATATTGCAGCTGGACATATCTCTATAAAATATGGTCTTAAAGGCCCAAACTATGTAACTGTTTCTGCTTGTGCTTCTTCTACAAATGCTATTATAGACGCGTTGATGTTAATTCAATTAGGTAAATGTGATTTTATTGTTACTGGAGGCAGCGAAGCTGGTGTAAATATTACAGGAATTGGCGGATTTAATGCACTTAAGGCACTGTCAACAAGAAATGATAACCCACAAACAGCTTCAAGACCATTTGATGCAACAAGAGATGGTTTTGTTCTAGGTGAGGGATCTGGTTGTTTAATTTTAGAAGAATTAGAACATGCCAAGGCAAGAGGAGCTAAAATTTATGCTGAAGTCGTTGGTGGTGGACTTACTGCAGATGCACACCATATTACGGCACCACATCCGGAAGGACTCGGAGCAATAAGCGTAATGAGACAATCGCTTCACGATGCTGGAATGAATCCTGAAGAAATTGATTATATCAATGTTCACGGTACATCAACACCACTTGGAGACATCGCAGAAACCAAAGCCATTAAAGAGGTGTTCGGATCTCATGCTTTTAAACTAAATATTAGTAGTACAAAATCAATGACTGGACATTTATTGGGTGCAGCTGGAGCCATAGAAGCTATTGCATCAATTAAAGCTGTAGAAAATGATATTGTTCCACCAACTATTAATTTTGAACACAAAGATGACCAAATTGACTATAATTTGAATTTAACACTCAATAAAGCACAGAAAAGAACAGTTAATGCAGCTCTGAGTAATACTTTTGGATTTGGGGGGCACAATACGTCAGTCATCGTAAAAAAATTTCATGATTAGAAGATTCTTTCAAAGAAAGAAAACTTCAATCTTATCTCCTTTATTTTTACACCTTTTAACCTCAACTTTAGGCATTATACCTAGGGATGAAAAGAGGTATATAGAGGCCATAACACATCGGTCAAAAAAGAATACTGATCATAGTGGTAAGGATAATGAACGATTAGAATTTTTAGGTGACGCCTTTATTTCTCTTGTGGTAGCTGATTATCTACTTTCAAAATTTCCTAATAAAAGCGAGGGTGAATTAACCCAGTTAAGGGCAAAAATGGTAAGCAGAAATAACCTTAACAAGATTGCAGAGAAGCTACAATTAGAAAATCACATCGATTACCAGAAAAGTAAAAACACCTATAAGTCATTATTAGGAAATTGTCTAGAAGCCCTATTTGGTGCCATATTATTGGATCAAGGATATGAAAAAGCTCGAATCGCTTTTATTGATAAAATATTAAATGTAATGGTTGACATTAATCAAGTCATTATAGAAAATAGAGATTTTAAAAGTGAGCTACTTATGACATTTCAAAAAATGAATAAGCAGGTTGAATTTATAGTTGAAAAAGTAAACACAAACAATAATAAAATTAGTTTTCTTGCAAAGGCCATTTCTGAGGGTAAGATTTTAGGGGATGGGGTTGGAAACTCTAAAAAAGAAGCAGAAAGACAAGCGTGTAAAAAAGCACTTACTTCATTTTAACCATTTTTAAAAACCCTAATTCTTTCTGATCTAAAAAACGCCATTTCCCACGTTGTAAATCTCTTTTCTTAATCCCAGCAAACTCAATTCGGTCTAAAAAAAGTAACTCTTTTTCAAAGTATTCCATAGTTCTTCTAATTACCCTGTTTTTTCCAGAGTGGAGAGTGACTATCAATTGTGTTCTATCCGTTCCATTTTTACCGTATACTACCTCATCATATTTTACAATTCCATCATCTAACTGAACTCCTTTCATCATTTCAGCTAAGCAATCAGGGTGAATACTACTAGATAATTGTATGATATATTTTTTTCGAACCCCAAAGCTTGGGTGGGTTAACCTTTTGGTCAACTCTCCATCGTTAGTTAATATTAATAAACCTGTAGTGTCTCTATCTAATCTTCCTACAGGATATACTCGTTCTTTACATGCTCCTTCTATTAGATCCATCACTGTTTTACGTTCATGCGTGTCCTTAACCGTTGTAATAAAATTTCTTGGTTTGTTTAATATAATATACCTATATTTTTCTGATTTTAGTACCTTATTATTGTAGGTGACTTTATCTTGATCACTAACCTTTACACCTAACGTATTAACCACCTGACCATTTACTTGAATTTTTCCATCTAAAATTAGCTTGTCTGCTTCTCTTCTTGAACAAACACCAGCATCGGCAATATATTTATTAAGTCTTTTCATATCCTTGGCTGAATAAATGATGGAAAGTGGTTAATTTTATGTTGTCCGTTAAAATGGGTTACAAATATAAGGTCAAATCGAGGTTCTAAATTGATTTTTTTTTCTTTAATGTAACAATCCATAGCCTCTAGCAGTCTTTTTTCTTGATGAACTGATATGATGTGATTCATATTTGCAAATAATGTGGATCTAAACTTGACTTCGACAAAAACGATATGCAGTTTATGGGTTAAAATCATATCTATTTCTTTTTTAAGATGTCTCCAGTTTCTCTCCATTAATACATATTTTTTATCTAATAAATAGCTTAACGCCATTTTTTCTCCAAGACGACCAATCTGCTGTGTACTCTTCATTTAAATGTAATTTTATTGAACATTTTCCATTAAGGTTTCTTTTTAAGATTAAATTTAAACTCCTAAAAATTACAATATGAAAAAATTAGTTCTTACTCTTTTTACTCTGTGCTGCTTTAGCATATCATTTTCACAAATAAAAACACCACAACCTAGTCCTTCTTGCACTATC
The DNA here is from genome assembly GCA_038134525.1 of Crocinitomicaceae bacterium. GTDB lineage: Bacteria > Bacteroidota > Bacteroidia > Flavobacteriales_D > Parvicellaceae. The sequence goes on from JAYPVI010000010.1 coordinate 87,447, forward strand.
AAACAAACTATTGGGATTACAGAAGTCACCGTTTCTTATTCTAGACCTGGAGCTAAAGAACGAACTATATTTGGTGAATTGGTACCATACGATAAAATCTGGAGAACTGGTGCGAATAAAGCTACAGCAATCACTTTTGAAAGTGATGTTATTTTTGGTGAAACAAAAGTGAAAAAAGGGACCTACTCTCTGTTTACTATTCCTGGAGAAAATGATTGGACAGTAATGTTAAATAAAGAAACTGAGCTTTGGGGTGCTGGCAATTATAAAAAAGAGGATGAGGTTGCTTCATTCAAAGTGAAATCAAAAAAAAGCACTGATTTCACAGAATCTTTTACCATAGATTTTAACAACTTTACTGCTTTTGGTGCCATGATAAATATAACTTGGGAAAACACTCAAGTAAGTGTCCCCTTAATGACCTTAGGTAAAGAAAAATTAGCTGGGCAATTTAAAAAAGAACTTGTCGAAGGACCAGATGCAGGATTATATTATAATGGAGCCCGATTTTATTTAGAAAACGATCTTGATATAAATCTTGCCCTGGAATGGATTAATGTAGCCACTGAAAAAAGTCCTGAAGCATTTTGGATGCTCTATCAGAAAGCTAAAATTTTAGATAAAGCAGGAAACAAAAAAGAGGCTATTCAAGCCGCTCAAAAAGTAATTTCCATAGCTTCTGAAAAGGAAGATGATTATGGATATATTGCCCGAGCAGAAAAACTAATCAAGGAATTAAAGTCTAAGTAATTTTTCTTTGACTATTAAAAATTTGCAACATTAGTCCAAAAATAACAACTAAAATACAGCCAACTAGGTTATACCAGAGGTAACCCATTTTTAACCATATGGGTGGATTTTCTAGCGTGTTGAAATAATGAATTACAATCACTAAAATTTCAGCCAGAATGGCAGCGTAAAAAACCGCATTGGATTGGATTTTTTTTACATAAAACGCTACTATAAAAATACCCAATATAGTGCCGTAAAAAAGTGATCCTAATAAATTTACTGCCTGTATTAAATTTTCAAATAAAGAAGCCGTTGTGGCAAAAATAATGGCCAGTATTCCCCATAATAAAGTGAAATATTTTGAAGATTTTAAGTAATGACTATCTGTTTTGTTTTTAACGATTGATCTTTTATACAAATCCACTGTAGTAGTTGAAGCTAGTGCATTCAGTTCAGATGCAGTGGAAGACATCGCAGCTGAAAACATGACAGCAAAAAGCAACCCAATAATGCCATGTGGTAAATAATCCATAACATAGGACATAAATACGTAGTCCTTATCATTGATTTCAGCAGCAGGATTGTTTGCTTTTACTAATGCCTTTACATCTGTCCTAATCTCCATCATTTCGTTTTCTAAATCATTTATTTTTTGATCTAGTATTTCATCATTCACTTTTTTTGATTGGTTAGAAATCATGATATCAATTGCTCTTTTTTTCTCTTCATGAAGAATTGAAAATCTATCTTCCAGTTCAGTTACACTCATTTTGTATTCAGACTGTTTTAGGTGCTCTAATTCTACCCTATTAAAAAAAACAGGGGGAGTGTTATACTGATAAAACACAAAAACCAACACGCCTATGAATAAAATGATAAACTGCATAGGTACTTTTAATAACCCATTCATAATTAATCCTAATCTGCTTTCGGCTAAAGATCTCCCCGTGAGATAACGTTGGACCTGAGATTGATCTGTCCCAAAATAGGAAAGAAAAAGAAATAATGCAGCTGTTGTACCGGTCCAAAAATTATAGCGATCTTCTAAATCAAATTCAAAATTAATCAGGTTCATTTTACCCATATTACCTGCAATGGTCATGGCGTCAAATAATCCAATTTGTTCTGGTAACATATTTAAAACCAGAATACCTGCTAAAATCATACCCCCCATCATAACAGCCATTTGCTGTTTTTGGGTTTGCGTAACAGCTTTTGTACCACCAGAAACTGTATAAATAATGACTAAAACTCCAATAAATATGTTGGTTAAAGTGAGGTTCCAGTGAAGAAGTGTAGACAAAATAATAGCAGGTGCATAAATGGTGATTCCTGCTGCAAGCCCGCGTTGAACTAAAAATAAAAGAGCAGCAAGTGTTCTTGTTTTGAGATCAAATCTAGACTCTAAATATTCATAGGCTGTATACACTTTTAGACGGTAAAAAATGGGTACAAATGTGATACATAGAATAACCATAGCTATGGGGAGTCCTAAATAGAATTGCAAAAATCGCATACCGTCTGTGTAAGCTTGACCAGGTGTTGAAAGGAAGGTTATGGCACTCGCTTGCGTGGCCATGATAGAGATGCCAATTCCCCACCACTTTGCATCATTATTCCCTTTTAAATACGATGATAAATCCTTTGCTCCTCTCGTTTTCCATACTCCATATCCAACAATGGTAAATAATGTACCTATTAATATGAACCAATCAAGGGTGCTCATGAAAAAGCTAATGTCAGCGTATATAATAAAACGACCGTTAGAAATAAGAATACCAGTAGAAGGAAATACCAACCCTTCCAGCTTTTAAATACAGGCGGTTTTTCATTTTCATTCATTGGATAAGCTAATTAGATTAACAAGAAGTTTATAAGCACCACTTACCCCTGCAGGTAGTTCTCTAAAAAATGATATACCAGTATAAATGTAATTTCCCTTTCCATAGGGCGCTACCAACAATGCTCCTTTTTTCTGTTCCTCTCCCGAATCTGCCCAACTCAAGATAGCTTCATACTCTTTACTCCAACCATCCGGGAAATACAATCCACGTTCTTGAACCCAACCATCAAAGTCAGATTTAGTCATTTTATTAGGCTTGTTAAGTACATCATGATCTGGTATAAGAAATGTGACTGAAGCATCTTCTTGAGTAACACGATCTCTTGAAATTTTCAACGAATAAGGGAAAAAGGACTTTGTTTTTAATCCGTAAATAGTGTTATACTGGACAATTAGATTCCCTCCCTGCTCTACAAATTGGAGTAGTTTTGGAGCTATCAAAGGCGCTCTTTCATTTACGTTAAAAAAGCGAACTCCCGTTAAAATCACATCATAAGATGACAGTACCGATTCGTCTAACTTATCTGGATCAAGAAAATCTAGCTCATAACCTAAATTCAACAATGCATCTCCTACTTTATCTCCTGCTCCCATTAGGTACCCTATTTTTTTTGATGGGATGTTCAGATCTAGTGAAACGAGCTTTATTTTTGCATCTGGAAACCATATTTGAGACGAAATATGATCATAATCTATGGTGCGAAAACCCTTAGCTGATTTACCATTTATATGCACTTCAGCAAATCCGTTTTCAGCATTAGATGTTGGGGTTATTTCAAAAATGATTTTTTGCTCTTCATCAGCTAGTTTAAACTGGAACGAATTGGGTCCAATCACATTCCACCCTTTAGGAGTCTTAAGTTCTATTGTTCCCGACTGATTATTTGAGTGAGCTTTTAAATTGATCGCTACTTTTTGCTTTTTTAAAGGAGTGAAAATTTTAACATCTTGATCCAAGTTTGCTGTAACTTTAGGGGTAATAACCCAATTCTTTTTTTGTTCCCCTTTTACCGGGTCATTCCATTTAAAAATCAATGGTCTTTTGAACGAAATCATTACTTCATCTACTTCAAAAGTTAGTTTAAAATGAGCAGATGGTGACGATTCAGGTTGTCCAATTAATAGTTGATCGTTTACTACTGACCCCCCTAAGTTAGACGGATTAACTAACCAATAGGGCTGACTTATTTTGGTTGCCTTTGGTATTACCCATTTGTTTTTAACATTTATGACTTGGTTGAAAGGTAATTCCTCGTTGTATTTTTGAGAAAAATTGGACTCAAGGATTTCAAATTTTCTAAATTTTACAACCTCAGTACTTCTATTTATCATTTCAATATTAAAAGAACAGGTATCTCCTTTTGTCTTACTTGAGGAAAGCGTGGTAACTTCTACAAATAAACCGAGACATTGTCTTATGATTTCATCGATTTGAGTTATCTTTTTTTCTTTCCAAAAGTCATCTTTCAATCTACTGATCATGTATCTCAACTCCATAAGAGTATGGATGCTACTAGCAGGATTGTCATGGTCAAATTGATTTATAAGTTCATTTAACTTCAATTGCAGTTTAGGATTAGATTGGATTCTATTCCAGGATAAATCAATTCCCTCAAACAAACTTTTTTTAGCCGTATCTCCTTTTAGGTGTTCAAAATATTCCTTGTATTCCCCTCTTTTACCGGTTGATCCAAATCCTTGAGATTTATGCATCGTCCTACTTATAGCAGCCATTTCCAAATAAGATTCCCCTAGCAAATTATTATATCCTCCAATGTCTTCAGCTACTACACCCTCATCATCTTCAGAAATGTTATCGTTCCACCATCTTCCCGTATTAATAACCTCTCTCTTAGGTTGCCAAGGTTGCACGTACTCCAATTGTTCAGGATACATTTTAGAGTCACCTGCTATATCATACGCCTCCATAGCCAGTATAGCAGAAGTGGTATGGTGTCCATGTCCACCTTTGGAATTAGGCGGGAATCGACATACCACAATATCGGGTCTAAATTTTCGGATAACCCATACCACATCAGATAAGATTTTATCCTTATCCCAAATTTGTAGGGTTTCTTTGGGGGTTTTGGAATAACCAAAGTCATTAGCTCTAGTAAAAAATTGTTCTCCTCCGTCAACTGATCTTGCTGAAAGTAATTCTTGCGTTCTAAGAATACCTAGTTCTTCTCTAATTTCTGTTCCAATGAGGTTTTGTCCTCCATCTCCTCTTGTTAGAGACAGATAACCTGTATGCATTTTCTTTTCATTTGCACAATAGCTTATAAAACGGGTGTTTTCATCATCTGGGTGAGCCGCTAAGTATAGGACATTCCCTAGGGTATTTAATTTTTGTATTTCATGTAAAATCCTACTGCTATTCCACTGTTGGGACTGAAATAGCATTATTAACATCGTGAATGAAATGGTTGTTAAAAGTCTCATTCTTTAATTTGTAGATAAATTTATTTGATTTTTAGTGACAGAGTAGTTCATTTCTACGCCAAATGGCAAAGCCCAATTCTCGTTTTCATGACCACCCGGAAAATTAAAAGCTACCGGAAAATCAAATTCTTGAATCTTTTCTAATACCATTTCTTCTATGCTCAATCCAAAAGGAATTTTATTATCCTTCATTTTACTAAAATGACCTAAAATCAATCCTCCAATATGATGAAATACTCCAGCGAATTTTAATTGCCACAATAGACGATCAATAGCATAATAATATTCATCTATATCTTCTATAAATAGGATGTTTCCTTCAAAATCGGGTTGATAATTGGTTCCTAAAGTGGCACAAAGCACCGCAAGGTTTCCTCCAACTATTTTCCCCTTAACTTGACCTTTCTTATTGTGCTTGCTTTCTGCCCATTCATATTGTAGGCTTCCATCAAATAAAAAATCACTTAGCGATTTCATACTTTTTGAGGTATTGTCAGGAACATTGATGGGCATGGTAGCGTGAATAGATGCCGTATTCAAAATAATATTGGAAAAACAGTGTAAAAAGGTAATGTCCGAAAACCCTATGATCCATTTCGGTTTTTCTAAAAATTTAGACGGATTAATGTCTTCTAACAACCTTACGGAACCATAACCTCCTCGGAAACACCAAATCACCTTTGCAGTTGGATGATCCAATGCCCATTGCAAATCATACTTTCTATCACAATCAGCACCTGCAAAAATTCCCTCTTCCTTTAATATGTTTTTACCTCTTATGGGAATTAAACCTCGTTTTTTTAGCCATTCTTCCGTAATCTCTAGGGCGGAGATATCCACTTTTCTTGATGGCGCTATCAGAATTACCTCATCTCCTTTCTTTATTTTACTTGGAATGATCATTTCACATGAAGTGTTGATGTTAAAAATAGCATATTAAGTTATATTTGACGCCTGAATTTTGATAATGCCCTCTTCAAAAAGACATATGATCACCGCTGCTCTGCCTTATGCTAATGGACCATTGCACCTTGGCCATTTGGCTGGAGTATATATTTCAGCCGATATCTATGCGCGTTTTTTAAGGTCTAATAAAGAAGATGTCGCTTTTATTTGTGGTTCTGACGAACATGGAGCAGCCATAACCCTTAGAGCTAAAAAAGAAGGAAAAACACCAAAGGAAATTGTAGATGTATACCACCAAAGCAATAAGGAAGTATTTAAGCAATTAGGGGTTAGCTTTGATTATTATGACCGTACTTCAGAAGAACATCATCACAAAACAGCTCAAGAATTATTCCTAGAATTAGAAAAAAAAGGAGCGTTTATCAAAAAGGAATCAGAGCAGTACTTTGATAAAGCATTTAATCAATTTTTGGCCGATCGTTATATCACAGGTACATGTCCTAACTGTAGTGCGGAGGATGCCTATGGAGATCAATGCGAAAAATGTGGTAGCGCACTGAGCCCTACTGAACTTATTAATCCTATATCCACTTTAAGCGGTAAAACACCTGAACTAAAAAAAACTACGCATTGGTATATCCCACTTGATCGACATGAAAAATGGTTAAGCGAATGGATGCAAAAAGGCATCTACAAAGGTGAAAAGGTGCATGAAGTAAAAGAATGGAAGAATCAAGTAGTAGGTCAGTGTATGAGTTGGATCAATGCTGGACTACAGCCACGTGCCATAACTCGTGATTTAGACTGGGGAGTGGAAGTACCCATGAAGGATGCAAAAGGCAAAGTGCTTTACGTTTGGTTTGATGCTCCAATAGGATACATTTCTGCCACTAAAAAATGGGCTTCAGAAAATGAAAAAAAATGGGAAGACTACTGGAAAAATAACAACACTAATTTAGTTCACTTTTTAGCCAAGGACAATATCGTATTTCACACGATTATTTTCCCAGTAATACTTGCTGAATTAGGCGATTATATACTACCTAAAAATGTACCTGCAAACGAATTTTTAAATTTAGAAGGGCAGAAATTGAGTACTTCTCGAAACTGGGCAGTTTGGGGAAAAGATTATTTAAATGATTTCCCTGGACAAGAAGATGTGCTGAGATATGTACTTTGCGCTATTTCTCCAGAAAATAAGGATAGTGACTTTTCTTGGAAAGACTTTCAAGCTAGAAACAATAATGAACTAGGTGCCATATTTGGAAATTTTGTAAACCGAACCCTAGTTCTTACCCAAAAGTATTATGAAGGACTAGTTCCTGCTAAAAATGACCTAACTGATTTAGATCAGGAAATCATTGATACCATTTCAAAAACTCCGGAACGAGTTGAACGAGCCATTCGATCATTTCGATTCAGGGACGCCTTGAGCGAAGCCATGAAGTTAGCAAGAGCAGGCAATAAATACTTAGCAGATAGTGAACCGTGGAAACTGGTTAAAACTGACCCAGAAAGGGTTAAAACCATTATGAATATTGCGATGCAAATCACCGCCAACCTATCTATTGTTTTTGAACCCTTTATGCCGCATAAGTCTGCCGATTTAGCTGCCATGCTCAACATTCCGTTACTGAAATGGAATGACGCAGGTAAAAGTGATTTAGTTATAAGTGGGCATCAAATAAACAAACCACAAATACTCTTTAAAAAGATTGAAGATGCTCAAATAGATGAGCAAATAACTAAACTCAAAGAAGCTTCTAAAAAACCATCTAAATTCCCTCCTATGAAAGATGAAATTACATTTGACGATTTCATGAAAATGGACATTCGTGTAGGTACCATTACCGCTGCAGAAAAAGTAGAAAAAGCCGATAAATTATTAAAACTTACGGTAGATACAGGAATTGATACCAGAACCGTAGTTTCTGGAATTGCGGAACACTATAGTCCGGAAGATATTGTTGGGCAAAAAGTTAGCGTATTATTAAATCTAGCTCCTCGAAAAATCAGAGGAGTTGAATCTCAAGGGATGATTTTAATGGCCGAAACAACGGAAGGCGAATTGGCTTTTGTATCTCCTACTAAAGATTTAGAAGCGGGTAACACCATCAGATAATTTTTTTCTTTATTGCTCCCATAGTTCAACAGGATAGAATAACCGCCTCCTAAGCAGTAGATCTGGGTTCGAGTCCCGGTGGGAGTATTTTTTTTTATTTCGTAGTTTTTTTTTTTCAAGAGGTTACCGCTTTTTATTTTGCCCCTTATCATTAATCTTTCATAGAATTACAGAAAAAAGCCATAAGATCTGGCTAAATTTCCACAAAGCCACCACCCCCATGTTGATTTAAATCCAAGTTTCTTTTCAACCCCCTCGCTGTGAAATAGGGATGTAATCCAATGGTTTTTTATATTTGGGTATGAGAGCATTTCTTAGTGTGTTAATAATTCTTGTTTTAGTAGCGTGCAATTCTGCTCCTGATGAAGTCGCTGTTGAGGAAAATACAGTTGAAGTTATTGCTGATACTGCTCAAGTTATGGTTGAGGAAGTTGGTACAGTAAAAAACGAAATAGAAGAAGAGGAAGTTGATACAATAGAAACTAAGTTAGTGGAGGACGAAGTTGAGAGACATGGAACTGATTCATTCTGTTGTGGATCCTGTGGGGCTCAAATATGGATAGAGGATGAAGAGGAGGTTTTTGATAGAAATAAATTACTTGAATTGTATGAAGTGATTGAAACAGCAAGACGTCAAAATGATTTTAGCACCATAAAGAAATATGTAAAAACCGACACGTTCGCCTTTTATTATTGGCCTATTAAAACTGAAGAATTGGATAAAATAGATTTTGGAAATCTTGAAACAATATGGTTTGACGGTGGAGATTGTAGGGGTTGTGGAGATTACCATCGTATTGATATACATGCTAAAGATTTTATTGTTCATAAAGACAATGGAAAAGCTCATTTAGATTCAAACTGGAGAAAAAATATTATCGTCACTGATCACCCTCATAACCCAAGAAATGACAGCATAATGCAATTGTTAACCAACTGCAATATATGTGACCCTCAATTTGATGATGATGGAGCAGTACATAGCTTCTCACATAGCAATTTTAAATACAGAAAAAAGAAAACTAACAACATAATATATATTCAGACATTAAATTATGGGAGGTATGAATTACTTGTTTTTTCAGAGGAAAATGGACAATACTCTTTATTAGGTTTTGATGACTTTGTTGAATTTCAAAATGAAGAGTGTCATGTATATGACCCATATAAAGATTCTGTTGTCTTTTCTAATGATACAATTATGATATTTAGAGGGAACTCTAATTTGATGTTAAAATCTGAATTATATTTTAAAGATGGAAAACTATTTGGTTTAGCTAAAGGGTGGTATGTAAATGGAAATTTGAAATTTCAAGAGAATTATAAAGAAGGACGTCTTGATGGATTAAATAAATATTGGTATGAAAATGGTAAATTGAGAGCAGAAGAAACTTACAAAGACGGTAAAAAAGATGGATTATGGAAAGAGTGGTATGAAAATGGACAATTGAAATATGAAACAAATTATATGAAAGGAAAACCGCAGGGGTTATGGAAAGGTTGGCATGAAAATGGACAATTACAATCAGAAGGAAATTATATAAAAGGAAAACCGCAGGGGTTATGGAAAGTTTGGCATTATAATGGACAATTGAGAGAAGAAATGAATTATGTGGACGACTCCAGTGCATATGGATTACATAAAGAGTGGTATAAAAATGGACAATTGCATTATGAAAGAAATTATAATACATACGGGGAAAAAGTAGGGTTATCGAAAGGTTGGCATGAAAATGGACAATTGATGTTCGAAGAAAACTATATAAATGGAAAACAGCAGGGGTTATCGAAAGGTTGGTATAAAAATGGACAATTGCATTATGAAAGAAATTATAATACATACGGGGAAA
>JAYPVI010000011.1:0-83058 GCA_038134525.1 Crocinitomicaceae bacterium
ATGAAAAATAATATTAAAATTCCACTAACCTTAAATTTCATTAAAATGAAGCTTTAATTTTTCTTTTTTGATGCATATTAATGGTTCTGAATGCTTTAGTTTTACTTTCAAGCTTTTTGTAGATACTCATTACCACAAAAAAATAACTATCATTATTTTCTGGATTTCCACGCTGATATCCAGGTACAGTGTATGTAGTTTGATATGAATAAACATTACCGCCTCCGATAAGGGGTTCTGGAGTAGTATTTTGAGGATATATCCAATTCCCGATGTTGTCCATTTCAGCCATTCCATAATAAGTCCATGTACTACCTGTCCATGTTCCAGACATACTAGCAGCCATAACACCGTACTCTGCTTCTAATGCGGTTCTGTCGTAATAATTTTGACTTACATCATCTAAATAATCTGTAAACGTATACCTAAATCCTCCTTCTAACTTGAGTCCCAAGTCATTACTAATGGCTTTTTCAATTCCAAACCCAATAGGAATACAAATAGAGATTGGTTTATATGTTTTCCCTCTAGCAAATCCTGCTGGATCATCTTCCATACCTTGACCTTCTGTGTGTAGTTCTCTTAACTTTATTTTTTTATTATAAGAGGTAGGAGAAAAGTTTGTGTTTTGAACAACAGTAGGATCATAATAGAATCTATGGATAGCTGTAGGGTTAAAATAAAATCCACCGATTCCACCAAACACATAAAATCCTAAATGCGATAAATAATTTGGTGCAATTTTTTTATGATTTACATTTCGTAAATTGTATTTGGTCCCCGTTGTTGGTTTAGCAAGGTAAAATTCAGTAATAGCTGAAACCTCAAAAATGGGACTCTTGAAGTGTAAGTCTCGATTATTTCGATAAAATTCGGCTGTTTCTGCATCATCAGCACTTACACTTGATAAAGCAAGATTAGCTCTAAAATTTATTTTTCTTTTCCAATGATAAAGGTAGGAGGCATTAAGCACGTATCTTGTTTTAGCCATATCAACATCATAAAAAGATCGAAAAAATTTTTTCCCCCGATCCTCTTCATATACTGCTGGATCAAAATCAGCTCCTCCTAGATCTGTAAGACACCCCGATGCACCAATACCAAAATTAATTTCATGTCTTTTTTTTCGGTATTCATATTTATCATAATAAGAACGATGTTGGCCAAGTATATTAAAATAGAAGCCAATAAAGATTAAAATGAATGGAATTCTTCTCCATAATGGGGTTAAGTAATTATATGTTTTTAATATATAATTCATACGAATTCCTTACTTGAAAAATTGAAAACTAGGATGAAAACGTTCGAATACTATTCTCATATGTTAATTATTGAAAGTTTGATTTGATTGATGTTTCCTTAATGGACTAAAAACTAGCTAACAATGGCATACTTAACATAATCATGATTGCTAGAACTGCCCAAAGAATTAAATTGAATGCGATTTGACCTATTTCTCTCATTTTTAGTTATTTAAATGAGATTTGTTACGGGTTCGAATTAAATAGGTTACAGTTTTAATTTATTTATTAACAAATTAAGCAAACACAAAAATGTTAATAACACTTATGAATTGTTGATAAAGTAAGTGTTTAGTAAACTCAGATGGTCATTGTAATTTTACAATTTAATTAGATATCTGGTATTACACTATTGTATAGAACAGCTTCATGATTGATGTTTGAATTCTCGTTTTGACTTGGGTAATAGTTATTGAAATTTGATGAACGCATTATCTCAGTACCGTTTAGATAAGCAATTAATCCATCATGATAATCGGCATGAAACAGAAGATCAGTAATGTCACAAATATCCTTAATCTAAAATGTTTTTCTTAGAAAAAGAGACGAAGAAGTGCTAATTATGTTTTGTCATCATTATCTCCATAACCTATGCCACCTTGACCTAAATTCCAATTCTGATCATTTCCGGATAGGTTTTCCAATTTATTGGAGGTGCAGTATTTCCCAATCTATATTTCCAAATATTTTCAGCTTTAACCTATGATTCCCAATGGTGTGGAAACTTAGTTCTCTCATTTACAGATGCACAAACAATACAAATTTCTTGTGGTTGGATGTAATCATTAGGAAATTGCCATTAATCCAAATTATTAAGCTTATCACTCAGGTAATAGTTCCCTAAAAAAATGGAATCTGAAGTGGGGTTGTAAATTTCTATCCAATCTACTTCCTCTCCATTTTCATCAGTGAACCCTATTTTGCAGTTAAACTCGTTTAGGCGAGTTGCGCATAGAAGGAATGAGTTAAAAACAAAAGTAACAGCGAAGAGAGAGACCTACCAAAATAATGGTTTCTCCTAATTTAATTAAAAATAAAATACTAATTTATAGTCCAAATCCAAAATACCCCTTAACTCCATTTTCAAATTTACCTTCAATCAAAATTCCGCCTTTTTTTGTCTTGAGCAAATTTATTAGTTGCTTTTTGGATTTTACAGGATATTTATCAATGTGAGTAATAATAAACCCTTTTCTAAGACCAGCATCTTTAAGTCTTCCATCTTTTATATCATCAACAATAACTCCATGTTTTACATTAATTGAGAGGTATTCATCTGTAATATCTTTAAAAGATGCTCCAAAAATACTAGTTTCATCAGTCAGGTTTTTCCGATCAATTAAGGATATATTTCCGCTTTCATTTCTTAAAACTACACGGATCAATTTAGTTTCATTATTTCTTCTAATAATTAAGCTTACTTCATCACCTGGTTTATACTTTCCAATTTGTTCTTGCAATTCTGGAACATCGTTAACTTCAATGTTTTCTACTTTTAAGATCACATCATTGACTTTGATTCCAGCATCAACTGCGGCACCACCATCTGTTAAATCTTTAACCATTACTCCTTTAGTATCAGGAAATTCAAAATCATTCATGATTTCTTGAGTAACATCTTGAATGATGACCCCAATAAATGCTCTTTGTACCATTCCATATTTTTTCAAATCATTAACTACTTTTAATGCAATATTTGAAGGAATGGCAAAGGAATAACCCGAGTATGAACCTGTTTTTGAAGCTATTGCAGTGTTTATTCCAACCAATAATCCTTCAGGATTTACTAAGGCACCACCGCTATTTCCAGGATTTACTGCAGCATCTGTCTGAATGAATGACTCTAGTGGAAATATATTTTCATTTCTTCTTAAAATGTTGATGTTTCTTGCTTTAGCACTAACTATTCCTGCAGTTACAGTCGAAGTAAGATTGAATGGATTTCCAACAGCAAGGACCCAATCACCTAGTTTTACATCGTCAGAATTCCCAAATGCTGTGTATGGGAGGTTTTTCTCATCAATTTTGAGAAGAGCTAAGTCTGTATTTGGATCTGCACCGATTAGCTTTGCCTCTAATTCTCTACCTTCATTAAGGGTAATCATAATCTTTTCTGCTTCATCAATAACATGGTTATTGGTTATGATATAACCGTCCTCTGATATGATTACTCCAGAACCTGTAGCGATCTGTGGTATTGCGCCCTTAGGTCCTTGGGGTCCCCAAAAGAATTCAAACATCGGATCATTTTGATAGGTTTGTTGGTACTCGCTTGAAATATGAACTACTGCATTTACTGTTTTTTCAGCAGCATTAGTAAAGTCTAATTCATTTGGTATGGACATTGAATTATGAACCATGGAGAATGGCGTAGATTCATGAATTTTTGGATTATTCTTCTCAGCATTTTCGTTGGTAGAATCATTGCTTTTTGAATAGAATAATAAGAATACCAATGCACCACCATACAGACCAAGTATTAAAAATGTAACTTTTGATTTCATAATTTTAATTTTAATAAAGTTAAAGAAGATTACAATCAAAAATTGTTACATCGCTGTTAATATATGTTAACCAAAATAATAGTTACTTTTGCGATGAAATGATCTTTAATTTTTACAAATATCACGGCACCGGTAATGATTTCATCATTATTTACGGGGAACATTATGTTCCATCTTTTTCAAAAGAAAATATTGTAAAATTATGTGATCGAAAGTATGGAATAGGAGCAGATGGAGTGATGTTGATCAAGTATCATGAAGATTATGATTTTGAAATGCAATTTTATAATCCAGATGGTTCAACAAGTTTTTGTGGCAATGGGAGTCGTTGTGCTGTATTATTTTGTTTTCATAATGGTATTTGTACTAAAAAATGTACTTTTTTGACAAACGATGGTCCTCATCGTGGAGAAGTAATTGGACCAGAAACGGTGAAAATTGATATTAAATCTCCTGTAGAAGTGAAAATGCTAACCAATGGTGACTTTAATACGAATACAGGTTCTCCCCATTATATTATCTTTAAAGACAATATTAATTACACTGATTTTATAAATGATTGCAAAGCGATACGACATAGTAATCCATATAATGAAGAAGGTATAAATGTTAATATGGTTGAAGTTGTTGATGATGAAATTAAAATTAGAACCTATGAAAGAGGTGTCGAGGACGAAACTTTATCTTGTGGTTCTGGTGTTACTGCTGCAGCATTGTGCTATGCACAATCAAATGATGTTAATGAGTCTGTTAATGTGAGAACTAAAGGTGGTCTATTAAAGGTTGTTTTCTCAAAAGAAGGTAACCTGTTTACTGACATTCATTTAATTGGTCCAGCTCATTATATATACAGGGGAGAGATTCAGCTATGATAATAAATCTTAAACCTGAATTTTTAATCACCAATCCAGAAAAATTGAATTTGGATTGTGCCATCGTTCTCAATGGTGAAGATTTTAATCCTCCTCACGTAGGGTTGTTATTAGGAAACAAGTATTACAGCTGTACTGTAAATGGATTAAAATTAGGCTTCCCTTTTAATCAATTATGTCAAATTTTATCTAGAAAAAAACAAAAGGTTGTCATTTTCGAAACATCCTTGTATTTGGATGAAAAAATAGTAGAATCTGTTTTTGTGGAATTTCAAAATTTGGGTAATGAACACAGTTGTTACAAGCCCATTAAAACTTGTTTTGAATTGGTTAAAAACAAATCTTTAAATACAGAATTTGTATATGAATTACTAGCATTGTTAAGCGTAGAAAATAACATAATTGATACCTATCATTTTGGTTTTGATTCTAATACACTGCTACTAGAAATCCCTAGATACAACAGACAAGATGTAATAAATTGCATAAACAATGCTAAAATCGAATTGGAACATAAAATTAAGACAGCCGTCCATTAAAGATTTAAATGACTTACTGGACTGGGAAAATGACATCTTAAAAATTGATCATACAGATATGCCTGTTTTTTATACAAAAGATCAAATGGTCACTTTTTTAAATAGTAATCAGGATCCTTTTTTAAATGGACAAGTTCGATATATGATCACCCTTGATGAAAAATCAATAGGTTATGTTGAATTATATAATTTAGATGTTGTACATTCTAGAGGCGGTGTTGGAATATTTGTTGATTCCAAATTTCGTAAAAAAGGAATTGCATATAGGGCTCTTTTAACCCTAATTGAAAAAATAAAAAATGAACTCCATCTGAACCAAGTTTATGCTGAAGTTTTCCATTCTAATAAACCTGCAATAAAACTTTTTGAACAAGTTGGATTTACTTTAAGTGGGGTCAAAAAACAATGGATAAGGAAGCAAGAAACATATGAAGATCTTTTGTTCTTTCAATTATTGGATTCATAATTTCCTGTATATTAGTTCTCCAATTTCTATAACTATGCTAAAATTTCATTCCATAATAACGGCTACGTTGTTGTTTTCAATAGTAAATGCACAATCACCACAAATAGAATTTGAAGAATATAAACTTAATAATGGTCTAAAAGTATTACTTCACGAAAATCACAGTACACCTATAGTGGCTGTTTCTGTTATGTACCATGTTGGTGCTAAAAACGAACAACCTGATCGAACTGGCTTTGCTCATTTTTTTGAACATCTATTATTCGAAGGATCAGAAAATATTAAACGAGGAGAGTTCTTTAAATTCATAGAAAACGCTGGTGGTAAAAACAATGCTAATACAACTAATGATAGAACTTTCTATTACGAAGTATTGCCCTCAAATCAATTGGAATTAGGGCTTTGGTTAGAATCTGAAAGATTATTACATGCTAAAATTGACACTATTGGAGTTGAAACCCAAAATGAAGTGGTTAAAGAAGAAAAAAGATTAAGAGTAGATAATCAGCCCTATGGAAGTTTTTTAGCAGAAGTTAACAAAAGAGCTTACAAAGAACATCCATATAGATGGACTACAATTGGCGAAATGGAGCATCTAGATGCAGCTACGCTAGATGAATTTATTTCTTTTTACCATAAATTTTATGTTCCCGAGAATGCTATTCTTTCCATAGCTGGTGACATTGATGTACCTTCCACCAAAAAATTAATCGAAGCTTATTTTGGTTCCATACCTAGAGGCAAAGGGAAAATAAACCCAATCACTATAGTTGAACCGCCTTTAACTGCTGAAATAAGAGATTCTATCCTAGACGATGTCCAATTACCTGGTGTTATGATGGCATACAGAATTCCTGCTCAAGGAACCCCTGATTTTTATGCCATTGAATTGATGTCAATGGTGCTTTCAGATGGAGAAAGTTCACGTCTAAACAAAAAGTGTGTTGAAGAAACACAATCCGCAATGTATGTGGGTGCATTTCCCTTTTCAACTGAAGATCCTGGATTGTCTTTTGTTTTTGGTATTGCTAATGCTGAAGTGGATCCATCAAGACTAGAATCAGAAGTAAATGAAGAATTTGAAAAGATTAAAAATGAGCTTATTTCTGAAAAAGAATTTTCAAAAGTTAGAAATATGTTAGAAAACAACTTTTTGGGAAATTTTAGATCCATGATAGGAATTGCTGAAAATTTAGCGAATTATGAAATGTATTTTGGAGATGCAAATCTTATAAACACAGAATTAGCTCGATATATGAAAGTAACTAGAGAAGATATTCAACGTGTAGCTAAAAAATATTTCAACAAAGAAAATCGAGTTGTACTTTATTACTTACCAAAAGAAAACGGATAAATTATGCTTTTAAATAAAACATGTACATTTTTAGTAGGGATACTTTTTGTTTCAACTATTTATACTCAAGAAGTTAATAGATCCAATGCTCCAAAACCGTCTAAAGCACCTAAGATTAATTTAGGGGAACCTCAACGTTTTGAATTAGAAAATGGATTAAAAGTTTTCTTAGTAGAAGACCATAAGCTGCCTCAACTAGCCATGAATTTAATTATCAATAAAGATCCCCACATGGAAACGGGTTATGTTGGTCTTTCAGATATGATGGGAGATATGATGAGCGCAGGGACAAAAAATAGAACAAAGTCTGAGATTGACGAGGCTATAGATTTTGTAGGTGCTTCGTTATATACCCAATCAAATGGTTTTTATTTTTCTTGTTTATCAAAACACGCTGAAACCGTAACTGAAATTGCAAGTGATATTCTTTTGAATCCTGTATTTCCTCAAGATGAACTGGAAAAAAAAATAAAAAGGCAACAGTCAGGGTTAAAATCTTTAAAATCAAATCCAGATGCTATAGGGAGTAGATTAGAAAGTGTGTTGAGTTTTGGGAAGAATCACCCATATGGTGAAATTCAGCGAAATGAAGATTTAGAAAATATTACAGTGGAACGCTGTAAAGAATACCATAGCACTTATTTTAAACCTAATATTGGTTATTTGGTAATAGTTGGTGATATAGAACTTGAACCTGCAAAGAAACTGTGTCAAAAATATTTTGGATCATGGGAATCTGGAGAAGTGCCAGCACATGCTTATGACTTTCCCTCAAAACCAAAAGGGGTACAAGTTAGTTTTGTACATAAGCCCGGTGCTGTTCAATCTCTGATTAAAATATTTTACCCTGTTAATTTTAAAGTTGGGGATGAAAATACAGCGCAAACAAATGTGATGAGTAATATTTTTGGTGGTGCTTTTTCAAGCTATCTTAATGCCAATTTAAGAGAAGATAAAGGATATACGTACGGGTCAAGAGGTAGAGTAAGAGCAGATCGTTTTGTAGGTCAATTTTCTAGCTCAGCTAGTGTAAGAAATGAGGTAACCGATAGCTCAGTAACCCAAATGTTATTCGAAATGAATCGTATTCGAGATGAATTTGTAAGTGAAGATGATCTTTCCAGAATAAAAAACAATATGATTGGGAATTTCGCATTGTCTTTAGAAAATCAACAAACTATTGCTAGATATGCACTAAATGTGGAACGATATAATTTACCTAAAAACTATTACAGAGATATGTTGGATAAAGTTCAACAGGTAACAAAAGAAATGATTCAAGACGCTGCTAAAGAGTTTATTCATCCAGATAATTGCCATATTTTAGTAGTTGGCAATAAGGAAATAGCAGACAAACTTGTCCAGTTTGATTCAGATCAAACGGTAGATTTTTATGATTACAATGCTGAGCCAGTTGAAGCTGAATCTAAGCCTTTACCAGAGGGTTTAACAGCTGAAGATGTACTCTTTAATTATGTAATGGCTCAAACATCTACCACATCCTTAGATGATGCGAAGAAAAAGTTTAAGAAAATTAAATCTTTTAGAAGAGAAATGTCTGTTCTCATTGATGAGCAAGGACAAACTATTACCATGGAAATGATAGAGCAATTTAAATCACCTTCCTTCTACAAAAGTGAAACCATTTTTATGGGGATGACCGTCCGATCGGAAGTGATAAATTCTAAAAGTGGAGGTGCTCAAAACATGCAGACAGGTAAAACTAACTTTACGGCTGATGAACGATCTTCTAAGTTAAATAAGCATAAGCTAGATAGTGATTTGTATTACAAGGAAAATGGAGTCACTTTAGAACTCACAGGTATTGAAAATGTGATGGGAGAGGATTGCTATGTGTTAAATCGAATGGAAAAAACTGGTGAAAAGTCAACTATGTTTTTCTCTATTAGTTCGGGTTTATTATTGCAATATAATTCTCAAAATACACCAAAAGAAGGTGAAAGCCCTGTCCTGTCTACAGTACAATTTTTAGAATACCAGAATAATGGTGGGATATTGTGGCCAGGAAAAACGGTAATGGATATTAATGGTAATGCATTAGAGATTTCACTTAAGAAAATGGAAATTAACCCTAAGTTAAAGGCTAGTGATTTTGATTGGGAGGAATAGTTAACGCCTTCTTCTAGATCGTTCTTTATCTCTTTGGTTCTTTCTGCTTTTCGATGAATTCCCTTTACTGCTTTTTTTACCATCTTTAGATGCTATTTGAATCACAAAATCCTTACCATCGTACTGTTTGTTTTCTAAACTAGTAAGTACTTTTTCGCTTAAAGATTTTTCCATCTCAAAAAATGAAAAATCATTGTATAAATCCAATTCTCCTACTGAATTCGATGGGAGATTAGTGTTGCTGCAAATTAATCTTAATAAACCACCTTTATTAAGACCTTTGTTGTAGCCTAAATTGATAAAGAATCTCTCTTGCTTTTCATCTTTAGCCCAACCTTTAGGGCCTTTATTTGACTTAGTTGTCTTAACTTTTTCATAATAGTTCAGCAACTGGTTAAACTCTAGACTAATTACATGTTTGATGAGGTCATCTTTAGAAAAAGAAGAAAGCTCATTTTGTACGGAAGGGAGTAGTTTTTGAAGCTCACTTTCATTTATTTTAACACGTTTAATTTTATCCACGTACCTGAATAATTGTTGTTCGCATATTTCTATTCCTGTTGGTAATTCACGATTTTCAAAATTGACTTTAATTTTCTTTTCAATTTGCTTAATCCGATGGACATCTTTATTGGATACAATAGCAATCGATTCCCCCTTTTTTCCAGCCCTTGCTGTTCTTCCACTACGATGTGTATAACTCTCAATGTCGTCAGGTAAATGATAATTGATCACATGTGAAATGTTATCTACATCAATTCCTCTTGCTGCAACGTCAGTAGCAACTAAGATTTGTAATGTTTTCTCTCTAAATTTTTCCATGGCTTTATCTCTTTGCATTTGCGATAAATCACCATGTAAAGGAGCGGCATTATAACCGTCTTTCATAAGCTTGTCAGCAATGTCCTGAGTCGTTCTTCTAGTTCTACAAAAGATTAATCCATAGATAGATGGGTGGAAGTCTAAAATTCTTTTAACTGCTTGGTATCGTTCTCGTTCGTTTACAAGGAAATAAACATGGTGTATATTTTCAGCCCCAATATTTTTACTTCCAATAGTAACTTCTAAGGGGTTTTCCATGTAAGATTTTGCAATTTTAGCTACTTCTTTTGGCATGGTAGCAGAAAACAGCCAAGTGTTTTTTTCATCTGGTGTATGTTCAAGAATTCCATCAATATCCTCTTTAAATCCCATATTTAACATTTCATCGGCTTCATCTAGTACGGTATAGGCGACTTTGTTTAGTTTAACCATCTTCCTTCTAATCATGTCCATTAATCTTCCTGGTGTTGCAACCACAATTTGAGCACCGCTTCTAATTTCTCTAGATTGCTTATCCATGCTAGCACCACCATAAATTGTGGCGACTTCTAATTTTGGGAGGAACTTTGAAAAAGATTTAATATCATTTGAAATTTGAACACATAATTCTCTTGTTGGTGCAATCACTAATCCCTGTACATTCTTATTGTTCAAGTTTATTTTTTCAATCAATGGAAGACCAAATGCAGCTGTCTTCCCAGTGCCAGTTTGTGCTAAACCAATAAGGTCTTGATCCTTTTCTATTAATTTACCAATTGTAGCTTCTTGAACAGGAGTTGGTGATTTGAATCCGAGCGCTTCAATTCCTTTAAGAAGATTAGGATTAAGAGGTAATTCTGAGAATAACATGTATAATTTTTTTGCGAAGGTAAACTAATAAATTAACTAAAGGAGAAAAAAGCCAAACCTATAAGCCGGATTCTGTCGAGGTTCATCATTTATCTAGACTATTTATCACTAAATAGTTCAATCAACCTACCCTCCAGGTTGAGCGAGCAACTCTTCAGTTTTACCAGCCCTGGTTTATTTGGTCTTTCAGCGCATGAGGTTTACCTTGCTACTAATGTCACCATTAGCACGGTGAGCTCTTACCTCACCTTTTCACCTTTGCCTTTCGGCCGTTTATTTTCTGTGGCACTTGCTGTATTCACCGAAATGAATCCTTCCTGTTAGGAAGCATGCTGCTCTTTGCTGTCCGGACTTTCCTCTTGATATTCAAGCGATGAACCGGTTTGGCATTCCAAAATTAATAAAGCTTTTAAGATCCGACAATTTTTTTTTTGTAAACTATTAATTTGGAAGTACTATTTCAGCACTTATAGCTTTGTGATCTGAAAGATTTTCATCATGCACTACAAAATTAGAAGAGCCTAATTTTTTGTCATGCCAAATATAATCAATACGTAATCCTGGTATATTGCCAATATATGTTCCACCAAATCCTATACCTGAAACGGTAAAGGCATCTATGAATTTGCGATCAAAAGCATTGTAACAGTATGATGTAGGTGTATCGTTCATATCGGCACAAATGATACTTTTGTAAGGACTATTGTCAATGTTATGTATTAATTCTTTAACCTGTATCGTCCTTTTTTCAAATCCTTTTTTAATCTTAGAAAAAATAGCTCTTTTGGGTGATTGCTGATGTGGCCAAATTGGACTACCTTTTCCACCTATGACTTTATAATCAGTATGATTAAACCTAATAGAACCCAGGTGTGCATTATATACTCGAATAGTGTCTTCGTCTTTTTTGATGTCAGTGTAAATGAACTGATTTGAATAATCATTTTTGAATTGCTTATTGAAACTATTCACAATAGGGTATTTACTGAAAGTAGCTATTCCAAAAAACTTATTTTCTTTACTCTCTTCAGAGAAACTTTCGTAATAATATGAAAACCCGAGACTATCTACTATTAAATCTCTAGTTTCAAATGGTAGGTTTTCATCGTTTGTGAAGTAATATTCTTGAAGGCACAAAATATCAGGATTTTCCTCTCGAATAAGTTTAAATATTTCAGATTTACTTTTTTCGTTTTCATTCCAATTATATAAGTCAAATAACCTAACGTTATAGCTCATCACATTTAAAATACTGGAATTGTTATCTTTTTCTGATGAGGAATAAAATTGAAAAAAACGGCTGTGATGATACATGCCAAGTATGATGAGGATCAGTGTAGGTAGAAAGAATAATTTTCTTTTAGAGATCCAGATTAGTACTAAAAAAAAGTTGATAAATAAAATCAAAGGGTAAATTAAAGCAACAAAAGGGATCCAGCTGCTTTTTAAGGGATTAGCTAAATAACCTAAGTAGGAAAAAAATAACAAAAAGTTAAATAATACAGTAAGGTAAGCAAAAAGCTTTCCTTTTGTTGACATGTGTTTTAATCCGAAACTAAATATTTTTGCTGGCATTAAATAGGTAATCTTTTTCTTCTTTACTTAAGCTGTCGTAGCCAGAAGCCTTTATTTTATCTAAAATGGCATCAACCTTTTCTTGTCTAATGTCGGTATCATCCGATGATTTAGGTTTAGATTTTTTTTGGTTGTTACTTTTCTTGTAGACTATTTTAATCTTCTTTTTAGTAAATATATTTTTAAACGCTGATAGTGGAGAAGTGATTAATGTAGAAATGTCTTTGCCTTTTTTAATATTTACTGCGTAAAGGTAACCCCAAATAGCGCCTCCAATGTGAGCAAAATGAGCTACTCTATCCCCAATGTTGGCAAGTCCAAGAACGTCTAATACAACAAAAGCAATAGCTAAGTATTTCAATTTAACTTTTAACACACCAAAGAAATAAGCCTCGTAGTTTGGAGTATATGTAGCTAACGCCACAAATATGGCCATAACTGCTCCTGATGCACCAATAACGGGGCTGTCATAAGGTAAATCACGATATAACGGAAAAACATTGTACGTAATTACGTAAATGACTCCTGCAAAGACTCCTCCTATGAGATAAGTATTTAGTGCCGCTTTTTTACCAAGTAAATCTTCAAAAATTCTTCCAGCAAAGAAGTATAAAATCATGTTCCAAAACAAATGACCAATAGATAAATGAACAAACATGTAGCTAATGAACGTCCATGGTCTAAGTATAAAAATAGAAGGAGATGAATTTAGCTCAAATAGCGGAACAATATCAATTAAGTTGGATGCCTTCATTAAAACAGAAAATACATTCAATAATAAAAAGACAATAAATACACCCACATTGATGTAAATGATCTTTAGATAAGTTCCACCTGTATTAAACTGATATTTTAATTGATCAATTAAGGACATTAAAAAAAACTATTTCTACTTTTTTGCCAATATAGAACGATTATAATTCCAATTAGTGCTCCACCTAGATGAGCAAAATGAGCAACATTATCACTCGGAGAGTTTTGCATGCCTAAAAATAATTCGATTGCCGCATATCCAATGACAAAATATTTTGCTTTGATTGGAATCGGAGGAAAAAGTAACATCAATTCTGTGTTGGGAAACAAAAAGCCAAAACCAACAAGTAAACCAAATATGGCACCGGATGCTCCAACCATGGGTGTATTGTACAATGCATTTAATTTACCTAAGGTAGGGTCTATATAATTTTTACCCTCCATAAGTAAATTATAACCTTCATCTTGAACGTAAAACAAGTAATCTTGTAAAAGAATAGGGTCAATGGAAGCTTCAAAACTACTTAATCTGAAATATCCTACAAGCATATGAATAAGCGCAGCTCCAATAGCACAGGATAAGTAAAAAAACAAGAATTTTTGAGGTCCCCAGACCCTTTCTAATTGTGAGCCAAAAATGACAAGGGCGAACATATTGAAGAAAATATGTGCTAGATCACCATGCATAAAGAAATAGGTGGCCAATTGCCAAGGTCTGAAATAGTCAGAAAAAATGGGGACTAAATGTAAATTTTGCATTAAAGAACCTAATGTGTTCTGGGCAATGAAAAATAGCACATTAATCAAGAGTAAGTTCTTGACAATTGGTGGCATATTTTGGAGTATTCTAGTTACCATCCTTTGAACATTCTTGAAATATTTTCATCATTTATTTCTTTAAAAATGGGTAACCCTTTTTTGTTGAATTGTTGAATAGATGAATTAATAATACTGGAAAAAATATGGGCAATTTCGCTTTTGTCGAGTTTCTTTAATCTTGATAGAGCATATCCCTCAGCAATTCTCCATGCTAGTTTTTCATATGGATATTCAAATTGCTCATCCTCATTTTTAAACAATTCAATACAATCTTCAACAAAGGCTTTAGCATCTAATGATGCAGATGCAGCTGGAAAACTTTGAATGATGATACTGTCTTTACCAAACTGATCAATCTCTACACCTAATCTTTCAAATTCTTCTTTAAGTTCCAGACATAGCTGTATATCTCCTGATGAGAGGTCTATTTCTACAGGATGTAAAAGTCGTTGTGTAAGTATATCTGAGCTTTGATAATTGGAAATTAATTCATTATACTTAATTTGTTGATGAAGTCGAAATAAATCAACAATTAAAAGGCCATTTCCTTGGGAAGATATAGCGTATCGGAGTTTGTGTTGAATGAAATTTTCTTCTCTGCCAGTTTTTGTAAAAACATTTTCATCCCTTTGTTTAAATACAAGAGAATTTGATGAAAATTCATCGGTAAAATTATGTTCTATGAGATCTAAATTTTCTTGGACATAATTTTTTTGAGGCGTCTTGAATGGATTATATTCAGGATTGATTTTTATAGATGGTGGAATAATTTTTCGTCCCTGTTCAATTGGTGGTAGGTTAAAACTAGTTTCTGTTTCAAAATCAATGGTTGGAGCCACATTATACTTTCCTAATGAGTTTCTAACACAAGATTTAATCAAGGAGTAAATAGCTCTTTCATCTTCAAATTTAATTTCAGTTTTAGTAGGGTGTATATTAACATCAATAGTGTTAGTAGGAACCTCAATAAAAATGAAATAAGAAGGAAAATGATCTCTCGAAATCAAGTCTTTGTAAGCTATTCCAATAGCGTGATTGATACTGGAATTTTTGATGTATCTGTTGTTGACAAATATGAATTGCTCACCTCTCGTTCTTTTTGAAAATTCTGGTTTTAATACAAATCCATTAATTTTAGAAATGGAAGTGGATTCATCTATTGGAACTAATCTTTCATTGTATTTTTTACCAAAAATAGCCAGTAACCGTTGTCTTCTGTTTGACGCTGGAAGGTCAAATAAAAGTCGATCGTTGTGGTGCATGGTAAAATGAATATTATGATGGGCCATGCATACGCGTTGAAATTCATCTATAATATGTTTTATTTCAACATTATCTGACTTTAAAAAATTTCTCCTTGCAGGAACATTAAAAAACAGATTTCTCATTGCGAAACTTGAACCAACCGAAGTAGCTACTGATTCTTTTTTTGTTATATCTCCACCTTCTATATTTATTTTTGTACCTGTTTCTTCTTCATGTGTCCTGGTTTTTAATTCAACATGAGAAATAGAAGCTATACTAGATAAGGCCTCTCCACGAAATCCTTTAGATGAAATGTTGAATAAGTCATCCGCAGATTTTATTTTTGATGTAGCATGCTTCTTAAAACATATTTCAGCATCTAATTCATTCATGCCGAATCCATTGTCAATTACATGAATTAATGATTTACCAGCGTCCTTAACGATAAGTTGAATTTTTGTAGAGTTGGCATCAATCGCATTTTCAAGAAGTTCTTTAACAGCTGATGATGGTCTTTGGATTACTTCACCAGCGGCAATTTGATTCGCTACACTATCGGGTAATAATTCAATCATAAAAGTTATTTTTTGTTAAGGGCATTAACAACTGAATCAATTTGATTGTATAAGAATATCATACTGAACACAAGAATACCAAATATGATTAATAACCTAATGGTATTCCAATTTTTGTTCCAGCTTTTATTTTGATGGTTTTCACTAAATGCATTCTTTATATTGGAGTGGTGAGAATTGGATTCCAATTCTTTTATTCTACTTTCTAGTCTTTCTTTGTCTTCATCGTAGTATCTAGCAGGAAAGTTAAATCTTCTGTGTTGTGGTAACTTGAATAATCTAGACTTCAACAAAGGTTTCTGACTCATTTTGTAAAAGTATGTGTTTTATCTGTAAGACTAAAAAATCGTGTAAAATTCTCTTGTTAATTTTTTATAATCTTCTGTATACTCATGTCTATTGTCATTTTCGATAACAATCGTATGAAATACAGGTTCAGTTTTTTCTCTTTTAAATTCTAACAATACACGATGAGGTTCTTTATAGGGTTTAGGTTTTACGAAGCAACCCTTTGAAAGGTGGAGATGATGTTCTAAAAAATGGATTTTGATTTCATTTAATTGAAGAATAGGAGCAATTAGATATACTCTTCCATTTGAACTTAGTTGGGTGAATGCAAATTTGGAAAGCGATTTTGAATTCAACGAATTAATATGTCTGGCAATAGCTCTTGAATCATCATTTGGTTTTAAACAGTTTTTAAAAAAGGGAGGATTACTAATGATAAGATCATATCTGTTTTTATTGTTCCATTTTGAAAAATCCTCATGAAATAGTGTTAATCTGTTTTTCCATGGAGAGGTTTCAAAATTTCTTGAAGCATCTTTTATGGCGCTATGATCAATTTCTACTGCATCTATTTTAGCGTTGCTATTCTTTTGTGCTAGCATTAGAGCAATAACACCTGTGCCCGTACCCACATCAATCATGTGTTTACAATCTTGGCAATTTGCCCAAGCTCCTAAAAGAATTCCGTCTGTTCCAATTTTCATTGCAGCAAACTCCTGATTTAGGGTGAACTGCTTGAAATGGAAGGGTTTATGAGATTTTTGATTCACTATTTAAATTCAATAATCCTTCAGGAATATAAAGCTGAATGATTTTTTCTTTTTCCATGATTTTAATGATTAATGCATCATGTAAAGGAATCATCACTTCTTGTTTATCTATTTCAATGATAAGAAGATGGTTGCTTTTTATATCAACATAGTCTTGAACTATACCGATTTCATTTTCATTTTCATCCCAAACAGAAAATCCTAAATATTTCACATTAACATCCATCTCATCAAAAGAAATATTCTCTTTTGAAACATACACTTTTTGTTTAATTAGGGAAGAAAAATTTGATGCGTCAATATTCAGCAGGGATACTATTCGTTTATTTTGTTTGAGTTTCTGAATACTGGTAATGGAAAATGGAGTAGGTAATCCATTTAACATAACCCAAATCACTTTTAAGTTAAACAATGAAATATTTTTACTATTAAAAGAGAGGATTAGTTTTCCCTGAAATCCATGCGGTTTTGAAAATTCACCAAGCTCATATAAATTATTTTTTTCCATAAAAAAAGCCATGAAATCATGGCTTAATTTAAATATATATAATACTATAAATTACTTTTCAGTTTCTTCAGTATCTTCATTTGCTGATTCTTCTGTAGCTTCGGCAGCTTGCTCTTCCGTAGTTTCGGTAGCTGGTTCTTCTGTAGCTTCAGCAGTTGGCTCTTCCGTAGTTTCGGTAGCTGGTTCTTCTGTAGCTTCAGCATCTACTTCGGCTAGAGCTGCTGCTCTCGCTTCACTTTTCTCTTTTTCAGATGCAAGTTTGGCTTTTGCTGTTTTATCTTCTTCTTTGGCAAGAGAAGATATTTTGTT
This sequence comes from Crocinitomicaceae bacterium, assembly GCA_038134525.1. GTDB lineage: Bacteria > Bacteroidota > Bacteroidia > Flavobacteriales_D > Parvicellaceae. Next base: position 17,680 of record JAYPVI010000011.1, read on the forward strand.
TTCAATTTTAGCTTCTTTTTCACTTAACCACTTGGCAAACTTCTCTTCTGCTTGTTCGTTAGTTAAAGCTCCCTTTTTAACACCATTTAATAAATGGTTTTTGTATAATACTCCTTTGTAAGATAGCATTGCTCTAACGGTATCGGTTGGTTGAGCTCCAACTCCAACCCAATACATTGCTCTATCTATATCAATGTCTATGGTTGCGGGATTCGTATTTGGGTTATAAGAACCTATTCTCTCTATGTATCTACCGTCTCTTTTCGCTCTTGAATCTGCGGTTACGATGTGGTAAAATGGTTTTCCTTTTTTACCGTGTCTTGCTAGTCTAATTTTAGTTGCCATATTAATATTTTTATAAGAGTCCTAAACTCGGTTTACTAATTCGGCTGCAAATATGGGTTATTTTTATTAATCAACAAAATTAATGCACTTAAAATCATGTAACGTTAAGTTTATTTTAACTTAACTTTTGGTTTATATTTAGTTAACAATTTGTTAACATAAGAATTTTTTAGTAATTTAGAATTATGAAAACACCTTTATACATTACATGGTTTTTTTTGTTAGCTGTTGTTAATCAATCTCTTTCACAAAATATTTCCTCTATTGATGGACGCTTTTTAAGTCAAAATGGTGAATTGATTGAAGGAAGTTTTGAGACGTTCTATGAAACCGGTCAATTACATGAATCATTCCAATTGATTAATGGAACCCAACAAGGAGATTTTATTTCTTATTACAGAAACAAAATGAAACAAGAAGAAGGTTTCTATCATAATGGTTTAAAATTTGGAAAATGGAAAAAATGGTCAGAAAATGGGGTTTTAATTTCCGAGACATTTTACACTGTTAATGGCAATAAACATGGTAACTGGAAAATTTGGGATGAAGAAGGTAATCTTAAAGCGCTAATGATTTACGAAAATGGAAAAAGGGTTGGATCCTGGAAAATTTGGGATGAAAACGGTCAACTTGCCCAATCTATTTCTTACTAAAAGTTTCTAGTAAACTATTGTTGATTTCAGTGATGTGATTCCCTACTGTTTCTAAAGAAGTCAGTAAATCAGCATATATAATTCCACTTTTTATTTTATATTCTTTGTTTTCAATGCTCCTTAAATGTTCTTTTTTAAGTTCATAATGAAGTTTATTCAGTTTATTTTCAATTATGTATGAATTCTCTATTATTTTTTGATCAATTTCATTGATGTTATTCATGCTATTTTCTAAGTTTTTAAAAAGCGTTTCAATAACAGAAACCATTTCAAGTAAGTTGTTTCTTTGAGAAGGAACGAAATACAATTTCTTCTCTGATTTTCTTTCAATGTTTTTAGAAATGGAATAATAAACATCACCGATACTTTCTAATTCACTGATTATACTTAGAATGGATCTGATATCCTCAGAAGATTTAGATGTAATATCGTTTTCATTTACTTTAGTTAGAAATTCAGAAACTTCATTTTCTATTCGATCCGTAATTTCTTCATATTGCTCCAATTTTTGCAGCAGTTTTGTGATTTTCTTACGATCCGTTTCCAAAATAAGTTGTTTGGTGAAATAGTTCATTTTAGATGTTACTTTAACAAACTTTTCTAATTCTTTTTTTACTTCAATCAAAGAAAATTCATTGGATAACGTGTTATTAGAAAAATATTTGAGTTGGTAAATTTCATCGTCTTCTCCCTTAGATGATACTAATTTTATTACAGTTGTTTCAATATTTTTTATAAGCCAAATAAGTAGAGAAGTATTTATAATATTAAAAAGCAAGTGAAATACGGCTAATGACCATCTTGTTATAGATTCATTATCTCCCTGGATAACCAGCTGGTTAAAAAATGTTTCAGTGATTAGGTAGTCGATTAGATTTAGAAAACTATAAAATATGAGCAACATCCAAATTACTCCAATGACGTTAAAAAGTAGGTGAGCTAAAGCTGCTCTTTTGGCATGAACATTTCCAATTGTAGCCGCAAGATTAGCAGTAATAGTTGTTCCTATGTTTTCTCCTAGAATAATGGCTGCCGCCAATTCAAAGGGAATACCATTTGTACCTCCACAAAGTGCTAACGTAATAGCCATAGCTGCACTACTTGACTGAACAACTACAGTTAATACAGTGCCTATTAAAACAAAAATGATGACGGAAAAGAATCCAAGTCCAGAGACAGGTTCTATTAAGCTTTTTAAAAACAAGGGGTCTTCTTTAATGAAACTCATCAATTCTTTAAGTTCATCCAATCCCATAAAAAGTATAGCAAAACCAATTAAGAACTCCCCCAATGACTTCAAGGTATTTTTTCTAGTGAAAAATAAAGGAATTCCAATACCAATTAAAGGCAATGAATAATCGGAAATACTAAACTTTCCAAAACCAAAAGCAAGTAACATAAAAGCTGTAACGGTAGTTCCAATATTGGCTCCCATTATTACGCCAATGGCTTGTCTTAAGGTAAGTAGCCCCGCATTGACAAAACTCACCACCATGACAGTAGTGGCACTAGAAGATTGAATTATTGATGTGGTAAAAAAACCGGTGAGTACACCTGCAAATTTGTTATTTGTTATGGTGCTGATTATTTTTCGCATTTGAGATCCGGCCAACTTTTGAATGCCATCACTCATCACTTTCATTCCATAGATGAAGAAACAAAGTGCACCCAGTAATTTTAATATTTCAAAAATCCCAAAATTCATTAAGAGATGTTAAGATATAAACTTTATTAGAACCTCAATTTATATCCTAACGAAATTGTTCTTCCTGGATTTCTCATCCTGAAATGTAATTCATCAGCATTAAACGGTTGAATCATACTTTCTTTTATGTCCCCTAAGATGTTATTAACTCTTAAATTTAATGTTGATCTACGATCTTTTCCTAAAGTTTTATTAAAGTTAAAGTTTAAGCTATGAAAAGGGATTGTATAAACATCTGGAAAAAATCCTGTCCCTACCACCTCAAGCGTTCTGCCTTGAACATTATAAAAGATGCCAGTTTGAATTCCTCTATCTGGGTTAGCATAATTTATTCCCGAATTAATTAAAAATGGGGCTTGCCCCTGTAATGTCCTGTATGTTCCTAAGGTTTGGCCATCTTTTAGTGTGTTTTCTCTCAGATTTCTTTCCGACTCTGCATAGGTCAATCTTGATTCTATTAAAGATACATTCACATTGAATGAAAAGTCTCTTAATGATGAGTTGATAAAAGATAGATTTTTACGCATTTCCATTTCTATTCCACCAACAATAGCTGATCCAAGATTTTTTGGTGTTAAGTTATTTGGGGCTGCTTCATAATAAGTCATTTCTATAGGATCTGTAAAGTTTTTATAGAACAAACTAATTGCAAACATTTGAGAGTACTCTCCAAAATATTCATATCGGAGATCATAGTTTTGGATGTATGTAGGTTGTATATCAATATTGCCTATGAAAGTCATATTGGAAAGGGGGTCATAGATTTGGGCTATGGAAGCCTCCTTGAAAGATGGTCGCGCTGTAGTTCTAGTAACAGAAGTTCTTAGATTACTATTTTCATTGACTTGATAAATGATATTCACAGAAGGAAATAGATCTAGTTTACTAATGACATTTTCATTCAAGTAACTAACCCCACTAGAATTTGATCCAGTGTAATATAAATCAAACATTTCTGCTCTTAATCCTATAATTGTTCTGAAAACTCCAAATAATTTCAATTCGTTTGATACATAACCAGCAAAGTTGGTTTTCTGAGCATCGAATTGATTACTTTGCTCTGTAATAGTAGCCATTGGGTTTATATAGGTTCCCACATTATTGTCATAAGAAACAAGATTGCTTGTAGCCAAAATACTATCTGGTTGACCATTTATTCTGGTCCACATATCTGGTGTATCATAACAACTTATTTGAAATCTAGCAATTTGAAAATTACGAGTTTGATATGTACCTAATCCACCAAATTTAAATTTACCTTTTTCTCCATCTACCTCATAATTCTTAGTAAAGTCTATTTTACTATTAATGTGATTTTCATTTAAGAATCGCCAGATTCGAGTAGGTTGGGTGTTGTCTTTAAATTTAAAAGCATCATTATCATCAATAAAAATTGTGGATCGGACGTCTTTATCGTGTATTCTAGAAATTGTGGGTGATATTTTCCATTCTGTTTTAAAAGAGGCATCATCGTTTGTGTGGGTTCCTTGTAGCATGAAATTAGTGATATTTCGTTGACTGTATTCAAGGTTATCTTTATTATAGTCGACAAAGTCAGACCATCTGTTTTCTTGTCTAAATCGTCCAGCTTTCTTTTCACCGTTTTGAATAACCAATAAAGTAGCTTTGTATTTAGAATGATCAGTTCGGTATGACAATCCTCCTAAACCACTCAAGATGACATTGTTAATTCCAATATCTCCCCTTTGAGTTCGGAATGTGTCTAATTCATAAATGGATGGATCAGCATTATTATTAAAGTAATTATCTACAGCATCTTTATAAAACTCTGTTTGATTATTGTAGGTAAATGCACCCAACCAGCCAATGGTGTGATCTTTTTTACCTAAATCAAACTGATTACCATTAGAAAAACCAAAGGAACTATTTAAGAAACTTTGCCCTGTTTGGGCAGCCATTAAAGGCGAAAATGAAGACGAAACCACGTTGATCTTATCGTAATCACTTTGTGTTAAACTAGAGAAATTTGGATTTAAATTGTGACCACTTAAATCTGAAGAATTGATATTAGAGATATCATCTAGTGATCTAGAATAATAGGTGTTCATATTGTAATTAAAGGGAATAGATCGAGTTCCATCATCAAATCCTAATATATCGGTATTACTTCCTTCGTATGTCCTATATTCTGAATTGAAGTGCATAGAAGGATTATATGTACTGCTAATGGATATAGCAGGGCTTCTTTTAGCAGGAAATTCCTTGGTTACGATATTCACTAATCCACCAGTGAAATCGGCTGGCACATCTGCCGTAAATGATTTTATGATTTGTACATTATCGATAATGTTGGTTGGAAATAAATCCATTTGGATCGTATTTCTATCGGGATCTAGACCCGGAATATCAATTCCATTTAAAATAGACTTCGTATATCGATCTCCAAGCCCCCTAACATATACATATTTACCACCCATTACAGAAACCCCAGGTGCTCTTTTTATGGCACCGGCCAAATTACTAGATCCCACTTTTTTAAATGATTCAGATGATAAACCGTCCATTAAATTGGCTGATTTTTTTTGCATCATCAGAAGCGCGTCATCTGTGTTCTTTTGAACAGATACAGAAACCACTACTTCCTCTAAACCAACTGAAGAGGAAGATAGGTTAACGCTTAATTCTTTTACCTCATTTTCTTTTACTGTTATTCCTATGATTTCTTTGGTTTGATATCCTACAAATGAAAAAACAACAGTATATGTTCCTGGTTGCACTTCCAATGAATAGTTTCCATCAAAATCAGTCGTTACCCCTTGGCTAGTTCCTTGAATGAGAACATTGGCGAAAGGCATGGTTTCGTTAAATTCCTCATCTATTACTTTACCCATTATTTTACTTTGAGAATAAGAGTTGATAGAACACAAGAGGGGTAAAAGTGTGATTAATAGGTAATTTTTCATTTTTATATTTAATAGAAAACTGCCTCAGGTATTATACCCAAGGCAGATTTTTATGTATCATATTAACTTAAACTTCTAATCAAATTAGAATGCATCTCTACTTGCAGCAAAAGTCCATGCAAAAGACAATGCTGTTGCACCTACTGTATTTGCTCCTTCAGCGACTAAAGTGCAAATGGTAGCACCATCTGCCTCAAATGTACATGTATTGTCACCTGCTTTTTCGTTGAAGATTGAACCATCAGTTAAGTTAGGCGTAAAACAATCAGAACCATTATGTCTTGCCGGAGTAAATTCAAAACCTGCAAAAGTTAATGTGCCTATCATGTAAGTGGCATTATCTGCTGTATTATCTAATTCGATATCTTTTCCAGCGGTAAAGTTCATTACATATATGTTTTTGTTATCTCCTGTAGCACCTTTTCTGAAATCAGCAATCTCACCATCTACACCAGTTGGTGCACATTCATCATTGGTACCAATTAAAGTTAAACCATCTAGTGTAAATCTACCAGTTGCTGAACCTTCAGGACCATCAATTTCCAACGCATGATCAGAAGCTTCATTTAAAATCACCATAGAGTTAGAGATAGTTCCTGCATATGCTTGGTCTATATCTAGGCCATCATCTCCCTGACCCCATACTAATAGACCAGAAGCATTAACGGTTCCTCCAAAAAATTCAATTCCATCATCAACATTACCAACAACCTCAATATTTTCAATGATTGTTCCAGTACCAACTCCACCAAGAGTTAATCCATTAATTTCATTTCCTTCACCAATTTCAGCACCACCATGTCTTATAGAAACATATCTAAGAACACCAGAGTTATCAGCTGGATCAGAACCTCCGTATAAACCATTTGTTTCAGAAGCAGGAATTCCTTCAATTTGTTGCTCAACTACGTCTCCAGAAAAAGAACAAGGCGCGTTTCCTAATATTAATAATCCACCCCAGAGACCTCTAACATTTTCAGATAAAGAAGACCCAAACGATTGACCAATTGAAATGTTATCAGAAGTTGATGTAAAAATGATAGGAGAATTAGCTGTTCCTTCAGCGTTAATTGTACCACCTCGAGCAATGATCAATGAAGAAGCGTTGGCTCCTGTTCCAGGAGTTGCTTTGATTATTGTTCCAGCAGGAATGGTTAAAGTAACTCCACTAGGAACAATTACTCTTCTTTCTAAAGTCCAAATGTGTGAAGCATCTAATGTTTTGTCTTCCGAAAGTGTGCCTGTTAATAAAAACTCATTTGCCACCTCTTCACATGATCCATCGTCTTTAGTAGCGTCTGGATTATAGTTTGGTGCACTTGGATCTGTACATCCTTCTTTCCCGCAGCTAGCTAACATGCCGATAGCTAAAACAGAAGTTAAAATGGTTAGTTTTGAAATTTTCATTTCTATTGATTTGATTTTAAATTATTTTTGAGGCAAAGTAAAGGTTGTTTTATAAACTCAAACTTCAATAATAGTTATGTGTTTTTTATATCAATGTTAAGGAATTGTAAATGCCAAAAGCATGAAATTGAAGTTCTATTACAATCTCTTTCTGTTATGTTGCTATTAATGTTATCTTAACAGTAAGATTTATTAATTTTCCTACTATATCTATAAATTTGAAAAAAAAACGAAATGCCTGAGAAAATTCTTATAGTAGACGATGAACCAGATATAGTAAACCTACTTGATTATCATCTTATTAAAGAAGGTTATCTTACTAAAACTGCTCAAAATGGAAAAGAGGCTTTAGAGGTAGCAAAAGAATTTCAGCCTGATCTAGTTTTGTTAGACTTAATGATGCCTGAAATGGATGGTATAGAAACTTGTGTTGAAATAAGAGAAAGTAAAGAAATTAAAGACACCTTAGTGGCGCTGTTAACTGCTCGTTCCGAAGATTATTCTCAAATAGCAGGTTTTGATTCTGGTGCGGATGATTACATCACAAAGCCCATTAAGCCCAGAGTGTTAATGAGTCGGATTAAGGCGTTATTGAGAAGAAAAGTTAAAAAAAATATAGATGCTGTATCAACAGCAGAATTATATATTGATAGCGAAAAATATGTGGTTTTTCAAAAAGGTAAAGAGTTGTTACTCCCCAAAAAAGAGTTTGAATTGCTAGCCCTCCTTTTTTCAAAACCTGGAAAAGTGTTCACAAGAGATGTGATTTTGAACAAAGTTTGGGGTGATGATATCATAGTTGGAGACCGTACCATTGATGTTCATGTCAGAAAATTAAGAGAGAAATTAGGTGACGGTTACATTAAGACCGTAAAAGGGGTAGGTTACAAATTAAAGTTGAATTAGGAACTTAAAATTACTTTTAGTTCATTTAAAATGGCACCTGTAGCTCCCCAAACATCTCTTCCATTTAGATCTAGGAAGGGAACACTCATATTAAATTTTTGTCCTTTGTGAACGATGCTTTTATGGGTTGTTTTCACTACATCATTCTTGAATAATTCATCTAGTTGTATTTCTATAATTTCGTTAACCTCGTTTTGGTCAGCTGTAAATAAGGGTGTAGAACTACAATAACCAATAAATGGAAAAATTAAGAAATTACTTGGAGGAACATAAATATCAGATAATTTTCCAATAATTCGTATTTCATCTCTTTGGATTCCAATTTCTTCTTGAGTCTCTCTAAGTGCTGTTTCTTCTTTGTTTTCGTTTCCTTCTTTTTTACCTCCTGGCAAGGCATACTGATTACTATGAACGCCATTGTATTGGGGTCTTTTAATTAAAACAAAATGGAGTAAGTTCTTTTCATCTGGAAATAAAAGCACTAAGGTGCTAGCTAATTTTGGTTTAATGTCCTTTAAGTAATGCGCATTTGATTTTCTGTATGGAGCAAGCTCAGCATGTGCCACATATCCTGGAAGTGGTTTCTTTAAAGCTTCTATAACATGCTGAATTTCCAATTATTCTTTATTGAATGCATGTAAATATCATTATTCATTTTAACTTTTGATGAATTGTTTTCTAATTTTGGTTAAAAAAAGAAATGTTATCTCTTTGGGAAGAAAGTCAATTTTGGAGATTATTTATTAATGCAATCGGTGCCATCTCCATCATCCTTGGTATTTGGCTAATTTATAAGTTAATTAAAAGTTTTGTGGTTGGGAAAAATCAAAAAAGAGCTTTAAACAAAGAATACGTCACGGTAAAGCAAATTCCTTATATTTTTTCTGGGCTCGTTCAAATTTCTTTTGAAGTATTCATCCCGCAAACCATTGAAATCAATATCCTTGATCAAAATGAAAAAGTCAAATTACCAGTTTTTAACAAGGAATTTGGTGCGGGTCTTCACGTGGAAAACATAGATGTAAGTGACTTGAAAAATGAAAAACTCAATTTAGAAATCAAAACAGATAAACAAAGAATATTAAGAACAATTGAAATTAAAAATTGAAAAATCAATTCTTGTTTTTAGCTTTTTTTGCAGCTTTCAGCTAATTCATTCGCAAGAAAATTCAAAACTATATAAACATGCTTTAGGTTTTGATATTTCAATACCTAATACCATTTCTAATCAGATATTCGGTTCTAACTTTGATGAGGTGGCTGAATTAGGAGTTAATTATGATTTTATCCTTTTTAATGCTTTAACGATGGGAATTTCATATAGGTATTCTTATTTTGAATTAAACAGAAAAGCATTCCCTACAAATGTTAATGGCCAATTTGATGCTCATTTTGCAGGAGCAACGGCTTCTATTCTAAAGCCAATTAATGATAGGTTCTATATTAAGACAGGTATTTCTTTTGGATATAATCAGGTGTTTAGAAGAGTAACCGGTTTTGAGAACCTTAAATCAGAAAACTATAATTTATTTTTGTCACCTTATTTAGGTATGTTTATTTATGATGAAGAAGTAGGGGCAGTTGGATTAATTATTAATTTCTCTTATGCAGATTTTATTTACGATATGGATTTAAAGAACCCCAATTCAAGTTTTATACCCTCTAATACTATATTTGACAAGTTATCCTGGTTTAGCGTAGGGTTTAAATACGAATATTTAATAAAGTAAAAAAGTTTGAAAAATATATCAATACATGTTCCAAATGAAACTAATACCCTAAAATCTTTGATCCTAGGATTACCAGATGATTTTGGAGGAACTCCTTTAATTCAAGATTGTTATGATCCTCAGTCTCGTTTTCACGTTAGAAATAATTCATTTCCTAAACAAGGTGATGTAACAAAGGAAATGGATGAATTGTTACAGGTTTTCCATAAATACCATATTAAAGTTTACAGACCCAATAACATTATTGGTTTAAATCAAGTTTTTGCTCGTGATATTGGTTTTGTGATTGGTAATCATTTTGTTGTTGCTAATGTAATAGAGGATAGGAAAGACGAGGTGCCTGCGATAAATTCTATTACTGAAAAAATGAATCCTGATCAGCTTTTAAAGTTACCAAAAGGTGCTTATGTTGAGGGAGGTGATGTAATCATTTATAATAAATATGTATTTGTAGGAGTTTCTAATCAAGATGATTGCCAAAAATTTCAGGTGGCAAGAACTAATTACAAAGGTTTTAATTATTTAAAAGAGAAATTCTCTCACCTTCATTTTTTCGCATTTGAGTTGAATAAATCGGATACTATTCCTGAAGATAATTCATTGCATTTGGATTGTTGTTTTCAGCCTATTGGGGAAGATAAAGCCATCATTTCTCCTAATGGATTTAGAAATAAAAATGATGTAGATGAGCTTATAAAACTCTTTGGGAATGAAAATGTTTTGTTAGTTACTTCAAAAGAAATGAGTAACATGTATACAAATGTTTTTTCCATAAGCAAGAATGTCATTATTTCAGACCCTAGATTCATACGTTTAAACGATTGGTTGGAAAAAAACGGATTTACCGTTGAAAAGGTAGCATACAATGAAATATCTAAAATGGGTGGTTTATTTAGGTGTTCTACATTACCGCTTTTAAGAGAATAACTATGCAAAGCACAAATACAATTTTAATGGTTAAACCCTCTGCTTTTAGATTCAATGAAGAAACGGCAGTTAATAATCATTTTCAAATGGCTGATCAGTCTCAAACGGCCACTCAAATAAAAAATAAAGCAGTTCATGAATTTGAATCCATGGTTTCTATGCTTCAAAAAAATGGTGTTAAAATTATTATTGTTGATCATGATAATGGAACCGAAACCCCTGATGCAGTTTTTCCAAATAACTGGTTTTCAACGCATCAAAATGGCGATGTTTATTTGTACCCTATGAATGCAACGAACAGAAGATTGGAACGTAAATTGGAAATATTTGATACAATTAAAGAAAAGCATCACTTACAAATTTCAAATATCATTGATTTCACTCACGGGGAAAAAGAGGATTTGTTTCTAGAAGGTACGGGAAGTATGATTTTAGATCGGGTAAATTGTATTATATATGCTTCTATTTCAATAAGAACGTCTGAAAAGCTTTTATCAGAATATGCAGATAAAATTAATTATGATATAGTTACATTTAAGAGCTATCACGATACAACATTAGAAAGTCCTTTGATATACCATACGAATGTCATGATGTGTTTAGCTAGCTCATTTGCTGTCATTTGTCTTGAATCCATCTTAGATCAAAATGAAAGGCAAAAGGTAATAGATAAACTAAAAGAAACAGATAAAACAATCATTGAAATTACGTTTGATCAAATGAATAATTTTGCTGGTAACATGTTAGAAGTTCAAAATTCAAATGGTGAACAATTTTTAGTCATGTCTTCAACAGCTTATCATTCGCTTAATAAAAATCAAATAGATCAAATTCAAGAATTTGTCCAGATTTTACATTCATCAATTGATACTATAGAAACATTAGGTGGGGGTAGTGCAAGATGTATGATGGCAGAAATATTTTTGCCTAATCAAAGTTAGTTTTTTTAGTTGTTCTATTAAGGAAAAAATATCCAACCAATACAGATAAAACGTAGAATAAAAATTGTGCTGCAGTCACGAAATAAAGGGTTATCCATTTATCATTTACTATGTAATGTGTGGTTAATAGGCTTATTAAGATTAGTAATAAGTGAAAAATATCAAAAAAGAAAATTTCCTTTTGTTTGTCAAGACGAATAAAGATAAAGGATATGGACGAAGCAATAAACATCATGGCCATCCATGGACTAATGATCTTTATTATTTCCATTAGGTTTTTCCATTCTTCTCCTAGAATAAAAGTTACCCAATCATTGGGAACAATCCATAAGATGAATATTCCCAATACACTAACAGCAAGTAACCTTTTAACCCAGTAGGTATGTATTTTTTTAATACTGGAAACGTCCTCCATTTTTGAAATTTCATTATAGTACACTTGAGCAAATGAAGAAGAAAATAGCATGATTACAAGTCCTAAATACTGAAGTGACGCGGCTGTTAGTCCTGTGAATATATCTCCATAAAATCGCGTAAAGAGGATAAGAATAATTAGGTTAATGGAGTTACCTAGAAAAATACCAGGGGTGGTAAACCAAATGAACTTTTGATGTTTTTGGATGAGTTTTTTTTCTATTAATTTATCTCGTTTAATCCATTTTGAGTTTTTGTAAAAAGAGTTAGCATATTGAACCAAACCACTTATTAGTCCTAAAAATCGTCCTAAGATTAACCCAATAAATGACCATCCAAAAAAACCACCCGATAGTTGGAAAAAACTAGCAGTAGAACTTTGAATCACTTTTGATTTACTTATTGTAAAATAGGAGCTGTTTCTTGTAAACCAGGATTGAGCAATTTGTATTATTCCGTTAACGAAAATGGAGAAAGGCATAATGATAATAAGAGCATACTGATGATTGAAAACTTCGATTTCATTAAGGAAGTAGCTGGTAAAAATAATACCTCCAATTATGGAAATTACAAAACAAATTTTGATACATATTCTCAATAAAGTAATGGCATTATGATCTTCTCTTTCTAATACTAAACCGCTCTCAAGTCTGAGTGCACCAACGCTGCTAAAAACGGCTGTAAATTCAAAAAAGAGTCTAAATGGAGCATAATCTTCAGGGCTGTAAAATAATCGCTGTAGAAATATAAGTGCAGCGAATGAAATTAGTTGTGCAAAAAAAGAACCCGTAAAAAGTGTGGTTACATGCCATAAAAATGATTTGGGTTTTGTACTTAGCATTCTATAACGTAGCGAATATTAATCCTTTAAATACCTAACTGAATCTTCTCGATGGATTCAATTAATTCTGCTTCTCTTTTTGCAAGCGGGAAAAAATCAATTATTCTTTTTCTTAACTGTATTGATTTTTCATTTTTATTAGACTCTAATGCCATTTTTATTAAGTCCTGAAGTAATTCCACGTTTTTTTTCTTCAACACATAACCTTCTTCTCCAACAATAAAAGGCATGGCGCCTACATTTGACACAATAGGAATACACCCTGAGAGCATGGCCTCACTCAAGGCATTTGGAAAACCCTCACTCATTGAAAGTTGAAGATAAAATTCTTTTTCAGAAAGAAATTTAGGCAAATCATTGTGTTCAATGTTGTTTAATGAAATAACATTTTCAGGAAAGTTTTCATCTAATTTATGACCTCCAATAATATAAAATTTACATCTTGGAAAGAACGGGGCAACTTCAATTATAAGATCGATTCCTTTTAACTTTTTACCAAAGATGGTTCCAAGATCTGATGCAACAGTTACAAAAGAATTATTTTCCTTTTTACTGGAAAAAAACCACTTATTCTCATCATAGCCGTTGTAAATAGTTTGAACTTTCGTTGTGATTTCGGGAGCATGATAAAGATAACCTTGTCTTGGATAATCATTATCTTGGTAGGTGTATTCACAATCTATTAAACTATCCGCAACTGGCAATAGAAGATCGGCTTGTTTTAAACTTTTTTTTGTAAATGAACGAAGATATTTTTTATAAAAACAGCCATATTTTATGGATGGAAAACTAACAGAATCCGTTCCTCCCATAATAATGATTGATTTTTTTTTAAAAATTTTTGATATATAAGTAGGAAGATAAGAATGATATCCCGCAAATTGAATTACTATGGCTGAACTGCTTTTAGTTTTAGCTATTAAAAATAAAAACTGAGTGAAAAATACCCATGGTAATTTTGTTTTTTTTCTCAAATTAAAATAGAATATGTCTAAATCAAATTTCTTTGATAAAATAAGAATGTCTTTATTGACAAAAGAGGATAATCCTACATGAATATAGAGTAGTTTAGATTTGGACATTAAAAGAATCTGACTCTTAGGTTTTGAATTAACTGAGCAAACTTTCCTTTAAGTACTATTCTATCTACTTTGGTATTCTTAATCAAAACAATACTTAGGTAATTGTTAACATTAGTATGAATAGAATAAGGCCTAATACTTTCCACTTGAAATCCGTGAGGATAAACATTATTAAGAAGATCTTGCATAGAAAGAGATTGATCTATGATTTGTAATACCTCTGGCTTATTTTCTCTAGTCCAATTTAAAGCATTAGGTTCGGGTATGTTAATCAGGATTTTAGCATTTTGACTACAAATCATGGAAATTCTTGAAAACAAATTTGAATGCTGTGATACTGGAATATGTTCTAAAACATCTGGGAAAACAACAAAGTCAAAGAGAATGTTAGAACTAAAATTTACCATATCCTCAACAAAAAATTCAGCGTTTTTTTCGGGGTTCAAAACTTTTGCAAGTTCAATACTTTTTTCAGAAATATCACAACCGACAAATTTTCCATTTGGAATGGATTGAATAATTAATTTACTCACCGTTCCAATTCCACAACCTACTTCAAGAACTTTTGACGATTTTTTAAGTCCCATAGATTTCAGTTTTTTGACAATTATTCGATGTCTTACTGAAATACCAATTTTTTGTTGCTTTTTTACGAAAAGATCATAAAATTCTTCAACTTCAGCTTTTTTAGTCATTGATTTTCATAAAAATATTGTATTAAAGGGCAAAAGTACATATTTCAGTAACATTTTTTAGTTTTCACTGGAGTTAAAACCAATTTCCATATCATCAACATCATATGAGCAGTTTAATCTTTCATTGGCCTCATTGGAGAATTCTACATCCTCTGCATTTATAGAAAGCTCACTGCCATTAATCTTTAAACGAACCTGATGAGTTGTTTTATTGGCAAAATTACTGACCCTTTTAATTGACTGGGCAAAAGCGGCTCTGTCTATGGTTAATCTGTTTGGATTTTCGCTTGGGATTACTGCTTCATAATTGGGATATTTACCATCTATCAATCGACAAATAAGCGTAAAATTCTCAAATTTAAAACTTGCATTGGATTCGTTGTAATTGACATTCACATCGCCAGAAGAACTTGAAAGCAATCCTTTTAATAAATTTATGGGTTTTTTAGGAATAATGAAAGATACAGAGTTTTCGGCTTTAACATTTGTTCTCTTATACCTTACTAGCTTATGTGCATCTGTAGCAACAAAGGTGACATCATTACTGTTTAGGTCTTAATTCATCGTTACCTGAAGCAAAAATGGTTTTTTCCGAGATACCTACTAATAGGATTGTATATCCACATAATTATAGGTTGTTAATCCATTTATAAGTGTGTGATGAGAGCGGGTCTGCGAGTATAGCCAGTTTAGGCATCTTTTTAATTTTAGGTATTGTTTTTGAAATACTCCCAATACCAATTAATGGCTTCATCCATTCCAGTTTGGACATTATGCGATGCTTTGTAGTTTAATAATTTTTCTATTTTATCTACTGATGCTAAAGAATGTTTGATGTCTCCAACTCTTTCCGGACCAAATTTGATTGGAATGTTTTGAATTTCATTATCAAATCCAGTTAATAATTTTCTTATGTGTTTTACTAAATCAATAAGTATTGATTGTTCACCACATGCTACATTATATACCTGATTAACGGCATTTTCATTTGTTGTGGTTGCAGCAAGAATATTAGCTTGGATAACGTTGTCAATATAGGTGAAATCCCTACTTTGAGATCCATCACCATGTATAATAGGAGATTTGTGATTTACAAAAGCTTTTATGAATTTTGGAATGGCAGCTGCATATGCTCCATCTGGGTCTTGTTTTCTGCCAAAAACATTAAAGTACCTAAGTCCAATTAGTTCCAGATCATAAAGAGAAGCAAAAACTTCTGCATATAGTTCGTTTACATATTTTGTTACGGCATAAGGTGAAAGGGGAGAACCGATTTTGTCTTCCACCTTAGGTAAAGTTTTTGAGTCGCCATAAGTAGATGAACTCGCTGCATATACAATTCGCCTTATATTATTTGTTTTAGCTGCCCATAACATATTTACAAATCCATTTATATTGATGTTGTTAGTATTTATGGGATTTTCAATTGATCTTGGGACGGAGCCAAGTGCCGCTTGATGTAAAATCACATCTACTTCTTTACAAGCTTTATTACAATCCTCCATATTGGTAATATCGCCTTCTAAAAAGGTAAATCCATCATGCTCCATTAAGTCTTTAATATTATCTATTTTTCCTGTAATAAGGTTGTCCAAGCAAGTAACTTTAATATCTTTTGACAATAGATAATCACAAAGATTACTTCCGATAAAACCTGCTCCACCTGTTACTAAAACGTGCTTGCTTTTTAATTGATCTAACTTACTTTGCATATGAAATGGCTCTTTTTTCTCTTATTACTGTGATTTTAACTTGTCCTGGATATGTCATCTCATTTTCAATTTTTTCAGAAATTTCAAATGCCAAGTCATCAGCTCTTTTATCACCTACTTTTTCACTTTCTACAAAAACTCTTAACTCTCTACCGGCCTGTATAGCGTAGGCTTTTGTGACACCATCAAAAGATAAGGCTGTATTTTCGAGTTCTTTAATTCGTTGTATGTAGGCTTCTACCATTTCACGTCTGGCACCTGGTCTAGCACCAGAAATAGCATCACATATTTGTACAATCGGGGAGATCATAGTTGTCATTTCAATCTCATCATGATGAGCCCCTATGGCATTGCATATGTCTTTTTTCTCGCCATACTTCTCAGCCAATTTCATCCCTAGTATAGCATGTGGAAGTTCAGGTTCATCTTCTGGAACTTTACCTATATCATGTAAAAGACCTGCACGTTTTGCTGTTTTAGGGTTTAATCCTAATTCTGAAGCCATTGTAGCGCATAAATTTGCAACTTCTCTAGAGTGCTGTAATAAATTTTGCCCATATGAAGAACGAAATTTCATTCTTCCCACCATCTTCATTAGTTCGGGATGTAAACCATGGATGCCCAAATCAATACATGTTCTTTTGCCCACTTCTATAATTTCTTCATGAATTGATTTTTCAGTTTTAGAAACCACCTCTTCAATTCTAGCTGGATGAATTCTCCCATCTGTGACAAGTTGATGTAATGCTAATCTTGCAATTTCACGTCTAACGGGGTCAAAGCAAGATAATATAATAGCCTCTGGAGTATCATCCACGATAATTTCAACTCCAGTTGCTGCTTCAATTGCTCTAATATTTCTTCCTTCTCTACCTATAATTCGTCCTTTTATATCATCACTTTCGATATTAAAAACAGAAACGGCATTTTCTATAGTTTGTTCGGATGCAACTCTTTGTATGGTTTGAATCAATATTTTTTTTGCTTCTCTATTAGCGTTTAATAAGGCTTCGTCTTTTATCTCCTTTAAAGTAGACATGGCTTTGGTTTTGGCTTCTTGTTCCAATGATTTCATCAGTTGCTCTAAAGCTTGTTCCGCATTAAAGCCACTAACTTTTTCAAGAATTTCTGTTTGTTTTTTTTGGTTTTCTATTAACTCTTCTTCTCTCTTTCTTAGTCCTTCAATCTGGCCTTTTAATTTTTCTTCAATTTGGATTAATTCGTTATCCCTAAATCGCAATTCGTCAGATTTCTTCATTAAATTATTTTCTCTTTGCTTAAAATGAAATTCTTTGTGTTGAATTTTTTGCTCTCTAGAATTAATGGTTTTTTCGTGTTGTTCCTTAAGCTCCAAGAATTTTTCTTTTGCTTGAATTATTTTATCTTTTTTTATGTTTTCAGCATAGATTTGGGCTTTCTCAAGAATCTCTTTTTCTTTAGAGTTTAGTACTCTTTTAATAATGAAGTAGGAAATAGTTCCCCCTATAATTGTTCCAAGTATCAATCCAATTGAAATGGTTGTAATATCCATATACTATAATTGTTGGCGATACAACTAAATTATCCAATCAATTCGTCCCTTAGTGCGATTATTTCATCACTAAGTTGATCAAATTCAACAGTGTTATTAGTAGAAACGGAGTCAGTTGCATATTGCAACACAGTCATTGCTAATAAATCTTGTGTGTCGATTACAGCATAGTTACTTTTCAATTCCTTTAAATTTTCATTTATCTTGGATGCTGCTTTCCTAATTTTTTCTTCTTCAGTCCGTTTAATTTTTAGGGGATATGATCTTCCTCCAATATTCACTTTTATAGATAATTCGCTCATTTTACTTATTTATTAATGCGATACATTTATCTATCTCTCTTAACATCTCGTTAATCATCAACTTCACTTCTTTAGTTTTTTCTATCCCTTCACCATCTAGTTGCTTAGCCAATTTTAATAATTTAATTTGTTCTTGAAGTTTTACGATCTCATCTTTTAAGGTGACTTTTTCTTCTCCAAGTAGCTCAATTTGATTTTTTAATTTCTTTTCGTTTTCACTACTTTCAATTAAGGACTTTTGTAATCCTTTCACATAAATTCTAATATCATTAACGGCAGAAATTCCTTTGTTCATCAAACTTGAGTTTCCTTACAAAGTTAGTAGCTAATATGAATTATTCAAATTTAAATTTGATTGTGTATAATTATTTTGAAAATATGGATTCTTGGTGCAAATTTTACTAAGATTTGTAAAGTGAATTTTAGATTTATTTTTTCATTATTAATTATTTACTTGGTCTCTACTGATGTATTTTCTCAAATACATCAAACAAATTTTAGGTCTCCAATTGGTATTCCTATAATACTTTCCGGAAATTTTGGTGAATTAAGAACAAATCATTTTCATACGGGTTTAGATATTAAAACCAATGGCACCATAAATTATAGAATTTACGCAATTGAAGATGGTTTTGTTTCTCGGATAAAGATTTCCCACTGGGGATATGGGAAGGCGATCTATGTTGATCATCCAAATGGTTTAACAAGTGTGTATGCACATCTCGATCACTTCCCCAAAAAAGTAGAACAGTTAATAAGACAAGAACAATATGCAAGAGAGTCTGAAGAAGTGGATTTTACACTTGAAAAAAACGCACTTTATGTCAAAAAAGGGGAAGTGATAGCCTATTCAGGGAATTCTGGTGGTTCATCGGGACCACATCTTCATTTTGAGGTTAGAGAGACACAAACAGAATTACCAGTGAATCCCCAACTTTATGGAATAGAAGTTAAAGATAATACCCCGCCCATTTTAAGAAACATCAAAGTTTATTCGCTTAGAGAAGAGGATTTATTAGTGATGAGACAGAAGCAATATTCATTTATGAAGACCAGCCAGTCCTATAAACTAACCACAGATAAACCTATGTTGATCTCAGGTAAAGTGGGTTTAGGTTTATCCGCAATTGATAGGTATGATTTAGCTCAAAATAGGTGTGGAGTATACAGTATAAAAGTTTGGATTGATGGAAATGTACATTTTGAGCAAGAAATGAAATCGTTAGATTTTAGTACCAATAAACAAATCAATATACATAAAGATTATTATGCCTATCATGAGCTAAAAGAAAGTATTCACAAGCTTTACATTCATCCTGAAAACTGTCTTCCAATATATAAAAGGGAATTAGGGAATGGCGTTATTGAATTTGATGATACACTAATCCATGCGATAAAAATTGAAGCATCTGACGTAAGTGGAAATAAAGCCATTTTAAAATTCAATATGAGGAATTCCTATGAAGCCAATGATGTACAAAGCCAAGCTTTAAAAATGATCTCAAAAAAGGATAAGATAACTTTAGAAAATACAAATTATACAATCCACATAGATTCAAATACTTTTTATAATGATTACAAAATTGATCATCAATTTGAAAATAATAAGTTAAGTATCAAGAGCCATAATTCACCATCAAAGAAGCAATTCGTAATTGCTATGAAATTCAATAAATCCATGTTTGTTGATCCCAATAAGATAATAATAGCATACCATTCAAAAAAAGGAGAAGTACTAAACAGAAAAGGAGAAGTATCTGGTGATTGGATTACTACTAATATAAATCATTTTGGAGATTTCACATTAATGGTAGATTCTGTGCCACCTGTAATAAACCCAAAAAGAGTAAATAAGTCAATGACCATAAATCAATCTTTTCAATTTATAGTTACTGATAATTTAAGTGGGGTAGAAAAATACAAAGTAAAAATTGATGGAAAGTGGGTTTACAGTTCCTATAACTACAAAAATGCCATATTGACCATTCCTCTTGATCAATATGCTAACCTAAAACCTGGAGAAAAAGTGTGTGAAGTAGAAGTGGAAGATGAACGAAAAAACAAACAAAATTTTACTTACAACTTTCTTTATAATTAATGTTGATAAATTCAACTAGAAATAAGTTAATTTTAGATAGGGTATGTGTAATATTTTTCTAATTTTCCAAGCAAATATTTAATTTCATTATGGCTAAAAAATCTAAGAAATCAAAAAAAATATTTGTACTAGACACTTCTGTTATTTTACATGATCATAATGTTCTAGACTGTTTTGAAGAAAATGACATTGCCATCCCCATCACCGTATTGGAAGAGTTAGACAACTTTAAGAGAGGTAATGATACCAAAAATTATGAAGCCAGAGAATTTATTCGAATTCTAGATAGATTAAGCAATGCCTATACCTTACAAGATTGGATTCCTATAAATGGAGAAGAAAAAGGAAAATTTAAAATAATCTTAGAAAATGACACTAATGAGGCTGATGCTGTTAAAATTTTTGGGAATAAAAATGATCACCACATACTAAATGCAGCTCTTTCCTTGAAAAATACGGCTAAAGATTCTAAGGTCATATTGGTTTCTAAGGATATCAATCTCAGGCTTAAAGCCAAGGCATTAAATATTACGGCAGAAGATTTTGAAACCGGTAAAATTGACCGTGATAGTACATTATATTCTGGAAAGCAATTGGTTGAAAATGTAGAATCGGAATACATCAATAAACTGTATAAACAAGGAAACATTTCGGATACTAATGTAATTAAGGATAAGTTGATAGCTAATGGCTTTTACATTATGAAAAACGGAAAAAGTTCTGTGCTTAGCTATTATAATCCACTTGATGATTGCTTAGAAAGAGTTGAGAAGCAGTATGTGTACGGAATAAAACCCAGAAATGCTGAACAAACCTTTGCATTACATGCCTTGCTAAATCCGGATATCAAATTGGTCACCCTTCAGGGTGTTGCAGGAACAGGTAAAACACTATTAGCATTAGCCAGTGCTTTAGAGCAACATAATTTGTATCATCAAATTGTTTTAGCAAGACCTATTGTTCCTTTGAGTAATAAAGATATTGGTTACTTGCCAGGAAATGCAGACGAAAAAATTAATCCATACATGCAGCCTCTTTTCGATAATCTAAAATTCATTAAAAATCAATTTGGTCAAAATGAAAAAAAATATCGAAAAATAGAGGAAATGGAAGATGAAGGAAAGTTGAATATCTCTGCGTTGGCCTTTATAAGAGGTCGAAGTTTATCTAATGTGATTTTTATTGTAGATGAAGCACAAAATTTGACTCCTCATGAAGTAAAAACAATTATCACCAGAGCAGGGGAGAATACCAAAATCATCTTTACCGGTGATGTGTTTCAAATAGACACTCCTTACTTAGACGAACAAAGTAATGGATTATCTTATCTAATTGATCGACTCAAAGGAAATGAGTTATTCGCCCACATTACATTAGAAAAAGGAGAACGATCTGAACTAGCAAACTTGGCTAACGAACTACTGTAATTGATTGACTACAAAAAAGCGAGAAAATTTGGTTCTCTTGAACTTTTAGCAAAACAAGTTGTAGAAGGATTTATAACGGGTCTTCACAAAAGCCCTTACCATGGTTTTTCTGTAGAATTTGCCGAACATCGCCTGTATAATAATGGAGAGTCTACAAAGCATATTGATTGGAAACTATATGCAAAAACAGATAAACTCTTTATTAAAAAATTCGAAGAAGAAACCAATTTAAGATGCCACTTTTTAATTGATGCTTCTTCCTCTATGTTATTTCCTAGTAATGAGCCGTATAATAAATTAAGCTTTTCTATAGATGCTACGGCAGCACTTATTTATTTAATGAGAGGTCAGCGAGATGCTTTTGGTGTATCCTTATTTAGTGATAAAATGGATTTTTATGCCCCTGCAAAATCTTCATTGCCTCACCAGAGGTATATTTTTAGTCTTCTTGAAAAATCATTACAAGAAAAATACACATTAGATCAAAAAAAAGGTAGTGCCATTTCAAAAATGTTAGATCAATCAGCCCTGCTTTTGAAAAAAAGATCTTTAATTATTTTATTTACCGATTTTATGGGGTTAGAGAATTTGGAAGAACTAAATAATTCCATCAGACACCTAAAATTTAACCAGCATGAAGTTGTTGTTTTTCATGTTCAACATGATTCATTTGAAAATCAATTTGACCTAAAGAACAGGTATTATCATGTTGTAGACATGGAAACAGGAGAGAAACTAAAGTTGCACCCAAGAGAGATTAAAGAAGTTTATCAATCAAAAAGAGAAAAACATATAAAGCAGCTAAATGATTTGTTGATACAACGCCAAGTTGATGTTGTAAATGTGAATATTGAAGATGGATTTGAAGATGTTTTACTTCAATATCTAGTAAAAAGAAAAAAAATAAATTAAATTTCTTAGTGAATTGCTTGTATTACTTTAAAAAAAATTAAATTTGTCCCTCTTTTAGGACCGGTAGTTCAGTTGGTTAGAATACCTGCCTGTCACGCAGGGGGTCGCGGGTTCGAGTCCCGTCCGGTCCGCTTTAAAATTCCGTAATCATTTGTTATTCAAAAGGTTACGGTTTTTTATTTTCTTATTTGCCATAAACTTGCCATAGAATTACATAAAAAAGCCAAAAAATCCGTCTGAATCCCTACAAAACCAACACCCGCATATTGATTTAAATCTGCCTTTCTTTTCAGCCCCTACGCTGTGAAATAGTTATGTAATCCAATGGTTTTTTATATTTGGGTATGAGAACGATTTTCATAATCTTAATTTTCAGCTTAAAAACTTTATATTCTCAACAGATAGTTGAAAAAGGCGATACTATTGAATTCACAAAAGAAGTTGAAAATGAATATTGGAATAGACAAATATTTGGAAAGAGAAAAACCCTCAAAAATAAAAATTACATAATATTGAAAGGAGTTTCAAAAGAATCCAAATTATTTGAGATGTTAAGCTCATCAGAGGCTGAAAAGAGGAGGAAAGAAATTGAGGCTGAAAAGAGGAGGAAAGAAATTGAGGCTGAAAAGAGGAAAATAGAAGAAAAACATAGAATAGAAAGGTTTTATGCCCTTGTTTATGACAAGCTTAACGGAGAATTAGATCAAATTGAAGGAATTTATAAAAGTGTTGATTTAGGTGAAAAATTTGAATATGATTTAGCAATTTTTAAGTCAAGTGAAAATGATAGGGAATATGTAGGATTTGTATTAGAAACTACAGATGCTAGCTTATTTATAGGTTCACCGCTTTTTAAGTTTGAAAAAACAGCACAAAGCAATCTTTTTTTTGGAAAATATATATCAGAGGATGGAATTTCATATGAAAATAAAACAGCGACTCTAGAGGGAGCTATTTTAAAAATGGGAATCAAATCTTTTATAAAGATGTACCCAGCTGATGGAGAAAAAAGAAGATACATTGAAATTAATCCAATGGTCGACTGGCAAACCTCTGGCAGTGGAGTTCTCATAAATAATAAAGGATATATAGCCACAAATAATCACGTTATAAATGGAGCAAAAAAAATAAGAATTTCATTTCAAAATGACACTTTAGATTACGAAGCAAAAATTATTTCTCAAAATGAAGAAAATGATGTGGCTATAGTTAAAATAATAGACACTAGATTTAAATCAACTGTTAAACCAATTAACTGGAATTCTTCAATTTCGCTTGGAGAAAAAGTGTTTACACTAGGGTATCCAATCAGTAAAAAAATGAGTGATAATGTTAAAGTTGTGGATGGTATTGTTAGTGGTCTTAATGGCATAGAGGGAGACAAAGCATTTTTTCAAACTACTCTTCCTGTATGGTTTGGAAATTCTGGAGGTCCTTGTTTTAATTCTAAAGGTGAAATTCTTGGCTTAGCTACTCAAATTTTATGGGATAAAGGAGAAAAAATGGATAATGTTGCTTACATAACCAAGACTTCAAATGTTATTAGCTTAGCTGGTAGTTTTATTTCTAAAGATAATATATCTAAAACTGGGCTTAATGAAATACCTTTTGAAGACCTAATTAAAGAGCTAATTCCTTATTCAACATTTATAAAAGTTAATTATTAATTAACTAATCTAAAATAGCCCATTCGCTGTGAAATAGGGATGTAACCCAATGGTTTTTTATATTTGGGTATGAGAGTATTTCTAAGTGTGTTAATAATTCTAGCTTTAGTAGGGTGCAATTCTAATTCTGGTGAAGTCCCTGTTGAAGAAAATACAGTTGAGGTTATAGTTGACTCGGTTCCATTAGTTGTTGAAGAAACTACAGTTGAGGTTATAGCTGATTCGGTTCCATTAGTAGTGGAAGTTGATACAGTAGAAACTAAAGTGGAGGAGGTATTGAATGATTCAGCGATAATTGTAAAAGAAGATGTTATAAGGATTCGTAGCGATAGTACCAAGTACTATGTTTTTTCAAGGGAAAACGATACGTTGTTTCTAAATCAAGCACCATTCAATGGAATAATTTACAGTTTAAACGATGATGGGATCTTAGAGAATGAGGAGGAATACGTTGATGGATTTGATAAATTATACCGTGAATATTATGAAAATGGTCAATTATCTTTTTCTTATCAGTGCATAAGTTATAGTTCAAATGAAAATGAAGCCAATAGTTATGAGGAATTTTTTTTGTATGCAAAATATCAGTTAATGTTTTATTATGAGACTGGTGAGAAAAAAGCTGAATATTATCGGGTAGTAAACAAAAGAGGGTATTCTTGTAAAGGAAAAATTTGGTATAAAAACGGTAAGTTGGCTCACGAAACAGTTCAATCTGAAGATGATTATTATGCAACTAAAGAGATTTGCTGGGACAAAGAGGGAAACAAGATAGAAGATTGTGAAAATTTCAATGATAATGATGAGTTTTATAATATTAGGGATAGATGTGACACGATGTGACAATAGGATTTCTTTCAGCCCTCTCGCTGTGAAATAGGGATGTAATCCAATGGTTTTTTATATTTAATGAAAATTGTCTCAATGAGAAGCCACATCAAATTCATATTACCACTCATCATACTGTTATTTACTAGCGATCTAATAGGTCAAACTATTGTGGAAAATGGATTAATCAGAGTAGAAGGTAATTTAGCGTACTATAAAGGAGAATTATTTAATGGTAAACGAGTAAGTTACTATGCAAATAGACAACTAAAACGGGAACAAAATTATAAAAAAGGAAAAAAGGATGGATTAGGGAAAAGGTGGTATGAGAATGGACAACTGAAAGAAGAACTAAATTACAAAGATGGAAAAATGGATGGATTAGTGAAAAGGTGGTATGAGAATGGACAATTAAGTTCTGAGTCTAATTGGAAAAAAGGAGAATCGGATGGTTTATCTAAAGGTTGGTATAAAAATGGACAATTACATTGGGAACAAAATCATAAAAAAGGAAAAAAGGAAGAAAAATATAAAAAGTGGTATGAGAATGGACAATTAGAATATGAAGGAAATTATAAAGATGGAAAAGCAGAAGGATTGTTTTTAGCCTGGTATAAGAACGGTCAATTGTGTAATAAAAAAAATTATAAAGACGGGAAAGAAAACGGGCTATTTAAGGAGTGGTATGAAAATGGCCAATTAAAAGAGGAACGAAATTATAAAGAGGGGATTTATGATGGCGTAAGATGTTTCTATAGCGAAGAAGGAAAACTTACTAAGAAAGAAACCTATCAAGAAGGAAAACTCACTAAGAAAGATACGTATAAAGAAGGGGAGTTAATTAATACAGAAACATTCTCTGATTACGTTCCAAAAAATGGAATTAAAAAAGAGTACTACAAAGGAGGTTATTCTAAAGTTTATTACGAAGATGACATTAAAATCAATGAAACAAAATTCAATAGTTCATTTAAAGTAATTGGTCGCTTCGAATTTGACAAAAACACAGGGGATACAATAAGAAAACATTATTTTGACAATTATAGTAATCCTACTTATCAGTGGTGGACTAAAGATAGTATTGAAACAGAAATATTTTATTTTACAAAAGCTAGTACTTATTCAAGTTTTTCTGAAAAATCAAGGTATAGGGTTTTAGGACTTAATAAGACCCAATATGGTGGTGAATTAATTGTTTGTACTTACCTAAATAGAAAAGATTTTAGATTTTTAATTCAAAAGCGTGATGAAAAAGATAAGTTAGTAATGAGTCAATCTGGTTGCAAAACTTCGACTGGCGAGTGGTGTGATTGCCCAAAAGATATTATTGAGGATCCAAACCTAAAAAGATATTTTCCCGATATACCTAAAGTTGAAATACCAGTTGGTGGAGTTTTTACTGACAATAGAGATGGAAAAGAATACAAAACAGTCAAAATTGGGGAGCAAGTATGGATGGCAGAAAATCTAGCTTTTAAACCAGAAAGTGGTAATTATTGGGCTTATAACAACGATACTAATAATATTTCAATATATGGCTTTTTATACGATTGGGAAACTGCAAAAGAGGTATGTCCAGTAGGCTGGCATCTTCCAAGTGATAAAGAATGGTCTGTACTAACAGATTATTTGGGAGGAGTAGAAGTAGCAGGCACTAAAATGAAAAGCTCTTCAGGTTGGAATGATAATGGCAACGGCACTAATGAGAGCGGTTTTAACGCCTTTCCGGGCGGTTACCAACAGGTACAGGACAGTGAAGATTTCTACAGCGTTGGTAGACGCGGGTACTGGTGGAGTTCTTCAGAGAGTGGAGATAGAAATAAAAGCATGGCTTGGTTACTTTTATTGCTCAAGAATAATGGCATGTCCAGCTACTACTATTATAAGGCCGATGGTTATTCTGTACGCTGCATCAAAGACTAACCACCCTCCCAACACACTCTACTTTCCTACACCCTTAATTATCACCCTTTTAGCCACTACTAATATGTAGGTTTTGTTTAGGGAGGTTTATGATGGGAGAGGGGGTATCCTTTATCTCTTTGTTTATGAGCTTTAAATAACCCCATATTCCTTCATTTTATAGATTAATGTCCCAATAGTTACACTGTTGTATCTATATCTAATTATCTTATCAAAATCATCGTCACAATCCTTTGATTTGTACTTTGGATCTAGCCTACATACCCTATGGTAATACTCTCTTCCTGATTCGCCACACTCAGTAAAAAAAACTATCCCAATATTCAGATACTCATCATAAGATTTGGCAATACTAATTCCTGAAGATTCTATTTTCCGCACTAAATCTTCTATTTCAGATGCTGAGTTAGAGTCATACTTAATTGGCTTTCTTTTTACTTTTTTTGGCTCATCATACTTTCTAAGTAGGTCTGCTTTTTCATTTATATAACAATCATCATCGTAGCTTATTAGCCTTAGCCGAGAAACATTGATACAACTATCATCAACATTTATATCGTATGACTTTTTTAGGTGATCTTTAATGTATCTGAAGTGAGCATTGTGTTTCTCTGGATTACTTATTCCAATGATTAAGAAATATCCATTACCACCAACACTCCTACCAGCATAATTTACTTCATCTATTTTTGAAAACACATCCTCTATGAGTGTGAAAAATCTACTTCCTAAGTCTGGGTTTTCTTTATGGTCAATATCAATCACTAAATAACCATTATGAGTTTTAAGATCCTTATCTGTACGACCATTTTCAAACACTCCCGACCCTGTTATACATTCTATAGATTCCTTTAGAGCTTTCCTTTTATCCTTATCATATTCATCTCTTATTTCATCTATTTTGTCTCTTAAATCTTTGCTATTATTAAATAACCATTCTCTGAAAGTTGTTGTCTTGTATGGTTTTTTTGATTTAACATTTTTAAATACTGAAACTTTAGCATCTAAAAAGGTGGAAGGGTGGAGGCTACTTTTCATAACTTTCTTTATTAATACTACTATTACTCAAAAGTTTAGAATATGTCCTTCCACCATCCACCGTTATATTATAATAACTACCATCTTTTCTGTTTCTTTTTTCAAAACCTTTACTAACAAGTTCCTTACAAAAAGAATTTAAGTTTAGATGTGGTTCACGGTGTCTGGAGCAGTAACCAACATAATGTTCGTGAAGATCAGAAGCCTTAACCAAGCCATAGGGAGACTCTTTTTCTACAGCTTCATTAATAAACTGCTGTACTATATCATTATCGAACTTATACTCCTCCATAAACTCACTAAGCTCTGGAATACTAACAAATGATTTGTCTTTAATGAGTTGCTTTAGAGCTTCTATTACCCTGTTAAATA
Source organism: Crocinitomicaceae bacterium (assembly GCA_038134525.1). GTDB lineage: Bacteria > Bacteroidota > Bacteroidia > Flavobacteriales_D > Parvicellaceae. The sequence continues at coordinate 46,060 of JAYPVI010000011.1, forward strand.
TACCATCTAGTTCATTGTTAATTATTTTGAGATGTAATTGAGGATCTATCTTCTTTGGCTTTTTATTAAACACAAGAACTAATAGCCTTCTTAGATAGCTTTCTTTTTCTTCATTAACCTTAGGCAGAGAGTTCATATTAAACATCAGTTTTGCATAACGCTCAACCTTTCTAATGTCCTTATAGAGTTTCTTTCCTAAGATAGGCTCCCCAGATACTAAAGTCCTAAACTGAGATAAGTTAAAAGACCTTTCATTTTCAGAACAATAGTTTAATAGCTTGCCTTCTATAAGCATCACAGTATTAGGATCCTTAGTTAGTTTGCCAATTGACACAGATGAGGTGTTTTCTTTTCCTAGTAGCTCTGTGATTACTTCTTGTACAACACTTTTTCCATTACCACCCTCACCATATAGAAATAGAGCCTTTTCAAGCTTTAAGCCGTTAGTGAAAGAATAACCTATGAACTGATGAAGTAATAGCTGCTGATCTTTATTGGGGAGCATTTCATCTAAGAACTTATCCCACATTGGAGATGCTGCATCTTTATTGTAGTCATATTGTAATTTATACGTGAGGTAATCTTCTTTTCTAGGTTCTCTTGGTTTAAACTTTTTTTGATCAAATTCAAGAGTTAGATTCTTACAGTTTAATAAGATTAAGTCATTATACTCCTCAACAAACACCTTCATTTCTTTTCTAAACGACTCCTCTAAAGGTCTGTAGAAATTATTAGTGTGATACTTTATCTCATTTTGGTAGTACTTCTTGCAGCAATCCCTAAGAAACAGCTCAATTTTATCATCATTAATTTCATTCCAGTAATTATCTTGAAAAGTGTAATACCTGTTATTAAAGTAACTTATGTGAAAGTTATACTGTTTGAATTTCTGTTTGATTTCATTTATGAGTTTTGCTATAGCGTAGTCTTTTGACTTTACATCTTTTAAATCTAGATAATCCAGCTCATTTATGAAATTGATAGTGTTATGCCACAAGTTTGGCACTGGGTTTTCATTCATATTACTCATCACAGCCCCCTTTCTCAATTAATGAGTCTATTAACTCATCGTGCTTGTAATATACACGACCACCTAAATAGTATGGCTTAAGAATTCCATTTTTTGACCATCTCCAAAGCGTAGCTTGAGATATTCCTAATAACTGTGAGACATCTTTCCTTGAAAGAATTTTCTCATTTTCTTTTTTTACAATCATACCACAAATTTGATGTGGCTGAAACTGTAAAAGTTTGGGTTGTTTGGGGTGGTTTGGGCTAACCCAAACTATTTCTTGAAATTTTTTAGTATTTCATCTATTAACTCTTTGTCTTTTGGATACTCAGATTTTGAGTTATGTAAATTTTTTTTAGTTAGAATTGTTCCTCTTTTAGAATGTACTTTGTTGGCAGTAACAAATTTTTGAAGTTCAAAATTGTAGAAATAGGGTTTTAGAATTGAAAGGATATAGTAGAAGGTTGTATTGTCAATATTTAGATAAAATTCTAACTTTTTCTCTTTAACAGATGAGTCTATAAATTCTTTTCCACTTTTAAATATATCTAGTTTTAAGTCTATAAGTTTGAATAAATCATATACTTGTTTGTTCTTAACAGAGAGCTTGTTTGTTTGTTTCTTTGTATTGATATTTAACTTCCTTTGAAGCTCATCAATAAAAAACTTGTGTACCTTAAATGCATATGCTTGATGTTCTTTTTGGCTATACTTTACTCTAACATTATTTGAAAGATCCTTTACTCTTAAAAAATCCCCCTTTTCAAAGCTTAAGTTTTTTAAATGTTCATATTTAAACTTTAAATCTGCTATCAATTCTTTCGAATTATCAAATTCAACATAATAATTTTGTATTAAGATTCTAAGTTGAGTGTCATTAAGAAAAAAATCTTGATTAATTAATCCAATTTCAGATCCGTTGCTAGCTCTGTTCAGATATTTCATAATATCCTTTATGTTTTTTAATTCTTCACTCATTTTGAAATAGCATTTATAAAGGCTTCTGAATAATAATCTTTGTCTTGACTTTTGCCAACATATGTTAGAAACGATGTCTCTTTAGAATGCCCTGTAAGCTCCATTAGAATAGGGGTTGACACTTTTCCAAAGTAATTAGTAGCAAATGATCTTCTGAGATCGTGAGAGCTTAATAGTTGATATTTTGGTAGTTCAACTAATTCATTCCTCATAGTCTTAGTATTTAATTTATAGCCTTTTTCAATTGTATTAATTCCACTTTTCTCACAAACAACTTTCATATACTTATTAAACTTCTGTTCAGAAATTCTGTATGGAAATGACGGGTATATAATTTTGATTATTTCTTTGTCAACAATTGCAGGTGCTACATACTTTTCAGTTTTCTTTTGATATATATCAATAATAAGGTGTCCATTTTTATGAACTCTAATTTTTTCTTTTTCAATATTTAATAGATCTGAAATTCTTTGTCCAATTGACAATCCAATTAATATCCACTTTCTAACATTTTCAAGATAATCTTCTTTGAGTTTTAACTTTTTAATTTTTTCAATCTCTGGTATAGTAATGGTGTTAATATATCTCTCACTTGATGTTTGTCTAAATGTTGGAATCTGTAAATAGAATGAAGGAACTTTTATACCTCTTGACTGAGAATCTTTACATACCGTTTTTAACTGACTTAGAAATTTCCCTGCATTATTTTTTGAGTATTTTTTTTCTTTTAAAAGCCAATTAGAAAAACTGTCAGAAAAATCTCTATCTATTTGAGAAAATGTAAAAGTTTCTTTTGCTGCTTCCTGGAACTCTATAAATACTTTTCTGAAGTATTTCCATCTTCTTACAGACTCCTTACTTAGTCCAATCTTGCCATTAATTCCTTTTTTAGTGTCACTAGAGTTTATGTAATTGTCAATTCCACTAAGAATAATATTAATGTCGTTTTCTTCAACTCTGTTATAATAGGATTCAATAAATTTACTTAACCAAATATTATTATAGACTGTTGATTTAGCCTGGCTTTCGTTCAGGTGATTATTAATAGCGATTTTGAGTTCTTGTAACTTTAAGTTCAAATTTTTTGAATAACCATCACTTTGTTTAGTTTGTTGTTTTTTCTGACTCCACTCTTTAGGATTAACTGTAAAACCAGTTTTTACTTCTATTGTTTTTTGTCCGCTAATATTCACATAGGTTAGTATACTAACCTCCTTATCTGCATTTGATCTTATTCTAAATCCTATACTTGCCATACCTGTTGATTATTAAAACTTGCCATAAATTTGCCATAAAAGTATGAAATATTATTAATATTTATGAAGTCTTATTAATTGTAGATTTTAATCTGTTAATAACTTTCACCTGTTATGAGTATTCATATGTTTAAATCAAGTATTAGGTTCGAGTCCCGTCCGGTCCGCTTAAAAGCCGCATTGCTGCGGCTTTTTTTTATATTTATTTCCAAAACAATATAAGAAGATTAAAATGAGCGATAACATACCTACATTTGAAGAAAATAATGAAGAACCATTTCAGGGAAGTAATCGCCCTTCCTTTTTGACCGTTCTTTGTGTTCTCAGTGGAATTTATATTCTCTTGGGATTATTTGGTTCTATACAGAACTCCTTCACCAACATGGAAGCCCAACAAGAACAATTGGATCAATCCCTAGAAATGATTAGTGATTTATATTCCCAACTAGGAGTAGATGAGAACCTTTTTGATCAAATAAATAACTACATTCAAGTTAAAAGCTATAATTTGAAGTTTGAGAGTTTATTGAATCTCATTTTTCTATTGATTGAAGGTATTGGTGTTTACTTTATGTTTCTTCTTCAAAGAAGAGGTTTCTTTGTTTATTTAGGTGCTCAAGTGGGATTTGTGATCATTCCCATTATCATACAAGGACTAAATATGTTTTCCATAGCTGAAATGGGTGTTGGATTATTTATTTCTGGTCTATTTGTATTGCTTTATGGTCTAAATTTAAAGCACCTTACTTAGATTCATTAGCACCCATAAGGGCGTATGAAAGAATATTGGCTCCCATTTTTAATGCTTTTGTTCTAATTTCTTCGCTATCGTTATGAACTTCTTCATCTTCCCAACCGTCCCCTAAATCACATTCAAAATCATAAAAACAAACCAGTCTACCTTCATAAATTAATCCTAAGCCTAAAGGAGAATTATCATCATGCTCATGAATTTTTGGTAACCCATTTATAAAAGCATAAGGTGTTTCATATATTTCATGATTTAAAGGAAGTTCTACAAAATCAATCTCAGGAAATACCTTTTTCATCTCTTTTCTTATAAAGGGGTCTAATCCATAATTATCGGATATATGTAAAAATCCACCAGAAGTTAAATAGTTTCTTAGATTGTTTGCTTCGTTCTGGCTAAAAACCACATTTCCATGACCTGTCAAATGAACCCATGGGTATTGAAAAATAGATAAATTTCCTACTTCAATTTCATCGTACACTGGATGGATGTTAGTATTTAAGTTTGCATTACAAAACTGAATCAAATTTTTCAGCGCAGTAGGGTTAGCATACCAATCACCTCCACCATTGTATTTTAAAATACCAATTTTAAAGGAATGGCTTTGACCAAAAAAAGAAGAGGTACTAAAAATGAAAAGTATTATTAGGTTTTTCACGTTACTAAATTAGACATTAATACACATTTTGATTAAAGAAATGGATTTATAATGTAATAATTCCGATACTTCTCTATTTTTGTTTTGTTTTAATAGCAGCTATCATGGAATGGACTAAAAGTAAAATTGCAGAAATATATCATCTACCCCTCCTGGAACTATTATATCGTGCAGCAACGGTTCATAGAGAATTCCATAACTCAAGAGAAGTTCAAATAAGCAAGTTGGTTTCTATAAAAACAGATGGTTGTCCTGAAGATTGTGGCTATTGTCCTCAAGCGGCTAGGTATCACACCGACATAAACGGGAACAGTTTAATGAGTGTAAAAGAAGTAAAACAACATGCACAAGAAGCTAAAGATATGGGATCAAGTAGAGTTTGCATGGGTGCTGCTTGGAGAAATGTGAAAGACGATGATGATTTTGATCAAGTATTAGAAATGGTTAAGTCTGTGAATGAGATGGACATGGAAGTGTGTTGTACACTTGGTATGCTTACTGAAAATCAAGCTAAAAGATTGGCTGAAGCAGGGTTATATGCATACAATCATAATTTAGATACTTCTGAAGAATACTACAAAGAAATTATTTCTACTCGTGGGTATCAAGATCGATTAGATACAATAGATAATGCTAGAAAAGCTAATTTAACCGTTTGTTCTGGGGGTATTATTGGAATGGGTGAATCTGACGATGACAGAATCAGCATGCTATATACCTATGCGTTAATGAAACCTCATCCTGAATCCGTTCCTATTAATGCCTTAGTTGCAGTGGAAGGTACTCCATTAGAAGACCAAAAACCCGTTCCTATTTGGGACATGATAAGAATGATTGCCACTACACGAATTGTGTTACCAGAGTCGGCTGTTAGACTTTCAGCAGGGAGAACCTCAATGAGTGATGAAGGTCAAGCTTTATGCTTTATGGCAGGAGCTAATTCCATATTTGCTGGTGATAAACTGTTGACCACACCAAATCCAGATTTTAATGGTGATCTCGATTTATTTAATAAACTGGGATTAGTCCCTATGAAAGCTTACAAAAAGGGGAATAAGCCGGTAATCAAAGATTCCTATAAGAAAAAACCTGAATCTGCCGAAAAAATAAAATGGTCCAGACCATCGCATAAAATTGAAAGAAACGAGTTGGCAAAGGAAAAAGGTAAAGCCATTAAAAATGGATTTACTCCTAGAAAGACAACTTCGGTAAAAAAGTTATAGCACATCTTAAATGAATGTGTTCCAAGCATATTTTAATCAAAAATTAAAGGAAAGAGAATCCAATGGGTTACTTAGAAAACTAAGAAACTACAGTGATTTAGTGGATTTGTCATCAAATGATTTTTTAGGAATTGCTACAGCTGAAAATTCCGGTGCTACTGGATCAAGGCTTATTTCAGGAAACTTTTCAGCGTTGGAAAATCTTGAGGAATTTTTCGCCAAAAAATTGGGAGCGCCATCTGCTCTATATTATAATTCAGGTTATATGGCCAATATTGGTGTATTACCTGTAATAGCCGATAGATCTACTACCATTATTTGTGATGAACTAATTCACGCTTCTCTTAGAGATGGGATTAGGCTCTCAAAAGCAAAACATATTGTTTTTTCTCACAACAATGTATCCAAATTAGAAGAGTTATTATTGAAAATTGAGGGTAAAAAACTAATTGTAATCGAATCAGTTTATAGTATGGACGGTGATTCACCTGATATGGATGAAGTTTTTCAATTGGCGGAAAAATATGGTGCTGGAGTAATGGTTGATGAAGCACATGGTATGGGCTTAACTGGTGAAAATAACCTTGGTCAAGCTCAACGATTTATAAATCACCCTAATTGTGTAGCAATCATTTATCCACTTGGTAAATCAGCTGGTCTTTCTGGAGCTTTTGTAGTAGGCTCCCAGATGCTAAAACAATATTTAATTAATTTTTCAAGATCATTTATTTACACTACTGGACCATCTAAGCAATTGGTGATACAGCTCCGTAAACAACTTGAAACTATGATGAAAAAAGATACATCTAGTATTTTTGAGCTAAAATCACATTTTATAAACTCTTTATCCTCACATTACCAATATATCACTGGCCCACATGGAGCAGTAATAGGCTTAATTACGGCTGATAAGACGCTAAAAATAGAGTCTGCATTAATGAATGATAATTTATTTGTTAAAGCCATATTATCACCAACCGTTCAGAAGGGAATGGAGAGGATACGAATTTGTTTTCATGATTTTAACACAAAGAATGAAATCAATTCGTTATTATCTATATTAAACAGTAGGGTTTGAGAATTTTTGTAACCTCCATAGATACCAATGTTGGTAAAACGGTTTGTTCCTCCATTTTATGTGCAGGTTTAGGTTATGATTATTGGAAACCAGTGCAATGTGGAGATTTAGATTTTTCAGATAGCATGAAGGTGAAATCATATAGCCCTTCAACACAAATTCATTCGGAGCGTTTTCAACTCAAAGCTCCTATATCACCCCATGAAGCAGCTAAACTTGAAAATATCAATATTTCATTAAATGACTTTACAATACCAAAGTCAGAAGAGATTATCATTGAGGGTGCTGGTGGTGTCATGGTGCCTTTTAACTATAAAGGGAATATGATAGTTGAATTAGCCTCTTTGTTTGAAGCAAAAGTCATTATTGTATTTAAAAACTACCTTGGAAGTATAAATCACACTCTATTAACAATAGATAAAGTGAAATCAGCTGGATTAGATATTTTAGGCTTGTTGGTAGTAGGTGACGAGGTAACATCTTCAGAAAAACTAATAAAAGATGCCACTAAAACAAACATTATTGCTAGAATCCCAATGGTAGATCATATTAATCAAACATGGGTCAAAGAACAAGGCCTAGAAGTAAAAAATAAATTAGATAAATTTCTTTAATCATGACTTTAAAGGAAAGAGACAAAAAGTTTATCTGGCACCCATTTGATCAAATGAAAGGATCTGATATCTTACCCATTTCTCGTGGTGAAGGAGCATATGTTTATGATGAAGAAAACAACCGATATATAGATGGTTTTTCTAGTTGGTGGGTAAATAGTCATGGGCACAGCAATCCTTATATCGCTCAAAAAATACATGAGCAAATGAATACTCTTGAACATGTTGCATTTGGTGGTTTTACACATAAACCTGCAGTTGACCTTGCAGAGATCATAGTTAAAATAACACCTGATGATATTAAAAAAGTGTTTTTTTCTGATAACGGTTCAACTGCAAATGAAGTGGCTATTAAAATGAGTATGCAGTACTGGTTTAATAAAGGTGAAAAAAGAAATAAATTCATTGCATTTGAAGGAGCCTATCATGGAGATACTTTTGGTAGTATGTGTGTAACCGCTCGAGGTGGTTTTAACGAACCATTTGAGCATTTTATGTTTAATGTTGATTTCATACCTCTTCCAACAATAGAAAATTTTGAATCGGTAGTTTCTACGTTTACTTCCCTTATTGAAAAAGAGGACATTTGTGCTTTTATTTTTGAGCCACTTGTACAAGGTGCATCTGGGATGAACATGTATAGTCCAGCATTTCTATCCAAACTACTTGAAATAGCTAAGCAGCATGGTGTTTTGACCATTGCCGATGAAGTTTTTACAGGTTTTGGGAGAACAGGAAGTTGGTTTGCATCCGATTATTTAAATGAAAAGCCTGATATCATGTGCTTATCTAAAACGGTTACTGGTGGTTTTCTACCATTAGGTTTAACCGCAGTTAATGAACTGGTTTTTGATGCATTTTACTCAGATGATAAAAAGCATACTTTTCTACATGGTCATTCCTACACGGGTAATCCGCTTTGTTGTGCTTCTGCAAATGCGGCTCTTGAATTGATGCATAAAGACGATTTTTGGCCAAAGCTTAAAATTATTGAAAACCGAATCAGTTATCATATTTCCAGGTTAAAAACCCATGAATTTGTTAGAGACGCAAGATGTATAGGGGCAATAGGAGCAATTGAAGTAAACAGAGGGGGAGGCTCTTCATATTTTAATGATTCTGGAAAAGAAATTTATAAAAAATTACTTAAAAAGGGAGTGATACTGAGACCACTTGGAAATGTTTTTCCTATTGTTGTTCCCTATTGTATTCTAGAAGATGATATTGACCATATTTTTAACTCCCTAGAAGAAATTCTTAATGATAATTAGAGCTAAATGTTGTCGTAAACTAATTTGAAATCCAGATTGTAATTAATCTTTGAAAATTCATTTTCATCATAAAACAAATGCTTTCCATTTTCAAGCATCGATTTTGCCTTTGAAGGGTCTTTTTTCTTATAGTAATTCGCGAATTCTAAAAGGGCAAATCTCAAAATAAACTGTTGCGATTTCGTCATGTATTTCAAACTAAACTTATTGTCTTTATATTCAGCTAGTTTGGGTTTACATATTTTGAAATACTCTTTAGCAGTGGACTTGTTTTTGGTCAAATTACAAAGAAGCGCGTACAATAGTTTTGCCCCATAGTCATCAGGATCCATGTCACACGCTTTTTTGCACAATCCAGTTGCTTTTCCATATGTGGCGTCAGTTCCTTCTAACATGTAATTTTCAATTTCTTCAATGATAACAAGCTTGAATGCATCAATATAATCTTCAGCATCCTCTTTAAACTGGTACTCTTTATCTTTTTTTCTGTATTTAGCAGCAAAAGAGATCGCTGTATTGTAAGCTTTAGGATAAGTATTAGTGTATCTATGATCCCTGCTCATTTCAAAGCTCGCTTTTGAAACATAGAGATAGGGTAAAGGATCGTTCTTAGTCTTGTCTTTTAGCGTGTATTTTAAGGCTTTATTAAAACAAATGTCATACTTCTCGTCTACATAGAATAATAATAAATCCATGTAATCATTTTCAGTTTGACTTATTATAGGATTAACACGAAATGTAATTATTCCAATAAGTAAGATTAATATGTGTTTATGATTCATTTTTTAATCTTCTGTACAACTTCTGTGCCTAAAATACAATTATTTGTAAGAAATACTCTTACTTTATTTTAAAGATAAAGTTTCAATTCATGTAAATTCCATAAAATGGTAGATTTGTATGATGAAATGGATTGGAGAAAAAATTTCGTATGAAAAACATCATGATTTTATGACGATTATCATTTCGGGTAAAACAGCATCTTGGAAAGCAAATTTAATGTTGGTGTGGCTTATAGCATGGTTATCTGCTGGTTTTTCCATGTTTTATTATAGTTTTTTAACGGATACTTTTGTTGGTCAACAATGGTATGCTTATACCTTTTTTGCATTTTGGTTTTATTTTTTATATAAAATATTGAGAGTTTATTTATGGAGAAAGTTCGGTATGGAATACATAAAGATTGATGCTGATCGTTTCACTTTTAAAAGATCAATTTTTAGTTACGGTAAAGCAGATGAGGTTCTCACAAACAACATTAAAAAATTTAAGATTGAAGACTTTAATAATAAGACTTATGCTAAAACATTTAATGATTCTTTCTGGGTATTGGGTCAAGGAGTAATTAAGCTTAATACAATCGAAAATGAATTGAATTTTGGAAGTCAATTATCAAAAGAAGAAGCTAAAAAGTTAGTGGCTTTAATTACAAAATTCATTTCTTATTTAAGATCAATCCAGTAGTTCAAATGCATTTGTTTTTATTCTACTTGTTTGAAATTGATCTACAACTTCCTCTAAAATCATTTTTTGTGCAATATCACCTTTTATTACTTCACTAATTGTTTTAATCCTTCCAATAGGAATGTTCATTTTATGGCAATTTTCTAGTAGTAAATAGGATTCTAAAAACCGAGTTTTATCATTAATACCTTTCATTAGTTCAACCCTTTTAGATACTCTTTTTTGATTGGTGTTAAAATCTTCATTATTCGTTAGGTTAATTACCTTACAAAACTCATTATACTGTTTATCGGTTCCAATGGCTAATATTAGCTTACAACCATCACTTGTATTAACAATATCACCATAAGGTGCGATATTTGGGTGTAAAGTGCCAAGTCTTTTTGCTTCATGTTGAGCCATTAAATAGTTTGAAGACTGGTTCATTAATGATGCAATTGCTGTTTCTTCAAGTGTTGTTTTGATGTGGTATCCCTTTCCAGTATGTTCTCTTTTTAAAAGAGCTATTAAAATTCCTTCCTTAATTTGATGTGCCGCAAGAACATCGATTAAGGCAACAGGCATTTTAGCAAATTCATTCGGTGTTCCACACATAGATAAAAAGCCAGTTTCTGCCTGTAAAATAACATCAAAAGCTACCCTTTTAGGATCGGATTTAAATCCACCAATATGAGCATAAATAACTTTGGGATTAATAGCTTTACAATCATTAAATGTAAGTTGAAATCGTTCAGCATCCCCATCTTTAAAGTTGGTAATGATAACATCACTTTTTTTGATGTATTCCTTTAAAATAGCGAAATCATTTTTGTCATTATAATCTAAGAATTCGTGGTGTTTTCCATAGTTAACTGAACAGAAGTATGCAGATGGATTTTTTTCATTTTCATTTGCTAGTTTCCACTTTCTAGTCATGTCTCCATCGGTGTGTTTATTTTCAACTTTAACAACGTTAGCTCCTAGTTCAGAAAAAAACATGCCAACAGCAGGTCCGGCAAGTACATTTGAAAGTTCTAAAATATTGAGGTTATCTAGCATTTTATATGATTATTTCACAAAAATATTAATTCATTTTTAGCATATTTAATCATTATATGACTATAATATAATGTCAGCACAAAAAAAATTTGGAACATTTAGCGGGGTTTTAACTCCCTCATTACTTACTATACTTGGAGTGATTATGTATATGCGATTAGGTAGTGTTGTTGGCTATTCTTCCGGCATATTTCAAGTAGTTCTGATAATCATTTTTTCACATTTAATTTCTGTTACTACTGGACTTAGTGTATCCTCCATTGCTACAGACAAAAAAATTGATAGGGGAGGCATATATTATATGTTAACCAGAAGTTTGGGACTTCCAATTGGTGGCGCAATAGGTTTAACATTATTCTTTGCAACGGCATTGAGTATTGCATTATATCTAATTGGTTTTTCTGAAAGTATTATTCCTGTTTTGAATGATGCTTTTGGAATAGGAGAAATAACGGTTAATAAGCTTAGACTAATTGGTACAATTGCCTTACTCATTGTTTTAGTTATTGCGTATATCAGTACCAGTTTTGCCCTTAAAATTCAATATGTTATTTTGGCCCTCATCATTATTTCTCTAGGTTCGATATTTCTTGGTTCATCTGAAGGTATTGCACCAGGAAATGATCAGATTTCGTCTCCAAACTTTGCTGTTTTATTTGGTATTTTTTTTCCTGCTGTTACTGGTTTCACAGCAGGGGTAGCCATGAGTGGTGATTTGAAAAATCCAAGACTATCCATTCCTTGGGGTACGATGTTGTCCATTTCTTTTGGTTTAATTATCTATTTAACATTAGCTTTTTTTATTTATTACAATATCGATAGTGAAATTCTAAAAACCAACAATAATGTTTTGATTGAATTTGGAGCTATTCCATTGTTGGTTTTAGGTGGAGTATGGGGAGCTACGATTTCTTCTGCTTTAGGAGGAATTCTTGGTGGTCCTAGAATTTTACAAGCAATGTCACTTGATTTAATTACGCCCAAAATATTTGCAAAAGGTCATGGCGTTAATAATGAGCCTAGAAACGCACTTATTCTCACTTTTATAATTGCTGAGATGGGTATTCTTATAGGTGAACTTAATGTGATTGCAGAGCTTGTTGCTATGTTTTACATGGCCGCCTATTTATTCATAAATATATCTTGTTTTCTTGAACAATGGTCTAGTCCTGATTTCAGACCAAAATTTAAAATACCTATTTCCGTGCCCCTTATAGGAGCCATTGCCACTTTTTTGTTAATGATTCAGTTAAATCTAGCAGCCACATTGGTAGCAGTAATTGTGATGATGGCATTTTGGTTTTGGTTATCAAAAAAGGATCTTGTTTTAGGAACTGGAGACGTATGGTTTAGTGTATGGACATCTATTGTTAAAACGGCTTTAAAAAATTTGCAAAAGAAATCGGTACACAAGAGAAATTGGCAACCCAACATTTTACTCTTTAGTGGAGGAACTAAAAATAGACCTCATTTGATTGAATTTGGGAAATCAATTATGGGTAGAGGTGGAATGGTATCTAATTTTGATTTAATAGAAGTTGATTCTGCCACAACTCTTTTTCCTAAATCACATCAAATTGTGAAAGACGAAGAGATTGAAGATGATGCTATTTTCCATAGAAAATTATATTGTCAAAATATATTTAAAGGTATTGAAACCATAGCCAATACGTATGGATTTACAGGTGTCGATCCAAATACCATTCTGATGGGATGGGCTAGAAATACAAAAGATCCGAAGTGGTTTGGTGAGATGACGAAAAAACTCAAAGATCTAGATTATAATATTCTTTTTTTAGATTATGATCAAGATCGTGGTTTTGGTCAATATGCGGAAATAAATATTTGGTGGACTGAATTCAATAAACAGAACGAGCTTGGTTTACAAATGGTCAAATTTCTACGTAGTTCACCTTGGTGGAAAGGTGCTGCATTAAAGATTTATTTTTTGAATAACTCTAATCATGAAAACAAGCAAATTGAAGAAATTATTCACCTCATGTTAGATAAAAAAAGAATGAGGGCAGATGTGGTCGTGATTGAAAATAGTGTTGGTCAAAAAGATGTTAATGAACACATTAAAACTAGGAGTCACGATGCTGATTTAATATTAATGGATTTGCCACATTTAGAAAAAGGGAAGGAGAACGATTTTATTGAAGCTTCTAATTTGCTCTTTACTACAATTGGGTCTGCCTTATTTATCGAAGCTTCATCTGCATTTTTGATTAATAATAAAGAGCTAAAACCTGATTTAGAAAAAACAAAATCTGATAATAGTAAAAATTTAACATTAACAATAAAACCAGAGCTAATTAAAACCTATGACTCCAAATTTGACAAAAAGCTAGAGTCTATACAAAATGATTTGATGTCATTAAATCATCTGCTTTCATCAAATTTTAACGATGCTTTGGATGAACTTACATTATATTATCAGCAAATACTTGATAGTGAAGATCATACAAGTGATACCATTTATCAATTGTATGATAGTGAGTATATCCTAAATTTAAGTAAAGAAATATCAGATCAATTTGGCATTTTTATAGATGATTATTATAACAAAATGAAATCTGTTCTTAATAGTCAAGATAAAAATATTTGGTTAGATGTAGACACCAAATTTCTGAATGCAAAAAATATAATTAGTGTAAAAAATGGCCTAGTAAATAAATTTTTTCATCAGATCCAAAAAGGTAAAACAGTAAGAGTAAAAGTACCCCTGAAAAGATTGTTAATTCATTGGTTTAAATCAAACTTTACCTACGACCTTTTGTCGCATTTTGATCAGATTGGTATTATTAACTTGAATTTTTTGAACCAGTTTAGAAATAAATCTGAATCTAAAAAGACCAGTTTGGTTCAAATAAGAGATGAGTCTCTTAAAATATTTAACCATCAGCTAGATCAATCAGTTACCAAATTAATTAATGCTGTTTTAATTGATGTTGTGAAAGCAGATTTAAAAACATTAATTGCGAATAGAGAAGAAGAATTTAATCCAAAATCTTATCGTAGAAAATTAGATCAAATAGAAGATTTTTCTTACTGGTTTGGAAAAAACATTTTCATTTTACACAATCATAAAATATTTCAAATTGGCAATGCAATTTTAAAAGAGTTTTCAATAGAAAATATTGATTTAGTATTCCATAATTTGAGAAGAGATTTAAATACAAATTACAAGGTTAGAATTGAAAAAGTGAATGAATCAACTCTAACATCAGTAAAGAATTTAAATAAAGTCATTACTTCATTAGAAGAAGCATTAGCCTATTCTAATAGGGCTATTCAACAGCTCATTTCAAAGGTGGAGACTCGATCTTTAGTGGAAAAATTACCTGCTGAAATAGATTTGTATCCGTTAGATTCTTTAATAGAGTTTTCAGAAAAACAAACCCATTTAGCAGAAAAAACATTTTATTTAAACTCGACATTGAATTCAATCTATCAAAAAGAGATCGCGCTTAAGTTGAAATCTAAGTTAAATGAAAATTTAACATGGTTAAAGCATAATACGGAGGATTTGATAAATAATTTCAAACTGCTTGTTTTTACACTTGATAATCAAGATAATGAAAAATTAGTTAAAGAAGTAAAAGATAATTTGAAGTTAAAAATCAGTGATTTTAAAACTATTCTATCTAGTTTCTTGGATAGGGTTGAAGTACAAAAGGAAGAGTTGAATAAAACGGCATCTTTATTTATAAGTGAAAATTATATTTTTAAAAATAGTAGTAGAAGAGAAGTTAAATCGTCAGTTAACAATAATGCTATTTCAATTAGGCTAAGTAACTGGCAGTCTAATTTTTCTGTTCGCTTTACACAGTTTCTTGACCGAATTACAACGGAAAACACTGATGATTTAATTATTGGAAAATCTGAACGATTATTTAGAGTTAGAGATTTTATGCGATCTGTTTCTATTGATAATTCACTAAAAAAAGGTAAGGCAGAAACCTATTTTCAATTATTTAATACGTTAGCACAGCCAAACCAACTTTATGATTCGTTTGTTACTAAACAACTTGAGCTTATTAAGCAAATAGCTCTTGATCACAATGAACTGAGCGAAAACATAATAATGGTAAGTGGTGATCCAAGTTCAGGTAAATCTTATCTCATAAATAGCTTCATTAAAACGCAGAAACAGCGTAAGTGTTATACTATAAGTATGGAAGATAAAAAGTTGAGATTTAAACAAAATTTCAATTTAAATTCAATTCAGCTGCTAGATTCAAATAATCAATTAGTTTCATTAGATAAATTAGAAAATGGTTCAATTGTAGTAGTAAATAATCTAGAATATTGGTGGGCAAAAACGACATACGGGTTAACCCAGATTAATGGGCTTAATGAACTATTTAAAGCAAATCCACATATTTTATTTATAGTTGAATGTAATGTGTTGTTATTAACTCATCTTACTGAATGCACAGATATAAGCGAAAATGTAATAAGCTACATTCAGACTACTTCCTTTTCAAACGCTTCCATTGAAAAAGTCTTAGTGGAAAAAAATAAATTATCAGGTAAATCAATCATTTTCAAAGGCGACCAGTTTAAATTTGGATCTTTTAGTAAATTTCAAATTAATGCAAAAAAACTTGAAACACTTTGCTCTGGAAATATTGGTTGGTTGAATACAATATGGATGTCCTTTTTGTCGTATGATGAAAATGATGAAATTGAGTTAAATCCTAATTATGAGTCCTCATTTCCTAATGTGTTTGCAGATGAAGATTTACAAGTATTACTTCAGTTATATTGGCATAAAAAATTGAGTCTAGATAACTTTAATTTGTTTTTTAAGCATTGGGGAGAAGAGAAAATAAATCAAGTTTTGGCTTTTCTAAAAAATGAAAATTTGATTTCTAGTCAAGATGATAATTTTGAAGTTAATAAAGTGATATTACCTTATTTGAAAACATTTTTTGTTAGTAAAAACTATATTCTTTAATGACTGTATTACCCTACATACTAAAAACTTTACTTCAGCTCATCATCATCATTTTTGCTATTCATGGTTTTAAGTTATTGTTGTCTACTATTTTAAATAGTATGTCTACACGTAAAAGAGTGGTATATTACTTTACTATTTTCACTTATTTTATTTGGATTGTTTTTGTGTTGATCAAAATTTCTGATGCAACTGGAGAAACGCCATTGTTTTCGATTCCCATTTTATTACTTCTTTTGGTTTTTATGTGGGATTTCCTTAAAAATTTTTTTCTAGGAATAATCTTTTCATTTCAGTATGGTTATTTAGAAGATGCTTTTGTTGTTATTAATAATAAGCAGGGAAAGATAACTCAACTATCTTCCTCCTATTTTGAGTTGTATACTAACAATGGAAAGCAAATTAAAATAAAATATAAAGAAGTTTATAATGGTCGTTTTGAGGTGTTTAAAGGAGATTTAAATAGAATACATAGAAAAATCAAACGAGATCATGTATTGGACGTCAATGAGTTAAAAATAAAAATCATGAATCATCCCTTGTTCTTGTTAAATGGTTCATTTAAGTTTTTTCAAGAAATCGATGAAGATGGAGTGGAATGGTATAGGTTTTATTTTAATGTAGTGAATTATAAGGAAGCAAAAGAAATAAATACTTTTTTAAATCAGATTTTAACTCCTAGAACTTCTTCCTCAAACTAATTAGGATTTTTATCTTTGTTATATGGGCAATTCTTTTGGTAAGATATTCAAATTAACAACCTTTGGTGAGTCACACGGTAGTATGATTGGTGGTGTCATTGAGGGGTGTCCTGCTGGTGTGGATATTGATGAATCCTTTATTCAAAAAGAGCTCAATAGAAGAAAACCAGGTCAAAGTCACGTTACTACTTCTAGAAAAGAGGATGACAAGGTGTCCTTTGTTTCTGGTATTTTCAATGGTAAATCAACAGGAACTCCCATAGGTTTTTTTATTCCTAATCACAACAAGAAAAGTGCTGACTATGATAATATAAAAAACGTGTTTAGACCCTCACATGCTGATTATACCTACCAAGAAAAATATGGTATCCGTGATTTTAGAGGCGGTGGAAGGTCATCTGCTAGAGAAACAGCATGCAGAGTTGTAGCAGGTGCTATCGCAAAACTAATTTTAATAAAATATGATATTGATATTTTAGCTTATGTATTAAGTATTGGTCATCTTGAAATTGATCCTAAGTTGGATGAAATAGACACTTTAAGAGAATCATCAGAATCTAACGTGGTGAGGTGTCCTGATCCCTCAATGGCAAAAAAAATGATTAGTTTGATTGAAGAAATCAAGTTGAAAGGTGATACTTTAGGTGGTCAAATTTTTTGTTTTGCAAAAGGGGTGCCTCTAGGATTAGGCGAACCTGTTTTTGATAAGCTTCATGCTGATTTAGGTAAAGCTATGCTTTCAATTAATGCAGTAAAAGGATTTGAATATGGTTCAGGATTTGAAGGAACAAAAATGAAAGGGTCAGCGCATAATGATGTTTTTGAAAATGTAGATGGTAAAGTAACGACCAAAACTAATAATTCAGGTGGTGTTCAAGGTGGAATATCCAATGGAGAGACCATCTATTTTAAAATAGCTTTTAAACCTGTTGCAACCATATTATCTGATCAATCCACCATAAATGAATCTAAAGAAAATGTAAAAATCAAGGTCCAAGGAAGACATGATCCGTGTGTCTTACCAAGAGCAGTTCCTATAGTTGAATCAATGACTGCATTAGTTTTGGTAGATCATTTATTAAGAAACAGAGCCTCAAAATGGTAAAGAAGAAAAAATCACTTCCCCTACACTGGCAAATCATTATTGGTTTAGTTTTAGGACTTCTTTACAGTCTTATAGCTACATTAAATGGATGGACTGAATTTACTGCGAATTGGATAACTCCTTTTGGAACCATATTTATTAATGCTTTAAAGCTTATTGCTGTTCCATTGGTTTTGGTTTCTCTTATTGTAGGTATCTCTTCAATGAATAATATTAGTACGCTAGGCAAAATGGGGGGGAAATCCATTTCACTTTATTTAATTACAACGGTTATTGCCATAACTGTAGGTTTAGGACTTGTTAACTTAATAAAACCGGGGAAATTTATTGAAAATAAAACAAGGATTAGATTAGTGGAAAAATACAGTGATAAAACTATAAGTAAGGTTGAAATGGCCAATGCTACAAAAAATGAGGGACCACTTCAGCCACTTGTTGACCTAGTGCCTAATAATATTTTTAAAAGTTCTTCTGATAATAGGAATATGCTTCAAGTGATATTTTTCGCTGTTTTATTTGGAATTTCGATGGTTTTAATTCCCAAAGAAAAATCAGCACCTGCAAGAGCTTTTTTTGATAGTGTAAATGAAATAATTCTAAAAGTTGTTGATGTAATTATGCTTTATGCCCCAATAGGCGTCTTTGCATTACTTGCTGGTGTTTTAGTTCAGGTCTCTGAGGGAAATTTGGCATTTGCAGTTGAAATCCTCAAAGGCTTAGGTGTTTACAGCATTACGGTTATTTTGGGATTAGCTATCATGGTTTTTGGGGTTTATCCATTGATGATTAAAAAATTAGCAAAAATTAAATTCAAACGTTTTTTAAAAGCCATTTCACCAGCTCAACTGTTGGCTTTTTCTACTAGTTCAAGTGCTGCAACTCTTCCACTAACTATGGAACGTGTTGAGGAACACCTTGGTGTTTCAAAAAAAGTATCTAGTTTCGTTTTGCCCTTAGGAGCAACCATCAATATGGACGGTACCAGTTTGTATCAAGGGGTAGCGGCTATATTCATAGCTCAATGTTTTAATGTGGATTTGGGTTTAATGGATCAACTTACCATTTTGGTGACAGCAACCCTCGCCTCAATTGGATCTGCTGCAGTACCTGGTGCAGGTTTAGTTATGCTAACCATTGTATTAGGACTTTTCCCACAGATTCCTATTGAAGGAGTTGGTTTAATTTTTGCGGTTGATAGAATTTTAGATATGTGTAGAACTACAGTAAATGTTACAGGAGATGCTACTGTTGCAAGTATAATTGCTTTTTCAGAAAATGAAATGGAAGAAGATTAATCAGAATCTCATAAAGTTTTTAACTTTTTCAGCATTCGTTTTAGTGCAGTTTAATTACCATGCTCAAAATGAAATTTGTGAAGCAGCTCCTACAGGTAGTGTAAAAAAACTATATGAAAAAGGAAAAAACTACAAGAAATACAATTACAAACAAAGAGTTAAATTTTATAAAGATGCCCTTGAAATAGATGAGGAATGTATTCCTTGTATGTGGGAGTTAGCTAAAATGTCTTTTAGAAGTAGATATAGTGCTAAAGATCCAATGGATTTTCCTAAAAAGTACTTTTTGCAATTATCTCAACTTTGCCCACAGTATCATGCAGATATTTACTATTATCTTAGTTTGATATTTTATATGGAGAAAAATGATTGTGAAGCCAAGAATTATTTCACTCAATTTTTAGCTTTTCCAACAGAAGACAAAAAGAGGATTGCGATAAACTACAAAGACCAAAAAGCTTATGTAGAAGCAAGTCTTGAAATGTCATCTTATTTCTGTGATTTTTATACCAATCCTGTTCCCTTTAGTCCAAGAATAATTAGCGCAGTTTCTACACCTAATAAGGACGAAGTATTACCTGTTATTTCTCCAGACAATGAACAATTGTATTTCACTTCTGAATTTGATGAACAAATTAAGGGCGATGTTATGGTAAATCATGCTCAAGTATTTAAGATGAGTACTCGTGAGAATATGAAATCTAATTTCACCACTCCATTTTCCCTCATAAAACCATTCAATGTAGGTCCAAAATATGGAGGTGCTTCCATATCGCTAAATAATAAGGAGATGTTTATATGTGCTTGCGAACCAAATGGAGGTTACTATAATTGTGATATATTTCATACTACCAATAAAAAGATTGTCAAATCTATTGTAGAAGATGATGTGAAATTCGATACTGTAATTTATGAATGGACTCCACTTAGAAATTTAGGTCCAAACATTAATGGCCCTCAAACTTGGGAAGGTCAACCTTCATTATCAGCAGATGGAAATACGTTATATTTCGCTTCTGCAAGACCTGGAGGTTATGGAAAAATTGACATCTATTATTCAGAGCGGAATGATGATGGTACATGGTCAAAAGCCAAAAACATCGGTAGGCCGATAAACACACCTGAAAGCGATAAATCTCCTTTTATTCATACAGATAGTAAAACCCTGTATTTTGTTTCAGAATCTTCTGATGACAGATGGGGGGCTGGTGACTTTGATATTTTTTATACTAAGCAAAGTAAAGAAGGGGTTTGGGATGAACCCATTAATATTGGATATCCCATTAATAGTGTGGGCCCAGAAGAAGCATTAATTGTGAGTTTAGACGGCTTGTATGGTTATTTTTCTTCTCAAAGAAAGGAAGGGGTTGGTGGTAAAGATATTTTTTATTTTGATATACCTGAGGATGCGAAACCTGAAAGAGTAGTATTGGCCAAGGGGAAAGTAGATGCAGACGATCCAGATCTAATAAAAGATGCAAAATTGACTTTGATAGATGAATCTGGACAAAAAAATGAACAAGAATTGAAAATAGATGATGAAGGAGATTTTGTTGCTGTAGTCAATGTTGAAAATGTAAAGGGTGATGTATTGGTTCAATTGGAAGGTGAGGAAACTGCTTTTCAGTCTATATTAATTTCTACACAAGAGATTTCTGAAGGTGTTGTGAAGGACAAAGACTTGTCAGTTAAAAAAGTGGAGAAGGGTGAGAGCTACACCATAAATGATATTCTGTATGAAACTAATTCTTCAAAAATTATGAACTCATCAAAAAAAGTATTGGATGCTTTTGCTGTCTGGCTTAAATCAAATACGGATATTAATATTGAAATACAAGGACATACTGATGATGTTGGATCTGAAGAATCTAACCAAGCGTTGTCAATGGATAGAGCATTTTCTGTAATGGAGTATTTATTAACTTGTGGTATTTCAAAAGATAGGATGAAATTCAAGGGTTATGGAGAGTCCATGCCTAAGTTTTCTAATTATACCGATCATGGAAGAGCAAAGAATAGAAGAACAGATTTTTTAGTTTTTTAATCCTTTTTTTTTATTCTTTTTTCTAAATTTAAAGTGCAGCTATGTTTTTAGAAAATACGGTTAATCATAAGGAACAATTAGGTTGGATCGAGGTTATATGCGGTTCCATGTTTTCTGGTAAAACAGAAGAATTATTACGTAGACTTAAGCGTGCTCGTTTTGCTAATCAAAAAGTTTTGATTTTTAAACCTCAAACTGATGTAAGGTATAGCGACAAAAAAGTGGTATCACACGATGCGAATGAAATCATGTCAACTCCTGTAGAAAAGGCGATGGAGATATTAACTAAAATAAATGAAGCGGATGTTGTTGCTATAGACGAGGCTCAATTTTTTGATGATGATATCATTGAAGTATGCAATCAACTAGCTAATAATGGAATTCGTGTTATTGTAGCTGGATTAGATATGGATTTTAAAGGAAAACCATTTGGTCCTATGCCCCAATTAATGGCTATTGCAGAATTTGTAACTAAGGTTCATGCTATTTGCACAAAAACAGGTAATTTAGCTCATTTTAGTCATAGAACTTCTGAAAGTGATGACTTGGTTCTTCTTGGAGAACGAAATGAATACGAACCCTTGAGTAGGGCTGCTTTTTACAAACTTAATCCATCATGATTAAAAGGACAGTTTTCGTTTTAATAACCATGTCTTTTTGTATGACAATCCATGCTCAAAAGATTGATAAAGTAAGAAAAGTAGAGAAAGATAAAGTTGAACTTAGCGAAGAGGAGTTATTAAATAAAAAGAATTATATCATCAAATTAATTAATCTTGGTTATAACGATAAAACTATTCGATTAAAGACAAAAGCTAGTAAGCAACAAATCAAAGCTATAAGAAAAGAATTATCAGCGTAAAAATGATTTTATTCAAACTATAATTCCAGAAAAAATAGTTAGTCAAGCCTTAGGTTTGGGTAATATCTCTACTAAAATAGTGATGTCTGTTTTTGGCTTGAGTAGGATCAATAGGCGGTGTAAAAATATTTCATATAATTCTGCTAAAGAATTACTAGATTAGTATTTTGATAAGTATGATATTTCCTTAAAAATTCATGGGATTGAAAATATTCCTTCTAATGGTCGATTCATCATTGTTGCTAATCATCCTTATGGTTTTTTGGATGGTCTTTCTATCCTTAAATTGATTATTCCAATTTATCCAAATATGAAGATTACAGCCAATTTTTTACTTCAGAACATTCCAATTTTCAAGCCCTACTCCATTCCAGTAAACCCATTCAGTGAAGAAAAAAAGATGGGTGGTAAAGAAAAAGTATTGTCTTGTCTTTCTAATAATGAACCTGTAATTATTTTTCCAGCAGGTGAAATTTCTACTAGATACGATGGTTTAAATAAGCCTTCTAGAGATAAAGAATGGGGTAGTGCAATAAAAAAACTCTTGCAGAGCATAGTTGCTCCAATAATACCAATATATTTTGAGGGTGAAAATTCTTTTTTCTTTCATTTTATGGGTAAAATAAAAGCTAGAATAAGAACCTTTTTAATACCCATTGAATTTCTTAAAATCAAGAATAAACAAATTAACCTACATGTTGGACAAAGCTTATTTAATGAAGGTGATAATTCAGCAACTGATCCTCAATTGTTGTATAATAATTTTATGAAAAAAGTTAAACTAAAAAAGTAATTGTAATCCGAATAAACAAACTATAAAATAAATCACGATCGTTTTTGCATCAACATAATTTTGTGATATTCGCTGACCAAGTAAAAGGATTAATAAAGCCAACGATGATGTAATTACTCCTAACTTGGCCCACGATAATGTATGTGGTCCTGAAATAATTTCAATAATACCTCCTAAAGATCCAAATCCTCCTACAAATTCTAAAATAAACACATTTAGAAGTGCAAAACGAATCAGTATTACAGGGAACTTAGGTGATAAAGTGGAAATAGTGAATTCCAAATTACCTTTCCAGTTGAAAAACTTATCTAATGCACTTTGGATAAAGACGATGGAAAGAAAAGCCAACACAAATAATAAGGGAATATGTATTTTAATTATTTCCATGTCAAAATAAATTCGTCATTTTAAAAATATAGTTAATTAAAATAGATAACGCAGTTCCAATAAATGTCCATTTTAATAGTGCAGCACCATTTTTTAAGTTAAAAATCAGATGAATTATTAATAACAAAAAAAGGGCAAAAACAAGGATTAAAGGGGGGTAAAATTCAAAACTAGCAGTCAAATCACCTTTTAGAAGGGATGCTGCTGATCGTTGAAATCCACAACCAGGACAATCAATACCCGTTAATTTTTTTAAGCCACAAGGCAACATCTTCATAGATATGATTTAATTCTAGCATAAGTTAATAATTTAACATTTATTGTAGTCCGTACAAACCACTGCCTAATAAGCCAAAAAAAAGTGTACCCATTGTAATAAAGTATACTAAGATGAAAATAAAATAGATAGAACTTAGTATCACACCTATAATCGCACAGGTTTTACCCGCTTTCAAGTTTTTGAGTGAACTTTCTTTGTATAAACTAGGATTTACTTCATAAGCGGTAAGGCCAATCTTTGATTGTATAAGTGCTACTATACCACACACTAATCCTGGTAACGCAGAACAACCGCACGTTACGATAGAGCAAATTCCAAGGACCAATACCGATGTAGAATAAGGTACATTTTCAGTGCCATTTTGTGAAGTTTCTATATTGTTATTTTCATTTGTATTTTCCGTATCCATAGTTTTAACATAAGTACCCAAGGTGGGAGTCGAACCCACACGCTCTAATGAACACTAGGCCCTCAACCTAGCCTGTCTACCAATTCCAGCACTTGGGTATAGTTTAAACAAATGTAATCAAGTAAAATAAAATTCCTATTCTTATAGGATATGTATCTGAAATTAATGTTGAATTTTTATAATTTTAAATATGGCTAATTATGCAATGGCACAATCTTTAAATGTTTTTGGTCAACCGCTTTTGCTATGTTGTAACGAACCTAAAACAGGTTTTTACAGAGATGGTTTTTGTAATACGGGTTCCAATGATGTAGGAACTCATGTCATTTGTGCTGAGATGACAGCTGAGTTTTTAAGTTTTACCAAATCAAAAGGAAACGATTTGTCATCACCAAACCCTTTTTATGATTTTCCTGGACTAAAACCAGGAGATTGTTGGTGTTTGTGTGCTCTTCGTTGGAAGGAAGCATATGATGCTGGATTAGCACCAAAAGTAAAATTGGAATCTACTCACGAAAATGCTTTGGATTTTGTAACCATTGAGCAGCTTATTCAATATGCTCTAAAATAAAAAAAGCCTTCAATTTGAAGGCTTTCGTGATTCGTCTGGGGTTCGAACCCAGGACCCCATCCTTAAAAGGGATGTGCTCTACCAGCTGAGCTAACGAATCAAATTTTGGAATGCAAATATAATGTACTAAATGAAATCTACAATTACTTTTTAATTAAATTAACAATACAACATTTTTATCCCTAAAAAAAAGAATAAATTCATTTTTTATGGATAAAAAAATGATTATTTGTATATAATTTATGATGACTTACACAAGAATAAATAATGATCATTTAGCTCAACTGAAAAAAATAGTTGGTGAAGAAAATATTTCAAACCAGAAAGATATTTTAATGGAATATGGTCATGATGAAACAGAATCATTAAGTTATCCGCCAGAAGTCCTAATTAAGCCAACAAATGTAGAATCGATTTCTAAAATCATGTCGTATGCTAATAAACATCAAATTCCAGTTACGCCAATTGGTGCAAGAACAGGTTTGAGTGGCGGTGCATTATCCATACATGGTGGAATAGGAATTTCCATGGAGAAGTTTAATAAAATTTTGAGTCTGGATGAAGATAATCACCAAGTAACGGTTGAACCCGGAGTTATTACTCAGGAACTTCAAGACGCTGTTGCCAAAAAAGACTTGTATTATGCTCCTGATCCAGCCAGTAGAGGAAGTTGTTTTATTGGAGGTAATATTGCAGAGAATAGTGGAGGGCCTAGAGCATTGAAATACGGAGTTACTAAAGATTTTGTTTTAAATCTAGAAGTGGTTCTACCTAATGGAGATGTAATTCAAACTGGGGCAAATACTTTAAAGAATGCTACTGGGTATAATCTTACTCAACTTATTGTTGGGAGTGAAGGTACGTTGGGTATAGTGACCAAAGCTACGCTCAAACTTTTGCCTCTCCCAAAATTGAATAAACTAATTTTAGTCCCTTTCTCATCAGCAAACAATGCCTGTAAAGCGGTAGCCTCAATTTTTAAATCAGGAGTTATTCCTTCTGCATTAGAGTTTATGGATCGTCAGGCAGTTGATTACACCATTAAGTATATTGAAGGCGCCCATTTAGAAATGAAAGATGAAATTGCTGCATTACTTCTTATTGAGGTGGATGGAAACAACAGCGAAAATCTAATGCAAGAATTACAACAAATTTTGGATGTGGTAGAAAAACACAATTGTGATGAACATATTCTCTTTGCAGAAGATGAAGCGCAAAAAGAACAACTCTGGTTTATAAGAAGAAGAATTGGCGAGGCAGTTAAAGTGAATAGTATATACAAAGAAGAAGATACTGTTGTTCCCAGATTTCATTTACCAGAATTACTTAGTGGAGTTAAAAAAATAGGGAGTAAATATGGATTTGAATCTATTTGTTATGGACACGCAGGTGATGGAAATTTACATGTTAATATTCTTAAAGGACAACTTACAAACGAGCAGTGGGAGGTTGAGCTACCAAAAGCCATAAGAGAAATATTTAAACTTACAGTCGATTTAGGAGGTACTATTTCAGGTGAACACGGAATAGGATGGGTGCAAAAAAATTATATGGATATTCCTTTTTCTAAAGTTGAGTTGGAACTCATGAAAGGAATAAAAGCTGTTTTTGATCCAAATAATATTATGAACCCAAGTAAAATTTTTTAATTACTCTACTCCGTGCATTAGTTTTTTAATGGGTCTATTAAGGAGGAAAATAATAAATGCTATTCCAATAAGTACATAACCAATAGTTGAGAATATATCAAGATATTGATTGAGCCCTTCTCCTATACTTAACGCTTCGTTTGAATCTCCATGGCCACCAGTTATAGCAGCTATTTTTCCTCCTACATAATTGGCAATAGCAAAACTCAAAAACCAAGCACCCATAGCAGTACCAGCCATGCTTTTTGGAGAAAGTTTCGTAACCATGGATAATCCGATAGGTGATAAGAATAATTCACCTGTAGTGTGCAACATGTAAAGGAATACTAGAGTTAATAGAGGAACTTGGAAAGATTCGTTTACAAATTGAAAACCAATCTTGGTTATTAGAAAACCTAAGGCTAATTGTACAATCCCAAAACAAAATTTTAAAGGAATACTAGGGTTTTTACCAATTTTAGATAGTTTAACCCACATTACGGAAAAAATGGATCCGAAAACGATGATGAAGAATGGGTTAAAGAACTGAGTCATGCTTGCCGGCATGGTCCATCCAAAAATCATACGATCTACGTTTCTATCCGCAAATAAAGTAAGTGATGTACCAGCTTGCTCAAAACACGCCCAAAATGAAATATTTATGATCATAAAAATGATTAGAGCAATCATTCTATCTTTCCAGATGCTGACCCCATTCTCCTTGTCTTCTTTAACTCCTGATCTGATTAGGGAGGCTGAAATGAAAATAAATAACCCAAGTAAAATGTAATCCATTAAATGATTTTGAAGTATGAGGATGTAGCACAACGGGATTAAAAATAATGAACCTATGGTAATTAATTGTACAAAATTCAAAGGTCCAAGTGCCTTTTTCTTTCCTTCTTCTCTAATGTCTACCCCTGGAGCAGAAGCATATTTATTTCTCCCAGACCAAAATATTAGTAAGCCTAATAGCATACCTACACCAGCTAATCCAAAACCATATTTGAATCCATAGGTCTCACCTATGTAAGCAACTACGGTAGTGGCTAATAATGCACCAATATTAATTCCAATGTAAAAAATCGTGAAACCAGAATCTCTTCTGGGGTCATTTTCTTCATATAATTTCCCAACAATAGTAGAAATATTTGCCTTGAAATATCCATTTCCTATGATGAGTGCACCCATTCCTATTAGTAAAAACTCTTGAGATTCACCAAGGATTAAAAATTCACCAATTGCCATTAAGACAGCGCCTAGCATTACAGCATATCGATAACCCAAATATTTATCAGCCAATCTACCTCCTAAAATTGGGGCAGCATATACTAACCCAGTGTAGGCACCATAGATCAGAGAAGCTTCTTTATCCCCCATTAAAAGTGATTTTACTAAAAAAAGTGTTAATAATGTTCTCATTCCATAATAGCAAAATCTTTCCCACATTTCAGAGAAAAATAGGGTCATTAAGCCTTCGGGGTGATTTGATTTACCGATCAATGCATTCATTCTGTTAGTTTTTATTTGGGTGTTAAAATAAGATAAATTTTCTAAAATACTTTTGGTTGGGTTTGCGATATTATTAATAATAATTGAGGTGAAATATTATTTTTGTCAAGTTTACAATAATACATCATGTTAAGACTATCCTTAAAGTTCTTTATTTTAACCTCATTTAGCGTTAATTTTTTATGTGCTATGAACGATTCTATTCAAATTAAAAATGCGGACAGCCATACATTATCAAATTATAACGATATAAGTATATCACATGTTCATTTGGATCTTTCTGTTGATTTTTTCAGAAAGGAATTAGCCGGTTGGGTAGAACTTTTTTTTCAAAAAAAAGTCAATACGAATACCTTAATTCTAGATACAAAATACCTGTTAATCGATAGGGTTGAAGACCAGAATAAAAACAAGCTTAATTTCAACTATTTGGAAACAGATGAATTACTTGGAACTCCATTGTTAGTACAATTAAATGATTCTAGTCATTCTATTAAGGTGTTTTACAAAACCACTGCAAAATCCGAGGCTCTTGATTGGTTATCTGCAAATCAAACTGCCGGTAAAAACTTCCCATTTATGTATACACAAGGTCAATCTATATTTACTCGATCGTGGATTCCTATTCAAGATACTCCTAGTATTCGAGTAACTTACACTGCCGATGTTACTGTTCCAGAAGGAATGCTAGCTGTTATGAGTGCCTCCAATCCTCAACAAACCAACTTATCAAATAGGTATCATTTTGAGATGAAACAATCTATTTCACCTTATTTGATAGCCCTTGCTGTAGGGGAATTAAGTTTTCAATCGATTGATGAAAGAACTGGAGTATACGCTGAGCCTTCAATGATTGAATCTTGCGCAAATGAATTAGCAGACATGGGGAAAATGGTAGATGAAGCGGAAAAGTTATATGGTCAATACGATTGGGATAGATATGACGTAATTGTTCTTCCTCCTAGCTTTCCATTTGGGGGAATGGAAAATCCAAGATTAACCTTTGCCACACCAACTATTATTGCAGGTGACCGAAGTTTAGTTTCTTTAATTGCACATGAGTTGGCTCATTCATGGAGTGGAAACTTGGTTACGAATGCTACATGGAACGACTTTTGGCTTAATGAGGGGTTTACAGTGTATTTTGAGCGAAGAATAATGGAAGCCCTCTATGGAAAAGATTACACAGATATGCTAGCATTGCTTGGTTTTCAAGATCTCAAAAGTGAATTATCTAGTTTGAATAAGGATATGCAAAAGTTAAAATTGAAATTAAATGGATTGCATCCAGATGATGCTATGTCAGATATTGCTTATGAGAAGGGATATTTTTTTCTAAGAATGTTAGAAGAAAAAAAGGGAAGAGCTAAAATGGATTCCTTTTTGAAAAATTATTTCGATGATCATAAATTCCAAACCATTACCACGGAGGAATTTCTTGCCTATTTAGATGAAAATTTATTAGAAGGAGAAGAAGACGGTCTTATGATAAACCAATGGGTTTATCAATCTGGTCTGCCTGAAAATTGTCCAAAAGTATTATCTAGTCGATTCCTCCAAGCTGAGAAAGCAGTTGATCTATTTTTAAAAAAAGGAGTCGATAATATAGTTGATGCAGCAGCTGATTGGTCAACACATGAATGGTTACATTTCATCAAACATCTTCCTGAAAATATAAACAAAAATCAGCTTGAGAAATTGGATGAAACATTCAACCTGTCTTCAAATGGGAATGCGGAAATTCTATGTGTTTGGTTTTTAATTTCTATAAAAGCCGATTATCGCCCTGCTTTTGATCCTATGAAAACATTTTTAACAAAGATTGGTAGAAGAAAGTTTCTACAGCCTATTTATGAAGAGTTAGCTAAAAATCCAGTAAATAAAAAATGGGCTAAAGAGGTGTATGTAAAGGCTCGCGTTAATTACCATTACGTATCTTTCAATACTGTAGATGAAATTTTGAACGACTAAAATTGTTTCATTTTTCTGTCCATTTCCCGTTTTGCGTCTTTGGATTTCAAATCTTCTCGCTTATCATGTATTTTCTTCCCTTTAGCTAGCGCAATATTTACTTTGCACCAACCTTTTGAGCTTATAAATAGTTTAGTCGGTACTACGGTTAATCCATTGTTTTTTAGTTTTTTCTGAATTTTGGATAACTCTGTTTTTTGAAGTAACAACTTTCGATCTCTCTTGTCTTCATGATTGTAATGCGTACCGTTTTCATAGGGACCTATGTACATATTTCTTATAAAAAGTTCATTCTTAACCATGACAGCATAAGCTTCAGCAATACTGGCTTTGTTGTTTCTAATGGATTTAATTTCTGTTCCTTTAAGTTGAATACCTGCAGTATAAACTTCAATGAATTCAAATTCAAATTTTGCCTTTTTATTTTTTATGTCAACAGATGAACTCATCTAAACAAAAGTAATTGATATTAAATTAAACCATTTATTTGTTAACTATAATATTGAAATAGAACACGACTTTTAGGAATTTTAGTTAAATTTATAATTATGAAAAATATAATTTTAACATTTTTGGTATTTTATTCTTTTGTTAATATTTCCGCTCAAAAAGAAGTAGTATTGAGAATAAGTCATGCTCTCAATGGTAATTCTTTCAAATACAACGAACACTTTGATATTAACGGAAACACTAATTATTTTACAAGGCTTCAATATTATCTTTCAGGAATTAAGGTTTATCATGATGGTGGTCAATTAACTCCTTTGAATAATGTTTATGTTTTAGCTAGTGGACATATTACCAATTACCCATTAGGAAGTTTTCCCTTTAATCAGATTGAGTCTATCAGCTTTGATGTTGGAGTTGACCAAACAGCTAATAGTGGAAATACTGTTAATTACCCTTCTCAGCACCCTTTGGGTCCACAAAGTCCTCCAATGGACTGGGGTTGGCCTTCAGGTTACTTTTTCGTTGTTTCAAACGGTTATACGGACACAAATAATGATGGCACACCAGATACTCAATTTCAACTCAATGCACTTGGTGATCAAATGCTGACATCAATTGACCCAATTCCAATATCATTTTCATCATCAAACGATACCATCTTCATAGATTTAATTGCAAATGCTGACAAATTTCTATACGGACTTAGTCTTGATGCTGTAGGTGTAGATCATAGTAGTAGTGCTAATAATCTCACAATGTGTAATAATGCATTAAACATGAATGTTTTTGAAGCAGGTTTCATTAACACATCAGTTCGCGAAAATGAAACTAAAAACTTTTTACATATTGATTATACCTTAGCATTTGCTCCAACTTTTAACTATCATTTCAGTAGTTCTTCTAAAGTAACAATTGATATATATAATATTGATGGTAAGCATATTTTACAAGAACCCAACTTATCTCATGAAGGCTCATACTTTCCATTAAAAGAATTTTCCTCTGGAATTTACATTATAAGCTTAAATAATGGTAAAGAAAAAATCACTAAAAAGTTTACCATTACACAGTAAATTAACATTTCTTTTAGGGCTGTTATTTTTTACCTTAACATCTACTGGCGAAAAAATCAAATTGATTGAAACCCCTTTAGGATTTCCAGAAATTAATGTACCTAATGATAATCCTATAACCAAAGCAAAAATTGATTTAGGAGAGAAATTATTTTTTGAAAAGTTACTTTCTAGAGATTCATCAATTTCTTGTGCTTCATGTCACAATCCTTCATATGCATTTACCGATGGACTAAAAAAAGCCAGGGGTATTAAAGGTAGAGAAGTAACTCGTAATACGCCTACGTTAACTAACATAGGTTATAATACTTCTTTTTTAAGAGACGGAGTTAATCCTTCATTGGAAGCGCAGGTCATTGTCCCAATTCATGAAAAAAATGAATTTGACTTTCACATCCTACTAGCAGCTGAGCGACTAAAGAAGAAGAAAGAATATGTTGATTTATCATTAGTAGCATTTGGAGAAATACCTAATCCTAAAGTGATTTCCAATGCAATTGCATCATTTGAAAGGACTCTGATTAGTGGAAACTCAAGGTATGACCAATTTACATTTCAAAAAGATTCTTCTGCTTTATCTATAAATGAACTTAGAGGCATGCATCTATTTAATAAGCACAATTGTGTTTCTTGTCATACTGGTTTTAATTTCACCAACGGAGAAGTGGTGAATAATGGCCTTTACGAAAACTACGAGGATATTGGAAAAATGAGGGTGACTCTTGATCCTAGCGATAAAGGAGCCTTCAAAGTACCTACCCTTAGGAATGTGGCCTTAACTGCACCATACATGCATGATGGAAGTTTGAAGTCGTTAGAAGAAGTCATTGACCATTACAGTATGGGAGGAAAAAATAGCCCCAATAAAGACAAAAGAATAAAAGGGTTTAGTTTATCAGAAAATGAAAAGCAAGATCTCGTAGCTTTTTTAAAATGCCTAACGGATAGTTCTTTTATAGCTCGTTAACAAGTATTTTTTTGGTTGAGTTATCACTAAAAACAACAATAAAAATTTGATTGGGCTTTAACTCATTCACTATTTTTCCTTCTAGGTTGTAAATCGTACTGATTTCAGTTCGATTGGTGTTAATCCAGTCATTTAAAATACCCACACTTCCAGCTACTACATGCCATGTTACTAGCTCTGTTGTTGTTCCATTGGTAATTTCCATGGTCCAGAATCCTTCTCCAGGTGTATTGTTCGGATAAATGTGGCCGTTT
Source organism: Crocinitomicaceae bacterium (assembly GCA_038134525.1). Lineage (GTDB taxonomy): Bacteria > Bacteroidota > Bacteroidia > Flavobacteriales_D > Parvicellaceae. Next base: position 78,668 of record JAYPVI010000011.1, read on the forward strand.
AAGTAATAGCTCTGTCCATTTGTTATACTAAGTGTGCCGTTAGTTGTTCCAATTGGATAGCAATTAGGAAAACAATTAGAATATTCCCAACTTGAAGGCATGGAGTCAGCTACAATAGACCAAGTTAGTGTTTCAGTAGATAAGGCGTCTAAATAGGTATTGTCATTAAAATCTTGAACATTGGGCGAACCATTTAACATTATTGAGTTGGACTGCACTGTAAAGCTCTGTGCCCAATTATTCAAGCTGAAAATGGTAAATAATAAAGAGGTAAGGATTAGTTTCATACTTTAAAATTACAAATTTTTTTACTTATATTTTCTCTTTGTTTATGAAAAGTCAAAAACCAAAGAAAAGATCGCCATCGAAATCATGGTGAAATTTTCAATTATAGTAACGGTGGACATGGGTAAATTAAACACAGTTCCCAGACAAGCACATTGAATTTGCTTTTTACTTAAAACAGCTTGAACTACCCCTATAGTGCTGGCAGTTAAAATTAGAATACAGATGGTATTAGTTATGGCTGACTGTAATGCCAACAGATAAGCTACTCCAAGACCCAGTTCAATAAAGGGATAGATTTTGCCATATCCTTTCCACCTTTTTGCAATAATGTCATATGTAGCGAAGCTGTTTGAAAAGCCATTTAAATCTAAAAATTTAAAAAATGAAAATGTTATGAAAAATCCTCCCATAAAATTGGTCATCCAGTTCATCAAATGAAAAGAGGTTTTGTAGCTCGCAAGTAAACTAATGAGCAAAATAAAACTGATAACTAATAGAAGAGGTTTGTAGGTGCTTAGTTTAATTTCTTTGGAATTGATTTGGTCTTGAAATTCTAGAATTTCATATTCTCCAACATTTTTAAGAAGTGATTTTATTTCTTGAAGTTGCAATAAATCGGTCATATTCAGCTTTACTCTTGACTTTTCTAAATTCACATCAGCTTCAACAATTTTATGGTGACTTAGTAATACTTTTTCTACTTTACTAACACATCCCATACAGTGCATTCCGATAATTTGATACGTTTTATTGATCATTTTTGGTAAGATTTAATGACACTTCTTCTTCCTATTTTCATGGTAATAAAATCTACATCTTTTCTAACTCCTCTAGCCGGAGAGTATTCTCTTCCATAAAATATAATTTGAAGATGAAGCTTGTTCCATAAGTTTTTAGGAAATAATCGCTTTGCATCTTTCTCAGTTTGCACTACATTTTTTCCATTGCTAAAACCCCACCTGTACATAAGCCGGTGAATATGGGTGTCAACTGGAAATGCTGGCACGCCAAAGGCTTGACTCATGACAACCGATGCTGTTTTATGTCCAACACCGGGAAGGGTTTCTAGTGCATCTAATTCTGCTGGCACATGGCCTTCATATTGATTAATCAATATTTTAGAAAGGTTGTAGATAGCTTGAGACTTTCTTGGTGATAAACCGCAAGGTCTGATGATGCTTTTTATTTGCTCTACGTCTAATTTCACCATGTTAAATGGATTATCCGCTTTTTCAAATAGCAAAGGAGTAATTTTATTTACACGTTCGTCTGTGCATTGTGCAGATAATAAAACGGCAATGAGTAAGGTGTAGGGATCTTTGTGGTTAAGTGGAACTGGAGTTTCAGGATATAGCTTATTTAATTGATGAATTACATATTCTACCTTTTCCTTTTTTGTTATCATATTCGTTCTAATGCATTCGTTTTTATCCAGCCTTTCTTATCATTAAATGAAATTTCAATCCAATCGTTAATTTCAGCTGTTACCTTAGCTTTCGAACCCTCGTGTAATAGAAAAGCAGTGGATGCATTTTCAGAAGGTTCTGTTCTAACTTTTATGGAATTTTTGATCACAATCCCATACTTGGTTTCATTCACTTTAGACTTACTTATTGAAGATAGGATTAACGTAACTCCAAATAAAATAAGAACTATAATTGCAGAATAAAAGTTGATTTTCTTCCATTTTGAATCTATACTCAATCTAAAGAAAGCAAATAAAATGCAAACTAGTGTCAGTAGGATAATAGATGAATAAGCCCAATAATTTGGTGATTTCCCCAAAAAACTAAATATTAATTCATTTAGTAAAACAGACTTCTTAATGGGGTTCTTATCCTTAATTAATTTATTGCAGAATTGCAAGTTATAAGTTAAGTCAGGATCTCCTGGTGCTAGTTTAATCCCTTTTTCATAATATAAAATGGCTTGAGGTAAACTATCTAATTTGAAAAATGTATTACCTAGATTGAGAAATAATTCTTTGCTGATCATTCTAGATTGTAGTACCGTTTTATACGCTGTTAATGCGCTATCAAATTCTTGTGAAGCATAAAATGAATTCCCTTTTTCAAATTGGTGATATGCATCTTCATTACCCTTACCCACATAAGAAATAAGTATCAAGAAAATTAAAAAATTCCTTTTAAGCATTATCTTTTAAATTATGTAAAAGTTCTTTGGTTTTAGACAAGTAAATGTCAGCATTGTCAGCGGAAAGGGGACTGTATTTTGCCATTTCACAGCTAGTTAATATTTCATCAATAGAATGTATGACTTCTTTCTCAACTTTATTTTTTTCTAGAACTTTATATATAGAAGCCCGATTTAATTCAGCAATATTTATTCTGTATTTTTTCGAAATAAATGATATCCAAAGGTTGTAAATCTCTTTGTAGAAATCATCTAGTCTTCTGTTTGTTAAGTTTAGTTCTGCTTTTGATAGATAAAGATGTGTTTCCTTGTTTATTTGCTTTAGAAATGTTTTCTCTGTGTTATTAAACTTTTCTTTACTAGATAAGAAGACTAAAAATAATAATAAAATTAGGGGAGAAGATGCGATCAGCCCCAAGTAATAGGCAGTCCCAAAGATAGGGTTGTTAAAATCAAATAGCTCTGTTTGGGTTTTAATGTGTCGAATATTTTCGTTAATGGTAATAACTTCATCTTGTTGAGGTTTTTCAAAATTAATGGTATTTATTGTAGATGATTTGTCCGTTTTTTCAACTGTAATCATGGTTTTAGGGTGACTCAATGTTTTATATTTTCCGCTATTTAGATCAAAATAAGAAAAGGATATGGGCGGAATTTCATATTCACCATGAAACCGAGGAATAATAAGTTGATGCAAATTCTTATTTCCATAAATACCAGACTCACTCACCTTTATATTGGATTTTGTTTCCTCAGGGTATCGCTCTAAATCTTGTGGAAAAGAAAGCTTGGGTAAATCCAGTTGTTTTAAGTTGCCATTTCCAGAAATTTCAATGTGTATATCTAGAGGGTCATCAACATTAAGCTCTGTTTTCTTAACATCTACTTTTAATTTATAGTTTCTTCCAATTTGACCTGAAAATGATAATGGTGCATTTGGAGGTAGTGCTTTTACATCGAGCTGAAGCGAATTGCTTTTTAGATTCTTTTGTTTTCCCCTATTGAAAAAATCTCGATTAATAACTGTTTTAACTTCAAATGGTAATATGTTAATCTTTCCTGATTTTTGTGGTGAAATAATTTCTTTTTTGAGCGTAAACACACGGTATTGTATTCCGTTAATCACCTCAACCTGTTCTTTCCATTGGTTATTTTTGGGTTCTATCAATTCGGTCCAAACATCATTGCTCATGGGTAGATCGTAATCTGTGATTTCAAGGTTTCTGATGTGATAAGTTGAAGCATAAATTTTATATTCTACTAATAAATTTTCACCAACATATAACTTTCTTTTAGGCGAACTTATTTTTGCGAAAAACTTGCTATCACTTTCACTAGTTTTTGTTGTTGAACTCGTAGTAGGTTGCGTTTGATTATTTGTTCTACCTTGGGTAACAGTAATCGTTATGGGTTTTGTTTCAAATGTTTCATTTTCATAATTGATTTGTATAGCATCAATAATAAGTTCTCCTTCTTTTTTAGGTGATAAGATGAAAGAATAGGAAAATTCTTTTACCTGTTCAAACTTACCGTTGATGATAGTAGTTTGACTTGATGAACTAGTAAAGGGTCCTTGGCGTATTAAGAAATTTTCAAACTTAAGGTTGGATAAACCAACTCTTTCATTCGCCTTTATTGTAAACTTAACATACTCATCTAAAGTAATATTGTTTTGATTAACAAATGCTTCAATTTCAAATTGTCCCCATAAAGGAAAGCACGAAAAAATTAATATATACAAGAGAAGCTTTTTCATTACCAGTCTTTTGTTTTGCTTTTATTCTTTTTGTCTCCTTTATTTCTATTCATTTTCATTAATATTTTCTCCTCATCTCCATTAATGGCGTCTAAGTTTTTTAATGCTTGTTGTATGCTTTGAGCTTGTTTTTCTTGCTGTTGGTCTTTGTTTTGTTGGTCTTTGTTTTGTTGGTCTTTGTTTTGTTGGTCTT
>JAYPVI010000012.1:0-53431 GCA_038134525.1 Crocinitomicaceae bacterium
TACGCTGGTTCCTTCACAAATGATTAAAGTGTCACCACCAGCATCTGTAGGAACAATGGGGAATACAATAATATTGATCGTGTCAGATGAAAAACAATTATATTGGTCTTGTACTAATAAAATTAATTCTTCATTGTCAAATGGAAATGTTGTTGGATTTGGTGATAATGAATTAATAAGAGTTGAATCTGGAAACCAAGTATAATTTACTCCACCTGATCCAAAGAGAATAATACTGTCACCAGGACAGAGCCATCTATCCCCGCCTGCATCAGCTAAAGGAAGTGCCAGTACGTTTACGGTAACAGAGTCGTAATTTACACATTGATTGGCGTCTATCCCCTTAAGTTGATAAATCAAGGTATCTGTTGGCCATACATTTGGATTGTTAATAGTAGTATTAGAAATGGTGGTAGTCGTTAACCATTCATAGCTCACACCCCCTGAGGCATTGAGTTGTGTAGTATCACCAAAACAAATATCTTCATTGACTCCTGCGTCAATGTTAGGAAGACTATGAACGGTGATAGAAACGGATCCAGTGTCACTACAATTATTAGATCCCGTAACTAACACTTGATATACAGTGTTGTTTGTTGGCCAAATAGTTGGATTAGCTAAAGTAATATCGCTAACTGAGTCTGTAGTTAACCAGACATAACTTATTCCTCCACCTGATAGTATGCCAATAGTATCTCCGTTACATAGCGAAGTATCATTGGAGGTATAGATTGTGGGTAACATATTAACTTGAATGTTAATTTCTACTGTATCAGTGCAATTATCTGTATTTGAAGCAATTAGCTGATACGATGTATCAATTATGGGCCATACAATAGGATTTGATAATGTGGTATCTGAAATATTGTAATCAGAATTCCATGCATATTGATTTGCTCCAGAGGAAGATAGCATTATACTGTCACCTTCACAAATTGATAAATTTGAATTAGTTTGAACATTGAATGGGGTTGGTTGAATCAGTTCAATAATTGTATCATTTGAACACCCAGAGGTATCTGTAGAAATCAATTGATATATTCCTCCAGTTAGACTTGAAAATTGATGATTAGTAACATTTACAGCTGATGAAACTGTTATTCCAGTAGTTGCATCCAAAATTTCTAATGACCATGGTCCAAAATTGCCCAACATATTTACATCAACAATTCCATTATTTAAATATGCACAGGTCGGGTGTGTCAATGTGGGTATTGGTTTAAAACATGTATCACAGAAAACATCAATTGTTAATGTAGCACTATCAGTACACCCACCATTAACATTAGTACAAATTACCTTAATAAAACTTGTATCAAACAATGAAAATGATGGAGATTGAGCAGAATTGGTATCTAACTGATTATTGATGTACCATTGAAAACTAAAGTCATTTAAGTTTGGTTGAATATCACATGTTGTAAATCTAGTTACAGGTCTATTCACACTAATTGCTGTTATAATTGAAGAATTACATGCGTTATTTATATCTGATCTGTAATAAACACAAGAATTAAATGATGTAACTGTGTAAGGAGTAGACCAATTCCTTGTGTAATTTTGAGATGTATTGTCATAACATACCTCAATAATTAAATCCGAAATACCATCCCATTCATAGGCATTTGTTAGTTGATATGTATTCCAACCTAAGTTTACAATGATATTCTGTGAACTAAAAACAGTTGATAACCCTTGTTGAAATGATCCTATGCCAGATAAATTTGCACAACCCATTCTAATAGTAAAATCATTGAAAAGTGTTGTAGCAGTATTTTGACTTGTGGTTTCCCATGCTATTTCTGTTATTTTGGTTCCATTAGCAAGCATAGAATTTAATTCACTTGATTTGTACAAAAATTGATGTTTTGCACTTTTATACCAATTGCCAAAAGGTGCAGGATATGTAGTTCCTGAATTTACTCCATTTTGAGAACCAACATCTGTTGATTGAGAAGAAGCACTACAAAAGTTATTTAAGCTTAATGCACATTGATTGGGTAATACAGTATTTAAGTTTGCATTTAGCTGAACAGAGTCATAACACAAAATGGATGAGTCATTTGCCGTTATATTCACACTAGGGTTGGAATAAGGAAGAATGGTAACGTTTAAAGTATCTTTTTTTACACATCCATACTGATTTGTTGTTGTGATTTCAAAATCAAAATTACCAGAGTAGGTTGGGACAAAAGTAGGATTATAAGTGGTTGGGTTGCTTAATAAATTGGCTGGTTCCCATATAAAATTATAAGTATTGATATTATTTATTGAATCAAATGGTTCAACATTCAAGAAGATTGATGAATTTATACAATTAGTTGTTGATGATTGAGTTAAAATATAATTAAAATCAGGTACTACATTTACAACAACCGTGTCTATGTTGGTGCAATTTCCAGCTAAATTACTAGTGACTTGATATGAAGTAGTTGTATCTGGATTGGCAACTGGGTTTGCACAATTGTTACAAGAAAAATTATTACCAACAGCAATGGGGTCTCCGCTAATAGATGACCAATTAAATTGTGTTCCTCCAGTTACATTCAAGGTTGTACCAACTCCTTCACACATAATTTCATCAAGTCCAGCATATGTGCTTTTAAGTACATTTATTACAATTGAAACAGAGCTTACTCCTACAATTGGACAAGCGTTATCTCTGGCATTTACCGTAATAGTTGAAAAACTGCTGCTATTTGGAGTAACAATTAAACAGAAGCTAGCTGTTGCAAAACCGTTTGTGAATGTATTTTGAGTCATGACTGCACCTTGAAAAATTTGACTTATGTTCGAATTGATATAAATACTATCCGAAACATCATCAGCAAAAGTGATGTCAAAACAAACACTATCTCCCTCACAAGCTTGTATTTCATACGAATTTGTCTGAACGCCATCTCCAGTTAAATTTCCTATTCCTCCAGGTGGTAGAGTAGGGTTATTATTATTACAATTAATAATCTCAAATTGAAAATCTTGAATGATACTGCCAATAAAGTTTCCGTTACTATCAAACTCTTTTATTAAAACTGCTATGACGTAATTTCCAATTTGTGTAGGAAAAAAAGTGATTTCTCCTGAAATGGGGTTAATCTGTATTCCAGGAATAGGTGCTGTACCTGAAAAACCTCCTTGATAAGAAACAATGCCCGATGAGGATGTTTTAGCTGGTATTAATGAATAACTTAACGAATCTCCATCTGGTTCAACTACTCCAAAATTATATCGTACGGGTTGATTTACACAATTATATGGAATTGGATTAGCATTAATAACGGGAGATGAGTTACATGGACTTGAAGCACTTCTTAAAATGGATTCCCAATAATAATTATTCCCTGTTCCGCTCAAATTATTAGATGCATTTCTACAACAATCATCAAATGCAAAAACCCAACTGTCACAATTGGCAGGTAATGTAATAGTATCTCTATAGGTGTGCTTATAGACTCCAGGCAATGATCCTCCATTACATTCACTTTGGGAAATCATCTGCGGACATAATTGTGAAACTTCTTCTCTAAAAGTAATAATTGGCAACTGAATAGTTGTAGGAAAATTTATTCCACAATTATTAGTTATAGTTATTGATTCTGGTCCATTTGATATAAAAGCTGTACCACAATCTTCAAATAAGGTTAAAGTGATTACGTATTGATTATTTCCTATACATTCATAAGAAATATTACCACCAGGAACATGCGAAGAGTAACTAGTTAGAGATAAAATGATTAGGCCATAAGTGAAGAAAAATTTCTTCCAAAAATCCATATTTAAAAATAGTAATTATTGATAATTTGAATATTATCATATGTTATCTATTTTGGGTATTTTTATTAAAAGCTATTTTAATTTTAAAAGCTTATCACTGTGCTTGAAGAACCCATTTTTAACATTAAGGGTGTAGAAATATGTGCCATTAGGTAGTTCAACACCTACATTGTTTCTCCCATCCCATTTCAAATTATTACCTGTTGAAATAAATTGAATTTCACCAAATCTATTGTAGATTATTAATTCTGTACATTCATAGATTCTTCCGGGTACTTGAATAATGAATTGATCATTTTCACCATCTCCATTAGGAGTGAATACATTTGGATAGTAGATGTCAAAATAGTTTTCAAAAGTATCTGTATTTCCACTTATTGTGATATTGTTAATACAATTTAGGGAATCCTGTACATTAAGTGTTGCACTAAAGTTACTTCCAAAATCAAATATTTTTTCTACTTCTGAACTAGTTGAAGAAGTACTATCGCTAAAGTTCCAAATAAAATCAAATTCACTATTAGATGTATTTGTAAATTCAACATATACACCATTACATCCCGGAATTAAAGTAGTATCAAATGTAGGTATAGGATTAGAAATATTTACAAAAACCGTGTCAGTATAATTACACCCTGAGGCATTTCCAATATGAACTACATAATGAGTAGGATATGAAGGAGAAAGAATTGGATTATAGATAGTAGGATCAGAAACACCTTCAATAGGAGTCCAACTAAAAGTAGTAGCAGGATCACCACTAATACTTCTTAGAATTGAATCTCCTTCGCAAATAATGGCGTCATCACCAGCATTGGCAACGAAAACAGAAATATTTACGTCATCAAAATCAACACATCCATTGCTGTCGGTTACTTCGACAGTAAAAGTCATATCATCATTAGGAAAAGCCAACGGATTAGATAGGGTAGGATGATTAACAAAGAAACTGGGTTCCCATGAATAAGAAACACCGCCTGTCGCATTGAGTTGTATGGCATCTCCATAACATGCACTCACATTAAATCCAGCATCTGCATTAGCCGAATCATGTAAAGCTACAACAATGGTATCTGTATTAATACATCCATTAGCATCAGTAGATCTTACCACATAACTTGTTAATGTATCTGGACTAGCTATTGGATTAGGAATTAGATAATTACTTAAATTAATAGGAGTTAACCATTGGTATGTATCACCACCAATAGCATTAAGTTGAATCGACAATCCATGACAAATTGTAGTGTCAGTACCTGCGTCAATATTAGGTAGCTGTAAAACTACAATATCAATAGTGTCTCGATTATTACAGCCGTTAGCATCGGTCCCAACAACAATATAGTTTGTATTTGTGTTTGGATTGGCACTTGGATAAGGTATGGCAGGATTTGTTAAACTACTAGCAGGAGACCAGTTGTAGGATAATGCACCAGTTGCGATGAGTTGAGTAGATGAGCCATTACAAATGGTATCATTCCCTTGAACATTTACTGTTGGTAATGAATTGACAGAAATTAAAATAGAATCAATACTTACACATCCATTTATATCTGTAATTTGCACATAATAGGTAGTGTCAACATGATTAAAAATGTGTGGATTTGACACAGAAGTATCCGAAATGTTATAGTTGGGATACCAAGCATAAGTTAATCCACCATTAGCAATAATATTAACTGAATCATAAAGACATATAGAGGTGTCGTTTAAAAGTGAAATATATCCACAGGGGTTTGTTTGTGAGAAAAAAACATTAAATATCAAGCATTTTATGAGTAAGAATATGAATTTCTTCAAAATAAAATCTTATAAAAATTAAATTAATATAAGATATAATTTTTTTAACACATAATATTTACTTCAGTAATATTACTTTTCAGTATTGATATTTGAAATTTCTAGTAAACTTCAAAAACTATTTTTATCAGAGAATATAGTTAATTCGATATTATTTTCTTCTTTCCACCTTTTTTGGATAAGAATATGGTTTTGAATTTAATTTTCTAAATTCTTTTGTTGCCTCATAATATTTGGCCACCTTTTTAATAGGGATAATTTCCTTAAATTTTTCATGATATTTTATTTTTAAATCCAATATATTTTTACTCATTTGTAAACGTGAATCCATTATTTCTTCTAACTCTTTATCTGAAATCTCTTTTTCATCTGTTAACATCATTCTGCCATAAGCATTTTCATCTTTTAGTTTTTTTATTTCAGCTTCCATTTCATTTACTACTGGCCAAAAACGTAAAGATTCCTCAGAATTTAGTTCCATTTTCATAGTGAAAAAGGCAATTTTATGTGCCTCTTTTTGTTCCTTGATTTGTGATTGATGAGGTTTTTGAGCTAAAGCTGAATAAGTATTAGATGCAAAAATCATCAAAAAAATGTATAAAGTTAATTTAGTCATAGTTTTCATAATAAAGTATTTAGTTATTGAAAATTTATTTCGGTGTTTAAGTAATCATCTACTATTGAACTGATGTATTGTTTATCATATTGAAAATCATCATCTAAAAACGTATAGAATAACTCATCATCTTCAAGAAGATATTCATCCACACCATTAATCAACGATAAATACGAAACATGCAACTTAGCTGTTTGGTAGTGGTAAATTACACCGATTCCTATTAATAATAAGATAGTTGCTGCAATTCGAAATAAAAATCGAAATAATGAAGTTCTTTGATTTGTTATTTGGATTTCTAATTGACTGTTTAGTCTTTCAAAGTAATCTGCAGGTAAAGAATAAACGTCTTCACTTTTAATTTTTGATTTTAATATATCATTGATGTTATTCACTTAGTATTTGATGTAAAAATTTATAAATGGTTTATTGTTGATCTAAAAACTGTTTTATTTTTTTTACAGCATGATGGTAAGAAGCTTTTAAATTACCAATACTTCCTCCTGTTATTTGTTGAATTTCATCATATTTAAGGTTTTGAAAATACTTAAGTTGAAATACTATTTTTTGTTTGTGAGGCAAGTTTAGTATGGCTGTTTCTAAAAGCCTGCTTATTTCGTCTCCATTTTTATTAAAAATATATTCATCATTTGAACTTATATCGATAGGAGTATCCATTTCTACGATATTCATTTTTTTGTTTTTTCTTATCCATTGAATAGTTTCATTGTAGGCCACTCTATATACCCAGGTAGATAATTTTGATTGGTGATTAAAACTATTTAACCCTTTCCAGCATTTCACAAACACTTCCTGAAGAACATCATTTGTTTCTTCATGATAAATTAAAATACGTCTGATTTGAAAGTATAGAATTTTTTTAAATGTGTCAACAAACAAATTAAAACCTTGTATTTTAGTTTTAGGATTAGAAAAAAGTTGAATTATTTCTTTTTCTATTTCACATTTTATCATATTTAACCATTCATTTACGCTTTAAAACACGATGAGTGGCTTCAATAATGTTGATAGAATGTAAACCATATTTTTTCATTAAATCGGAAGGTTTACCACTTTCACCAAATTTATTGTTAACAGCCACAAATTCCATAGGAGAAGGCAATTTATTGGCTAATAATTGAGCAATTGATTCACCCATACCTCCAGCAATTTGGTGCTCTTCAGCAGTTACCACGCATTTTGTTTTAGCTACTGATGATAAGATGCATTCATTATCCAAAGGTTTAATGGTATGAATATTGATTAATTCGGCTGATATTCCTTGAGTTGCTAATAACTTAACAGCTTCAATTGCTTCCCAAACTAAATGACCAGTGGCAAAAATAGACACATCTGAACCTTTACTTAATAATAAACCTTTTCCAATTTCGAATTTTTGGTTTTCTGGAATAAAAATAGGGACTTTAGGTCTGCCAAATCGAAGATATACTGGACCATTATGCTCAGCAATGGCAATTGTAGCAGCTTTAGTTTGATTATAATCACAAGGGTTAATTACAGTCATTCCTGGAAGCATTTTCATCATTCCAATATCTTCTAAAACTTGGTGGGTTGCACCATCTTCACCTAAAGTGAGGCCAGCATGAGAGGCACATATTTTAACATTTTTTCCTGAATAGGCAATAGATTGCCTCACTTGATCATAGACCCTGCTAGTTGAGAAATTTGCAAAAGTTCCGGTGAATGGAATTTTCCCCCCAATAGTTAATCCTGCCGCAATTCCCATCATATTGGCTTCAGCAATGCCAACTTGAAAAAATCGATCGGGAAATTTATTTTGGAAATCATTCATTTTTAATGAACCTGTTAAATCAGCACACAACGCTACAACATTAGGGTTCGTTTCTCCTAAATAAGATAAACCAGCACCAAATCCTGATCTAGTATCGTTATTTCCTAAAATATTTATTTCCATGCTTATAAGTTTAAGTTTAAATTTTGTCCTGAAGAAATTTTAAATTCTTTAATAATAGTATGTGCCATACTATTAGATCTACTATTTCTATATGAAATCATGTATTTACCTGGTTGAAGGTTAAGATTTTCAATATACCTATAATTATCAAAATCATAGATCCAAACATTCTGACCATTTTCCTTCATAAATAATGAAGCTGGACCATTCCCTTTTGAAATTTGAACCGATCCATACAATGGTATGGTTATTTCTGTGATTTTACTTTGTTTTATTTCTACATCTTCAAAATACAATCTGGGTAGTGTCAATATCTCAAGATCATATTTTCCCAATAAATATTCTTTTTCTGAATTCATTTTGTGCACATTGATAGTACGGTATTCATTATCTTTCCTAACGATAACATTTATCCCAGTGTATGTGCTGTTTGAACCTTGCGTACTTAGCTTTAATATTCCTTGAGGGGTATTAGCAACAATAGTATTGTGTTTCCCAGGAATAAGCTTAATATCATCAACAACTACTTCTGGAATAGTATGTACTACCATTTTATAAGTGTAAATGGGATCTAAAGCAAATGTATCGGGTAATTGATTTCTATTTAAAGTATGTTTATAAGTGTACATCAATTTTTTACTTTTTGAATTGTAAAAACTCATAGTAACATCTGTTTCTTTTGGAAGTCCATTTACATTATTTAAATCTACTTGAACGGTAGTGTTGTTTAATGCTTGACTAATCACAAACTTCAATACTCCCTTAAATGAATCTTCATTATCAGCACTTAAAAATTCTCCAATGCAGGAAAATTGAGATAAATATGATGTGTCTAGTCCAAGACCAATTACAAAAGGTTTTAGTTTAATATTTTTTTCTTTTAATGCTAATGCAACAGCACAAGGATCTTCGTCACAAGCTTCAATACCATCTGTAATTAAAATTATGATATTTCTACATGATTTACATTCAGGAAAATCTTCTGCAGAATATTCTAGAGATCTTGCAATAGGTGTAGTTCCCTTTGGTTCTAAACCACGAATTTTAGTAATAATTTTAGAGTAGTTTTCCTTTGAACTAGCAAATGGCACTTCTAGTTTGGTATCTGAGCAATCTTGCTTTCCAGGAGCTATTCTTGTTTGATGACCGTATATTCTCAATGCTAAATCGACATTTTCAAGTCCTTTTAAACTATCCATTGTTTGGGTCATAAGTTTTTTAGCAACTAAAATTTTGCTGCTGTTTTCCCACTGTGCATTCATACTATTAGAACCATCAAAAATGAATAGTATTCTTATTTTACTGTCTTCCTGAGCAATGGCGAATAAGGAAGAGAATAATAAAAATAGCGATATAAATGATTGTCTATAATTCATGATTTAATCAACATCAAAATTGATTCCAAAAATTAATAATCACCTATTGTTTCAGGGTTTTGATTTAAAGCAATTTCTAATTGTTCGTCATTAGGAGCTACACCATGCCATTTATGGGATCCCATCATATAGTCAACTCCATTACCCATTTCTGTTTTCATGATGATCATAATGGGTTTTCCTTTACCAGTCATTTCTTTAGCCTTGGTAAGAGTTCTAATTACATCCTCTAGATCATTTCCATTACAATTCAATGTCTCCCAACCAAAAGCAATCCACTTGTTTTCCAAATTTCCAAGCGATAACACTTCGTCTACATCACCATCAATTTGTCTCCCATTGTAATCAATAGTTGATATTAAGTTATCTACCTTATGAGCAGATGCAAACATTGCAGCCTCCCAAATTTGCCCTTCTTGTAATTCACCATCACCGTGAAGGGTGTATACAATTCTTGAATCTTGATTTAGTTTCTTAGTAAGTGCTGATCCAACTGCTACACTAAGACCTTGACCTAAAGATCCGCTAGCGACTCTAACTCCTGGTAATCCTTCATGAGTAGTAGGATGTCCTTGCAAGCGTGAATCAATCATTCTGAACGTTTTCAATTCCTCAATTGGAAAATAGCCTGATCTTGCTAAAACAGAGTAAAAAACTGGTGAAATATGACCATTGGATAAAAAGAATAAATCTTCGTTTACACCATCCATCGAAAAATCAGCATTATGAGTCATAATTACTTTATATAAGCTAACAAAATACTCAACACATCCAAGAGATCCGCCAGGGTGTCCAGAGTTTTGAGCATGAACCATTCTAACAATATCTCTTCTAACTTGTGATACCAAGTCTTTTAGTTCTTTTAAATTATAATTATCCATTTATAAACGATTATGCTTCAAAAGTAATGATATAGTGTTTCTATTAAACAAGTGTTAACAACTTTAGAAAAGTTCATAAGCCAAGTACATCATATTTGAATGGTATGGTAATATTTGGAACCCAGTAAAAAATATTGGAAAAACATTAGGGAATAGAACATATTTTTTCATATTGAGTTTTTGCAACAAACAAGAAAAGAAAGAAGGTCTTATTCAAAATATAGGAAATTCAAATTAAGCCATTATTTTTGAAGATAATTTAAATTTATGGCTTTAAAATGCGGCATTGTTGGATTACCTAACGTAGGGAAATCAACTCTTTTTAATTGTCTTTCTAATGCAAAGGCTCAATCAGCTAATTTTCCGTTTTGCACTATTGAACCAAATGTGGGTACGATTACTGTCCCTGATGAAAGACTAACTAGTTTGGAGAATCTAGTTAATCCTGAAAAAGTAATACCTACTACGATTGAAATTGTAGATATTGCTGGTTTAGTAAAAGGTGCCCACAAAGGTGAAGGATTAGGAAATCAATTTTTAGCAAATATTAGGGAGGTTGATGCTATTATTCACGTATTAAGGTGCTTTGATGATGATAATGTAGTACACGTTGATGGAAAAGTTGATCCAATTTCTGATAAAGAAATCATAGATATGGAGCTTCAACTAAAGGACTTAGAAACTTTAGAAAAAAGACTTAGTGGTATAGAACGTAAAGCCAAATCTGGAGATAAAGAAGCTAAAAAAGTATTTGATACCTACACAACTGCAAGAGAACATTTATTAAAAGGGAATTCAATTAGGTCTTTAGAATTAGAAGAATCACAACGGGAATACTTAACTGAATTACAACTTATTACTTCTAAACCAGTTATGTATATATGTAATGTAGATGAGACAGCAGTAAAAAACGGAAACCAACATGTAGATAGAGTAAAAAATGCTATTTCTGATGAAGATGCAGAAATATTAATACTTGGAGCTGCAATAGAAGCAGATATAGCTGAACTTGAAGATTATGAAGAAAGAAAAATGTTTCTAGATGATTTAGGCCTTGATGAACCAGGGGTAAGTAAATTGATTAAAAAAGCTTATAGTTTATTAAACTTACAAACTTATTTCACAGCGGGGGAAAAAGAGGTTAGAGCTTGGACCATAAAAAAAGGCATGACTGCACCTCAAGCTGCAGGAGTAATTCACTCTGATTTTGAAAAAGGATTCATAAGAGCAGAAGTAATTAAGTACACTGACTATGTGTCGCTTAAAAATGAAACTGCTGTAAAAGAGGCGGGTAAATTAATGATACATGGTAAAGAATACATTCCAGAAGATGGAGATATAATGCATTTTAGATTCAATGTTTAAAAATAAACCTGAAATTTTAACGTTTTAATTAAAGTGAGAATATATTTTTTTTTAGTTTTTTATGGAATCTCTTATTTTAATATAGGACAGTCAAATACTAGTTTTTCTATTCTTAATTTTAATACTACAGCTAGAAATAGTGCATTAGGTGGCTTAAATGTGGGTGTTCTAGAAGACGACCCATCTACAACAATTCAATTGCCCTCTAATCTTTTGCCATCGCAAGATGGTTTTTTGCAGATGAATTATGTGAATTATTTTGCCGATAGCGATATAGCAATATTAAATTACATTTTTAATAATAGGAAAATTGGTACATTATCAACTAGTTTAATTTATTGTAATTATGGTCAATTTGAATATGCTGATCCATCTGGATTATTTTCAGATCAAACATTTTCAGCAAACGACATTATGCTTCAATTAGGTCATGGTAGAAAATTGAGAAATAATTTACAGCTTGGAATTAATTTGAAAATTGCTGGATCATTTTATGAAAGATATAGTGCATTGGCTCTAGCAACTGATTTGTCATTAACTTATTTTGATAAATCAAATAATCTTGGATCATATTTCATAGTTAAAAATTTAGGTAGACCAATAATTAAATATTATCAATCTAATATAGATTATGATTTACCCTTATCAATTGAATTAGGAATTAATAAAAAACTAAAATATGCACCAATCCGATTTCATGCTTCTTATCGAAATTTGGAAAATTGGAATAACGTCATGATTTCAGGAAATGAAATATCTTCGATATATTCTTATGGGAAAATATTTTTTGCACATATGATCTTTGCTTCTGAATTCATGTTTAGTGAACATTTTCATTTTAGATTTGGTTATAATTTTTTAAACAGGATGCAGCTTCAGCCAGATTCAAGACCAGGAACAAGCGGATTATCTTGGGGAATACAAATCAAAGTTAAGAAGATGATTATCAATTTCACTAATGCAAAATTTCATATGGCAGGTACATCAAACCATTTTTCAATCATTAGAAAAATAAAATAAATTAGGCATTAATTTTCTCTAAGTCACATGCCAACTGATTAAAGTCAAATAAATTAGGATCTAACATATGAGAAGGTGAAATGTTTTTAAGTGCATTAAAAATGATAGATTTTCTATTGGGATAATCCTTTTCCCATTGGTTTAATAATGTTTTTATTTTTTTTCGTTGTAGGTTTTCCTGAGAACCACACAAGTTACAAGGTATAATAGGAAACGCTCGTAATGTAGAATAAGCAGAAATGTCATCCTCTTTGCAATAGGAGAGTGGTCTAATCACTAACAGATCTCCCTCGTCTATTTTAAATTTAGGTGGCATTGCTTCTAATTTTCCACTAAAAAATAAATTAAGAAAAAAAGTCTCGATAATGTCTTCTCTGTGATGTCCTAATGCTAATTTATTGCATCCTAATTCTCTTGCCTTATCATAAAGGGTTCCCCTTCTTAATCTTGAACATAGGCTGCACATTGTTTTTCCTTCGGAGATTTTATCCATCACAATAGAGTAGGTATCTTTTTCAATAATTTGAAAATGAAGACCTAAACTTTTTAGATAAGTTGGAAGCACATTTTTAGGAAAACCAGGTTGTTTTTGATCCATATTAACAACTGTAAAATCAAATGGGATATCTCCATATTTATGAAAGTGAATAAACATATCTAACATGGTGTAGCTATCCTTACCTCCAGAAATGCAAACCATAATGTGATCTCCTTTCTGAATCATGTCAAATTCTTTAAGGCACTTGCTCGTACTTGATAGAATTTTTTTTTGTAGTTTTTTAAAGTCTTCCATTTTTACAAAAAAAATACTTTTTAAAATCACTTGCAATTAACTATGTAAATTGTTGACATAACTTATATTTGAAACCCTAATAATTATGCAAATGAACTCAAAAACATTAATGAAACTTGAAGACCAATACGGAGCCCATAATTATCATCCTTTACCAGTGGTAATAGATAGAGGAGAGGGAGTACATGTTTGGGATTGTGAAGGAAAAAAATATTTTGATTTTTTGTCTGCATACTCAGCGGTTAACCAAGGTCATTGTCACCCTAAAATTATAAAGGCATTGATAGAACAATCTAAAAGACTAACGTTAACAAGTAGAGCTTTTTACAACTCCAAGCTTGGTGAATATGAAAAATTCATGTGTGACTTATTTGGATATGATAAAGTACTACCTATGAATACAGGTGTAGAAGGAGGTGAAACAGCTAATAAATTAGCAAGAAAGTGGGGGTATATGAAAAAGGGAATACCTCAAAACAAAGCTAGAATTATTTTTGCAAAAGGTAACTTTTGGGGTAGAACACTTGCAGCAATTTCAAGTTCAGATGACCCTGTTTCATATGAAGGGTTTGGTCCCTATATGCCAGGTTATGATTTAATTCCTTATAATAATTTACAAGCCTTGGAAAATGAATTAAAAGACACTAATGTTGCTGCTTTTATGGTAGAGCCAATACAAGGTGAGGCTGGAGTGGTTGTTCCTGACAATGGTTATTTAGAAGGTGTTAGAAAATTGTGTGACAAATACCATGTTTTATTCATTGCAGACGAAGTACAAACAGGAATAGCTAGAACAGGAAAAATGTTAGCAACAGATTATGAAAATGCAAAACCAGATATTTTAATTTTAGGTAAAGCACTTTCAGGTGGGGTATTCCCTGTTTCAGCTGTTTTTGCCAATGATGAAGTCATGTTGTGTATTCAACCGGGTGAACATGGATCTACTTTTGGCGGTAATCCATTAGCATGTGCAGTTGCAAAAGCAGCCTTAGAAGTTGTTTTAGAAGAAAATTTAGCTGATAATGCCCTGAATTTGGGAATTTATTTTAGAGAAAAAATGAATGACTTTATTGCTAAATCTGATTTAGTCTCTTTAGTAAGAGGTAAAGGTTTATTAAATGCAATTGTTATTAATGATATTGAAAAAAGTTCTACGGCATGGGACTTGTGTGTAAAAATGAAAGATAATGGTCTTTTAGCGAAACCTACACATGGGAATATCATAAGATTTGCACCTCCCTTAGTAATTACTAAAGATCAAATTGATACTTGCATTGATATAATCATTTCTTCTATAGAAGATTATAGTTAATTCTGAATTTATTTTTTAAATTAGGTATTATGTTAAAGTATCTAAAAATTGTTAGTTTTTTTTCAGTAATAGGTTGTGCAGGTAAATCTTCGGAATCTCTTATTGTTCTAGATACTCAACAATCACCAGTTTATTACAAGCATGATTTAACTGCAAAAAATGCAAAGTACCAAAGTGAAATTAATGTTCATATGGATATGTTGTATCATGAAAAAAAACATGAAATTGGAGACTTTGAATTACTTGGTTCATGGTTTGGAAAAACAAACAACACTTGGATTTCTCTTAATATTACTAGTACATCTAATCAAATGTTAAGAGGATTTATTATTACTGATACAATATATCATTCGTTTCAAGGATGGTTTTCATCAGATGATCATATTCATTATAAATTAGGTATAACTGAAAAAATTGATTCAAATATTAAATTATTCAACTTACAACTTTCTCTTGAAAACATGACTATGTCTGGAATAACCAAATTTATAGACAATCAAGATAAAGATTCTGTATTGTTGCAAAAAAGAAATTATGAGTATGATGTTACTCTAGGAACCTATCCTGAATTTTCTCAACGATTGATAACTTCTTCTGAATTAGAAGAGCTTTCAAAAGATGAATTAATCTATATTACAGAAGAGATTCTAGCAAAACATGGACTAATTTTCTTCTCTAATGAAACTAGAGATATGTTTGGTCATAAAAATTGGTATATACCACTTAATTTTAGAGTAAGTGAACTACTTACAGAAACGGAGAAATTAAATCTTGATAATATTTATACCTTTTTTTAATTATTTAACATTACGGGCATCACCAACATTAGAACATCTTCACCTTCTTCATTATTTTCAGGAACAATAATGCCTGCTCTGTGAGGTGCACTTAGTTCAATAACAACATTGTCTGTATCTATATTGTTAAGCATTTCAATTAAAAACCTGGAATTAAATCCAATTTCAATAGATTCACCTTCATAAGAACAGGTTAATCTTTCATTAGCTTCATTAGAAAAGTCAATGTCTTCAGCACTTATATTAAGTTCACTTCCATTAATTTTTAAACGAACTTGGTGAGTAGTTTTATTGGCAAAAATACTAACTCTTTTTATAGATTGTAAAAAGGAATTTCTATCAATGGTCAACTTGTTAGGATTTTGACTAGGGATTACAGCTTCATAATTGGGATATTTACCATCTATTAAACGGCAAGTAAGAGAGAAATTATCAAATGAAAAACTAACGTTGGATTCATTAAAATCAACTTGAATTTCTCCATCTACATTCTGGAGGATTCCCTTTAATAAATTCATGGGTTTTTTTGGAATTATAAAAGAAGAAGGAGTATTGGTATTAACATCCGTTCTTTTGTATCTCACTAGCTTATGAGCATCAGTTGCAACAAAAGTTGCATCATTTTCACTAAGTTGTATAAAAACACCACTCATTACAGGTCGTAAATCATCATTTCCTGTTGCAAAAATGGATTTTTCAATGGCACGTTGAATGGTATGAGCTTCAAAATTTACAGAAGTAGGAGACTCTATAATTGGAGACTTAGGGAATTCTTCACCAGAAAAGCCGCTTAATTTATATTTACCGTAATCTGAAGAAATTTCAACTCCCATTTTTTCATCAATAGAAAATGTTAAAGGATGATCAGGAAATGTTTTTAAAATGTCTAGTAATATTTTAGCTGGTATAGCAATACTGCCTTCATTTTTAGATTCAACTGAAATAGTAGATGTCATAGTAGATTCAAGGTCAGAGCATGAAAGGTTAAGTTTATTATCCTTTATTTCAAAGAGAAAGTTGTCAAGTATGGGTAATGTATTAGAACTATTTAAAACTCCAGCTATTGTTTGTAGTTGTTTAAATAAGGCTTGACTTGATACGATAAATTTCATGATTGTTGATTTGAATATAACGAAGGTAAATATCAATATAGTTTTTAAAACAACTATTCATATTAAATGATTTTTATTAACACCTACCTCCTAATATCATTAGAAAAAAAAGATAAAGGTTTAAAAATAATATCCCAGTTAAAATATTGAGCTCTGAGCAACTCATTGCTCCCATTTATTCTAATAAATCCATATTCTTTATCCCATTTTGTTGAAGACTTATCATTCTTAATTCTCCAGAACTGAACATTTGTCGTTTTGTTTTCTTTGTTAATTAGAGAAATGTCAATAAAAGATTTACTTGAAAAAATGGAATCTTTTTTAGACTGATCAATAAACATGATTTTATTATAGCAAATATTATTAAAATGTGTGAAATAATGTCTAAGCTGGATGGTGTCAAATTGTAAGATAGGATTAGAATTTTGATCTTTCAAAGTAATTTCATTTTCTTTTTGAATAATGCTAAAACTTTCATCTTGATACTCGTTGTAAGTTAGTTTTAATTCATGTATATCTCGTGGATTTGGATAATGAAATATTTGGGGTGATCTCCATAGTGTCCAATCTGTAAAAAAACGAACATCAAGAGAACCATAGACACCAGGTTTAAACATAACATAGGGTTTACTTCCTTTTTTTCCATCTTTTTTCAGTAGCATATATGTACCCAAATGGTCGGGGGTAGGAGAACCTATATACCAAGTCTTTATCAATTGGTTGTTTTTATCAAAAATATCTACTCGTTTATTGCTAACAGCTAGTCTCTTAATTACATTTTTTTCAGCATTTTTAGATACTGGTTGTTTTATTTGAATTCGGTAAAAAGTTTCCATAATTAATTGAATATTTGACATGTTAGCCCTGTAATTTGGCTCTTCAATCATCCAAACTTTATTTTTATTTATTCTTGATAATGATATGGAGTCTGTATTGTTAGTACTAATTGTAAATCGATAAACATTTGCAGTATCCTTTATATTAAAATCCTTTAAATCAATATTATTAGATGTGTTATGACAAGAGGAAAAAATAGTTGTTATTATTATCAGAGGAAGGGCTATATTGAAAATAATATTATGATTCATATTTAAGTTTTCTTACATATATATTAACTATTCCAAAAATGAGTACCAATAGAATGGGTAATGCTAAATTTATAAGTTGCCATTTCATTTTATTTGCCATTTCTTCCTTTTTCATTAGTCTTGGAGGATTCATTTTTGATCTTAAAGCAATAAAATCATCTCGATTTAACATTTTGTCTACTAAATTTAAAAAGAACGTAGCATTTCCGTAAATGGGCATTTCAAAATATGGTGTATTATAATTTGCTTTTTCAAACATAAGGGGGACAGGATTTTGATCAGAACTTAAATCATTTCTAATTAAATCTCCATCTCCAATAAAAGCCATTTTTGTAAAATCACTTTCAGATTTAAACTCAATAATTGGATTTTTAATGAAATCTTTCGATATACGTCTATTTTTAAAATTAGATTGAAAAATTCCTTCGAATAACAATCCCACATCAAGTCTACTTTTCAATTGATTATTTGAAAGTGATGGGTCATAATTTTGTGTGTTTTGATATTGAATTCTAGCCTGCCTCATGACTTTGTTCAAAGGAGACGATTGCAATATTACGGTCCTTTTAAATTTTTCTTCTCCAACTGTGTCTAAAGAGGAAACATATCTACCTTTGATGGGCAATACATTTTTCATTAAAATATTGTTGTCATAATTTTTTAATTGTGGATAAAAAAACCATTTTGAAACCATTCCAAGATTATCTTCTCTTAAAACTGGACAGCATTGTTCATCACAAATCATATCTTTATTGAATCGTACTCCATATTTGAATAAAAAAGGTTGCAATTCATGATCTAGAACCTCATTATAGACAAGTCTATTTTTTTGTGCAAGAATGGTTTCATTCACATCCATCATATCTAAGAGCCAAATAATTTTTCCTCCGTTCATAATGTACTGATCAATCACATACTTTTCTTTTATAGTGAAAGTTGATCTAGGTTTAGATATGATTAACAGATCAGTTTCATTGAGTGCGTCTAAACGTTCATTAACACTATTAGGATTTTTTTTCAAATACTTGAGATGTTTGTTTTTTAAATAACTTGTGATAATTCGTTTATTTTCTCTTACAGGAATAGTGGTGTTGTTTATCTTAAATGAATCAATATTATTGAGAACTAATGAATCGAATTTTTTCATTCCAACATCCACAGCATTATTGTAAAATTCAGATTTAATTTGTTTTATATTTATTGTGTCGACATTGAAATTCTTTTGAAGGTAAAACCAGACTTCTCTTTGATCATACACAGAAAGTTCTCCATGCCCCTGTAAAAAATGAATATTTTTTTTCCTGGTTTTAAATAACTTATCTAATCCAACTACAATATTTTCTTCAATATGATCAGTAAAATAATTTGTAACTGCTTGATTTATGGGGTATGGATTATCTCTTGTCGATGGAGAAAGTAATTGAATAGGAATGTTATTTTCACCCATTTGTAAAATAATTCCTGGCCAAATTTCAATAATTTCTCTCTTATCATCCTTGATTATATCTATATAAGCTGGTTTTAATCCATTACCATTGTCAAATATTTGTCTTTTGTAATCTTCTGCAAGTTCAGGATCTTCATTTAAATCAATAAAAGACAAATCTAAATTTTGACCACCATATACTTTAATTTCTTGTAATTTTTCATAAAGTCCTTTTTCTAGTTTTTCAATTTCTACAGGAAAATCACCAACCAAGAAAACGTCCACATTTAGATAATCATCTAGATTCGAAATTTTATCTTTAGTATATGTAGATAGCTCATATTTTTTATCTTCTGATAAATCAACTCTAATAAAAGAAATGGAAAATACATAGTTGATGAGAATCAAAACGAATAGAAGCAGACTTAATTTTATGTAATTTCTACTTTTAATCATGACTTTTTTGAAGAAAAAAATAATTGAGTAGTAACAATAAAAAAGGCTGTAACAGATAAATAGAAAACAATATCTCTAGTATCAATTATTCCTCGTTCAAAAGATTTAAAGTGTTCAAGCATACTAAACTTCAAAAGGTAAAAGTCAAACGGTTGAACTACCATATCTGCAAATAGATAAAATCCTTCATAGATAGTATAGTTAAGGATAACAGCTGTAACAAAGGCTACAATTTGATTTTTGACTAAAGATGAACAATACATGCCAATAGAGACAAATGCAAATGAAAGTAACAGTAAACCCAAATAACTTCCTATTGTAGAGGAATGGTCTATATTTCCTAATTCCTCACCTAAAAAAATAATAGATATATAATAAGTAAATGTGGGTAAAAGAGTGAATAGTGTTAATACACAACCAGAAATAAATTTTGAAAAAACGATTTGAAATGTGGTAATTGGTTTTGTAGATAAAAACTCAAAAGTTCCGGTTCTATGTTCTTCAGCAAATAGCTTCATAGTGAAACTAGGAATAAGAACTAAATATATATATGGAGCCAATTTAAAAAAAGGAACTAATGAAGATTCTCCCATATTAAGTAAATTGAAGTTTCCTGGTATAATCCACAAAAATACGCCAGTAATAATCAAGAAGACAATAATGGTTATAAACCCAATTATAGAACTAAAGTAGGAACGAATTTCTTTAAAAATTAGGGCTCTCATTTATACTGCAAACATAATTATAAGGAGTGAATTGACAATCCTAAGGTTATAATTTTTAAAACATTAACATTTATGGGTTAAATTTAATTTGATGAACATTAGTAATAACTAATCTTGAATATATTTGTTAAAATGAATATTGATATATCATTAATTATACCATTGTACAATGAAGAAAACTCATTGGTTGAGCTAACTAGCTGGATAAAAAATGTATGTGATTCCAATGATTACAAATATGAAATTCTTCTTATTAACGATGGCAGTACAGACAAATCCTGGAAAGTCATTTCTGAACTTTGTAAAGAAAATGCCAATATTAAAGGAGTATCTTTTAGAAGGAATTATGGGAAATCCGCTGCTTTAAATGTAGGATTTGAACATTCTAAGGGTAAAGTAGTTATCACAATGGATGCAGACTTACAAGATTCTCCTGACGAAATACCATCTCTATACAATATGATTATAAATGATGGATTTGATATTGTATCAGGTTGGAAAAAAGATAGAAAAGATCCTTTGTCAAAAACAATACCAACCAAATTATATAATACCGTAACAAGACGGGTCTCTGGAATTATGCTTCACGATATGAATTGTGGATTAAAAGCTTATCATTCAGAAGTTGTAAAAAATATAGAAGTTTATGGTGAAATGCATCGATATATCCCCATTATAGCTAAATGGTCAGGTTTTGATAAAATAACCGAAAAAAAGGTTGAACACTTTGCAAGAAAACACGGAAAATCTAAATTTGGATTAGAACGCTTTATTTTTGGTTTTTTAGATCTATTCACCATCACATTTATGGGTAAATATGGAAAAAGGCCTATGCATCTTTTTGGTTCCTTAGGAACATTCATGTTTTTGATTAGCTTCTTGTTCTTGGTTTACATTGGGTTAGATAAGTTGTATTTAAATAAAGGAGCAAAATTAATTGCCAACAGAACTGAATTCTACATAGCATTAACAGCACTGATTTTAGGTGTTCAATTGTTCTTAGCTGGATTTATTGGAGAAATGATTTCTAGAAGCTCACCAAAAAGGAATATTTATCAAATAAGAGATAAAGTCAATTTTAATGAGTAAAATCGTAATTGTAGGTCCTGCTCATCCATTAAGAGGAGGAATTGCTGACTTAAATGAAGCTTTTGCTGAATCGTTGATTGATGCTGGACATCAAGTAACAATTGTTTCTTTCAAACTCCAATATCCAAGTATTTTATTTCCAGGAAAAACACAATACAGGGTAAATAGAGAGAAGCATTTTTCATATGAGATAAAACACCTTATTAACTCAATTAATCCTATTTCATGGCTTAAAACCTATAAGTATATTTTAAACTTAAACCCCGACAAAGTATTTATTCGTTTTTGGATGCCTTTTTTTGGACCATGTTTAGGTTTTATAGCAAATAGATTGAAAGGTAAAGGAGTAGAAGTTTGCGCAATAGTAGATAATGCTATACCTCATGAAAAAAGATTTGGAGATATAAAATTAGTGAGATACTTTTTTAATCAGTGTTCAACTCTTTTTACTTTAAGTAATAAAGTAGCTGATGAAATTAAATTAATTAATCCCACAGCTAAAGTTAAAACACTCTTTCATCCTGTTTATAACACCTTTGGAAAAAAGCCTAAAAAAGAAGATGCACTTAAATTGTTGAATATCCAGGAGGGAAAATATGTTTTATTTTTTGGATTAATTAGAAAATACAAGGGATTAGACTTAGCAATTGAAGCCATGAGTCATCCCAAAATAAGAGAATTGAAAATAAAACTCATCATTGCAGGTGAATTTTATGAAGATAAAACCAAATATGAACAATTGATTAATGAACTTAAATTAGATAACATTCTCATATTTGATCATTTTATACCCAAAAATGAAGTTCCAAGCTACTTTGAAGTGGCAGATTTAATCATACTGCCGTATATTTCAGCAACTCAAAGTGGTATAACTCAATTAGCTATCTATTATCAAAAGCCCATGATTGTAAATGATGTGGGTGGACTACCAGAAGTAGTAAATCATAATGAAGATGGTTTAGTTTCAGCTCCAAATTCATCTAATATTTCAAAGCATATTATTGAGTTTTACAGCAATAATGAGCTAAGGAAAAAGATAAATAATGGCGTGAAATTAAAAGCTAATGAATATTCTTGGGAAAAATTTAACAAAGAAATTTTAAGTTGAATTTCATCATATTAATCCCTTTTTTGATCTTGTTTTAATAAATATAGAGTTAGTATTAAGGCAAATTATTCTTATTTTACAACGAATAAATTTTAGTATTAATTAAAATAAAGTTTTGAAAATAGGTGTTCCAAAAGAAATAGTTGCTCATGAAACTAGAGTAGCTATAACTCCAACAATTGTAAAACAATTTACCAAAAATGGATTTCAAGTTATAGTCGAAAAAAATGCTGGTGAAGGTTCCAATTTCAGTGATGAAAGTTATATCGAAGCAGGAGCCGTTATAGCTACTAGAAAAGATGTTTATGAATCAGATGTAGTAACGCAAATTAATCCACCTGATCTAGTAGATGTTAAATACATGAAACAAGGGTGTGTTTTGATTTCATTACTTTTTGCAACATCAAATCCCACACTAGTAAAAGCATGTGTTGACCAAAAAATTTCTATTTTTTCACTTGATGCTATTCCAAGAACTTCTCTTGCTCAAAGTATGGATGTTTTAAGTTCACAAGCAAACCTTGCTGGTTATAAAGCAGTGATATTAGGAGCATCTAAAATGGGGAAAATATTTCCAATGCTGATGACATCAGCTGGTACTATAAAACCTTCAACTGTTGTCATATTTGGTGCTGGGGTTGCTGGATTACAAGCTATTGCAACAGCCAAAAGACTAGGTGCAAATGTTTGGGTGTCAGATATAAGACCAGAAACCAAAGAACAAGTTGAATCTTTAGGAGGTAAATTTATTGAAGTAGAAGGTGATGATTCTATAAAGTTAGAAGGTGGTTATGTAAAGGGGCTTTCTGATGATTTTTTGAAGAAACAACAAGAAGCTGTTTTAGAAAAGGTAACCGTTGCCGATCTTGTCATAACAACAGCTTTAATACCAGGTAAAAAAGCTCCTTTAATTATTTCTGATGAAATGCTTTCAAAAATGAAGCCAGGTGCAGTTATTGTAGATATGGCAGTTTCACAAGGAGGTAATTGTCAAAGTAGTGAACTCAATAAAACTGTTTTAAAAAATGGCATTAATATAGTTGGAGAAGGAAATCTACCAGCAACGTTACCAATAAATGCTAGTGAACTATTTGCCAAAAATATTTTAAATTTTATGTTACATCTTACTGAGGAATGTAAATTTAAATGGGATAACGAGGATGAAATAACAAATGGTTCATTACTTATTAAAGATGGAAATATATTACAAGACTACCTAGAAGAAGTTAGAAATCTTCAAGAAATTAATTTAAATTAAAAACTATGGAAATAATACTCAGTTTTATTTATGATAATATTGAAATGATATACGTCATTATATTATCTATAATTCTTGGAATACAAGTTATAGAAAGTGTTCCATCAGTATTACACACACCACTAATGAGTGGAGCAAATGCAATTCATGGTGTAGTTATTATTGGAGCTATAATTATTATGGGTAAAGCTGACCCATCAAATACATTAGCATTGGTATTGGGTTTTATAGCCGTTGTACTTGGGACTTTGAATGTAGTTGGAGGATTTGTAGTAACAGATAGAATGCTTGAAATGTTCAAAAAGAAATCTCCAAAGAAATAGATATGGGCACTTACACATTAGAAATATGCTATTTAATTGCATCAATATGTTATATAGTTGGATTAAAAATGATGGCTGGTCCAAAAACAGCAAGAAATGGAAACATGCTAGCAGCAGGCGGAATGACTTTAGCCATTTTTGCTACCATTTTCCTATACCAATACGAAATAGAAAAAGAAACTAAAAACTTGGGCAATTATTATTGGGTATTTGGTGGAATTATTCTTGGAACTTTTTCAGGTTGGTTAGCAGCTAAAAAAGTTCAAATGACTGCAATGCCTCAAATGGTGTCCTTATTTAATGGTATGGGTGGTGCTTGTGCTGCCTTAATTGCATTGGTAGAATTTCCTGATGCACTAGAGCACATGTATGAACACTGGAATGTGTTATTTATGTCAACCATATTGTGTGGTTTAGTCATTGGAAGTACTTCATTTTCAGGAAGTATGATAGCTTATTTTAAACTAAATGGAAACCTTAAAAAAGATATACGCTTACCATATTATAACATAATTAATACCATCTTAATACTTGGTATAATTGGACTAACAATATGTTTAGCTGGAGGACATATTTCAGATGTAAATGAATTCACATTCTGGGCATGGATTCTATTGGCAAGTGCAACTATTTATGGAGTTATGTTTGTATTACCTATTGGAGGAGCAGATATGCCAGTTGTTATTTCCTTACTAAATTCATTTACTGGAATGGCAGCCATGTTTGGAGGGTTTTTATATAACAACATGGCTATGTTGACAGGTGGTATTTTAGTGGGGTCTGCAGGTACGATACTAACAGTTGTAATGTGTAGAGCCATGAATAGGTCACTTTCTAATGTTATTTTTGGTGCTTTTGGAACTGGAGGAAGTTCAACAGCATCTTCATCAAATGGGGAGCAAAAGTCTTATAAAGAGACAAACTCTTCAGATTTAGCAGTCTTATTAAACTATTCTTCAAAAGTAATAATTGTTCCAGGTTATGGATTAGCTGTTGCTCAGGCTCAACATGTTGTGCATGAAATGGAACAAATATTGAATGATAGAGGAGTTGAAGTAAAATATGCTATACATCCAGTTGCAGGAAGAATGCCAGGTCACATGAATGTCCTTCTTGCAGAAAGCAATGTAGAATACGAGAAATTAGTTGAAATGGAAGATATCAATCCTGAATTTTCAACTTGTGATGTTGTTATCGTTTTAGGTGCAAATGATGTTGTTAATCCAGCTGCAAAAGAAGATCCAAGTTCTCCTATTTATGGAATGCCTATTTTAAATGTCGAAGATGCAAAAACAACTATAGTTAACAAAAGAAGTATGAATGTAGGTTATGCAGGAATTGACAATAATCTTTTTTACAGAGATAAAACAAACATGTTATTTGGAGATGCAAAAAAGGTATTAACTGAAATTGTTGGAGAACTAAAAAATTTATAAAATAAAAAAAAAAGGACCAACTAAGTTGGCCCTTTTGTATTGAAGAATTTATTTTTTCAGAAACAGAATATCATCTGCAACAACCTCAGTAATATATTGCTTTTTCCCATCATGATCTTCATATACTCTGTGGTTTAATTTTCCATTTACACAAATTTCTTGACCTTTTTGTACAAACTCGTTTACTTTTTTAGCAAGATTGTTCCATGCAATAATTTGATGCCATAATGTGAGTTGACTTTTGTTACCCTTTGCATCATATTTATATTCATTTGTAGCAAGAGATATTTTCGTGTATACATGTCCATTTTTTGTCTCTTCTATACTAGGTTTAACTCCTACGTTTCCTATTAACTGTACTTTATTTCTTATTTTATTCATTTGTGATTTTTAATTGTTATTGAAATGGTCATTTTCCGGAATTGACATCACAAAGAAATACACAATAAAAAGTTAAAGTCGTAATTTAAATATTTAACATTCGGATAAAAACGGTTAAAAACGATTAAATTACTCATTTACAGTGGTTTATTCTTTTTCCATCGATGATGACTCCATAACCAAAAGGGTGGTTCATCCATGATATTTTGTTCTAATTTTTTTGAAAACAATTCAATTATTTGACCATGATTTAATGAATTTGGGTCTTCACAAATTAATTCAAAATGGACATTATAATGACCTCTTTTCTCCTTTTGTATGTGTACATATATAACGGGGTAATTATAATCTTTAGCATATTTTTCGGCTCCAAATAAAAATCCGGTATCTTGATTTAAAAATGTAGTCCAATATGCATTTTTCACATTTGATGGACTCTGATCAGAACCAAATATAATTGCCTTTGGCTTTTTACTTTTTAATTCAAAATATTTTTTAGTTAATTTCATAGGGGTTAAATGTAGACCAAATTTACTTCTAGAACTCCTCAATTTATTGTTGTAAAAAGTATTCTTTAGTGGCTTATAAATACCATACAAATCATGTTTTAAATAAATTGGACATCCTTGAGCAGTAAGTTCCCAATTATTATAATGACCTCCAATAAGAATTACACTTTTCCCCTTCTCAAAAAAATCATTTACTAGTTCAGGATTAGCCATCTTTAATCTACTTTTTATCTGATTTTTTGAAATACTGAATCCTTTTAAATTTTCAACAATTAAGTCACAAAAATGACTGTAGAAATCACGATAGATTTTGTTATGTTCATCTGTTGATTTATCAGGAAAGGATCTATTAATATTTCCCTGAATAATTTCTTTTCTGTATTGCATTATGTCTTTCAAAATAAAACACAGAAAATCTGAAAATCTATATAATATGAAATAGGGAAGTAAGGAAAATGGAATTATAATAATATAATATAACAAATGATGCATGAATTTGTATATTTCAAGGCAAATATAAATTTATCTTCAAGACAATAAGTCAAATAATATTTATGAAATGAAATCAAAAGTTAACAGTGTTGTTGTTTTAGATAACTATGATTCATTTACATTTAATCTTGTTCATTATTTAGAAAGCCTAGGTGCAAATGTTATTGTCCTTAGAAAAGATCAAATCGAAGATAAATATTTTCTAAAATCAAAACATATTTTAATATCTCCTGGACCGGGACACCCTGAGGAATACACTTATCTTAATGATATTATCATCAATTATCATGAATCACATTCCATTTTAGGAATTTGTCTAGGTCATCAATATTTAGCTTCTTATTTCGGGTCAACACTTTATAATCTTGAAAAAGTAAAACACGGCATATCTAGTGAATTAAAAGTAGTTAATCACCAATGCTTATTTAATAATGTCCCTGAAAATTTTAAAATTGGTCATTATCATTCCTGGAATATTAAATCACTAAGCAATGATTTACAAGAAACTGCGTTAAATATTGAAGGTTTAAATATGGCGTTTCGACATAAAAGATTAAATATTTTTGGCATTCAATTTCATCCAGAAAGTATACTAACAGAAAATGGTTTGAAAATTTTGAAAAACTGGTTGTTAATATGAAAATTGATATGAATTTCATTTCAGCTCTTTATTTAGAGAATAAGTTTACTTTTGCAAAATTACTTTAGATAAAATGGGAATTTCTAAGACATATGACCCTGCAAAAGCAGAAGAAAAATGGTATAATAAATGGGTTGAAGCTGATTTGTTCAAATCTATCCCTGACGAAAGAGATCCTTACACTATAGTCATTCCGCCACCTAATGTAACTGGTGTTCTACATATGGGGCACATGCTTAACAACACCATTCAAGATGTTTTGATTAGAAGAGCCAGAATGCTCGGCAAAAATGCTTGTTGGGTTCCAGGAACAGATCATGCGTCAATAGCTACAGAAGCAAAAGTAGTTCAGAAGTTAAGATCAGAAGGAATTAAAAAAAGTGATTTAACTAGAGATGAATTTTTAGAACATGCTTGGGAATGGACAAATAAACATGGTGGAATTATTCTTGAACAATTGAAAAAATTAGGTGCATCATGTGATTGGGATAGAACAACGTTTACCATGGATAATGATTATTATAATGAAGTAATCAATGTATTCTGTGATTTACATAATAAAGGATACATATATCGTGGTGAAAGAATGATCAATTGGGATCCTGAAGCCAAAACTGCTCTTAGTGATGAAGAAGTTTTCTACAAAGAAGTCAATTCAAAGTTATATTATGTTAGGTATAAAATAAAAGACACTGAAGATGAATGGATACAAATTGCAACAACAAGACCTGAAACAATACTAGGTGATTCTGCAATATGCATTAACCCTAAAGATGTACGATATATCCATTTAGTTGGCAAAGAGGTATTAGTTCCACTAATAGATCGTACAATTCCTATCATATTTGATGATTATGTTGATATGGAATTTGGTACGGGTTGTCTTAAAATCACACCTGCACACGATCCTAATGATTACGAGATTGGAAAGAAACATAGTCTTGAGATAATTAACATTTTAAATCCTAATGGAACTTTAAATGAAAATGCAAAACTATATGTAGGTGAGGACAGATTTGAAGTAAGAAAAAAAATTGCTCAAGAATTGCACAATACTGGTTACTTAATTAAAGAGGAGGACCACATTAATAAAATTGGATTTTCAGAAAGAACAGATGCTGTTATTGAACCAAGGTTATCTCTACAATGGTTTTGTGCTATGGAAAAACTAAGTAAACCAGCTCTTAATAATGTACTCAATAATACAGTTCAGTTTCATCCAGAAAAATTTAAAAACACGTACAAACACTGGATGGAAAACATAAGAGATTGGTGTATTTCAAGACAGTTATGGTGGGGGCATAGAATACCTGCTTATTATTATGGAGAAGGTAAGGATGATTTCATTGTAGCTCCATCCATTGATAAAGCATTAGAAAAACTTAATAATTTAAACGGTCGAACTTACACCATCTCTGATTTAAAACAAGACGAAGATGTAATGGACACCTGGTTTTCATCTTGGATTTGGCCAATAGCTGTATTTAATGGTTTCAAGAAAAATGATGAAATTGATTATTACTATCCCACAAATGATTTAGTAACTGCACCTGAAATAATGTTCTTTTGGGTGGCCAGAATGATAATTTCAGGTTATGAATACAAAGAAAAACCTCCTTTTAAAAATGTTTATTTTACAGGAATAGTAAGGGATAAGTTAGGAAGAAAAATGTCTAAATCCTTAGGCAATAGTCCTGATCCACTTGAATTAATTGGAAAATATGGTGCTGATGGCGTAAGAGTAGGAATGCTACTATCTTCTCCAGCAGGAAATGATCTCTTATTCGATAGTGCATTATGCGAACAAGGAAGAAATTTCACCAATAAAATATGGAACTCATTCCGTCTTATTTCTTCATGGTCTGTTAGTGAAGAAATTAAACAAGAAGATGCTTCGAAAGTGGCTATAGCTTGGTTTAAATCAAAGTTTAGTGAAAATCTATCTTCAATTAATGAGTCTTATAATAAATTCAGAATGTCTGAAGCTCTTATGTCTACATATAAAACAGTCTGGGATGATTTTTGCTCATGGTATCTAGAGATGATAAAACCAGCTTATGGTCATCCCATAGATAAAACAACATATGAAGAAACAATAGCTATTTTTGAAAGGATTTTAAAATTAGTTTATCCATTTACCCCATTTATTAGTGAAGAAATTTGGCAACTTATAAAGAACAGAGAAAAATCATCTTTCATTGTAACAGAAAAATGGCCTGAAATAGAAACTAAAGATCAACATATTTTAGATCAATTCTCATCTTTTAAAGAAATCGTTTCTGGCATTAGAAACATCCGAAAGGAAAACAACATCGCTAATAGGGTTTTACTAGATTTTAATGTTCGAGTAAATAATAAATGGAATACCCTTTTCAATTCTTTAATAATCAAGTTAGGAAATGTAAAAGAAATTGAAATCGTAGAAAATTCTATAAAGGGAGCAAATTCATTTGTAGTTAACAATAATGAATTTTTCATACCCTTTAATAAAGGAATTGATATAGACGCAGAAATGGTAAAAGTAAGATCTGAGCTTGATGACAAAAAAGGGTTTTTAAAAAGTGTTATGAAAAAATTGGACAATGATAAATTCATGGCCAATGCACCTCAGAAAGTGGTTGAAATAGAACTCAAGAAAAAAAATGACGCTGAAAATCAGATTCAAATTTTAATGGATAGACTAAATGAACTGTCTTCTCTTTAATTTTAGATAGTGAATAAAGTCCTTTTTTTAAGTTCATGGTATCCAACAAGAGTACATTCTACACTTGGCAACTTTGTAAGTTACCATGCAAAAGCAGTTGCACAAACCAATGATGTTCATGTTCTTCATATTGTAGCTGATGATTCTATTCAAGGTTATGAAATAATATCTGAATCTATTGATGGATTAGACACTACCATTGTCTATTTCAAAAGAGGCGTGTTTAAATACTTAAATTATTTCATTGCTTTTTTGAAAGGCTTGAAATACGTTTCAACTAAGTTTAGTTTTAATGTTGTTCATATGAATATCATACACCCTGGAATTTGGCAAGCATTATTTATAAAATGGTTTAAAAAAATACCATATATTATTTCAGAAAATTGGCATGGGTTTCAAGATTTAAGTAAGGAAAATATAAGTTCATTACAAATGTTGCTTATCAAGCTTGGATTCAAAAATTCATTTGCAGTTTGTCCTGTTTCTAATCAATTGCTAACAGGAATGAAAAATCAAGGTTTTTCAGCAAATTATCATATTGTACCCAATGTAGTAAACACTCATGTTTTTAAACCCAAGAAAAGAATAAAAAGCAATCCATTTCAATTTTTACATGTTTCTACATTAGATGATAACATTAAAAATGTTAGTGGAATTATTCAGGCTTTTTCAAAATTTAAAACTGACCAAGTAACTCTTAAAATTATTGGGGAAGGAGATAAATCTTTTTTAAAGGAGTTAATAAATGAAAATAAACTTGGAAATAGGATTAAAATAGAAGGTGAAAAAACACATCATCAAATTGCAATAGAAATGCAAAATGCCCATGCATTTATATTGTTTAGTAACATCGAAAATTTACCTTTGGTATTAATTGAAGCAATGTCTACAGGTTTGCCAGTAATTACTACAAATGTTGGAGGAATACCAGAAATTTTTAATTCATTTGCAGGATATATGATTCATCCTAGGGATGTAGGAGAACTTCATTTAAGCATGAAGAAAATGATAGCTAACTATGATTATTTTGATAATGAAAAAATCAGCAATTATGCATTTCAACATTTTTCTTATGAAAAAGTAGCAGAGAGTTTTAATAGCATATATGAAAAAATGACTAAAAATTAAACGTTATGTCAGAGGATAAAAAAGTAATATTCTCTATGGTGAATGTGAGTAAAAGCACACCTCAGGGAAAACAGATTATAAAAGATATTCATTTGTCGTTTTACTATGGAGCAAAGATTGGTATTTTAGGTTTGAATGGAGCTGGTAAATCAACGGTAATGAAAATAATTGCTGGTATAGATAAAAATTATCAAGGTGATGTTGTATTTTCTCCTGGATACACTATTGGCTATCTACCACAAGAACCTGAACTTGATGAATCAAAGACAGTAAAAGAAATTGTCAAAGAAGGTGTACAAGAGGTTGCTGACTTACTTAAACAATATGACGAAATCAACAACAAATTCATGGATGAAGAAATCATGAATGATGCTGATAAAATGAACGAATTAATTGACAAACAAGGTAAAGTACAAGAGAAGATAGATCAATTAGATGCATGGGATCTGGATTCCAAATTGGAGTTAGCGATGGATGCATTAAGAACACCTGAAGGCGATAGAAATATAAAAGGATTGTCTGGTGGTGAAAGAAGACGAGTAGCACTATGTAGGTTACTACTTAAACAACCTGATATTCTATTACTTGATGAACCAACAAATCATTTAGATGCAGAATCAGTACATTGGCTTGAACAACACCTCCAAAATTACAAAGGAACTGTTATTGCAGTTACTCATGATCGATACTTTTTAGATAATGTGGCAGGTTGGATATTAGAACTAGATAGAGGAGAAGGAATACCATTCAAGGGTAATTACAGTTCTTGGCTAGAGCAAAAAGCCAAAAGGTTAGCACAAGAAGAAAAAACAGAAAGTAAACGAAAGAAAGCATTAGATAGAGAACTTGAATGGGTGAGACAAGGTGCTAAAGGAAGACAGGCGAAAGGAAAAGCAAGGCTCAAAAATTATGAGACTATGCTAAATGAAACAGTTAAGGAAAAAGAAGCGAAAATTGAGATTCCAATACCAAATGGTCCTCGTCTAGGTAACGAAGTAATTGAAGCTACTGATATAGCTAAAGGTTATGATGATAATTTATTGTATGAACAGATGAACTTCAAATTACCACCTGCAGGTATAGTTGGAGTAATTGGTCCTAATGGTGCTGGTAAAACCACTTTATTCAGGATGATTATGGATGAAGAAAAACCAGATAAAGGAAAAATAAATGTCGGATCTACTGTTAAAATTGGTTATGTTGATCAACGACATAAATCTATAGATCCAAATAAAACCGTATGGGAAGTAGTAAGTGAAGGAAACGAAGTAATTGAAATTGGTGGACAAACCATAAACTCTAGAGCGTATGTATCCAAATTTAATTTTAATGGATCAGATCAGCAGAAAAAAGTGGGAGTACTTTCAGGAGGCGAAAGAAATAGATTACATCTTGCTATGACTTTAAAAACAGAAGCAAATGTGCTTTTACTTGATGAACCAACAAATGACATTGATGTTAATACATTAAGAGCCTTAGAGGAAGGGATTCAATCATTTGCTGGATGTGCAGTAGTCATTTCACATGATAGGTGGTTTTTAGACAGAATTTGTACTCACATATTAGCTTTTGAAGGGAATTCAAGTGTTTACTACTTTGAGGGTGGTTATTCGGATTACGAAGAAAACAGAAAGAAAAGACTAGGTTCTGACATCATACCAACAAGAATTAAATATAAAAAATTAACTCGATAAATTTTAAAAATGAAAAAAGCAATTATTGATACTGTAAAGGGTAAAATGGAAGTGGAATTTTTTGAAAAAGATGCTCCAAAAACAGTCCAAAACTTTATTAATTTATCTGAGAGTGGCTTTTACAACAGTCTTTCGTTTCATAGAGTTATTCCAGATTTTGTAATCCAAGGAGGTTGTCCACAAGGAACAGGTGTTGGTGGACCCGGATATGCAATTGACTGTGAATTAGATGGTGACAATCAATACCACGATAGGGGAGTTTTATCCATGGCACATGCTGGTAGGAATACAGGTGGTTCACAGTTTTTCATATGTCACTCGAGGGAAAATACAGCACACCTAGATAGAAATCATACTTGCTTTGGCAAAGTGGTAGATGGTGTTGAAGTAATAGATATGATTGAAGGTGGAGACAAAATAAATTCGATTTCAATTATTGATGCCTAAAACAACAAAGGAAAAGTTTGTTATTCAAGGTACTGCATTTGAAAAACCTATATTATGTGATTTAACTAAACCTTTTCAGCAAAATGACAAGAACTTAATTATTTTCTGTCATGGATATAAAGGTTTTAAGGACTGGGGATGTTGGAATTTAATGGCTGAAAAATTTGCTCAAAATGGTATTAATTTTCTAAAATTTAATTTTTCACACAACGGTGGGACAATTAATAATTCCATAGATTTTCCCGATTTAAAAGCTTTTAGTGAAAATAATTATACCATTGAAGTAAACGATTTAATCAGAGTTGTTGAACACGTAAAAAGTCAATTCAAAAATTTCTCAAATGCAAAGATTCATTTAATGGGTCATAGCAGGGGCGGAGGAATAGCAAGTTTAGTAAGCGATAAAATTGATGGTGTTAATTCATTAATATTGCTAGCTAGTGTTTCTAATTTTAAGGATCGTTTCCCAGATCATGATGAAATTTTAAACTGGAAAAAAAATGGTGTGAGATACGTTGAAAATAAAAGAACAAAACAGAATTTACCCCATTTATACCAATTCTATCAAAATTTTATAGATAATGAGAATTGGCTAAATATTAAGTCAGCAATTAATAAATTTGACGGTAAATCTTTAATTTGTCATGGAACAATGGATTTAGCAGTTGATTTCCAAAATGCACAAAATTTATTATCATGGTCACAAAATGGAAAACTTTTTAAATTGAGAACAAATCATACATTTGGATCAAAACATCCATGGACAGAAAATCAACTCCCAAACGCCCTAAATCAAGTTATTGACCAATCTATACGTTTTTTAAGCTAGTTTTTTCAATAATTAATTTTAAGATTTTATATTTGTCCTTTAATGAACTCAACCGAGATTCTAAATAGTCTTCAAGTTTCCTTAACTCTCAGAAGACTTTGTTTCCAGCTTATTGAGAACCATGACGATTTTTCCAATACTGTGATTGTTGGATTACAACCTAATGGCATATTCCTAGCAAATAGGATTAAAAAAGAATTAGAATTAATAATCAAACATTCAGTTGTTACAGGAGCATTAGATATCACCTTCTTCAGAGATGATTTTAGAAGAAAAGAAAAACCGCTTATTCCAAGTGTAACCAATATAGATTTTACCATAGAAAATAAAGTGGTAGTACTTGTTGATGATGTGTTCTTCACAGGAAGAACAATACGTTCAGGACTTGACGCCATTATGACGTTCGGAAGGCCTAAATCAGTTGAGTTTTTAACACTTATTGAAAGAAGATTTACTCAACATTTGCCTATAAGAGCAGATTACATTGGTCAATCTATCGATACTATAAATGAAGAAAAAGTAAGTGTGCGATGGAAAGAAGTGCACGGTAAAGACCAAATTTTACTTTATTCCCCTGATCAAAATGAATGATTTAAGCGTAAAACATCTAATTTCAATTAATGATCTAAACATAAATGATCTAGATACTATATTTAAAACAGCTGATAGCTTTAAGGAAATTATAAATAGACCAATTAAAAAAGTACCCACACTTAGGGACATCACCATTGCCAATTTATTTTTTGAAAATAGTACCCGAACAAAATTATCATTTGAGCTAGCTGAGAAAAGACTATCAGCAGATGTGATAAATTTCTCAGCCTCTTCATCTAGTGTTAAAAAAGGAGAAACACTTGTCGATACTACAAATAACATCTTATCAATGAAAGTTGATTTAGTTGTAATGAGACATCCTCACCCTGGCGCAGCTAATCATATTGCTAATAAAACAAATACATGTGTGATTAATGCAGGGGACGGAACTCATGAACATCCTACCCAAGCTTTATTAGATTGTTATTCTATCAAAGAAAAATTTGATGATTTAAAAGGGTTGAAAGTAGTTATCGTGGGAGACATTAAGCATTCAAGAGTAGCTTTATCAAATATACATGCCTTAAAGAAACTTGGTGCAGAAGTAATGGTCTGTGGGCCGACTACATTAATACCTAAATACATAAATCACTTAAATGTAAAAGTAGAGCATGATTTATTAAAGGCATTGCAATGGTGTGATGTTGCTAACATGCTAAGAATTCAACTTGAAAGGCAAGAGATACAGTATTTTCCATCAATAAGAGAATATACAAAGCAATATGGCTTAAATATGCAGATTATCAATCAATTAAAAAGGGAAATCACAATTTTACATCCAGGTCCTATCAATAGGGGGGTTGAAATCACATCTGAAGTTGCTGATTCCGCTAATTCTTTAATACTTAACCAAGTTGAAAATGGGGTTGCCATTAGAATGGCTGTAATTTATTTGTTAGCAGGTAAATTAAATAGAACATAACTATCAATTTTTATCTTATTTTTGTTTTTGATTTATGAATTTTGTTGTAGAAAATAATGAAAAAAAAATGGTGATAAGATGTCATGTTGAAAAACTTGATACTTTTAACGCACCTGAACTAAAATCTCATTTTTTACAT
This sequence comes from Crocinitomicaceae bacterium, assembly GCA_038134525.1. Lineage (GTDB taxonomy): Bacteria > Bacteroidota > Bacteroidia > Flavobacteriales_D > Parvicellaceae. The sequence goes on from JAYPVI010000012.1 coordinate 36,171, forward strand.
CAAAGCAAGCAACTATTTTCTCATTTTATTGTTGATCTGAGTAAAGTTAAATATTGTGATTCAAGTGGCTTAAGTGCACTTTTAGTTGGTAATAGAATAGCTAAAGAAAATAATTCAAAAATGGTAATTTTTGGATTACAACCAGCTGTTGAAAAAATTATATCAATTTCACAATTGGATACCGTATTTAACATAGTTTCAACTGAAAATGATATTACAAACTAACAAAATTATATATGAAGAAATTATTACTACTATTTTTAACTATTAACGCATATACTTTTACTTTTTCTCAATGTATTCCTGACCCTATTTACGCAGACTCTGCTTGGGGTATTTGGCCAGATGAGCAGACAAATTTCATGTCTGGAGACATTGGAATAGCCTACCAACAAATAGTAAATTTTAAAGTACCAATGGATGCAGGAGATATAGACTCTGCTTTTGCTGGAGTACCTGTTGATTCTGTTGTGTTAAATGATGTAACTAATTTACCTCCTGGACTTTCTTACAGCTGTAACGTTCCTTCTTGTACATGGTATGGAGATTCAGCTGGTTGTGCTTCAATAGATGGTATGCCTACTACAAACGGTTCATTTCAGATCACACTAGATATAACAGGGTGGGTCACTATCTTTTTTAATCCATTTCCACAAACTTTCACCTATGATGGTTATGTAATTAACATTGGACCGGTAGGAATTGAATCTTATCATTTGAACTCAAACACCCTAAAATTAGATCAAGCGATTCCAAATCCAGCTAATAATGAATGTAAAGTTCAATTTGTAAGTGGTCAAAATCTAACTGTTTACTATAAACTTACTAATTTATTAGGTGAGACTGTCGAAAGTCATTCTATTGATGCAGCTAGAGGAGTTAATGATATATTTATTAATACATCATTATTACAAAATGGAGTTTATATGTATTCCATTTCAGATGGATCTCAACAATTAACCAAACGTTTAATTGTAAATCATTAAAATTAAAATCCCGCAAGACGGGATTTTTTTTTTGAAATTTAAACTTACGATATTAGGATCAGGTGGAGCTATACCCACTATTGAAAAAAGACCAACGTCTCAATTTTTGAATATTCAAGAAAGACGGTTTCTTATAGACTGTGGTGAGGGAACGCAAGTTCAATTAAGAAAATACGGATGTAGATTTACTAAAATTGACCATGTATTTATAAGTCATCTACATGGCGATCATTATTTGGGCTTAATTGGTTTACTGTCTACATTGAATTTACTAGGTAGAATAAATCCTATTCACATCTATGCTCCCAAGGAATTAGAAGATATACTGGAGCTCCATTTCAAAATATCTGCAAAACCCTTTCGTTTTAGAATTCATTTCCATCCACTTAATTTTGAAGGTAAAAAATTGATTTTTGAAGATAGTGTTTTACAAATATTTTCATTTCCAGTATCTCATTCAGTTCCTTGTTGTGGTTTTCTATTTAAAGAAGTAAAAAAAAATAGAAACATTATTAAATCAAAAATTAAGAACAAATCAATTCCCTTTGAATTATTGAAATCACTTAAAGAAGGAAAAGATGTGGAATATAATAATGAATTATTAAAGAGTGATGAATACACCCGAGACAGCCCTAAACCACGCTCATATGGCTACTGTGCTGATACTCAGTTTGATCCAAAACTAATACCAGTAATTTATAATGTTGATTTATTATATCACGAGGCTACCTTTCTTGAAGAAATGAAAGATAGAGCCTTGAAAACACAACACTCAACAGCAAAAGATGCAGCAAATCTTGCAAATCAAGCTAAAGTGAAGAAACTAATTATAGGTCATTTTTCTGCTAGATATAATGAAATAAAAAAATTTGAAGAGGAAGCCAAATCAATTTTTTCCAATACAATAGCAGTAAATGATGGCGATACATTTGAAATTTAATTGAATATCAATTTAGAATTAAAACAAACTGCAGATGGTTCATTTACGCTTTACAATAGGACGTTAAATGAGCATTATCATTCAATACATGGTGCTAAAACTGAATCCAAACATGTATTTATTAACAATGGATTAGCCTATTTTTTATCTAATTCATTATCAGATCAAATAAACATTTTAGAAGTAGGATTCGGCACAGGATTAAATTGTTACTATACACTAAAACACCTAATAAAAAATAAACATAAAATTAATTTATTCTATCATGCATTGGAACCATTTCCTTTAAATGAAGAAGTTACGAAGAAGTTTGATGCCATTTTTAAAGATGATCTTTTTTCTACAATGCATCGATTGGATTGGAATAAAAATCAATTAATCAGCAAAAATTTATTTATAAATAAGTCAACTGAAAAAATTCAAAACCTAAATTCAAAAAAGAAATATGATTTGGTATATTTTGATGCCTTCGGACCAAGAGTAGAAGATAAACTATGGGATTTATCTGTTTTGAAATTTATATTCCATCTTATGAATGGAAATGGTGTTTTTGTTACATACTGTGCAAAAGGTCAGGTAAGAAGAGATCTGGAACAAATAGGTTTTAAAGTACAAAGATTACCTGGCCCACCTGGGAAAAGAGAAATGTTAAGGGCTATCAAGGTAAACAATGATATACAAAAGCAGGAGGAAGATTTAATGGAGTAAACGAAACGTTAACTGAACTAAATTTTTTTTCTAGAAGATCTTTAGCATTAAGAGAATACTGAAATTGTATAAATACTCCTTTAGGAGATAATGCTAATTTACATTGATTAAGTATGTTCAGTTTAAGTTTAATGGGTAATACTGCTAATGGAAGTGAAGAAATAATGTAATCCGCTTTTGGGAAATGAATCTGATTCATAATAGAATTAATGTTTTCTGCACTATTGCAACTTATTTTGAATCGTTCATCTTGAATTGATTTTCTAATTTTCGAAGCGAAGAAAGGATTTAATTCTAGTGATAACAGCCTAGAATTTAGAGACATTTTCTGAAGTATCTTTAACGTGAAAATGCCAGTTCCGGGACCTAATTCAATTATATGTAAATCGTTTGAAAAATCAATACTTGCTAACATTTTTTTAGCCAAATATTTTGAACTCGGAGCGATAGCACCAATCTGATTTTCTTTTTTTACAAATTCATTTATAAAATTTGATTTAGACATACGCTACAAAAGAACGAAAATGATTTATATTATTGAACAAAGCCTATGTTTACTTATTAAAATTAATTTATTTTGAATATGTCTCATCCTATTACTTTTGGTATCATTATCATAACATGTTTAGTTTCATGGGTGTCTTTTAATAATTTGAGTTTAAAAAATAAACTCATCTTATCACCAACGAAGGTTCTTTATCAAAAGAATGTTTTGTTACTCGTTACTCATGCCTTTATACATGCAGATTTTTTACATTTATTCTTTAACATGTACGTGTTATATATGTTTGGGCCCTATCTAGAAATGTATTTTAGTAATCATGCTGGATTAGGATCATTTACATTTTTGATTTTTTATTTGTTTGGTGCAATATTTGCCACAATTCCTGCACTTTACAAAAATGGAAACAATCCTAATTACTTAAGTCTTGGAGCATCTGGAGCAGTATCAGCTGTAGTTTTTGGATATATTGTCTTGTATCCTTTAAAAGAGTTAGGTATCATTTTACTACCAGGTTTATGGATACCGGGTTTTATATTTGGTATTTTGTACATTTTAGCTGAGAATTATATGGCTAAAAAAAAATATTCTAACATAGCACATGACGCCCATATAAGTGGCTCTATATTTGGTATTATTTTCATCATGTTTTATGATTTCAATAACGCAAAACATTTTTTGGAAACAATAACAAATTACACCTTTAACTTATTTAATTAAGAGATAGTAATATATTTGTCTCCATATGGAAAAAGTATGTTTTAATGGAGAAATAATTTTAGCTGATGACCTAAAATACAACGATGTTAAAAGAGGATTTTCATTTGGAGATGGTGCATTTGAAACCATAAAAATCATAGATGGAACGCCTTTGTTTCTTAAACATCATTTAAGACGCCTTAACTCTGCCATCAGAAAACTAAAGTTAATTACAAATCAATCTTTTCAAGTTGAACTTTTAAAACCCATTTTAGAGAATTTACTCCATCTAAATCAAATTGATGGTGGAGGAATCATAAGAATAAGCGTATACCGAAGCGGTCTAGGCACATATCTCCCAGAGACAAACAAACTAAACTATATAATTGAAGCTAAAAAAGCTAATGAGAACGCATATTCAACAAACAAAAGGGGATTAAAAATAGATGTTTATGATGATATTCATAAACCTATAAATATATTATCACCATACAAACTTGCAAATGCTCAGCTTTATGTCTTGGCATCTGTTTACTTTAAAGAAAATGAATTAGATGATACGCTAATAAAAAATGAAAATGGAAACATTATAGAATCAACTAATTCTAATTTATTTATTTCATCTAATGGAGTGTTGTATACACCACCTTTATCTGAAGGTTGTGTTGGTGGTATTATGAGAATGCAAGTTATCAACCTAGCTATTTCTAACGGTATGTTGGTTTATGAAAATCCTATTAAATTACAACACTTGTTATCAGCAGATGAAATTATCATAACCAATTCAATACAAGGCATAAGATGGATAGGTCAGTATAGGGAAAAGAGATATTACAACAGACTAGCTAATAGACTAACAGAGTTGTTAAATCAAGAAGTTATTAATTATCAGAAGGATTTAATGGAAAGTTAGCAATAGCCTTAAACTTTCCTCCTTTATTTTCTAGAATGTTTTTCCAAAAATCTTTATTGTTTTTAAATACATCAATTTTATTTTGATTGAAAATTATCCATGAATTAGATTTCATTTCATCTTCTAATTGATGTTTAGACCAGCCTGAATAGCCAAGAAAAAACTTAACCTTTCTTGAATCGATAACTTTTAAATTAATAAATTCTATAAGTTGATTAAAATCACCGCCAGTCCATATGTTTTCTGTAATCTGGATGGAGTTATTAATTGTATCACCAAATTGGTGTATGTAAAATAGATTCGATGCATGAACAGGTCCACCATAAAAAACATCTAAAGTTGGCATTCCTTTATCAGGAATTATTTCATCTAATTTGAGGTTAAGTTGATTATTAATAATAAAACCGTATGAGCCATCTGCATTATGTTCACAAATAAAAATTACAGATCTAGAAAAGTGATCATCAGTCATAAAAGGTTCAGCCAACAATAGCCTTCCTTTTTTTGGTTTAAGTTTATTAATATTACTGATATCAGCTATAGATAAATTCATTTTAGTAAATCTAACAAAATTTACATAATATAAAATATTAGTTTATCAAATCAATGAATTGCACTTCTCCAAGGTAGAGTAGAGGTAACTTCAGCTTCTTTTTGTAATATTTCATGGGTCCGATCATCAACCTCTTTAGGGCTGAAATAGATTTTGGCCATTTTGATAAAAGAGTCAATATGCTCTAATTCTTGCAAATGAAGATTAGAATAAAAACGAGCAATTTTTTTGTCTTCGCAAACTTCACCAATTAATTTGAATCGTTCAGACCCCCTTAATTCAGCAACTGATGCTATAATTAAGCGATCCATAAATAAATGATCAGAATCACTTCTTACTACTGACATCAATCCCTTAATATAGGGATCCTTTTGAAATACCCCATTTAATTCTTGACCTCTATATCGTATTAATTCGTAGACTTGTTTAAAATGAAGTAATTCTTCTACAGAAATCTGTATGAGTTCGTCTATAATCTCAACTCTATTTGGATACTTAGCAATTAAAGATAAGCACATGTTAGCCACTTTTCTTTCAGCATCAGCATGATCCTGTAAAAATGAATCTAAGTCTTGAACTGCTTGTAAAGCCCAATCATGAGGAGTTGTATAAAGTAATTCCATATTAGTTTAATTTCTTTTCCAAAAATAAGGTGTAAATAAAACACATACAGTAAACAACTCTAATCTTCCCATAAGCATCAATAGTGAAAGTATCCATTTAGCAGATATTGGCAAATGTGAAAAAGAAAAAGATGGTCCTACTTCGCCAATTCCTGGACCAACATTACCTACAGCTGAGGCAACTGCACTTATAGAGGTTAACATATCAACTCCAAGAAATGATAAAAAAATAGAACCTATAGTAAAGACAAATAGATATAAAAAGATAAACGCTAATAAATTATATGTAATGGTACTCGAAATGACCTGTTTATTGATTATTAGGGGAATTACTGCTTTAGGATGTAATCTTCGTTTAAATTCTAATAACCCATTTTTAATTAACAGTATTATTCGAACAATTTTAATCCCACCACTAGTACTTCCTGCAGATGCTCCTGAGAAAAGAAATAGGAAAAAAATAAATGTAAGAAATGATCCCCAAAGGGTATAATCTGCAGTAGCATAACCTGTAGTAGTGATAATAGAAACCACTTGAAAGGAAATTTCTCTTAATGCATGTACGAAATCGGATGATGTAGTAAGGGTTCTATACAATGTCAGTGTTAAAATAACTATCAATACAGCTGATAAATACCATTTAAATTCATCATTGTTAATAATTTTCCTAAACTTCATTTTTAGACCAAAATATATCATGGTAAAATTAGTGCCAGCTAAAAACATAAAGATTACAATAACAGCCTCTACATAAGGATTTTGAAATGCTGCTATACTGGCTTGCTTAGTTGAAAACCCTCCAGTAGAAGTGGTTGTGAGTGCATGGTTAATAGCGTCAAAAAAACTTAAGCCCAAAAACATAAGGATTACTGTTTCCAGTGCAGTAAGTGAAAAATAAATGATCCATAATCGTTTTGCTGTTTCTTTAATTCTTGGATGAATTTTATCCTTTGTCGGACCAGGTGCTTCGGCTACAAATAATTCCATTCCACCAATACCTAATAATGGTAAAATGGCTATGGTTAATACAATAATACCCATGCCTCCAATCCATTGTGTCATACTTCTCCAAAACAAAATACTTTTTGGAAGAGATTCGATTTCATCTAAAATAGTTGATCCAGTTGTCGTAAAACCTGACATGGTTTCAAAAAAAGCATCAGTAAAGGATGGTATACTTTCAGTCAACAAATAAGGAAGAGTTCCAAAAAAAGTCATACACAGCCAACCGCCTACTACAATTAAATATCCATCTCTTTTTTTGATTTCTGCATTTTTTTCATCTTTAGTTAAAAATCGAAGTAAAAAACCAAAAGATATGGTTGAAATACTGCAAATTAAAAAAGTATTAATATGATTTTGTTCATCGTAAAAAATGGCAAATGGTACACAACTAAGCATAAGTAAGCCATTTAATAATAGTAATGTTCCAATTACATAAACGATTACAGATGAATTAAAAAGGCCTTTTTTATTATTGGAAAAACTGTTCAATTTCTTTGATGGATTCAGTTAAGGAAAATACGATAGTTTTATCATTTGGCATAAGTTGAAAATTCCCGAATGGAATGATAGCATATGAATCACGAATTACTCCTGCAATATTGGCAGATTTAGGAAATTTAAGATCACGTATTGGATGCTTTGTCACTTTAGAGCCATCATTAACAACAAATTCAATAATCTCAGCATCTACACCATGTAAATTTGAAACTGAACTAACATTACCTTTTCTAACAAACTTGAAGATATCACTTGCAGCAATAATTTTTTTATTAATTAAAGTATCAACCCCTATGGATTGAGATAAATGGATATAATCAAAATTTTCGATTCTAGCAATGGTTTTTTTAATTCCATGTTTTTTTCCTACAAGAGACGACATAATATTCATTTCAGAATCAGCAGTAACTGAAATTAATGCATCCATTTCGGTAAGTCCTTCTTCTTCTAGCATTTGAACATCATGTCCATCCATATTGATGACAAGTGTTTTATTTAGATATCCCGCGATTGCATCGCATCTATCCTTATCTTTTTCAACTAAAGTAACCCTGTATTCATTTTCAAGTAATTCAGCAGTATAAAGTCCAATTCTGCTACCACCTAAGATCATAATGTCTTTTATCTTGAAATTTTCTTTGCCGCAAATCTTATTGATTATTTCTATTGACTCTTTTAAGGAAATAAAATACACGATATCATTTTCTTGAAATACCGTGTTATTGTTAACTAATAAAGTATAATCGTTTCGGTGAAGAGCTAATGGTTTAAATGTTAGGTTAGGATTAAGCGATGCACTATCTCTAACTGATTTGTTAATTAGAGGAGAATCTTTAGATAATGAAATTCCAAAAACAGTTAACATACCATCTTCAAATTCTAAATCGTCAGTAAAAGAAGCTTGATTAATAAGACGTTGGATTTCTAAAGTAGCTAAGTGAGTTGGGGATATGAGAGTATCAATACCTAAATCATGATAGAAATGCTCTTTTCCTTCTTTAACAATATTTACATCATTAATTCTGGCAATTGTTCTTTTTGCACCTAATTTCTTTCCCAAAATGCATATTAACATATTAGTCTCCTCACTTGAAGTCACAGCGATGAGAAGATCACAAGAAGCAATTAATTTATGTTCCATGATCTCAACAGATTTTGCATCACCTGTAATGGTAAATACATCGATTTGACTAGAGACTGTAGCTAAATTTTCTTCACTTCGATCAATAAGATAGATATCATGGGCTTCTGAAGCCAAAAGTTTAGCCAAATGTGAGCCAACATCACCAGCTCCTGCAATAACAATCTTCATGATGTAAATTTTAACAAATATAAGAGCTATACCTATTAATAGATTAAAAAAATAAATATTTACATTTTTAAAAAAATGTATCATATAATGTAATGCTCATTTCATCTACATATTATTAGTGTGAGCAAGGATTTTTTACTTTATAATTATTGAAATAATGTAATATTCATACATTTACTAAAAAATCATAAAATGTCAGATATTAAATTTGGTACTGATGGATGGAGAGCCATAATTGCAGATAAATTCACCGTAGAAAATGTAGCGAGAATCACCACTGCTACAGGAACTTGGATCAAAAATAATTTTGAGGATAATTTAAGCGTAGTCATTGGCCATGATTGCCGATTTGCAGGAAGTTTATTTATGGAAACCGCTACTAAAGTCTTGGTGTCACAAGGAATAAAAGTATACCAAGCGAATAGTATAATCACTACTCCAATGATTTCATTAGCAGCTAAAGAATTAAATGCTGCAATTGGTATTGTGCTTACAGCTAGCCATAATCCACCATCATATAATGGTTTTAAATTAAAAGGACACTATGGTGGACCTCTTACTTCAGATAAAATTGCTGAAGTAGAAGAATTAATTCCACTAAAAAATAATATAAATTTAAGTGAGATTAATCTTTCAGAAATGGAAGAAAAAAACTTGTTAGAATATGTAGATTTAGAAGTCATGTATATGGATAAAATAAAGGCTTCTTTTGATCTAGATGCTATCAAACATTCAGGACTTCGTTTCGCATATGACGCTATGTATGGTGCAGGTCAATTCGTAATGAAAAAATTATTTCCTGATATGTCTTTTTTGCACTGTGAATATAACCCATCTTTTAATGGACAAGCACCAGAGCCTATAGCAAAAAATCTAAATCCGTTTTCAGAATTTATAAAAAATGATGGGCAAATTGCTGCTGGTTTAGCAACTGATGGAGATGCAGACAGAATTGGCCTATTTGATGAAAAAGGAGAATTTGTTGATTCTCACCACATTCTACTGTTATTGCTACTGTATTTGCACAAATACAAATCCATGAATGGCAAAGTAGTAGTTGCTGCTTCTACTACACCAAGAGTAGTGAAATTAGCTGAATTGTGGGGATTAGAACACGATACAGTTCAAATTGGATTTAAACACATCGCTCAACAGATGATTAATGAAGATGTTCTTATTGGAGGTGAAGAATCCGGAGGTATTGCCATAAAGGGGCACATTCCAGAAAGAGATGGTATATGGATGGGATTAGTCATTTTTGAATACATGGCTAAATCTGGTAAATCATTGACATCTTTAATTAAGGAAATTTATGAATTAGTTGGTGAGTTCAAATATTGGAGAGACGACCTACATATTGATGAAGATTTGAAACAATCTATAGTGGAAAAATGTCAAACTAATTCATTTAAATCTTTTGGGAAATACATAGTACAAAAAGTAGACACCACTGATGGATATAAATTTATTCTTAGTCAGGATGAATGGTTAATGATAAGACCTTCAGGAACTGAACCTGTTCTAAGATGCTATGCAGAAGGTAAAACACTTGAAAACGCTAAAGATATATTAGCCTCATGTAAGATGACTATTGGGGTGGATTAAAGTCCAATAACACGTTCATCCTCAGGGTATTTTATGGTGTACGTGAAATTTTTGGTTGTAGAAGTATTTGGCTCTAAATCAATTAACCAAGTCAACTTACCCTTGTTTTTATCATATATTGCCTCACTAGATTCTACCAATTCTACATCAATAGATTTGTCATCTGAAACGGGTATTTGATCAACTAGTTTTACTGTAATTTTTGATGATTTATTATTTTTCAATGTAATTTCAAATGATCTTTCTTGTTTTACTTTATCGCTGATTTTAGTTTCTGAAGAAAACTTTTTCAATGGCTTTCTTGTTGTTAAAATAGATAAATCTCGACTTAAAGAAAGATCTATTGTATTTTCAGTAGATAATGGGTCTAAATAAGTTCGACCTATAGATTTCCCTTCAAAATAAACTTGAGCACTTCCAGCGAGAAAATTTTGTTCAGCTATTGAATTAAAATGACACATTAAAAAGACATCTTTATCTAATTTTGGATATGCAAAATAATCATATGTTGCAGGTAAGTTAATTTTCTGAATCTCAATAAAAATAGATTTAGAGGAGGATGAAATAGAGTAGGGCAATGCAATATCATACTGGATTTGTGTGCCACTAAAATCAACTGTAGTGAAAGCTGCAGATGTTTCAGCATAACCTATGTCATCATCCATAGCCATTTCCATATCTACAGATGCCCCTGCATCTTCACTTGAATAATTATCATATCGAGGATTTGATGAAGTTTGCACTTCTGCAAATTTGTTCCTTACATTTCTACGTACAGTAAGATAATCTGTATTAAACACAGGAGCTTTATTGGATTGATTGAGATTACCTGTAGACAAGGAAACAGTTACATTTTTCCATTGTTCATTTGTGTTTTGATAAATTTCAGCCTTATAGGTAATGTCAACTGGTGAATTCATCTTTTCTATTCTTAAATCAAAACAAGGCTTCCAGCCAGCTCTATCGTTAATATTATAACTTAATTCGTAATCTACTTTCAATTCTTCTTTACTAGTAATTTGGACAACCACATTACTAAATTGATTTTTAACTCTGGCGTTTAAGGACCGTATTTGGGATTGAATATTTGCAATAGTTTGATTTATGTCAATGATTTTTTTATTTGTTGTTGATATTTTTTCTTCAATATCAAGCATTCTTTCTCTAAAAAAATCAGAAAGATCCATCAAGTCATCAATGACAAATTCTTTAGATAATTTTAATACAGACTTATTTTCGTTTAATAGATCCTTTTCTTCATTATAAACAAGTAAAGATACTTGTTCAAGTCTTAGTTTTTCATTCGTACTTTCTAGACTATCTTTTAACAGTTTCACTTCATCAGTCATATGGTTTTTGATACCTAGGTAATTCATTTCTTTTCCAACAGAATTAATAATGACTTTTGACGATTTAATAACAAACTGTATAGATTCATTAGATAAATAAGGGGAGAGCTCTTGAATATAGATAGTATTATCCCCTTTTTTAAGATCTAATTTTCCTAATCGTTTAACGTTCACTCCCTTATTGAATACCGTTACATTTTTAATATTTGATGTTGTTACCACCTTATTTCCAAAAACTTGTAGAGTTATAAAGAAAAAGTTAATGGATATGATTGTAAATAGGTTAATTATTTTTTTCATCTTCATAATTTAAAATGTTACAAACAAAGTTAGTGCCAAATTTTAATAATAATTAATTTAGTTGAATGTCTAAACCACTTATTTTAATAACAAACGATGATGGATACAAAGCAAAAGGTATTTCATCATTGGTTAATGCCGTTAAAGATTTTGGTGAAATTTTGATTGTTGCACCTGATAAACCACAATCTGGAATGGGTCACGCCATTACGGTAAACGAACCAATAAGATGTTACGAAACAACTCAATTTAAAAATATTAAGGCTTATTGCTGTACAGGAACGCCTGTTGATTGCATAAAAATGGGTATATATTTGTTAAAAGGAAGAAAACCAGATTATATATTATCTGGGATTAATCATGGTTCAAATGTAAGTACTAATGTGCTGTATTCTGGTACAATGTCTGCGGCAGTAGAAGGAGCACTAGAAGGTATTCCAAGTATTGGATTTTCTCTAACAAGTTATGATCCTGATGCTAATTTTAACCCTTCGATTAAATTCATTAGAAGTATTTTTAATACAGTGATGAAAAATAACCTTAAACTAGGCACTTGTCTTAATGTAAATATTCCAGCTATAGACGAAGATGAAATTAAGGGAATTAAAGTATGTAAACAAGGAAGAGCATTCTGGGATGATACATTTGATCAAAGAGCTGACCCTTTTGGAAATAAATATTATTGGCTAACAGGCTCTTTTGGATCTAAAGAAAATGACAATAATTCAGATATTTATTATCTTGAAAACAACTTTATCACAGTAGTGCCCACTCAATTTGATATGACATGTTATGAATCAGTAAAAGAAATCAATAAATGGAAATTAGATGAGATATAGTTGGACATTAAAATGGAATAAATTTAAATATGGATTAATAGCTGGATTTATTAGTCCTGTTATAGGTTTTTTAATTGCCTATTTAGTGATAGGAAATAAATTATCATTTTCACAGTTTACATTCTATTTTTTTGGTGAGGTAAATACCAATAGCCTCGTTTCTGAAATTTATTTAGAAATGAGACAAAACACGCTAATGTTTTGTTTGTTAGTAAATATGCTGATTTTCTACTTTTCATTTTTTATTTTCAAGATTGATCAATTTTCTAAAGGCATAGTAGGCTTAACACTACTATGGGCAGCCATCTCCATGTTATTTATTAATTAATGAAGTATTATCTCATTGCCGGTGAAGCATCTGGAGATCTTTATGGGTCACAGTTAATAAATGAAATTAAGATTATAGATCAAGATGCAAAATTTAAGTGTTGGGGTGGTGATTTAATAAAAGGGCAGGGGTGTGACCTTGTAAAACATTATAAAGATCATAATTATATGGGATTTTTAGAGGTAATTGTAAATCTTAAATCCATTATAAAAAATATCAACTTTTGCAAAAAAGATATTGTTGATTATGGTCCTGATGCACTTATTCTAATTGATTTCCCAGGTTTTAATATGAGAATCGCCAAATATGTTAGAACAAAAACAAACATTCCTATCTTTTATTTTATTGCCCCACAAGTATGGGCTTGGAAAGAGAACAGATTAAAAAAAATTAAGAAATACATAGATAAATTATTTGTTATTCTTCCATTCGAAAAAAAATATTTTAATCATCATGGTATTGAAGTGAGTTATAACGGTCATCCGCTTGTTGAACACATTGATAGATTTATTGATGAAAAAGCCCTTAGTAAAGATGAATTCTACACCAAATACAACTTGGATCCCAAAAAAGAAAATATTATACTTCTACCAGGAAGTAGAAAACAAGAAATTGAAAAAAAATTACCTATTATGCTAAGTGCATGTAAGGGCAGAGAAGGGTTATTTAACATCATTGTTGCAGGAATAAATCACTTAGAGAATCTTTACAAAAAGATAGCAACTGAAAGTAATATTAGCATCATTTACAATGACACTTATAACATATTGAATCATTCTAAAGTTGCTTTTGTCACTTCTGGGACCGCTACATTAGAAACCGCATTTTTTAATGTTCCACAAGTGGTATGTTATAAAAGTAGTTGGTTTTCCTATCAGATTGCTAAAAGATTAGTCAAAGTAAATTTCATATCTCTAGTAAATTTAATCCTTAATAAAGAATCTGTTAAAGAATTGATTCAAAGCGACTTAAATACAGATAACTTAAAAGTTAATTTAAGTTACATATTAGATAATCAGTCTACAAGGACTACTATTTTAAATGACTACAAAACCTTAAAACAATTATGCAGAGGAAAAAGCGTATCAAAACTTACTGCAATAGAAATGTTAAAAACTATAAGTAACTAACATTAAATTCATTTTTATCGATTTTAAATTTGCATCCGTGATTAGATTATTTTTATATATATTTTTTCTATTCAACTTTTATTTTGCTTACTCTTTGGAATTAAAAGTTGGATTATTCAGAAATGTAAGTCTAAATGCTGTAGAAATAGTTTCCACACATCAATATATACTTTCTGCTTCCAACAATGATTTTTTTGAAGAATTTGGTTCTAATTCTAAACTTTATCTAAAATCTAACAACAATAAAGTTCAACTTAAATTAAATGATACAAGATTTGGTGAGTTTGACACTATTTACATAAATCAAATATCTAAAGACACCAGTATCTTTTCTATTACCGGAATGATGCCATACCTAAAACAAAGAAGTTATTACGGTGAACTAATGGTTTTTTCGAATAACGATAAATTAACTTTAGTTAATAAAGTGGATCTAGAACAATATCTTATTGGTGTGTTGGAATCAGAAGTAGGTGTAGATCAAACGAAAGATTTTTATAAAGTTCACTCTATAATAAGTAGGACTTATGCTCTAAAAAACCAATATAAGTTTATTCATGAAGGATTTAACTTAACAGACCTTGTTAATTGTCAAGTGTATAAAGGAAAAATGTACAAGCACCAAAAGATTATTGATGCTGTAAGAGAAACAAGAAATTTAATATTAGTTGATGAGAATATGGATTACATTACTGCAGCTTATTTTTCAAATAGTGGTGGTCAAACTAATAATGTAGAAGATGTTTGGCTTAAAGCATTACCATATTTAAGAAGTATTTATGACCCATATTCAGTTCATGGTTATAATTATGAATGGGAAAAAACCATAAGTAAAAAAAGTTGGCTAGATTATTTACATACAAAATTTCAATTTCCAATAGATAATGCTTTAGCTGTAAATAGCGCATGTAATTTTAAACAAGAAATTAGACACAAATACTTAATTGATTGGATGTATAGAATTCCATTAACACAGATAAGAAAAGATTGGAAATTAAAAAGTACTTATTTTAGTATTTTTGATAATGGTAATGATCAACTAACACTCAAAGGTAAAGGATTTGGTCATGGAGTAGGATTATCACAAGAAGGTGCAATGAAAATGATTGATCTTGGTTATGATTTTTTAGACGTACTTCGTTTTTATTACACAGATGTTCATCTTATAGACAGGAGGATGAGAGATTTCTATCTTATTGATTAGACTAATCAATTTAAATAATAAGTTAACATAATATTAATTATAAGACATTAAATTTGTGAAATAAGCCTTTAAATAAAGATGTTACTATTTAAAATGTAAATGAAAAACCAATCATCCAAAATTCCATAAACTGAGTTGCTGCACCAGTTTTAATAATTTTCCAACCTTCATACTCACCAGGATCTGAAAAATAACCATCACCATTACTGTCTTTGGATACATAACTAACTACATAATTATTAGCATTTGGATTATTATAATCAAAAAAATAATGATTGTCACCCGTTATGGGATCAGTTTCACCATTAGCCCTAGTTAAAAATATGGGTGTTATACCATCAGATTGATATCTAGGAATTTTAATATCATGGTCATAAATGAGATATCCAGAAAATGTCACACTAAAGTATTTTGTGAATTTATACGTAATAAGCTGTTCCCAAGTAACATCAATATTCCCTGGTTTATTCAAATAATTACTAAACAACGATAAATCTGTCATTAGCGATAATTTCTTATTGTGAAATAAACTATCATGTCTAAATAGAAAATTCACATACGTTCCTGCTTCATTTCTAAACTTTTGACCAGGTTTAAGGCCAAAAACTCCTACTCTTGACAAAGAATCATCTAAAACAATGGTAGATTTAATTGTTAAAGGAGAAAAATAGGCTGTTAAATAATTATTAGCATGGTAATCAAACCCAAAACCAGTAATAGGATAAACTGGAGCGAAAAAGTTGTCCATATAGTTTTTATTTAACATATCTTCCTCTGTAAAATATCCGTACGTGAATTGGGTTCTAAAATTGAATAAAATGGAATAATCCCATAAATGCGGAGTTCTTCTAGAAAATTTTGAAGTCATTTCTAATCTATCATCATTTTTCCACCAAGGCGTATTTGAAAAATTTCCATAAGATGACTTCATAATACCGAAGGACATTCCAATAAAGTTATTCCAATGAAATTTATTGTGCCTGTAATCAAACCAAAGATCTGCCAATCCATGTAATTCTAAATAGTTCATCCCCCCTGCTGACCAATTATACAAAGCCGTTCTATTTGCACCAAAATAAATAACGGCATTATTATCCCAGTAAATTGAGTCGTTAGTGAGTTCGTAAGTCTTATTCTCAACATATTCTTTGTTGTTTTCACTTTTTTGTGAAAAAAAATGAGATGAACAAATAAGTAAAAAAACAGTGAAATTTAAATATCTTAAGATCTTTTCTTTATTATTTATAAGTGTCATAATTACATTCGTCATTTAAAATGTGACATTCGTCATAAATAAGGGTTAATATTACTCTCGAACCGCTTTTTTGTGTTTACTTTGCTAATATATCTAAACTGTAAACATTATGAAAAATTTATTTTTATCAATTATCTTAACAAGTGCTTGCTTCATGGGGTATGGACAAGTAAAGGGACCTGACAAAGGCGAAAAAGTATCCAACACTCCTACTGTAGACAGAGCTGCAAGACCTGGAGGACCAGAAGGAATTGAAAAACCAGTTGAAAAAGTAAGACCAAATAACGACCCTTCTTCAGCCGCTCCTGATAGAAGTCAGAGACCTCAAAGTCAATTAGAGAGAGAAACTCCTTCTAAAGAAAGAGGACAAAGACCTCAAAGTCAATTAGAGAGAGAAACTCCTTCAAAAGAAAGAGGACAAAGACCTCAAAGTCAATTAGAGAGAGAAACTCCTTCAAAAGAAAGAGGACAAAGACCTCAAAGTCAATTAGAAAGAGAAATGCCTTCTAAAG
>JAYPVI010000012.1:53531-76997 GCA_038134525.1 Crocinitomicaceae bacterium
AAAGAAAGAGGACAAAGACCTCAAAGTCAATTAGAAAGAGAAATGCCTTCTAAAGAAAGAGGACAAAGTCCACAAAGTCAATTAGATAAAGAACGTCCAACTTCAAATGCGAAAACTGGATCAGTAAAACCACCAGTAACTAGCAATTCTACAGATGATTCATTTTGCAACGGGTGGAGAGATGGCTACATTAAAGAATGGAATGCTAAGTCTGATGAAGCTGTTATTCCTAGAGTACCACCATGTGAAGAAAATCCAAAACTAGAAGGATATAAGAATGGTTATAAAGCGGGCATGAAAAAAGCACAGTTAGATAAATTATAAACTACTTAAATTGTGTTTATATGAGCCTCCTTTTAAAGGAGGCTTTTTTTTTATTTGAGAACATATTACTAAACAATCTAACATTCAAAAATTGTAATAACTTACCAAAACACCAATTACAGTTCAATAATATCTATACTATTAAGATTCATTCAAGATAGATTTTGATATGTCATTAAAATAATAACTTGATACTCCATCTTTATATTTAAAAAGATAATTTAAATCCGAAATTCCAGGTGCGTCCAAAACCAAAATAACCTTTATTTCTAGTATAAAATTCGGGCTGATCTGGACGGTATAGATTATTGTTTTCATCTAATGTATTCGTATTGAGTTCAGCTAAATAAAGTGTATTAAAGAGGTTATTTATATTTAATTTTAAGGACAAAAATTTATCATTAATTTTTCGATTGTAATAAACACCTATTCTAGCAATGCCATAAATAGGTAATTTGGTTACTTGTCCTCCTTCATCATAGTATTGTGGATCCCAAATATTATATGGAGCATATAATTGATCTGCAACATAATAAGTAGTATTGATTGTAAGATTTTTAATTGGTTTTAATTTAAGAGTCAAACTATACGTATTCTGTGCAGCATCTCCGACTTTAAGTCCTTTAGCATATAATATTTTAACTGAATCTGAAGAATCAGCAGTGAAATTACCAAATGCATCGAGAATCGTACTTCTAGAACTTATATTATTGGTGTAGACCCAATCTCCTAATGAAACCATCCCTGATATTGAAATTTTATTTGATAAATTAACATTCATTTCTGCCTCTAATCCTTTATGTGTTTGTGATATCCCATAAAACAGATAAAACACATCATATCTAGGGTGCCCTATTGGAGGTGCAAAACTTCTTGAGTATTGTCGATCATTCCATTCTGTATAGTAGGCGTTAATATCAAAATCAATTAATTTATTATAATAACTATAGCCTATTTCAAAAGCTCTAACTGACTGGTTTTTTGCATTTGTATTTATATCATTTTGATAATTAAGAAATATATTATTAAAAATGGGTTGCTTGGAAAAGTATCCTGTATTTACAAAAACCCTCGAGTTTTGGTTAACATTAAAATTAAAACCCGTCTTAAAAGTTCCTCCATTAAATCTTTGCCAATCGGTAGTTTGCAGGGTATCATCATCCATGTAATTAAAATAATCAACTCTTTTAAAGCCTTGATTAGATAGAGAAAGTGAAGTGAAAAAGGAAAATTTTTGATGGGAATACTCAATTTGACCAAAACCACCTAACCAATTTACAATACCATCATTATGGTAAAGCAAATTATTATTATTTAAGTAGGAATTTTCTGAAAAACTCCCAAACGATGAGCCTGATTCATAATCAATATAATTTGATGAATTATTCATGTCAAAAGAAGAAAGATAAGTGCTATTTCCCAGTAGATTTTCCACTTTTCTAAAATGTTCACCAACATAATATCTAAGATCTAGACCACCAACAAAACTTAAATTTTCACTAATATTATGCTCTAACGTAGAAATAGCTCCGTACCAAATGTGTTTATTTACACTTGCAGTTCTTATCCAACCGTCACCGGTTTGTCCACCTTGTAAATTATCTCTTACCGTATCTGGTTCATTATTATAGCCCCCAAATGCGGCTACAAAAGTACCATTATTGTAAGCAACAATGCTGTCAAACATGACTTGTCCAGAACTATCATGAACTCCAATTCCAAAACCATGGAATGAATCATAACCAGACCAGTTATCTACATTAGAATTTTGGAGTCCCCTTCCCCTAGCTGCAGTACCACCACCATTCCCAGTAGATACATAAATCGCAGTTTTAAGTTTTGTATATGATGAAAAATTCAAATAGTGATTTATAAAAGCCTTGGGTTTATGATAAAAGTTTTTACTCCATGAAAACACTTTTCCATTTAAATACCCCCAACCAGGATTAAACTTTATCCCTCTTGATAGTTCATCTATTGAATCATTAACAGGACACCTAAAAGTGGATAAAAAAACATTATCAAAGTTGTTATGAATTGATCTTCTATTATGCATCTGTGGAGCTCCAGTAATGGTTGCAGAAATACGTTGTTTTTGACTTATATTATAATTGGCTGAAATAAAGTAAGAATACGCTTTGAAGTCAGTTCCATCTATGTACCCATTCCCTCTAGTGTGAGTCAATTGCATGGTGGCGGCAAAACCATTATCAAGTAAACCCGATGATAAGGAAGTACTGTATTTTGTATATCCGTCATTTCCTATTGAGGAACTTACATTACCTCCTTTTTTAAATTCAGCTGCATTCGTTAAAATATTAATGGTTCCACCAACAGCTGGAATAGCTAATTTGGAAGCACCTAATCCTCTTTGTACTTGCATTTTATTTGTTACATCAGCTAATCCTGACCAGTTTGACCAATAAACCCAACCTGTTTCCATATCATTCACTGGGACACCGTTAATCATTACTGCTATATTATTTTGCTCAAATCCTCTTACATTTATTCTGGAGTCACCGAATCCCCCACCTTCTTTAGTCACATAAACAGATGGAGTATTTCTTAAAATTTCAGGAAATTCTTGATTCCCTAAATTCTGCTCAATATATGTAGCAGATATGGTTGTAGCAGCTACGGGAGTCATTCTTTCTTTAGCAATGTCTGCAATTACTTCTACTTCATTCAAACCAAGAGATATGGGCTGTAATTTAATAACACCTAAATCATTACGTCCATTCGTTAGATTAAAATCCTTAGAGAAAGACTCATAACCTATGTAGCTTACATAAAGAGATAATTTTCCTGTAGGTAAATGATCAATTTTAAACTCTCCTAGTACATTCGTAATCACACCCTTTCTTTGATCTTCAATTACCACGCTAGCTCCAACTAAAGATTCACCACTTTGAACATCTATTACGTATCCTACAATGGAGCACCCACCTACAGTTTGTGCATAGGTTGGCAAAACAACTACTAAAAAAAAAATAAATAGTAATGGTAATATAAATCTATTCAATTATGATAGAATATGTGTTTCCATCTGAATAGAGCATGTAACTTCCAGAACTTAGTTGATCAAAATGAATAGTATTTACTCCACTATTTAAACTAATTCTTTTAACTAAGGAACCTTTTATGTTAAATAAAGAGGCATTAGTAGTTTCTGGAGAAACAATTTGTATAAAATCACTTGTAGGATTTGGATAAATTTCCAAAACAGCATTTTTATTTTCAATTAAACCAACAAATTGATTTATATCAGCAGCATCTCTTGGAAGAAGTTTGTAGGCTCCATAACTGTAGGTCATAGGACCTGTTACATCATAAAAGTAATTTATAATAGGTGTATACGAAAATAAAAGATCATCTACAGTTAAATCACCTGTCCCATCATTAATAATCCATTCTCCAAACCCTGCAGTATCATTAACACAGGTTGCATTGGTGACTTGCACCATACATCCCTCAAAATCTTCCGAATTTGCAGCTGCTGTAGAGCAGTTATTTACGTTGTAGTTGTTCCCCGTAGTAATAACTTGGACAGTGGTTACATTTACTAGCTCTGTCAAATCAAAATACTCATCCACTTCTGCATCAATAATAACGGAATCTCCAATATTTACAAAATAATCTTTGGTATACACATAAACACCACTCCAAGCACCACTTCCTGAACTAATAAAAAAGGTACTATCAGATCTAACGGCAGTAACAATTCCACCTGTTATGATTTGTTGAGAAACATAATTAGAATTTCCGTTTGGATCAGTAGTATATTGAATATCGTAAACACTAACCGTATCAATTGTTGGAGGAGGTGTAGAACCCTCATTTATAGTTATATTATCAATTTCCCATGTACTTCCTGAACTAGAAGAACCAAAATACTCATAGGCGATGTAAGTTGAAGATGATTTGTGAGCTGACAAATCAACATCACCAGAATTTGTCCAACTGCCCCAAGTAGTATTATCTACATCCCACAAAGCTTGAGCAGTAATGTCGGTCCAAGTACCTTGTTGTGTAGGATTACTTGTACCATCATAATCGGTTGATATATATAGTACAAGTGGTGCACCTGGCCATTTCATTATGGTTTGGAAATTTAAAATCGGTTGAGTTGAGGATGAAAGATCAACTCCAGGCGATATTAGCCAGGTATTTGCTGGAACATTTCCATTGTTGAAATTAGTACATTTTGCAAAATCATCACCTCCAAAAGAATCAACGAACCAATTGGTGGTGTCTATGATAATTTGAGTAGTCCAACCCCCTGAAGTTATACTTAGATCATTGAAATCTTTTGATAAATATTGGGCAGTAATTATGTTCCAACACAAAAACATGCTTATAGAGAAATATAATTTTTTCATGCTTCTAAATTAAATAAAAACATTAGGTTTTTTTAATATCCTAAATTATATTTATTTAAACTTTTTTTAACAAAAAATTACTTTAAAGTATAATCCACGCTTCAAACTAAGAAAATAATATCATCATTAAATAACTAAACTTATATAGTTATATGGAAAAGATGGATGAAAATATAGAAAGTGCAAAGTCAATTAATGCTGATTTTTATACTTCAACTGATGCCTTTAACCTTTCTAAAGAAAAAATTTTTGCAAGATCATGGCAAATCTTATCAGATGATAAGAAACTTAAACTTAATAATAGCGCTGTGCCTGTCCATTTTATAGATGGGTTTATTGATGAACCATTAGTTCTTATAAATAACGATAATCACATAGATTGCTTATCCAATGTCTGTACACACAGAGGCAACCTATTAATTGAAAATAGTTGCCAACTAAACAAACAAATAACTTGTAAATATCATGGTAGGCGATTTGATTGTAAAGGAAAATTCATATCAATGCCTGAGTCAGATAATATGAAAAATTTCCCTTCTGAATCAGATAATTTAACTGCAATTCAATCTACAAAGTGGAATCAATTTATTTTTGGAACTTTAGATAAGAAAATAGATTTTAAAGATATTTTTCAACCTATTAATGAGCGTATTGGTTGGATGCCCATACAAGACTTTATTTTTGATTCAAATTCATCTAGAGACTATTTAGTAAAAGCAAATTGGGCATTGTATTGTGATAATTATTTAGAAGGTTTTCATATCCCCTTTATTCATAAAGATCTTGCCAAAACCTTAGACTATTCAAAATATAACAGTGAACTTTTCGAATATTGTAATCTTCAAATTGGAATTGCAAGTGGAGGTGAACACTCATTTGACCTACCCAATAATTCAATTGATTATGGAAAAGAAATAGCAGCCTATTATTTTTGGGTTTTTCCCAATATGATGTTTAACTTCTATCCTTGGGGGTTGTCACTCAACATTGTTAAACCTATTAATCCTAAATTAACAAAAGTTGAATTCAGAACCTATATTTGGGATGATTCTAAATTAGAACATGGAGCAGGTTCGATTTTAGATAAAGTGGAAAGAGAAGATGAAGATATTGTAGAAAAAGTTCAAAAAGGTGTAGAATCAAGATTCTACAAGCATGGAAGATTTTCTCCTAAAATGGAAAAGGGTGTTCATCATTTTCATCAGTTAATCACCCACTTTATGAACAGGATTTGATTGAGCTATCCTTATGCTTAAATAAGCAAACAGTAGAGTCATTAATGGACTTATTAGATTGAAAAAGCAATATGGTAAATACACTAATGTTGAAATACCCAAAACTCCTGCATGAGTTGCTCCACATGTATTCCAAGGAACTAATGGTGAAGTTACCGTAGCAGTGTCCTCCAATGTTCTACTTAAATTTTTAGCATGCAATCCGTACTTTTGATATGAATCTGCAAACATTCTTCCTGGAACAACAATAGCTAAATATTGATCTGATGCTGTTACATTTAAAAACACACAAGTTCCTGAAGTTGTTAAGACTAAGGATTTCCGAGATTTTACAAATTTCAATAAAGATGATGTAATCGAACTTAAGAATCCGGTCACTTCCATCACCCCACCAAAACTCATTGCACACACGATAAGCCAAATGGTATTTAACATACCAGCCATACCCCCAGTTGATACTAAATTATCTACAGCTACATTACCTGTGCTTATTTCAACATGAACAGTCATTGCATTCATTACTGAAACATAAGCACTCTTTATGTAAGTAAAGGTATTTCCTAATTCATATTCATTCAAAAGAAAAATTAAATCAGATTGAAAAAAAACAGCATAGATGCCACCTGCAAAAGCACCTATAAATAAAGCTGGAATAGCAGGAACTTTTTTTATAATTAAAAAAATAACTAAAACAGGTATTAACAGTGACCATAAACTTATATTATATGTTGATGAAAGTGCATCTTGCATAATAGAAACCTGATCAAAACCTACACTATTATCATTGATGTTTAAACCAATAACTAAAAATATAATGAGAGTTAAAATGATGGAGGGAATAGTGGTATACATCATATACTTTATATGAGTTATAAGATCAGTTCCAGCCATTGCAGGTGCTAAATTTGTTGTATCTGAAAGGGGCGACATTTTATCTCCAAAATAAGCTCCAGAAATAATTGCACCACCAATTAAACCTTCATTTAAACCTAAAGCTCCACCAATACCAAGCATAGCAATTCCAATTGTGGCAATTGTTGACCAACTACTTCCAGTTGCTAAGGAAACAACGGCACAAACAACACAGGTCGCAAATAGAAAAATAGTAGGATTTAAAATTTCTAGACCATAAAATATCATAGAAGGAACAATTCCACTTATCATCCATGTGCCAGCCAATGAACCAATTAATAGTAGTATAATTAATGCATTCATTGCTGATGAAATACTCTTCACAGCACCATCTAACATGGTTTTCCATGAAACTCCATATATACCTCCTAATACAGCTGCTACTGCTCCAGCTATCAAAAGACTCAATTGATTGGATCCAGAAGTAGTATTATCACCAAATAACCAAACATTTATACTCAATAAAATAATTAAAACTAGAACTGGTAATAATGAAATTAATAATGGAGCTTTTTTTCTATTCATTGAACTTCAAAAATATTAAATTCAAAAACAATGGCTAGTAAATATGGTTTTAAAAAATTATTTAGATTTATACCATAATCAATTTAAAAGTTAACATCAATGATTTTTCGAACCTTTTTATCCATTTTATGTGCGTTAATGCTTATCAATCCAAATTACTCACAAGATGATTTAGATAAAAGATTACATGTTAAAGGTAAAGTTCTTCATTCTATGGGAAAGGTGAGAAACGTAAGTATTCGAATTGTTCATCATGACGGAATAGTCGACACTATATTTGCTAAAAATGGAAAATATAATCTTAGTCTAGAACTAAATCATAAAATTCTAATTGAATTTGAATGTGTTGATGAAGAACATTACACAAAAAGAATTGCATTTAATACAAACGTCCCTAAGTCAATAAATAAAATCCCCACCTTTGATTTGACAATTAATCTAGTTGAAAAAGAATTATGGAATATTAAGGAAGAGGATAAGGATATTCTTGATTTACCAGTTGCTTATTTGACATACGATAGTCGAAAAGGAATTTGGTTTGATAGAAATCAACAATACAGCCGAGTAATTAATAAAAAATTGAAAAGTTTTGGCATATATTAATTGATATAGTTGTTGTATTTTTGATCCATGCCTAAATTTTGGACGTTATTTATATTTTTTTTTCTTACCGTAAACCAATTATCGTCTCAATTAATACCATCATTTAATTCTAATATTCAGAGCGGATGCTCTCCCCTTGCTGTTAATTTTATAAATACTTCACAAAATGCGACAAGTTATTCATGGGATTTTGGTAATGGAACTCAATCAACGCTGACTAATCCTTCAACAACTTATACATGTCCTGGTTTTTACACCGTTAAACTCATTGCACAAAATACAACAGATATTGACTCAATAATATCTGTTAACTACATCCAAGTATTAGACCTACCAACTGCATCATTTTCTATTACCTCTACTTCTAATTGCTTAAGTGACAATTCATTTGATTTTAACAACGCTAGCACAGGAGCTATTAGTTACACATGGGATTTTAATGATGGTAATACTTCAACAGATATTAATCCATCACATCAATATAATTTAACAGGTTTATTTAACGTAACTCTAGTTGCAACAAATTCATCAGGGTGTAACCATGATACCACACTAGGACCAATTGATGTATTTCCCAATCCTGTATTATCGGCTACAACGGATACCAATCTGTTATGCGATAGCAATGCTGTAATTAACTTTTCAGCTACAAGTAGCAATACTACATTAGCAAATTGGAATTGGAATACAGGAGATGGTAATTTTTCTAATACTGTTCAAGGAAACTTTTCATACCAGTTCAATAGTACTGGAATATTTCCACAAAAATTAATTGCTACAACTACTGATGGTTGCATTGATTCAATTTCATATGACACCATACAAATTGTAAGTGTTCAAAATTATGTAATCAGTGAAGACACAAATGTTGGATGCCCACCGCTACAAGTTAATTTCGACATTCAACCCAATGTAGGTATTCAACAAGTACTTTGGAATTTCGGTGATGGAAATAATGGCACATCATTTCCAATTAGTTCTCACCATTATCTATCATCAGGAAATTACCCTGTTGGAGCATCAATTACTGATATTAATGGATGTATTCAACAAGTAAACACATTAAATAATATTGTCATAAATAGTCCTCCTACAGGATCTGCAACTGTATCCAATTATTTGGGCTGCCCTCCCCTACAAGTTCAGTTTAACATTACTACTTCTGTTTCTAATACAGTTTATTTAGACTATGGTGATAACATGGCTAATTCTTCCAACTTAAATTCTTTATATACCTATGTGAATAACGGAACCTATTTTCCAACTCTTGCTATAACCGATAATAATGGCTGTGAGACGCTGTTTAATTTGGATACGGTTCAAGCTGGAATGAGCAATATCGATTTTTATGCTTCAGAAACTAACGGTTGTGCTCCAATGGAAGTTACTTTTAGCAACAGTGCCCCAACATCCATACAATTCTACTGGGATTTTGGGGATAGTATATTTTCTAATGACCCTAATCCAATTCACATTTATGATTCGATTGGATCATTTACGGTAAGAATGGCAGCTCAAGATAGTAATAGTTGTGTGGATACGGTTACAAAGGAATTTTACATTAATACGCTTGGTGAAGATGTTACCCTACCAGAATCAGACACCATTCTTACCTGTTCACCATATGATTTTAATCCCAATGCAAGCAACATAGGCATGTCTTATTGGAACTGGGATTTTGGAGATGGAACTTTTGGTAGTGGACCTACTCCTTCTCATACCTACAATCAACCTGGGACCTATGTAGTAAAACTAAATACGAACGCACCTAATGGATGTATGTATAATTTAGTTAACTACGCATATATTACTGTAGATGATGTAGATATAGATCTAAACATTAATATTAATAATGCTTGTGATGTAGGTAGTGTGATTGTCACCAACAATTCTGTTGGTGTGGTTAATCACCTATGGATCATGGGTGATGGAGCTAATATAACGACAGCCGATATCTCCCATACATACAACACTTCACAATCCTACATGATAAATTACCAAGCAGAATCCGATATTGGGTGTGTAATTAGTCAATCTATTCCCGTTATATTTCAGTGTGACACAAATCAAATGCCAGTTGACACCAACATGATTGAAATTGTAATTCCAGAACCAGATACTTCTCTTTTAAATGGAGGAGCACCTTTAACTGACCCTAACACAGGTAATCCTGTGAGTCAAAATTGTGGACCCACATCGATTAACTTGAATTCTCCCTTTTCTAATGCAGTAAGCTTTTTTTGGGATTTTGGGGATGGAAACTCATCAACGGATGAAAATCCATTTCACTTTTATGCGTCAGCTGGAACTTTTAATCTAACACATTATGCCACTTATTTAAATGGAGATGTAGATTCATTGGTTATCAATGCATTTATTGATCAATATATATTTGAAGCCAACATCAACTTGATTGAAATTAATCAATGTAATCAAAAAGAATTTCAATTTAGTAATACAGATCCTCAATCTGTTAATTGGGAGTGGATGTTAGATTCAACTTTAATTTCCACTCAATCTTCAGATGTCATAACACTAGCATTAGATGATTCTGTTAAACCTTTAAGGTTAAAAATTACGGATCAATATGGCTGTGTAGCTGAAACTCAACGAAATCTATATTTATATCAGCCTTTAGCCTTAATTGAACAGGATACGTTTGTATGTAGAGTAAACAGTGTAAATATTGAATGCAGCGTAATTGGAGATCCCATACATACATGGGATTTAGGAGATGGGACAATTGTTAATAATGATACCGCATTTACACACACATATAATCAAAATGGATTATTTGAAATCACATTAAATCTGAATGATAACGGATGTGTGAGGCAAATAGCATTGGATACTGTAGAAGTTTATCAACCCAATGCATCATTTAGCCCATTAAACTCGGCTCCCATTTGCCATATGGATAGCTTACTTTTTAGAGCATTTGACAATTCCTACAGTAATTACAGTTGGACTGGAGCAACACTGCTCAATTCGGGAGATAGCGTATGGATACAATTTGATAATCCTGGTGAAAGACAAATTTCCCTTTCCATTACAGATAGAGGATGTACTAATCAGATAATTACTGATACTATTGTGGTAAACAAAGCAAATGCAGGTTTTACTTTCAATCAACTAAATGGATGTTTACCAATTGATGTGAATTTTCAAGACACATCCACTAACCCAGTATCGTGGAGTTGGTCATTTGGAGACGGAAATACTTCTTTTTCACCAAATCCTTCGCATCAATTTTTACAATTCCCTTCTGATAGCATTAATTTGATCATAACGGATATTAATGGATGCATGGACTCTTTAAAATCTTCTATAGTCAGCCTGTTAAATGCAGAGTTTGTCGCTAGCGACACCCTAAGTTGTGTTCATTCAACCATTACTTTTACTGGTCTAGATAATGTGGTTAACAATTGGCTTTGGGATTTGGGTGATGGTACATCTTCTACGGATTCTATTGTAAATCATACGTACACAAATCCAGGAGTTTATGAAGTCAGCCTTATCGTATCTGACGGACAGGGATGCAACGATACTGTGATAAAATCTAATTACATTGAAATTCAGTCGGTTACAGCAGATTTCACCTACAACCCACCAACTAGTTGTCCCCCTATAGTTACTACATTTGACAACAATTCTACTAATGCTGATAGTTATTTATGGGATTTTGGTGATAACACTTCATCTATAGTATATGAACCAGCACACATTTATTCTGACCCAGGCACCTATTTTGTTACTTTAATCGCTTCAAATAGCATTGGATGTGCTGACACATTAAATTATCCTGATTCTCTTTATGTTCCTGGACCACAACTTAGTTTTTCTATAAATCAGTTAATTGGTTGTGATAGTCTATTGGTTCAAGTAACAGATCATTCACTTTATACGGTTAATTATAGTTTTGATTTTGGTGAAGGCACTATTATTCAATCATCATCTGCTACACATACATACAATAGTGTTGGAAATTATGTTGTCACATTAGTAGGAGAAGATGCTGCAGGTTGTCAATCATTTTTAACCAATTCTGATACAATATACGTGTACCCAACTCCAACAATTGACATACAAATATTAGACTCTAATGTTTGTTTAAATGATGACATTGTACCCACTAACAATACTATAAATGCTAATAATCACCTATGGACATATAGTGGACAAAATTATAATTTGTTGGAACCCTCAATAAACATAAATTTAACTGGTTCAAACAATATAAAATATATTGCAGAAAACACAAATGGCGGCTGTAAAGATTCTATTGAAATTACTGTAATTGGTCATCAAATACCAGATGTCTCTATAATAGATCAGGGCACTCTATGTACAAATGAAGGAAACAAACAATATACAAGTTTAAATAGTAATATTTTAGGAACATTAAATTGGTCAGGAATTGGAATAATAGATTCAATAAATGGATTGTTCAATCCAACATTAGTAATGTTAGATTCTACATTGATTCAAGTAACGCATGATAGCATTTGTTATAGCATTGATAGTATATTTGTAGTTATTGATACTCCTCCAGATCCAACTATATTAAATAGTGATGGATTTTATTGCTACGGAGCTACCATTGCAAGCCCTTCTGTCCAAAATTCAGGTGGATATTGGCTTGGCACTCATGTAGATTCTTTGACTGGATCAATTACTGCAACATTAGATACAGGAATTTACATCTATAATTACATTCTATCCAATCAAAATTGTAGTGATACATCTAATTACAGCATAGAGATATATCACCAAAGCGATGCCACTATCACACATCCTGGAGTTATTTGTGACAATGTTGATACATTAACACTAATTACTGTAGAGACGGGTGGTAATTGGACAGGAAATCAAATAGATCCTATTTCTGGTTTAATTGATGTTTCCAATCTTGGAAGTGGGAATTACAATTTCATATATTCCATCTCTGGTCAATGCCCAGATACAGATACTTTAAATTTAGAAATTCATGAATTTATTGAAGCTTCCATAAACCAACTAACTGATTTCTGTGAGGGTACAGATTCAGTTCAATTTACAGCAACGACAAATATTGGCAATTGGGGTGGTTTACAAAATACATATACACAAAACGGATGGTATAGTACTTCAAACTTAAATGATGGTATATATGAAATATATTACACTATTTCTGGAAATTGTCCAGATAGTGACACAACACTAATTACTATTCTTCCTGAGCCTGATATAAGTATATCCGTTTCACAAACTCTACCTTGCATTAGCTATCAAATAAATATAGATAATCAATCCGTTAACTTAAGTAATGAAGACTATGCTTGGTATGTAAATGATAGTTTGTATTATCCCAATTTCAATGAACCCTTTTTTCTATTAGACACTGGATTTTATACTATTTCAACTATAGCATCAAACCAATTTGGATGTATAACTGATACTGTTATTCTTGATTCTATTCCAATTTATGACACTACTGCTCTACCCCCAAGTAAAATTAAGAGATCAACGGTAATTGAAAATAGCCTAGTTTACACAGAATGGAGCGACTCATCAGTGTATTTAAATCCACTTTTAGAATACCTTTTATATCGTTCTGAAAATGGTGAACCATTTCAATTAATTGCTTCAATTGATAGTACGGAAAACTTCTATATTGACGATGACGTTGATGTATTTAATAGTAAATACGAATATTATATCGTATCAAAAAATAGATGTGATGTGAATTCAAATAACTCAAATTATGGAAGTTCAATATTATTATTATACCAACGGCCTAATGATTTTGAAACTGAATTAAAATGGAATCCATACAATCAATGGATAAATGGTGTAAAAGAATATAAAGTCCAACGATTAAATGAAAATAATATTTGGGAAACAATTAATGTTACGGATGCTTCTACAAGTGAAATATTAATCGATCAATAATTTATAGTTTGAAAAAAATCAACTCAATACATATCATCCTTTTTTTCCTCTACGTTATTTTGTCTAATTCTAGTATTGGTCAAACTTCTAATATTCCAGTATATAATCCCAATGTAGACTCATACAGAATAGTAGCTATAAGTAATGATTCTCTAGAGAGCATCTCCAATACCATCTCTGTTGAAAAACCTTATGCTTTATATGCTCCAAATGCATTTTCTCCTGATGGAGATGGAATAAATGATTTTTTCAACGTAGCAGGACAAGGACTTACAGATTATGTTATTGAAATTTATAACCGTTGGGGACAAATGGTTTTTATCGCTAACGATATTAATGAAAAATGGGATGGTACATTTAAAAATAAAAAAGTTCCAGCAGGAACCTATGTATACAAGATTAAATCTAAAGATTTTGGTACAGAATTAAGAATAATTAAAAGCGGTACAGTATCTTTAATAAGGTGAAAAGGATTTTTTACATATTTTTAATAGTCACTACTTGCTGCTTCACAAAAGGATTTTCACAAGACCCATTATTTACCCAATTTTTCTCTAATGCACTATATTTAAATCCAGCTCTTACAGGAAGAGATCTTAGCCCCAGAGTACACTCAACATACAGAAATCAATGGCCTGGAATAAACAATGCATTTATAACATATAATTTAGAATATGATCAATTTTCAACAGACCTTCATGGCGGTGTAGGATTTCAAGTTATGCATGATAGATCTGGTAATGGATTACTAAATACATTGCAATTTTCAGGATGCTATGCCTATCAACTGCTTCTTAATAGGAATTGGACCCTTAATTTTGGTTTTAAAGCTTCTTTTGTTCAAAAATCATTAAACTGGAATAAAGCTGTTTGGGGTGATCAAATTGATCCATCTAGAGGAATTATCAATTCTACCAATCAACCTCAAGGAAATAATGCAAACTATGTAGACTTCTCTAATGGTTTAATTTTATTTGGAAGGAATACCTTTTTGGGTGCATCATTTAACCATTTAAACAGTCCAAACGAATCTTTTCTTTACAATATAAATCCTACTAATTCAGATCGCTTACCAATTCGTTCATCTTTTCACGGAGGACATAAAATAAAAATTCTTAAAAATGGTTTATTTCATCAAGAATTATTTGTTACACCTGAATTTGTTTTTGATTTTCAAGGTAATTTTAGAAGACTTAATTTTGGAACATATTTTGTTGATGGTATCTTTGATTTAGGGTTCTGGTATCGTCACACTAGATTTCAAGATGCGAATAACGAAGGCTTAGCACCTCAAGATGCAATTGTTGTCGTACTGGGAATTGAAAAAAATAATTTAAAAATTGGTTATTCATATGATATTAACCTCTCGAACTTAATCAATTCTAGTATTGGGGCGCATGAAATTTCGTTAACATTGGATATTCCATCAAATATTCAACCAGAGACGAAATTTAGGGTGATAAATTGCCCACAATTTTAAAACTATAATTATGGATAATGAAAAACGTTTTGTAGTACCACATGATTTCACAGAAGCAGCTCAAAATGCTTTATTACAAGCGATTGAAATTGCTAAACCTGCAAGTAGTAAAGTATATGTTTTGCATGTAGTGAATAAAGAAAATGAAGTTGAAAATGCAAATGCTAAACTAGAAGATGTTATTTCATCCTCTAATTACAGAAACTTAGAGAAAGTGATTTTAACAGGAAGTATATTTAACATTATTGGTGAATTTGCAGAAGAAAAAAATGCTACTGCTATAATTATGGGAACACATGGTGCAAAAGGGATGCAAAAGATTTTTGGAAGCTTTGCCATGAAAGTGATCATAAGCACTTCTGTTCCGTTTATGGTTGTACAAAAAGAGAGTGAGATTAAGAATGTCGATCGTATTTGTATAGCCATTGAATCTTCTGTAGAAAGCATGCAGATTATAAATTTAGCAGGTTACTTAGCTAAAACATACCATGCTAAAATCCATATCATTGCTGAAAAAAGTTTTGACATTAGTAAAGCTAAAAGAATAAAAAATAACCTTATAATTATTGGTAAGCACCTGAGTAAAATAAATGTTGATTACAAATTGGAATTATTAGAAACTCCAAATAATTGGAATCAAACTGTATTAACATATGGAAAAGAAAATAACATGGACATGTACGCCTATTCTTATGACTCGGATCGCCTTTTAGCATCAAATGATAAATTTTCGCAAAGTTTGTTATTCAATGAAGATTATATTCCTTGCCTCATCATCAATGCTAAACAAGTTACCTCTACTTATTTTTAAGTTTTTAAAAAATTGAAATTAAAAGAAGGAGATCTTTTTCCAAATTTTGAATTATTAGATCACCTTGGTCATCCCTACAGATTACAAGATCAAACTGATTCTAAATTCCGTGTATTGTATTTTTATCCAAAAGATGAAACTCCTGGATGTACAAAACAAGCGTGTTATTTCAGAGACTACCATAGTATTTATGAAAAATATAAATGTGAAATTATAGGCATTAGTGCTGATGGTAAAAAAGCTCACGAAAAATTTATAGAGAAATATCATCTTCCTTTTATTTTACTTACAGATCATAAAAGTAAATTAAGAAAAGAGCTAGAACTTCCTATGGATTTCTTCGGCCTAGCACCTGGAAGAGTTACCTTTTTACTAAATGAAAAGCATGAAATTTTATTTATCTTTCGATCCGCATTAAATATGAAAAGGCATATTACTTCTGTTTTGGATTTTTTAGATCAATATAAATCTTAAAAACATTGGTACGGTATTTGAATAATATTAAGTCATGAAAAGAATCGTTATTCTATTTTTTATTTGCTGTTCTTTATTTGGTAATTCACAATTAACCAATGAACTAATTTGGGCCAGTGGTACTTTTTATCCTAAAATGATAAGGGGTATCAACTCAACAGCGGATGGATTACATTATACGTCCCAAAAAAATGTTGATGATGCTATAGAAATCATTAAATACACCTATTCTTCTAATAAAAAAGTTACCTCTTTATTTAGTACCTCAATCAAAGAAGGTTTTAGTTTTGATGATTATCAACTAAGTTCAGATGAGAATTGGATTTTATTGGCATCAGAGCAAGAATCTATTTATAGAAGATCTTCCAAATCTTTTTACTATGTCTATAATGTTGGAACTAAAGAACTGAGATCACTCAGTGACACCACTCTTGGAAAGCAGAGGCTGGCTCAATTTTCTCCTGATAACAGTAAAATTGCTTATGTAAGAAATAATAACCTATACTACATTAATCTCTCAGATTTTAAAGAAAAATCAATCACCCAAGATGGCGAAATGAATAAGATAATAAACGGGGCTACAGATTGGGTCTATGAAGAAGAGTTTAGTATTCATAAAGGCTTTGAGTGGTCACCTGATAGTAGAAAACTAGCATATTATGTTTTTGATGAAACCAATGTCAAGGAATTTCAAATGAAAATGTACGGATCCTTATATCCGTCTCATTATAAATTTAAATATCCCAAAGCAGGAGAAGATAATTCCTTAATATCAATTCGAGTTTTTGACACGCAGTACGATAGATATTTCATCTATGATATAGGAAATAATCCGGATATCTATATTCCTAGAATTATGTGGTCGAAGAAAAAAGATGAATTGATTGTGTTTAAAATGAATAGATTACAAAATAAATTAGAATTACTTTCTGGTATTTTTTCGATGGATACGCCAAATAATATTGGAATTAAATCAAAATCTATTTACACAGAAGAGAGCGATACATACATTGACATACATGACAACACTTCTTTTATAAGTCCTAATGAGTTCATTTGGACTAGTGAAAAAGATGGATATAATCACATTTACTTAGTAAACTACGCAAATGGTTCCGAAGAACAACTTACAGACGGAGAATGGGATGTAACTATGGTTTATGGCTACCAACCACAATCAAAAAAGATATTCTTTCAAGCAGCTAAATCTCATCCTACTAAAAGAGAAGTTTATGCATTAAACATAAAAAACAAAAAGCTAGAACTACTTACTGAAAAGTCAGGAACAAATGAGGCTAATTTCAGCAAATCGTTCAATTATTTTATTAACACTCACTCTAGTGCAGACCTTCCTTTTGAGATCACCCTTCATAATCAATCAGGAAAAAAGATAAAAACATTAGAAAACAACAATGTATTAAAAGAAAAATTAAAGGAATTTAATCTATCTAATAAAGAATTTTTTACCATTCCTAATGAAAATGGAACACCATTAAATTGTTGGATGATCAAACCTAAAATGTTAGACACCCTTAAAAAGCATCCACTACTCATGTTTGTGTATGGTGGGCCTGGTATAAATACCGTAAATGACGCATGGTCTTGGAACAATTATTTTTGGTTTCAATATCTAGCTCAAAATGGGTTTATAGTGGTTTCCGTTGATGCAAGAGGAACTGGTTTCAGAGGAAAAAACTTTAAACATGCAACATACAAACAGCTAGGCAAATATGAAACAGAGGACCAAATTGCTGCTGCCAAGTTTCTAGGTAAAAAATCTTACATAGATGAAGATAATATTGGGATTTTTGGGTGGAGCTATGGAGGATATATGTCATCTCTGTGCATTACTAAAGGAGCAGAGGTGTTTAAATCTGCTATTGCAGTAGCACCTGTCACAAACTGGAGATATTATGATAATATTTATACTGAAAGATTTATGCAAAAACCTCAAGATAATGGAGAGAACTATGATATCAACTCCCCTATTAATCATGTTGAAAAATTAAAAGGGAACTACTTATTGATTCACGGAACAGCTGATGACAATGTTCACTTTCAAAATGCTACTGAGATGGTTGCCGCATTAGTTAATAAAAACAAACAATTTGATTTTTTTGCTTATCCTGACAAGAATCATGGTATATATGGAGGTATTACTAGACTGCATTTATATACTAAAATGACAAATTTCTTGATGGAAACTTTAATGGAAGATAAGGAATGAGGTGCCTTTTTATAATCATATTAATTCTTCCATTATTAACGTATTCACAGGATCAAATTAATTGGATGACGTGGGATCAAATGATGGCCAAAAGACAATTGGATTCTGTTCCAAAAAAAGTATTTATTGATCTATTTACTGGATGGTGTGGATGGTGTAAAAGAATGGACGCTACTACTTTTAAGCATAAAGCAATAGTAGATTATATGAATCAAAATTATTATGCAGTTAAATTCGATGCTGAAACTAGAGACACCGTAAACTTTAATGGAGTTCAATTTGTAAATTCTGATCCTTTATTTGAGAAAAGAGCAGTAAATTCGAGAGGTAAACCGCATTGGTTTGCCCATTCCATTTTAGATGGGAAATTAAGTTATCCCAGTTATGCATTATTAGACGAAAATTTAATTCGATTGGCTATTTACAACGGATTTAAACAACACGAAGAACTTATTGGAATTTTATTTTTCTTTGGTTCT
Source organism: Crocinitomicaceae bacterium (assembly GCA_038134525.1). GTDB lineage: Bacteria > Bacteroidota > Bacteroidia > Flavobacteriales_D > Parvicellaceae. Next base: position 72,912 of record JAYPVI010000012.1, read on the forward strand.
GATCAGCACAAATATTATCACAACTTACTCTACAAACAGTGGAATGAGTTAAATCTAAAAAATAAAAAATAAAATGATAAAAAAGCTTTCCATACTTATTCTCCTATTTTCATCCATTCATATAGTGGGTCAAGAAAGTCAATTAACCTGGTATGATGATGTTTCAAAAGCTATACCAGTGGCTGTTGCAAAAAAGAAACCGATTATGTTGTTTTTTACTGGGAGTGATTGGTGTGGTTGGTGTATGCGACTCAAAAGAGAAGTATTTAACTTACCTGATTTTAAGACTTGGTCAGATGAAAATGTGGTTTTAGTAGAACTTGATTTCCCTAGGAGAAAGAAACTTCCAGAAAACATTATGAAACAAAATAGAGAACTCGCAAATGTTTTTGCAGTTAGAGGTTACCCTACTGTTTGGATTGTTGAACCTCAAATCATGGAAAACAACAAAGTTAATTTTCTAAAAATGGGCACTTTAGGTTATGTTGCCGGGGGCCCAGAAAAATGGATATCAAGTGCAAACCATTTTTTAGCTAAACCATAAAACATATTTTTATCTGTATTCTCTTATTTTTGTGTTATAACTTAAACAGTGAAGGTTTACCGCTACATACAAAATTATCAGGTTGACATTCTGGATGAATCTTTAACAACTCAAAATGGTATAGAACATAAACAAACAGCTAAAATTTCGTTCTATGACATTAACAATAACCTAATAGAAAGAAAAATTTATGGTGTTGTTGATGGTAAATCTCTTTATCAAAAAATAAAAGACAAAACCCCCATTGATGTTTCCAATTGCTTGGTAAGAGGATTTTCCCTTTCAGAATACCGATCTGAGTTCAACCTAAATCAAAATGAAAAAATTGAATTAATTGACTTTTGTGCAAATGATGCCTTATTCGAATCTGAGAAAGTAGTTGATTTTTCATTAGCCAATTTTACTGGATCAAAAGCAGATTTTACAAACACACACTTTGGTTCTGGAAACCTCAGTTTTTTAAAAGCTGAATTTGGAAATTTCCCTGTTTCATTTAAAGGAACCAGTTACAGTGAAGGAAATAATATATTTCAATATGCCAAATTCAACTCTGGCAAAGTAAACTTTGATAACGCTACGTTCGAAAACGGAAATCTCAGCTTTATTAATACGTATTTTGGTGATGGCAATGTCACTTTCAAAAACGTACATTTTGGAAATGGCGATGTATCTTTTGCTTTTGCAACCTTTAGTAAAGGAAGTGTAATTTTTGACAAGTCCATTTTCAATGGTGATGAAATAAATTTTTCAAAGGTAGATTTTGGCAATGGTAAAGTTGATTTTAGAAGGGTTAAATTTGGTGATGGTGAAATAAATTTTGAGGAAATTAATGTAGCCGAAGGAAATAAATTGGTTTTTAGAAGAGCTGAATTTGGTTCAAGTAAAGTAAGTTTTAGAGAGGCCCTGCTGACTAACTGCGATTTAGATTTTGAAGAAGCTACTTTCAATAACGCTAGGTTAGACTTTTATAAATTATCTGCTAATCAAATTTCACTTAACCATTGCTTGCTGAATTGTTATATTGATTTAAGGATAGATCTATGTCACATTATTGATCTATCTCAATCCATTGTTCAAAATATAATCGATTTGAATCCTGGCTTAACTAAGATGGTAATTCATGAACTAAACTTAACTGGTGTTAGAAACATGGGTGATATATTTATTTCTTGGGATGACAATCGTGTTCTAGACTTGATTGAATCTCAAAAAAGCACCAACTTTCATGAGAAAGCAGAGCAATTCAGATTATTAAAAGAAGAATTTAGAGATACGGGAAGATATATAGATGAGGACAAAGCTTACGTTTACTTTAAAAGATATGAATTAAAAGATCAATTTGAACAAGCTAAATCAAAGGGAAGCCTGCAAACCTTACTTTTTATACCTAATTTCTTATTCCAACGCGTAGTATTTGATTGGATAGGACTTTATGCTACAAATCCCTTCAGAGTTTTATTTAGTATCATAATTGTTAACTTTATATTTTCTGGAATTTATAGTCTCTTCTACTCTGCTGAAAACTACTTAACTTGCTTAGAAAGCTTCACTAATTTGGGTGAAAAAATATGGACTAATCTCTATTTTAGCGCCATTACCTTTTTCACTGTAGGATATGGTGATTGTTCTCCGATGGGATATTTTAAAATCATAGCACCAATTGAAGGCTTTATCGGAGTTTTTCTTATGTCTTACTTTACTGTTGCATTTGTGAGAAAAATACTTCGATAACTTATACAATATTTTTAATTTTTCGTACATTAGCAACAATAATTTTTTAAAACCTTTATTTCACAAAATAAAATGAGCGAAACAGCCAAATTACTTATAGAAGGTAAAACGTATGAACTACCTGTAATTACGGGTACTGAAAATGAAAAAGCAATTGACATCTCAAAGTTAAGAGCTATGACAGGTTATGTTACGCTTGATAAGGGATTTAAGAATACAGGGTCCACAACAAGTGCAATTACATTTCTAGATGGTGAAAAAGGAATTCTTAGATATAGAGGATATCCTATTGAACAATTGGCTGAAAAAGCTGAATTTTTAGAAGTTGCTTACTTACTTATTTATGGAGAATTACCTAATAAAGTAGAATACGCTAATTTTAAAAACCATATTACGCATCACACCTTAATACATGAAGATATGAGGGTGTTTTTCGAGGCATATCCTATTAAGGCTCATCCTATGGGAATTTTAGCAGCTTCTCTATCCACCATTTCAACGTTCTATCCAGAATCACAAGATCCAAATAGACCAAAAGAAGCCGTTAATTTAACCATTTACAGATTACTTGCTAAGGTACCTACTTTAGCGGCATGGGCTTATAAAAATGCAGTTGGACAACCTGTTGTTTACCCAAAAAATAAATTTGACTATTGCGAGAATTTTGTAAACATGATGTTTGATCTTCCTGCATTCGACTATGTTCCAGATCCAGTTGTGGTTAACGCTCTAAACACATTATTGATATTACATGCGGATCATGAGCAAAATTGTTCTGCTAGCACTGTTAGAGTAGTTGGGTCATCACAGGCAAACTTGTATACTTCTGTTTCTGCTGGGGTTTCTGCACTTTGGGGACCACTCCACGGAGGAGCTAATCAAGCAGTAATAGAAATGTTAGAAAACATAAAAAATGATGGTGGAAATCTTGATAAATGGATTATAAAAGCGAAAGACAAAGAAGATTCATTCCGATTAATGGGCTTTGGCCATAGGGTATATAAAAACTTTGATCCTAGAGCTAAAATCATCAAAAAAGCAGCTGATGATGTATTGAATAAACTAGGTGTGATTGATCCTGTTCTTGACATTGCAAAGCAATTGGAAGAAGTAGCATTAAACGATAGCTACTTTAAAGAAAGAGGATTATATCCAAATGTTGATTTTTACTCTGGTATTATTTACAGAGCCTTGGGTATTCCAACTGAAATGTTCACGGTTATGTTTGCATTAGGAAGATTACCCGGTTGGATCGCACAATGGAAAGAAATGGTTGAAGAAAATCAACCCATTAGCAGACCAAGACAAATCTATACAGGTTCAAACGAAAGAAATTTCGTTAATATGGACGACCGTTAATTGGGAATTCTTCCCCAACTTATATCATTATGGGAAGTATGGTAAATGCATCTTCCACTTTCAATAACTAATACCTGAGGTGACTCGTGCTTTACATTAAAATCACTTTCTATTTTATTAGACAAAGATCGAAATTTAATTAAATCAAGATAATAGCAGGATTTAATCTTTTGCTCTTGATTATTTTCTATTCTATTTAATGCCATACTACTTATTGAACAACGTGTGGAATGTTTGAATATCAAAATTTTATTTTCATAAGACTTTTGAATAGCCAAACGATATGATAATTCATCATTTAGGGTTATCCACATAAAAGAAGATGTTTTCTTGAATTTAAACCAACTCATATTGAAATGAAAAAGGCTTCACCAAGGTAAAGCCTTTAAATAAAGGGTGGAAGACGGGGCTCGAACCCGCGACATCCAGAACCACAATCTGGCGCTCTACCA
>JAYPVI010000013.1:0-74359 GCA_038134525.1 Crocinitomicaceae bacterium
CAACTTTGTAGGAACTAGAGATTACATCAAAGAATCTAGAGTTATAAAGCAGTAAATAAAACTGCTTACTCAAAACGTTATATTAAGAATATTTCATAATTTCTAGAACTATTTTTTTTTGAGAACGTTTAAATTGTTCTATGTGCAAATTCATTTTTGTTATTTTAATTACAATCAACATTGTTATTAATGCTCAGCTTACGGTGTCTAATAATCTTAGACTAACAGGTGCTGTATTTTTAAATGTGGACGGTGACTTTGATGCTACAGGAGGAACAATTGACTTTGATAGTGATGATCCTGAAATCCACATTAGTGGTGCTCCAACCAGTTTTGGGGCACTAGATAATGCCCAAGGAGTTATAGTATTAGATGGTTCTTCATCACAAACCTTATCGGAAGCTGAAACTTTTTGGAAATTAAGAGTAAACAATTCTAGTGGTGTATTACTTGGTGCAAATACAACAATTAATGGGGTACTAACTTTAGGTAACGGTAATCTTACTACTGCTGGAAATACACTACTGTTAAAATCATCTACTGCTAGTGGTTCAGACGCTGGACATATTGTTGGGCAAACCTCATTAGAAACAGCTACAAACAGCGATGAATATCAAATTGATATTGGCAATGGAACTACTTGGCATCCTGTTAAAATTCAATTAGTAAATAGTCCAGGACAAACCATAACCTATACTGCTCAATATAACGCTGATGGTCCTAATGGAATTGATTGGAACACCTATCCAGCAGGTCAGGCCATTGATGCCAATACAGGTCTCGCCCACATGAATAATACCTATTATTATGATATTACTTGTAATCCTGTACAATTACCTACGTACGTTTCGTTACCACTAACTGGCCTAAATCCATCTTTACCACCGGCAGAAGTTTGCTTAGCTCATTTTAATTCTACTTCAAATAAGTGGGAAAAAATTTCTGCTGTAAATGTCCCAAGTTCTATGTCGGATTTCGTAAAAGGGATAGCTACATCTTTTAGTCCATTCGGACAAGGTTCAGACGGAGGAGCACTTCCAGTAGATTTACATTATTTTAATATCATATGTCAAGACAATGAGGCTATTTTGGAATGGAGAACTTGGAGTGAGGTAAATAATGATATTTTTCAAATTGAACGAAGTCAAGATTTACTTGAATATGATATCATTGGATTTATAGATGGAAACGGATCAACCAGTTCACCTAATGAATATAATTTTGTTGATCAATCTATATTGCCAAATAAATACTATTACTACAGATTAAAACAAGTGGATTATGATTTAGGCTACAAGTATTATGGTCCAAAAGTCCTAACCCCATGTAAATTGGATGCCAACTTTAAAGTATATCTTTCATCGAGTAATTTAATTGAAGGAATATTGAATTCTCCCTATGAAGGTATGGTTAACATAAAAGTTTTAGATATTAATGGGAAATGCATAAACAATCAACAAGATTTTGATATGATAAGAGGAGAAAATCAATTTCAAATTAATGATATTCTTCATATTTCACCTGGCGTATACACCATACAAGCTTCTATAAAACAATTCACAGAAAGTCAAAAACTATTTATTAAATAATGATGAAAAAGATTACAATTTTAGCATTAGCGGTTACTATTTCCATAACCATTTTTACTCAAGGAGTTGGAGTAAATGAAAGTGGTGCAGCAGCAGATGGTTCAGCTATTTTAGATGTGAGTTCAACCACAAAAGGTTTATTGGTGCCAAGGATGACTCAAACTCAACGTAATGCCATTTCTTCACCTGCAACTGGGTTGTTAATTTTTCAGACAGACAATACACCAGGATATTACTATTATACTGGTTCAGCGTGGACAGCTTTAAATACAACCGGTACCGATGATCAGACTATAGCAGAGGTATTAACTGAAGGGTCATCGGCTAATGATGCACAAACATTATCTATTGATCAGGTAAATGCTAGAGATGGTGATGGCTTAAAATTGTACGATGATGCTAGTAAAGGAATTTTTATAGAAGATGGAGGTCAAATTGGAATTGGAACCACATCACCTGCTCAGTTGTTGGAACTGGAGGGGACAGGAGAAACTCGGCTGTTAATCGATGGTAATACAGCAGCAGGTACCCCAAGCATTGCTTCAGCTTTGCAGTTGAATTCAAATCAAGATTACAGAGGTAGAGGTATTTTGTTAACATCAGATGATGATTCACCATGGTTTTTTGGAGTTCCATATACGGGTGGTGGGATTACTTTGGGAAGACATGCTACTCAACCCGAGTATGTTGCAAATTCATTGATGTATATTCAAGAAGATGGTGATATAGGTATTGGAACAAATGCTCCTGATACTGATTTGGAAATAGAATCTTCTAGTAATCCAACTATAAGATTGACTGAAATAGGTCAAAGTGGTTATTTAGAGCTTTTAGGATGGGCAGATAGTCAATCATGGATAAAACATACCAATGAAACTACAAATGAAGCAACTATGCTAGATCTTGATGCTATTTCAACTGGTACCGGAGATCAAAGTATTCGTTTTTTTAGAAATGCAAATGCTTCAGCAAATGGATATTTTAGAATTTATAATCCAGGAACAACTACTCAAAATTTTTATGTAGCCGCAAATTCTGGTAATACTTATATTGGAAACTCTTCTAATTCTACTGGTGATTTAAATGCATATGGTGGAAACATAAATTTGTATAATGATATTGCTGCTTCAGTTGGTTATTCATCCATACTTTTGGATTTAAATAATAGTACTAATGATGCTGAAGCTGAAATAAGACTGGCTAGAACTGCTTTAACTACTTACTTGGGATTGGAAATTAATTCATATTCAAGAGATGGGATTCGATTTCAAACGGGGGATGCAACTGTATCGGAAGCAATGAGAATAGATGCAAGTGGAAATATAAAATTTAACGACGCATATACTTTTCCTACCTCTGACGGTTCCTCTGGACAAGTAATTCAAACCAATGGGAGTGGAACATTATCATGGGCTTCACCTTCTGGAGGTACAGTAACATCAGTTTCTGGTACAGGAACTGTTAATGGACTTACTCTTTCAGGTTCAGTGACCTCATCTGGAAACTTAACTTTGGGTGGAACACTGGCAATTAACAATGCAGATTGGTCAGGTACAGATTTAGCCATTGCAAATGGTGGAACAGGGGCAAGTGATGCTTCAACTGCCAGAACAAATTTAGGATTAGCTATTGGGAGTGATATACAAGCATATGACGCTGATTTAGCAGATTTGGCAGATGGAATATTGTCAGCTTCAAAGGTGGAAAATGGAAGTTATTTTATCTCTTCTGATGGCACATCAGGCCAAGTTTGGACTTCTGATGGTACAGGTGCTGGTGCTTGGGCTGGAGCTGCTTCAAATGTAGATATTAGCAGTCTGACGGACATTGGCGAAAGCATACAAAATACTGATTTAATCATAATTGATAATGGAGCCAATGGAACTACCAGAAAATCCACTATGGACAGAGTTAAATCTTGGATTGGTGACAATGTAAGTGAAATTTATATAGCTGATAGGAGAGCTGATGGCGATGTGCTTCCATCAGCATATGAAGAAAAAGCAGCAACATTTAGTTTTACCGATGATATTACATCATCAACAAATTCTTGGGATGCTGTATTAACCATGAAAGGTTGGTCAAATGATTACCAGGCTTGGCAATTGATTTCTGACGCTAGTAATGGTGGTAGTAACGACAAACTTTATTTTAGAACTGGAGAGGATGCCAGTTGGGGTGCTTTAAGAACAGTTTTAACCGATGATGGTTCTGGAAATTATGATATGTCTGGAAATTTAACAATTTCTGGAACAGTTGACGGTGTTGATGTAAGTAATATACCCTCTGTTGGTACTATGGTTTACCCATTAGATATATATAGCTTTTCTTCAACAGATCCCTCTGCAGAAAGAGCTAGAGATGGAGTTAGAACTACACAGACTTCGGGCGATAGGTGGTTTTATTTTAACATTTCAATACCATCTTACAATGTTCAACAGGGAAGATCTTTTGTTATAACAGAAATAAACATAAATAGAGAATCTGGTGCTACAGAAGATAGATGGTGGAATAAATATATTTACTCAATTGATCCAGCTGGAACTGTAATTACATTGGATAGTGATTTCACAGCTTATTCAAGTCCATTTTCTTGGACATTATCTTCCCCAGTATCTATGCAACAAAATATGAGATATGTATTAGGAATTGTAACTTCATGTTACAGTTGTGTTTCTACGCAAATGATAACAGGTATTGATGTAGTTGGTAATTGGCAATAGTTAAAACTCAAACTTAAAAAACCCTTTCTCGATGTAGTTGTGGTACTTATCTACATTAAACTGATAATAGGTAGCAGGTTTATGCGCTACTCCTTCTTGTTTTTCATCTAATTTATTAAGCACTTCCAAGTTGATGATTTTCCTTCTAAAGTTTCTATTATCTATTTTTTTATTGAAGATAGCTTCATACAATTTTTGCATTTCATTGAGCGTGAATTTCTCCGGAAGTAAATTGTAACCTACAGGTCTTATTTTAGTATTATTTCTTAAGTATTCTACGCTTTGATTAAGAATTTCAAAATGGTCAAAAGGAAGGTGTTCAATATCATATAATGGAACCCAGGTCGCTTTTTTAGCGAACGAAGAGGGGTTTAAATTAAAGTCAGACATTCTAATCAAAGCATAGTAAGCTATTGTAACTACTCTTGCATTTGGATTTGTTCTTACTGCTTTTAGCCAGGGTTGATCTTCTTTTTTCTTAATTCGATTAGGATCACCAAAAGCACCAAATTGTTCCAAATATATATCTGATAGTCCTGTTAATTCCTTTAGAACACGTTCAGCAGCTTGGTTTAAATTTTCTTGGTCATAAATTAGATTTCCAGGAAGGGCATAAGCAGAAGCTACATTCTTCATCTCGTCCTCTCTATCAATAAGGAGAACATGTAGTTCTGTGCCATCAAAACCAAAAACCACACAGTCTACGGATATGTTTTCGTTAAGACTTTTTAAGGTTGATTTGTTTGTTGGCATTTTTGTATTTTTGTATACTTAATGTCATTTATACGTTTATGAATATAAAGTTTTTTTTTCAATTTGTTCACCTTCCACTATTAATCCTTATACACTCCTGTTATCATGAAAATTTGAATAAAACAACTGTACCACAGGCAGTTATGGGTTTATGTAGTCCTATACAACTAAGTGTTGAAGACTTAAACAAAATTGATTTAAGTGATTTTTTTCTTGAAAAGTATGGGATAGACTCAGTTTATTTTGAGCATGAGAAATTAGATCTTGATAGTGTTTATATTGAATTATCACCTAAAAAGTTAAATACTTTTTTATCAACTCTTACAGTTTATATCGACAATATTACTTATCACATACTTGTTAAAGCTCCTGATGTCCAAGAAACTACCATTTCATTTCAAACTACTGCCGAAGATGTAAAAATTAAAGGGGAATTTACCAATTGGGTTGCTGTACCTATGCATAAAGTAGGTGATATATATAAGTTTACAAAACACTTGAACCCTGCAGTTTATCAATTTTGTTTTGTGGTAGATGGAAAAGAACAATTGGATGATCGTTACGATTATGTTCCAAATGGGTTAGGAGGCGAAAATTGTAAAATTAGTGTACCTAGTAATAGAATTGATAACCCCACTTTGAATTTTGAATTCAATGAAGTTGGCGATGTTGTTTTAAAGACATCCGGTGGTGATGTAAATCTGCTGGTGTTCTATGAAAATCAATTGATTCAACAATTTGACTCAACGGAGAAAGGAGTTATTCCACATATCCCTCATTATAGTAATCAATTGGAATTAAGCCATTTACGAGCTTGGGCTTATTCAAAAACGGGGTATTCTAGTGAAGTGTTAATTCCATTTGTAAATGGAAAAGCTGTTCAAAATCCTTCTATTTTACCAAGACAGGCTAAACATAAAATGACGCTGTATAATGTTTTTATAGATCGTTTTTATGATGGTGATAGTACTAATCAACCTAGGCCATTAGATAGTGTTTTGCCACTAGCTCAATACTTTGGAGGTGATTTAAGTGGGTTGATTCAACAATTGGATATAGGTTATTTCGATTCGTTGGGTGTAAATACGATATGGATTTCTCCACTTGTAGATCAAGCAAAGGGAGCCTGGGGGTTGTGGAAAAAACCAAGGTCAAAATTTTCTGCCTATCATGGATATTGGCCTACTTCTTTCACTCAAATAAATCCAGCATTTGGTACTAAAAATGATGTTATAACATGTATTTCAAGTGCCCATCAAAAAAACATAAATGTACTCTTAGATGTGATAGCCAATCATATCCACATAGATCATCCATTATATGCTACTCATCCAGCATATTTTACTCCACTTTATCTTCCTGATGGCACCATGAACACTGAAAAGTGGGATGAACACCGATTGACAACCTGGTTTGATGTACATATGCCTTCATTTAATCATGATATACAAGAGGTAAGGGAATTATTATCGGACTCTCTTATGAAATTAATTCATGAATATCAATTCGATGGATTTAGGCATGATGCTACTAAACACGTGTCATCATCATTTTGGAAACTTCTTACTAAAAAAATAAAAAACCAGTACCAACATGAGATAAATAGCGATTTCTTTCAAATAGGAGAGACCTACGGATCTCACAAATTGGTTGGTAGTTATGTAAATTCAGGGCAGTTAGATGCACAATTTGACTTTAACCTATATGATGCAGTGATGAAAGTATTATGTGATGATGCTCCCTTTTCTGTATTGAGTAATGTGATTGACAAAAGTTTAGCTACCTATGGAGATCACCACTTAATGGGTAATATTACAGGAAATCAAGACAAGGGTAGATCTATTTCTTACTTTGGAAAAGCATTAAGCCGATCGGAAGATGCCAAGGCGGCTGGTTGGACCAGAGAAATTGACTATGGTGACACGGCTTTGGCTTTTAATAAAATGGCCATCATGCATGTAATTAACATGACTATACCTGGATTACCTGTTATTTATTATGGTGATGAAATTGGAATGCCTGGAGGGAATGACCCTGATTGTAGAAGAATGATGAAGTTTGAATCCCTAAATGAACAAGAAATCAAATTAAAAAAAGAAGTGAGCTACTTGTTAAAGTTAAGATCAAGTTCGTTACCATTGATTTATGGTAATTTAGAATGGACTGAGGTTTCAGATAATAGACTGGTGTATTCTCGCTACTATGGAGATGAAAAAGTAACCATTTGCATCAACAAGGATTCTGTAGATCAAGAATTTTCTCAAAATGGCCTAACTTTTGTTTTAAATCCGTACACTTATAAATTATTTAAGAGTCAATAATGAAGCCATTTTACTATTTACTAATCCTACTTTATTCACCCTTTATTATAGCACAGGATTTTATTTACCACATGGAACCTCCTAACTGGTGGGTGGATATGAGATCTAATGAATTTCAACTCATGATTCATGGAGAAAAGGTAGGAGAATGTGAAGTCAATATTGAAAATGAAGACATCAAGATTCTAAAAACTCAACGATTATCAAATCCCAATTATTTGGTATTGGATCTTGAAATATTACGATCAAATAAGGCTTTTGATTTCGTTTTGACATTTTCTAAAGATGGGTTTGTTTATCAAAACTATACGTATAAATTGTTGAAAAAGAGCACAGCAAGAAGAGAAACGTTTAATTCTTCTGATGTAATCTATCTTATCACTCCAGATCGATTTGCTAATGGGGATCCAAAAAATGATCAAGTAAAAAAACTAGCGGAGAAAAAAGTAAATAGACAAAAGCCATATTCCAGACATGGAGGAGATATCCAAGGCATCATAGACCATCTGGATTATATCAGCGACATGGGATTCACTTCCATTTGGAGTACACCTATGTTAGAAAATAACATGGAAAAAGGTTCTTATCATGGATATGCCATAACCGATATGTATAAGGTTGACCCAAGAATGGGTACGAATGAACTGTATAGAGAATTATCTATTATGGCTCAAAAAAAAGGCATTAAAATCATTAAAGATGTGGTACTAAATCATATTGGATCCAATCATTGGTGGATGGAAGATTTACCAACTGAAGATTGGATTAATAATAGGGGCGTCTATAAACAAACAACGCATAGAAGAGAGGCGCTACATGATCCCTATATGGTGAAATCACAAATCAAAGATTTCGTGGAAGGCTGGTTTGTGGAGACCATGCCTGATTTAAATCAACGAAATAAAATATTGGCAACTTACTTGATTCAGAATTCATTGTGGTGGATTGAATATGCTCAGTTAAGTGGTTTTAGAGTGGATACCTATCCCTATTCAGATCGTTACTTTTTGTATCAATGGAATAGTGCTATACAAAGAGAATATCCTGGCTTTAATATTGTAGGAGAGGAGTGGACCTTAGATAAATCTATTATAGGTTTGTGGCAAAATTCAACTGGTCGAAAAAAAGGTGAATTACCACCTGTTTTAGCTAAAAGAAATAAATCAAATGTCCCATCTTTAATGGATTTTCCGCTTCATGATGCCATAATTAAAGCCATGTGGCCTAAAGAAAAGAAATGGGATGACAGACTTTTACACATTTACAGAAATTTAGCTAGTGATTATTTGTATCCTGACCCAAATAATATGGTGATATTTCTTGATAATCATGATATGAGCAGGTGTTTTTATCAATTAAAGCATGACTTTGAATATTGGAAGATGGCTCAAGCTTTTCTTTTAACAACCAGAGGTATTCCTCAAGTGTATTACGGCACAGAAATTTTGATGTCTGACAGTACCAACCCTGGTGATCATGGAACGCTCAGAGCAGACTTTATTGGTGGATGGGAAACGGATAAATTAAATGCATTTGAAGGTAAAATTACGGGTAAAAGAAAGGAAGCTCAAGAATATTTAAAAAACCTATTAAACTGGAGAAAAAATTGCACACCAATCCATGAAGGTCAATTAAGACATTTTCCACCTACATTTGAAGACGAACTCTATGTCATGTGTAGATTTAATGAAGAAAGGTTAGTGTTGCTTATTATGAATAACGATGAAAATAAAAAAGTGATTAAACCGAATGACTACATAAAACAAATAAAACCTTCTAAGGATAACATGTTGGGATTTAATGTAGTTCAAAAAACAGAAATTAATATTAACGAAGAAGTCAATATTCCCTCAAAGTCATTTTTGTTAATCGATCTTTATTATTAGCCTACTGTATAATAAAACTTTTGTAGTTTATTTGGTTCTCTTGTTGTAGTATTAAATGATAATTTCCTTTATCATATTGTTTCAAAGGAATGGATATTTCATTTAAAATATTCATATCTTTTTGATAAACCAACTTCCCCCTTCCGTCCATGATGGATACTTTGAAATCATTATTGATTTTGGTATTTGATACTCTAATATTTAAAACTTCTGATGTCGGATTTGGATATAGATTTATATTCCAATTAGCTTCTGTAATTTCATCAATGCTGGTAGTATTGAGTACATTGGGTAATTCCAACTTTTGGTCCGTATAAACTCTATATTCACCTGGTTCTAGGGTAAAGTTGTAGTCGCTAGTCACATTTATGCTATCACCTGAAAAATATTCATACCACCAACCTTGATGTTGAAAAGCCAGTTGTTTGTCTTTGTCCTCCACATCAAAATTAGCTAAGACAACCGCATTCATAGAGGGATCATTAAGTTTTAATATTTTAACAGCTTGGTTTAGACTGTAGGTGAAATCATCTCCAGTAAATGCGTCATGATTTTTTCTAAGATTAATAATTGCACTGTATACATCGTATAATCTCTTTCGACTGTTTTCCTGCATATACTGCCAAAGAATGGGTTTGTTACACACCCTACATGGATAATCAATAGATATATCATATCCTTGTTCTCCAAATTGCCAAATCATTTTGGGTCCTGGAGTAGATATCATCATAACAGCCAAAGCTTCGCACCTTTCAAGTGACGTAATCAAATTTTTCACATCGTGATCAGGACCATTATTTCCGTAGGTAATGTTTTTATACATGATTCTTTCTTCGTCATGAGATTCCATGTAAGATATAAGGTGAGGTTGGGACCAGGTTCTATATTTATAAACCCCAGAGGATAGGTTTGATCCACTAATGTATCCCATGCCACTTTCTTGATATCCGTGAGTTACGTTTCCCCAAAGCATCATTCCATAATCGGCAAGTATTTTTTCTTCATTGTTGTCAGCCCAGTGCTCAAGAATAATATATGAATTGGGGTGAACACTCCATATGGTGTCTGCCATTCGTTTTAATAATTGAATTCTTCCGTTATCATAATTATTACTGTTGTTGCAAAATCCCTTTGTAAAATCGAAGCGAAATCCATCTACATGATATTCATCAAGCCAATAATGATTTACTCTATCCATAAAGTTTTGGGTTGCTTTTGATTCGTGATTGTAATCATAGCCCCAGCAATAGGGCATGTGTGGACAAATAGCATTAAACCAAGGGTTATTTGCTGCAGGTCTGTTATTTACTCCATCCCAATATAAATGTAACATAGGACTTTGCCCAAAAGCATGGTTAAAAACCATGTCTGTTATAACTGCTATACCACGACCGTGGCATGAATCAACAAAAGCTTTGAAATGGTCTGGTGTCCCATAATATTTATCTAGAGCCATATGAAAACTGGGATTATAACCCCAACTTTCATTGTTTTCAAATTCTCCAGGGGGCATCAATTCAATTGCATTTATTCCCAACTCCGATAAGTATTGTAATGTATCTATTAATGTTAAATAACTATGAGTAGATAAAAAATCTCGAACTAGTAATTCATAGATGACTAAATCTTTGTTATCTGGTTTAGTAAAATTAGTGTTTGTCCAACTATAAGGTAATTTTCCAGGTTGCATTACGGTAACAAAACCATTGGTAAAATTGGCTGGGTAGGGAATGGGGTCAGGATAAGCCAAATTCCCAATGTAATTATCATTGTTAGGGTCTAAAATTAAGGGGCTAAATGGATCTGCTACTTTGATAATTCCGTCTACTAGATATTGATAGGTGTATGCTTCTCCAGGCGTTAATCCTGTAATGGTTTTCCACCAGTAAGTACTATCTAAAGATAAATTCATAAAAGAAGCTGAGTTTATTTTCCAGTTGTTATGATCTCCAATGAGATTAACGGTGTTTTTTTCTGGGGCGAAAAATGTAATGGTAACGGTTGAATCATCGATGTAATTAATTCCGTCTAACATACCTAAAGGAGGGTCTTGAAAATTAGTTGGTGGTATAACTGCATATGAAATAGTATCATATAAGGTTGTTGTGCCATCATGAGCTACCATTACAATGTCATGATCACCAGTAGAGTTGACGCTTAGATTATATTGCAGTACGGTGCTGGCACTTACGTTTGTGAGGAGGTTGCCATTGTCATAAAGTTCAATTGTTGCATTGCTGTTGGTCATTGCTTCAATAGATATGATGTCATTTAAATGAACTAAAACATGGTCATAGGGCTTGAAAATGGCAGCTTGAAATCCTCCATTAACAGGGTAAATGGGATAGAAAATATCCCCCATGGTAGCTGTTTTACCTTCTACAGATCCATCCGCATTTCTAAATACAAAAGCCAACTTGGCTACATTTGTTCCTTGTGGAAATCCGTAAAATTGGTCAATATCAATGGATATCTCGTGCAGGTTGTTCCCAATATCAGTCATGAGTACATTAGGGTCAGCTTGCCCCCAGTTTCCCTGAACAAAGGACCATGAACTAGGTAAGCCACTTTGAGTTACCACTCCTGTGTGAGCATACACTGGGGTAATTCCTATTAACCCTCCATTACCCTGAGAAGCATCATATTGAACAGTGATAACATCATTTATTGTTGGGAAAGCAGGAGATATGCTTATAATCTGAGCTTTATGGTTTAAGCAAAAAATAAGTAAGATTATGCCAACTAGATATCTATAATTCATTTTGAAATGAGAAAAAAAAAAGCTCCCAAAGGAGCTTTATAATCATAAAATTAACTTTATTTTTTAATCAACTTACCAGTTGTGCTTTGCGTTCCAGAACTTAGTTTATATATGTAAATTCCAGCATTTAGAGAAGATGTATTGTATTGAATTGCATGTGATCCTTTTCCTAATACTGTATTAGTTACATTATCAACTAATTTTCCAGTAATGTCATATACTGAAATTTGTACTTCTTTAAAGTCTCTAAGGATTAAATTAAAGAACGTACTTTCATTAGCTGGATTAGGTGAAACTGTGATAATGTCTTTTAATGATACTTCTTCAACAGATGTTCCTGAACAAGGGGATAATGCTGCAATGTCTACCATAAAGTCGGCACATCCACCTGCACCATCATCATCTTTTCCCTCACTAGCCCATGGATTTGCTGGATCTGCAGGACCTCCATTGTAAACAAAGTGAACTGTAGATGCGGCTACTCCATAGTAAGCTGCTGGATCCATTGTTAGTGTAAATACACCTGCACCATCATTCTGTGCGGTTACTGCTCCAGCGTCATCCCACGCTATTACAGTTGACCATGAGTCTGCACCTGAGTGAAAGCCGATATCTGCCATGGCCGAAAGATCACCAGGAGCTGCAGCGCAATTCAATGAATTATCAAATGAAATCTGAAGATCAGAACCATTCAAACATGCACTAATAGCTGCATTGTTTTGTGCATTTATTCCTAAAGAAAGGGCACAAATAGAGAAAATAGATAAGTATATTTTTTTCATAATGTAATATTTAAGTTTTCCTAAAGTTAAAAAAAAAATTACTTAACGTATAAATGACGCTAAAAAAATTTTAAATTTGGAAAGTTCATAACATTAATTAACATTTTATATAATGAGTACTACATGTTTTAAAACTTTAATTCTCTGTGGATTATTATCTTCGATCAACTATACTTATTCTCAATATTCGTTGTCAGGAAGATTGATGGATGATAATGGAGAAGCATTAATTGGAGCAACCGTAAAAATTTCTTCTCTTTCTTTAGGAACAAGTACTGATATAGAGGGAAACTATTTAATCTCAAATATCACTAATGGTCAACACAATGTGGTTTTTAGTGCAGTTGGTTTTAAAACCCTTACAGCGTTAATTGATTTTAATGAAAATGTCCAACGTGATGTAACTCTTTTTGAAGATGCACTTCTACTTGATGAAGCTGTAGTAATTGGATATGGTACTGCTAGAACTAAAGATCTAACTGGTTCTGCAGTTATAGTTAAAAGCGAAGACTTTAATAAGGGGTCGGTTACCACTCCTGAGCAATTAGTTATGGGTAAAATCCCTGGAGTTAAAATCAACTCAAATAATGGAGCTCCTGGTTCTGGAAGTACAATTAGAATTAGAGGTGGGACGTCCATAAATGCAAGCAATGATCCCTTAATAGTTATTGATGGTGTTCCTTTAGACAACGGTGGAGTAGCTGGTGCTGCAAATCCATTAAACCTGATAAACCCAAATGACATTGAATCATTTGTAGTGCTAAAAGATGCTTCAGCCACAGCTATTTACGGATCAAGAGGCGCAAATGGTGTAATTCTAATTACCACTAAAAAAGGAAAAGGGAACAAGATCAATGTCAATTTCACAACAAACAATTCCCTTTCAACCGTAGTAAAATATACAGATGTCCTAACAGCAGATGAGTATCGTCAAGTTATTAATGAATTCGGGACACAAAATCAAATAGATAATTTAGGAGACTCAAGTACCAATTGGCAAAATCAGGTATACAGAACAGCTTATATTAATGAGAATAATGTTTCTGTTTCTGGTGGAATTGGTGGTGTGCCTTTTCGTTTTTCAGCTGGAAATAAACATGAAGAAGGACTTTTAAAAAGACACGAGTTAGATCGTTATGCTGCATCATTAAACTTAAGCCCTTCGTTTTTAGAAGATCATGTTCAATTAGAATTAAATTCGAGGTTTGTTCATACAGATAACTTTTTTGCAGATCAAGGCGCAATTTGGGCATCAGCTCAATTTGATCCCACAAAACCTATTTTTAGTGGAGATACGGCATACGGTGGTTACTATGAAACTCTTTTTGCTGCTGGTGGTAACGCTGGTAGACCCATACCGTTAGCTATCCGTAACCCACTTGGACTAATTGAGCAAAAAGAAGATGTTAGTGATGTCAATCGCTTTATTGGAAATGCAAGAGTAACTTACAATACTCACTTTTTGGATGGATTAAAAGCAGTAGTAAATGTGGGTACAGATATGGTCAACTCGAATGGTACAGTTTTAATACCTCACACAGCAGCTTCCAATTTCCAAAATGGTGGTTTTCAAACCCAATATGATATGGAAAAATCAAATCAATTAATTGAAGGTTTTCTGAATTACTCTAATGCAGAACAAGGCGGTGATCATCGATTGGATTTAACAGCAGGTTATTCTTTTCAAGAATGGTCTACAATGAGTCCATCTTATCCCGGATTAAATATTGCTGGTGACACATTAAATGCACCTGGAATCCCAACAGACACAAAAAATGCATTGCTTTCATATTACGGAAGAGGAATCTATTCGTATTCAGATAAATATGTGGTAACCGCTACTTTAAGAAGAGACGGTTCTTCTAGATTCAGTCCTGAAAATAGATGGGGGTGGTTTCCTTCAGCTTCAGCGGCTTGGATTATAAGTGAGGAGTCATTCTTGAAAGATTCAGATCTAATTTCCTTTTTGAAATTTAGAGCAGGATTTGGGGTAACTGGACAACAGGATATATTTTATGATTATCCTTATATTCCAAATTATCAAGAGGGTTCTGTCACAGCACAATATCAATTTGGAGGAAATTTTGTAAGTACACTTCGACCTGATGGGTATGATTACAATATAAAATGGGAATCTACAGCAAGTACTAACATTGGATTAGATTTTGGTTTTTTGAATGATAAAATCAGTGGTTCAGTAGACTACTATGTGAAGGAAACATCTGACTTATTAGCTACGGTTCCTGTTGTAGCAGGTACCAATTTCACCAATTTTATTTTAACCAATGTAGGTAGTATGAAAAACGAAGGGGTTGAAGTAAACTTGAACCTAGGGCTTTTAAATTCAAGTACAACTAAAGTAGATCTGGGATTAAATGCTTCTTACAATAAAAATACAGTTACTGGCCTTTCTTTAGTTGAAGATACTTCTTCATTAGGAATTCAAGTAGGTGGAATTTCTGGGGGTATTGGAAATACTGCACAAATACACACGGTGGGATATCCTACTTTTACTTTTTTCATGTATGAGGCGAATTATGATGATGAAGGGAATCCTATAGAAGATCAATTCACCGATTTTAATAATGATTCGGTTATAAACATTGATGACAGGGTGAGATCAGGAAATCCTAATCCAAATTGGTTTTTAGGACTAAATCTTAATGCTTCTTACAAAAATTGGTATATGGGAACATCCATGCGTGCAGAGTTAGGTGCTTATGTATACAATAATTTGGCATCAAACTATGGAAATCTACAAGCTGGTAATTCTACGTTCAATTCTTCCAATATTCACAGTAGTTTCTTAACTACCAATTTTCAAGGAAACACCAATGAACAGCTATTAAGTGATTATTTTTTGGAGAAGGCAAATTTCTTGAGAATGGACTACTTTACGTTGGGCTATAATTTTGGAAATTCACTTTCAGATAAATTTAGACTCAATGCTGCTTTAACAGTAAACAATGTTTTTGTGTACACCAAATATTCAGGAATGGATCCTGAAGTAGTAGGAGGAATAGATAACAATATATACCCAAGACCTAGGATATATTCACTAAACTTAACATTTGATTTTTAATACAAGTATTATGAAAAAGATTAAAATAAGCTTTCTTACATTATTAACTACAGGGTTTTTATTTCTCGACTCATGTTCAAAGAGGCTAGACCTTGCGCCACCAATTGGCCTATCATCGGTAGAAGTGTATGCTGATGCGGATAATTATGAAAAGGTATTAGCTAAGATATATGCAGGTATGTCTCTCTCAGGACTTCATGGTCCAGCTGGTAATCCAGATATTGCCGGCATTGACGAAGGATTTTCACAGTATATCAGAGTTTTATGGAATTTACAAGAACTACCTACAGATCACGCAATATGTAGATGGAACGATGTAGGGATTCCAGAAATGTGTAAAATGGAGTGGAGTGCTGATAATTCTTTCGTAAAAGCCATGTATTCTAGGATATATTTTCAAATCCCTATTGCAAATGTGTTTATTAAAGAATCTTCAGATGAAAGCATGAATGAGAAAGGCTTTACAGAGGAACAGCAAAACGAAATTAGAACATATCGTGCTGAAGCTCGATTTATGAGAGCTTTAAGTTATTATCATGCTATGGATTTGTTCGGAAATGTCCCTTTTGTGGATGAATCAGATCCAATTGGAGTTTTTACACCTGAACAAATCACAAGAACTAATTTGTTTAATTGGATTGAAACAGAATTACTGTCTATTGAAAATAATCTCCTTGACCCATCTTCAGTTCCATATGGAAGAGCAAGTAAGGCTGCAGCACAAACATTATTAGCTAAAATGTATTTAAATGCAGAAGTCTACACGGGTAATTCAAGATGGACTGATTGTATTACATATTGTAATAAAGTGATTAATAACGGAGGATTTAGTTTGAGTCCAAGTTATGCGGAGTTATTTATGGCAGACAACCACACATCTCCTGAAATCATTTTTCCAGTTTGCTTTGATGGGCAATACACTCAGACATGGGGTGGTACTACATTCCTTATTTGCGCTGCGATTGGATCAACCATGGATGCTAGTGATTATGGAATGAATAACGGATGGAACGGATTAAGAGCTACTCCCACATTTGTAAATATCTTTTCAGATTCTACATTAGACTCAAGATGGAAGTTTCACACTTCAGGAGAAAAAGTAATCGCTGGAGATACGGTTATGGTTGTTCAAGATGTAAATATCGGAGAAGTTTTAACAAATTGTCCGGATACAAGTGGTTATCTGGTTGGGAAATTCAGTAATTTGGATCAAATGGGTAATCCAGGTTCACATGTGTCTCTTTCTCATTCAGATACGGATTTTCCTTTATTTAGATTAGCTGATGTTCATTTAATGTTAGCTGAAGCTTCATTACAAGAAGGTGATCAAGGAACGGCCCTAGCTAATATGAACGCTATTAGAGAACGTGCATATGGGAACTCAAATCACAATTTTTCAACGGTAACATTAGATGATGTTCTTGATGAGAGAAGTAAGGAACTCTATTGGGAATGTACAAGAAGAACAGATCTAATTAGGTTTAATAAGTTTACGGGATCTGATTTAGTTTGGTCCTTCAAAGGTGGTGCTACTGATGGTACTGCTGTTGATGATTTTAGATCACTTTATCCTCTACCTACGTATGATATTGTAAACAATCCAAATCTTTCTCAAAACAATGGCTATTAAGCGTTTTATATGTTTAGTTTGTCATTTTTGTTTTTTAATATCGGTTAGTGGACAGTCTTTAACCACTTCAAAGCAAGTTGTTCTTCAAGGCTATTGGTGGGATTATTTTAACGCTAACTATTCATACAAGTACGCTGATTATTTATCTGCTTTAGCTCCAAGACTTAGAAGTATAGGTATTGATGCGGTTTGGATACCTCCCACAGTAAAAAATCCTCAAATTACCTACATGGGGTATTCTCCGTTTGATCATTATGATTTAGGAGATAAGTACCAAAAAGGATTTCTTAAAACTAAAATGGGAGATAAAGATCAATTATTGAGAATGGTGGCTGTTCTTAAGGCAAATGGTATTGATGTTATTCAGGACATTGTTTTAAATCATATAGACGGAGCAGGAAGTCAAAATGGTGCTGGTGGAAGAGATCCAGCAGCAATTGATGATGGGGTAACTAATAAATACAAAAACTTTAGGTATGTTTCTTATGCAACACCAGCAAGCGCTGAGTCAGCTTCTAATTATTTAGCTCGTTCTGGAAGGTTTTCAAAAAATTGGCAAAATTTTTATCCAAATAACAGTTATATATGTTGTTCAAATGAAATGAATACTCCCTATTGGGGTCCTGATATTTCTTATGAATCCAATTCCTATGGGTTGAGTTCTAATGCAACATATAATCCTAATCAATCCACTGATTATATGAGAACCAACACAAGAAACTGGTTAATGTGGTATAAAAAGCAAATGGGTTGGGAGGGTGTCAGAATAGATGCCATTAAACATTTTCCTACCTACATAGTAGAAGATTTTTTATGGAATATTCAACACGGAAACGGATGGGCAAATGGAACTGATGATATGTATGCTGTTGGAGAATGGGTTGGCGGTGCTTCTGCTCTTGATCAATGGTGTAATGATGTTCAAAATAGGGCAGGAACATTTGATTTTTCACTAAGAAATGCACTGACTGGAATCATTCAAGGAAACGGGAATTTCGATCTGGGGACTGTACCTAACTATCAGCAAACTAATAGACAACGCACTGTCCCTTTTGTAAATAATCATGATACATTCAGACCTATTTTGGATATCAATGGAAATTACAATGGATGGAATTTTGGAAGTCAATTGGGGCCTCAAATTGAACCAAATGATCCTAGATTAAGTGTGGTATATGCTATTGCTTTTGCAGTAGATGGTGCTCCCATGGTTTATTTTGAAGACCTATTTGATATTGGATATAATGGGAACAGATATAACCACGATCCAGCTGATTCAACAGAATTACCTATGAGATCGGATATTGTAAATATCATTTGGTGTCACCAAAACCTTGATTTTAAGGATGGATCTTATTTAGTGAGATGGCAAGAAAATGATGCATTAGTTATTGAAAGAGATTCAAAGGCTGTTATTGCAGTAAACGATAATTGGAATATCTGGAAAAATTTAACAGGTGTTCAAACCAATTTTTCAGATGGAACTATACTAAGAGATTACAGTGGTGCCAATACACAAACCATTACGGTGTATGGAGGTGGGAAAATGGATATCTCCATACCACCATGTGATGGATCGGCTAACTTGGGTAGAAGAGGATATTGCATTTGGGCACCTGATGGAGCTCAGACTACTTACGTGAATACTTCTGAAAGCATAACTCAAGAATGGGAAATGGCTGATGATTTGGGAGATAGTCATGTAGCCTCTCTACAACAAGGTGGAAAATTACCTTCAAATAGTCAAGAATGTAGGGTAGTGGGAAAGGTCTTTCCTAAAGCTAATTCAACCATATCAGTAGAGTTATATCCTTTATTTTCAACTTTATCTATTAATTTATTATTAGTAGACTCCAATTGTAATGTAATTGATTCAATTAGTGGGATTGGAAATATTTTGCATGACTTTAATGTTGCTGATGAATCTTGGTATACTATTAAAATCAGAAACACAACACCCAACCAAATGGGGCAAAAATGTTGGGTAAAGGTAAATTATGAGGCTCCATCAAACCCTTATCTTGATGCAGTTAAAAATAAATGCTCCTGTATTCCGCCACCAAGTGTGGGATTCAATGAAATTATGGACAAACTAGATATTTATCCAAATCCAACAACGGGTATAATTAATTTGTCTTTAGCTAGTATGTACTCTCCAACCAAATTTGAAGTAGTGGATCTTACAGGAAAGGTTGTTTTCTTTGGAATGATTAATAGTAAATTGGAATTGGATGTTTCCCATCTTCCTAAAGGGATTTATTACCTAAAAATAGGTAAAATGACTTCAAAATTTGTTAAAATGTAATGAGGGTTGCATTATGAGATAATACTTCATACCATTTACCCTTATGTGAAAAACTTATTTTTTTGTCACTTGTATTTAAAATAGAGAATTGATTGTGATTGATGTCAATTTTAACTAAATTATTATTGACCACTAAGTTAAACTTCAGCTCTTTCCATTCTGTTGGTAATTTTGGATTGATGTAAAGTTGTTGTTTTTTAACACGAATTCCTGCAAATCCTTCAATTACAGATAGCCAAGTGCCTGCCATACTTGTAATGTGTAATCCTTCATTGGCCTCTTCATTATAATCATCCAAATCAAGTCTAGACGTTCTTAAATACAATTCATAGGCTTTATCCATTATATCTAGCTTCGCTGCTAGAATAGCGTGAATACAAGGGGATAACGAAGACTCGTGTACGGTTTTAGGTTCATAAAATTCAAAGTTGTCTCTGATTTCATTTTCAGAGAAATGATCTTCAAAAAAATACATCCCCTGTAGTACATCAGCTTGTTTAATGAAAATGGATCTTAATATTCTATCCCATGACCAATTTTGATTTATCGGTCTATCTTCTTTTTTTAAATCACTAACAGTCAATTGTTCCTTATCTAAAAACCCATCTTGTTGAAGAAAAACAGAGCTGTTATCCATTTTTGGTAGATAGGTATTTTCAATAATTTTTGTCCAGAAATCTTTTTCCTTTTGATCTATTAAGTTAAGATTAAGTTCTTTATGGGAGTCTAATGTGTAACTCATGCACCATCTGGCTATGTAATTGGTATACCAGTTGTTATTGACGTTATTTTCATACTCATTAGGACCTGTAACTCCCAACATCACAAAAGCTTTTTTTTCTTCAGACCAATTAAATCGTTGGGCCCAAAATTTAGCAATTCCGATGAGTACATGTATACCATAGTCTTTAACATATTCGTAATCGTTGGTGTGTTCAATATAGTTGTAAATAGCAAAGGCTATTGCTCCATTTCGATGTATTTCTTCGAAAGTAATTTCCCACTCATTATGACATTCTTCTCCATTCATAGTCACCATTGGATATAGGGCTGCACCGTCTTTAAATCCTAATTTTTTGGCATTTTCAATGGCTTTATCTAACTGGTTATAACGATACATTAAGAGCTGTTTAGCCACACTTGAATGAGCTGTTTTTAAATAGAAAGGCAAACAATATGCTTCTGTATCCCAGTAGGTCGCGCCCCCATATTTTTCACCTGTAAATCCTTTTGGACCTATATTCAATTTTTCATTTTTACCCGTGTAGGTTTGATAAAGCTGAAAAATATTAAATCGTATGCCCTGTTGAGCTTCGATATCACCAACTATTTTAATGTCTGATTTTTTCCAAATTTCTTCCCAAGCTTTTATGTGCCTATTCATTAAATCATGAAATCCAATGACTTTAGCTTTTTTGGCTACGTCAACAGATTCTTTAATAACATTGGCATTTGTGTCATTAAGGCTAGTTGAGATACCAACATATTTAGTTATAGTATATGTTTGCTGTTCTTTGATGTCAATTTGAAACTCATTGGAGATAAAAAAATCATTTTCTCTGATTTGAGGCTCAATTTCCACCTCTTTTTCATCACGCTCAATTGTACATTCCATAGCAGTTGATTGATGAAAAAATGTCTTTTTTGTGGATGTGCTAACATACCCTTTACGATTTTCGCATGATGAATTCTCATGATTCCAAAATAGTTCATCGTAATTGGAATCACTATTGTAAACTTTTCCATTTAAATATACATCTGCAACCAGTTTTCCACTAAAATTTAATGGCTTTATGCTAACTCTTACTATGCCCAGTTTGTTATTGTCCATGGAACAAAAACGCGTAAATTCTAATAACAGTTGTTTTTTATCATTCAACTCCAATGTCACATTTCTAGTTAATACCCCCTTTTTCATATCAAGGGTTTTGTTAAATGAAATCAATTTTTGCTGATGGATATCAATTTCTTGATCGTTAATTTTTAGATTTATACCAATCCAATTACATGAATTTAAAACTTTCGCAAAGTATTCCGGATAGCCATTTTTCCACCATCCCACTTTGGTTTTGTCAGGATAGTAAATGCCTCCTAAGTAACTACCTTGTAGGGAAGGGCCTGAAAAGTGTTCTTCAAAATTGGCTCTTTGACCAAATGAACCATTCCCTATACTAAAAATGCTTTCAGCTTGAAGTTGCTTGGACGGTTCATATTGATTTTGAACAATCTTCCATTCATTGATTTCAAATAGATTTTTCATAAGAACTTAAATCAAATTCACCCATATGTTTTATAAAATAATCACAGCTTTCTTGTATTTCTAAATTACCTACACCAATTACGCGAAATCCTCCTTTTTTGGCAGCAATTACTCCACTTTCTGCATCCTCAAATACCAAACATTCACTAGGAGCTAATCCTAAGCCTACAGATGCGTTTTTGAAAACCTCAGGGTCAGGTTTAGGTTTCTTTACCATATTTCCATCAATAATGCATGTGAATAAATGATCAATCTTAGTTTTTTTTAATATGAAATGTGCATTTCTGCTAGAAGAACCTACAGCAAGAAGGTAATTTTTTTCATGTTTTTTTTGAATGAATTCTAATACCCCAGGTAATAGGTTGTTTTGATTTATTTTTTCAATGGACTTCAGATAAATCTCATTTTTATAATCTAAGAGGGCTTTAAATTTAAAATGTGGAATGGATTTTTTTGCAAGATTTAGTAAAGCAGACAGGGAGTCAGCTCTACTTAGGCCTTTAAGTTTTTCATTTTCCTTTTCGGAGAAGGGAATTTGGAGTTCATCGGCTATCGATTTCCATGCCTCATAGTGATTAATTTCTGTAGAAACTAATACACCATCCAGATCGAAAATAAGCCCTTTAATCATTTACGTATGAAATTACACTTTTGTCGGTTATCAAAGTATTGGCCAGTGCCGCTATAATTAAGCAAATACCAGCCAAAGACATGGCATTGATGGATGCATTACCCAAAAGGTTTGATAAAAAATTTGCTCCTCCCAAAGCGGCAACAATTTGAGGAAAAACAATAAACATATTGAAGAGTCCCATGTAAAGTCCCATTTTGTTTTCATCTATTGAGCTGGATAACATGGCATATGGCATAGAAAGAATGCTGCCCCATGAAATGCCAATTAACATAAAGGATAAAATAAGCCAATTGGGTTCAACGATAAATCTCATTATTATAAAACCGATTCCACCTAATAATAGTGATATCATATGAGTCAACTTTCGATTAATACGTCTTTTAGCAGTATATAATGTAAGCAATAGCGCAAAAGCCATGGAAGATAAGCCATAAGTTCCCATGTAAGACCCCACTAAATCGGCTGCATCTTGATATTTTTTATTGTCCAGCTCAAATTGGTAAGCTTCATTTTCAATTTGCATATTGTATTGATCCATATTAGGTGAGGGTGCCTTAAAGACATGTTCAGTAAGTGCAGGGGTTGCTAAACTCCACATTACAAAAAAAGCAAACCAGCTAAAAAATTGAATTATCCCCAGTTTTTTCATAGTGGAGGGCATTTTTAATATACTTGTGAATATGTCTTTCACAAATGAATTTTGATTGTTTTCAAGTTTGGATTCATTGGATGGATATTCTGAGGTTGTGAAAATGGTATATAATATACTCGAAATGAATACAAACGCTCCAATAGCAAAAGCTATTTTAACTGACGGAGGAACCACTCCTGGTCCAGCTTCATTTGACACTCCAAGCTTTGTGACAAGCCATGGGAGATTACTTGCAACCCAAGTGCCAATACCAATGATAAGTGTTTGAACGACAAATCCGTTAGATCGTTGCTGATTATTTAATTTATCAGCAACAAGTGCCCTAAAGGGTTCCATACTAATGTTTATAGAAGCATCTAAAACCCATAAGAATCCTGCTGCTACCCATAAGTATGGTGAATAAGGCACAAAAAACAAAGCCAATGAGCTTAAAATGGCACCTATTAAAAAATAGGGTCGTCTTCTGCCTAATTTAGGGTGCCAAGTTCGATCACTTAAATAACCAATTATGGGTTGAACGAGTAAACCTGTTAACGGTGCTGCAATCCAAAGCATAGGAATGGCTTCTTTTTCGGCACCTAAAGTTTGAAAAATTCTGGACATAAAACCACCTTGTAATGCAAAGCCAAATTGGATTCCTAAAAATCCAAAGCTCATGTTCCAAATTTGCCAAAAAGATAATTTTGGTTTTTGATTCATTAGACCTAATCTATGTAAATTTTCCCATTGTTTGCAGGTATAGTTATGGTTTTTGGAATCATTTCTCCTTCCAAGTAATCCATGCTGTAACTACCAATACCTAATTCTTTATAGTTTTCAATAACTATACTATCTTCGTCAAAATTAAGTAGTACGGTGACCTGATTACGTTCATTTTTTCTTCTATACGCAAATAGGTTTTTATACTTAGAATCAATTTTTTCTAATACATTATTGGTGTCGCCATTCCACATTGCAGAATTTTCTATTCTTAATTTGAATAGTTTTGTGAAAAAATCTAGTTCAGTATATTTTCCCCATTCAATAGTATCCTTCTCAAAAAATCTAAGTCTTTTATTTAAACCGTTTTCCTGTCCATTGTATATTAGGGGCATACCGGGCATTGTAAAGGCCAATAAAGTTTGGACTTGATAAGCGTCACCATATCTTTCAAAGGCCGTTCCGTTCCATGAATTTTCATCATGATTGGTGGTGAAATACATTCTAATATTATTACAGTTATATATACTATCTTCTACCATCAATAATGAGTCTAAGGAGCTAAGTGATTGATTTCCTTTTGCAATTTCGTTTGAAACATGCATGTAACTCCAATTGTACGTCATGTCAAACCCAGCATCATGTAGGTTTTTCCCTTCTGCTTCAGCCAACATAAATACATCTTTTGATTTTTTTAGGGTGTCAATGGCATCTTTCCAAAAATCATCAGGAACCCAGGATGCTACATCGCATCGATAACCATCTATATTAAATTCGTTTACCCAATAAAGTAAAGCATCAATCATAGCCATTCTCATTTGACTATTTGCATAATTAAGATCAGCAACATCCCACCAATCTGTGCCCAAGGGAGGTTGTAAATTTTCATTGGAATCTAAAGTGTACCAATCTTTATGTTCAAGGGCCCATGGGTTATCAAATGAAGTGTGATTTGCTACCCAATCAATGATGATTTTCATATCTAGGGAGTGAATGCTGTCAACTAGCTGTTTAAAATCTTCATTGTTTCCAAATTCGTTATTAATTAGTTTGTAATCTTTAATGGAGTAATAACTACCTAAACTTCCTTTTCTATTTAATTCACCAATAGGGTGGATCGGCATTAACCAAATGATTTTCACGCCCATATTTTTTAATCTTTCTAAATGGGGTAATATAGAGTTAAAGTCTCCTTTTTCTGAAAACTGTCTTACGTTTAGCTCATAGATAGTGGCATTGTTTTTCCAATCTGTGGGTTCATTTAACTTCGTTTCCTTTGAGAGATTTACACAACTATTAAAAACGCCAACAAAACATATTATAATCCATTTTTTCATAAAAGATTTTTGTTAAAAGTAAAAACTTTTTCAACTAAACGTCATTATGACGCTATAATTTTTGTACATTTAACGTTAAAAGACTAAGTGTATTATAAACAATAAGTATATATTTGTACCAATGATAAGTGAAAATAGTATATCAACCATTGAAAGTTTCGATTTAGTAATATTTGGTGCGAATGGTGATTTAGCTTTAAGAAAAATCTTTCCTGCTCTTTATTTTAGATATGAAGAGGGTCAAGTAAAATCAAATAGTAGAATTGCTGCCATGTTAAGAAGCCCGGAAGATAAAGATGTCTTTTTGAAATCTTTAAGTTCTGCTGTAAAGAAAATCGATGGTGTAGATGTTGAAAAATGGAATCAATTGCTAAGTTGTGTAGATGTTGTTGATGCAAAAAAAACTGCAGGAAAATATAATTCGTTAGAGGATTGGTTTAATCAATCAAAAAATAAGGTTAGAGTTTATTATTTAGCAACACCATCCTCTGCTTTCGGTGATATAGCTAAATCTCTACATCAATCTGATTTAATTACTGATCAATCCAGAATAGTATTAGAAAAACCAGTTGGTAAAGATGGAAAATCATCCTCAGAAATAAATCAAAAAATATTAGAATATTTTTCGGAAAATCAAGTATACAGAATAGATCATTATCTAGGAAAAGAAACAGTACAGAATTTAATGGTATTACGTTTTGCTAATTATGTTTTTGAAAGTACATGGAATTCGAATCACGTAAAAAGCGTACAAATTACTGCTGCTGAAAAGTTAGGGGTGGGCAGTAGAGGTGGTTATTATGATCAATATGGTGCTTTGTTAGATATGATTCAAAATCATCTTTTACAATTACTTTGTCTAATTGCGATGGAACCCCCTTCTGTTTTGACTGCTTCACAGGTTAGAACAGAAAAACTAAAAATTCTTCAAGCATTAAGAAAATTTGATAAAAAATCAATTCAAACAGATACGGTAAGAGGACAATATTCAAGAGGTAAAAAGGCTGGTAAAATGCTTGCATCATACCTAGAAGATGTGGGTACTTATGAATCCGATACAGAAACATTTGTGGCCTTAAAAACGTATATTGATAATTGGAGATGGAAAGGTGTGCCATTCTATTTAAGAACAGGCAAACGGATGTCAGATAAATTTTCTGAAATAGTGATCACATTTAAAGAAGTGCCTCATAACATATTTCCTGAGCAAAAACCATTGGTTTCTAATAAATTAATTATCCGTCTTCAACCAAAAGAAAAAATTGAATTTGTTCATATGATAAAAGTACCTGGTCCAGGTGGCTATCGATATAAACCATTATCCATGAAAATGGATTATATGGGATCTTTTGTGGGTAGACTTCCTGAAGCTTACGAAAGACTTATGATGGATGTAGTTAGAGGAAACCAAACCCTTTTCATGAGTAACGATGAGGTTAAAGCATCATGGGAATGGATTGCATCAATTAGTAAAAACTG
The DNA here is from genome assembly GCA_038134525.1 of Crocinitomicaceae bacterium. Taxonomy (GTDB): domain Bacteria; phylum Bacteroidota; class Bacteroidia; order Flavobacteriales_D; family Parvicellaceae. The sequence goes on from JAYPVI010000013.1 coordinate 26,894, forward strand.
GGAAGCTTTACAAATAGAAAATGAATTGTATATGGCGGGATCTGATGGTCCAGGTGATAAGGTATTAGATGATGGTGAGGAATGGCATAAAACTTCAAAAAAATGAATTGGAACGAATTTAATTCAACTGCTACCTTAGAGCAAAATCTATTAAGAAGAATAGAGCATCAGATTCAAATTTCCATTAAATCACAAGGTTTTGCAAAATTGCTATTGTCTGGAGGATCTACTCCAATGAATTTATATCGAAAATTTAATTCATTCTTAATTGATTGGAACAAGGTGGAGATTGGACTTGTAGATGAAAGATGGGTTGAAAATGAAAGTGCTGATAGCAACTTTTATAATATTAAATTAGCGCTTGGTCAAGAAATTACTTCTTTAAGTTCATTTATTCCTATGGTTTATGATTTAGATTCAGAGGATGAGAATTTAATTCAATGTAGAAAAAGAAATTATGGCTTTCTTGATGAAAAAACAATCGTTCTTTTAGGGATGGGAACAGATGGTCATACGGCATCTATTTTCCCAAATACACACTCAACAGAATTAGCTCTTTCAGCTATTCATCCGGATATTCTTACAAATCAAGCACCTACTAATCCAAGTAAAAGGATTACACATAATTTGAAATCACTTTTAAACACACAGAAATTACTTTTATACGTGAAAGGAGAAAAGAAAAAAGAAGTGATTGGTAGTGCAAAAGAAAATCTACTTCCAATTAGTTATTGTATAAACTCTCATTCAGCACATTTAGAAATTTTTTGGTCACCTTAATGAAAAAACAACTCCAAAATATAACCCAAAGAATAATTGAGAGAAGTAAATCTTCCAGAGAGAAATATCTTCTTCAAATGGAGGATGCTATTCAAAATAAGGTGAATAGGTCTTCTTTAAGTTGTGGTAATCTTGCTCATGCTTTTGCGGGATGCGATTTGCATGAAAAGTCAGATTTAAAAGGGGAAAAAGCAGTAAATATTGGTATTGTAAGTGCTTACAATGATATGTTGTCAGCTCACAAGACGTATGAAGAATACCCTAAATTCATAAGAGAGCAAGCACAACGTATTGGAGCCGTTGCTCAAGTTGCTTCTTGTGTACCAGCCATGTGTGACGGAGTAACTCAAGGTCAACAAGGTATGGAGCTATCTCTTCTAAGTAGAGATGTAATTGCCATGTCAACGGCTATTGGATTATCGCACAATATGTTTGACGCAGTAATGTGTTTGGGCATTTGTGATAAGATAGTTCCCGGTCTGCTTATTGGAGCACTGAAATTTGGTCATTTACCAACCATATTTGTTCCTGGAGGACCTATGCCAACAGGAATATCTAATGATGAAAAAAACAAAATTAGGCAAGATTTTGCACAAGGTAAAATCGCAAAAAAGGAACTTCTAGAGGGTGAATCTGCTTCCTATCATTCAAAAGGTACATGTACTTTTTATGGAACGGCAAACAGTAATCAGATGCTCATGGAAATCATGGGTTTACATCTTCCCGGTTCTTCCTTTGTGCCACCAAATTCCAGTTTAAGAGAAGAGCTGAACAAAGAGGCAGTTAGATTAGTAAAAGAAAACGCTAATTCTCATGTAGGACTTCTTAAAGATATTGTATCAGAAAAAACCATAGTTAATGGTTTAGTAGGTTTACTGGCAACTGGCGGTTCTACTAATTTGACATTACATATTATTGCTATTGCTGCTGCGGCAGGAATAAAGATTAATTGGCAAGATTTATCGGATATTTCAGAAAATGTTCCATTAATTACAAGAGTATATCCTAATGGAAAAGCAGATATCAATGATTTTCACAACGCTGGTGGTATGACTATTTTAATAAATGAACTTTTGAAAAATGAGTTATTACACAATGATGTTCAAACCATATTAGGTAGTGGTCTTGAGAAATATACCCAATTCCCTGAATTGGGTAATAATAACAATCTTTATTATACTCAATCGGCTAAATCAAGTAAAAATGACGCCATCATAGCAACGCTTGATAATCCATTTAGTCTTAATGGTGGTATACGAGTATTGAAAGGAAATTTGGGTACATCCGTTATTAAAGTGTCTTCAGTTGATCCTGAAAACTGGTATGTGAAGGCAGAGGCTATAGTTATTCATGAGCAAACCGATTTAAAAAAGATGTTTGATGACAAGTTACTTAATAAAGATTTCATTTTGGTTGTTAATTTCCAAGGTCCTAAAGCAAATGGAATGCCAGAACTGCATCAGTTAACTCCAATATTGTCAATTCTACAACATCAAGGACATAAAGTAGGCTTATTAACTGATGGAAGAATGTCTGGTGCATCTGGAAAAGTTCCTGCAGCCATTCACATCACACCAGAAGCAATGGATAATGGTAACATTGGAAAAGTTAAGAGTGGAGATTGGATTGAATTAGACCCATTAAACTACAGTTTAAATGTGCTAGTAGATGAAAATGAATTAAACTCAAGAATTATGAAATCTCCCTCCAGAAAAGGTTATGGTAATGGTGTAGAATTATTCCAAAACATGAGAAATATCATTTCTCCTAGTGAAGAAGGCGCATCAATTTTAAATTTAAATGGATAAACAAAACGGCATACGTCACATATTATTCCAACACGAGGTTATTCCAGTTGTAACCTTCTCAACATTTGATCAAATTGAACATACGGTAAATCAACTTTTGAAGAGGGAAATTAAATGTATTGAAATAACCCTGAGAAATGAAGTAAGTAGAAAAGCAGTTTCATTAGTAAGTGAAAAATATGGTCATCAAATTTCTGTAGGTGTTGGTACCGTAATCAATTTAGATGATATTCAGTTTTGTGAATTAAATAACGTAGATTTCATAGTTAGTCCAGGTTCACCATCTTATTTACTGAAGTATTTGAATAATACTTCAATTCCATTTTTACCAGGAGTATCTACCATAAATGATATCATGAATGCAATGGAGTATGGATGCGATACACTAAAATTTTTTCCTGCAGAACTTTCTGGTGGAGTTAATATGTTAAAACAATTTAATGGGTTGTTTAACCGAATAAAATTTTGTCCAACTGGGGGTGTTAATGAATTTAATTACCAAGATTACCTTTCTTTAGAAAATGTAATAAGCGTAGGCGGATCTTGGATAATTAAAGAAAAAAAATAAAAATATGATTTTAATTGCTGAAAGTGGGTCTACTAAAACAGACTGGGTCTTGATAGATAATAATAATGAGAAACAATATTTTAAAACGATAGGATTTAATCCTTTTTTTCATTCAACAGAGTTTATTGTTTCTACTGTTAAACAAAATAAAGAATTGACTTCTAATTTTGATCAAATCTCAAAAGTGTTTTTTTATGGAGCTGGTTGTTCAAGTGTAGAAATGAATCAAATAGTATTAAATGCCTTAAAGAAATTATTTCCCATTGCAGATTCAATTGTCGATCATGATCTTCTTGCTTGTGCATTAGCAACATATGAGGATGAGCCTTCTATTTCATGTATACTAGGAACAGGATCTAATTCGTGCTATTTTGATGGTTATAAGATAAGAGAAGAAGTTCCAGCAATTGCTTACGTGCTTGGAGATGAAGGTTCAGGTGCTTATTATGGAAAAAAAATATTGAGAGATTACTTGTACAATCAACTTCCTGAAGATATAAAGTATGGTTTAGAAAATGAACTTCAAATTAATAAATCAACCATTTTTGAACAAGTTTACATGAAGCCACATGCTAATGTTTATTTAGCATCATTTATGAAATTCATTTCTAAATTTAAGGATACAAATTATGTAACTAATATGGTAAAAGAAGGAATGAATGAATTTATTAAAATTCATGTTTGTTGTTTCCCTGAATCCAAACATGTTAAAACTCATTTTATAGGTTCGATTAGTAAGATTTATGAAAATGAATTGAAATTTGCTGCTCAGAAAAACAACATCATTTTAGGGAATATCATTCAAAAACCAGTAGAGAATTTGGTGCATTATCACATGAGAAAACTAGCACTGATTTAGTCTATTGAATTTCTGAAATTAATAAAGAATACAACTTTTTTTTAGATAATCTATTTCTCTCACAGTAGGTATTGATTACAAAATAAGTCTTAGAAAAAAAACTTTTTAATCTGGGATCAATTGTAAATTTTAATATCCCGTTGTTTCTATCGTTAGATGTTGAATATTTCTGCTCTTTCTTTTCTTTAAATATGTTTTTATTTTCTTCTTTATGCTGTTGCAGATTCTCTTCTTTTGTATTAATACATTTCTCCCTTTTTTTATCACATTTTTGAACTGTTTTTGTCTTTTCGATTTCACATGAAGAAATTTGGCTTAAAGCAATCGTGCTTGTGCTTAATAAAAAAGAAATGATATATAAGAATCTTAAGAACAAATTGATTTTAAAATTCAATAGTATGCAATATGATTTAAAATTGAAAATTCCAACGGAAATATTTAGTAAATTGTGGAAAAATTCCCATTATATGCTCTTAAGAAGCCTTCTAGTTCTATTATTTTCACCAATAGTTGTACTTTTTGCTCAACAAGTTTCATTCCCTAATACAGATTTTTTATTTGAAATGAATAAAATCCATGACAATAGTTATGAATTTGAATTCAAATTAGATCAAATCACCTTATCTAAAATTTACACTAAAAATCAATATTTTACTTCTGTTAGTGCGGATGGATTTTATGAAAAACAAGATATTGGAAAGCCCGCATTACCTCAATTTAATGAGTTAATGGAAACACCTAATGGTGGAAAGGTGAAAATAACCATAAAAAATGCATCTTATCAGATTTTAAATCTTAATCAGTTACAACTTCCAAAAATCATTCCTCATCAAAGATCGATTTCAAAAAGTGAAGATCCCTCAAAGGTGAACTTCGAACTGGATCAAAAATATTATGCCCAAAACAAATTTGTTAGCCAAGATCTTGTAACTATTAAAACAAAAGGTATAATTCGTAAGCGTCAAATGTCTAGATTAGAAATTTGCCCATTTGAGTATGATCCTTCATCAAATTTGTTACGAGTTTATCACAATATAAAATTTCAGATTGAGTTTTTAAAAGGAGATTTAACACAAGATCGATTACGTAATTCAGCCTACAATCAGCTTGAATTTTCATCTCTTTTTAGTCGTTTTATCAATTTTGATAATGGCATTACAAACAAAGATTTTATTACTTCATACCCCACAACATATGTGATTGTATCAGATCGATCATTTGAGCAAGTTCTTCAACCATTTGTCGATTGGAAGTCCAAAAAAGGCTTTCACGTTATTGAGGCATATACAGACAATCCTAATGTAGGTAATACTACTACTTCTATCAAAAATTATTTACAAAATTTATATAACAATCCAGGATCATATAATCCTCCCTCATATATTTTATTGGTAGGAGATGTAAATGAAATACCATCATTTAGTGGAACTCAAGGTAATCATATAAGTGATCTTTATTACGCTGAATATGATGGTAATGGTGATTTTTATGCAGATGTATATTATGGTAGATTTTCTTCATCAAATCCTCAAGAAATACAACATATGGTATCGAAGACTATAGATTATGAAATGTATAATTTTCAGGATCCATCTTTTCTAGGAAACGCTGTTATGATATCTGGAGTTGATGCTGTAATGGCACCAACTTATGGTAATGGACAAATTAATTATGCAAATCAATATTACACTAACTCTACTCATGGAATTAATTCACATACTTATTTATATCCTGCTTCAGGAAGTTCAGCTAGTCAAATTTTGACAGATGTAAATAATGGATGTGCAATAGCTAACTACACAGCTCATGGCTATTCCCAAGGTTGGGCTGATCCCGGATTTACGTGTGCTGATGTACATAACATGACAAATTTTGGAAAATTACCATTGATGATTGGCAATTGTTGTCTATCTAATAAGTTTGATGATCCCGAGTGTTTTGGGGAAGCTTTATTAAGAGTTAGTAACAAAGGCGCGATTGGCTACATAGGTGGATCTAATAATACTTATTGGAACGAAGACTATTGGTTTGCAGTAGGGAACGGTTCAATCTTAGCTAATCCTACTTATAACTCTAATAATCTTGGTTTTTTTGATCGACTATTTCATGCCAATGGAGAACCTGAAACGGAGTGGTTCATTTCAAATGCTCAAATTATGATGGGAGGTAATCTTGCCGTAACTCAAGCAGGGGGAGCTGATGATTATTATAATGAAATTTATCATTTGATGGGTGACCCTTCGTTAATGACTTACCTAGGAATTCCTTCTGCTTTATCAGTTCAACATGATCAGGTTATTCCACTTGGTTTATCTATTGTTGACATCATTTCAGAGGAGGGTGCTTATGTTTCAATTTCACAGAATGGCATTACACTTAATGCTGGATTAACTTCTTCAACTGGATCCATATCGTTGGATATTAGTGGAATGGTTAATATGGATTCTCTTTATGTAGTAGTTACAAAACAAAACAAAATACCCTACATGGGTGCCATTCAAATTATGCCTCCAAATGGAGTATTTATTTCAAATTCCAATAATGTCTTTAATGAGGTTTTAGGCAATTTTAATGGAGAAATAGATTTTGGAGAAACACATACAATTGATGCAACCTTAAAGAATTTTGGAAATGTAGATGCAGCTGGTGTTTTTGCCAAATTATCCTCCACAAATCCTTACTTGACTTTATTATCAGATTCTTCACATTGGGGCTCCATACTTGCTGGTCAAAGTATTCAAAACACAAGTGCATTTAAAATTGATATTGCAGATAACACCCCTGACCAAGAAGTGATTCAGCTGCTAACTACAATTGAGGATAATCAAAATAATAATTGGTCCACTTATTTTAACATTAAGGTAAATTCTCCCAATACGAGCGCCACTAATTTGTGGATTGAGGATAATCAGTTTGGAAATGATAACGGACGACTCGATCCAGGAGAAATAGTGAGTATATACTTTCCTACAAAAAATAGTGGACATGCAGACCATGTTAACTTAATTACTAATTTAACATCTAGTCACACTGGAATTCAATTTTTCAATAGTAGTGTTAACCTAGATTCATTGGCAGTATCAACTACAGAAGATGCTATTTTTAACGCTGTTATTGATTCTTCAATTTCATATGGTACGCCTGTCACTTTCACTTATGATATTATTGATGGAGGCTATGTAAATCAACAACAGTTCACCTTAATTGTAGGACTTATTGTAGAAGATTTTGATGATGGTGGTATTTCTACATCAGGTTGGACTAATAATTATAGTTTCCCATGGATTCATGACTCTCAAATTTATTACAGCAATAATTACTCCTTGACCTCTTCAAATTCCACTCATAATACTAGCTCAATACTTGAGCTAAATTTAAATGTAACTGAACAGTCTGATTTACAGTTCATGAAAAAGGTTTCATCTGAATCTGGATATGATTTTTTGAAATTTTTTATTGACAATGTGGAGATTGATTCGTGGAGTGGTGAAGACGATTGGTCATTGCAGACTTACAGTATTAACCCTGGTAATCACCAGTTTAAATGGCAGTATACTAAAGATTTTAGTGTAAGTTCAGGACTAGATGCCGCCTGGATTGATGATGTTGTTTTTCCAATTGTGAACACTGGAAATAATCTAAATTCTTTATCATTTCAGATTAATGACTTGAAAATATATCCCAATCCAGTAAAAGATATTTTACACATTAAGTCTAACAATGAAATACATACCATAGCTATTTTAAGTCTAACAGGAAGACTAATTGATACATTTACTGATTTAAATACAAAATCAGTTCAGATACCTACCAATAACCTTAATTCTGGCTATTATATTTTTCAATTTGAAACATCTAATGGTGTTTTAAATAAAAATATTATCGTTTCTAAATAAGATCATTCAGTGCGACTTTTTAAGATAATTATTCTTCTGTTATTAAATGTAGTCTTAGTTTACACACACGCTCAGTATTCTTACAAAGGGACTGTAAAAGACGATAAAACGGGTGAATCTTTAATTGGTGTAAATGTAAAAGTCAATAACAGCAAAGGAGCAATTACTGACTTTAATGGTGTTTTTTCTCTTGATCTTGCAAAAGGGAAACATAAAATAGTTTTTTCATATGTGGGATATGAAACTAAACTGATTGAAATTGAGATAAATAAGGACGTTATAACTGATATCACCCTTTCAGAAGAATCATCTGAATTAGATGTGATGGTTGTTTCAGCCTCAAAATTTGAACAAAAACTAGAAGAGGTTACGGTGTCTGTAGATGTTATAGGAGCTAAGTTAATTGATAGTAAAAACTGTGTCACCTTAGCTGATGTGATCAGAAATGCACCTGGAGTACAATTAATTGATGGACAATTAAATATTCGTGCTGGTAGTGGATGGAGTTATGGAACAGGAAGTAGGGTGTTGGTTATGGTAGATGATATGCCTATACTATCTGCCGACCAGGGAGAAGTAGAATTTAACTTAATTCCGATGGAAAACATTGAGCAAATGGAGATTATTAAGGGCGCATCATCCTCACTTTATGGTTCCTCAGCCTTAAATGGTGTAGTGAATATAAAAACAAAGATGCCATCTATAGATCCGAAAACGACCATTCGTTCTTTTGTTGGTTTATGGGATAATCCGGCAGATTTAAGAAATAAATGGTGGGGTGATACCACTCGAATAAGATCAGGTTTAAGCTTAACACATTCTAGAAAAATTAAGAATTTTAACATGGTACTTTCTGCCAGTCATTATAACGATATGGGTTACATAAAAACAGTGAATAATGTTCAGACAAGATTGGCAGCAAATACAAAATTGGTTTATGACAATATAACGTTTGGTTTAAATGCCAATTTTATGAAGAGAGAGAGTGGAATGTTTACTATGTGGGAAAGTGATACCAATGGTTATGTTCCACTAGATGGAACAGATCTTCCTAATCGAGGTCTAAGATTTTATTTAGATCCTTCTATAACAGTATATCAAAACTTTTTTAAACATACTTTAAGGTCTAGAATCATGAGAAGAGATATTTTATATAACGAAAGTGGTTCAAATTATATCACATCCCTTTTAACTTTTAATGAGTACCAAAATCAATACCAAAATGATCAAACTACAATTACGAGTGGATTAACATTGACAACATTGATGGGTAAGACACCAGACAATAGAACTTATAATGGCCAAATAAAAGGAAACAATATTAGTGTTTATACTCAGTTAGATCATAAATTTGGTAAACTAAATGTATCTACAGGAGCTAGATATGAATACTTTGATTTAGATGATACCATTAAAGTTGGTAAACCTCTTTTTAGAGGTGGTTTAAATTATCAACTGGCAAAAGGGTTAAATATTCGTTCTTCTTTTGGTCAAGGTTTTCGTTTCCCAACAATTACAGAACTTTTTATGGAGGGAGATATAGGTCCAGTTAATTTATACCGTAATCCAAATTTAAAGCCAGAATCTGGTTGGACAGCTGAAATAGGGCTAAAAAAGGTATTGAAAATAGATGATTTTAAAGGTTATATTGATATAGTTGGATTTGTAATGGAATACAATAACATGATGGAGTTTACCATGGGTATTTGGGGTCCTTCTTCTGATAATTTGTCCGGACTAGGATTTAGTTCTAAAAATGTCGGTAAAACAAGAATACCTGGAATTGAATTAACTGTCAATGGTGCAGGGAAAATAACTAAAAATCTCGATATAAGGTTGTTAAGTGGAATAACTTATTCATACCCATATTCTGTTTTTCCAAATGAACCATACGACTACCTGCCTAATAACTTAACATCTACTCAGAATTTGTTAGCAAATATAGTTCTCAACGGAAATAATGACTCAACGTACACATTTGTTAATACTAGCTCTGATAGTACAGGTTTGTTGAAATATAGAAATCACTTTACCATGAGGTTAGATTTTGAACTGATTTATAAAGATAAATTCACAATAGGTTTTTCCCATCAATATAGTTCCCGAATGGCCAATATTGATTATGCATTTATTTCTCCTATTTTTAATACACCTCCAATGGGACCTATTCAATCAGTAGATTTAGGTATTAACAGAACATTAAATCAATTAAATACTGGCTACCATCTTTTTGATTTTAGATTGAAATACAATATAGATGATACGTTTACATTGGGATTTCTGTGTGAAAATCTCTTAAATAAATCCTATTTAATAAGACCAGCATACATGGGGTCTCCAAGGACATTTATGTTTCAGTTAAAAAAGGAGTTTTAATTCCCCGTATTTAAAAACACGGCCAATTGCAATCTACTAAGATGTTCAGATTCATTTCTATGTCGTAAATAACCAGCTTGAATATTCATGTTTTTATTTATTTGATAGCCAATGGCACCATATAATCTATTTTGATTTAATGGTGAGTTATCAATATGTAAAAAGACTTCATCATATAGGAATACAAATAGGGGGAAATCATCTTTTTTGGAAAGAGGTATTTTAACAGACAGCATATATCTTGCTCTATCTTTGTATTTAGTGGAATTATCAGGGTATTTTATCCACCTTTGTTCAAGACGATATCGATGCCTGAATTTGATATTATTAATTTTATTTCTTAAGATAAATTGCTGCCAAATTCTATTTTCGGTAACTAATTCCCCGTTAAATCCTTCACCTAAAACAGACTGAGTTGGTATCCAAGCATATCCTGCAGTGACCATACTGTTATTGTCAATTTTATAATTTAACCCTATTCTGGGTAATAATTGAAAGAAATTAGATCCAATTTCATAATGTCTCAGTTGAGTCTCATAATGAATGCTGTATTTTTCATTCAAATGATGAGTTCCGAAATACATCCACCAACTACCTAAATAATCTTCTTTTGATTGAGAAAGAAGAGTTACAGGAATGATTAGGAATGTAATTATTGTAATTACTCTTTTCATAGTAGATGCTAATTTATCCATTTTCCTTTAATCATAGTTTTGTTGATATGATTTGTTCCAAAAGAATAAGGCATGAATCCATATGAGTTAATGTCATTCGTTACATTAATATTTGCCCATTTCCCCACAGAAATGGAGCCATATTCATCCTGAATTTCCATTGCATAGGCACCATTTATAGTGGCTGCATTAATGGCTGCTTCGGGAGAAATATTCATTTTAATACAGGCCAATGCAACAACTAAATTCATATTTCCATTTGGAGATGACCCTGGGTTGTAATCAGTTGCTAATGCAAATGGGATATTGTGATGAATTAACTTTTTAGCTGGGCTATAGGGTATGTTGATGAAAAAGGAGCAAGAGGGAAGCAGGGTAGATATTATTTTTTTATCTTTTAAAGAATTGATGTCGTTATCAGAAATTATTTCTAGGTGATCTACAGAAACAGCAGCATGTTCAATTGCTTTTTGTATACCGCCAATACTTGTAAATTGATTTACATGCACTTTTGGTTTTAGGTTGTATTGCTTTCCAGCCTCTAGAATCCTATCCATTTCATCAACTGAAAAGTAATTCGTCTCACAAAATACATCGATGTAGTCAGCCAGTTTCTCCTTATGGATGTTCGGTAGCATTTCTTTGATGATTAGATCAATGTATTTTTCTTTTTGGTTTTTATATTTTTTCGGAATTGCATGTGCACCTAGGAATGTGGATTTAATAGGAAGTTCATACTTTTCTTTTAATCTTTTGATTACCCTCAGCATTTTTAATTCGCCTTCTACTGTTAGGCCATAACCACTTTTAATTTCAATACCTCCAGTACCTAAATTCATTACCTCTAAGAGTCTTTTTTCAGCGGTCTCAAAAAGATCATTCTCACTTGTCTTATTCAGCCTTTCAGCAGAGTTTAAAATTCCACCTCCTTTAGCAGCAATTTCTTCATATGTTAAACCATGAATTCGATCAATAAATTCCCCTTCTCTTGTTCCAGCAAATACAAGATGTGTATGGGAATCCATCCAACAAGGAAGAACTAGTTTATCTTTAGTATCAATGACTTCTTGAGTTGATGATGCTTCTAAATCATCCATTTTTCCATATGATGCTATTTTTCCATCAACTATTTCTAGATATGCATTTTTGATGGTTTTTAATGAATTGGCTTCATCTCCTCCTAGTGGTTTCTTTTGGTTTTCCAGAATTCCACATAATTCCTTGATATTTATGAGAATCTTATTCATAATTAATTTCATCTAGGCTCCATGCTTCAGGTTTTCCAGAAAAAAAAGTTTTGGTTTTGGACCAAATTTTCCCAAACTGCACAGAATTTCTATACGCATTTAAAGAACTTTCTTGATCCCAAATGCTGTAGGTGAAATAAAAATCATCAGTTGATTTTAATAACGCTACATGCTGACACCCTTTGAAGGATAAAATAATGTGCCTGTGTTCCCCAAAAAACTGTTCAAATGCCAGTTTTTTTGATGTTGTAATCGATAATTTTACAATGCGTGTTAAACTCATGATTTAAACTCCACTGTTATAATGTCATTTATAGAAATCCCAAAAAGCTGACTTGCTCCTCCACCGGATCCTCTAACACCCTTATTAATGGCAATTTCTAATAAACCTGTACTACTAAAAAGAGCAACTCTTTCGCCTTCAGGTACTTCATTGTAGTTTTGATGAATATGTTGGATGCTGTATTCAGATCTTGTGAGGTAAATTCTGAATGACCTGTTTTTACCTACTTCCTTAAAGAGTTGTTTCGTAATATTAGTCATTAAATTACCATATTTATCAATGTAACAAACCATTCCCTTAATGGTGTTGTTATCAATGATAGGGCGGTAAAGTTGTTTAGACACTAAATTATCAATTGGTCTACCAACAACAGATGGAAGTCCACCTCTGGCCAAATGACATGCTATAGGTACAAATATATCTTTTGTAGGAAACGAAAAGTCTTCAATATTGCTGTTGTGATTAATGACCCAAATACCATCAGGTTTTTTGTCAAAAATAAGTGAAAAAACACCATTATTACTTCCTATAAAATATTGGTCATGATTGGAAACTATAATATGTTCAGTGCTTTCATTTGCACTAGTGTCCACGCCAATGATGTGAATTGTGTTTTTTGGAAATTCTTTAAATGTATTTTTTAATACAAAAGAAGCATGAACAATATCAAATGGAGGTATATCATGACTAATGTCAACAATTTTTGCATCTGTTAATTGATTATAAATAGCGCCTTTAATGGAGGCTACATAATAGTCTCTTAAACCCATATCTGACGTAAGTGTAATTAACATCTATTTATATCGCTTATTTTATTGCTATTGATTAACTTTGACATCCAAATATACACTAAATTACTTGCTCACAATTCATCTTAATTGATAGAGAAAAAAATAAATATTCATCCTAAAGTGCAAGCCATTGTTTTTGGTAAAAATGATGTGAATTACAATGCAATTAAAACCTTTTTTCCAAAAATGAAATTTATCCTCAGAGGTGATATGCTGAAGTACATGGGGGATGAAAATTCTATTAGTCATTTTGATAAAACTTGGGAAAGCATTATCAACTATTATGAGAACTTTAATCGACTACCTCTTTCAACTCTCAATGACATATTAAGTAACAAGTATAAGCTCGATAAAAGTAAACTTGATGGAATAGAAGTACTCGTTTATGGCAATAAAGGTCGGGTCATTAAAGCTCGTACAAAAAACCAATTGAAAATGGTTAGTTCCATTCAGGAAAATGATTTGTTATTTGCAGTTGGTCCTGCGGGTTCTGGTAAAACTTATACTGCAGTTGCCCTAGCTGTAAAAGCACTTAAGGAGCGAGTAGTCAAAAAAATTATTTTAACTAGACCAGCTGTAGAAGCAGGGGAAAATTTGGGTTTCTTACCTGGAGATTTAAAAGAAAAGCTAGATCCTTATTTACAACCATTATATGATGCATTAAGAGATATGATTCCATCTGAAAAATTAACGGAATTTTTGGAAAGTGGAGTAATCCAAATTGCTCCTTTAGGTTTTATGAGGGGAAGAACCTTAGATCAGGCATTTGTTATACTTGATGAGGGACAAAATACGACTCAAAGTCAGATTAAAATGTTTCTCACTAGAATGGGAAGATCTGCCAAATTTATTGTTACAGGTGATGTTACCCAAGTTGATTTACCAAAAAACCAAGTAAGTGGTTTAAAAATCGCACTGGAATTATTCAAAGACCATAAAGAAATTAGTATCGTAAATCTAGATGAACACGATGTGATAAGACATCAACTTGTAAAAACAATTATTAACGCCTTTAATAAAAAAATAAATTGAATACCATAACAAAAACCAATTTTAATTTTCCTGGACAAGTAGAAGTATATCATGGTAAAGTAAGAGACGTCTATAACATAAATAATGATCTTTTAGTTATGGTCGTAACAGATAGAATCTCAGCATTTGACGTGGTTTTACCTAAAGGTATTCCTTTCAAAGGACAAGTTTTAAATCAGTTAGCCGAGCGATTTTTATCTGCTACTGAAGATATTGTACCCAATTGGCGAATTTCTTCTCCTGATCCAAATGTAACTATTGGACACCATTGCATTCCATACAAAGTTGAAATGGTTATCAGAGGATACCTTACAGGTCATGCTTGGAGAACATATAAATCTGGAGCTCGTGTTTTATGTGGGGTTTGTTTGCCTGATGGCATGAAAGAACATCAAAAATTTGATGAACCGATAATAACACCATCTACGAAAGCTGCTGAAGGTCATGATGAAGATATTTCTAGAGAAGAAATAATAAATCAAGGCATAGTAAGTAAAGAAGAATATGAACAATTAGAAAAATATACTAGAGCTGTATACCAAAGAGGTACTGAACTTGCTGCGGAAAGGGGATTGATTTTAGTCGATACAAAATATGAATTTGGTAAAAAAGGAAATCAGATTTATTTAATTGATGAAATTCACACTCCAGACTCTAGTAGATATTTTTATGCAGATGAATACAAGCATAGATTTGATCATGATCTACCTCAAAAGCAACTTAGTAAGGAATTCGTTAGAGAATGGTTGATGGAGAATGGTTTTCAAGGAAAGGAAAATCAACATATTCCCGAAATGACTGCTGAATTTGTAAATTCTATTACTGAAAGATATGTGGAATTATTCGAAAAAGTGAGTGGACAAGCATTTCTCAAAGACGAACACCAAAATCCCTTAGAAAGAATTAGGGAAAACGTGATTAATATTCTTACAGAAATGTGATTTTACAATTTTAGATTATGCCCCATCTTTTCTTTTTTAGTTGATAGGTATTTTTCATTGTGAATATTACATTCTACTTCAATTGGAACAGTATCTACAATCTCTAAACCATATCCAATTAGTCCTGTACGTTTTTTAGGGTTGTTAGAGAGTAATCGCATTTTTCTAATACCTACTGATCTTAAAATTTGTGCTCCAACCCCATAATCTCTTGCATCCCCTTTAAAACCTAATTTAAGGTTTGCTTCTAAGGTGTCGTAGCCTTCTTCCTGTAGTTTATACGCTTTTAGTTTATTGAGTAAACCTATACCTCTTCCTTCTTGATTCATATAAATGATAACTCCTTTTCCTTCATCATTAATCATTTTCATTGATGAGTAGAGTTGATCTCCGCAATCGCATCTAAGTGATCCAATAATATCTCCCGTAAAGCAAGAGGAGTGAACCCTTACTAAGATTGGTTCATTTTTATTCCAACTCCCTTTGATTAAGGCTAAGTGCTCTTCATCGGTAGTAGTTTGCTTGAATGCTTTTAATATAAAATCACCATACTTTGTGGGCATATCAACTTGAACTATCTCCTCAATTAATGTTTCATGCTTCATTCGATAAGAAATCAAATCTTCAATGGTGATGATTTTTAAGTCAAACTTTTCTGCGATTTTTTTTAATTCAGGAAGTCTTGCCATAGAACCATCTTCATTCATGATTTCAACAATCAAACCAGCAGGCTCATAACCAGCTAATCTACTTAAATCTACTGCTGCTTCAGTGTGTCCGGCTCTCCTCAAAACTCCACCAGCCTTTGCTCTTAACGGGAAAATATGACCTGGTTTTCCTAAATCTTTTGGTTTGGTTTCAGGATTAATCAGTGCTTGTACTGTTTTTGCTCTATCTGTAGCTGAAATACCCGTAGAACATCCTTCGCCAATTAGGTCAACTGATACCGTAAAAGGTGTGTCAAAATGGGAATTATTAGCATCTACCATTAGTTCTAGTCCAAGTTCATCACACCTTTCTTCAATTAAAGGAGTGCATATAAGCCCCCTTCCGTGAGTAGCCATGAAATTGATTAATTCAGGATTTGCATTTCTTGCAGCCGTCACAAAATCTCCTTCATTTTCTCTATCTTCATCATCGACCACAATTACTAGTTTTCCTTTCTTGATATCTTCTAGTGCTTCTTCTACGGTATTCATTCCTAATTTTTTATGCAAATTTAAAATATAATTTCCTACTCAATGTCTCCTTGTTTATTTTTAAGTAGTTGAACAAGCTGATCATTGAAATCATCCCAATTGTAATTCTTTTCTACAAATTTTCTTCCCTTACTCCCAATTTTTTGTCGCTTGGATTCATCATCAAGTAGAGATGTAATGATTTTCACATAATCAGTTAATGAATCCCCAATAAAAATATTTTCACCATTTATCGCTTTTAATGACCTATTAGCAAGGCTAGAAGTAACACAAGGTATTCCCATGGACATCGCCTCTAATAGTTTGTTTTGAAGCCCTGTTCCAATCTGCATGGGAGCTAAGAAAACTTTACCACTACAATACGCCTCTCTAATGTCATCGCACCAACCTCTAATGGTAATGTGATTATTTTGCAGCTTTTTTACTTTGGATGAGGGATTACTGCCAGCTATTAATATTTTTAAATTAGATTTTGATTTAGTCAACTCAGGCGCCACATGCTTGGCTATGTAAGTTGCAGCATCTATATTGGGTGCGTAACTTAAATTCCCTACAAAAACTAAATCATATTTTTTTTCTTTTTTCTTTGATTTAAAATAATAGGTGTCTATTCCATTTTGAATAACTTTAATCTGTTGATTCTTTTCATGAATGATTTCATTTCTATCCGAAGATGATATTATCGTGTGATGCTTAAAAAATTCAAAAGCTAAATTTTCAAAGTGTTGAAGTCGTTTAAATTCCATTTTTAAAATGGGTTTCATGATAAAATTTGAAATGGGAATCCTTCTTTCAATTCCTTTAGATAGGGCATCCATATAATCTAACGTAGTAGGAATGTGATGTTGATCTTTCATATAGAGAGCTGTTCTAATAAGCTGGCAGTATATATGATCAGGAGCAACCTTATTGATGATAGAATTAATTTTTTTTTGAAAGCTATTAGAGTAAAAGTAATTGACTTGAAAGGGCTTATTATTCAAACATGTTCGAAGCAGATTCAAACCTCTTTTCCAAATCGGTAAATAAAGTACTTTGATTGTTTTACAATAGGTTTCCACTTTTCTAAGGTCTTCATGGATGATTTTTTGATCTGAAATTGAAATTAAATGAACTTCAAATTGTTTACTTAATTCCTTGATCTGATAATAGGCTCTTAGTTTATCCCCTTTATTTATGGGGTAAGGAAAACGAGATGTAAGGATAAGAAGCTTCATATTGAATGCTCACAGAATTTGATCAGATTATTAACAATCTTCTTATTATCATATAGGTTGGAGACATGAATTCTTGCAGATTCTCCTAATTTTTTGGAATTATCAAAATCCGCTTCTAATGATTTAGCATGCAGAACAAATTCTTCTTCATAGTCGGCTATTTTTATGTTTCCATCGTGCTCAATTCCCTCTGCGCCAATTGTAGTAGAAATAATTGGTTTTGCTAAAGCCATTCCTTCAATAATTTTCACTCTTATACCACCAGCTGATAAAAGGGGCACAAGCATAATATCCATACTATTTATAAAATCGATGGCATTATTAACCTCTTGGTGATTAATTATGCCTTCGTAATTTTCGTTTAACAACCAACTAGGCATATTCTTTCCTGCTAAATGAAGTTCAGCATTGGGGATTTCTTTGAGTATTTTAGGCCAAACATTCTCTACAAGCCAGCTTACTCCTTCTAGATTTGGCTTCCAGTCCATAGCGCCTAGATGAAAAAATTTTATTTTTCCTTGAGGTTTTTTATTTTCTGGAATATATTCATTAATATCTAATCCAAAGGGAATGCAAATTATGGGTTTTTGATAATCTAAATTTTTGTATTTTTTTTCATCTTCCAAACTTATACAAGCTATTCCATCTACATCGTTGATCACGTTGAGTTCATATTTTTTTAATTGATTAGAGAGCAGATTTAGGTAAATCTTTTTAGCTGGATTTTGAGTTTCATTAGCTAATCTCTTCCATATGATATGCTCTAAGTTATGAGATCTTAATACAATTTTAGCACTAGAATATGCCCTTATGGTTTGAATGTATGGGGTTGTAAATAAACTTTCAAGTATAATAACATCAAATGATTCTGCTCTTAGTGTCTTTATTAAAAGTGCATTGAAATCAGGAGAGAAAAATCGTGAAACATTATACGAATCATAAGTAACTAGGTTTGAAAAGGCATCTACGATATTTAATTTAGTGTCCACAAAGACATGTTCGATCTTACTTTTCTCCAAAAAATAAGAAGGAAAGTTTTCCTTTTTAAAAGGGTGCTTTTGCGTACTAATAGTAATAATTTTAATTGTATCAAATTTTTCAATTAACCCCTGGCTAATATTCTTAATGGCAATACATCCCCCGTCAATATGAGGATATGGAGGCTTATGACATATTTGTAGAATTCTCATCTTTTAATCAGTTTTCTTACTTGCTTCGTATACCAATCCATTTCAAATATCCTAGCATCTTTATTGGCTTTGTAAAATATAAAGAGTGATACAGGTGTAATGCATATTGCACTTAACCACATTCCTGTGTAAGGGCCTAGATTATAGTTTGAAGCCATTTCTTCACCGGCTCTAGTTAAAATAAAATAAACTAAGAAAATTAAAATGGCTGTTATAACGGGCCATCCCAATCCACCTTTTTTCACAATTGCACCCAATGGTCCACCTAAAAAGAATAGCATGAGTACAGCATAAGACAAAGTAAACTTTCTATTCCATTCTATTTTCAAATCGCTTAAATAATCCTGGGAAGATTTTTCTTTTGATTTAGCAATGCGAATATGATTTCTTAGTTGATCTATTTTTTTGATGGCAACTTTATAATCTTTTTTTTGTTTTTGTTTAGGTTGTTGGTAAAATGCTTGTGGAAAGTTCGAGTACTTGTTATTGGTAATTATTTGGTTATTTTGGATAGAATCATGTAATAAGCTCGAGTCTTTGAACAAGATTAATTCGTTTAAAATTAATGTGGAAATTTTATCGTAACGGTTTTTACGTTCTAGGTTAACAGAATCATTCAATTTGTAGAGTTGAGAAAGATTTAATAAGTACTGTTCCTTTTGATAAGACTTTTCACTTGATCGTTGAAATTCAAAAGCATTCATTTCAAAAGAAAGTGTAGTATGTTTAAAATTATACTTCGTGAATGGGATGTTTGATTCTTTGAAAGATTCTGGATTCCATTCTTGAATCATATATCCGTCTTCTAGCTCTAGACTTAACTTTGATTTATCCTCTGGATTAACAAGACTACCTGTTTTTGCCCTAATAACTCGTTTGTAATCTCTTGGATCATTTTTATAGGACCAAGCTCCAAGAGATTGTTTATTCATGTTACTACGGTCATAAATGAGTATGTCTTTAAATTGGTCACCTTTTTTGTTTTTACTGCCAATACGAATGGCAAAATCTTCAGATTTGAAAAATACTCTAGGTTGGAGGACTAGTGCAACCTTGGTATTTTGAATATCTCTTAAAAGGACTCTCATTTTAAAATTGGCTACAGGCCATAGGTTGTTGGTGAAATAAAACGCAAAAGCAGCAATAATCATAATTACAATGATCAAAGGTTTCATGATTTTAAATAAAGAAATACCAGCAGATTTAAGAGCAAGTAATTCGTTTTTTTCTCCTAGACTTCCAAACGCCATAATTGAGGCCAAGAGTACAGACAATGGTAGGGCTAAAGGTACCCAGTTTGCAGAAGCATATAAAAGAAGTTCTAAAATGATGTTCCATTCTAGTCCTTTGCCCATTAAATCATCAACATATAGCCAAAGAAACTGCATATCAAGTATGAGCATCCAAATAATAAAATTAAGTAGGAATGGGCCACTAAAAGAGGATATGATCATCCATCCAATTCTTTTCATTTTGAATAATTGAGTTAATGAAAAGTAATTATCCCCCTATAGCTTTTTTTAGTTTGTCTACGTTGTTGTCCCACAAAAGTTGAATTTCATCTTCTTCACCTTCTTCAGCAAAATCAGTAACTAATAGAGCTACATCTTTTGTCAAGTCATCTATTCTAATGGTCATTTCAAAGAAATAATCTTCATCTTCATCGTCTTCCCATTGGAACTTAACGGATTCACTTTTACGAACGGTTTTTAAAATGGCGGTTTCTTCACTGCCGTCCCAGAAAAACGTGTAACGATCATTTTTAATATTTACATCATCAGCAAACCACTCCGATAAACCACTTGGTGTACTTAGGCAGTTAAATAAGATGGTTGGGGATGTATTGATAATGTATTCTAAATCAATTCTGACTTTATCCATGCTGTTTTACTTTTCTATCTTCTTCAGGGAGCAATATAGAAAAAATTAAATACAAACTTCCTAGAATAAAAAAAATGATAAAATAAAATTGAATAATCCCATAAAATGGATGAAGTTACTTATGTATATTTATTTATATTTGCGCCTCTTTTGGCGCGGTAGCTCAGACGGTTAGAGCGCAGGATTCATAACCCTGAGGTCGGGGGTTCGATTCCCCCCCGCGCCACTTTTACCTTCTTATTACAAACCATTTCACGTAAAAAAATATCCCGTCTGTTCTAAAATTGGAATTCAGATTGTTTAAAAAATTAGTCTTTTCCCTGAATTGCATACCAGTCGATTTTTCTGGACAAATACATGATGATACCCAATACTACAAATAAACCAATACTGCCCATTAGTAGGGCATAATCTTGCATTTGAAGTATGGAGTAAATGAATAAATAGAGTAGGGTGAGAATACCCCCAATTATTTTCGTTAGTCTGCTGTTTTTAGCTATGCTATATGAATATAGTGTAATCATGGTGATAATGCTTACACTAGAATATAAATAACTTAAATCAAAAGAAATGTGTTCCGATAAAGCAATTAAAAGTGTGTAGAAAACACAAAGAGCTAAACCAACAATTATGTACTGGATAGGATGGATTCTCACTTTATTCAGGATTTGAACAAAAAAGAAGATGAGGAAAGTAAGCGTAATAAACATGACTGCATATTTTGCAGAACGCATGCTTTTCTGGTATTCATCAACGGGTACAAATAAGTTTACACCAAAAGCAGATTGATTAATCCCCTTTGGGGAACCTAAAAATTGTTGAGGATAAGACCTGTTTTGGTGAAGTACATTCCAAGTGGCTGTAAAGCCATCATTATTGATTTCTCTATTGTCTGGTAAAAATGCGCCATCAAAACTTGGGTTTTTCCAGGAAGAGTTTAAGGTGATTTGAGTTGATTTTCCAAGAGGAACAAAGAAAAGGCTTGAACTGCCATTAATGTAAATGTCTAAACTGAAATTCAATTTGGTTTTCAGTGTATCCTTACTATTTAATGGAATTCTACCACTTAATCCATTATTTATCACGTCATTGGTTTGGATGCCAGGGTTTAAGTCATTAAGTTTATCATTCCAATTTAAAGAAATAGTCTCTTGAATTCCTTTTAAATCTGAAAGACCAAGTGAAACAAAAGTTTCATCCCAAATAATGTCTTCGTTTTTTATTTTCCAGTCCGTTAAATCCGGATAAGGTAGGGTCCCTTTAATTCTAAGAAATGAGTTGTATACAATGACTTCATATATTCCACGATATCTCATTTCTGGAGAAACATTACCTTCAATTGTCAATTTATCTGGAAGGAAATGGGCGTATTCCTTTGTCCTGACTAATTTGTAACTGTTGTATTTGTCATCATATACTTTGGAATTGACATAATAGGGTACAGTTAATACTAATCCTGTTATTGTTTGTTCACCTCCCCACTTAGCACTAATTTCTTGGATTGCATCTTTTTGTCTGTACTCCCTTTCCCTAATTAAATCCTGGACCATAGTCACGGGGATTAATAAAAGTAGAATCAAGATTCCAATGGTGATTAATCTTATCGTAATTGAATTTTTAACCCAATTATTGGCTTTTTCAAAAAATGAAGGTTCCCTTTCCATTGGTTTTGTTTGAGTTTACGAATAAAATTACTAATTATTACTCATTTCAGGATAGAATTGCTCAAAATCCATATGATAAATGGCCCTGATATCTTCCTTTTGCTTTTTAGAAAGTTCAAATTCCTTCTTAATACCTTTATTCAAAAATTCCATCTTATAATTTGGAACTTTTAATGTATTAACCAAATGATTGAAATCTGCTTCAAAGTTTTCAAATTTACCTATGAAGTCCATATTTTCTACATCTACTAAAGACAATTGGCATCTTAAATGTTCATCACAATTTTTTATATCAAGTGTTTTAACCCAATTGATAAAATAATCTAAATCTTTCATTTTTTCATGCTCTTTTTCACTAAAATGAAAATAATTCTGACTTAATACTTTGTCTTTCCAAGCACTTACAAAACGAGTTTCTGGATTTCTCACAAATGCGAACTTGAAATAATCTTTAAACATAGTAGGCGAGTAAGCCATCTCAGATGCGTAGATGTAAGAACCATCACCACCTTGTTTTTTTAACATATTATCAATGGTTCTTGATGCTACCTTATACGTTCTAAACCACAATACTTTGTATTTATAATGATAAGAGATGAAATATCTTTTTCTATTAAATAATGATAAGACATACTTGTTGTAGAAGAAGTGTTTGAATTTTTGAGGATTAAATAAGCTCATAATCGACCAAATGTAATCAATACTTCATTCAAAAAATGAAATTAAAAGATTTGGTTAAATCTTTTTAAAATCAATCAAATATCGAACCGATCTAGATTCATGACTTTATTCCATGCAGATACAAAATCCATGACAAATTTTTCATTTGCATCATTGCTGGCATATACTTCGCAAATAGCTCTAAGTTCTGAATTTGATCCAAAGATAAGATCAACTCTAGATGCGGACCATTTTACTTCATTTGTGCCTCTAAGAAATCCATCGAATTCTTCAGCAGTTTCAGACTTGGGCTTCCACTCAAAATCCATACTACATAAATTCATAAAAAAAGCATTGTTTAATACACCTGGGGTTTCAGTTAATACACCTAAATTTGATTGATCATAGTTTGTATTAAGCGCTCTCATACCCCCCAACAATACTGTCATTTCAGGTGCGGTTAGCGTAAGAAGTTGAGCCTTGTCAATTAATAATTGTTCAGAACTAAGTGTATAATCTGTTTTTTTGTAGTTTCTGAATCCATCTGCCATCGGTTCAAGAACAGCCATTCCTTCGATAGAAGTATTTTCTTGAGTAGCATCTGTCCTTCCTGGTGTAAATGCCAATTCAATTGAGAAGCCCCCTTTTTTAGCAGCTTGTTCAATTCCTACGTTCCCCGCTAAAACAATTAAATCAGCAAGTGAAATTTCTTTTCCAGATTTAGACCTAAATTCAGCTCTAATTTCATCGTATTTCGATAATACATTATTTAATAAATCCGGATTATTACATTCCCAATTTTTTTGAGGCAATAAAGCAATTCTTGCTCCGTTAGAACCACCTCTTCTGTCTGAGTGTCGATAAGTAGAGGCAGACGCCCAAGCAGTTGAGATCAGAGATGAATTTGGTAAGTCGGAAGCTAAAATTAATTCTTTTAGTTTATTAATATCATTCGAATTTATTTTCGCCAATTCATTAGCGGGTACAGGATCCTGCCAAATAAAATCTTCCTTAGGAATTTCAGGTCCTAAGTAAGTAGACTTAGGTCCCATATCACGATGGGTTAATTTAAACCAAGCTTTTGCAAAAGCTAAATCAAATTCTTCAGGATTTTCATAAAACTTTCTTGAAATAATATTGTATGCAGAATCCCTTATTAAAGATAAATCAGTAGTTAGCATGGTAGGTTTGTAATTTTTAGATTTATCAAATGCATCGGGAACAAGCATTTCAGATTCTTTCGCTACCCATTGATTAGCTCCTCCAGGGCTTTTAGTCAACTCCCATTCGTGCTCATATAAACTTACAAAGTACAAATGATTCCATCTTGTTGGAGTTGGTGTCCAAATAACTTCAAGACCAGACGTTATTGCATCTTTTCCTTTTCCACTTTCATAATCACTTTTCCAACCTAATCCTTGTTCAGCTATATCAGCTCCTTCAGGCTCTGGTCCCAAATGATTTCCACTAGAGGCTCCATGTGTTTTTCCTAATGTGTGTCCACCAGCAATAAGAGCTACAGTTTCTTCATCATTCATACCCATTCTTCCAAATGTTTCTCTAATATCGTTTGCAGCTAAGACTGGATCTGGATTACCATTTGGTCCCTCAGGATTTACATATATGAGCCCCATTTGTACTGCAGCCAAAGGTGTTTCTAGTTCTCTTTCTTCTGAGTATCTTTTATCACCTAACCATTCTTTTTCGGATCCCCAGTACACGTTGCTTTGTGGTTCCCAAACATCAACTCTTCCACCTGCAAATCCGAGTGTTTCAAATCCCATCGATTCTAATGCCACATTACCGGCTAATATCATTAAATCTGCCCATGATATTTGTTGGCCATATTTTTGTTTTATGGGCCAAAGCAACCTTCTTGCTTTATCCAAATTGGCATTGTCTGGCCAACTATTTTGTGGAGCAAATCGTTGTTGACCTGCTCTTGTACCGCCTCTTCCATCACCTGTCCTATATGTTCCTGCACTATGCCATGCCATACGAATAAAAAGCCCTCCATAATTTCCATAATCTGCTGGCCACCAATCTTTAGAGTCAAGCATGACATTTTCAATGTCTTTTTTTAATTCAAAATAGTCCAATTTATTAAACTGCTCAGCATAATTAAAATTATCTCCCATTGGATTAGAAAGTGATGAATTTTGCCTGAGTACACTTAAATCAAGTTGATTAGGCCACCAATCACGATTGGTATTACCTTCACTTTTTATTACTTCTCCAGAAGACTTAAACTTATCAAAGCCAAATGGACAACTCGCATTATCTGACATTTCATTTGAAGGGTCATTAATTGATGAATTACATGAAGCAAGTATTAAAATTGCTAAAGGAAAAACGTATTTAATTTTCATAGCGTTGATTTTTTTTCAATTTAAGGAAAAACGAAACAATATTTTTAGTTGTTCACATTTTTTTAGATTAAATAATTAAATGGTCAATTTTTTAAAATCTTAAATAATTTACGTTGTTTTTTATTTGTTATTTCTAAAATATACAATCCTGATGCAATAGCACTTAAGTCAATACTATTAGTTAGTATTCCAAAGTCAATTTTTTCACCTATTTTATTAAATAAATTATAATTTAATTGTTCCGAAATATTTCCTTCTACAAATAAAAAATTCTCGATTGGATTGGGATGGAATTTAATGTTGCTTAAACCGCTAGGCATAATATTTGATGAATTACAATACAATTCATTAATCTAAGGCCAAATTTCATTGTTATAGTTCGCCAAAACAGGGGTGTTATATGGTGATTCTCCCATTCTTAACCAAACCATGTTTTGGGATGGAACAATATTTAGGGACTGACCATTTTTACCTAAAGCTACATATAAATCATCAGGAGCATTTGAATTTAATTTACCGTTAAACTGAAATTGTGAGTAGGGTAACATATGATAAGGTTTGCCATTAAGCCACCATAAATAGCCATAAGCAGGGTTTATATTTTGAGATGAGTTTATGGATTCATTAAAGAATGAAGTATCTGTCATTATTTGATTGTTTCCTCCCCAATTTCCTCCATTCAGCATCAATAATCCAAACCTAGCCATACTTCTAGCTGTGCTAAAATACACATTGTCATAACCTAGATTTATGAATAGTCCATTCATTCCAGTTGGCGTTTTTAATTTTTGATGCATGTACCAATTTAAAGAAAGGCCAACAGCGTTTTCAATTAGTTGATCTAATAGGGTGTATGGTGCATTGTGGTATGCCCATCTCGATCCTGGAGTACTGAGAAAATTAAGACAAGTATCATCGGTACATGATGGGTCATTTACATTATCATCAAGACCGCAAGTCATGGTAAGTTGGTGCCAAATAGTGATAGCTTCTTCTTGAAATGTGGTACAATTGGTCCAAACAGACCCTAAGTAATTTGATGAAGTATCTGAAATAGATAAGAAATATTCTAGTTGAGCAATTCCAACCATAAATGCAGAAAGTGTTTTACCTGCAGATGCCCAATACCAATCAGTTGATATATCATGTCCATTGAAATATTTTTCCAGCACTATTTTACCATCTTTAAGCAGGATAAATGCTTTACTATCAGTAGAATCTAAAAATTGGTATAGACTATCTATTTTATTATCACACCAGCTCAATTGGAGTGGAGATATCGTATCCCATATATTTGAATTTACAGGGGGGAAATACATTTGAGCCTGTGTAATTAAATTGATTTGAAGAAATAGAAATAGGAATATTTTATTCATTTAATAATTATTCAGTTTTTTGTAAATCGGACAAGATTTCTCATGTGCACCCTTTAGATAACCCGTACTCATTAAAAATTCATTTGTAATTTGTCCTCCTGTAAACTTAAAAGTACTTTTAAATAAATTTATCCAATCATTCTTTTTCATAGGATGATTTGAGTCCAACCAATTTTTAAATGACCCGTATTTTTTTTGCATTTCAACAATTACTTGAGCATTGTTTATGATGGCTTTGATCTTTAATTTATTTCGAATTATCCCCTTATCATTTAATAATCGGAGTATATCTTCATCATTAAATTTTGAAACAACACCAACATCAAAATTGGCATACGCTTTTTTTAAATTATATTCTTTCTTTAAAATGGTAATCCAAGAAAGACCAGCTTGATTGATCTCTAACAATAAACGCCCAAATAATTCATTGTCATTATTGACAGCAAAACCATATTTTCTGTCATGGTATATTTTATGTAGGTTGTCAGTTTTAAGAGTAGCTACATAATTGCAATATGATTCATTATCATTCATTATTATTATTTGAAATTAAGAGAAAGAATCATAACAAGAATAACAATTGAAAATAGCTTCTAAGCAATGCTTTTACATGATAAAATTTTCAAATTTTTTCTTAGTTTTTGAGTTCTAATTAGATAAAATGTTGATTGCTAACAAAAATTGTAACAAATTTCGTTTAATAATTAATGTTCTTTTTAAATTCTTATATGCTTATAAATATAGTTATTGTTTACCTTTCTGCAGAAATTGGCTAATAATTAGTAAATGAGTAAAGACAATTTATGCCTTGAGTGTAATTCTATATTAATTGGAAGAATAGATAAAAAATTTTGCAATGATTTATGTCGAAATGCTTATAATAATAAACTGAATAAAGTAGCAAATGACTATGTGAGAAAAGTCAATGTAATTCTTCGGAAAAACAGAAGGATTTTAGCACAATTAATGGATGGAAAAAATAAAACTAAAACCACCAAAGAACAACTTTTGCTAAACGGCTTTAATTTTTATTATTACACCAACGTTTACGAAACAAAACAGGACAAAACGTATTATTTTGTGTATGAGCTTGGTTACCTTGAGCTTGATGATGAAAAATTCGCATTA
Source organism: Crocinitomicaceae bacterium (assembly GCA_038134525.1). Lineage (GTDB taxonomy): Bacteria > Bacteroidota > Bacteroidia > Flavobacteriales_D > Parvicellaceae. The sequence continues at coordinate 54,833 of JAYPVI010000013.1, forward strand.
GTTATTAAAGATTCTTATGTAAATTAATAGTATATTTTGTATAAACTTGCGTATGGGAAATTCAGATTATAAGCCATGGGGAATGGAATTAAAACCATTTTGTATGTATTTATCACTTTTTATTGGTGGACCAATATTGACCTTAGTAATGTGGCTAACAAATAAGGATTATGATGTGTTTCTTAATGATTATAAAAAAAATATTTTTAATTGGCTTCTAACAGCTATTATTTGTCTTATTCCCACTTTTATATTAATGTTCTTTTTCATTAGATTTTTATTGTGGTTTGCATTAATTGGTGGACATATAACATTTATTATTTTAGTAGCTGTTAAAGCTTATAATGGAGAGTCATTTGTTTTTCCGGTAGCCATTAATTTTTTAAATAATTAGAATGAAAATCTTTATTCTAAATGGACCTAATTTAAATCTTTTGGGTACTAGGGAACCTCAAACTTATGGTACTGTTTCTTTTGATGAATTCTTAAAAGAATTAAAGTCATCTTTCAAGTCCTGTTCTCTTGATTATTTTCAGAGTAATGTTGAGGGTGAAATTATTAATAAGCTTCATGAAGTAGGGTTTTCTTATGATGGAATAATATTAAATGCCGGAGGTTATACACACACTTCGGTTGCTATTGGAGATGCAATAGCTGCAATATCTACACCAGTAATTGAAGTACATATTAGTAATGTTCACGCAAGAGAAGAGTTCCGTCATCAGTCCTTAATAGCAAAACACTGTAAAGGTGTAATAACCGGATTTGGTTTAAATTCCTACAGAATGGCAATTCATTCTTTATTGGTTTAATTTAAAAGGGTATTTAATTTTCTATATAGCCTATGCAAAGGCAATCCCATTACGTTAAAAAAATCACCTTTCATTTTTTGAATACCAACGTATCCCATCCAGTCTTGGATTCCATATGAGCCAGCTTTGTCAAATGGTTTGCAACGCTTAATGTAATCCCTTATTTCAAAATCACTGAGTGGATAGAAAGTTACTGCTGTTTCATCAAAAAAACCATAAATTTTTTGTTTAAATAAAATGGCTACACCGGTGTGTACTAAATGAGTTTTTCCAGAAAGTGATTTAAGCATTTGGTAGGCATCATTTTCATCCTTAGGTTTTCCTAAAATTTGATTATCTAAAACTACAATTGTATCAGCAGTGATATATATCTCGTTAATTTTTTGTTGTGAAAGAAAATAATTGGCTTTTTTTACGGCAACGTATTGAGCTACTTCATTAATGGCCATAAATTTGGGGTAGTCCTCATTGATGTCAACATTAACAATGTCAAAATGGGGAATAATATGCTTCAGTAATTCGTGCCTCCTTGGTGATTTTGATCCAAGAATCACATGGAATGGTTTAATTTTTTCGGATAGATGGGTCATATTAAAGCATTAACATATAACCATAAAGTTGAAAATAAAAATTGAAGCTTTATAAGTTTACTTAACTTTTGAAATGAGGTAGTTTCTCTAGCGTTTAAAGTACTAAACAATAATACAAACGTGATAACGAGGGATGGAATGAAAAAACTAAAACTCGAAATACTAAATGAAGTTCTAAATAGGCCTAAGCTCAACAATAGCGAAGAAGAAATAAAAATTAATGCAATCAAGCCCTTAGTAGGGGTAACTCCAAAAACTATGGGAAATGTTTTAGATTGTACGGTTAAATCTCCACTAATATCTTCTATGTCTTTAATCAATTCTCTCGCGATAGTAAATATAACGCAGAAAATTACGTAAAGTTCAACTACTGATTCGTTTAAATTAAATGATGTTTCAACATAAAACCCTCTGTGAATTACAGAAGGAATATATAATACTATTCCACATAGCAATGCTACTGCTAAGTTTCCCAATAGTGGAATATGTTGAAGTAAAATAGAGTATGAAATAACAAGTATATGACAATAGAATACCAATTGAATCCAAGCACCTGACAATTCCGATAAAAACAAAAAAATAAAAGAACAGGCAACATTTATGAAATAGGTAGTTAAATAAAAACGTTTTGTGAAGCCATATTGATTTTTATTGTTGGTGAGGTCACTTTTAATATCATATAAGTTATTAATTAAGTAACCTGATGATGCTGTAAATATTATGGAAAGGCTAAGTAATATTACATCAATGTTAAGGCTTGAATCTAAATAGCTGCAGTTAAAAGTTAATCCCCAAAAAAGAAAGAAAATAATCAGGAGATTTTGGTACCTAACTGCTCGGAAATAGTTTTTTACCATGAGTGGGCATCTTCGTCCATCCATTTTCCTTGAACTCTAAGAACCTGTTCAATTACATCTCTAACAGCACCTTTTCCACCATCTAAATGTGAAATATAATCACAAGTTTCTCTAATTTCTACTGCAGAATCTCTTGGGCAAGTTGAAATACCTACTATTTTGAGACACTCATAATCGGGTATGTCATCTCCCATGTACAAAACTTCTTTAGCATTTATAAAGTTTTTTTCTAAATATGAAGTGAGAATGGGTAATTTATGGTGAACAGATAGATAAACATCTAGAATTCCAAGACCTTCAAGTCTTTTTTTAACCATTTTAGAATTACCTCCTGTTATGATGAGAATTTTAAATCCTTTTTTAATAGCATGCTGTAATGCGTAACCATCTCTAGTATGCATCGTTCTAACCATTTCACCACTATTGTCGAGAATAATGGAACCATCAGTTAAGACTCCATCAACATCAAATGCGAAAGTTGTTATTTGTGAAAGCCTTTGTTTATAGTTCATGATGATGTTTTTGAATAATTTGTTTGCTAAAAAGGTTGTAAATCTCTTTAAGATCTTGTTCGTTCTTGAGTAAATCTAAGTGATTTTCTATTATTTCAGTATCCTTTCTTACTGCAGGACCGGTTTGTAATACAAATGGATTTTCTTTAAGTATATTTTCTATTGATTGATCTAACAATGATTTTAAATGATCAAAATCGATATTATTTTTTAAGCAATAAGTTTTTACAGAGCTCATTAAATGATAGGTGAAGTTATTTGTAATTACTGCAGCCACATGTAATCTTTTTCTTTTTTTAGAGTCGGCATATTCGTGTTTGAAACCAACCCTAGAACAAAGTGCTAATAATTTTGAGTAATCATCTTTTTTTGCTGCTTCTAAATAAAAAGAGACCTTATCCCAGTTTACTTTTTTTGTTTTACTGATAGTTTGAAGAGGGTAAAGGCAACACCACCTTGAAGTTTTTTTTTCAAACTTGCTAGATTCTAAACTACCAGAAGTATGTATCATCAGTTTATTTTTGTAGGGAAATTGATCAATAATTTCCACATATTGATCATCATTTACAGCAATTATATATGCATCACTATTAGATGGGATTTGTTTAATGTCATCAATGTATTGAGTTTGTAATAATTGAACGAGATCAGTTGGTTCTTGATTACTTGAATTTAAAATGGCATCAATTTTGTAACCATGATGAAAAAATTGCTTAGAAAGTTGAGTGCCTACATTACCAGATCCAATGAATGTAATATTTCTTATTGTTGACTCCACTCAAAATTATCTTTTACATTTCTTGAATATAATGATACATAGAATTTAGCAATTCTTTTTTATCACCGTCAGGTAATTCATAAAGTTGTTCTTGAAGCAATGTTGAGGCCTGAAAAATATCTTCTTCAGAAAAGGGGCCTTCTAAATTTTCTATAACTGTTAACGCTTCTAGAATTACCATATAGTTTCCTGTACATGCAGCTTGTGTAATTTCTTTAATATAATCACCTACATCGATCCCTGAACTCCAAATTGAAAAGAGAATGAGTTCTTTAACATCATTAGAATCATCTTCTAAATAGGGTAATAGATAGTTGATGGATTGATCATTTTTAAGCTCTGAAAAAATACTTTTAACCTCTTGTTTTATTTCCTCATCATTGGATTTAGTGTAAAGATTAACAAGAGGATCTATTAATAATTCATTCCCCTTAGATCTCGTTTTCTCCAATGCTTTTTGAACTATCCCTGGATCTTTACTAGTTAAATCTTTGGCTATTTGTTTGATTACTTTTGTTTGAATTTCCATCTATAAATTAATTGAACGCAAAAGTAAAATTTTTAAAAACTTAATTTAATTTATTTATTCTCTTTCACCAAAAATAGAGCTTCCGACTCTTATCATGTTACTTCCACAATCAATAGCAATAGGGTAGTCTCCACTCATTCCCATTGAAATAGTATCAAAAAGGTGAGATTCAAAATGAGATTTAATGGCTTCAAAATAGGTTTTTAGGGAATTAAATTCATGTCTAATGATTTGTTCATTTTCTGTAAATGTAGCCATTCCCATTACTCCACATATTTCTAAATTTTCAAGTAAATCTAATTTTTTTTGTTTTAGTAAATCTTCAATTTCCTCTAAACTAAAACCAAATTTGTTATTCTCTGTAGCGATATGGAATTGCAATAGGCATTTGATTTTTCTATTACATTTTTTAGCTTGTTTATTTATTTCAAGTAGTAATCGTTCACTGTCTACACCATGAATCATGTGTACAAAAGGAGCTATATATTTTACTTTGTTACGTTGCAAATGACCAATCATGTGCCATCTGATGGTTTTGGGAAGATTTTGATATTTTAAAACCAGTTCTTGAACTTTATTTTCGCCAAAATCAAGATGACCATTGGACATCCCTTCTAAAATCAATTCTTCAGGTTTGGTTTTGGAGACCGCTATTAGTGTCACATTTGCTGGAATACTTCTTTTAATGCTGTCTATTTTAGAAGCGATCATTTCAAATTTTTTGATGTTATCCATTTGTCAATAAATTCATAAACTTCGATATTATTGATTTCATTGATCATTTCATGTCTACCTCCTTCAAAAAGTTTTAACTCGACATCTTGTAAATCAGCTTTTTTCATTTTATGAAATACTTCTTCAACTCCCTTGCCATAAAAACCCACAGGATCTTCTGAGCCACTAAATAATAAAACAGGAGTTTTTTTATTCATTTTTTTCATATGTTCTCCGTTATTCACCATCAAAACTCCATGAGCTAAATCAGCAAAAAATTGATTTGAAAATATTTGCATACAGTAAGGGTCGTTAACGTATTTCTCTACAATGTTTTCATTTCTGGTAAGCCAATCTCTATCTGTTTTTTGTTTCTTAATTCTTTTGTTAAAATCGGCAAAAGTTATGCTTTGCAATAAATTTGATCGACTTTTTTTTCCTGTTAAAAACCCTAAGGCTTTTGCTAGGGGTTCCCCTCCGATTCCTTTTATTCCAGGATGGCCACTTGTAGCTGATAAAATAAGTGCATCGCCAATTGAGGGATAATTTATAGCTAAAGATCTAACTAAAAGTGAACCCATGGAATGGCCAAGGATAATGTGTGGCAATAAGGGTCTCTTATTACTAAATGATTCATGAATAAATTTCAAATCATTTACGACTTTGTCCCATCCATTTTCAAATGAAAAAAATCCTACTTTAGATAGTTCTCCAGCTGTTTTACCATGCCCTCTTAGGTCAGATGAATAAACAAAGTACCCTTTGTCATTTAACCATTTAGCAAAATGATTATATCTACCAGCGTGTTCGCTCATTCCGTGAACCAAATGAACATAAGCATTTGGATTGGGTATAGCCCATTCGTATATTGTTAATGTCGTTTCATCATGCGATTGCAATGTAGTATTTGAGAAATCGATCTCTTTCATTGTAGTAAATATAGTATTGTTATTCCATTAAGTAAAATAAAGATAATACGTCATTTTAATTACTATACATCTTGTAATTGTACTTTTAATTTTACTTAATTTCGCCAATCGTAATGAAATGGCTAGATTACTTATTGTCAACACGTGCTATGGCACTTTTACTTTTGCTGATGGCTGCGTCAGTGGGTGCTGCAACTTTCATAGAAAATAGTTATGATACCATTACAGCTAAAGTACTGATTTACAATGCAAAATGGTTTGAGCTTATTTTGTTTTTATTACTGATTAATTTCATTAATAACATAAAGACCTATCAATTATTTAAATGGAAAAAGTGGTCTATACTAATGTTGCATATTGGTTTCATTATCACACTAATAGGTGCATTTATAACAAGGTATATTGGTTTTGAGGGTGTTATGCTTATTCAGGAAAATACATCATCTCAACAAATATTCTCTTTAGAACCCTATTTGCAAATTGCAGTACACGATGAAGTAAATCAATATTTAGTAGACCAGCAACACTTTTTTTCTGCTGTAAATACGTCATACCCATCCGTTTCTTTCAATTTCCCAAAAAAAGGACAAGTTGATGTGAAAGTGCTAGAAAGGATTGTAAATGCGGAAAAAAAATTTCAAACTGACGTACCTGGAGGTTCATTATATCTTCACCTTATTCTTCCTGGAAGAAAAGATTTGTATTTGAAGGATGGTCAAGTTGAAGAAATGTTGGGGATTCCCTTTTCTTTAAATAGTAATGAAAGAGAAGATGCTATACGTTTTTATTTACAAAATGACAGTTTAAAGGTGTTTGCACCATTTGAAATGCAAAAATTAGACATGGCAAGTTTAACTGTTGCAGATCGTCAAAAAGGTATGGATCAACTTCCACAAGATTCCCTTACACCTCTGCAAGTTCATGATGTGGCAGAACGAAATTTGCTTTCATTTTTAGGTCAGCAGATCATGATAAATAGCATTGAAAAAAAAGCAAAATTGGATTGGGTATCTACAGAGAACAGTGATTTACCTGATGCACATTTGGTACAAGTGGTAGTGAACGGTGAATCATCTCAGGATTATATGATTGGTAAGGCTGGTATTAGACCTACTTCTTCTTTACTAAAGTGTGATGATTTATTTTTTGCGATTGGCTATGGATCTAAGGAAATTGATATTCCATTTAATGTGGCCTTAGACGATTTTAGATTGCTAAAATATCCAGGATCTGATAGTCCTAGTAGTTACGAAAGTGATATTACCATAAACGATCCAAAGAACGATTACTCCTCTTCTCATAACATATTCATGAACAATGTAGTGGATTATGGGGGCTATCGTTTTTTTCAATCCAGTTATGATTGGTCTGATGATCAATCTAAAAAAGCGGGTTTGGATCCAGATATCACTATTCTTTCCGTAAATCATGATGTTTGGGGAACTTGGGTCACTTATGTTGGCTATTTACTGCTAGCTATTGGTTTGTTAGGGACGCTATTTAATCCATCATCAAGGTTTGTAGACATTAGGAGGAAAGTCATCAAGATGAGAAATAAAAGACAAGCTGTTGTTGGTTCACTTATCTTCTTCCTATTTTTTGGACAAACTGGCTGGTCAAATGATAGCATATCTTATGAACCAATTCCACAAATACAAGCAGATTCTTTAGGAATACTGTTAACTCAAACTTTTGAGGGGCGAATTCAACCTACTCACACGTTAGCATATGATGTGATTCATAAGATATCTAAGAAGAGTAGCATTACTACCTCTGATGGTGTCGAACTAACTCCTATACAGGTTTTTATGGATTTCATGGTGGATAAAAAGTATTGGATTAATCAAAAAATTATTTACATCAAAAAAGGAACAGGTGTCACAGATTCATTAGGTATTTCTGGTAATTATGCTTCAGTAGCTGACTTTTTTAATGAGGACGGATCCGAAAAACTAGCACTGCAACTTAAAAATTCTTTTGCAAAGAAGGATATTGATAAAAATGTATTTGATAAAGAACTGATCAAAGCCAATGAACGAATGAACATTGCTCTTCAATCAATGAACGGTCACATATTGAATATATTCCCCATTTCAGGTGATGAAAATAACAAATGGGTTAATTGGAAAGATGAATACGCTCAGCAGCCAATAGATACAACAGATGAGCATCTTTCAAGCATATCTCTCTCAAGAATATTTAGGTCTTATATTATGGAATTGGCTGAAGCAAAGAATTCCAATAATGATAGCACAGCCCAAAAATTATTTAACACAGCCCAAGAATTATTGAATTTTATCAAATCTTATCAGATCAAAATTTCACCAGATGAATTACTGATGAATATGAGTGAAATTGAAGATGAGATATCCTACAATAAATCTAATTTATTTATTAACATTAAAGACTATTATGGTTATTTAGCCATTTTTTTACTTGTTTTTTCTTTTTGGCATTCTCTTATTTCAGATAAGTCCAAGCGAGTTTTTAAAGCGGTTAATATATTCCTTTGGATCTGCATAACTTCTTTAGTTGTTGTCTTTGTCATGCATACGTATGCTCTTGGGCTGAGATGGAAAATCACAGATCATGCTCCTTGGAGTAATGGCTATGAGGCACTCACTTTTATTTCCTGGGGTGCAGTTTTAGCAGGTTTCTTATTTATTAGGAGTTCTAAAATTACATTAGCAGGTACCTCACTGCTTGCATTTTTCATTTTAATGACTGCAGGACATAGCAGCTTTGATCCACAATTAACCAATCTGCAACCCGTGTTGAAATCATATTGGTTAATGATTCATGTGGCGTGTATAACGATAAGTTATGGTTTTTTAGGACTTGGGTTTGTCTTAGGGTTAATCAATGTTTGTAACTACTTATTCTTGAAGTCAGGAAGTAAAAACCTGAAATCAATCATTTCAGAATTAACCTATGTGAATGAAATGACATTAACTATAGGTCTTGCTCTTGCCACCATTGGAACGTTTTTGGGAGGGGTTTGGGCTAATGAATCTTGGGGGAGGTATTGGGGATGGGATGCAAAAGAAACATGGGCTTTGGTGATAGTATTAACCTATGCGGTTGTGTTGCACTTAAGGTTAATACCAGGTCTTAAAAGTAAGTTCATTTTCAATGTGGCTTCTATTTTATCTTTTTCTAGCGTATTAATGACCTTTATAGGTGTTAATTACTATTTGTCAAAAGGATTGCATAGTTATGCAAGAGGAGAGACACCTGCATTTCCATTATGGGCTTGGATTACTATTTTTTCAATCATAACAATTATTACTATGGCTTGGTTTAATAAGAAACGATTAAAGACGTCTACATCTTAAGCCTTGCTTGTGCACTTACTGAAAGGTCTGCAAATCTTTCTTCCATTTCTAGAAAATAACCACTCATCGCTATCATTGCAGCATTATCTGTACAAAAACTTATTTTAGGTATATGAACATGAAGCCTTTTCTGGTTTCCTAGTTGAATAAATTTTTCTCTTAAATGTGAATTGGCAGATACACCTCCTGCAATCCCAATATCTTGACAAGGATATTCTTCTAATGCTACTTCAAATTTCTGGAGTAAATAATCAATAAGATGAGATTGATATGATGCGCAAATATGATTTAATTCTTCTTGAATAAAATGAGGATTTTTATTTTTTTCTTTATTTAAAAAATAGAGAAATTGTGTTTTGAGTCCACTAAAGCTATAATCAAGTCCTGTTACATTGGGAAATGTAAAATTATATTTATCATTTATTCCTTTTTGGGCATGTTGGTCAATTAAGGGTCCTGCCGGATAACCTAACCCAAGTAGCTTTCCAGCTTTATCAAAAGCTTCACCTATGGCATCATCTATCGTTTGGCCTAAAATTTCCATGTCCAAAGGGCTTTTTACTAGTACAATTTGGGTATGGCCACCTGAAACAGTTAAACATAGAAAAGGGAAAGAAGGTGGAGCGTATTCTACTTCCTTCTCTTGAATAAAGTGAGCATGCACATGTGCCTTCATATGGTGAACTTCCAATAGAGGGATGTCTAGAGACATACTTAATGATTTAGCAAAAGAGGTGCCAACCAAAAGAGAACCTAGTAACCCAGGACCTTTGGTAAAAGCGATGGCGGTAATATCATTAATGTTGATATTGGCTTCTTTTATAGCTGTATCCACTGTAGGAACTATATTTTCTTGATGTGCTCTAGAAGCTAGTTCGGGTACAACACCACCATATTTCTCATGTACTTTTTGATTTGCCGTAATATTAGATAGTAAAATACCATTTTTTAAAATAGCTGCTGAAGTGTCGTCACAACTGGACTCAATGCCAAGAATGATACTATCTTTGTTTTTGTTCAAGCTTTATGAAAATTAGACTAATAAATACGCTTTTTAAAATTACCACAATCATTTTTAATATGATGGAACTTGGTGTATTTATTTTGTTACTTTTTCTTTTACTTCTAAGAGTTGGCGCATTTCAAGACTATTTAGGAAAAAAAATAATTAAGTCATTAGGAACTGAATGGTCTGAACGCATTCATATTAGTGAGTTATCAATTCATGATTTGAGTCATATTCATTTTTTTGATGTACTGTTAAACGAGCCTAATGGAGATACGGCTGCTTACATTCATGAACTTAAAATTAGAGTGGGTGAATTGGATTTTTTAAAAAATCAATATGTCATAAAAAAGATTTTAATCAACAATGCACTCATCAATCTAAGTAAAAGATCAGCGGAGGAAAAGTATAATTTCCAATTGTTGTTTGAGAAAAAGAATATAAAGGCTCAAAATCAATTGGAGTTCAATGTTTTTTTTGAAGAGGTTGACCTGAATAATTGTGTTTTTAATCATCAAATAAATAATGAAAAATTAAATAGTGAATCGTTTGATTACCAGTATTTTAAATGTAATAAATTAAATGGATTATTTAATAATGTTTTAATCGCTGATAGAGGTATATTCTTTCCTGATAATCAACTGTCATTTACACTTAATGACACACTGAAAATCGTTGAATTATCAAGTCAATTTAAGTTTGAAAATAACAGAGTATCATTAAAAAACACAGCGATTAAAACAGAAGATAGTAAACTTCATACAGTTAATTTAACTTATAATTTAAACACTTCTGATTCAAGTCAATTTATTTATCAAATGGATTCTGTTATGGGTAATATAAGCTTTACAGATCTTGTACATTTTTACCAAGTTCCAGTATTGATAGATTCATTCGTTAATTTTAGTGCAAATATTGCAGGTAATAAAAGTTTATTTTCAATTGATGATTTTATCATTTATACAGGTACTTCAAAGCCTTTAATCGGAAATCTTTCTTTTGAGAGAAACTTTATAGACTTTTCATCTTCATTTTTGCATTTCGATCTCAGTAGTGGATCTGTAAACAAAGAGAATCTTACTCGAATTTTGTTGAATAGAAATGGTGAATTTAACACCATTGAGTTTCCTTCTAGTTTAGATAGAATAAAACAAATAGATTTAGTGCTAAATTTAGAAGGGACTTTAAATCAACTAGATAGTAGACTTTCACTCAATTCTAATCTTGGTGAAATAAATGGGATAATTAATGTTGATGTTTTAAATCAATTTTTTGAGGGTGATTTGAAAATTAAGGACCTTTCTGGACATCTTTTCAGTGTGGATGATGGAATAAATGATTTTGATGGTAATCTAAAATTTAAAGGAAAGGGATTTAATACCGAACAAATAGATTTAGAGGTAGATGGAGAAATAAGTAATTTCAATTATAATGGTTATAATTATGATAAAATAGTAATCAATGGTCATTTTTTAAACGAATCTTTTAATGGTTTTTTGGCTCTTAGGGATCCGAATATAAATGCTTCTTTTAATGGTTTATTTGATTTCAATCAATGGCCAACAAGATATAATTTTTCAATTGATGTAAATAGCATTAATCCAAACGCATTAAAATGGACAAATGAATTGGAGAATATGTCCTTATCATTTTCTTCTGATTTTAGTGGTTTTGGACTTAATTTAGATGACTTTTTGGGGAACATTTTAATTGAAGATATTTCTATTGATCATAAAAATGAATCTGTTCAATTAAGTGATATATCCGTTTTGAGCAAAGGAAATAATAAAATAAAACAGATTTATCTTCAATCTGACATTTTAATTGCTTCAATAGAAGGAAATATCGAATTCAAAAACCTTTTGGAAGATTTCATTTTTATGACTTCGATCTATGCTCCAAATTTAATAGGCTCAACAACTTTTGATCATGATCAATTTAAACATGATTACCATATAAAAGTTGAAATTAATGAATTTGATGACTTCTCTTCACTTTTTATACCTGATCTAAGCATATCTAAAGGATCGTCTTTGGAATTTACTTTTAACAGAAAAGATACTTTATTTTCTTTCCTCACGGAGTCTAAAGAAATTAGAATAGGACAATATTTTTTCAATGATATTGAAATAGTTGGCGAAAGAAAAAATAATCCAAGCCATATCCTCTTAAATACAGAAATAGGAAATATAATTTTTTCTAATACTTTCAATTTTCAACAAGTTTCATTAGGATTGAACATGAAGGAAAATATGTTGAATTCTAACCTATCGTATTTAGCTGATGACTCAGTTAATTATGGAGAAATTACAATGGAGTCAATTATAAAAAGTAGGGATGAATTTAACACCATAATTAACACACTGAAATTAAGCAGTAAAGAAAATGGCAGTTGGGAAATGAAAGAAATATCTAACATTTTATTTCAGCAAAACTCTTTCAGATTTAATAATTTTTCTGTTTCTAATCTACATCAAATGTTAAGTTTGAATGGAGTAGTTGGACCTCATGAAACTGACGAACTTTCTATTTCTCTATCCGAGTTTGATTTGTCGAATTTGGTTGATTTAACTAAGAATGAAGAATTACAACTTGATCTCAGTGGTGTGATAAATCTTGATCTAAACCTTAAATCTATTTTAAATGATATTGATTTCACAGGTTCAGTTCTTGTTAATCAACTCAAGCTTAATGAGTTTCCAATTGGTGATTTGAGTTTTAGGTCACAATGGGAAAGTAAGGAAAATCGATTTAATATTGAGGGTGGATTAAGAAATGAAAATAGAATAGAAGAAATCGAATTCCAATCGATAAAATATTATCCTTTTAGTCAAACCAAAGATCAATTGGAAGGGGCAATTCATTTTGAGGATTTTAATATCGATTTTTTAAATCCTTTTCTTCCTAAACCATATATTGGAAATTTAGAATCTAATTTAACTGGAAAGGTTTTTCTTTCGGGCTCAATTGTAAATCCTGCATTTAATGGCGAGTTAAAACTCAACGATTCACGAATAGATTTAGTACAACATCAAACATCCTACTTAGTTAATGGAGGTTTATCAATTAAACCAACTCAAATTGAATTGGTAGATGCTATTATTAATGATAAATACCACAATAAAGCTAGCATTTATGCTTCTTACGAACATGAAGGGTTCAAAAAATTCTCATACAATATAATTTCAGAATTTAATGAGCCATTTCTTGTAATGAACAACAGTTTTGATGAAAACCCCTTGTATTATGGTGATGCATTTGTTACTGGATTTTCTACAATTTCTTATGATTCCATAAATGACCTCGCTTTTAATATACATGTCCGCACCGAAGAAAATTCTGTTTTAACCATTCCGCTATATGGAAATGAAGATGTAGTGCTAGAAGATTTTATCACCTTTGAACAAAAAGAGATTTCCAATAATAGTGAGGAAGAGAAAAAAGTTAATACAGATTTAGATTTTAATTTAAATATGGATATTGAAGTTACAGATGATGCAGAGATTCAAGTTGTATTTGATCAAATGGTTGGAGATGTTATGAAATCCAGAGGTAATGGTGATTTGAGGTTTTTTATTGACGAGACTTTGGATTTCAACTTATTTGGTAATTATGAGGTATCTAGTGGGGAATACCTATTTACTCTAAAAGATTTCATTAATAAAAAGTTTAATGTTAAGCCTGGGGGTACAATAACTTGGTTCGGTGACCCTTATAATGCAAAACTTGATTTAAATGCCTATTACCCCTTAAAAACAAGTTTATACAATATCATGCCTTCCGTTGAAAGAGAAAACTGGACGCATAAGAGTAACGTTCATGTTGATATCCATTTGCAAAATGACTTAATGAATCCTGATATCGATTTCGATATTTCTTTACCAAAAGCAGAAGAGTCTGCTAAACAAACGGTTCAAAACTTGATTTATAATGAAGAGGTAAAAAATCAGCAAGTTTTCTCGCTACTCATTCTCAATAAATTTATTCCCGAAAATCAAAACTTTATTTCTGAAAACTCCAGTAAAACAAATGGGGCTACTACTAGTGAAGTCTTATCCAATCAATTGGGAAATATGATTTCTTCTTTTTCAGATGAATTTGAGATTGGGTTTAATTATTCACCTGGAGATTCCATAACGGATGATGAATTATCTATAGTGATGTCAACACAACAATTTAACGACCGTCTTCTAATTAATACCAATTTAGGGGTTGCTCCATCTCATGCGCTAAACAAAGATCCAAACAGTTTTATTGGAGATGTTGATTTAGAGTACAAGCTTTCTAGAGATGGTAATCTCAGATTACATGCATTTAATGAATCTAATGAATATGATTTGTCTAACCAAAATCAATCTAGATACACTCAAGGAGTGGGTGCCTACTACAAGCAGAGTTTTGATTCTTTTGGAGAACTTTTTTGTGAAATGACTAATTTTTTTAGAAGAAAAAATAAAAAATGTGACAAATGTGACGAACCAAAATCAATTAGAGAATGTCCATAGTGCATTTGGAATTTTATACGATACTTAGCTTATTGTGTTTCATTTTAATCTCACCCATTTCTAGTAGAGTTTTAATATTCCTTTTTAATTGTTCTTTGTCAACGAAAGCCAATTCTCTTTGAATAGTTTTTACTTCTTTATTCTCATATTTCAATGTCATTAAAATCGCACTTTCAACTATTTTATTGGGGTTGTTCTTAGTTGTTTCTTTTTTATCGCAGTTGTCGCATTTTAAACATGGTTTAGTATTGATTTCACCAAAGTAGGCTAATAGAATTTGATTTCGGCACTTGAGATTTTCATTTGAATATTGGAACATAGCTCTAGCGAGATTGATTTGTCTCAAATAATTTTCTTCATGATTTTTTGATAACCTAATTTTTGTAGAATTTATCCTTGGTGTTAGAAGTTTTACTATTGGATATTTTTCTGATTTAACATAATCAATTAGATTATATTGGTCTAACGTTTTTAAAGATTGAATTACTTTTTTGATGTCAACATTGGACCTACTTGCAATCATACGTTCTGAAATGCTTATTTTCTTTCCTACAGAAAATGGATTACTTCTCAAGATCGTATAGATAACGTCTTTGTGTTGGTGGTATTTTAGAATAAATTGTTCAATATCAAATAATTCCGTTTTGAAAGTTAGGTAAGATGAATTTCCTTCTTGTATTTCACTTAAATAACCTGTTTCTATAAGTTGTTTAAACGAAAAATGAACTATTTTTCTAGAGATTTTGAGTTTAGAAGAAATGTATTCTTCGTCTATTTCAAAAACATCTTCTCCATAATAGCCAACTGGTATTTGATTCATATTACAGAATTGTTGGTAGGTATCCTGTATTGATCCTAGAGTAGGAAATGAAGAAGATATTCTTTTCAATAAATTCTCCTCATCATTAATTTCCTTTAAAGAAATGGAGTAGGATGCTAGACCATCTCTTCCCGCTCTACCTGATTCTTGATAAAATGATTCTAATGATTCGGGGATGTCATAATGAATAACAGTTCTAACATTTGCTTTGTCAATTCCCATACCGAATGCGGTTGTGGCAACCATAACAAGAAATTGATTATGCATCCAATCGGTTTGAATTTTGTTTCTGTAAGTAGTATCTAAACCAGCATGGTAATAATTTGATGAAATTCCAATTTTATTAAGTTTTTTGCTGATTAATTCAGCTTGTTTTCGACTACGGACATAAATGATTGTACATTCCTTTTTTAATACTTTTTCAAGCACTACAGTTTTGTTATCACAAAGAATAACTCGATAATGTATGTTTGATCTTTTAAATGATTGTTGAATTACATTATGTTTTTTAAAGGATAGTTGGTTTTGAATATCTTCAACAACTTTAGTAGTTGCTGATGCTGTAACAGCCATTACAGTTGAATTTGGTTTAAGTTCTCTTAATTTACATAAGTTCAGATATGAAGGTCTAAAATCGTACCCCCACTGTGAAATACAATGAGCTTCATCAATAGCAATAAAACTCACCTTCATTTTTTTAAGTCTTGCTTGAAAAAGATCACTTTGAATTCGCTCTGGTGATAAGTATAACAATTTAGTTTCTCCATAAATAGCATTGTCTAAAATCCGGTCTATTTCTGATTTACTCAAAGTGGAATTGATGAGGTCTGCCTTTATGCCTTTTTTTTGGAGTAAGTCAACTTGGTCTTTCATTAAAGAGATTAAAGGAGAAATTACAAGGCATACTCCGCTTATCATTAACGCTGGAAACTGATAGCATAATGACTTTCCACCCCCAGTTGGTAATAGGGCTAAAACATCTTTCTTTTCAAGGACTTGATTAATAATCTCTTCTTGTAAAGGTCTAAATGTTTCGTATCCCCAATATTGCCTTAGAATTTTTTGTTTATCGATTAGATCATCTTGATTCATTCTTTGCGAAGATCACTTTTTTATCTTTAAAATTTAACTACTTTTGATGCAAAATTGAGGTCGATCAAATTATGGAAGTTGAACAACAGCATTTAAACATTCAAACCACCCAAAATAGCAGATTATCACAAATAAATTGGGACAATCTACCTTTCGGTAAAATATTTTCAGATCATATGTTTTGCATGGAATATGCAAAAGGGGAGTGGACAAAGCAAGAAATTACACCATACCAAAATATATCATTATCGCCTGCTACTTCTTCTATACATTATGGACAAAGTTGCTTCGAGGGCATGAAAGCACATCGAAATGAAAAGGGAGAAATAGTATTGTTTAGACCTTATGAAAATGCTAAGCGGTTTAATCAATCTGCAATCAGGATGTGCATGCCCACAGTTCCTGAAGAAGTTTTTGTAAATGCTCTAAAGCAATTAATTAAAATTGATCAAAATTGGATTCCTAAAAATCCTTCTCATTCTCTATACATTAGGCCATTTATGTTTGCCACCGATCCTTTTGTCGGAATCAGACCATCAGAATCTTATCGATTTATGGTTTTTACTTGCCCAGTGGGATCCTATTATTCTGAACCAGTACCGGTTAAAATAGAAACAACTTATACAAGAGCGGCTTCTGGCGGAACAGGATTTGCAAAAGCAGCTGGTAATTATGCTGCTGCACTTTACCCAGCTAAAATGGCACAAGATATGGGATATAAGCAACTAATTTGGACAGATGCTAAAGAGCATAGATACATTGAAGAGGCAGGAACCATGAACGTTATGTTTGTTATTGATGGAAAGTTAATTACCCCCTTAGCTAGTGACACCATTCTTGATGGAATAACTAGAAGAAGTGTAGTAGATATTGCCAAAGATTGGGGTATGGAAGTAGAGTCCAGAAAAATTGAAGTGGATGAAGTTATTAATGCCCTTAAAAATAACACCTTAAGTGAAGCTTTTGGAGCTGGTACAGCGGCTACTGTAGCACCCATATCAAGCATAGCCTTTGAAAATGATAATTATATTATTCCAACTTCTAACCCAAACCATTTTCACGTTAAGGTACTGAACTATCTCACTGATTACAAATTAGGTAGAGTAGAAGATAAATTCAATTGGTTAGTACACATTTAATTTAAGTTATCTTTTGGGAAAATGTGCGTGAATACATGACACGTCCCAGGCCTAAAATCTTGCCAGCTATTCGTGTCTTTTTTTATACCTACAACACATGCCGTTTTCATGTCTATATAATGATCAGTTAAAGAATATACGGTTTGGCTTATTCCAGGGTTGTGACTAAATAGCATAGCCATTTCATATTGTTCATCAATCCCTTGAATAACTTCAATAATATTTTCTGAAGAAGCGTGATAAAGCTGATCGTTTCGATGAATTTTTTTAATATCGAAATCAAGTTCTTGCACAAATAACTCTGCTGTGTGAAAAGCTCTTTTTGCTCCAGAAGAAATGATAACGTCTGGATTTCCAAACAAACCGTGAATTCTTTTTCCCATTTTAGGTGCATCTGTTAACCCTCTCTTATTCAATGGTCTATAATAATCTGAAAGCGATGTAGACCAATCTGATTTAGCGTGCCTTATGAGAAAAAGTTGTTTCAATTCATGTTCTCAATAACTAAAGCAGAAGCACCACCTCCACCATTACAAATACCTGCTGCACCAAATTTTCCGTTATTCTGCTTTAGAACGTTTATTAATGTCACAATGATTCTGCTTCCACTGCTTCCTAGTGGATGTCCAAGCGCCACGGCACCTCCATTCACATCTACTTTTGCAGGATCTAATCCCAATAGTTTTGTATTAACTATGCCAACCACGGAGAAAGCTTGATTTAATTCCCAATAATCAATATCACCTATATTTAAATTAGCTTTGGCCAATGCTTTTGGAACCGCCTTAGCTGGGGCAGTAGTAAACCATTTGGGTTCTTGAGCAGCATCTGCATAACTAACTACTTTTGCAATGGGTTTAATATTAAGCTCTTCCGCTTTTTCTTTACTCATTAAAATTAGGGCAGAAGCGCCATCATTTAGGGTAGATGCATTGGCTGCTGTTACGGTTCCTTCCTTGTTGAAAACGGCTCTTAGTTCAGGTATTTTTTCCAATTTTACGTTTTTGTATTCCTCATCCTCACTTACGATGATATCTTCTCCTCTTCGTTGTGGTACAGCCACAGGAACGATTTCTCCATTAAAATTTCCTGCAGTCCAAGCTTTAGCCGCTCTTTGGTAAGATTCAATGGCGAAATCATCTTGATCTTTTCTTGAAATGTGATGCTCATCAGCACATTGATCTGCACATACGCCCATATGAACTTGGTTATATACATCAGTTAATCCGTCTTTTACCATTCCATCTGTAATTTTTACATCTCCTAATTTCACGGCATTTCGAGCACTGTAGTAGTGGGGTACAGATGACATGTTTTCCATTCCTCCAGCAACTACCACATCTGCATCGCCACATTTAATGGCTTGAGTGGCAAGACTAATGGCTTTCATACCTGAGGCACATACTTTATTTACAGTCGTACAGGGTGTATTTTCACTTATGCCTGCATAAATAGCAGCTTGTTTGGCTGGCGCTTGACCTAAGTTTGCTTGTAGTACATTACCCATGTAAACTTCTTCTATTTCATTAGGGTTTAAGTTTATTTTTTGCAGTGCTCCTTTAATGGCAGTAGCACCAAGTTGGGTAGCTGAAACGGTTGACAAGCTTCCACCAAAACTTCCCATAGGTGTTCTTACGGCTGATACAATGACGACTTCTTTCATGAATTAAATTTTTGCGCGAATTTATAAATCCTTGCTTAGCTCCTCTCAATTTATGAAAAAAAAAAGAAATTTAGTTGTAGAAAAATAAAGATGTCAAAAACTATATTATTTTTGCTCCTCATTCGGAGAGGTGGCAGAGTGGTAATGCAGCAGCCTGCTAAGCTGTCAACGTTTTTCGTTGCCCGGGTTCGAATCCCGGTCTCTCCGCACCAAAGCGTTTCAGAAAATGGAGCGCTTTTTTTGTTT
>JAYPVI010000014.1:0-58613 GCA_038134525.1 Crocinitomicaceae bacterium
GAACATACTTCTTTACCATAGACGTGAAAAACGGATTCTTTAGTAAAAGTGGAACACTTTATCTGTTTAAATGAGATTACTGATTCCACTATTATTATTCATTTCAATGGAAATTCTTTCTCAACAACAACCTAAAATTATTGGCCACAGAGGATGCAGGGGTGTTTATCCAGAAAATACAATAGAAGGTTTTAAAAAAGCCATTGCATTTGGTGCTGATGGTATAGAGTGGGATATTATTGTAAATAAAGATAAAGAGATTATTATTTCTCATGAACCACATGTAGACACGAATTACTGTAAGCCTTTGAACATTGAGGTAGGTTTTATTAAAGAAAATCTATATGAAATGTCAAATGAAGAAATAAAATTAATTGATTGCGGAAGTAAATTTTATGATAAATTTCCCAATCAAGAAAAAGTAATTGAGACGAAACCTCTTTTAAAAGAAGCAGAAAAAGAGCTTAAAGGTTATCAAGGAATTATTTTATTTGAAATTAAATCAGAACCATCATTAGTCAATGAGTATTATCCAAAACCACAAGAATATGCCAAAATTATTTACAATCATGTAAAGGACAGCCCGTTGATGTCAAATTACATCTACATGTCATTTGATCCTGAAATTTTGAATGCCCTTTATATACTAATGCCCAATGAAAAATTTGTTCTATTAGAATACAACCCTTTCAAATGTTACTCTAAACTAAAAGAATCTCTTCATTTCAAACCCTATGCATTTGGATTAAATTATAAAATAATTACCCAAAAATTCATAAATAAATCTCACAAAGAAAATATAGAAGTATTTGCTTGGACTGTAAATGACCTCAAAATGAGTAAAGAATTGATAAAAATTGGAGTAGATGCTATTATTACAGACTACCCTAATCTAATTAAACATGAATGACCTCTAAGGAAGGGAGATAAATTATTAAACCTTTCACTTTTTTATAACCCATTTCATTTAAATCATGTACATAGGATTCAACCTGTTTAATGTCAGAAGAAACTTTTTTAGCTGTTTTATAATCTATAATCCACCAAAATTCTTGATCAAAGAATATTCGATCTAAACGTAAAATTTCTCCTTTATTATTGACTATTTCTTTTTCATTGTATATGATGGGATGATCTTCAAATACAAATGAAAATCTATTTGATTCACTAAGTTTATCTAAATAGGATAAACTTTTTTCGTATTCTTCCTGAGTTATTTTACCTAGCTCTTTTAATTCTGTAGCAAAATTAAATCCATCATTAAAGTTTGAATATACTTTACTTATTATTTGATGAAAAACGCTACCAAAATTTGGTTTTTTGTCAGTAGTCAATTTATAATTCTCTTTAAATCTAAATAGAGTACATTCACTAATCGAAATTGTTTTTTTAAAGGGCTTTTTTATTTTTCTATCATATTTCTCTAGATTTCCTTCAAATAGGCGTAGATCTTTTTCATTATAAGATTGGTGATTTTTGATGCATTTTATTAGTAGATCTGAAACATCACCATTTTTAACTTTACCCGAAAAATTAACGAAAAGATGATCGACTGCTCTAGTAAAAGCAACATAGTAAAGATTTAAATCATCTAAAATATTTAATTGCTCTTCATTATCATAAATCACCTTTTTATCTATTGATGTCAATACCTTCCTATTCATTTTGGCTATGAAATAATCAAATTCTGTTTCATCAATTTGAATACCATCTACCCAAATAAAAGGTTGATTCATGTTCGCTTGGGTTGACCAGATCCCTTTAGGTAAAATTACTACTGGAAACTCAAGTCCTTTTGATTTATGTATTGTTAGGATTTGAATAGCATTACTATTGCTGTTGTCTACACTTATTTTTTTAGACTCATTCCAAATTAATTCTAAAAATCCATAAATAGAATGTTTTTTTGCTATTATATAGTGGTAAAATTGATCATAGAAACAATCTATAAAAGCATCACTTTTTGATAGATTAAGAATGGAGAAAATAAAATCCAATTTATTAATGTCTTTTAAATTCAGATATTGATCAAATTGGGAACTTAAAAATGATTTTTGATTATTTTTTTTCTCATTTTTAAAATTACTCAGGTAATGATGGAATAAATTAAAATCATCATTATTCCTTGTTTCAAAATATCGCAAACAGAAATACAATAATTTAAACTGTACACTATTGAACAAATAGATACTGTCTTCAGAAATATACGGTAAATTAAGCCGATGAAGTAAATTGGCCATTTCCAAACCATCTTTACTAGTTCTTACTAAAATGGTGATATCTGAGTATTGATATCCTAATTCAGTAATCTTTTTAATGTTTTCATCTAAATAATCTACTAGCGAAATTTCATTTAAGTTAACATCTACTGATCCTATATCTTTGCGATGTACATATTGTTTAGATTTAAAAAAAACTTCTTTTATGTAATTAGAATCAAATTGTTGTGAAACTTCACCAAAAAGAGTATTATTAAAATTAATAATAGATGAAGTTGACCTCCAATTTGTGCCTAAATATCCTAGATCAAAACCGTATTTAAACAATGACTCATATTCAAGTCTATTTTCTAAACTGGGCAATTGAGGTAAGTCCATAAATTGTTGAACATCTCCATCTCTCCATCTATAAATAGCTTGTTTTGCATCTCCAACAATTAAATTCGCTCCTCCATTTGAGATTGATTCGTGAATTAATGGGACAAGGTTATGCCATTGTAGAATTGAGGTATCCTGAAATTCATCAACTAATACGTGATTAAATCGACTTCCTATTCTCTCAAAGATAAAACCAGCAGGTTCGTTTTGGATAATATCACTAATGAGCGTATTGAAGTCAGAAATAAAAATCACATTTTGTTCTTTTTTCAGTTCTCTTAATTTATAATAAAGAGAATTCACCATTAAAAAAGGGACAAACAACTTGGATAATTCTCTAGTCTTTATGTAAGTTTTTAATTTGTTGATGAGTTTCAAAAAAACAGGTTTAGCTAAATTCTGAAAGGCATTAGAAACAATTTGATCAGAATTAGAAAGGGATTTCTTAAATAATTTATTTTCTTCTATCCAATCAGAAAATTGAATTACAAACTCAATATCAATATCAACAATTTGATCTTTTAATTTTAATATTTTAGAAAGTCTACCATAAGGTGACCAGCTTTCTAAAACTTGATTTTGAATTACAAGTTGATTTATCTTGTCTAAATGACTAATTATATCAGCTTTTACGCCTTTTATTTTATTGAAAAGGTGAGTCCTTATATTTTGAAGAAAAAACTGATCATAATGTTTGATTTTTTGCTGATGCTGAACAAGTATTTTTTCTAATTGATTTAACTGCTTTTCTATATCTGTATTCAGTCCTTGACTTATAGCATCGTCAATAATATTAAATACCAATTTTAGAAATTTTTCATCTTCAGAAGATTCATCAACAAAAAGAGAAACTGCTTCGCTTAGAAATTCTTTTTCATCTAAAATAATCTCATATGATGGAAGTAGATTCAATTCCTTTGAAAAGGCATTAATAATGGAATTCGTAAATCGATCTATTGTCATCACGTTAAAATCACTGTAATTATGAATGATTTTACTGTAGATTGATTTACATTTCAACATCAAAGATTGTTCAGAAATTGAAATTTCTTTAGCAATTAACTTAAGCATATCACTTGAATCAATGTCGTAAATCATTATTTGAAGCTCATCGAGAATACGATCCTTCATTTCTTGAGCAGCTTTATTTGTAAATGTAATGGCTAAAACTTCTTTAAACACATATGGGGATTCAGCTTGAAGAAGTATGGATAAATAATGTTTTACCAGATTGAATGTTTTTCCAGAACCTGCTGAGGATCTATAAACCTTTAACTGCTTCAATTAAGATGTGCTTTGAGAATGAAGTTCCAATAACGAAATTTCAGGATAAATTCCCACACGTCCTGGGTAGGCTAGAAAGCCAAAGCCTCTATTTACATTTATAAATTGGTTTTTTTCTTGATAAACACCTGCCCAATATTTGTACCTATACTTAACTGGGCTCCATTTAATCCAACCGGGGATTTCTATTCCAAATTGCATACCATGAGTATGCCCTGAAAGCGTTAAATCTACATGAGTTGGATGGTCGATTATTTTTTGTTGCCAATGAGAAGGGTCATGAGATAGCAAAATTTTAAACGAATTATCTAAAACGTTTTTAGAAGCCTGATCAAAATTTCCATTTTTTTTAAAACCTCCTGCTCCCCAATTTTCGACTCCTATCAAAGCAATTTCATCACTATCTTTTTTGATTAAAGTTGATTCATTTAATAGCACATGAAACCCCATTTCTCTTAAATGTGTCAATAAATCATTCATGTTTTTCTTTTTCTCCCCTTCACTATCCCAAGGTATATAATCTCCATAATCATGATTTCCTAAGACCGCATATTTACCAAACGGTGCCTTTAATGAACTAATTAACTCTTTCCATGGTATTATTTCTTTAGCCATATTATTCACCATGTCACCAGTAAATAAAATAACATCGGGTTTTTGATTATTAATCATATTAATTCCATATTTTACCTTCTCTTGATTATCAAAACTACCACAGTGAAAATCAGAAACATGTATAATTTTAAACCCTTCAAAAGATGGAGGTAAATTATCAAATGATAATTTATGTTTAATTACCCTATAATTATACTTCCCTCTTAACATTCCTAAAAATAACGCCCCAACAGGGATACTTGCCATTAGCAATGCAAGCTTAGATATAAATTCTCTACGATCTGGAGAATATTGAAATGAGTTATTGAAGCCTTTTGTAAACAAATGATAAACCCAGTGTGGTAATCTAATTATATCTTCTAAAAACAAAAATGATATTACAATAAATTGAAAAACCATAATCATAATAAAAAGACCAAAAGAATAAGTGAAATAAGGAGTCATCATTCCCTTATCTCTAAATAAGACTAATTGAAGTATGAAATTTCCTATTGTAATAACATTAATTATCAAAAAAATGTAATATACCCAGGGGTTTTTGAATACAGTTTTAATTGCACTAGAACTGTAAATCTGTAAACAGCAAATAAATAGAATAAAAAGTAACCATCTAAGTACCATACGTTTATTTAAACAATTAGATTATTCATTTATTTTTATTCTAATTTTAAGTCTGAAATTAGTAAAATTGAATTATAAATTCACATACCATTTAGTTTACTTTATCCTAATTTTAAATATCGGGTTACTTAGTTGTAAAAAGCCAGGTTGTACAGACCCTTTAGCAACCAATTATAATATTTCTGCAAATGTCAATGATTCTACATGTGAATATGATACTATTACTGGTTACCGTTTAGTCTGGAGGATTAATCATAAGTTTAAAAATGATTCGTTTTCCTATTCAACTAATTTTCAGGATGACTCAGGTACATTAATTCAATTTTCAAGAGCTGCTATTTATACTGGTAACACTCTTTATAGTCATAACGGAACTAGTCGATTCACAAACCAAAAATACTTACTAATTAACCCTACAAAAAATCTTTATGATCTAGGATTAATCTATGACACTATTATTAATGAATTTCAATGTTTAATTGGAGTTGATTCCATTACTAATCATATTGATCCGGCCACTTATGAAAGCGATAACCCACTAAGTTATCAAACACCTAGTATGCATTGGCAAATGGGAATAGATCCACAAAATTGGAGTTACTTATTTATTGTTTTAGAAGGTTATGTAGATAAGAATAAAAACAGCGTTTTCGAAACAGGTGAATCTTTTATATATCATATTGGTAATGACGGACTTACTTCAAACTCAAACATTATAGGGTTTTCATCCACAATAAATAGTAGCAAAGAACTAATAATTGAACTTGATTTTGACTGGTATGAATCAATCAGAGGAATTAATATGGCTCAGGATAACTTCACCCATACCATGGATAACCTTTCATTGGCACAGGCCATTTCTAATAATTGTACTAACTTAATTCAATCTCATTGATACGGAATTATATTATATTTTTTTTCCTAATGATCGCAATAACATTGTCTTCTTGTTTAAAGGAGAAAGAAGTGGTATTAAGAGAAGGTCCTACACCCTATTTTTTAGAAATACCTCAAAACTTTCCGCCCATTGAAATTCCTGAAGATAACCCGTTAACCATAGAAGGTATCGAATTAGGAAGACACCTTTTTTGGGAAAACAAAATGAGTGGTAACAACACCATGTCCTGCGCCTCCTGCCATGCGCCTCAACATGCTTTCTCAGACCATTTACCTTTTAGCATTGGAGTAAATGGTGATTTAAGCAAAAGAAACACTATGGTTTTGCAAAATCTTGCTTGGTCTAGTGAATTTTTTTGGGACGGAGCGATCCTATCTCTTGAAGAACAAATATTACTACCTGTAATGGATAGTACAGAAATGGATGAAACATGGAGTAACTTCCTAAATGAAATTAAATATGACAATAAATACAGAGAACTTTTTTACAATGCATTTGGAACCCTTGAGCCAGATTCAATTTTAGCTTCAAAGGCTATAGCCCAGTTCCTTAGAACAATGATTTCTGGAAATTCAAAGTACGATAAAGTATTAAGATATGAAGCCAATTTTACACCAGAAGAAAATGCTGGATTCTCTACATTTAATAGCTTAACTGGTGGAGATTGTTTTCATTGCCACGGTGGTATTTTAGGTACTGATTTCTCTTATAAAAACAATGGTCTCGATGAATTTCCAACAGACAGTGGAAGAGGACTTGTTACGGGTTTAGAAACAGACAACTTTAAATTCAAAGTACCCTCCATAAGGAATATTGAATACAGTGCCCCATACATGCATGATGGCAGATTTAATACGCTAGATCAAGTAATAGGGTTTTACAGTACTGGTATACACCCAAATTCACCTAATCTAGATCCGCTGATTGAGTTTGCATCCCAGGGAGGCGTTCAACTTAACCCAACAGAAAGAAATCAGCTAAAAGCATTTTTATTAACATTATCAGACTCCGCTTTCATTCACAATCCAAATTTTTCCAATCCATTTTAATTCTTGAATAAAAAGAAAAAAATAACTAATCCAATTGACAAGGATAATGTAACTGACCATCCAAACTCTTTAACTTATGGTCATCACAGAGGTAGCTTTCCCGTAATTCCTACTAAAGAAGGAGTGATAAAGAATAAAGCGCTTTCTGCCATGGAGCACCAAACTGATATTCAATTAAAACAAATTAAAGAGCAAATGTCATTATTGGCAGAACAAGCAAAACAGCTCAAAGAAAGAATAGATGTATCTCATATGATTTATAATGCTGAAATGAGATTTGAACCTCTCATATCTCATATCTATCACTTATATGAAACAGAAGATGGTTCATTTAAGCTTCTTATGGTTGGACCCAATGAGTGGGGAAAAAAAGGGATCACACATGTTTTTATTTGTACTGTCAAGCTTTTAGCAGATCACACATGGGAAATCATTAAATAATTTCCTTTACATTGAACCATGATAAAGTTTATTGATCAAGTTTCTTCAAAAATTCTGTATGAAACACCGATTGATCAGTTACATCAAGTTAATCTCGTATTACCTTCTAACAGATCAATAAATCTCATTAAACAATCCTTAATTAGGAAAATCAATGGATCGTGCATACTTCCTGAAATGACAACTATTAAAGAATTTGTTGTTTCCCTATCAAAATTAAATATAATAAGTAATCTAGATTCATTACTAATTTTGATGAAAGTTTTAGAAAAATTAGATAAGGAAGATCAATTTAATACGAATATTTATGACCTAAAACAACTCTTAAACGACATTAATTCAATTGACAATTACGTTGTCAGTAAAAAGGAATTTTTTCATGATTTATTGAGTTTTGGGAATATTGAAAATTGGGATTTTGATGTTAACAAAAATCTAAAAGAAAAAAATTATTTTTCAAGACTTAGACTCATCGAAAACATTTACAATGAATTTAATTATACTCTAATAAAAAATAGTCAAGGAACATATTCGAGCATCTGTGATCAAATTGCATGTTCTGAAAAAAAAATCTTTTCTAAAATTGGTAAAACCTACTTCATTGGCCTTAACGCCCTTTCTGTTAAAGAAGAAATAATTATAAATTTTATTTGTGAAAATAATATTGGAAGTAAAGTATTAGTAGATACACAAGAATTTTTTGTTCAAAATCATGATCACGAAGCAGGTCATTTTTACAGAAAACAATCAAATAAATTTTACAATAACCCAAACCGTGATCTTTTTGAAAAAAAGAAAAAAATTAACACCTATGAAGTAGACTATTTACAAAATCAAATTTATGTTATTGACCAAATTCTAAAAAATGACAATGAAAATATTGCCATTGTAAATATGAATGAACAATTTAGCCCGTCAATTTTCAATGGACTATCAAAGAATCATGAAATTAATTTTTCATCTGGATTTCCCTTAGAACATTTTGAATCTTATAAAATTTTCAAGTTTTTCTGTGATTCCATTCTTACTCATAATTCCAAGTTTAACTTCAACTATGATTGGATTTCTGAATTAATAAGTTTCAAATTAATTTCAAAAGAAAACCAGTTATCATATCAAAAAAAACTTGAAACAATAACAGAATTTGAATTGTCAATGGAAAAATTAAAATTGTTTTTTCCGGCCCTTGGTCAGCTGATAGAAGCATATTATTCATTTAAAAAATCCAAGAAAGAACAAAACACTAATAAGCTCGAACTTCTTCTTAATGAAATACAGAAGTATGTTGTCAATAATGCATTTGAAAATGACGTGATTTCCATAATATTAAAGGAGTTAAATCTGTTAAATATTAAGACAGCGAAGTTTCAAGTAGATTTAACCCTCAAAGAAAAATTATTTATTCTCAACGATCAATTATCAAAAAAAAGAATTTCAGTCATTGGTAACCCCGCTTCCCGAGTACAGCTAATTGGATTATTAGAAACTAGAATGCTTGATAGTGAGACCATTATATTTACAAACTTTAATGAAGAATTTATTCCGGGCAAAAAAATGCAGGAAACCAATATTCCTAAAGAGCTCAAAAGGAAATATAAATTACCTAGTAATTATGAAAAAGATGCTTTGTATGCCTACTACTTCTACAGAGCTATTCATTATCCAAAAAATATACATTTAATATATCTAAGTTCTAAGAGTTCAGGAATAAAATCAAATGAACCTAGTAGATATTTATATCAAATCAAGTCTGAAATTGGAAGTGAAAAAAATGTAAGCTTTAGCATGTATCAATCTACTCAAAAAGATATGCCCTTATTAGATCATCCTAAAAAAAATGACAAAGACATATTGAAATTATTGAATTGGATGAAAAGTGGAATTTCAACTTCCGCTATTAATACTTATTTAAATTGTTCCCTTGACTTTTATTTCAAATACGTTTTGGATGTAAGAGAGAATCAAAAACCAAATGAGTTCTTAAAATCAAATGAATGGGGAACTGCTATACATAATACACTTGAGCAACTTTTTCTTACGCATAAGCAAATTGATCATGTTTCAATTAAGAAAATGAAATCAGAATTATCAGATTGTTTGCAGGTAGAGTTTAATAAATTATTTCCTGACTACAGATATTTGAAAGGTAAAAACAAAATAAATTATTATCAGGCTGAGCAATACATTTTAAATTATTTAGAAAAAGAAATTTCTAATTTAAATTTTAGTGGTTACTATCAAATATTAGACACAGAAAAAGAACTATCGATTTCAAAAAAAATTCATTTAGCAGGTGAATTTATTGAATGTTGTTTTAAAGGAAAAATTGACCGTATTGATAGCACTGCAAAAGGAATTAGATTAATTGATTATAAAACGGGATATGTTACAAAATCAGATCTTTCCATTTCAAATATGGATAGCATAAAAAGCAAGCATAAGGCTTTACAACTTCTATTTTACTGTATGCTATTTTTGGGAAATCATGACAATCATGATGAAGTTTACGCCAATATTATTGCACTAAGTAATACCAACTCACCAATATTAGAGTTGAATTATAAAAGAAATTCACAATTTAATAACACACACATTCAGGATTTTTTTGATGTGGTACAGTTAATTTTGCAAGAAATTAAAGATCCTAACGTAAAACTTTTTCATAATGATGCAAGCAAGTTTTGCTCATTTTGTTAATCTGGTGTAAATCGGTAGCCCACCCCTCTAATAGACTTAAAATAGGTTGAGGGTTTGACTTCTTTTTCAAATATTTTCCTAAATGTAAGTATGAAATTATCAATAGTTCTTGATGATGGATATACATCAAAACCCCATATTTTTTCTAAAATTTCTTGTCTACTGACCACCTCATTAGGCTTTTCAACAAATAACTTTAGCAACTTAATTTGTTTATGTGTAAGTTCAACAGAAGCCCCTTCGTGATCTTTCACACTAAAAGAATTGAAATCCACAGTTAATCCTCCAATAGTAAATTGATTTAGTGTATGTTGAGATTGAGTATTTCTTTTAACTAAATTATTAACTCTTAAGAGCAATTCATTTAAATTAAATGGTTTAGTAAGATAATCATCTGCCATTTTGAGTCCCATAACAATATCATCATTGGAGGACTTAGCAGTCAAAAACATAATTGGAACTTTATCATTTTCAAGACGGATTGATTGACAAATATCAAATCCATTTATCGTTGGAAGCATGACGTCAAGAATTATTAAATCAATTCTACTTTCTTTAAACTTTTGTAATGCATTTTTTCCGTTATAAACAGAGCTAACGTGATACCCTTCTAACTCTAAATTCATTTTGATTGCAGAGTGGAGGTGTTCTTCGTCTTCAATAAGTAAAATTCTCTTCATTAATGAAGCTTTTTCTTTCGAAGTAAAATTATGATAATAGCATTAAATAAACTATTTTTGAAACACAAAAAATAAGTTCATTTTATGCTAAAAAACAGTTTAATATTTCTTTCTTTTTTCTACTCTTTAATTTATTATTCCCAAATTTCTGAAGGTGGATCCCCCTATTCTTTTACCCACAGAACCCCTATTCAAGTAGATGAAGCTGAAATTAAAGCACCAACTAATGCAGAAATACACCAAGCAACATTAAACGATAAATCATCATATTGTGTTGGAATTTTAAAGGATGTTAACCTAAATGAAAACTTGGCGGGTACTTGGGTAACGCACGATGATGGTTCAAGGTCATGGTTCTTAAAGATAACTAGTAAAGATGCCACTGGATTAACGCTTCATTACAATAACTTATTCATTCCCCATGGAGGTTCACTATTTTTATACAATGAAAATAAAAGTCACGTGATTGGAAAATTTACCTCCTCAAGAAACTTTAACAACCCCATTACGCATACTCAAATTATTGAGGGCGAATCAACAATTATTGAATACCACGAACCAAAAGAAACTAAGGAGAAATTTAGCATCTCAATTAGTCAATTAGGTTACATTTTTAGAGGTTTTGAAGATTATTTATCTCATTTCAAAAGTATTAAAGTTAATAGCCAAATTAAAGCTGACCCATGTCAAGTAGATGTGGCATGCTCACCAGAAAACAATGGATGGTCTGCACAAATTGATGCTGTTGTTCATTTCACTTTTACAAAACAAAACTATGTATATGTTTGCTCTGCATCTGTAATTAATAACACTGCCCAAGATTGTACACCTTATATATTAACAGCTTGGCATTGTGGTGAACATACAGCTAATCAAAATTTATCTGGATATACTTGGTATTGGAATTACCAAAAAACTTCATGTCAGCCTAACAATAATGGAACAAATCCTAGTAAAGGAAATGAAACAATGGTAAATGGCACTGTAAGGTCAACATCAGGTAGTGGAACATTAAACAACCCACCAGGAAACAACCAATTAGCTGGCTCAGATTTCACACTAATTGAATTAGGAAGTAACATACCCACATCTTACAACCCTTATTATGCAGGTTGGGACAGGTCTAATTCAAGTGTTTCAAGTGGAGTTAGCATACATCACCCAGCAGGAAGTGCCAAGAAAATTTCAACATTTACAAGTTCCTTATCAAACACAACCTATAATGGAGGTGCCTATAATGCCCATTGGGCCGTAAATTGGAGCGCTACTACCAATGGTCATGGAGTTACCGAAGGTGGGTCTTCAGGATCTCCTATATTCAATCAAAATAAAAGAATTGTTGGCCAGCTAAGTGGAGGGTCATCAACTTGCAATTTCCCAAACTATTCTGATTTATATGGAAAAATGTCTGAAAATTGGACAAGTAATGGAACATCGAATGGAGCTCAATTAGCTTCTTGGCTAGATCCAACCAATTCAAATGCAACTTACATGGATGGTACTTATGCTCCTTGCGGAACATCATCATTAAGTTGTTCCATATCCCAAACTGCAAACTCTATTACAACTGGTGGCACAGTAAACTTCAGTGGTAACTCAAGTTCATCTAACAATACTTGGAGTTGGAATTTTGATGTGTCTGGTATTGGTGGGGCGTCTCCTTCTACTTCAAGCTCTCAAAACCCAAATAATATCACTTTTAATAATCCTGGTACATATGATATTCAACTTACAGTTACGAGTGGTGGACAAACTTGTACATCAACTTCAACAGTTAGTGTAACAAACAATGCCACATGCCCTCAGCTCAATAATGTACAAACTGGACAGGCCTTAACTGTCTACCCAAACCCAAACGGATGGGGATACATTTCTGGTTGGAACTCATATGGTGATATTTCTAAAGCAGAACTATTTACATTAAGTAACAATAACTACAATGTCATTAAAAGTTTTTCCGTCTATTTAGCTTACATAAATAGTGTTAGTTCTAATGCTACTCTTGATTTCAATATATGGAGTTTTAATAATGGTCAACCTGGTAGTATATTAGGAACAGTTTCCTACCCACTATCTACTATTGAAAGCACTTTGAGCTCAACTAATTACTCAGGTTTGATTAATGTTGTTTTTCAAAATCCAATTACTTTAACTGGCAACAAATTTTTTGCAGGAATAAAAATGAATAATTTCTCATCTCAAGACCAATTAGCTATTGTAACCAATAATAATGGAGCAAATACAGCTAATACTGGTTGGGAACAGTACAGTGGGGGGAATTGGTTCTCTTATGATAATTCTTGGACTTCAATCAATAGTCTAGCTCACTATATGATAGTTGAAATGGGGTTTACTCCTACGATTAGCGGAAATCAAACAATTTGCCAAGGCAGTAACGCTATCCTTGTTGCTTCAGGGGCTGGAAGCAATGGGAATTATATCTGGGATAATAATTTAGGATCTGGAAACACCCAAACGGTATTACCAAATAGTACAACGACTTATACTGTAACTGCAACAGATGTAAATGGCTGCTCAGCTTCTGCCAGCGCAACGGTTAATGTAACACCATCACCACAAGTAAGTGCTACATCAAGTAATACATTTGGATATACCTATGCATTTCTAGACTTTTATGGAACAGCAACAAACGCTACTCAATATTTGTGGGACTTTGATGATGGAAATTCCGCTACAACACAAAACACATCACATGCTTACACTACTACTGGTGCATATCAAGTTACATTTACTGGATCGAATGGAAATTGTTTTGATCAAGATCAAATTGACATAACCATTATCAACACCAATACTGGATTAAATGAATATGTTGGAAACGAATTTATCTTGAAGCCAAATCCAAGTAATGGAAATTTTACCTTGGAGTTTAACTCTGTTGGGGACCTTCCTTATTATGTGAAAATTTTCGATGTTAATGGAAAAGAAATACATCATCAAGACTTACTAGACAGATCAACTTCACAAACCATTCAAGTTAATATGGCTAACGGAGTTTATTACGTAGTCACAGGCAACAACAAAACCAACAAGCTGATAATTAAAAAATAGAAATGTTTCCAGAAAACTTAACACCAGCACATTTAAATATTATATCCCAAGGAACCCTACTTACACACCTTGGTATTGAATTTACCGAAATAGGAGAGAATTATATAATCGCTAAAATGCCTGTTAAGGACGAAACTTCACAACCAATGGGAATTCTTCATGGCGGAGCAAGTGTTTCACTTGCCGAATCTATTGGAAGTACAGGGTCTTATGTCATGATAGACAAAAAAAAAGAATCTGCAGTTGGACTTGAAATTAACGCAAATCATGTAGGAAGTGCACATGAAGGATATGTTACTGGAAAAGGAACACTTGTACATAAAGGAAGAACTACACACATTTGGAATATTGAAATCAGAAATGAACAAGAAAAGCTGGTTTCGTTATGTAGATTAACGGTTATGATTCTTAAAAGGCCCTCTCTGTAATGATTCATTTAAATGACAAAAAAGAATTTGTCATTTTTCAAAAACCTCACTCTAATATTTCATATATCGGGATAGGGGAATGGAAAAGGGAAAATTCCATCAATACTATTTCTAATGCGTTTGTTTTAAGCACGTTTAAAGGAGAAATATTTCATTTAATTACATCTTTTAATCCACTATATGAAAATGTTCATATAGAAACTAGTCACAATAACACAGAAGTCCCTGATAAAAAAAGTACTTACCTACAAAATGCTTCAGATATTATTAAAAAATGTAAGGATGGTTTTTATGAAAAATGCATTTTAAGTAGAATTAAATATGAGAGCTTAAAAATTGAAAACGCGTTTGATATATTCCAAAGTTTATGTGAGAAATACAGATATGGATTTAAATACATACTTAATCATTCACAATTTGGTTTATGGGTTGGGGTAACTCCAGAAACGTTAATCAGAGGTAGTTCGACATGCTATGAAACTCAGGCATTAGCCGGTAGTAAAGCACTGAACAACAACCTGGAATGGAGGAATAAAGAAATTAAGGAACATAAATACGTTATTGATTACATCAGAGAGAAAATCGAAAATCAAGGAATCCTGTTAGAAGAATCAGATACAGAAGATTTTATTGCAGGAAATATTAAACATTTAAATAGAAAGTTTAAATTCAAATTGAATACTAACTTGAATGAATTTCTTAAAAAATTACATCCCACGCCAGCTATTGCTGGACTTCCGGCTGAAAAGGCAATTAAATGGATTAATGAAAATGAACCTCACGAAAGAGAATTATACTGTGGATATCTTGGTGTTATTGAAAGCGATAAAACTGAAATTTTTGTGAATCTAAGATGTGCCCAAATTACCCAAAACGACTTGAAATTATATGTAGGAGGAGGGATAACTGCTGAAAGTGAACCCGAAGCTGAATTTCTAGAAACAGAAATTAAAGCTGAAACGCTTTTGTCGGTAATAAAAAAAATATAGAAATTCGCTTAATGACTTCAGCATCTTACAGGGTCCAAGTACTAATTCAGCTTTTAGAGCAACATCTTATAAAACATGTCGTTTTTTCACCTGGATCTAGAAATGCTCCCCTAGTAATTGGATTTAATAGCTCATCATTTTTTGACAAAAAAGTGGTTGTGGATGAACGCTCAGCAGGATTTTATGCGCTGGGTATAGCACAACAGACTAAAATGCCTGCCGTCATATGCTCTACTTCAGGAAGTGCGACTTTAAATTATGCTCCATCAATTGCGGAAGCATTTTATCAAAAAGTCCCCCTAATTGTAATAACTGCTGATAGACCTCCAGAATGGATAGATCATGGCGAAGGCCAATCAATGAGACAACAAAACATGTATTCAAATTACATTGAAAAGAGCTATCAATTACCTATGCTTGACCACCCTGATGCACTTTGGCAAACCGGTGTAATTATAAATGAAGCTATTCAAACTGCAAAAACAACTTCTAAGCCCGTTCACCTCAACTTTCCATTTAGAGAACCTCTTTATAAAACAGTACCTCAAGCAGAAAAGGAAGTAAGAAAAATTGAATACGTTAGTACAAGCAAAGAAATTTCAAATGATCAATTTCAGAGCTTACTGAAAAGATGGAATAAATTCCAAAAAAAAATGATTATATGTGGTTCGTTAAATCCTGATGATGAGCTGAATAACCTCATAAGTAAATTACATCAACGTCAGGATGTATGTATTTTATCAGAAAGCACATCCAATATTTACGGTGATCATATAATCAGCTGTATTGACAGGACTCTAGAAAGAATATATGGTAAACCAGAATTTTTACCTGAGTTAGTTATTACTATTGGAAATTCAATCATTTCTAAAAAGTTAAAAACGTTATTTAGAGAGTATAATCCTATTGAACATTGGCATATTGAGGACACGAACAGAGCTCAAGATGTATTTTCTTCACTAACTGCATTTTTACCTCTTGAACCCAAAAATTTTCTAAAACAGTTAATAAGCCAATTGGAAAACAAAAAAGAAGAAAATGTGTTTCACAATCTCTGGAAAAAAGAAGATTTAATGGCATCTAAAAACCACGCTGTTTTTGAAAAATCATGTATATGGTCAGATCTTAAAGCTCATTATATCCTGCAAAAACACTTGAATGACAACCTCATAGTTCAAATGGGAAATAGTACAAGTGTTCGATATATTCAGCTATTTGATACCAAACCGAATTTAAATTACTTTGGCAATCGTGGAGTAAGTGGAATTGAAGGGTCAACATCTACCGCTATTGGAAGTGCGAGTGTACATTCTAAAACCAACATTTTAATCACTGGCGATTTAAGTTTTATATATGACCAAAACGGATTGTGGAATAACCACATTCCACAAAATTTAAAACTTTTTGTATTTAATAATCAAGGTGGTGGAATTTTTAAAATAATTACAGGACCAAAAAACACTCCATTTCTAGAAGAGTATTTTGAAACAAAACATGAAGTAAGTTTAAAAAATATTGCAAAAACTCATCATTTAAATTACCACTGTGCCAAAAATGAAAATGATGCTGAAAACATAATACCAAAGGTGTTAGCAAGTAATCAATTTGAAATAGTAGAGTTTTTCACTGGAAATGTTGAAAATGAAAAAATTCTAAATGATTACTTTAGC
Organism: Crocinitomicaceae bacterium; assembly: GCA_038134525.1. Lineage (GTDB taxonomy): Bacteria > Bacteroidota > Bacteroidia > Flavobacteriales_D > Parvicellaceae. The sequence continues at coordinate 17,042 of JAYPVI010000014.1, forward strand.
GTAATTAAAAAAGGGGAATAATCATGATTAATTGGAAAACCATCAAAGAATACGAAGATATAACCTTCAAAATGGCTGATGGTGTTGCACGAATTGCTTTCAATCGTCCTGAAGTTAGAAACGCATTTAGACCTAAAACCGTAGATGAACTTCTAGAGGCACTTGTAATTTGTCACGAAAGTCAAGAAATTGGAGTAGTTCTAATTTCCGGTGAAGGTCCTTCATTAAAAGATGGCGGTTGGGCTTTTTGTTCTGGCGGAGATCAAAGAGTAAGGGCAAAAAGAGGTTATAAAGGCCTTGATGGAGTTAATAAGTTTAACATCTTAGATGTTCAACGACAAATCAGGTTCATGAACAAAGTAGTTATTGCAGTTGTTCCAGGATGGGCTGTAGGTGGAGGTCATAGCTTACATGTAGTTTGTGACCTGTCATTAGCTAGTGAAGAACATGCTATTTTCAAGCAAACTGATGCTGATGTTGCTAGTTTTGATGGTGGTTTTGGATCAGCTTACCTTGCACGTCAAGTAGGTCAAAAAAGAGCTCGTGAAATCTTTTTTTTAGGTCGTGATTACTCCGCTCAAGAAGCATTTGAGATGGGCATGGTAAACAAAGTCGTTCCACACGAACAACTTGAACAAACTGCTTATGATTGGGCTCAAGAGATTATGATGAAAAGTCCTACTGCTATCAAAATGATCAAATTTGGGTTTAATTTAATTGATGATGGTTTAGTAGGACAACAAATTTATGCTGGTGAAGCAACAAGACTAGCCTATGGAACTGAAGAAGCCGATGAAGGTAAAAATGCATTTTTAGAAAAGAGAAAACCCGATTTTAAAAACTTTCCAAAGTTCCCTTAAGTTTATAGCTCTTTATAGATATTTACCATAAGACTTTCTATAGCTTTTCTTATTTTATAATCTGGTGCTGAAAAATGATTTACCATAATTGTGAATGGAAAATGAGAATTATTTTTAGTGAAAAAACCTGTATAGCACCTTACCCCGCCCATAGACCCACTTTTACCAATAAAATTCCCCTCGATGGGTGTTTTTTTTCCAATATATCTTAAAGTGCCTGTAATCCCAGCTATAGGAAAAGAATTCATCATACATTGTTTTTCATCTGGGTTAAAATTCGTCATAATGTCTCCTAGCAATCCATTCATTGATCTGGGTGTAATTAAATTTTTTCTAGACAATCCCGAACCATCACTAAAAAACACATTTTTTGAAAATTTATTAGACCAAAAATCTACCATAAAATTTGCTGCAGTATCGATGCAATGGTGTGCTTCTTTTCCTTTGGAACACTCTACTAATAGATGTTCAGCATAATTGTTATTGCTTTCGAAATTGATAATTTTAATAATTTCACTAAGTTGAGGAGAATTGTAGTTCAGTAAAGTGTCAGTTGGACTACTTACTGGATATGGATAGTTCATAATCATGATGTTTAACTGTTTTAAAACCTCATGTGTAGATTCGTATAAAAAGTCTTTGGGATGGTGCATAGAAACTTTCACCTTGTAGGATGAGTCTCTTTTGGGAAGTTTCCCTTTAATTGTTCTATTCTGTTGTAGAGGAGCACCAAACGCATAGGATAAATCTTTATTTAGATTGCCTACAGTTACTTCATTATTCAATAAAAAATGAGTAGAATACGGTACTGTTTTTGAAATTTCACAAGTGTCCCCTAGTGGATTTTTGGTGTTAAAATACAGTTCAACCATATTATCCATAAAAGTTGAACTGGAATAGCCTGCACCATAATAATTACCCAAATCACTCCATAACCAATGACTACAAACATCATACTGATCTTGATCGGGTAATATGATCAACCTACCAGTGATATTTTTAATGTTTAATTGTGTTAATTTTTGACGAAAATCATTTAAAAAGCTTTTTTCTATGAACCTACTTTCTAAACTTGGGTCACCATTGGTGATAACATACAAATTACCTATTAGAGTTTGATTCAGAGCATCAAAATCGCCATCATGAGCCACTATAGTTTTAAACATATATTGAGGCTTTAAAATCCTCGTTGCCATAGCTGTTGTCCATATTTTAGTTATAGAAGCAGGCACAAATAGTTTGTCTGCTTGATATTCTAATAGCTCAGATATTCCATCTGAGTCCAATAAATGAACGCCTATGTGAGCGGAGGAAAGATTTGGGTCATTTAAAAAATGTTGCAACAGATTTTGGTATTTATTTTGTTGTGCACTAATGAAGAATAAGTTGATAACAAAAGAAAATAAGATCAGATAACGGAAAAGCATATATAAATTATAACCAAAATTCGTTCCAATCGTTAAATTAGCCAAAAAAGAAAATTAATGTGTGGAATTGCAGGTTTTATTTCGCTTGATACACCAATAGATCATCCCAATCATTTTTTGGATTCTGCACTTCAAAAATTAAAAAAAAGAGGTCCAAATGCCCATGGAATATACAGAGATCATAATTGCGAATTAGGACATACTAGACTCAGTATCTTAGATACTTCAGAGGCGGCAAATCAGCCTATGATATCCGAAAATAAACGATATACTATTATTTTTAATGGTGAAATTTACAATTTTGATAGCCTAAAAAAAGATTTAGAGAAAAGTTTTGATATTAAGATTAAAACTTCATCAGATACTGAAGTTCTTCTTCAAGGATTAATTTTAGAAGGGAAATCTTTTATAAATAAACTCAATGGATTTTTCGCATTTTGCTTTTATGATAAAATAAACAACTACTATTTACTTGCAAGAGACCGATTTGGTATTAAGCCATTACTCTTTAGTCATTCTGAAAGTCGATTGGTGTTTTCTTCAGAACTAAAATCGTTAATGTGTTACCCTATTAATAAAGAATTAGATTCTATTGCTTTGAACCAATTTTTGCAACTAACATACATACCTTCACCAAGAACGATATTAAAAAGTGGAAAAAAACTTAGTCCAGGTCACTTTATCGAAATAGAAAATAAAAAAGTATCTATTGTAAAATACTATACGTTTTATCCGTGTAAAAGAAGTTTAGATGATTACCAATCTGCACAACTTAAAGTTAAAGACCTTGTTCACAAGGCTGTTCAAAAACGATTGGTATCTGATGTACCCTTAGGCACTTTCCTAAGTGGAGGAGTAGATTCTAGTATAGTTTCTGCTGTATCAGCGAAATACAAGTCCAATTTAGAAACCTTCTCTATTGGATTTCCTGATGAACCATTATTTGATGAGTCACGCCATGCTGAAAAAGTGGCGAAACATATTGGGTCAAAACATCACTGCTTCCAATTAAAAAACAAAAAATTGTTCGAACATTTAGATGATTTTTTAGAATACTTAGATGAGCCCATGGCTGATTCTTCTGCTCTAAACGTTTTTTTACTTTCTCAGGAAACAAAAAAATACGTTACGGTATCATTATCCGGTGATGGGGCAGATGAATTATTTAGTGGATACAATAAACACCAAGCCCTTTATTTTTCCTTACAACAAAATTGGAAAACTAAACTCATCAAAAAATATGGACGTTTATCTAAAGTTATTCCCTCATCGAGAAATAGTAAGATTGGGAACCTTGGTAGACAACTAAATAAATTACAACAAGGTTTGCATTTAAACCATCAAGAAAGATATTTTAAATGGGCATCCTTTATGGAGCAGAACATGGTACAACAACTTTCTAATTCATTTCATGATATTAAAGACGAGATCCATTTTGAAGAGTCAGAAGATCTTTTTAATGATTTCTTATTTAATGATTTTAATCTCGTACTTGAAAATGATATGTTAAGAAAAGTAGATTTAATGAGTATGTCTAATAGTCTTGAAGTTAGAACCCCTTTTTTGGATCACAATCTAGTAGAATATGTCTTTTCTCTACCATCTGAATATAAAATTGATCAAAAGAATAGAAAAAAAATTTTAAAAGATGCCTTCAAGAATGAATTACCTAAAGAAGTATTTGAACGAAAAAAGCACGGATTTGAAATCCCACTTGAAAAATGGTTTAGAGGAGAATTGAAATCATTTATTAATCAAGACATATTTGAACGCAATATCGCAGTAAAAGAGGGAATTCTATCAAAAAGTGGCCTTTCAAATCTTAAATATGTTTGGTATAATAACCCGACTGGAGATGCGCCATATCATTTATGGACTTTGATTGTATTAGATAATTTTTTAAAAAAATATATTTTTTGATCGATGAACTCAAAAAGAAAAATTTTAAGAATAATAAATCGTTTCAATCTTGGTGGACCTACTTATAATGCTGCTTTACTGACAAAATATTTATCTGATGAATATGAAACCTTACTAGTTGGTGGGAATCATGAAGAAACCGAAGGAAGCTCTATGCACATTGTGGAGAAACTGGGTTTAGATCCAGTTATCATACCTGAAATGCAACGATCAATCAACCCTAAAAAAGATAAAATAGCATACAATAAAATTCAAAAAATCATTGAAGACTTTAAACCAGATATAGTTCATACCCATGCTTCAAAAGCGGGTGCACTAGGTCGTAGGGCTGCATTTACAGCCAAAATTCCTCAGATTTATCACACGTTTCATGGACATGTTTTTCATTCTTATTTTGGAAACATAAAAACCCATTTTTATAAAAATATTGAAAGAAGATTAGCCCGAAAAAGCACAAATATTATAGCCATCAGTGAATTACAAAAAAAAGAATTAAGTGTAATACATCGAATTTGCCCTGCAGAAAAAATAAAAGTCATTCCTCTTGGATTTGATTTAAAGCCATTTTACACCAATACCAAAATAAAAAGAGAAGAATTTAGAGCGGCATGGGATATTAAAGAAAATGAGATTGCAGTGGGAATTATTGGGAGAATTGTTCCTATTAAAAATCATGCATTTTTCATAAACGCAATTGAAAAGATCCTCAATAAAACCTCAAAAAAAATTAGAGTATTTATCGTTGGAGATGGTGAAGACAAAACTAAAATCCAAGAACTGATCGAATCAAAGAAATTAAAATACAGTAATAATAAAACTCCTGCCCTATTTCAATTCACATCATGGATTAAAAAAGTGGATGAAGTAAATGCTGGAATGGATATTATTTGCCTCACATCAAAAAATGAAGGCACGCCCGTTAGCCTGATTGAAGCTCAAGCGAGTGGTAATCCCATAGTTAGCACTAATGTTGGTGGGATTGAAAATATAATTATTCCAAATGAATCTGGTTACTTATCCCAAGTTGGAGATTTAGAACTTTTTACCCAAAATTTATTAAATCTAATTGAAAGTGAAGAACTTAGGAATAAAATGTCCAAAAAGGGGAAACAAAAAGCTCTTCAATACTCTTTTGAAAATCTTATAACAAATACAAAAGAACTTTATTTATGATACTTTGTTTTTCAAAGTTCTTTGTAAATTTATGAAATTACATTATATTTGTCCTATGAAATTTATTAATCATACTATATTATTCTGCCTTATTGTATTGCTTTTAGATTCATGTACAATTAATTCAAATAGGATGTTACGTACTCCTAAAGACTACCAATTTGACACCATAACAAATTTGATGAATGATGTTGAATATAAGATTGCCATGAATGATCAACTTCTTTTTCAACTGTATACTAATAATGGGTTTCAACTTATAGATATGTTTAATAATGATGGAAGTAATCAAAACCGGATGATGATGAATGGAGGAATGAATGGAAACTTTGGCATTAATTATTTAGTAAGGCAAGATAGTTTAGTTGAATTTCCAATTATTGGAGATATAAATCTCGTAGGCCAAACAGCCCGAGAGGCAGAGTTATATTTAGAGGAACTGTTTTCTGAATTCTATGTAGATCCTTACGTTTTTCTTAGGGTAAATAGTCGAAGAATATTTTTATTTAGCGGTTCAACTGGTGGTGAAGCACAAGTGGTTCCTCTATCTTTTAACAACATGACTTTATTTGAAGTATTAGCAACTGCTGGAGGTATTTCAAAAGATAATAATGCTAGAAAAATTAAAATCATTAGAAAAACCAAAGATGGTATTAAGATATTCAAGGTAGATCTTTCTACAATAGATGGTATACAACAAGGTAATATGATAATGCAGTCTCATGATATCGTATATATTCAACCTAATATCAATATCATACCAGAGATTATGGAGGATATAAATCCCATTTTATCTTTCGCTTCAACCATTTCACTTTTATGGTTAGCAATAACTCAATTCAACCAATGATACCTGAAAATTTAAAAAAAACAGAGGAGAGTTTACTTCGATATAAAGATCGAATTTCAAATTTAAGCAAGGATTTTGAAATAGGATTATTTATTTATTTATTGGGAAAAGTTAAATGGCTTATTCTTTTAGTATTTACTGCATTATTTTTTGGAGCTTTTATTTACATGAGATACACCCCAAAAATGTATCAAACAAGTACAACTGTTCAAATTAATAGAACAGATACTCCATCTGAGTTTGATGACCTATTTACTTTTAAAGAGAAAACAAATTTAAACAGCGACATTGCCTTGATGAAATCTCAAAAGATTATAAATAACAGTATTAAGAATCTAAACTCAAATATTCAATATTACAGCGAAGGAGACATTCTAACTAGAGACTTATATAAGAGATCACCATTTGAATTTGAGGATTTTACATTGAAAAATATTTCGCTAAGCTCTACACCACTGTATATTACATTTGAAAATAATTATTTTAAAATTTCCAACAGCACTAATAATATCGTATACGCAGAGTACATTAAAAATGGCTCCTATTTTAGTAATGATCATTTTTCTGGGAAATTAATTATTTCTGGGACTATTGAATCATTTCAAGAATCTCTTAATGATTATAATTATTATTTCATCGTTCCTATGCTATCTGAGAAAAGGAAGGAAATAACCGAATATCTTGAAATAAATATTCTTGATTATGCTGCAAATACCATTGGTATATCATTTAAGCATACTAATCCATACTATGCACAAGATGTGTGTAACCAAATTGCAAAATCTTACATTGATTATGATTTAACCAAAAAAGCAATAAGTTCAGTAAAAATTGTAGAGTTCATTAATGCCCAAAAAGACAGTGTGGATCTAAGACTAAAAGATAGCGAACGTGAAATTCAATTATTTAAAAAGGAAAATAATGTTAAATCTTCAGATATTAGAAAACAATCGAGCTTATCTCAGTTAGAAGAATTGGAAGACATCATAATCCAAAACCAAGTGGATATCGAATTACTAGAACAATTTAATAATATGTTTACAAACTCAGTATCTACTAAAATTAATTCTAACACGATTAAAAGTCTTTTATTATCAAAGATATTTTACGATGATAATTTTGTTCAAGACATGATTACTAATCTGGAAGAAAACGTTAAAAAAAGGGATGAATTATCAAGAGATGTAACATCGAGCAACGAAAATATGATCATTTTGAATAATGAAATTGAAGAGCAGATCATTTACATGCGTAAAGCTATCAAAATGATCAAACAACATAAAATCAAAAAAAATGAAGAGTTAAATCAAAAAATAAGACTTATTGAAAGAAAGTTATTATCTCTTCCTGAAAAAGAACTTGAATTAACTAGATTAGAAAGAATACATGAAATAAACAATAAGTATTACACCCTATTGTTAGAAAAAGAAACAGAGTACGAACTATCAAAAGCAGGAATAACTACCTACAACGAAATTTTAAAACCAGCTCCTTTAAATGAAAATGCCATATCCCCTAAATCCATTTTAGCCTACAGTTTAGCAACTGTTTTAGCTTTAGTCATTTCTGCTTTAATTGCACTACTCAATTACCTTACACACGACAAAATCACATCACTACATGAAATATCTAAATATTCTGATGGAAGTATTGGTATCTTGGGTATGATTCCATTACTTAAAAACAAGCCTGCAGTGTCTCAACTTATTGTAGATAAAAGCCCTAAATCTATGGTCACGGAATCTTTTAGAGCTTTGAGAACCAATCTACAATTTATTAACAATGAAAAAAACTCAAAAATCATTGCTATCAGCAGTACTATTTCTGGGGAAGGAAAAACCTTTTTAGCCATCAACTTAGCGGGTATCATCGCTTTTACAGGAAAAAAAGTGGTCATTATTGATTTAGACATGAGAAAACCAAAAATTCACATTGGGTTTGGGGTTAAAAATGAAAAAGGAATGTCCGAAATATTAGTCAAGAAAAATGAGATTTCAGATTGTGTCAATAATAGCACTTTAAAAGGACTTGACTTTATTACAGCTGGAACGCTTCCTCCTAATCCCTCAGAACTAATTGTTAGTGATGAATTTGAGAATGCCATTAACAAACTAAAAAACATATATGATTTTATAGTCATTGACAACCCACCAGTAGGATTAGTTACTGATGGAATTCCTGTTCTTAATATGAGTGACTATCCAATCTATGTTTTCAAAGCTAATTTTTCAAGGAAAAACTTCATTCAAAATGTCGACCGACTTATAAATGAAAACAATTTATCTAAACTATCAGTAGTATTAAATGGGGTTGAATCTAATAACAGAGGATATGGAACAAAATACGGATATGGATATGGATACGGATATGGATATGGATATGGATATGGATACGGTTCCAAAGCATACACATCTTATTATAGTGATGATAGTTTTTTAAATAAAAAAAGTATTTTTGAACGCTTAACTAGTATGTTCAAAAATAATGGAAGTAAAAAAGACCAAAATTAATGGTGTATTTCTAATTAAACCTCAGATTTTTAAGGATAAAAGAGGTTATTTTTTTGAAAGTTTTAATTCCAAAAAATTCAATGAAACAACGGATTTAGATATTCATTTTGTACAGGATAACCAATCTTTATCAAGTAAAAACGTATTAAGAGGACTTCATTTTCAGCACCCCCCTTATGACCAAGCAAAATTAGTTAGTGTAATCAAGGGAAAGGTACTAGATGTAGTAGTTGATATAAGAAAAGATTCCGAAACATATGGAGAATATTTAGCTGAGTATTTAAGTGAAGAAAATCATCATCAATTATTTATTCCAAAAGGAATGGCTCATGGATTTTTGACTTTAAAAGATGAAACTATTTTTTCCTACAAGTGTTCTAATTATTACGATAAAAAATCCGAGGATGGAATTATTTGGAATGACAGTAGCTTAAATATCGACTGGAAAATTACTAATCCATTAGTTTCTGAAAAAGATCAACTTGCACAAAATTTTAATTCTTTTGTATCTCCTTTTTAAATGGCAAATGAAGAATACATATTTTTAATTTATGCAGGATTTTTTGTAAGCATCATTTTATTCTGCATATTAATCAATACCATTCTTTTAAAATTTGCCACAACATTAGGGATAAGAGAAAATGAAAAACCGATCATTAGATGGAGTGCGGTTTCTAAACCATCCCTTGGAGGAATATCTTTTTATATTACGTTTTTAATTTCATCTGGTTGTTATGGTATATTTTTTAATTCACAGAGTTTATTTAATGACGGGCAAGTAATTGGGGTTATAGGGGCTATTTCTTTAGCTTTTCTCATGGGACTAGCTGATGATGCTTACAATACCAAACCACGTCTTAAATTCCTTGTTCAGGTTTTCTGTGGTGTTATTTTAATTATTTCATCAAAATATACCAATCAAAATGAATCCCTGGTTATTCAGCTTTTTGAAAATAATTATTTGAATTACGGACTCACTATTGTTTGGGTTGTAGCGATAATGAATTCCATTAATATGTTAGACAACATGGATGGCATTACTTCTCAAACTTCTTTCTTCATATTAGGGACAGCACTCATATTCATGGGAATTAATCAAGGATTTGAGCAATATGACTTTATGATATGTTTGGGGATTATAGGTTCTCTGATAGGCTTTTTATTCTATAATTGGCACCCATCCAAAATGTTTATGGGCGATTCAGGTAGTCAGTTATTAGGCCTTTTAATTGCTTTAATTGGAATAAAATATTTTTGGAATATGGAGGACTTCAAAACTGGAACACCTTTACCATCCAAACAAATAATAACGGTATTAATTGTGTTTATTCTTCCTATTAGCGATACAACTAGTGTAGTAATTAATCGAATTGCTAGAAAATCATCCCCATTTGTGGGAGGGAAAGATCATACTACTCATCATCTTTGTTATTTAGGATTTAATGATACCCAAATTAATTTCATCTTTGCAGGAATTTCTTTTTTATCTTGCATAATTGCCATTTCTATTTATCGATTTGTAGACCATTGGACATGGATTAATTCTATCCTTTACTTTCTCTACTTTTTGGCTATTTTCCTATCACTTTATTTAACTACTCAACAACACAAAGACAAACGACATTAAAAGCTAGATTTGTGTAGTTATTTTATTTTGTCTAATTACATTCACATAGAAGGGGCTAGAACGCATAACCTGAAAAATATTTCCCTAAAGATTCCACACAATAAATTGATTGTAATTACAGGATTAAGTGGGAGTGGGAAATCATCGTTAGCATTTGACACCATATTTGCTGAAGGTCAAAGGAGATATTTAGAAACCTATAACGCTTACGCTCGGCAATTTATTGGTAAATTGACAAAACCAGATGTTGATCATATTTCTGGATTAAGTCCAGTTATTGCTATAGAACAAAAAACCGTTTCAAAAAATCCAAGATCAACAGTAGGTACTATAACTGAAATATATGACTTTTTAAGGCTGTTATTTGCTAGAACCTCAACACCAATTTCTCCAAGCACAGGCAAAAGAATGGTCAGTTACAATGAAAAAGAAATAATATCGCTGATTAATAATGAATATCATGATCAGACTGTTACGCTATTAGCTCCCATTATTAAATCGCGAAAAGGACATTACAGAGAGTTGTTTGATCAGCTTCTTAAACAAGGGTTTTCAAAAGTCTATATTAATGGAGAATTAAAAAGTTTAGCATCTGGATTTAGACTTGATCGATATAGAACACATGATATTTCATTGATAATAGATCGAATTACCATAAATAACAAAAACAAAAAAAGACTTAAGGATAGTGTAAATCTAGCACTAAAAAAAGGTAAGAATGAAATTCAAATAATCGATGTCAATAATCATTCTAGAATTTTAAGTAAACTACTCATGTGTCAAGATTCAGGAATTTCTTTACCTGAGCCTGAGCCTAATCTATTTTCATTCAATTCACCAAAGGGGGCTTGTTCTAACTGCAATGGACTGGGATACACTCATGAAATAGAAAAAGATAAAATTATTCCCGATGAGAAAATATCGATAAAAAAAGGTGGAATAGAACCACTTGGGAAATTTGAAAATAATTGGACATTTAAACAGTTAAACCTATTACTTCAACATCATGGATTTTCATTAGACTCCCCTATTTCAAATTTATCTGACTCTTGTTTAAATGAAATCTTATTTGGAACCCAGAATATGATTCAAATTTTGGGTGAAAACGGAGTACATCAGGTTTTGAATGGTTATGAGGGAATATGCAACTTTATATTAAGACACCATAAAGAAGGTGGGAATAAAATAAAAAGATGGGCTTCCCATTTTCTGCAAAAAACAAATTGCAAACAATGTAATGGATCTAGACTCAAAGATCATCATAAATGGTATACCATATTTGACAAAAATATAGGTGATGTGGTTAAAATGGATTTACAAGAGCTCAAAAAATGGGCAGAAGTAAGTTATGCTAAATTCAATGAAACTGAAAAGATCATTTCAAAAGATTTGATAAAAGAATTAGTAAATAGAATTGGATTTTTATTAAATGTTGGACTAGAATATTTACACCTAAATCTTCCAGCAGGAACTTTGTCTGGTGGTGAAGCACAACGGATAAGATTAGCATCTCAAATAGGATCTGAGCTAACGAACGTATTATATATTCTTGATGAGCCCTCAATTGGATTACACCAAAGAGATAATCATAAATTAATTTCTTCTCTTAAAAAATTAAGAGATAGAGGAAATACCATTATTGTAGTAGAACACGATAAAGACATTATGAAATCAGCAGATAGGGTAATTGACATTGGACCTAAAGCAGGTCATCTTGGAGGTTTCATTATCGCTGAAGATAGTCCAGAAAAATTAGACGAAAACAAATCAATTACAGCTAAATTCCTGAAATCTCCTCCTCCAATTTTAAATCAAAATAATGTAAATACAACTCGTCAAATTACATTAATGGATGCTTGTGGGAATAATCTTAAAAAGGTGAATGTTTCTTTCCCATTGAACACATTCATATGCGTAACAGGTGTTTCAGGTAGTGGTAAATCAACACTAATAAATGAAACATTATTTCCTATTTTGAACAAACATTTTTTTAATGCTGTAAAAGAACCCCTTCCTTTTAAACAAATTGAAGGACTTCAACATATTGACAAAGTAATTGGAATAGATCAATCACCCATCGGTAGAACTCCCAGGTCTAATCCAGCAACATATACGGGTATTTTTAATCTAATAAGAGATTTGTTTGCACAATTACCAGAGGCTAAAATAAGGGGGTACAAACCGGGACGGTTTTCATTTAATGTAAAAGGAGGAAGATGTGAAACATGTGTTGGTGCGGGCATGAAGTTAATTGAAATGAATTTTTTGCCTGATGTATATGTGAAATGTGATCAATGTAATGGCAAAAGATATAATAGAGAGACGCTAGAAGTTAAGTTTAAAGGCAAATCAATAAACGATGTATTGAATATGACGATCGACAATGCATGTGTTTTTTTCAAAGAAATTAATTTTATATACGAAAGAATTAAAGTATTACAAGATGTGGGATTAGGTTACATTAAAATTGGACAATCTTCAACTACATTATCAGGAGGAGAGGCACAACGGATTAAATTGGCATCAGAATTAGGGAAAAAACAAACTGGAAATACATTTTACATCATGGATGAACCCACTACTGGCCTACACCATGAAGACATTAATTTATTGATTCAAGTCTTAAGAAAACTAATTCGACTAGGTAACACCGTTCTTGTTATAGAACACAATCTGGATGTTATACTTCAATCTGATCATGTAATTGACCTTGGCCCTGAAGGGGGAATGCATGGTGGAGAAGTCGTCTTTGAGGGATCAGTTTCTGATCTAATTAAAAATAAAAATAGTTATACTGGAAAATTTATAGCTTTGGAATATAACAACACTTAAATATGAAAGATTGGAATAACATTAAAACAAGAGACAGTTGGGAAATTTTCAAAATAATGGGAGAATTTGTAGAAGGATTTGAAACCATGTCAAGAATTGGACCTTGCGTATCCATTTTTGGTTCAGCTAGAACAAAACCAGACAATAAATATTATCAGTTAGCTGAAGAAGTAGCATACCTATTAACTAAGCAAAAATTTGGTGTGATTACAGGTGGGGGGCCAGGAATAATGGAAGCTGGAAATAAGGGTGCAAAAAAAGGAGGAGGTAAGTCCGTTGGATTAAATATAGTACTACCATTTGAGCAAGAAGCGAATGCATATATTGATAATGATAAGATAATTAATTTTGATTATTTCTTTGTTAGAAAAGTTATGTTCATTAAATATGCTCAAGGGTTTATTGTACTTCCTGGAGGATTTGGGACATTAGACGAAATGTTTGAAGCACTTACTTTAATACAAACAGAAAAATCAGGAAAATTTCCTGTTATTTTAATTGGAAAAACATTTTGGACTGGACTTATTGATTGGATAAAAGAAGTACTTTTAGAAGAAGAAAGTAACATAAGTCCAGAAGACCTAGATTTGATTCAAATTGTAGATTCTGCTGAAGAAGCTGTTAGTAGAATAAGTAATTACTACAAAAATCACCATTTGAAACCAAATTTTTAAAAAAGAGACTACTTTTACATCTCCATATGAGAGCAAGCATAATTACTATTTTACTTTTTTCGGCTTTAATTTGTGAAGCTCAAAAACCAATTGAAGAGGTTGAAAAAGAAATCTTAACTATTGGTATCGGCCCTCAAATAAATAGTTTTTTCGGTGATATTGGCTTAAATTCAGTTGAAAAAATTTTTACTAATGCAAGACCATGTATTTCTCTAGATATTGAAAAAAGATTGGGTAAGACTTTAGGAATACAACTCATGTTTGTAAATGGAAAACTTTCAGAGAATATTCGATCAACGATTGCTACTGAAAATTTAAATTTTGAATCAAATTTTACCAAATTAAATACAAATTTGATAATCAATACGGATAAATATTTAAATATTAAAAGTAATATTTCCCCCTACATTTCTCTTGGTGCAGGAATACTGTTTTTTGACTCTTACACTGATATATTAGACGCCAATAACATGTACTATAATTATTGGACTGATGGAACAATAAGAGATGTTGCAGAAAATGACACAAATGCTTCTAATGCCACTCTACTCTATAGAGATTATGATTATGAAACTTCATTAGAAAATGATTCCATAGATTATGATAAGTATTCACTGCTTGCTCCAATAACTATGGGAATTAAATGGAAAATTAATCCATACTTACAGGGCAGGGTATTTGGAACTTACAACCACTTATTCACCGATTGGATTGACAATATTAATTCAGGTGGTAATGACTATTATTTATCTCTTGGATTCACCTTAAACTATGTCATTCACAAATTACACTTTGATAAAAATGAAAAAATTGACATAGACATAGAAGCTTTTAACAACTCAGATGAAGATAATGATGGCATAATCGATATTATTGATAAGTGTCCTCACACCCCAAAATCTCTTAAAGTAGATTTATTGGGCTGTCCTTTAGATTCTGATAAAGACGGTGTACCAGATCATTTGGATAAAGAACCAAATTCAACCTATATAAAATTTGTAGATGAATTTGGTAGAGGAATAACAGATAGTCTTTTAATTAATAGATCTCAAAATGAGTTGGATATTGAAATACAAAGAAATCAAACTTTCTCCGATAGCACTTTACAAGAAAACCGTCAACAAATTCAAGAAGTCACCCCCAACTTTGACACCATACCCAAAATGGATAGAAACCACATTCCCAATTTAGATAGTAATGCTAATGAAATGAATTTCATCCCAAACAAACTTATGAATGAGTTTCAGGAAAATAGTGTTTATAATATTACAGCCATAAATTCACTTTCCTCTTCTGTTTTTTTTCCTAATAAAGAAGATTAGACAATATAAATATGTTGTATCTACAAGGCTTTTTTCAACAATTTTCTATGGAAAATTTGAATTACCCTGATTGTAATTAGGGAGGTAGCAAAAGTAGATTTGTGTAAATCAAGTCTACCAATGTTAAAGCCTATATTCATTTTTATCAATATTATCCTAATTGCAATTAGTGCTTTTTTCAATATAGAAGACATTACTATATCCCATACTAGCCCAAATGAAGTAAATGAAGGAGAAAAAATAGAAGCTAAAATCATCATAAATAAAATGGATTTCTCTGGTCCGGGAAGATTAAAATTAGACTTAAGTCAAGCAGGAGGCATTAACATAATAGAAAAAGAGAATGATGGATCTTCATTTACATTTAAAAATAATGAAGCGTTATTCATTTGGTATGATTTACCAAATAATAAAAATATAGAAATCACATACACGATTGATGCTAACAAAAATTCATTTGGCACAAAAAAAATTACAGGAACATTTTCTTTTATAAACAAAAATGAAAGAAAACAATTGGCTATCCCTGAGCTAGCTTTTATTGTCAATGAAATGATACCTCAAGGAAGGGAGCCATCTGTTTCAACTAATAGAACAATTGAAGGAAAGGATGGCAATTACATTGTTAAAATACATATTACAAAAGGAAAACATAGTGGTTTTGCAAGAATCAAAGATGAGCTACCTATTGGTTATACAGCAACTTCCATTGAACCTGCTGGAAGTATTTTCAAGGATATTGATGGATCAGCTAAATTCATATGGTCTGACCTACCCTCAAGTATTGAAAGTTTTACAGTGAGCTATAATTTAGTAAATCCTAAAGGAGTTGATACGAATTTCTTTTTAATTGGTGAGTATGCTTCAGAAAGATTAATTGCAGAGGGGCATAATGACGGGATTGAGATTCCCATTACCTATTACACTCCAAATAATTCTGAATTTGAATACAATGCATTAACCAACGATACATCTTCTTTAAATGTAAACAGCGATGTTGTTATTGAGTCAAATAGTGAAGTTATTCCAAAGCAAGATTCTACCAGCCTTGAAATAGTAAAAGAAGAAATTACTAGTATATTACCTGTACCTGATTCTACTTCAGATTTAGCACAAGAACAAAATGAAAATAACATAAGTGATGAAGAAATAGCATTAATTAAAGATGAAATTATAGAAGATGAAAAGAGCATTGAGATAGCTGATAATAATTCAGAAGAAGTAAGTATCATTACTAATATTATCAATTCACAAAAAGTGAAAACTAATATTGACTATAGAGTTCAAATATTAGCTTCTCATCGTATTGCCACAAAAAATTACGTTAAGAATAAATACCATTTTTCTGAGCACTTCGACTTGGAAAATCATGACGGCTGGATTAAGTACACTACAGGGAATTTCAATTTATATAAGGAGGCCCGTAATAAAAGAAATGATTTAAAGGAAAATGAGTTTCCAGGTCCATTTGTAACAGCTTATAACTTTGGACAAAGAATCACAGTTCAAGAAGCATTAATTATCTCCAAACAAAATTGGATTCCTTAGGCAAAAAAAAATCCTCTTTCGAGGATTTTAAAAATTTATTTGAGATTTTATCGTTTGTGATTTCCTTCGTCAGAAACTGATAATTTTTTTCTTCCTTTTCTTCTACGAGCATTTAAGATCTTTCTACCATTTTTAGTAGCCATTCTTGATCTGAACCCGTGCTTATTCTTACGCTTTCTATTTGATGGTTGAAATGTTCTTTTACTCATGATTAATCAATTATTGGGTTGCAAAAATAAATGTTTTTTATTCTTTACAAAAATTTTAATCTTTTCTTTTTTAAATTTCCATAATATTATTGCGTTTTTGTTCTAATCCCGTAAAATTTCAAGCGGCAATATTGATTAACAATATATACAACATCATAATCATATTTTTCTGGTAGGTAATATTGAGAAAGCCATAAAAAGAAAGATTGATCATTGGCTACTAATAAATCAACTTCAAACTCATCATGGTAATGTCCAATTCGCTGACCCAATTTATAATAATCCTCTAATTCACTTAGCATTTGCTGCTGAAATTTAACCACTTTAAACCAAGATTTAGGATAATTTTCTTTCACTTCTTTTAGCAGGTTTCTACTTATTTCAAAAATCTGAACACAATAAAAAAGCATAGCTTTTCTTAGTCTTTCAAAATAGTCTAAATCTTTATCAAATAATACTGTTTTATAGTCATTAATTGAACTTAATTTATAAGAGACTGCAGCATCTATCATTTCTTCTTTAGATTCAAAATGATTATAAAGAGTCGTTTTACTCACATTGAAATCAGAAGCTAGGGTTGACATTGAAAAATGATTTAATCCATATTTCTGAAAATAAACTAATAATTTTGCCGTATATTTTTCTCTTAAATCTAGATCAACATACCTTTTCTTGATAACTGATTTTCTTCCCATTTTCTTAAAGTTATTAACTTTTTAAACATTTCTTTCAAGATTCAACTAGCAAATCAAAGATGGAATATTTAATAATTTGTAATTTCACCTTCGAAACCAATAATTAAATTATGGAACGTTCTTATTTAGAGTTTGAAAAGCCGATAGAAGAAATAAAAGATCAAATAAATCAGACAAAAGAAATTGGAGAAAAAGGCAAAGTAGATATCAATGCTACTATTAGCGAATTAGAAAAGAAATTAAACGCAACTACTAAAAATATTTTTAACAATCTGACGCCCTGGCAAAAAGTTCAACTCAGCAGACATCCAGATAGACCTTACACACTAGACTACATAAAAAGTATAACAAATGGGAACTTTTTAGAGCTTCACGGTGATCGAAATGTGAAGGATGATAAAGCTATGGTTGGTGGATTTGGCGAAATGGATGGAAAAACATATATGTTTATCGGTCAACAAAAAGGAAGAAACACGAAAGAAAGAAAATACAGAAACTTTGGCATGGCTAATCCAGAAGGATACCGTAAGGCATTGAGACTTATGAAGTTAGCTGAAAAATTTAACAAACCTATTGTCACCTTCATAGATACTCCAGGAGCTTTTCCAGGATTAGAAGCAGAAGAAAGAGGTCAAGGAGAAGCCATTGCAAGAAATCTATATGAGATGATGTTGCTAAAAGTTCCAGTAATTTGTATCGTGATAGGTGAAGGTGCTTCAGGTGGTGCGCTTGGCATAGGTATTGGAGACAAAGTGATTATGCTAGAAAACACTTGGTATTCTGTTATTTCACCTGAATCTTGTTCTTCTATACTTTGGAGAAGCTGGGATTATAAAGAAAATGCGGCTAATGCACTTAAACTAACAGGAAAAGACATGCTCAAACAAAAACTAATTGACGGCATTATTAAAGAACCGATTGGTGGAGCGCACGCAGAGCCGGAAAAAATGGCTAAAAAATTAAAAACAGAAATAAAAAACCATATTAAAGCTTTAGAAGCTATAGATGTGGACAAACGAATTTCTATTCGTACAGAAAAGTTTAGTAATATGGGTAATTAACCTATAAAAAAATCATTTATTTGTTATAGTAAAGTAAAATATTTTCTACACTATCTGAACAGTTAAGCGAATTGTAAATACCTAGTTGCTCATTATAAAAATAAAGATGTTGAGCATCAGAAATAATGAGATCACCTGAAATATCTTCAAAAGCAATTTGAGAACAAGGAAAATTTTCAATCAAAGGAAGCATTTGATAATTATTGTAATTGAATTGAAAAAATCCATTATCCGTTGTTATAAATAAATAGTTTCCCTTCATACAGGCGTCATAACAATGCTTATTTTGAACAGTAGACTCAATCCAATAATTATTTGTAGATAAATCATAGTGTGCTAAGGCAAAATCATTTCCGTTTTGAATCAAAACAAAACAAAGATTACTATTTACTTGTCCAATCTTTACAACCTCACCGATAATTGATTTTCTGGATTCCTCTACAGCAGATAGTTTATTAAAAAGAGTCAACCATCTCGTAAATAAATTGGAATAAGTGTCCACAAGTAAATAATTATTGACCTCATTAAAATGAGAAAACCAATTTTGAAAATCAGCAATGTATCCCCCAATTTGAATTCCATTTTTATCAAATTTTCTCACCATACCATCGCCATTAGATATGTACAACTGATCTTTATCTTTACTCAAATTAATGTCTTGAAAATAATCATAGGTTGAAGAAAGATATGGTATCTCCCATTTTAAAGTATAAAAGTCAGTTTCTAACGAAATTCCACTAACATCGGTACCCAAAAAAATATATTGATGTTTTGAATTAGATTCAGATACCTTATGAACTCCTGGTAAAGTGCTTTTTAATGAACAATTTCCTAATTCATCTACAAAGTTTAGATCAGTGGATGAATTAGTTGATGAGACAAGATAAATTCCTACAAATTCTCTTGTAATCTCACTCAAAGTAATTGAATTAAAGGAAGAATTAAAATTGCCTTCTTCATCTTCAACCCTAACCTTTACAAAATATTTTCCTGATAATAACAACCTATCATTGATCACAAATTGAGCATCGTATTCAAATTGATTACCACTAATATTTTGATTAATTGTAGTTGTAACTGGAATTGAATTACCATCAATAATAGATAATTCTACTTTAGAAAGCCCCTGATTATCACTTACTATACCACTAACCTGAATGACACATGGAATTTGAAACGAAGTGTTATTCAAAGGAGTAGTTATTGTAATACTTGGGGGTTGTTCGTCTTGTTTATGACATGAATTTAATACACATATCGATAGCATTAAAATAATACCCCATTTTATGGTTTCAGTTACTAACATTTGTTAATAAAGTTATTTGATAATTTTAAAAGACAAAAAAAGAAAAGCAAAATAGATATTAGATTACATTTGTCGCATGGCAGATCGACTGGAGTTAACTAATAAAAAACCACTTAGAACTTTTTCTAAACCTGCTGATATAGCTACTATTGGAAAACTGCCTCCACAAGCACTTGAGTTAGAAGAAGCTGTTTTAGGGGCATTGATGTTAGAAAAAGCTCCATTAAATGATGTGATAGACATCATTCACAGACCAGAAATTTTTTATAAGGATTCACACAAAAAAATTTACGAATCCATTCAAGAACTTTTTTCAGCATCTGAGAGTATTGACATTCTAACGGTAACTCAAAAGCTGAGATCCAAAGGCGAACTCGATCAAGTTGGTGGCGCTTATTATATTTCTCAGCTTACAAATAGAGTGGCCTCAGCAGCTCATGCTGAAGCCCATGCCAGAATTTTAGTTCAAAAATTCATTTTAAGAGAACTTATTCGGATTTCTGGAAAAGTAATTCAAAATGCATATGATGAAACAACCGATGTTTTTGACTTACTTGATGAAACAGAAAGTGAATTATTTGCTGTAGCTGAGGGGAACATCAGAAAGGATTACGAGTCCATGGCTTCATTATTATTCAAGGCTCAGAGCGAGATAGAAAGTGCCATGTTAAGAGAAGACGGCATCAGTGGGGTGGGTACAAGTTTTACCGAACTCGATAAAGTTACCTCGGGCTGGCAAAAATCTGATATGATTGTCATTGCAGCTAGACCTGGAATGGGAAAAACGGCATTTGTACTATCTATGGCTAGAAATGTAGCTGTTGACCACCAGAAACCAGTGGCCATTTTTTCATTAGAAATGTCTTCCATTCAATTGGTTAATCGATTGATTTCAGGAGAAGCTGAAATTCCTGCTGAAGATATCAGAAGGGGTAACTTTTCCAAAAATGAATTTGAACAATTCTTTGAGAGAACTAAAGCTTTATCGGAGGCACCTGTATTTATTGATGACACACCTGCATTATCAATTTTTGAATTAAGAGCTAAAAGTAGACGACTTAAGCAACAACATGATGTTCAGCTAATCATTATTGATTATTTACAATTAATGTCTTCCGGTGGGAAAGGCGGAAACAGAGAGCAAGAAATTAGTAACATTTCAAGATCGATTAAAGAAATAGCAAAAGAATTAGATGTTCCTATTATTGCTCTTTCTCAATTGAGTAGGTCAGTAGAAACTAGAGGTGGGGATAAGCGCCCAATGTTATCTGATTTAAGAGATTCTGGAGCCATTGAACAGGATGCGGATATTGTTTGTTTCATTTACAGACCAGAATATTACCAATTAACAGAATGGCCAGATGGCACTCCCTGCAACGGGCAAGCAGAAATTATAGTTGCAAAACATCGAAATGGATCTTTAAAAGACATCAGATTAAAATTTGTGGGTAAATATGCCAAATTCTCTAATCTTGATGGACTAAGTCAGGATGACTTCATGTTTAATAATGATTTAAAACCAAATCAAAATTTTGGAGACGATATATCATCATTTACATTACCTTCAAAGATGAATGACGATATTGATGATGAAGATCCCTTTTAACACAATTTAACCCTTTTTCTATTTAATTTAACAGTCTATCTTGAAAAGACTACTTGCCATATCATTCTTTATAGTAATAGTAACTCCTAGTTCTTTTGCTTCTAAAATCTTAATCCCAATGGATGAAGAGAATCAGGTTAATCATCTAAAAGCATATGGAATTGCATATTGGATATTACAAAATGAAATAGAAGTAGAATGGCTCCTTAATTACCGAGGAGGAAGCTTTTTAGTTTCAAATTACAACTCCATTCAAGAAGAATGTACGATAAGAGGGGTTTCTTATGAAATTATTACGGATTCAAAGGTCAATGCTATAAAATCTGAAATTAGCAATCCTGAAGTCAATATGGAGGTAGTTAAATTAGAAAAAGCACCTAAAATAGCTGTTTACACTCCTCAAGGAAAACAACCCTGGGATGATGCAGTAACCCTAGTTTTAACCTACGCAGAAATTCCCTTTGACGAAATTTATGATAAAGAAGTTATAGAAAATCAACTTTTTAAATATGAGTGGCTTCACCTACATCACGAGGACTTTACTGGCCAATATGGGAAATTCTACCGTAATTACATGAATGCTCCTTGGTATAAAAATCAACAAGCAGAATCAGAAAAAAGAGCTTATTCATTGGGATTTGAGAAAGTTTCACAATTAAAGTTACAAGTTTCAAAAAACATAAAAGAATTCGTTGCCGGTGGTGGCTTTTTATTCACCATGTGCTCAGGAACAGATTCATATGATATTGCCCTTTCAGCAGAAAACGTAGACATATGTGAACATATGTTTGATGGTGATAAAGCTGACCCAACAGCTCAAACCAAACTCAATTACAATAACACTTTAGCTTTTAAAAATTTTAAGCTTAAAATGAATCCACTAGAATATGAGTTTTCAGATATAGATGGCACCACATTACACCAAATTCCTGAAAATCAAGACCTCTTTACCTTGTTTGAATTTTCAGCCAAGTGGGATATTGTGCCAACTCTATTATGTCAAAATCATACTAATGTAATAAAGGGT
Organism: Crocinitomicaceae bacterium; assembly: GCA_038134525.1. Lineage (GTDB taxonomy): Bacteria > Bacteroidota > Bacteroidia > Flavobacteriales_D > Parvicellaceae. The sequence continues at coordinate 39,689 of JAYPVI010000014.1, forward strand.
TTCATGGGTCAAACCACCGATTTTAAAACTTCTCTTATTAAATCTGATGTTCTTATCATGGGAGAATCAAAAGCGTTAAAAACAGCCCGATACATACATGGTGAATTTGGGAAAGGCCAATGGACATTTTATGGTGGACATGACCCTGAAGATTACAGGCATTTTGTAAATGACCCTCCTACAGACCTAAACCTGTATCCAAACTCACCTGGATATAGACTGATATTGAACAATATACTATTTCCTGCAGCTAAAAAGAAAAAACAGAAGACGTAGTTATCGTATAAGTGTAATGTGCCCTTTCCTATTGTGGTAACTTCCATTTAACGTTTTAAATTCTAAAAAGTAAATAAAAACACCATTAGACAAAAGTTCACCCGTAGATTGATAAGTACCGTCCCAATATTGAGAATAGTTATCAGTTTGATGTACCAATTGTCCTAATCTGTTATAAATAGAGACTTTATACTCTTCAAATTCATCAACATTAATAATTGGTTTCCAGAATGGATTCAAACCACTAACGTATAAAGCATTTGGTATGGAAACCATTAGCTGTTGTTCAACACAAACTATATTTGATTCACTAATTCCTTGTAAACCCAATGAATTTAATACTTCAGAAGCATGGATTTTATAGCAAATTGATCCAGAAAATGGTGTAGTAATAAAGTTATTGATATCATGAGAATAGCTATTAAAGGAGGAGTCAAGATTCGTTAAAATTTGATAAGAATTCATGTCATTTTGACTAGCTTGTATTTCATAATTTTCTACGCCAAACTCCCAATTTACATATGAATTCCAGTATAAGGATTTTAGTGCATAATCACGATCATCAACTGATAAAAAAATCGTTTTACCTACATTTGAATAAGCTATCTCGTTTCCACATGCATCCAATACTGAAACTTGGTACGTACTAGGTCTTTCACTAGGAGCTGCATCAGACACATTAAATATAATAGGGAAAATAGGATTTGTTTCATTGGCTATCCTTGTGAAGTTTATTCCATTATCGTAAGAACGATAAAGATACACCTCACTAACTCCAACATTATTGTCACCTTGATAGGTAATCAACACCGAATCTCCAGAAACACTTGTACTAGAAATGTATGAATATTGGGGAATTGGATTTTGAACGGCAAAAAAATCAACTTGATTTGATAACGAAGTTTGGAGGGTGGAATCAGCCAAAGCCTTTATCAAAAATGAATAATTTAAATTTCCATCTTGAATAAAGTAATTAAACGAATTGTTGGTGACAGATCCAGCTAATGTCCAGCTAGTTTGTTGATTTTTTACATAAACTTCATATTGATCTACTCCAAAATCCCAATTAATATAAGGAGTCCAATTTAAAGTAGTTATACCAGTACATTGATCATAAGTTGAATTCAAGAACATATTTTGATGTTCTAGCCCTGCTGGACTGGTGTTATTTTGGGGAGGATTTCCTGTACTACACCCATCCATTGCTGCCACAGCATATTGAACAGATTGATTTCCAAATGTAGTGGTAGAAGTATCATAATAATTTGTATTTAGTCTCCCAAAGACAGTATCAATCGGTGTCCATGTCCCATTAAAAAATTTGAAAATAATGTATGCATAAGTGTCTGTAGCTGCACTAGGATTCCAGTTTACTTGAATTGAATTACTTAACGTATCATTACTTATAAAATTAATAGAAGGGGGATCAGGAGGAGTTTGATCTTGTATAAATCCACCATCTATATTGGAAATGAAAGCACAATTATCTGTTACAAGCTTAATTCTGTAATTCACCCAATCTGCACATATACCTAAGGATTCTACGGTAAATGTAGAATCAACAGGAATATTACGCACATGAATCCATACAGCACTAGTAGGAGGTGTTGATGGTGATGACTTCTCAAGAGAATAATAGGAATTTGGAGGTATAGAATCAAAGGGCATAGGATGGTTCCAACTCAAATTCATTGTTCCATCAAATTGATTCACTAAATCAAAATAGATACTAGAGATAGTATCACTATATTGGTACATAGCTCCTCCAACACCATAAAAAGTTTTAATATAGTAACTTGAGCTAGTTAAAGCAGCATAATAATTGGAATAGGTAAATGAATTAACATTAGGGTCATTTTCTGAACCAATATAAAAATACCCTGATCCAGTATCCGCATAAAACTGATGTTCAAAAAAGTTTGAAACCCCAAGATTTGCTTGATCCCAAATGATAGATAATTCACCAATCTCATTGACTTGTAAACAAAAACAAGAAGCATTTGCACATGAAATTGGTTGATCAACAAGTGCAAATGATGAATTTGAAGTGATGGAAATTAAAAATAACAGAATGTTTCTTAAAAACGATTCAGATAAGTGTTTTATATGACAATTTAAGAACTTAATTTGTGTGAATTTTCAATTTAATAACGCAAGATCATGAATAAAGTTGCCTTGTTTTATTTGATATGTGAAACAAATTATATGGAAAGAAAATTGTTTTTGGCTGAATGAAATTCATCTAAAATTAAATTTATGATTTTCTCAGCCGGTAAAATAGCATTCAGTTGTGATGCAGCCTGACCAATTTCTAATTCACCATTGATCATGTCTCCTTCAAACATTCCTTTTTTTGCTCTACCCCTTCCCAGTTTATTTTTTAAATCCTCAACATTACCATCTTTCTCATAAATTTCTTGTACCTCTCTATAAAAGTCATTTTTGATTAATCTTACAGGAGTTATTTCTTTTAGCGTTAATTTAGTTTCTCCTTCATTTAAACTCACCACCTTTTCTTTAAAATTTATATGTGCCGAAGATTCTTTGGATGCAACAAATCTAGTTCCCATTTGAACTGCATCTGCGCCTAGCACCATGGCGGCAAGCATTCCTCTACCATCTACTATACCACCTGCAGCTATTAAAGGAATTTGAATTGCTTTGGCTACATCAGGAATAAGACAAAATGTAGTTGTTTCTTCAATACCATTATGTCCTCCAGCCTCAAATCCTTCTGCAACGACCGCATCTACTCCAGCATCTTGAGCCTTTTTAGCAAATTTTACGCTAGAAACTACATGAACGACTTTTATGCCCTGTTTTTTTAATTCTGCTGTCCATGTTTTTGGATTCCCTGCTGAAGTAAAAACAATAGGAACTTTCAAATCTATAATAGACTTAATATGGTCTTCTGCATTTGGGTAAAGTAAAGGTAGATTTACTGCAAATGGAGCAGCTGTATTTTTCTTGCATTTCAAAATATGTTCTTTTAAAATATCTGGATACATGGATCCTGAACCAATTATTCCTAATCCACCTGCGTTGCTTACGGCACTAGCTAATTCCCATCCGCTACACCAGATCATTCCTGCCTGAATAATAGGATGTTTAATATTGAATAATGATGTTATTTTATTTTTCATTTTTCTAACACAATAGTTGGTTATAATAAAGTTAAATTCAAAGATATTTTAATTCAATTATGTACAGTACAATTTTTGGATTCATAACAGAATTAGTACTTTTGAAATTGTGTTACGCCATAAAGCAATAATAACATTACTGTTTTTTTCAAACATCTTTCTAGTTCAAAGTCAATATAATTTTGAAATGGGCTTTAGTTTAGGAGGATCAAATCACTTTGGTGAAATTGGTGGGAAGAGTACTGAAGCTAAAGGATTTGTAGGAGACCTATTGCTAAATCAAAGTAGTATTTCAGGTGGTTGGTTTGCACGATATAAAGTAACCCCACATTTTTTCGCAAGCTCGGGCATAAGTTATGTAAGATTGTCTGGTGATGATAAAAATTCTGAATCAGGACCAAGATATTGGAGAAATCTAAGATTTAAGAATAATATTATTGAATGGACTTCTAAAGCAGAATACGTCTTCTTAAACATTCCAGATTTAGGTAGAAAAGGGCGTTATAACACCAGTTTAAATGTCTACGGATATCTTGGTCTCACCTTACTACACCATAGTCCTAGAGGTAGCCTTGATGGGACAAACTGGGTCAACCTAAGGCCTCTTCAAACGGAAGGAGTCGATTATAAAAAAATTGTTTTTGGAACTCCTATTGGAGGTGGTGCTGTAATTACGCACAATCGATTTTCAAGGTTTGGTATCGTAATCAACTATATAAAAACTTTCACTGATTATTTAGATGATATTTCAAGAAATTACGTTGATCCTTCCACATTACCATCAACAGAGGCTGCAGCATATGCTAACCAATCTACCGGAATAGTTCCTGAAGGTCAAGAATTGAATTTTGCACCAGGTGAAAGAAGAGGTGATCCTACTGCTGATGATAATTACATTACTGTTGCATTAACATACAGCAAATACCTGCTTGGCCAAAACAAATATTATAGAAATGCTTCTAGGTGGAAGACCAGATATAATTATTCTCCAAGAGGATTCAAAAGAAGAAAATCAAGAATTATTAGATCTAAATTTTAAGAAACTGAGGCAATTTCCTTAATGGCTTTAAAATAAACGTAAACCAAAATGGATTAATAGGATGGATAGTCCAAGCTTTCTTATCATTCCTATTTGCTATTAATCTATTTTTTAATGATGAATTACTGGCCCCTCCCATTCTCATGGAAGTAATGGTTTTTTGAATATAAGTATGAGGCAAATTATAGACTTCCAACATTCTTAACATAAATTCATAGTCAGCTGAAGTAGATAAATTCAAATTAAAAAACCCGTGATTTTCATAACATGATTTTTTCATGAAAAATCCAGGATGAGGGGGCATCCATCCCCATTTAAATTTTCCTTTATAAAAGTTACCTGCTCTCCATTTCCTCACCACTTTACTTACATCATTGTACTTCACATATTCAATATCTCCATAGACTATAGAAACATCCTTTTTAAATGCATGCATGATTTCTGTTAAAACAGAATTACTCTTATACACATCATCAGCATTTAAAATTCCAATTACATCACCACCTGCAGAACGAATTCCTTTGTTCATTGCATCGTAAATACCCTCATCTTTTTCTGAAATTAATTGATGAATCCCATTTTGATAGGACTTTATTATCTCTAATGTTCGATCTGTTGATTTACCATCAACAATAATATACTCAAGATCTTTATAATCTTGTGACAAAACCGATTGAATGGTATCATTAATGGTATCTTCAGCATTGTAACATACTGTTATGATAGAAATTTTCACTTGATTGTTCTGGTTTTGACCTTTTCAGCCGGATTACCCTTATAAATAGCATTTGGCTCCACATCATTAGAAACAACTGATCCTGCACATAAAACTGCATGACTACCAATTTTGGTGCCAGGACAAACTACTGACTTAGCACCTATCCAAACTCCATCTTCTAATACAATTGGGTTTGTTATTAAATCAAAAGACGATTTAGTATAATTATGATTTCCACAAAGGAGTAAGGCCCCTTGAGAGATACAGCAATGATTTCCTATGATAACGTCATCTAAGTTATCAATCCAAACCCCTTCTCCAATCCATGCATGATTACCAATTTTAAGTTTCCAAGGGTATTTAATATTTACATTGGGTTTAATAATCACATTTGCTCCTAATTCAGCCCCAAATAACTTTAAAATGATTCTTTTTAAACTATAAGAGGGGAAAAAGCTGGATTTAAAGAAAAGGGTATTGAAAATGTACCAAGAAATTCTTAATAAGAAGTTACCTGATGAGTATCCATTATTATTGTATTTATTTAAATCGGTTTTCATTCTACTTTCGCACTCTCAAAAAGCTCAATATAACTATTTTTAAAATGAATTGGATTTGCGAATTTTTGATAGTATTCTCTTGCCCCCTGTTGTAGACATTTTTTTTCATCATTACCTTTTGTTCTGTATTCAATTAATTTATCCAAAAAATCGGAAATTTTAAGGGGCAACCTATAACCAGCATTATTATTTTCTAAATGATACCAAGGACAAGCTTCAGAAACCAATACCGGAATTCCATTACCTAAAGCTTCGATGATACTATGACCATAATTTTCATTTTTGGAAGTAGATATAAAAAGAGATGTTTGTGCAAGTTGTTTTTCAACTTCATCATATGGTTTTGGACCAACAAAATGAACATTTATTTTAGATGGTAATTTCTTAATTAAAATTTGTAACTCGTTAAAATATTCTTCCTCTTCAATAGCTCCAATAATAGTGTAATTACACTCAAAATCAACTTTTTGAAGTACCTTAAGAAAAAAATGAATATTCTTAATTCTATTCACCCGACAAATAGATAATAATTCAAAAGAAGAGTTGTTTCTGATAGATTTGTTTGGAATACGTTTAGTCAAATTAGGAATAATACGGTGAACCCCTATAAAAACTTTTTTCTGAGATTCGAGATATTCCTGCTGATTAGAAAAATGCCAAATGACGTTATGATATCCATTTACCCATTTCATTATAAGTAAAAAACATCTTTTCTTGAAGGATTTTATTTTCAACGCCTCATTAATCAGCATACCTCTAGGAGAGATTATAATATTGTAGTTCCTAAAAAGAAATAGAGGTAAAATAGAATAGAAATAAGAAAATATACCATTTAGATAGATACGATCAGGTGATAATTGTTCAACGATTTCTTTTAAAACCCCTCTTTTTTCTTGAATCTTATTTAGGTATCTTACCTTAACTTTTCCTTGTACAACCCATTGATGGTATATTAATCCTTTCAATGGTAATTCCTCATTTATATCTCGGTCAGACGTAACCACATAAAATTCGATTTCATCACCTAATAATTGGGTCAAGTTTAAAACGGAACTTATGGGCCCTCCTGCTTTAAATGCCGGTTTGTACCAATCAATTAATACTAATACTTTAAGCATTGTATTGTTTTATTTTGCGGGTAGAAGACCAAATACCTAGGATGACTAAAGACCATATTTTTACCCATTGAATACGACTATCACCAATTAAAAACTGATTCCACATTTTTAACACATACTTTATATCGAATTGATCAAATTGCTCCAACTCCATTAATGCATTTTCAGAAAATGTTCTAAGTTCATTTTTCATCCATTTTTCTATAGGAAGAACAAAACCCATTTTCTTTCTATTTATAATTTCTTTGGGAAGCCACCCCGATACAGAATCAAGTAATAACTGCTTTTGATGTGCTCCAATTTTGTATTTATCAGGTACTGAAAGAACAAATTCTATCAATTGGTGATCTAAAAAAGGCACTCTAATTTCTAAAGAATGTGCCATTCCCATTTGATCTGCATCTCTTAATAACACATGTTGTAAATAGCATTCTATTTCAAGAAGGGATAATTTTGAATAGAAGGGCCACATGGATTTTTGACCAATATTTTGCTGATACCAGTTAAATGCATAATATGATGAATTGAAATTTAAGTTGGGACACAAAAGATTTAATTCTTTATCGGAAAACATTTTTCTAAAAAACGGATAATAATAATCTAACTTTAAAAACTTTTGATCTAAAATAGAAGCCACCTTTTCTCCCTTGTGATCAGCATAAATTTGTTTAACAATGTATCCTGCTATTTTCTTTAAAAACGGTGGAAAAGACTGAAGCCATTGATTTTCTTCAAACTGACCTGCTAATTTATAAAAGGGATAGCCCAGAAATAGTTCATCTGATCCAGCTCCAGAAATCGCAACTTTTATATTTTCATTGGATACTGCTTTTGAAATAATATAGCTATTTAACCCATCAACCGTAGGATGATCCATATGCTTGATGTACTCATCCATATTATGCAGAAGGGAGTTAGGATCTACTTTAATTTCCTTGTGATTGGTAGCATAAATATCTGCTATTTGACGCGCATAGTTACTTTCATCAAATGTTTTATCATCAAATGTGACAGAATAGGTGTTGATTTTATTTTTGGCAACTTTTGATGCTGCAGCCACTAGGGTACTCGAATCTATACCACCACTTAAAAACATGCCAACTGGAACATCTGCAATTAATCGTTTTTCTACAGATTGAAGCAGTAGTTGATTTACTTTTTTAGTTATATCATCATACTTCAATTGATTAACTCCTGTTTGATTTGTTGGCTCCCAGTATTTAAATTGATCAAATGATTCACCAGAGATATGTAAATAATGACTCTTTTCTATCGATTTCACTTCATTTATTATGCTTGAAGGTGAGTAAACCGTTCCGAAATTCAAATATTCTTGGATACTGTTTTCTTTGAATCGAAATGGTTGTTCAGACACCGCTTTAATTATGGCATTACAAGAAGAGGAAAACAAAATACTTTTACCATACTCCATAAAATACAGAGGCTTAACTCCCATCCTATCTCTTGCTAAGAATAGTTGTTTTTTTACTTTATCCCATAATGCGAATGCAAACATGCCGTCAAATCGATTTAACATACTCATCCCCCATTTTAAATACGATGCGATGATAACTTCTGTATCAGATTGAGTCTTAAACGAGTAGGTAGCTTCTAATTCACTCTTTAGGTTTAGGTAGTTATAGAGTTCTCCATTATAAGATAAAACCACATCACCTAAGTTACTATACATAGGCTGATTTGAATGATGATCCAAATCAATAATGGAAAGCCTATTATGGCTAAGGAATATATTTTCGTCTCTGTAAGTAGAACTAAAATCCGGGCCCCTGTGATTTTGAGCATCCTTCATAATGGAAGCTACATGTTCCGCATTTTTTAATGAATTCCAATCAAAAATGCCACTAATACCACACATTACATTTTAAAATCTGGATGATCAATCATTCTTTTTATGCCCTCTTCTAGTGATATAAGTTCTTTGTTTAGGATTTTAAGCATTTTAGTATTATCAGGCATTCTTCTTGTCATATCTCCTTCTGGGAGAGGCGGTAAATGAATAATTTTTGAAGAAGAACCAGAAATATTAATGATGGTTTTTGCAACATCTATTATCTTATATTCCTTTGCCCCCCCTATATTGATCACATCATTCAAGGTGTGGTTTTCTTCAAATATTTTTACGCAAGCATTTATATTGTCATCAACATAGCAAAATGTTCTCGTCTGACTACCGTCACCATAAATGGTAATATCATCGCCTTTTAATGCTGCATTTAAAAATTTACTGATCACAAAATCCATACTTTGATTTGGACCATAGGTATTAAAAAATCGAAAAATCGTATAAGGAAGACCATATACTTTTTCGTAGGACCTGAAAAATGATTCTCCTACATTTTTAACTACTGCGTAAGGCACCCTTGAATTTAAGGGCGTAGTTTCCTCATGCTGAGGCAATTCTACGGGCTCTCCATAAACCTCTGAAGAGGATGAAAAAAACACTCTTTTAACAGAGCTATTTTTAGATAATTGTAATACATTTCTGATTCCATCAATATCATTTAATACCGCAATGGGATTCTCTTGAGTCCTTTTCACTCCAACAACTGCAGCATAATGAAATACAAAATCAAATTGGTTAACTAGCATTAACTCAGAAATCTCTTTGTAGTTGTTCACGTCACAATGGACAAATTTCCAATTTTTATATGTAGAAGAAGGGAGTTTAGATTTTGAACCTGTAGATAAATCATCGGCAATGATAACTTTATAGTTTACGTTTTCTACCAGCTTTCTTGCCAGAGCTCCACCCACATTTCCTGCACCTCCAGTAACTAAAATTTTATTCATAAATTTGATTTAACGTTTCAACCCACTTTACAGGAGTTATCTTTTTAGATAAAAGTACACTTTCCTCCCCCATCTTCGACAATTCTTGATCAGAAAGATGCATAAATTTCAATAATTTGTTCTTAAAATCTTCTTTTTTGGAATAGGAAAAAGACATCCCATTGACATTATTATTCAAAAAGGTATGTATAGAACCCACCTGGTCTGAAACAAGAATGGGCATACCAGAAGTAACCATTTCATGAAGCACAACTCCCCAAGGCTCAAATTTACTCGGTAACACAAAAACACCTGTTTGTGCAATGACATCCTCAAGCTCTTCAGGCTGTAAAAAACCAAAGTGTTTTATTTTTTTATGTATTATTCTATCTTCCCATTGTTCGCCTGTGCCCACGCACCATAACTCCCAATTTATATTGTATTCCTCTATAATTTCAATAAATAATTCAGATAATTCATTAAAGCCCTTTGAATCGGTATATCTTCCCATGAATAAAAATTTTTTGGGAAATATTTTTTTCTTTTTTAAAAATGATTTATCAAAAATATTTTCAAATAAATCAAGATTACAGCTGTATAACCCTTGAAAAATATGGTCTTGCTTAAATCCTAATTTTCTTGCATATTCCAATTGTTTTACTCCAGGCACCCAAACCGAATCAAAATATTTTAAGTAAGCAAATCTGAAAATATTTACCCAAATTTTTTGTTTCAACTTATTGTGCCAGGGTGTATCGAACATGAGAACCTTTTTACAATTTAATGTACTTTCTTTGAAGATTTTCAAATACAAATCATCTATCCATCCACTTACCAATAATAATTGAGGAGAAAGTTTACGAATAAATTGTAATAGATCCTGCTTATTATAAAATTGCTTACGATCATGTAGGAAAATTTCATTTTCAATCTTGAATTCAAAAGGAGCTTCCTTATTAATTGGGTAGTTAATTACATGAATTTCAAAACCTGATTGCTTAGCAAGTTGAAAACAATAGAGCATGTAGCCTGACAACTCAGTAAAAAGAAATAAAATTTTTTTTGGCACTTCATTATTCATGAACTATTGAATTTTTATAGTGAACTCCATTGTAATAATAAAGTAGGAATAGCAAGGGAAGCCCATTTAACATATAATTACCTTGTCTAATCAGGACCAACACCAATAAGACAAATAAAGACTGACTGATATTTTTATGCATTAACATATGTTCTTTTTTATTATCTACCTTATATATAAATCCTCTTGCAATGACCAATAACACAAATCCTAGGCCAAGAAGACCAGTTTCTGTACAAAGTCTTATAAACAGCGAATTACCATCTTTAATATTAAATTCAAAATCATATGGTAATAAGGTTTTGGTTAAGGTAAACTTTTTAAATGCAGTTTCATGGGAACCAAGTCCCGTTCCAAAAAAGGGATATCTTTTTAAATTTTCTTTTGCGACATGTAAGTTATTAAATAAAACAAAACTCGAATTATTGGTATTTGTTATTCCATAATCATCATCAATCCAAAGACCTTTAGCTGCATCGACTCTAGATCTAAAATCTTTCACATTGTTGTATGCTAAAGTAAAAGTTAAAGCAGAAATAATAATTCCAAATAGAATATATCGAATTCTTATTGTTTCTGTACAAAGCAAAATAGAAATAAGTATTCCTAAGTAACCTATTGATGAAGTTGTTAAGATGGCAACAACTAGAATTAATATAGACTGAAACTTATTAAATAAATAAGTAGATTTAGAAATAAGGTTATGAACTGAGACATAAATTACTGGAGCAAGTGCAGTTGCTAAATAAGTAGGTTCTGACAAGATTGAATTCACTCTCAAACCGATCACGCCCCCTTCAACAAATCCCCATTTATTTAAAAACCAACTAAAGTCATAACCATCTTTAAAACCAATAAAAAATGAAAAAACTTGAATTATTCCAATAATGACTAATACCCAGCAAGAATAACAATACCATTTGAAAATGAGTTGTACATCTGTTTTAAAATGCTGAATCCAACCGTAGAAAAAAAGAAAGGTAATGAAAACTCCTCCAAATACTTTTAAAAAAGTAAATGGAAGATTTTCTTCTGTTAAAATATAGAATAATCCAACCAATAAAGGCAATGCTAATACTTGCAATAAAAATTTTGGCACTCCATACTTTACTAAAAAAAAAGGTAACAAGATCAATATAAAAATATAGTAAAAGTAGAACTCAAATGGGATCTTAAAGAAAACGTAGGATGAAGAGAATATAGAAACAAAAAATATTATTTTCTGAAATACATTGTCGTTATTTTGAATATCAGAAGTAATAATAATTGAATTAATTTGTTGATTTCAATATTGTAAATTTCTTTTTCAGGTTCAAAAATCTTTTTTCAAAAATAATGTATGAAATATATGAAACAATACATGTCATTAATATAGAAATAGTGTAAAGGAGCAATTTTGAATAAATATCATAAATCATCAATATATTAATAGTGAAATAGATGATAATTAGATGATACATGTAAATCCCATATGAGATTCGTCCTAAAAAATTAAAAAGTTTGTTTTCTAATTTTAAAAATGATTTGGGATTACTGGATACATTAAGAATAATAATAATAAAAAACAAAGCGTGAAGGATGTGTAAACCATCTCTCAAATAATTTGGGATAAAATATAGAGAAACAAAAATACCAGCAACAGAAAAGAACAAAGCCATATTATTAAGAATATATTTAATGTACTTATCCTTATTTTTCATAATAACAGCACCCATAGATCCAATAATCATATTCTCAAACTTCAACATAGCTAAATTCTTTTTTACAACAAGTAACCAATTTGAATCTATTTGAAGCGAAAAAAGTAAAACAACGAATTTCATAAATACAAACAAGAACAAAAGTTTCATCAATAAATTCAAATTAAAATTTTTAGAAAACTTAAATATTATTGGCCAGAGTAAATAAAATTGCTCCTCAACTCCGATTGACCAAGATTGTCCAATGAGAGGAACAGCAGGAAATATTGAAAGCGCAATGTTTGGAAAAATGAATAGATATATAATCAAGTTTGGGAGAAAATTGACTTCTAAATTTTCAGAAAAAAAAGGTACATATGTAACTTTGGGTAAAATAAAGAATCCTAGTATAAGTATTAAAAAATATAAGGGCCATATTCTAAATATTCTTCTTAAATAAAATGACTTCACAGAGAAAGATTTAAAACTATCCCTTTCTTCAATCATAAGATAAGTTATTAGAAATCCACTTAATACAAAAAAGAAAGAGACACCAATTACTCCTAAATTATGAACCAATAAATCATTCCATAAGTTTTCAAGTCCTAGTTTATCTTGCATTAATTCTACATGAGTAATTATTACAGCTAATGCTGATAAAAATCGAAGCCCATTTAACCCTGGGAAATAAATAATTTGTCTAATCATGTGTAATTTCTTTTACCAGCATAGATTTTAATTTTTCAATTCCTTTATTATTAAAGTGAATACCATCATATGTATATTCGATTTTTAGACTTTCATTAGAAGAAATTAGCTCACTGAAGTAAATAATCTTTTTTCTATTATTATTTTTCAGACTAATGGTATCTAAAAATAGATTTAAACTAGAAATATTGTTATTTACTTCCTCCTTATCGAAAAAAAACCCATCTACATTAATCGGAAGTATTTTACATATAAACACGTCTGAATATTTCGTTTTTGAGCACAAATGATCAAGAAGATTTTTTAAATTCTTTCTTGTATTTTTCACATTATATGAAAACAATAAATCGTTTAAGCCTATTGATAATATTATTAATGAAGAATCTTGAAAATCATAATTTTTAATTCTATGATTAAGTGTTTTAGATGTTTCACCACCTATCGATAAATTTATTGTATTTAAATAATCTAAATCGATTTCTAACAACCTACTATCTGAAAGAATAATTGGATTATTTTTTTGAAAATGAATAGAATCAAAATTTATTTTTTTTTGTGTATAATTTAGAGAGTTTACTACACTAAATTCCATGTGGAAAGGTCTCAAATAAAAAAAATATAATAGAAATATTAACAGTGAAAATGCAAATGAAATACCAAATGCTTTAGTTATAATAATTATTCTTTCGTTTTTATTTTTCAATGTACCTTTCAATAACATTATTCCATAAAAATCCTTCTTTAATTTTCTCTACTGATGAAGCTTTCTTTTCTATTAATATATTTTTATCCATAGAAATAAAATTATTAATGGCATCAAAAATTAAATTCGGTTTACATTCTTGAAGCAAAACCCCGTTATCTTCCGAAACCAGCAATCGAATTGCTCCAACATTAGTGGCTATAATTGCTAACCCTCTTGACATAGCTTCTAAAATAACATTAGGCATACCTTCTGAGTAGCTGGGACATAACAGTATATCGCAACTATCATACATAGCTTTCTTTTCCTTTTCACCAATAATTATCCCATGATAAAAAATTGAAACTTTTGATGTAGAAATATTATATCTTTTTTCAATAGGACCCACAAAGTGAAATTCTGCATCTAAATTGTTTTTTACAGCTAACTCAATAGCCTCATTTATTTCTTTTAATCCCTTTCTACGCTCATTCCTTCCAACAAATAAAAACTTCAAACATTGATTGGTTTTAATATTTCGACTAAGCCAACTTGGATCTATAGCAGATGGAATTTCCTTAATAGAGTCTTCAGGTATACCTAAGTTTTCAATGATAGTAGTAATTTTTCCACCATAAGAGTATACATAATCAGCATGTTTTGTGTTCCACCTCACAAATGGCCTAAGTAATAAATGCTGAAGCTTAATTTTTAAATTTGGAGCAAATTGATACATTTCATATCCATGAAATTTTACCCCGATTTTGGTTTGAATTCTATTTCTTTTTTTTTCAATTAATAATTTCCACCCAGAAAATCCTTTTGTAATAATCAAGTCATAACCTGACTCTTTCATTAAATGGTTAGCCACCATTTTTGAATAACGAAAAGAATTCCAAATATAATGTCCAGGAAATTTTACAGAATGAGGGAAATAATAGGTGAATACTTTATTAAAACAAAAATTAGATTTTTTAAAAATTATTTTATTGATTTCATTTTCAGTCGGTAGGTCATTTGGCTTGTGAACAAAATGAAATAAATCAACAGAATTACCTTTTAAAACCAGGGTCTTACCTAATAGAACTGAGTGCGTTTGCATTCCGCCTAAAACAAAAGGAGGTATTCCATCAGTTACTAGAGCAATTTTCATTGATCACACTTAAATATTTGTTTTTTATTTTTTCAGATTTAAGATAAAAATTTTCCATAGCAAATTTAGATATTCTTGCTTTTTCGACTTTGTCCACTTTCTGAATATCAGAAAAGTTGAAATTATTTGAATCTAAATTATACCCCAAATTATTTAGTGATGACAAATTAGTATAATCACCTAAAGAATTTGAAATTAACAACTTTAGTCCACAGCTTAGGTATTCTGCTATTTTAACAGGTGATGCAACCTTATTTGTTTCTGTTTGTTCTCTATAAACATAACCATAATCAGCTGTAAGTAAAATATCTTTTACCATATCATGATTTACCCACATTAATTGAATTTTGTCAGGATATTTCTCAATTAGTTCAGAAAATACTGAGGTGTTTTTACTGAGGATTTTAATACGTATTTTTTTGTTCAATGATAAAAAACAATCAAAATGTTTACACATAAGCTCCAAAGATTGCCATTTAGCAGAAGATCCAGAGAAAACAATAGTCACATGGTTATTTTCTTTAATATTAAAATTTTTAAGAATTAAGGAAAAACTAGTACAAGATGGAATAATCTCATGAAAATTAATTCTATAATCAAAATTTTTCTGCCAATAATCTATTAAACCTTTAGAAACGCCAATCCTCATATCTGATTTCAAAACTGCATTTTTTTCTAGTTGAAAAATAGATTCTTCTATCCCAGTTCCATTATAAACACCAAATTCTATCTGTTCAGAATGAATTGCACCACGACCATTATAAATAACCTTAGTATTGGTATTTTTTGCTAACAAAGCTAAATTAGTAGCAAATATTCCTCTCGAAATGATCAAATCTGCATGTTTCAAAAAGTGGTTTAGAATATACCTATTAAGTTTCCAATTTTTAAGTTTAGGAAACATGGGTAATAATATAGTGTTAGGGTAATTTTTTAAAATTTTATCTCTTTGTTTGAAGAAATTACGAATTGATATAAAAGAAATAAGTTTAAAATAAATCCCTTCTGATTGGTACATTTTCAGCACATCTATAACTTGTGATTGAAAAATGCCATCATAATTATCGTTGAAGGTTATAAATATTTTCAATTTTTGTTTATAGATAGATTATAAATTAATGCTAGAAGAGTTTTAATGTTCATATGACGCAACAAGCTTGAATTATTAAAGAGGTGTTTTAGTGTTTCTTTTTTGTAGTATCTAGAACTCAACAAAAGAGCATTTGATATTGCCTTATAATGTGTTTTACTGAGGGTATGTTTACTGTTTTTTAAGTACAAATAAAAGCGTATTCTAATATCAGTATAATTAGTCCATTTTGAATTATGGTCAGAAATTTGACCAAATTCTCTTTCCCTTATGATGGTTAGTGGCTCTAAATCAATTTTAAACTTTGCATTAATCATAAAAAGTCTCATCATTAGATCATATTCCTGAGAACTTTTTAAGTCAACATTCCACCCTCCTATTTCTCCTAACTTTTGCTTTTTAAATAGATTAGAACATGTATTTCCAAGTTTAGTTGCAAATAAACCCTCAACAATATCTTCTGTTATAGGCATTAAATACTGATTCCCTTTAACTGTTTCTTTATAAGATGAACCGTATATCACATCGGTATTTTCATCAATAAGACTAACTTGATGTTTAATTTTTTCTGGTCTCAATAAATCATCAGCATCCAAGAACTGAATCCATTCACCTTTTGATTTCTCAATGCCTAGATTTCTAGCGTGTGTAGCCCCTTGATTTTTAACGCAGTACATAGAAATTTGGTTTGGATACCTTTTAACATAGCTTGACATAATTTTGATGGTATCATCATTTGAATTATTGTCAATCAGTAATATTTCTAGATTATTATATGTCTGGTTCAAAACAGATTCCAAACAATCTTCTAAGAAATAGGCAACATTATAACATGGTATTATAACAGAGATTAAAATCAAAATTTGATTGTTTCACTTTTTCAAGAAGTTTAAAAATACAAAATCCTCTGCAAGTTTGTAATGTAAAATAACCACTTATTCTTTTTGAAATTCAACTAATATTTCATAAAGAAAATATAATAAACTGTAATTTATCTACTTTTTTAAGCATGATTTTGCCAATCAAAAAAGATATTTTTCAAAACATTAAATTTATTTAATTCATCTTAAATTATTTAATCACTGCGAAGTATTAGACTTTAATAAAACAAATAATTTTAAAAGTCAGAACATATTTTGATTAGAATATTTTGTTTGTTTTTAATAACCTAAAATGATTTTTGATCTATATAAAGTTTGAGTGTTGTTGGATATTGTTATAAAATACATTCCAGGTAAAATATATGAGGTATTAATTATCGATATAGGGTCTTTTAAACTTAAATTTCTTAATACTTTTTTACCATTAACATCAATTACATTTAAAATATAAGGTGTAGACTCATTAGAAATTACTTTTATAAAATCATTTAAAGTAATGATTTTAAAGTCACCGATTTCATTACTTTCAAACATGGCAATTTGATCTTCTTGGATGTTAATTTCTTTTTGGAATATAGATTCACAAACTTTTGAAGAATCTTTGTATGCACGCAAAGTAACAGTTTTTGATCCACTTGAGTAATAAGTATGATTAGGATTAACATTATTAGATGTATTCCCATCCCCTAAATCCCACTCATAGTATGTAGAGCCTGTAGATAAATTTCTAAAGTTTATTGAGATTTGATTACTAGTATCTAAGTAAAATGTATCACTTATCGTTGAGAATAGGGAAATAACTTCTTGAGGTTCCGTAACATAAATTAACTGATTAAGGGTAGGACAAGTACCTGTATGATTGGTTTCATAACGAAAAACTCCAGCATTTAATCCACCAAATAGAATACTATCCGAAACCGCTACTACCGAGTCAATTAACAAACCAGAGGTATCTATTAAACTAAAATAATGACCTTGTAGATTTGTACCCTTAATACTTACAAATGCTGAACTATCGTTAAAACACATAGCATTTGAAACATTTATATCATAATCAACATTAATATGTAATAAAAATCGTGGGTTTGGTGCATTTGTGTCAGATAGAAATGTGTAGGTTGAGTCTTGTCTTAAATCTGTGATTAATCCATTATGTAAATCCTCTAATTGCAAGCAAGAGCCAATCATAAATTGTTTTAAATTTTCAAATTGAATGGTGTAATTACCTGGAGCAAATTGACCAACATTTACTTGCAGTTGTAAATTTTCACTTTGGTTGTTATTTATACAAGTTCTATCTAATTGATTTCCTTGATTATCCAAGAAAAATATGTTAGGAACATAATCAGGGTAAGGAGAGAAAAACTTAAAAATGTCTTTACCTTGGTCATAATTATTTGAGTAATTAGGGCCACTTAAAATGTATGCAAAATCATAATAAGAATTTGTGTCACTAGTAACTTTTAATCTCAATGGATGGTTTATTCCATTAACAGATTTTGTAAAGTTAGCTTGACTTGATATTGTTTGACTAACACTATAATTTAAATTACCACCTGAGGAAGTTTTTACCCAAAAACCTTGGGTGTGTGGTATATCATCAGTACTTGATAAATAATTTGCCGCATCTGCGCTGTAAACCCATCTTGAGTTATCAATCAAAGCACTATTATCATCATAAAATCCAGAAGAACCATTAGTCCAATCTAATGTTGAGGGATAAGGATTGGCAACTAAGTTCCATCCATCATTTACACTTGTTATTGATTTTGCAATATCATCAAACTCCGGAGTACCAGTAACAGAAATTGTTGTTACTCCTGAACTAGTATAAATTAGTGTACCCGTTGCATTGGATACTCCAAAAGCTAAAGATGTTATTGCATTTAATCCATCATCTATAGCAGGAGTAGCGGCTGTTTCATCGTAACTGTAAACACTGTGGAATCCACCACATGCAGAAGAAGTGAAATTACCTATACCACTGGAAATACCACAATAAATAAA
>JAYPVI010000015.1:0-58009 GCA_038134525.1 Crocinitomicaceae bacterium
GGCCCACAGGGTATACAAGGTCCAATAGGTCCAACAGGAGCAGATGGAATACAAGGTCCACAGGGAGTTACAGGAGCAGCTGGTCAAGATGGTGCTGATGGCGCAACAGGTCCACAGGGTCCCCAAGGAATAGCTGGTTTAAATGGAGTTGATGGCGCAACTGGTCCACAGGGCCCACAGGGAATAGCAGGCTCAACAGGTCCCACGGGTCCAACAGGTCCAACAGGACCAGTGTATAATGATAA
The DNA here is from genome assembly GCA_038134525.1 of Crocinitomicaceae bacterium. Classification (GTDB taxonomy): domain Bacteria; phylum Bacteroidota; class Bacteroidia; order Flavobacteriales_D; family Parvicellaceae. The sequence continues at coordinate 246 of JAYPVI010000015.1, forward strand.
TGGATATATCCGAAACCAATATACAAGTGCTCAAACACCAGCAGATTATTGGATTAGTGGTTCTGGAAGAATTGATGTAGGCCTCACTGTGGGTGATGGAATGACTTTAGATTACAACAACAATAACAGTGGTGTTCTTTCAACTAACGCGTTAGCCTTTGGATTAAATTCTGGAGAGGGAATAGCTTCAAATAGAACAACCACAAAAAATCAATTTGGACTAGATTTTTATACTGCTTTTGAAAAAAGATTGTCCATTACAAATACAGGTAATGTGGGTGTAAATACTATCTCTCCAAAGACAAAATTAGAAGTGAAAGATTCAAGCACAACAAACGAAGTAATTTGGCCATTGATGATTAGAAATAAGCACAACCCGGCATCAGTTGGTATGGGTGTTGGAATTAAATTTAAGGGTTCTGGTAATAGTAATGTCCCTAATAGCGGCACCAATTCTGAAAATGAAAAATGGTCTGGAATAGCTGGTGTTGCTGATGATCAAGGTAGTGGTTCTGCTTCTTGGTGGGATAATGTTGGAATTGCTTTTTATACTGTGGAAGATGCAAATAATGCTGTTGGAGGTATAGGAAATCAACCTACTGAAAAAGTGAGACTTTCTAGTAGAGGTTACTTTGGTATTGGTACATCTTCACCAACTGAAGAGTTACATGTTCAGGGAGATATGCGATTAACAGGTGCTTATTATGATAGGCTTAATAGTCCTGGAACTACTGGTCAAATATTATCTTCTACAGCAACTGGAACTGAGTGGATTCCAGCACCTTCTGGAAGTGGAAATGATACCGATTGGACTGAAGATGCGAATTCGGTTTATAACTCCACTAAAAATATTGGTGTAGGTACCAATTCTCCAACGAATACATTACACATTTATGGAACAACAACGGTTGCTTCCTCTGGTGGTACAATTCCAATTTATGAAGAAGATTTTAGTTCAAGTACAATTACTCAAGATAATAATGGAAATATGTCATGTTTGATTGTTAATGGATGGTCGATAGTTACATCCTCTCCTTACAAATGTGCTTCTTGTGTGGGTAGTTTTGCTTCAATCAATTCTAATGATGGATCTTCATGTGAGCAAAATTCAAAAATGAAATTTTTGTTTTCACCTGCCACCAGTTCTATTAATGTATCATTTGACTATAGATATAGGGATTACAGTGTAACTAATGATGATTATTTTAAAGTTTATCTGTGGGATGTGGTAAATAATGTAAAATTGGGTAGTGATTTAATAGCTTCATCTGGTGCAGACATAGATGGTTCTTTCTCTCAAAATAACATAACAGTTAGCCCATCTCAACAGTATATATTATACTTTGAATATTATGGTGCATATGATTACGGAGCTACTGTAGATAATGTAATTGTAACAGAACAAGGTCAACCCATTTTGGGATCTTATGTCATGAGATTAGAGGATGGCACTCAAGGAACCGGAAAAGTATTAACTTCTGATGCAGATGGAAATGCGTATTGGTCCAGTGTTTCAGGTGTTTCTAACCAAACGTTAAGTTTATCGGGCAATGATTTATCTATTTCAGGTGGTAATTCGGTTACAATAAATCCAGATACAGATTCTCTAATTTTATCTGGAAACGATTTAACCATTTTTGGAGGTAACACAATTACTTTACCAAATAGTGGTGGAGGCAGTGGTTCATATTTATTTAATAATGGTTTGAGTGAATCCTCAGGAACAGTAAAACTTGGTGGTACATTAATTAATAATACAAGCATTGTATTGGACGATAATGACCTTTTGATTGATGGTAGCAGTGGAGGCTTATATCCAGGCAACTTTTATTTAGAAGGACAGTCTAGAATGATATTTAGGTCTAATGTAGAGGAAGATTATATTAATTTCGGTGGAGGTTATCCTAGTGTAGACTCCGATGATAATACTACTTTTTATGATTCTGGTGGAGATCTATACACAAAAGATTTTGTGCTTGGGGCTTACAATGGACAATCAGGTGGTACTGCCGTATCAGTTGGGTCAATTGAATATTTTTATGATGGATTGGGCGAGCTATTTGTGAACACAGATTTAAGTACTCAATCAAGCTACGCAACCTTAGGTACATCTACTTACCCTTGGGATGATGTGTATACTACTAATGGACCAATAAGTTCCAGTGACACTTCATTAAAAACAAATATCAAACTATTAGAATATGGGCTTAATGAAGTTTTGCAACTAAGTACCATTACTTATGAGTGGAAAAATCAAAAGATTGGAAATGAAATAATACCTCAAGACTTGCGTGAAAGAAAAATAGGATTTAATGCTCAGCAATTACTCAGCATTATTCCAGAGGTAGTTAAAACTCATGACTGGTATATGGAGAGTGAAGAGACGCAAAACTTTATTTATAAGAAAAACAAAAATTTAGGCGTCTACTACAGCGATTTAATTCCAGTACTCACAAAAGCCATTCAAGAGCAACAAGAAATTATAAATAGTTTAAAAGAAGATAATATTGAGGTGAGAAAAGAAATGGAAGAATTGAAAAATCTAATTAAAGCAAATGATTAATCCTTAATCTTCTTAGTAGTCTCCAGTTGTTTTAATTTACTTAAAAGTGCATATTGACTTGGATTTAAGTCATCAAAATGAACACCAAATAAGGTAAGATTATTGTCATTAATGTCAAACTCCCATTCCGCTTTAGGTAACTTTGTTTTACCATCATAATCAATTTCACTTAATACATAACGCATAGCGTTTAGTCTGGATACCATTTTGTCATTAGAATTTATGATTACCCAAGGTGAAATTTCAGTTGATGTTTTTTCAAACATTTGATTTTTGTAAAACGTATATTCTTCCCATTTTTTCAACGTTTTTAAATCATTGCTGGATAATTTCCAATACTTTAACTGGTGATGTTCTCGAATGTGGAATCGCATTTTTTGAGTGGGCTTATTAACACTCAAATAAAATTTAATCAATGAAAGTCCTTGATGAATCAATTTTTCTTCCCATTCATTAACATTTTCCATGAAATATTTATACTGGTGTTTTGTACAATATCCCATAGTAGGTTGAATCATAGCTCTAGAATACCAAGAACGATCAAAAAAAACAATTTCACCTTTTTTAGGTAATGCTTTCTCATGTGTTTGTAACCAGTTATTATTTTGTTCGTCTGAAGGGGTTCCAAGTTCATAAACCCTAAAATGTTTTGGTATGAGATGTTCAATGAATCGTTTTATGGTTGATCCTTTTCCTGCCGCATCTCTTCCTTCGAAAATAATGGCGATTCTTTTATGTTTTTTTACAACCCATTCTTGTAGTTTTAATAACTCTACCTGGAGTTTAAATTTCTCATCTTGATACTGAGATTCTGATATGTTTTTGTAATCCGTATTAAAGTACTTCACACTCATATTCCAAAATTAAGTTTTATAAATCAATGTAGGATATGTTTTTTTCATTTGTTAATTCCATAGTGGGTATACCATTATTGTCAGTTACTTCCCCTTCTAAACAAACGTATTTATCTTTTAACTCAATATGAGGTGAAAAACTAAAATGAATGCTATTGCTCTTCCAGATGGTTGCGCTAAATATTTGGTTTGGGAAAGCTTGATCTAAGTTTAAAAAAGTATGTCCATTTTTACTGAGTTTAGTACTCACTACTTTTCCACATATGGTCACTTTTTTTCCTTTCTCGGAAAACTGTTTGGCTTGAAGGGTGTTATATGTTCCTTTGGGTAGCCTATTTGTCTCAATTGGCGCTACATTGCCTCTGTTTTTTTTATTCTGCCAAGATATTAATTCCATTTCTTTTTCTAACTTTTCTTCAATAGAATCAGTAAGTTGAAAATTGAAATCATAACCTGTAAAAGCCTCAATGCTGTCTATGGAAACCATATAGCTTTCTATTGGAGAATTGAGTTTTTCATGCGGAACTAGAAATCCAATACCTAACATATTTTTTAAATCAACAGCAATTTTAAAGAAATAATCTGGCACGCTCATATTATTTATACTTCTTTCGGATTTATTCACGATCTCATTGTAGAATGGACCGGTTACTATCAATAAATCGGTTTCGTTTTCATATACATAACTTCGAAGAAATCCTTCAATATTGGCCCATCCTTTTCGGTTAAACTCAGGTAATTGAGGAGACATATTTGAATAGAAATAGGAATCTGAAAGTGCAGTTTTTGACCATTTAAAATCAGCAGATGGGGCTAGGTGTCCACGGTCATAACCAAAACCATCATAAGTGAATTTCCCACTCGGTAATTTTGTTTTTATAAAGTAATCTTTTTCTTCACTTGAGCCTGATGCTATTAAAGTATCAACCCTAAAGTTATTGGTTCTACTCACATTTCCATCAATAATTTTTTTGTTGATTTTGTGAGCTACCCAATTAGCTTGCTCATGCTCTTCGTTATATGAAATAACCAAAGCATAGTGTTTGATGATGTTAATTTTACTAGGGATAATCGTATTCATTACTTCTGTTAAATCTTCTTTAAGGATTAAAAATTCCAATTCATTTAATATGGAATCTTTTTTCCGTTCAAGATTGGATAGTTCCTTGTTAAGTTGGCTTATAGAATAGTTTTCCTGAGCGTTTAAAATATTAAATGCAAATAGTATTGCTAAAATTATTTTTAAGTTATTAATCATTGAACCTATAATACTGTTGTCTATGAATTTAGTATTTTTCGGCTTTAAAATGGTTATAACTACATTTAATTGTGTTAAATAGGTTTTACATATTTCATACCAAGTTTATATTACTAATTTTTACATTATGTGGATGTTTAGTATCTGAAAATTTTGCTCAATTAAATTGGATTACAACAATTGATTCCGTTTCGGTACTTTCCTCACCAAGATCAACAGATTTAAATAACGATGGAATTAAAGATATTGTAATAGGTGCTGGAACAGACTCAACTTATAGTAATTTTGGTGTTATCGCTGTAAATGGAGCCAATGGTCAAGTCCTTTGGACTACACCAACACGTGATGAAATCTTTTCAAGTGCTCAATTTATAGATGTTAATAATGACTCAATTAACGATGTTATAATAGGAGGTAGGGATGCTCAGTTATTTGCTTTAAATGGCATTGATGGGTCACTGATATGGGAGTTTTATTCTCATTCTTCAACTCATCCCCCTGCTGATTCAGGATACTTTAATTTTTATTCTTCTCAGCTTATACCTGATATGACGGGAGATAATTTAAAAGAAATATTGGTTACTAACGGTGGTGACCACCAAGCTACTCAGTTTGACCCTAGACCTCCAGGACATTTGATCATAATAGATGCTTCCACAGGAGCTAAATTAGCTCAGGCAGTATCTCCAGATAGTGCAGAAATTTACTGCTCTCCAGTAGTATACGATAGGTTAGGTGGGTCTACATTAATGGTAGGTTTTGGTACAGGTGGAGAACATCACGGAGGTGGCTTTTATCTTACTACCATTTCTGATATAATGAACAACTCCTTGGCAAGCAACGCTATTTTACTTCAATCGGATTCCACCAAAGGTTTTATAGCTCCTGCTTCTCTTGCCGATTTAACTAATGATGGAATTTCTGATATCATTGTGCAATCTTTTGGGGGGAGTATTAGTGCTTTTGATGGATTCAATTTTAATCGACTTTGGGATAATCATTTTCCAGATAGGGAATCCAGTGCTGCACCTACTATTGGCAACTTTACTGGAGGAGATCTTATTCCTGATGTATTTACGGTCATGTATAGAGGGTCAACACCTACTTATTTTGATTATTACCAAATGATGATTGATGGTGCCACAGGTCATGTATCTTGGATAGATAGTTTAGGAGACATGCATTTTTCTTCTTCATCAGCTTTTGATGCGAACGGTGATGGAAGAGATGAAGTGTTATGTAGTGTAAATGAAATTTCAGGATCATTTAAACACCAGCTTAAATTGATAGATTTTCAAAATGCTACCATTAATAACCTAAGTTCCTTAGAGGCTGGAGTAAATCTTGCATGTACTCCTTTAGTTGATGATTTAAATAATGATGGTTTATTGGAAATTGTTTATGTGTATAAGTTAGATAGTTTAAACCCGAGCGCATGGACTGGATTTAGAATGACATCCCAACCATCGAGTTATGCTGTCCCATACAGAGGTTTAGCATTTTCGTCTTATATGGGAACAAATTATGATGGTCACTACACAAATGAATTGGTGTCTTGCTCCAATGCCATTTTAAATAGCTATTTAGTTGAGCAACCAAGCTGTAATGGTTTTTCCGATGGTGAAATTATACTTTCTAGTTTTGCCCCTTCTACTAACACCATCATGTGGTCTGATGGCAGTATTTTGGATTCATTAACTAATATTTCAGCAGGAAATTATACAGTATACCTCACAGATTCTAATAACTGCGTAGAATTACATAATTTCCAATTATATGATCCATATGGTATAGCATTTGGTAATGTAACTCATAATGTCTGTCCAGGTGATTCAATCGGTATGGCAACGATTTCAAGTACGGGTTGTGTATGTCAATTTAGTACTTGTACTTACAATTGGTCTAATGGTTCGTTAATAAAGCACGCCACTCAACTTTCAGAGGGGATTCATACAGTTGATATTCATCACCCTGACGGTTGTACTGTTACAGATTCAATTTATATTCAGGATGGTATTCCCGTCATTGATAGTTCATTTGTAACTAGCCCAAGTTGTTCCTACTCTAATGACGCTTCCATAACCTTGATACCTTCTTTTCCTACTGCTACGGGTTGTTCATGGTCTAATGGAACATCCCTATTATTAAACGATCAATTATCTCCAGGTCAATATGCAGTGGAAGTTTTTAATATGAATTGTACAGACTCCTTATTTTTTACCGTACATAATGTAGATCCTGTTACTTTTTCACCTGTAGTTAGCAATGTATTGTGTCATGGAGAAGCTAATGGTGAAATACATATAGATTCATTTTCAGGTAATATTCCTTACAATACGGTACTGAATGGTGTAATTTATGCGGACTCCGTATTAACTCAACTTAGTCCTGGTTATTATCAAGTATATACTATTGATAATAACAACTGTTATTCAGATACGGTCATATTGCAAATAGCTGAACCGGATCCCTTAACCTTAACTTTTGATGTTACTCCGGCTACCGATAGTGGCTATCTTGATGGTATTGCAATAGCGGTTGTTCAGGGGGGGACAACACCATATAATTATGTTTGGGATCATCTACCATTTTTAAATGACTCCATGATTATATATCTAACTAATGGATATTACCCTATTACAGTTACAGATAATAATGGCTGCCAGATTGTAGATTCCGCATTTGTAGGTTTGCTTTCAAATATCGAATCTGAAAGTTTAAATTTTATTGAACTATTTCCAAACCCATCAAAAGGAAGTATTCAAATAAAAAATGCCAATAAATTACCAATTTCGTATTCTGTTTACGATATAAGAGGTTTGTTAATTAACGAATCCAAAACGTTATCCTCAGCTAACCAAATTGATTTAGATTTACCTAGTGGAACTTATTTCATTAGTTTTACATATAGTAATGGTTGCGTATTTAAGAAAATCGTCATTAATTAGGTGTTGTAAAGCCACCTTTTTTTGTGTTTTTATTTTTCAATCTTGTAGTTCTCCTACTAAACCTAATAAACATGCTATGGTGGTGTCTTCTCATCCATTAGCAAGTAAAGTAGGTCTTGAAATTTTAAAACAAGGAGGAAATGCAGTTGACGCAGCTGTTGCTGTGCAATTTGCATTAGCTGTGGTTTACCCAAGCGCTGGAAATATTGGAGGAGGAGGTTTTTTTGTTTACAGATCAAAACAGGGTGAATTTGCATCATTAGATTTTAGAGAAAAAGCACCTTCAGGCTCGTATCGAGATATGTATTTAGATAGCGCTGGAAATGTAATTAAAAATTTAAGTTTAAAAGGTCATTTAGCTTCTGGAGTACCCGGCACGGTGGATGGAATGGTGGAAATTCATGATTCATTGGGGAATTTAAATTGGGAGACCCTAATACAACCTGCTATTGATTTAGCTTATAATGGCTTTTCTCTAACATTGAAAGAGGCAGAAAAAATCGCTTATTTTACTACATATAAAATAATAGATAGCACCTATAATCCTTATTATAAATTAAACTATGTTGAAGGAGATACACTTATTTTATCTGATTTAGCTCAGACTCTTGAAGTCATTAGAGATTATAAAAGAGACGGCTTTTACAGCGGAGAAGTGGCAGATAAATTGGTTGAAGAAATGAAGAATAATCATGGTTTGATAAGCTATGATGATCTATCAAACTATGCAAGTGTATGGAGAGATCCAATTATTTTCCCATACAAAAACTATAACATTATCTCTATGGGGCCTCCATCAAGTGGTGGAATAGCTTTAGCACAGATGATGAAGATGACCTCTAACTTTGATACGAAGGATTTTGATTTTCATTCCCAAAATGCTGTACACCTTATGTGTGAAATAGAAAAAAGAGCATTTGCTGATCGTTCAGCTTATTTAGGTGATCCTGATTTCTACAGCATACCGGTAGAATCATTAATGAATACTTCTTATTTAGATAGTAGAATGGACGATTTTAAAATAAATATGGCAACATCTGCTGATTCATTACACCCCGGAGATTTTGATGTCTTAGAAAGTGATGAAACTACTCATTTTTCCATAGTTGATGAAGAAGGAAATGCCGTATCCATTACCACCACTTTAAATGGATCATTTGGTAGTGGAGTAGTGGTTAAAAATGCTGGTTTTTTATTAAACAATGAAATGGACGATTTCAGTGTAAAACCTGGACATCCAAATCTATATGGATTAATTGGAGGAGAAGCCAACGCCATATATCCTAATAAGAGAATGTTAAGCTCCATGACACCTACGATAGTTGAGAAAAATGACAGTTTGTATTTGGTAGTAGGATCTCCTGGAGGATCTTCTATAATTACGGCTGTCTATCAGACTATTTTAAATGTAATAGAGTATAATATGGATATTCAAAGTGCTGTGAATGCACCCAGGTTTCACCATCAGTGGAAACCAGATTACATCAAAATGGAAAATGATTTTAAAGATAATGACAGCCTAATTTTAGCACTAAAGAAAAAAGGACATGAAGTCCGCTTTGTATCTTCCATGAATAGAGTAGACGCGATATTGGTGAAATTAGATTCACTATATGGAGGTGCAGATAAAAGGGGTGATGATTTTGCTGCTGGATACTAAACTTTAAATCCAATTACACTGACATCGTCAAGTTGATGGAATGGATCTTCTTTATTCTCAGTTCTCCAGCTTTCAAGGTAATTTTCAAGTAATTTTTTTTGTTGATTGAGAGGCTTTTCATGTACATCCAAAAGCAATTTTCTAAATCTTGGATATTTTAATTTTTTGCCTAACGCCCCACCAAACTGATCAACATATCCATCCGTAAATAGATATATGATGTCATTGTCTTGTAAGGTCAAGATTTCTTTGGTAAAACTGGCATTTACAACACCAAAATCGTCTCCAAGGTTCAAATGATCGGTGTCATATTCTAAAATCTCTCCATTTCGTATAATCATTACTTTTTGTTTGGAGCCTGAGAAACAGAACATTTTGGATTTTGGCTCATACATGAACATAATCATGTCCATCGTGTCATTAAATCGCATCCTGCCTTTAGCTCTTGATTGAATGAAGAAATCATTTAATTTATTCATAAATACAGCACTTCCATTGATTTCCTCTAAACTGCTTATATAGTTCAAAGCATCATATCCAATCATGCTTAAAAGAGATCCGGGTACACCATGGCCAGTGCAGTCACAAAGTGCAAAAAATAACATGCCATTTTTCGGAACAGCCCAGTAAAAATCACCACTCACTACATCTCTTGGTTTGTACAAGAAAAATTGGCTTTCAAAAAAATCATAAAAAACATCTTCATTGGGCAGAATAGATTGCTGTATAATCTTTGCATAATTTAGGCTATCAAAAATTTCGTCCCGTTGTTTTTTTAAATCTTCATTATAGTTATCATTTTCTTTTTTGTAATGAATTAAGTTCTCTTTTAAGGAGTATAAAGAATTATTAAGTACGCTAATTTCATTTTTTCCTTGTAGTAAATGAATATCTACTTTATAGTTTTGTTTTCCTAGCTCCTTTGCTATTTGTGTTGATTTTAGTATGGGTCTAGATAGAAATCGTAGTGAGAGGGCAAATAAAACGATAGAAGATAAAATCGAAATGATAATCAAATAAATAAATGGTTCATTAATTTTTTTTAAAATGAGTTCATCTTTTATTTTAGAGGCTGTAATAACGAGTTTTCCAGAAATTAAATCTGTATTTAAATTAGATTCACTGTATATATAATCTTCATTTTTAATTAATGCTTCAGAAATATAACGTTTAGGAAAGCATGCAAAAACTTCATCATTTTCAATAATTGCTATGTATACGAATTCGCTGTGATTAGCGATATTACTCATGTAATTTCCCAATCCATCTAATGATTCATCTTTTATGGCCTGCTCAATTACAGAAGATGCAATGGCTGCATTTAGGTCAAATGCGTTTTTTGTATAGTTCTGTAAGATTTCTCTTTGCTGATTGTTGAAATAAACGGATAATGGAATAGATACAATTAAACCAATTGTTCCAAATATTAACCAAACTCTAAATGCAGTTGTTTCCCAGAAACGCATGGGTTACTCAATTATTAACTCATTTTTAAGTTGCTTTTGCTCATTATCAATGATCACGGCAATCGCCCCTTCATTTGCATTGATATAATCAATGATTTTTTGATTATTGTCAAGATAAATGGGAGGATTAGCTCTTCCTTGGAATACAAGACCTAACCAAAATCTACGAGTTAAGTTATGGGATTTTTCCATTACGGTTTTGGTTAGTTCATCTGCCCTAGAATATCTAGTTGATGGCAATACAATAATTGCACTGACATTGTTTGACCAATTACTCACATTTCCAAGAAAGATTTTTTTAAGATCAGCCTTATTTACTTTTTCAAAGCCAACTGAATTACCTAGAACCTTTACATTAGTCCAATCATTCTGTGCATTAGAACTAAAAACAACAGTCAAAAACAAGTATGTCAAAATACTAAATCGCATAAGATAACTGGAGTTTAAATTCGTGTTTACTGGCTTGTTTTGGTAAATATTCCATACCATTTAATGCTCCATATCTTTCAACTTGGAACTTCAAATTAATCATGGGGTTAAAATCCCATTTAAATCCTAATCCATATTTAAGTGCATTGATTTTTTTGATATGAAGCTCATTTTCAGAGGCGACTAAAAAGTCAAATAAAAAGAAAGGAACATACTTCTCGTTTATCCTGTAACCGCCATAGAAATAATTGGTGAAATTCACTGCTCTTCCTAAGCTATCTGTTTGTGAAATAACGGTAGCAAATTCATTTAAGACTTCAAATTTGGATTCAAATTGGGCAAATGAAAAATGGATTTGATCAACGGTAATTCCTTCATTATAATGATGATTATGATTTTGCATACCGTGAGCATGAGAGCCCATAGAGTTTGTAGGTAAATAGTCATTGTTGTATCCAATCATAATGCGCATCCCTTCTTTTGGTTTTACGTGAAAGGATATATTATTAGAAAAATTAAAGCCTGAACCCGAAATATCAGTGGATTCCATACCGTTTGCAATCTGAAAATCATAACCAAAATTCAATTTACCAAGATTTTGACCTTGTAGTCTAATACCTAATGAGTGAATAGGTACGAAATAGCTAAAATTCAATGGTCTATCAATAGTGGGGAAAAATAATCTTCCATGATGATATACATCATTCCAATAATTAATGGCAGTATGCATTTTTCCGACTAATAAGAAGTGATTTTTGTGATAATTATATCTGATTCTAGCTCTTTCAATACTGGGTTTAAAACCAGAAGCTCCGCCTCCTTTGATAACAAACTCACCTAAAAAAGAAACTTTATTAATGATATTCCCTGAAACGAACAAATCATGCTCCCCTAGTGAGAAAAAACCGTTTGTATTTAAAGAATCCACGTTGGTTTCAAACTCCATGTGGCCAAAGCCGTACACCTGTATATTTTGTTGAGAGAAAGAGACTACGCTTATTAACAAAATTAGAACGGTATATATTTTTTTTAGATTCATTGATTTAATATTATTAATGTAAATGAACTTTTACCATCTTCAATAAAATTGTTTAGTATCCATAATAAGACACAAATCTATTATTATTAGCTTAATTAATTAACATGTGTTAAGTAAACTGTGAACTTTTCTTAACAAAGCCAACTTAAATCAAGTTGCTTAGATCCTTTTTATATTAGAAGGAGTTGGTGTTAAACCTTAAAACCTATCACACTGACATCGTCAAGTTGATGGAATGGATCTTCTTTATTCTCAGTTCTCCAGCTTTCAAGGTAATTTTCAAGTAATTTTTTTTGTTGATTGAGAGGCTTTTCATGTACATCCAAAAGCAATTTTCTAAATCTTGGATATTTTAATTTTTTGCCTAACGCCCCACCAAACTGATCAACATATCCATCCGTAAATAGATATATGATGTCATTGTCTTGTAAGGTCAAGATTTCTTTGGTAAAACTGGCATTTACAACACCAAAATCGTCTCCAAGGTTCAAATGATCGGTGTCATATTCTAAAATCTCTCCATTTCGTATAATCATTACTTTTTGTTTGGAGCCTGAGAAACAGAACATTTTGGATTTTGGCTCATACATGAACATAATCATGTCCATCGTGTCATTAAATCGCATCCTGCCTTTAGCTCTTGATTGAATGAAGAAATCATTTAATTTATTCATAAATACAGCACTTCCATTGATTTCCTCTAAACTGCTTATATAGTTCAAAGCATCATATCCAATCATGCTTAAAAGAGATCCGGGTACACCATGGCCAGTGCAGTCACAAAGTGCAAAAAATAACATGCCATTTTTCGGAACAGCCCAGTAAAAATCACCACTCACTACATCTCTTGGTTTGTACAAGAAAAATTGGCTTTCAAAAAAATCATAAAAAACATCTTCATTGGGTAGAATAGATTGCTGTATAATCTTCGCATAATTTAGGCTATCAAAAATTTCGTCCCGTTGTTTTCTTAACTCTTCTTGTAATTGAATACTTTCAGTTACATCGGTCAAATATATTCGTACAAATTGATGTTTATTATCTAGGTAAACATTAAATGCAAAGTGTTTATGATCAATTCTAAATCCTTCTGGTATGTAGTGTTTACCATCTTTTTTGTTCTTAATGGTTTCTTTTAAGATGTAATTGTATTTCTCTTGTTCTGGGTGATTGCCTAGAGATAATAGTTTAATTCCCTCATATTTTTCACAAGCTTCATTTTTAAAAACTACTTTCATGTCCATATCCAACTCAATTACTGGATTGGGATTATGAGCAGGGAATAATGACATTTTGTAAAGTTCATTATTCTGTTTTGTTAAGTTGGAATTAATGGATCTAACTTCAGCGGTTCTTTCGAATACAATTTTTTCAAGATTTTGATTTAAATCTTCAAGTGATTTTTTAGATTTTTCTAATGCTCTATTTTTTTTATTGATACTGCTTATGGATTGATATGCCTCTTTCATGGATCTGTTGGTTGTTTCCATTAGAAAGATGTATTCGGCCATTATAGAAGAGTCTGAAAAGTCTTTAATAGTGAGGTTAGTGGAAGTTAAAGGATGTTTTGAGTTGAATGTTGGAGTACAGAAAAATATAACATGATCTTTTTCTTGATTAAAGTCTATAGATGCCTTTATACTTACTCCAATTTCATTGAAATTAAATTTAATTAAACTATTTGCCTTTAAAGAAAATACAGATTGAAATTCTTCAGGTCGAATGAATGAAGATAATTCAGTAATTAAGTTCCCTTCAATATTTTCACCAACTAATTTATTAATACTTGAACCTGCTGATTTAATGAACCCATTTGAATCACAAATAAGGATAAAAGGAAGTGTTGAGTTTTTTAGTTGATTTAAAAAATGAAGTTCGGATGGAATCATGCATAAAGGGTTACCAGCTTACATGAAACGTATCTTTACCATCCTCACTTCTTTGCCCAATTTGTTCTATTGAACAATCTTTATTAAATCGTTTTCCAAGTCCTTTTAATAAACCGACTACCATTGAGGCTAGACCTTCTCTACCTGATTCATAAATTAATTCTACTTCACTCTCATTAATCTCTTTAACTGTAAATTTAGGGGGCTCTAAGTCAGGCATGATATTCGTAATTCTATCATGAAGCATATTTAAATTCCCCAAAAATTCCTTTAGATCAGATCCTGATAAATTAAGTAATTGACCATATCCTTCATCAGCGGTGTAAAGAATCCAGTACTCTCCAAATGCTTCTAGAATATCTCCTGCACTAATGTTTAAAATTTCTGAAGCTGCACCAACCAAATCATAGGTTAATTTATCTGGGTAAGATTGCATTGAAATAAAAAAATCATCTTCAAATCCTACCTTTTCTTTCATTGCAATCCATTTGTCCTCACCAAAATTACTTGTCACCAGATCTTGAATTGCTTTGTTTACCATTCCATACATAAACCAAATTTAGTAACAATAGATAAACAATCCTATAAAAACTTTACGAAAAGAAAAATATTTATTCTATTTACGTGTTGTTTGAGTATTCATGAATGATAAGAAAAAAAAAATTGTTGTTATTGGTGCAGGAATAGGGGGCTTATCATCTGCTGCTATTCTATCATTTGCGGGTTTCGATGTAACTATTATAGAGCAAAATGATCAGATAGGAGGTAAAGCTAATCTACTTAGAAAAGAAGGGTTTACTTTTGATATGGGGCCAAGCTTGCTTACCTTACCTGAATGGATTGATGATGTTTTTATTTTTTGTTCTAAAAATCCTAGAGACTATTATAATTATCAAAAATTATCTACAATTACACGATATTTTTTTTCAGACGAAAAATATCTTGATGTTAAAGAAGATTTAAAAGATACTGCTGAAGAATTCTCTAAAGAGGGTTTGTCAAAATATCATTTTTTGGAATACATGAGAAAATGGGATGACTTATATTCTATTTCTACAAGCACATTTCTTGATAATAATATGGGCCTTAATAAAGCGTTTTTAAGGGGTGCTCTAAAATGGATCAAAAAGTCTTCTATATCAGATTTATACACTTCAATGTCCACGTATAATAAAAATCATATTTCAAATGAAAAGGTGGAGTTGATTTTAAATCGATTTGCTACTTACACTGGATCATCTCCCTTTAAAACTCCAGCTTTCATGAACCAATTGGGAGTAGTAGAGATGATTAAAGGTGCTTATTTCCCTGATCAGGGAATTTATAGTATTCCATTAGCTTTAAACAAATTATGCCTTGAAATGGGTGTTAAATTTAAGCTTGATTGTAAGGTTGAGGGTGTTAGCCATCAGAAAAAAGAATTTTTCATTGAAACTAATTATGAATCTATCAGGTCAAGTATATTAATATCAAATGTGGATTTTTTTACAACTCAAAAATTATTAGGCAGAAAAATTAAAGTAAAAAACCAAAATTTATCTACCTCATGTTTGGTATTTTATTGGGGTATTATGAAAGAATTTCCATCTTTATTATTGCATAATATTATTTTCACTCAGGATTATAAAAAAGAGTTTGAAGAGATTTTTAACAAGAAAGTAATTAGTGATCCTACGATTTATATTAATATATCTAGCAAAATGGATAAATCTCATGCACCTGCTGGATGCGAAAATTGGTTTGTGATGATTAATTTACCTCCAGATGTTGCTGCAATTAATGATGATATGATCAAGAAACTAAGAAATGTAGTCGTTAAAAAAATTTCAGCTTTTTTAAAAACTAATATTGAATTATTAATTTCCACGGAAGAGACGCTTACGCCACTTGATTTACAAAAAATAACAGGGTCCTACAATGGGGCGTTATATGGAGAAAATCAAAATTCATTTGCTGCTATTTTAAATAGAAAGAAAAATAGAGATAAAAAACTGAAAAAATTGTACTACGTTGGAGGGACAGTACGGCCAGGAGGTGGTATTCCATTAGCTGCAAAATCGGGATTTAATACGGCTAAGTTGATCATAGAAAATGAAAGTAAATAACGGATTATATTTTGATTTAATTTTTATTTCAGTTATTCATTTAGCAGGAATCATAGGCATCTATTTTTTAGAATCAAATTTCTTTTTGAGAACTTCATTTGTATCCATTTTAATACCGTTATTTTTATTTTCATATAGAGCAAAATTGAACAAAAAAGATCTATTGTTATTTGCTACTGTATTCGTTGTTGGATACTGCGCTGAATTTTTGGGGGTTAATTATCAAATTTTATTTGGTGATTACAGCTATGGAAGGTCATTGGGTATTAAGGTATTTGAAGTATCTATAATAATAGGGTTTAATTGGTTGTTACTTGCACTTATTTCTCAAACTATTATAAAAAGGATATTTACAAATAGTTGGTTAATCATCTTTTTTTCATCTCTTTTTATGGTTCTAATTGATGTTTACATTGAACCAGTTGCTCCATTATTAGATTTTTGGGAGTTTAAAGAAAATACAGTTCCTTTTTCAAATTATAGAGATTGGTTTTTTGTTGCGTTGATTATTCAATTTGTACTGTCTTTTCGAACCACCAAAATGAATATGTTCAATTGGTCAATAGGTTATCTTTTTATTTTGGTTTTATTTTTTTCATTTTTTCATTACACGATAGTTTAAATTTTTACTTTTGATTTCGATTTATGAATCGAATTCTTTCAAATTATAGTTTTATTTCTTGGGTTTATCTTCCAGGGCTTTAATTTTATTTTATGAGTAATATTTATGTTTTAGGTGCCGGTATGGTAGGTAGTGCTATGGCTGTAGATTTAGCTAAAAAACACCAAGTAACAATTTCTGATATAAGTTCTGAGGTTTTGTTGAAAGTACAAAAAAAGGAACCTTCATTAAAGACTGAAATATTAGATGTAACTGATATAAAATCTTTAGAACTAAAAATTAAAGATGCTGATTTAGTACTTTCTGCTGTACCCGGATTTCTGGGTTTTGAAACGCTAAGGAATATCATTTTATTAGGTAAAAATACAGTTGATATTTCTTTTTTTCCGGAGAACGCTTTAGAACTAGATAAGTTAGCAAAAGAAAAAAATGTGACTGCTATTGTGGATTGCGGAGTAGCTCCTGGAATGGATAATGTGATTTTAGGATATTACAATGAAACTCATCAAATAGATGTTTTTGAATGTTTAGTAGGCGGTTTACCTAAAGTAAAAAAATGGCCTTTTTGTTACAAAGCTCCTTTTTCACCAATTGATGTCATAGAAGAGTATACAAGACCGGCAAGATACATCGAAAATGGAGAACTCATTGTAAGACCTCCCTTGACTGATTGTGATTTCGTGGAATTCGATAAAGTGGGCACTTTAGAGTCGTTCAATTCTGATGGGCTTAGATCTATTATTCACACCATGCCCCATATTAAGAACATGAAAGAAAAGACCCTTCGTTACCCAGGTCATGTTGAATATATACGTGTTTTAAAAGAAAGTGGATTTTTTAAAGAGGAACCCATGTTTGATAATGGTATTTCTGCTTTAGATGTAACTTCTAAAATTCTTTTTAACGAGTGGAAATTGGCTGAGGATGAAGAAGAACTAACCGTGATGCGAGTTACCATAATAGGAACCCAAAAACAATCAAATACAAAAGAGAAAATAGTTTTTGATTTGCATGATGAGTTTGATCATGATACTAAAATTTCATCAATGGCTAGAACAACTGGATATACGGCTACTGCTGCTGTAAGTATGTTTTTAGATGGGCTAGTTAATAAAAAAGGGGTGTTGCCCCCTGAATTAGTTGGCTCTGATAAGGTGTGTTATGATTACTTTTTTAAATATCTAAAAGAAAGAGGAGTGAATTACCACAAAAGTACAATTAAATTAAGTTAGGTGTCTTTATCGTAAACCTGATAATGTAATAGCCTGTCATATAGACCAAGGGGATCTTTATAATATACTTTTATAATATATTCATTATTGGTTTCAAAGTGAGCACCTTCTATTTTTCTTGAATTTAGCTTTTCATTGATTTGATTTACATAAATGTAATTGTAATAACCTTGTTTTAATTTTATTTTATTAGAATAACTTTGTTTTATAGAGTCATAATGCATTAAGAATTCATCATGTATTCCCCAATTCGTGAATTGTCCAAACAAATAAATTTCACCTTCGATTTTTTTCATGGGTAACTCAAATTGAACATGAGCGTATTCTCCTTGAGTATTTTTTAATTCACTTTGGTAGGATTGAATAATGAACTTTCCATTAAAGTCTTTATACTCTAGATATTGTCTATATGTTCTTTTAATTTCTGGTTGTATTTCAACTTGATAACCCTTTTCATTAAGGTTAACTTTTTTGATGTTTTGGCCTCCAGTGATGAGATTACTCATGTCAAAAAATCGAAATTCATTTCCTCCGTTGAAAACTCGGTCTTCATTTAATAAAAAAGTGACTTTATCATCTCTAATAAAATTGGGCTCCATAAACCATATTTCATCAAATTCTTGATGGTTTTGCTGGACGTTTACAAATAAGTTTTGAAATGGATCATTTATATTGTTGTAATTGTAGTTACAGCTTAATTCCACAGCTTGTATGTAATTACGTTGATCAATATCGGTAGTCCTTGAAATACTAAAAGACGCTTTTGCTGTTTCTTCACTTACATAAAATCGTATTCTGGCTAGAGGTTTTTCATTCTGATTTTCATAAAATATGTTCAAGCAGTAATTCCCTGATTTTATGAAATTGATGTTTTCGTTTGGTAACTTAAAATGATAATGTACATATTGTTCTTGAGTTCCATGCGATAAAATTACATCTTCAATGTAATTCGTCTCAAATCCATTCAAGTACTCCATTACCATCAAATCACTTTTATTCCAATGCATATCACAATGAATGATTTCATATTGCAAAGGAGTAGGGTCAGGTTCTAATAAATCAAAATCAACATTTAATTTTTGTTCGCTATTGAGATAATAGCATGGTTCAACTGATCTTAATCTTTCTGAACTTATTTGAATGCTTTTTATCACAGGATTTAAAATGTTTTCTATGTATGAAATTTCTTCATCTTCATTTTTTAAGGCTTCATCGGTATCTTTTTTAATTACATAATAATCGTTTGTATTATTATTTACACGGTCTGTAATATGACATTCTTGAAGACAAAAAATGGAGCATACCGTAATTAAAAAAAATACGAAGTTTTTTACTTTATTTATAATCATTCTAAATTGTGAATTAGAGTGTAATAATATTTTACACATTGCATCAAAATAACACAAATTTATAAATTTGCCACGTTAAAATTTTTCATCTATTTATGAAAATATCTGTAAGAAAAGGCCTGGACATTAATTTAAAGGGCGAAGCTGAAAAAATACTAGCTGAATCAAAAGATCCACAATTTATCGCAATTAAACCAACTGACTTTTCTGGACTGGTCCCCAAATTGTTAGTAAAGGAGGGTGATACTGTTAAATGCGGTTCACCAGTTTTCTGTGACAAATACAATGATCAAATAAACTATGTATCCCCAATAAGCGGGAAAGTGCAAGAAATTGTCAGAGGAGAAAAAAGAAGAATTCTAGCAGTTACAATTGAGTCAGATGGTAAAATGGATCAACTAACACTTAAACCTAAGGACTTAGCAAAATTAGATGCAAATGAGGTTAAATCTGAGTTGATGACCGCTGGTTTATGGCCATTCTTTAGGATGAGACCAATTGATATTGTAGCTATCCCTTCTGATACTCCAAAATCTATTTTCATTTCTGGATTCGACTCCCACCCACTTGCACCAGATTTTGATTTCATTATGAAAGACAAATCTGCAGAGTTTAATGCTGGTTTAGAAGTTATCAGTAAGCTTACATCAGGAAATATTAATCTCCAATTAAGGTCAGATGCTAGTGAAGTTTTTACAAAGGCCACAAATGTTGTCATTAATACGGTTTCAGGTCCTCATCCTGCTGGAAATGTTGGTGTTCAAATACATGAGATTGATACACTAAATAAAGGTGAGGTAGTATGGTACATTAATCCTCAGGACGTTATGGTTATTGGAAGATATGCCTTAACTGGTGCTTATGATGTTTCAAAGGTAATTGCAGTTGGTGGAAGTAATATTTCAGAAAGAAAATATTACAAAACTATTTCAGGAGCTCCTGTAAAAAGTATTTTGAATGAGAAAGCAATTGACGATAATAGCCGAATTATTTCAGGAAATGTATTAACTGGAGATCGAGTAGATTTAGACGGGTTTTTAGGTTTTTATCATCACCAAATATCAGTTATTCCAGAAGGTAATACCTATAAATTCTTTTTGAAAGATGGATGGCTAAGCCCAGGATTTAATAGTTTTTCTGCATCAAGAGCTTACCCTAGTTGGTTGATGCCAAAATCAAAAAATTACAACATAGATACCAACTTAAATGGTGAGGAGAGAGCTTTTGTGGTGTCAGGACAATATGAAAAAGTTTTCCCCTTTGATATTTATCCTGTACAATTATTGAAATCTATTATTACTAACGATATAGAAAAAATGGAAAACCTTGGTATTTATGAAGTTTCTCCAGAAGATTTTGCACTCTGTGAGTTTGTTTGTACTTCCAAAGTGAATTTACAGAAGATTGTAAGAGATGGTCTTGATTTGATATATAAAGAATGCATGTAATTAAAATAATTAAAAGTGAAGTTTTTAAGAAAAATATTTGATAATGCACATGAAAAGCTTAATGCAAATGAGAAAACAAAAAAGTTTTTCCCTCTAGTTGATGCTTTTGATACATTGATGTTTACTCCAAACCATGTAACCTCAAAGGGTTCTCATATTAGAGATGCAATCGATTTAAAACGTACCATGATGTTAGTTATTCTAGCATTAGTACCTTGTTTGCTATTTGGTATTTACAATACTGGATATCAACATTATAGAGTACTTGGTGAAGATGCGTCCTTTTTAGAAATGATTATGAAGGGTGCATGGGTAGTTTTGCCTCTTGTTATCGTATCCTATTCTTCAGGACTATTTGTTGAATTTATATTTGCTATCCGTAATGGTCATTCTGTACAGGAAGGATTTTTAGTTTCGGGTATGTTAATACCACTCTGTATGCCAGCAGATGTTCCCTTATGGATGGTAGCCATTGCAACAATTTTTGCTGTGGTTATTGGTAAAGAGGTATTTGGAGGTACAGGCATGAATATTCTTAATGTAGCCCTAACTGCCCGAGCATTTCTTTTCTTTGCACATCCAACAAAAATGTCAGGAAATGAAGTTTGGGTAACTGGATTTTCTGAAATGAAAGGAGAAGGTCTAGTTGACGCATCAAGTGGTGCTACTGCTCTAGGTGACTTAGCATCAACGCTCAGTGTTTCTACTTCTGATCCAATTGCAACATCAGTATCTCAAAATTTTGAAGGTACTTTTAGCTTAATGAATTCATTTTTAGGCTTCATTCCAGGTTCAGTTGGAGAAACTTCTGCATTGATGTGTTTAATTGGAGCAGGAATCTTATTATGGACAGGTATTGCAAGTTGGAGAATTATTATTTCATTTTTTATTGGTGGTTTTGTAATGGCAAGTATTTTAAATGCTGTAGGAGGAAATGTTTATTTCGAATTACCAGCAATTCACCAACTTATGCTTGGAGGCTTCATGTTTGGAATGGTATTTATGGCTACTGACCCTGTTACGGCTTCTCATACTAATACGGGTAAGTTTATTTATGGGTTTTTAGGAGGATTTCTTGGGATCCTAATTAGAATGGTCAATCCAGCATACCCAGAAGGAGTTATGTTGGCCATTTTAATTGCTAATGTATTTGCACCATTAATTGATCATATGGTGATTCAGTCTAATATAAACCGAAGATTAAAAAGATTAAAAACAGCTTAAAATGGCAGTAAACAAAGATAGTAATGCGTACACGGTAACTTTTGCTGTAATATTAGTTATTGTAGTAGGTGGGCTTTTAGCTTTTATTTCAAATGGATTGAAACCTCTTCAGGATAAAAACTTGAAAAATGAAAAGAAACAATATATTTTGAATTGCCTACCAGGAAACAAGTCAATTTCAAGAGACCAAGCGGGAACTGAATTTGCCAATTTTGTGAAGGAACGAGTTATACTTAACTATAATGGCGAAGAGTTAGATAATACATTTATGAGTTCAGACCAGTTACTTGATGATAAAAATCCCAATGATGCTTTTAGTATTGATTTGCTAAAAGAGTATAAAACCATTTCAAAAAAAGAAGAAAGAAATTATCCACTTTTTATTTGTCAGGTAGATGGTGAAAAATACTATGTTGCTCCTGTTATGGGTAAAGGACTTTGGGCTGCAGTTTGGGGCTACATCGCTTTAGATGAAAAGGGAGAGAAAATTGCTGGTGCTGTATTTGATCATAAATCTGAAACTCCTGGATTGGGAGCAGAAATTTCTCAAGATTTCTTTGAGGATCAATTTGTTGGTAAACTTATTTCAAATGAAAGCGGTTATAAAGCAATTGAGGTAAATAAGCCAGGAAGTCCATTAAATGATTATCAAGTTGATGGTATTAGTGGTGGAACATTCACTAGTGTTGGTGTTGAAGAGATGATGGAACGAACTCTTTCTGTTTATCAGAAATACATAAAAAATTTAAATAGATCTTAATCAACAAGTTATGGCAGAAGAAACAGTAATCGTTGAAGAGAAGAAAGAAGTAAGGGAAAGAGAACCTTTATTTTCGAAAAAAAATAAAAAATTAATTACTGATCCTTTAGATGAGAATAATCCCGTTACTATCCAAGTTTTGGGAATCTGCTCCGCTCTAGCTGTTACGGTTCAAATGAAAGCAGCTGTAGTGATGTCCATTTCAGTTTTATTTGTTCTTTTAATGGCTAATATTTCCGTATCCTTAATGAGGAATCTCATTCCTAACAGGATTAGAATCATTGTACAATTGGTTGTTGTAGCTTCTCTTGTAATTATTGTAGATCAAGTCTTAAAGGCTTATTTATATGATGTTTCTAAAGAACTTTCTGTATTTGTTGGCCTTATTATTACCAATTGCATAATCATGGGTAGATTAGAAGCATTTGCATTAGGAAATAAAGTTTGGCCATCTACTTTAGATGCCCTTGGTAATTCAATTGGATATGCCATGGTATTGGTTGTCGTCTCCTTTTTTAAGGAATTATTTGGTTCGGGAAAACTTTTTGGAATGGAGATTTTTGGTAATGCTACAGAAGGTACTGGACTATATGCAATGGGGTACATGGATAATGGTCTTATGTTATTACCTCCATCATCTTTAATTATCGTAGCCATTTACATTTGGGTGCAAAAAATGAGAAACCCAAACCTAATTGAAACACATTAATAAGATAAATTATGGATTTAGTGAATATATTTATAAGGAGTGCTTTCGTAGACAATATGATATTTGCATTCTTTTTTGGAATGTGCTCTTATTTAGCCGTTTCTAAAACAGTAAAGACAGCTGTTGGGTTAGGTTTTGCCGTCATTTTTGTATTGACAGTAACTATACCGATTAATTACTTAATTGAAAATTATGTACTAAAAGAGGGCGCTTTATCCTGGATGGGTGACGAATATGCATCTATCAACCTTAATTACCTTACTTATATTATGTTTATTGCTGTAATTGCTTCAACGGTGCAATTAGTAGAAATGATAGTGGAAAAAATTTCGCCAGCGTTGTATGGTGCTTTGGGAATTTTCTTGCCTCTTATCGCTGTTAATTGTGCTATTTTAGGAGGTGCATTATTTATGCAAGAAAAACAGTTTGCTACAATTGGTCAAGCTACTGTCTATGGATTGGGATCTGGAGTAGGTTGGTTCATTGCTGTTGTTTTGATTGCAGCTATTAGAGAAAGAATACGATATGCTAATATTCCAGGCCCATTGAGAGGTGTTGGAATGGCTTTTTTAATAACGGGACTTATGGGCTTAGCCTTTTTAGGTTTTATGGGATTTGAAATATAATAACTTAATAAAACGGAAATGACAATATCAACGATCATCATACCAATATTAGTTTGCTTAACTGTAGTTCTAGCTTTAACATTTATACTTTTAGCAGCTAAATCTTTTCTGGTTTCATCAGGAAAAGTGAAAATCACAATTAATGGCGAAAAAACCATTGAAGTTGAAGGTGGATCTACACTTCTTACAACTCTAGGTAATGAAGGGATATTTTTGCCATCTGCTTGTGGTGGTGGTGGAACCTGTGTTCAATGCACCTGTCAAGTCCATTCAGGAGGAGGAAGCATTTTGCCTACAGAGGTCCCACACTTCTCTAGAAAGCAAATTGCAGATAATTTCAGATTAGGTTGCCAAGTAAAGGTTAAGGAAGATATGGAGATTGAAGTGGAAGAAGAGATAATGGGTATCAAAGAATGGGAAGCAACCGTTGTTTCTAATTACAATGTAGCTACTTATATTAAAGAATTCATTGTGGAAATACCAGAGGATATGGATTACAAAGCAGGTGGGTATATTCAAATTAAAATTCCAAAAGGAGAAGTTAAATTTTCGGATATGGATGTCAAAGCTCATCCAACAGATCATCCTGGTGAACCAGATAAATTTGAAAAGGATTGGGCAGAAGGTAAATTTGCCATTAGAGATTTAGTCATGAAAAATGATGAAGAAGTGGTTAGAGCTTACTCAATGGCTTCATATCCAGCAGAAGGTAGAAATATCATGCTTAATGTTAGGGTTGCAGCTCCACCATGGGATAGAGGGAAAGATTCGTGGATGGATGTAAATCCTGGTGTTGCTTCATCCTACATATTTAATCAAAAGCCTGGGGATAAAGTAACGATTTCTGGACCTTATGGAGAGTTCTTTATAAATCATTCGGAGGCTGAAATGCTTTACATTGGTGGAGGTGCAGGTATGGCGCCAATGAGATCACATCTGTATGAGTTGTTTAAGACATTAAAGACTGGAAGAAAGGTTTCATATTGGTATGGAGGTAGATCTAGAGCGGAACTGTTTTATATCCACTACTTTAGGGATCTTGAAAAAGAATTCCCAAACTTTAAATTTTATATGGTTCTTTCTGACGCTCTTCCTGAAGATAACTGGGTAGAGAAAAAAGATATCAATGATCCTGAAGGTGATGGTTTTGTTGGTTTTGTCCATCAAGCTGTGATAGATCAATATTTATCTACACATGAGGCACCGGAAGATATTGAATATTACTTTTGTGGTCCACCTTTAATGAATCAGGCCGTATTGAAAATGTGTGATGATTGGGGAGTGCCACCAGAACAAGTAAGATTTGATGACTTTGGGGGTTAAATCTTTTTTTCTCCCTTCTTTTGTTGTCTTTTCTATTTTCCTTATTTCTTGTGATAATGGATCCAATTCTTCAGCGAATTACTTAAAAATAAATGGTTTTGCTCAAGGCTCCACGTTTAGTATAATCTACAATGATCAACGTGATTTAAGCGCAGAAATAAACGCAGTCTTAACTGATTTTGATAAAGAACTTTCCACCTATGATAATGAAAGTTTCATAAGTGAAATCAATAATTCTAATGATTCATGTTTTTCATTAAACGATCATGAATGGTTTGAAACGTGTTTTCATTATGCTGAATTCTTTTACAACGAAACTGGTGGTAAATTTAATCCCTCAATCTATCCTTTAGTAGATTACTGGGGTTTTTATACTAATACTATTCCAAGGATTGATTCGAATTTTATAAGAGATTCAATTTTGCCTTTATTAGTTTTAGAAGAAAATTTTACAGTATTAGATAGTGGACAGAATAGCTTTATATGTAAAACTAGCAAAAGTGCCAAGTTGGATTTTAATGCCATTGCACAAGGATATAGTGTCGATGTTATTTCGGATTTTTTAGAATCCAAAAATATTCAAAACTACATGGTAGAAATAGGAGGTGAAATAAGAACTAAAGGGGTAAATCATAAAGGGGAATATTGGAAGATTGGTATTGAAAGACCAGTGGATAGTTCTTATATTGGTCAATATGGCTTTCAGAGAATTATTGAATTGAAAAACCAAGCCTTAGCTACATCTGGGAATTATAGGAAATTCAAAACCGTTGATGGGAATCGTGTATCTCATACTATAAATCCATTATCAGGGTATCCCACAAACAACAATTTATTAAGTGTTTCTGTAATTACGGATAAAGCGACTACTGCAGATGCTTTATCCACTTCCTTTATGGTCATGGGTAGGGCCAAAACTATAGATTACCTAAATAAAATCGAAAAGGCTCAATTTCAGGTGTATATGATATATGATTCTTTAGGAGAATTTAAAGAGTGGAGTAATTATTAAGCTAGTTCCTCAGCTGGCTTCTTGCACTTTTCATCTGGTTGAGCGCCACAAAAACTACATGCTTCACCTTCTTTATTTAAATAAGGGTTATTACTTGCGCATGTGCCTGAAAATTCACCATCTTTTTTAACTATTAACTTAATTGCTATTCCAGCAAAACATAAGGCCACTAATCCAATAGAAAGTAAAATTAATTCCATACGTCAAAATTAATGATTTAATTGCACAATACTAATTTTGACAAACTTTAAGTAAGATGGAAAAAAGCAGTGAAGCGTTTATGAGGCTCCTGAAAATAATGGATGATTTAAGAGAGAAATGTCCTTGGGATAAAAAACAGACAATGGATTCATTAAGCTACCTTACAATTGAAGAAACGTATGAACTTATTGATGCTATTTCTGCTAAAAATTTAACGGAGATAAAAGGGGAATTAGGAGACCTATTACTTCATATCGTTTTTTATGCCAAAATAGCAGATGAAACCAATGATTTTGATATTACTGATGTAATACATACGGTTTGTGATAAGTTGGTGGAAAGACACCCTCATATTTATGGAGATGTTATAGCAAAAACAGAAGAAGAAGTAAAATTAAATTGGGAGAAAATAAAGTTGCAAAAGGGTAAAAAATCGGTATTAGAAGGTGTCCCTAGGTCATTACCTGCTATGGTCAAGGCAACAAGAATTCAAGAAAAGGCTAGGGGTGTTGGATTTGATTGGGAACATAAGGACCAAGTTTTTGAGAAAGTGTTAGAGGAGTTTAAAGAATTAGATGGCGAATTAAATAATAGTGATAATAAGGCTAAAGTGGAGAAAGAGTTTGGAGATGTATTGTTTTCAATGATTAATTATGCCCGTTTCATTGGGGTTGATCCTGAACTTGCCTTGGAACGAACAAATAAGAAGTTTATTGGAAGGTTTACCTATTTGGAAAGTGAAGTCAAGAAAAAACAAAAAGATTTATTAAAAATGAGTTTAGCTGAGATGGATGAGATATGGAATGAATCAAAGAAAAAATTCCCATAATATATTAGCAACCATTTTTTTTTGTCCCCGTTTTATAATGTATAGTTTTTTTTGATTTGACTCTTTTTAATTAACTTGTTAGAAATAAAAACCCATGAAAAGATTATTTACTCTATTTATTGTATTTCTTCTCTCTATAAATATCAATGCAACTCACCTCATGGGTGGAGAATTAATTGTTCAGAACGATCAACCAGGTGATTATGAAATTTTATTGACTTTATATAGAGATACACTTGGGATACCAATGCAGTCTACTCAAAATATTGAAATTTTTAACTCTTCTGGAAACGTTGTGACTACTATAACCTGTAATCTTGATCCGAATGCATTTCATCCTGTTTTTGGTTTACAAAATGGCAGTGTATTGCCTTTTTTTCCATATGGTGTTGAAGTTTATTTTTTTTCTGCAAATTTTCAATGTGCTATTCCTGGTGAATATACAGCCAGCTGGGATAATTGTTGTAGAAATGCGGCTATTTTAAATTTACCAAATGCTTCATCTGCTGATATGCAATTATTCACCAATTTTACTGTTGACTTGATTGATTCTTATTCAACCCCGTTCTTTATGGTAAGTCCAGTTGTCTTTTTGCCTATGAATACACCTTGGCAGTACAATCCATTGCCATTTGATAATGATGGTGACTCTCTAGTTTGGTCGTTGGATGTTCCACACGAAAGCGCTATGGCTAATCCTTCACAAGGAACCCCGATAGCAGGATACACAAACCCACCATCTGTTGCTGGTGGTCAATTTTCTATTAACCCTGTAACGGGAACCATTTCTTGGACAGCATCTACTATTGGTAATTTTGTTTATACTGTGACATGTGAAGAATTTAGAAACGGGATAAAAGTGGGTGATATTAGAAGGGATATGCAATTTATTGTTTTGCCAACAGGACCAGTGCCTCAATTAATGGACATGGGGTCATTGCCTTTAAATGCCGATGGTGTTCCATATGTAAATGCTACAGCTGGTGTTCCGTTTAGTTTGAATTTATATGCGCTAGATAGTAGCGTTTCCACCATTGGGTTTCATGCATTTGGAGAACCATTTAACCTATCAAATACAATGACCTATACACAAGGACCAATGGATAATAATTTTCAAACCAAAGTTTCTTTAATGTGGTCACCGACTTCTAACGAAGCTAGGGCAGAACCCTATATGGTTGTATTAAGACTAATGAATGGCACATTTAGTATGGATTATACCATATTTGTTTATGTTTTGGAAAACACATCATCTATTCATGATGAAGAACTCTATGAATTTGATGTTTTCCCTAATCCAAGTAAAGGGATGGTTAATGTCAATTTGAATTCAGCAGAGGCTAATACTATAGATTTAAGTTTAATGAATATAGCTGGACAAACAGTATACAATGACCAATTCTTTTTAGTGGAAGGAGATAATACTATACCATTAAATTTAACTCTAAAAGATGGTTGTTATTTTGTAAACTTTTCTCGAGAAGGAAAACCTGCTTACTTCACTAAAAAGTTGGTTATTCAGCAAGAGTAATTTTTCTGAATTTATATAAAAGTGATATTCCTCTATAAACCATCCAAACGCTTAGAGAGAGCCAAACACCCCATAGACCTTCTTCGATCCAGTTGGAAAGATAAAGTGCTGGAATAAATAGCAAGAAAGTAGCTTGAATTAAAGTATTTCTTAGTTCGATAGCTTTTCCCATACCCTTAAATATTCCATCAAACGTAAAGGCGATAGAATTAAATGGTTGAGCGATAATGATAATCCAAAAAGTATTTTTAAATACTTGAATAACATCGTAGTTCTTATTAAATAATGGTCCTATTATGTTATAAGAAAAGGCATAGCATAGCATAAGTCCAAATGCAATTTTAATATTTATTATCATTAGTTTATGACCGAGTAATTTTAATTTATTATTGTTTTTTTCTCCCAAGTATTTCCCAGCAAGTGCATTTCCAGCATTGGAATATCCGTCAATAAAAAATGAAGTAAAAATCCAAATATTATAACCAATGGTATAAGCTGCAAGTTCTTCTTCTCCATAGTTGTTGGCAAACCTATTTGCCAAAATAAATACCACATTAAGGACCATAGTTCTAATGAACATGTTTAAAAATATCAATAGCATTTCTCTAAAGAAAGGGCTTATTTGAGACGTTAGTTTTAACCTAAAGGAAGATTTAGTGTAGTATATATAAACACATAATATAAACATAACTATTTGCGCAATTAATGAAGCCCAGGCTGCTCCCTTAACACCCATTGGAGCTATGTAATCATCAATACCATTGATTAGCACATAATCTATAAGGATATTTAGTCCTCCACCAACTAAGCTAATGTACATTGCCCAAGATGTGTTTTGTAAACCTCTAAATATGCCAAAAAACAGAGCAATTAAAAGGCTTATTGGTAATCCTATAGCCCTTATGTTAAAATAGTTCCTTGCAAAACCTAAGGTGCTTTCTTTGATGTCGCCAAAAAGAAAAAAGGTAACTTGATCAAAGTATATGATTAAAACTGTTGCAATCCCAGCTCCCATTAGAAAGGTAAGTAGTAAGGTTTGTGGAATTAAACTGGCCACTTTGTTTAGTTGGTTAGCTCCAAAATGTCTACTAATAATGGCAGATAACGAAGTTCTCATCTGAGCTAACCCCCATACAAGAGTGGCGATAAGTCCTGCTGATAAGCCTACACCTCCTTGTGCGATGGTGGCATGGTGTTCCATTTGTCCAATGAAAGCAGTATCAGCTAAACCAATTAATGGTTCAGTAATATTAAATAGGATAGCAGGTATAGCTAATTTATTGATTTCTTTTATGGAAATCATTACATGAATTCGGCTAATTGGTGTGTTGATTTAAGTCTTATGCCTTTTTCTGTTTGAGTCAATAAACATGACTCATTAACAGGGTCGTGCTCTAAGAAAAGTAACCATTTTCTCTCTTCAGCTAATTGAAGAAATTCATTTTTCTCTTTTAGCGTTAGTAAAGGTCTTGTGTCATATCCCATGACATAAGGAAGGGGTATGTGTCCAGTGCTTGGAAGTAAATCGGCCATAAAAACTATTTTCTGGCCATTGTAATTTATGATAGGAAGCATTTGACTTTCTGTATGTCCATCAGCAAAAAACACATCTATGTCATTAAATACATCAGTTGTAATTTGGTTTTTACGGTGAATGAATTTGAGTTGACCACTTTCTTGAATAGGCAATAAGTTTTCTGTTAAAAAAGATGCTTTCTCTCTTGGATTAGGATT
Organism: Crocinitomicaceae bacterium; assembly: GCA_038134525.1. Classification (GTDB taxonomy): domain Bacteria; phylum Bacteroidota; class Bacteroidia; order Flavobacteriales_D; family Parvicellaceae. The sequence goes on from JAYPVI010000015.1 coordinate 31,057, forward strand.
AATTGCCCAATCCCAATGCGCTTTATTGCTCCAGTAATATGCGTTTTTAAAAACAGGTTCAAGTAATTTTTTATCTCTATCTTTCCATTTAACTCCTCCTCCACAATGGTCAAAATGTAAATGAGTTAAGAATACATCAGTTACTTCATCAAGTCCATAGCCTGCTTCATTTATAGATTTTTCTAAACTATCATTTCCGTGCAAGTAATAGTAGCTAAAAAATTTATCTGATTGCTTGTTACCAATACCCGTATCAATAAGGATGAGTTTGTTATCTCTTTCAATCAATAGGCTTCTCATAGCCCAACTACACATATTGTTATTGTCAGGTGGATTGGTTTTACTCCATATGCTTTTGGGAACAACACCAAACATGGCGCCTCCATCTAATTTGAAATATCCGGTATTTATGACTGAAATTTTCATAGTTTAAATTTTTGTATTTCATTAAATATCTGAATACATTCATTGGCTTCCTTAGGATCGTGAACTCTAAGAATATTAGTTCCATTTAGTAAAGAGTACATGTTTAAAGAAGTAGTTCCATTAACAGATTCTAAAGGTTTGATATTTAATAATTTATAAATCATTGATTTTCTACTTATTCCTGATAAAATTGGATATCCAAGTGTTGAGAAATAGTTTAGGTTTGCCATAATCTCATAGTTGTTATTAAGAGTCTTGCCAAATCCAAAACCCGGATCAATAATGATATCATGGATTCCAAATGTTTTAAGCTTATTTATTTTTTTGCTTAGAAATTGAATAATGTCTTTGACCACATTTTTATAACTAGGTGCTTGTTGCATGTTTTGTGGTGTTCCTTGCATATGCATTAAAATATAGGGAACCTGGTAAGAAGAAAGTGTCTTGATCATTTGCTCGTCCAATTCAAATGCAGAAATATCATTAATTAACGCAGCTCCAGATTCAATGGCTTCTTTTGCTACTCTACCTCTAAATGTGTCTATTGAGATGATGACTCTTGGAAATCTTGCTAGAATTGCCTCGATGATTGGAATTGTTCTATATAACTCATCTTCTTCACTAACATGTTTTGCGTTTGGTTTTGATGAATAACCCCCAATATCAACAAAAGTAGCCCCATTTAAAAGGTCTTCTTCTACTTTTCGAAGTGCCTTTTCAGCTGTATTGTATTTTCCTCCATCATAAAAAGAATCCGGAGTTGTATTTACAATGCTCATTATTTTAGGAGTTGATAAATCGATTAGATTTCCTTTACAGTTTATGGAGTAATTATCAACTAAATACGTATCTTTCACGACTTTTAATTTTGATTTATCTATGCCAAATACTTCCTTAGAATTTGATACGGTAGTTTCCAAATGTACAGAGATTTTTAAAAAGAAAACCATTGATTATGGTACAGCTTGGAGAATTTTACGTTCAAGTTCATTAACAGATCAAATTTTTATTAAAGCAAATAGAATTAGAACCATTCAAGAGGCGGGTTCGTCTAAGGTTAATGAAGGTGTTGAACCAGAATTTATAGGAATAATCAATTATTGCGTCATGGCACTAATTCAATTGGATTTAGAAAAAGATGATAGGCTAGAATTGCCAGCTGATGAAGTTATTACGCTTTACCAAAATAAGATTTTAGAATCGAAAAATTTAATGATGAATAAAAATCATGATTATGGTGAGGCTTGGCGTGATATGCGAGTTTCTTCTTTAACGGATTTGATACTAATGAAAATTTTAAGGGTTAAGCAAATCGAGGATAATGAGGGTAAAACCATTATTTCTGAAGGTATAGATGCTAATTACTTTGATATGTTGAATTATAGTGTTTTTGCATTAATTCATTTAAATAATCAAATATGAGTCAGTCTACAAAATTGATTTTAAGTTGGATTATAAGGATATTAATATCCGCTTTATTTTTAGTATCAGCATATGCTAAAATTTATCATGATCCTTCTGCATATTTTTCCATTACTACATTTGAGGCAAAGCAATTAGTTCCTTTAGGTTTTGATGTTACTTTTTCTGCATTTTTATCAAGAATCCTAATTGGTTTTGAGTTCACACTTGGGTTGTTAATACTATTACCATTTTTTTTAAAACGCATTGTTGTGCCCGCTACAATAGGTATGCTTGCTTTTTTTACGGTACATCTTTTAATCCAAATTTATCTTACTGGCAATCAAGGAAATTGTGGATGTTTTGGGTCGCTTTTGCCAATGACACCACTAGAAGCAATAATAAAAAATGTGTTAGCTATTATTTTACTTATTTTATTAATGCGTTTTTTAGAGCAGGACGAATCTCATCACAAAAAGTGGATTCCCTTGTGGTTGTCTTATGTGCTTGTAACATCAATAATTTTTGTGTTTATTCCCATAAAGTCAACTGAAATTAATATTGGAGATTACAGCATTGAAATGGCTAATGATGTGCAAAATGTTGGTCCCATTCAATCTACATCAGAATTTGGTGCTAAATTCCCTTATGTAGATAACGGTAAAGTGTTACTTTGTTTTTTTGCTGCTGGATGTGATCATTGTAAATCTACAATAAGATCTTTAGATTCATTAAAAACCATTTACCATTCTGATTTCCCAAAAATCGAAATTTTATTTATGGATGAGGAGACTGAAAAAATACCAGAATTTTTTGAGTTTGCTGGCAATGAATATCATTACCAAATTCTGGACATCCCTACTTTCTATGATGTTTTAACTTGGGAAAGAGATACGCCAGGCGTATTCTACATTTGGAATGGCAACGTCCAGGCTTCTTTTAATGGGGTTAATGAAAATTCTTTCAATGCTGAAGATTTGGTTAAAGCATTAGATATTTAATATCATCAATTGACAAGGTATATACTGAGGAAAATAGCGTATGGAATCTTAGTATTATTGGGTGTAATAACAGTTGTTTTCTGTATATACAGCATTAAACCAGGTGATCCAGCATCTTTGTCAGGGGGTCAAAATACAACTAAAGATATTGTAATAAAATTCAACAAAGAGTGGGGGTTGGACCAGTCAATTCCTAAAAGGTATTTCCTCTTTTTAAATGATCTTTCTCCATTATCTTTTCATAGTGCCCATAATGCTCAAAGTTATTTGTATTTTGATCAAAATAAGTTCAATGGTTTTAAATTATTTAGTATTGGTAAAAACTATTGCATTTACATAAAGTCTCCTTACCTAAAACGATCATACGTAAACAACAGAAATGTGTCTTCAATCATTAGTGAGAAATTATTTGGCACTGCTATTTTAGCTTTGTCTGCTATCATTTTCGCTTCTATAATTGGAATTATTTTAGGTTCTTACACAGCCTATAATAATAATATCTTCTCTAACCATTTTTCTTTGCTAATAGCTATTGCAGGAATGTCTGCACCTTCTTTTTTTATGGCATCAATTATTTCGGTTGTTGGAGGATATTATTGGTCTTCTCACATTGATTTTCCTGTTTTACCCTTAATTTTTATGATATTATCTCTTATTGTTTTCTTGTTTTACCAAAAGCATAATTGGAGTATAAAGTTGGTTTTAAAATCACTCTTAAAAGGATTTATACTTGGATTATTCGCTTGGCTTTTATTAATCACCATAAAGAGTATTTTCCAAATAAAATTGTTAGATTTTTTTCTTTATTCTTTTAAAATCTTTGGAACTGGACTTGAACCCAGTGGCTCAATTATTCAAATCAATGATATAACAGGTGAAAGAGAGTATAGATGGGCCAATTTAATTTTACCATGTCTTACACTTGGTATTCGTCCATTAGCCATTGTTTTGCTACTTACAAAAAAATCAATGGAGGAAGTACTTTCAAGTGATTTTATAAGAACAGCAAAAGCAAAAGGTTTAACTACTTTTTCTGTGTTATGGAAACATGCGTTAAGAAATGCCATTAACCCTGTTATAACTGCTATTTCAGGATGGTTTGCCTCTTTATTAGCAGGTGCAGTATTTGTAGAACTCATTTTTAATTGGGATGGAATTGGATCTGTTCTTGTTAGTGCGTTAAAAAATGATGATCTTCCTGTAGTTATGGGTATCACCTTAGTGATTTCGGTTATTTTTGTTGTACTCAATCTAATAATAGATCTTGTCTATAGCGTAATTGATCCTAGAGTTGTATTAAAATAAAATTTATGAGAAGAAAAATTGTTGCAGGTAATTGGAAAATGAATTTAAATTACACAGATGCTGTTCAGTTAATTAACGAAATCAATTTAAGTGATTTTAACTCAAATTCAGAATTAATTGTGGCTCCTCCTAGTATTTATTTAGCCAGTTTTAAAGATAATCAACATCTCTTTTCCCTTTCATCTCAAGATGTTCATTATGAAGAAAATGGGGCTTTCACAGGAGAAATTTCTGCAGAAATGCTTTCTTCATTAGGGGTTGAATATGCTATTGTTGGACATTCTGAGAGAAGATCTATGTTTAATGAAACAGATGAAATTATTTTTAAAAAGATTAAAGCATTGTTAAAACAGGATATTTACCCCATTTTTTGTTGTGGTGAATTAAAAGAGGAAAGAGAAGAAGGTCGTGCTTATGATGTGGTATCTAACCAATTAAAATATATTTTATCTGAATTAAATGAAAATCAAATTAGAAAAATGATCATAGCATATGAACCTGTATGGGCAATAGGTACTGGTTTGACTGCAAGCCCTAATGATGCTCAAATGATGCATAAACATATCCGAACATTGTTAGCTAATCACTTTTCTTTCGCTGTTTCTGAAGAAGTTTCCATATTATATGGAGGAAGTTGTAAGCCTGAAAATGCTAGGGAAATTTTTTCTCAAGAGGATATAGATGGTGGTTTAATAGGAGGTGCATCCTTAGATTGTAAATCATTCCTCTCCATTGCAAATTCTTTTTCTTGAAATACATTGAATTAATTATTGATTTTAAAGAAGTAACCCCTTTTGTGGATGTATTGAAGCAAGAGCTGGCTGATATTGGTTTTGATTCTTTTGTTGATTCTAATTCTGGATTTTCAGCTTTTATTTCCACATCAAATTTGCCTGAAAAAGAAATTTCATTACTTCTTTATCATCATGATCATATAATCGAAAGCTATAGTTTTAAGGAACATCCGTATCAAAATTGGAATGAGCATTGGGAATCATCATTCCATCCTGTTTTTATTACCAATGAATGTGTTATTAGAGCTTCATTTCATCAAGATTTTAATTGTGATTATGATATAATTATAAACCCAGAAATGTCATTTGGAACAGGTCACCATGAAACTACTCGATTAATGTCAAAATATTTATTGGATAATAAACCAAATAATGATGCTGTACTCGATTTTGGCTCTGGGACAGGAGTATTATCTATTCTTTCAGAAAAGTTAAATGCAAAATCTGTTGATGCAGTTGAAATTGATGAAAATGCAGTTCAAAATGCTATTCAAAATGGAGAAATAAATAATTGTAAAAAAATTAGATTTATTCATGGCTCAAGTGATGCTATCCCAAACATGGCATATGATTTGTTGCTTGCCAACATAAATAAAAATACAATAATGTCTAATTGGGATAGTTTGTTAGGAGTAACCCATAAAAAAACTTCAATTGTTTTATCTGGTTTTTATAAAGAAGATTTATCAGATTTAATAGAATTCACATCAAGAAATGGATTAATTCCATTATATTCAAGTTCCGAAAATAATTGGGCAATTCTTATTTTAAAATACGCTAATAATGACGTTTAGGAAAATAAATATTATCCTCATTTTTCTTTTTTGTAACTATTTTGGTTGGTCTCAATATGTTCGTTTCACTCCGGAGCCTGAAAAGTTTTTAAAGGAAGTACAGTCTTTTCTTGGTAATGTAGATAAGTCTTATGCTAAAAATTATATTAAAACATTTGAACCTCTTTGGTTAGGCCCTTTTTTCACACCGGATATAAAAGCACATGTTTATGCTACTTTAAACATCATGGGTGAGAAAAGATTAAGTCCAAATATTGAGTATGTGTCCTATTTCAATTCCATTTTACATTTTGCTCAATCTGGGCTTGATCAAGAAAAGTTTGATCAGTGGCAATCAGCTTTAGATCGAGTACTTGGGATAAAACAAAAGAAGAGGACTAAAGATTTTTTGAAATTTTCCGAATATTTTTTTAAAGATAATTCCATATATGTAGCTTCTTTAACTCCCGGTTCTACCATTTGGAAGACCTCAAATAAAGATTTTAATATAATTTACGACAAAGAACCAATATTTCATTTTAGTAATACTGACCTAAAGTGTTTTTCAAAAAATGATAGCTCCATTATCCAAAATACATCAGGAGATTTCTATCCATTAAAAGCGATATGGGTAGGTAATGGTGGAAAAATAGATTGGCAAAGGGCTAAATTAGATAAGGATCAAGTTTTTGCCAAAATAAAAGACTATAACATTTCACTAGTAAGTACCTCTTTTAGCTCTGATTCAGCTCTTTTTTACAGTAATTACTTTGATGAACCGGTATTAGGAAGGCTTAGCGAGAAAGTGATATCAAATTTAGGTTACAAAAAAGTAAGTTATCCTAGTTTTGAATCTTATGATAAGCGATTGCTAATAAAAAATGTATTTTCTAATGTTGATTATGATGGAGGGTTTACTATTAGAGGAAGAAATTTAATAGGTACGGGGTCAGTAGATAACCTTGCTAAGGTAATTTTTAATTACCAAGATAAAGGGTTTCTATATGCAGAAGCCATCAATTTTATTATAAATGATGAAGAAATATCATCAGATAGAGTAAAAATAAAGTTTTATATCGAGCAAGATTCCATAACTCATCCAGCCGTTACGTTTAAGTATGCTAAATCCATTAAAACATTAACACTGACAAGAGGAGAAGATGGGATTTCAGCAGCTCCTTTTTATAATAGTTATCACAGATTAGACATGTATCCTCAATCTATGATCTGGAAACTAGGTGATCCTATCATCAATTTTGAACCACTACCTCTTGCGTCAGATAACAGGGCACAATTTGCCTCTTTAGATTTTTTTGATCAGCGTATTTTTGATGATTTAACAGGTAATTCTGGAAATCCTTTAGTGAAAATTAAAAATTTTACAATTCAATATGGGGGTACAGAATTTCCTGTTACAGAACTGGCTAATTATTTTAGAAAAACAGTGCAAGATATTCAGTTCTTGCTTTTTAAATTAACAGAATATGGATTTATTAATTATGATGATGATAGAAAGCTAGTTTCTTGCTCTGAAAAGTTATTTAATTACATTGAAAATAGAGCAGGAAAGCAAGATTATGATGTGCTCATTATTTCCTCAAATGCTAAAAATAATGCCAGTTTAAGCTTGTCTTCTTATGATTTAAATATCAATGGAATTGATCGTGTTTTATTAAGTTCTGCTAACAAGGTTTGGATTAAGCCAGTAGGAAATCAAATTAGAGTTAAAAAGAACAGAGATATGAATTTTGATGGTCTTATTACTGCGGGGAAGACTCAATATTTTGGAAGTGGATTTTCCTTTTTATACGATGAATTTAAGCTTAATATGACTAGATGTGATTCAATGTTAATATGGGCTGATTACAAGGAGGGCAAAAGAAAGGGACAATTGGTGCAGTCACCTTCAATATTGGAATCATTAGTAGGCTATATCCAAGTTGATGACTCGCTAAATAAATCTGGAGTGGATACTTCAAAACATGATTATCCTAAGTTTTTCTCCAATACTAAGTCGTTTGTTTATTATGACGATCCATCCATACAAAGAGGATTATACTCTAGGGATACATTTATGTTTATTGTTGAACCCTTCATGATGGATAGCTTGGATAACTTTGCAAATCAAGGCTTATCATTAAATGGTTTGTTTAAATCTGGTGGAATATTTCCAGATTTTGAAGAAGAGCTTTGTATCCAAAAAGACTATTCATTGGGTTTTATTCGTAAAACACCTGAAAATGGATTTAATATTTATGGTCAAATGGCTAATTATGATAATGAGATCAGATTATCAAACGAAGGATTAAAAGGTTCTGGTTCCATTGATTTTTACACCTCAACAGCAATGTCTGATGACATCACTTTTTATCCTGATTCAGTCGGGGCTATAGCACATACTTACGAAAACACAAAGCAAGAACAAGATCCACAAATTCCGAAAGTTATTGGTAAGGATTGTAGGATTTCTTATTTCCCTGATGATAAACTTTTCAAGGCTAAGTCAATCGAAGAAAAATTTGTGTTTTTTGACAATAATGATGCCGATTTAATTGGAGAATTAACGTTGAACTACGAAGGGTTGAAAGGGAATGGTATAATGCGATTTGGTAAGGGAGAAGTTCAATCATATGAGTATACGTATGAAACTGATGCTATTTTAGCAGATACAGCAGAGTTTAGGCTTATTTCTGAAGACCAGAGCTTGGATGAGTTGTCATTTAAGACACAAAACCTAAATTCAAGAATTGATTTTACCGAAAGAATCGGAGAGTTTAAGTCTAATTCAGGAGAGGCATTCGTTACTTTTCCAGAGAATCAATACATATGCTATATGGATCAATTCAATTGGTACATGGATAATGATGATTTAGAAATGCAAAACAGTAAACAAGCTAGTGCTGATATAAACATTGATACTGATTTAGATCTGGCTGTTTCAAATTTTTATTCTATTCATCCTGATCAAGATTCATTAAATTTTGGATCCCCTAAAGCAAGATTTGATGTAAAAAGAAAAAAAATTACTTGTACGAAAATCCCATTTGTGAAGATTGCTGATACACGTATTGTGCCCGATAGTGGGAAAATAGTGATTAGGCGTAAAGCCAGAATGGAAACACTTAAAAATGCTGTTTTATATACTAATGATGTTTCAAAATATTATAAAATATATGATGCTGAGATTGAAGTAAACACGAGACATGATTATGTGGCTTCAGGAACTTATGATTTTATAGATGAAAATGAACAGGTTCAAAGTATCTATTTTTCAAAATTACAACCTGACACAACAGATCAAACGTTTGGTACAGCTACTATTGATCAAGACAAGAATTTTAAGCTCAGTCCTAAATATGACTTTTATGGAGAGGTTCATCTAGCTTCAACTAACCCCAATTTGGAGTTTAGTGGTGTGACAAAAATTAATCATAATTGCAAAAAAACTCCTCAAGAATGGGTTGAGTTTACGGCTAATATTGATCCTAAAAACATCCTTATACCCATTGTTAAAGATACGGTAAGTAGTGATGATGATCCTGATAGAATTTATTCTGGAATGGTGTTCAATACAACAGATTCCATTTCTCTATATGGTTCATTTCTTGGAAAGAAGTCAAATCCTAGCCATTTATCTATACTAAATGCTACAGGTTATTTAACTTACAATGATCAACGGAAGGAATACCAATTATCTAATAAGGATAAGTTAACAGAATATAAGCTACCCGGTTTCTATTCCTCAATAAATACGGAAAGTTGTAGAGTCATAGCTGATGGCGCTTTTGAATTAGGAGTTGATCTAGATCAATTAGTTTTAGAACCTGTAGGGGAAATTAAATTTAATCCAAATAATTGGTCTACTGATTTAAAGACTTCAACCATAATTCGTTTTCCATTTAGTGAACAAGCATTGGATAAATTAAGTAAAACCATTTTAGAATTTCCTAATTTAAGACCAATTGATGCATCAAACTCATACTACGAAAAGGCACTTAGGGAGTTAGTAGGAACAGAAGAAGCTGATAAAATGGTTTCAGAATTAACGATTAATGGAAAAATTAAGAAATATCCGGAAAAACTAGAAGCACCTTTTTATTTTGGTGATGTACGTTTTAGGTGGGATCCAAACAAAAAAGCGTTTGTTTCATACGGTGACTTAGGTATTGCTAATATCAATAAAAGGCAGGTAATGAAATACGTAAAAGGAAAAATAGTAGTTTCTAAGAAAATGACTGGTAATGATATTACAATCTATTTACAGTTGGATGATAAGAATTATTATTACTTTAATTATAAGAGAGGGCTGATGCAAGTTTATAGCTCAAATGAGGAGTTTAACACTATTATTACTGAAACTAAAAAAGATGAAACCAAGTTTAAAGGGGAAAAAGACCAAGAAGACTTTCAGTTTATGTTAGGTACACCTAAATTAGTTGCTCCTTTTAAGGCTTCTTATATGGATTAGTATGCAGGAAATTTTTGAATTCAATAATATTTTAGCTGTGCTCTTTGCTTACTTGGTAGGTTCTATTCCATCTGCTATTTGGATTAGTAAGTGGTTTTTTGGAGTAGATGTAAGAGATTATGGCAGTAATAATGCCGGTGCAACAAATACCTTTAGAGTAATCGGAAAGTTGGCGGGTTTCTGTGTATTATTTATGGACATACTAAAAGGTTGGGTATCTGTTAAATTGATTACTACTTATTTTTTTTCCACAACATTGAGCCAAGATGCTTTTATTAATATGCAATTAGCAGTAGGAATTAGTGCCGTTTTAGGTCATGTGTTTCCAGTTTATGAACAATTTCAAGGAGGTAAGGGTGTGGCTACTTTAATGGGTATTATTTTGGCTATTAATTTTCATGCAGCAATTGGTTGTGTGATTATTTTTCTTGTTATTTTTCTATTGACAAACTTTGTGTCTTTTGGTGCCATAACTGCTGCTTTTTTCTTCCCAATATTTACCATATTTGTTCTTAAGTCGAATAGCCCTTCACTAATTTATTTTTCTATCTCTATTTCTATTTTGGTGATCTTAACGCATAAAAAAAATATTGAACGTTTATTGGCTGGAACTGAAAATAAGATGTCCATAAAGCTAAAAAAGTCAAAAAACATTGAATAATCTGAAATGCAATATTGCTCTTTTATGCTTTCTAATTAGCTTTTCATATCTAGCACAAGATTTTTCTAGTGAAGAAGATAGGTTAAAACATGCGAATGAATTATTTAATGAAAAGTCATTTATTGAAGCAGAACCGCACATGCTTCATTTTTTAAGTACAAAAAATAACTCAGAATTTAATTTCAAATATGGAGTTTGTGCTTTATATAAATATGCAGATAAGACCAAAGCAATTGGTTACTTACGTAAAGCGCTAAAAGATAAAAATGTTGACCCTCAAGCCTATTTTTATTTAGCGAGAGCTCAACATTTAAATTACCTGTTTTCTGATGCGTTAACTCTTTATGAAAAATACCAAAATTTAGCAGATGAAAAACAAGCTACTTCTTTGAATCTGAATATGTATATGACCATGTGTAAAAATGGTCAAGCCTTAATGAGCAACATGTCAAACTTGATTGTAGTTGAGAAAACCTCTACTGCTGAAGATAAATTTCAATATAGTTATAATTTGGATAAAATAGGAGGAAGGATTTTGACAACCGATTTATTTCAATCCAAATTTGATCAAAAAGTGGATTATAAATCAATCATTTATTTTCCTCCAATAGGACAAGATAAGTTGTTTTTTTCAAGTTATGGAAAAGACGGAAAAACGGGATTAGACCTTTATATGGTCAAAAGATTAGCTACTGGTGATTGGTCTGAACCTACAAAACTACCCGAAAGCATTAACACACCCTATGATGATAATTTCCCATACTTGCAACCTGATGGAAAAACATTTTACTTTTCATCAAAAGGCCATAATTCAATGGGGGGGTACGATATTTTCAGGTGTAGTTATGATTTTGTTAGTAATAATTTTGGCCCCGTTTCCAATTTGGATTACAAAATTAATTCTACTGATGATGACATTCTTTATGTTGTAGATGATAATAATGAAAATGCTTTTTTTTCTTCTAAAAGAGCATCTGATGGTGGAAAAATAGATGTTTATAACGTAAAGGTAAAGTTGTTACCAATACAGAATGTAGTTTTAGCTGGTGTCTTTAAAAATTTAATAAATGATAGTGACTTTAAGGCAGTTATAAAAGTTCAGCATGTGGCTAACAATAAATTAATTGGTGTTTACACGGTTAATGATGATCGAAATTACACCATTTTACTTCCTAGTTCTGGGAAGTATAAATTCATAGTTGAAACACCACTCAGTGAAAAAATACATGCAGGTCTAGTTAATGTACCGCCTCAAGATGGCTTAAAGGCGCTAAAACAAGAAATAGAGTTAGTTAATAAAAATGGAATTGAAACATTAGTTATCCTAAATGAATTTGATCAGGAAGTAGCTAATGAAGCTGCCATTTTAGCCACTGTAGTCAAAGAAATGGCCGATCCAGAAGTGAATATTGATGAAATTCCAGACAGTGTGCTTAATCCTGTAGAAACTGTTATTGAGGAATCAATTGTTGATTCAAATAAGTTAATTGATTCTAGTGTTGATGAATTACTTGCTGTAAACCAGCAAAATTTATCAAAGAAAAAAGATGAAATGGATGAGATTAAGATGCTCAGTAACAAATCTAAATCTATTGCCGAACATAAGACGATAGAAGCCTCTAAAAAAGCTAAAGAAGCAGATCGATTAATTGAAGAGGCTAATTCAACAGAATTAGATAAAAAAGATAGCTTATTGAGGGTTGCTAAAACTATGCAGGATCAATCTCAAATTTTACTAAATGAGGCCAATCAAAGTCTTCAAATTGCATCTAGGTACGATGCTTCTTTGGAACAGAAGAAATCGGAAGTTGATAATTTAAATGTGTTGAATAAAGAATTATTAAAAGCTAAAGAGGATGGAACAGATATAGCAGTTTTATCAGATCAATTAAATGCTCTTGATAATCAAAAGGTGAATTCTCCTATTGAAAATTTACAAGATGAGGCTAAAAAGAAAGAAAAAGAAGCTAATGGTTACTTATCTGAAGCAGAGTCACTTAGGGCAGATCAAGAGAGTATGATTTATCAAATTGACAAAGACAAAGAAGCAATTAAGTTTGCTAAAAAGAAAAAAGATAAAGTTAGGCTTGAGCAAAACATAGCTGATCTCGAAGAAAAAGTGAAAGAAACAGAATTATTGGTTGAAGAGCAATTTAGTTTATACGAGAATTCGGAAAGGGAAAGAAAGGATTTGGTAAATGAGGCAGATTTGATGGAGTCAATTCAATTATCTAACGAGTACAATGATATTGAAGTAAAAGAGGATGTTGATGTGGCTTCTGTTGAGAGTTTAAATAGTCAGATCAGTTCTGAATACATTGTTAAAAATGAAGAATTGTTGTCATCTGTTCCTGCTAAACCAAACAATGAGGTGAATATTGATTTAGATAATTCTAATGATGAGTTATCCAATCAAACTGAGGAGACTATTATTACAGATTTGGTTGAAGAAAATAATGTTGAAGAATACAATGAAGTAAGCGCTGCACTTGAAAGCACAACTACCGAAGCAAACGATTATGAGGATGTTTCACAAAATTTAATCAGTTACAATAATGAAAACTCCCAACAGTCATCTTTAAAATTAGAACAGAATAAAGAAGAGATGGTCGATTTAAAATCAGAAATTTCCTCACTTGAAGAGGAATTGAAAGAGACCACAAATCCAAATAAAATAGAATCCATTAAGGAGCAAATAAGTCAAAAATCAGATGAGCTTGAAAGGAAAGAAAATGAGGTAGTAAGGGCTTACGAAGACATCAATAAGAAAGAGATAGAGTACAATGATCAAGTTTTTGATGAAGCGACTAATAACTTATCAGAAGATGCAAAGTCAGATGAAGATTATTTAAGCGCAGTTTTTTACATGGAATCTGCTAAAAAGCAGAAAGACAAGGCAGAATCATTACGTGAAAAAGCAAATGACCCACGAACTTCACCCAACGAAAAAGATAATCTGTTAAAGCAAGCGCATCAGGTAGAAATGGTAGCCATTGATGATCAGCAAACTGCTAATAATTTATTAAGTGATGTTAAAGAAAAATATCCATCTGAAACCTTAATAGAAGAGGAAAAGGAATCCAATGTGCCAACTGAAAATCAAATCATTAAGGAACAAGAAGAAACAGCTGATTTGATTGAAAAATCACCCATTACTATACCTGTTTCAACTGATCCGCCAAAAGTAAAGCCTCAGAAGATTAATGGTGAATCTTTTGACCCAAACAAAGAGCCAGAAAACTTCGAAGTAGCTGCTGTAGCTGACGATAATCCAACTGTAAATTCGTCAAATATAACTGATCCATCATCTAGAGCTTTAGTGGAAAAAAATCAGAAGTCTTTAGATAAAGTAGATCAATTAAGAAATCAGCAGCAAACCCTTGAAATGCAAAAAGCAGATCTTGTTGATGATAAATTAGTTCAAAAAGTTGAAAAGAAAATTTATAAGATAGAAAAGAAAAAAGCCAAATCTCAGTTAAAAATAGCTGATGATTTAGCGCAAGTGAATCAGGCAGAAATGAATAAGTTAAATGAAGAAACGAATGCCTCAAAACAACAAGCTTCTTTAGTTTCTGACGATAACTTTAATTATAATCAGGCAGAAACTTTTCAGAATGCTGCTGATCAATTAGCCATAAAGGCTAAATTATTAAGGGAAGATGCTGACAAAGAAAAAGATCCGGTTAAAAGAGCAAAACTCCTTGAACAGGCTACCTCTTCAGAAAATACGGCAATAGGATATTACCAAAAGTCCAATAAATTATATAGTGATGCCATTGTAGAGAACTTTTCAGATGATAAGTTAACACTGGCAAAAACAGTTCAAGGGGGTAATAAAAAACAGTCTGAACAGCTTGAAGCATTATCTAATGTTTCAATAAATACAGCAACGGATTATCGAAATAAATCAACACAACTTAGAAATGAGTCTGAATCCATGTCAAAAAAGGAAAGAGCAAAAGCGTTAGTTCAAGCTGATCAGTATGATCAATTAGCCAGAGAAGAGCAAATTAAGGCCGATGATTTTGCTTCAAAAGCTAAGAAGTATAAAACACTTGAGGAGGCAATGGTTAAAGATGTTGCAATTGCAGAAAATATTGGAAATGAAGATATTTCATATGTTGCTGGAACGGAAGAGTTTAAATCTTACAATGAAAAACAAAAATCATTAAATAACCTTGAAGTTGAAAAATCCAAAAAAACAACTGAGCAAAAGGCTTATCAAAATATGAGTAGGCAATTGGATGCTAAGGCTGATGCTCTTGAACAGCAAGCCAAAACAGAGAAAAATCCCATTAAAAGAGCAGATTTATTGGCAGATATGGGTGAATTCCGAAGAGAAGCAAAGAAGAAAAAAGTCATGGCTGATGCCTTAATTATTTCTATTGATTCCCTAGATGGAGAAATTAGAACTAAAGAGGACGAGCAAGCAATTATCCTATCAAGTTTAGACTCTACATCAGCAACACAGGTTAGGGCATTAGCTATTTCAGGAAAAGCTGATGAATTAATTGATCAAATTGCCAAAGAGTTGCCACCCAATAAGGAAGTTGAATCAAATAATATAGATAAAATAACAAAGGAAGATACCTCTCCAATTGTTAATGTAGTGCCAGCGAAAGGGGAAATTACATCAAACACTTATGTGCCTCCGTCAAAAGTTACATCTGACATCATTCAGTTCACTGCAGAGGAAGTTTCTGTTTACAGCAAGGATAATCCCATACCTGTTAATCCAAAACTACCTGATGGATTAATCTATAAGGTTCAAGTAGGCGCTTTTAGAAATCCGATACCACAAGATTTATTTAAAGGTTTTGCTCCTATTACTGCCGAAAAAGTAAGAGATGACATTACGAGATATAGGGTGGGATATTTTACTTCTTATAATGTGGCTAATAATGCAAAAAATCAGGTTAGAGGTTTAGGATATAGAGATGCTTTTGTAGTTGCTATTAATAATGGAAAACGAATTACATTAGCTGAAGCTAGAAATCTGGAGTCTACCTTAGAAGTAGTTTCATCACCTATTGTTGAAAACAATACGAAAAAGCCTGTAATCTCTAACAAAGTCAATTCAACTTCCTTAGAGGACAATTTAGCAACTGCTACTTCTGCTAATACGGTAGAGGGAGTCTTTTTCTCTGTTCAAGTAGGTGCGTTTTCTAAGCCTCTTACCAAAGACAATGAATTAAATGTATCACCATTAGTAGTAAATCAATTAAATGGTTTGTATAAATATTCTACGGGAATATTTAATTCTGTTGAAGATGCAGCTAGAAAAAAAGCGTCTTTAATTGATCAGGGTATAGTTGATGCTTTTATAATTGCCTACAACAATGGAAGAATAATTTCACTAGATCAAGCTACCTCATCTAATCCAAACAGGGTTGTTGAATACCAAAATCCTGAATTTTATTATTTAGATTTTGGAACTTTTGATGATTCAACTTCAAATTCAATAGCACAATCTTTTCTAAATCTTCGAACTTTAAATATTCGATCAAGAATTAGAAAAGATGGAAAACAATTCTTTAGTAAAAAATACAATACTAAAGCCGAAGCAATTGAGGCTCAAAAAACGGCTAATTCTGCAGGTTTAAGAGACGTTGTTGTGATGAAGTCTAATAGAGATGATTTTGCATTTAACTATGAATTTAAGATAAGCCTGGGAAGTTTTGATAATGACCTTCCTCTTGAAATCTCCAATGCTTTTGATAATTTAAGAGAATTGGAGATTAAGTCATATAAAGAGGGTGGAAAAACAGTCTATTTGTCAAAGAGTCGCAATTCTTATGACGAGGCTATTACTGATCAAAATGCATGTAGAATGCAGAATATTAACGAAGCTAAAATTGTCGTGTTTAAAGATGGTGTCCCAACAACGCTAGATAAAGTTTTAAATTCTTTTAAATAATTCAGATAATTTAATATGTTTGTTATGAATGAGCTTAGATCATCAATATCAAGATGAAATTATTGAAAAAGAAATTGCTTTAGAGCAAAGCGAATTACTTTTGTACAATGATGAGGTAAACACTTTCGAACATGTTATCAATATGCTATGTAAATATTGTGATCATGACTTTATTCAAGCCGAGCAGTGTGCTTGGATAGTGCACAATAATGGAAAGTGTATGATAAAAAGAGGAGATTTTTTAAAATTAAAACCCATCTGTTCTGCGTTGCTTGATGCTGGGCTGAGTGCTAAAATCCTTTAAATGCGTATAGCTATAGTAATATTTGCTATATCCTTATTTATTTCATGTTCTAAAGTGCCTATTTCTAATAGAAGGCAAATGCACTTATTAAATGAATCTACCTTGATTGATATGGCTACTAGTCAATATGCCAATTTTATGGATAGTGTTAAATTATTGACTTTAGTTGATCAAAGAGCAAAGCGAATTGCTGTAATTGGAAATAAAATAAAAAATGCAGCTATTCAGTTTTTAAATGAGAATGGTTATAGCCATCGTGTAGAGGGTTTTCAGTGGGAATTTAAAACTGTTGATGACCCCACCTTAAATGCTTGGTGTATGCCAGGAGGAAAAGTGTGTTTTTACACTGGTTTAATTGACCTGGCTGATAATGATGATCAACTTGCAGCAGTAATGGGACATGAAGTAGCACATGCCATTGCAAAGCATGGTAATGAACGAATGAGCCAACAATTAGCATTAGCTGGTATACATGATTTATCAGGATTAAATAATAGAGAAAATGAAGAAGCTAACTCCATTTTTAATATGGTATTTATGGGTTCAACTCAGCTCGGAATGTTAAAGTTTAGCAGAGTTCATGAGACCGAATCAGACAAAATGGGATTGGTTTTTATGAAGTTAGCTGGTTACGATCCTAACGAAGCTATTCTATTTTGGGAAAAGATGTCTTCTCAAGGTGCTATTGTTCCTGAAATAATTAGTACCCATCCAAGTGATAGGAGGAGAATGAGTGATATTAGTGATTTTATAGAAAACGAGCTGGATAAATATGTCAACTAATCAAAAATTAGCATTTAACCATACCATTTCTGAAAAATTAGTTGAGCTTAATAAAAAGTATCGTTTACTTCAGGTTCATGATCGAATAGAAGCATTGTATGATGATTTTGATGTTTCAGACATCATGTTAACATCCTCTTTTGCCGCCACTTCTGCTATGTTGTTGAAATTCTTTTCTGATGTAAAAAAAGAACAATTAATATACTTTATAGATACAGGATATCACTTCAAGGAGACCTTAATTTACAAAGACTATCTCATAAAGTTATATGATTTAAATGTTGAACATGTCACAGCAGAAGAATGGAAGCATATATTTACTACAGAGGATAAAACTTGGACAAAGGATCCAGACTTGTGTTGTTCCATTAATAAAGTAGAACCATTAGAGAAAATTAAAGAAAAATATACTGTATGGGTATCAGGGTTAATGCGTTGGCAAAGTGATAATCGTTCTACGTTGGATGTGTTTGAAGAAAGAAATGGGATGATTAAGTTTTATCCACTCCTAGATGTTACGCAAGATGAAAGAGAGAATTTCATCAAAGACCATCATTTACCTTTTCACCCACTCATTTCAAAAGGATATTTTTCCATAGGATGTGAACATTGTACCGTCCCAGGAAAGGGCAGAGAGGGGCGTTGGAATAACAGTCCTAAGACGGAGTGTGGCCTTCATTTATAGTGGTTTATGCCTTCAGAAGAGAAAATCAATTTAGATGGAATTCCTGTTACACTTTACAGAAGTAAAAAAGCCAAAAATATAAACATTAGTATCAGGCCATTTAAAGGGGTACGAGTTGCTGTTCCCCGACTAGCCTCTTTTCGCCAAGCCAAACAATTTGTTTTTTTAAGAAAACATTGGATAGAAAAGCATGCTGCTCAAATGAAACTGTTTGAAAACAAGCAAACTGTATTTAACTGGGATACGCCATTTAAAACGAAATACCGCAGAGTAAATTTAGTTAAATCTAAAATAGATATAATTAGCTATAATTATAATGAAAATCAACTAGTTATAAAAATACCAGAAAATAAAAACATCTTAAAAAGTGATGTTCAGAACTTTATCGTAAATGCCATTGAAAAAACATATAGGTTAGAGGCTAAATTACACCTACCGAATAGAGTAGAAGAACTTGCAAAAGCATACGGGTTAGTATACAAGAAAGTAAAAATTAATAATGCTAAAACCCGTTGGGGGAGTTGTTCGAGTGAAAATAACATCAACCTTTCTCTGCAGCTCATGCGTTTACCGGACTATTTAATTGATTATGTAATATTGCATGAGTTGGCTCATACGAAAGTTAAAAATCACAGTACTCAATTTTGGCATTTTTTAGATTCTCTAACTGAAAACAAGGCTAAAAATCTAGATAAAGAACTGAAGTCTTTTTATCTCCAAGTTTTTTAGTTATTTCAAGTATGTAGATTCACTCTATGATCTACCTCCAGTTTTAATTCTTTGCTTTTCTATATCTCCATATTTTCAATCTCGCTTTTAGCTACTTAATTAAGATCTGAAATAGGTTAGGGATAGTTTAATTCCAATCAATTAAATACGTTATCTATTGATGTCATTTTCAAAGGCTTGAGAATAAACTCTTTTGGAACATTGTTAACTCATAAACCCACTTTTTTAAGAATAATTCCTCAGGGTGTTGATCTATTGATTGATTTTATTTCCATTTTCATAAAAACGAGTAACAATAGGTGTTTTAAAATGCGTATATCCGACAAAAAACGTATATAAATGTTTTAATACCGACTATGTATGCCATTCTCAATGATGTTTGAAAAATGAAAAAATTACAACCCATCAAACAGAAGCTAATCATTAAAAGATACAGTCCCAATACCGTAAATACTTATTTAGCCTGCTTGAATGCTTTTTTTATGCATTTTAAAGATGAAGACACTACCCAATTGAATAAAAAGGATATTCTAAATTATCTTGAATCTCTAATTCATAAAGGTTATTCGAAAAGTTCTCAAAACCAACACATCAATGCCATTAAATTCTATTATGAGAAATACTTAGAAAGAGAACGTGAATTCTATTATCTAGATCGACCCATCAAAGACAAAAAACTACCAACAGTACTGAGCAATGAAGAAGTACAAAATCTATTCCATTACTCTTACAATTTAAAACATAGAACTATACTTGCCATTATATATTCTTGCGGATTAAGGGTCTCAGAAATGATTAATATGAGAATTAGGGACATAGACACTAAAAGAATGATTATTTGGATAAGGCATTCGAAAAGCAATAAAGACAGGCAAGTGCAATTAACTCCTCAAATTCAACAGTTGATTGAGCAATATTTAGCATGCTATAACCCTAAAATTTATTTAATCAATGGAATGAATGGAGGTAAATATTCGAGCACAAGTATTCAAAAAATGATTAAAGCTACCTGTAGAAGAGCTGGCATTTATAAAAATGTAACTCCTCATACCTTAAGACATAGCTTTGCTACTCACCTTCTGGAAAATGGCACCGACATTCGATTTATTCAGCAAATTTTAGGACATAGTAATATCCAAACCACCCAGATCTATACGCATGTTTCTACTACACATATTAAAAACATTAAAAATCCTTCAGATAACATGGATATTTTATAACTTCACACATAACAAGAATAAACGTAATACGTTTATCGTTACGTTAGCAGCTATTAAAAAGAACTAAATGAACGATTTACTTTATTCGATACCGACAATCATTTTATGTGCGATAGGATACTATTTCTCATGGAGACATTATTCAAGAAACAACTTTACAATTGCAGTTCTTTTACTAATGGTTTGCGGTTTTGCACTTCGAATTTACACTTCCTCTGACTTTTTTCTTCATGCTTGGGATGAACGTTACCATGCTCTTGTCGCGAAAAATCTTATTAATCATCCATTAGCACCGACACTTTACGACAATCCAATATTACCTTACGACTATAAGAATTGGTCAGGAAATCATATTTGGGTTCATAAACAACCTTTACCGCTTTGGACAATGTCCGCAAGTTTGTGGCTGTTTGGAATAAATGAAATTGCATTACGACTTCCTTCAATCATTTTAACGACAATCGGAATTTGGCTTTCATTTTTTATTGGTAGTTATTTATTCAATAAAAAAATAGGCTACCTCACTGCTTTCTTTTTTTCTATAAATGGTTTGATAATAGAATTGACTGCTGGCAGAGTAGCGACAGACCACATTGACATTTTCTTTTTGTTCTTCGTTGAGTTAGCAATTGTTTTCAGTATCATGTTCACTAAGAAACAGAAAACGATTTTCAATATTCTTGCTGGAGTAAGTATTGGGGCAGCGATTTTATCCAAGTGGTTACCTGCATTAATTGTTGTTCCAATCTGGCTTTTGATTGTAATAGACTTAAGAAAATTTAAGACAAAAGAAACTATCTTTCAACTCATCATTTTATTGACGACTTGCATTTTTATTTTTCTACCTTGGCAACTTTACATATACAAAGTATTTACTAATGAAGCAACTTGGGAAGCGAGTTTCAATTTCAAACACATCACTGAAGTTCTTGATGAACAGACTGGACCTTTTTATTATTTCATTGACAAAATCAGAATAAACTATGGCGAGTTAATTTATCTACCATTGATCTGGTTTCTATGGAAGTATATAAATAACATTAAAGACAAGAAACGATTGGTAATTATTATCTGGGTTTTAGTTCCACTTCTATTTTTTTCAATCGCAAAAACAAAAATGCAAGCTTACATTCTTTTCATTTCACCTGCATTGTTTATAATGACTGCTGAATTTTTCTTTATGCTCAATAATTACAAAAAAAAACATAAGCAAAAATGGATGTATAATTTGGTTTTAATTTTATTAATTGCATTGCCAATTCGCTATATGATTGAAAGAGTAAAACCATTTCAACAAAACAACAGAAATCCTGATTGGGCAATCGACTTACGAAAACTCAATGAAAAAAAAATTACCAATGGAATATTGTTCAATTATGATAGACCAATTGAAGCAATGTTTTACACCAGCTTGACTGTTTACCAAAACATTCCTGACAGAAATAAGATTACCGAATTACTGGATGATGGATATTCCGTAATAATTAATGACGATGGAAAATTACCTGAAGACATCAAAACGATTAAAGGCATTATGATTGAAAGACTTAACAGCCACTAATACATGGTATAGTGCATGCGGGTTTCATAGGTTTTCAAGCTTTTGTAGCTCGTAAAAAAAGTCGGTGTAAACTGATAGGAAATCGCTTAGAACTCCCGCACGACACCATACCATAAAACGTTGTGCACAATAAAAATTAATTAATTGAAAGTAACTGCTGAACATAATGAACGAATAGCAAAAATGACATTTGCATCAGTTTACCCATATTACATTAAAAAAGCAGAGAAAAAAGGAAGAACAAAAAAGGAACTTAATAAAGTAATCGAATGGTTGACAGGATTTGATGAAGGTAAATTACAAGATTTGGTCAATGAAAAAGTAACTTTTGAAATCTTCTTCAAGAGAGCTAGACTAAATCCAAAAGCACATTTGATTAAAGGTTTAATATGTGGATATCGAATTGAGGAGATTGATAACCCATTAACCAAACAAGTCAGATATCTGGATAAGTTGGTAGATGAATTAGCTAAAGGACGTAAAATGGAAAAAATTTTAAGAGAATAATAGGGATAAAAACTGGGCACAACAATGGTTAAAGCTAATTTCCAACTACCTTTAGTCGTAACGTTAGCTGCAAGCAGATTTAATAATAATGGAAAAAGATAATTCTAAAAATCATTTATTAATCAAATTGATTCTAATGGTTGTCCTAATTTGGGGATTATCAGCACTTTTGATTATGATATTTCTCTCCGAATGGTCTGATAGAGGAACTTTTGGAGATTTATTTGGTGCTGTAAATGCACTATTTTCTGCCCTTGCTTTTGCAGTTTTGATTTATACAATAATTCTACAACGTGAGGAAATCAAGCAAAATCGAGAAGAAATTGTTTTAAACAGGAAAGAACTTGAGAAAAGTTCTAAGCTTCAAAAGAAAGCACAAGATGTTTTGATAAAACAAGTGGAACAAACTCATTTGAGTGCTAAAATGAATGCTATGAGAACTCTTGTTGACTATTATAATAATCAAATATCGAATTCAAAAAGCACTGAAGAAACTATAGAAAAGGCAAGGCTTAAACGAAGGCAGATTATTAGCCAAATTGACGACCTGATTGATGGATTAAATGATTCAGAGGTTGAATAAAAGTCAGCCACTAACAATGTGTATGATGTTTATAGCTGCTAAACCCAGCTACGCCACGATACACTGATCATGTCTGTGATTAAAAAATCATGAAACTCGTATTTATCATCACCACCTTAATTTTTGGACTTCAACTCAATATGATTGGACAAGTAACCAATGAAGTGATCAATAGAACTGAATCAAATGAAACCATAATAGAACACCTAGAAAGTGATACAAGTAAATCATTTACATATCCTGAATTCCCAGGTGGAGATATTGGATTGTTTACGTATTTGAGTAAAAAGACTAAATACCCTAATGAACTAAAGGACAGTGGTATCAAAGGGATAGTATATGTTTCCTTTCTGATTACAGAAACTGGTGAAATCCCAATTGATTCAATTCAAATCAAACAAAGTTTACATCCTTTACTAGACGAAGAAGCAATTCGTTTGATTTCTAAAATGCCTAATTGGAAGCCTGCAACAGATCAAAAAGGAAATTCGATCAAGATTAGATACAATTTTCCTATAAGATTTTTGTGAGAAAAAAACGAGCTTCAATAAAGGCTAAAAGTCAGGCGGATTTGACTATTTTCGTAGCTCTGTTCTTGCCTCAAAATTCGTCTCGGATCAACAGGACTTCGTCCCGTATTCTTCCCGAATTTTTAGCCAGACCGCTATGCAAAATAAAACAGGTAAAAAAACGTTAACTAAAAAAATAAACTATTGTGAACACCATAAATTTAAGAATTTCAATGTTGGCTTGTCTATTAAGCCATTTTCTTGTCGTTTCTTGTAAAAAAGATGACAATAACCCAAGTAACAGTACTCAAACTAATGTGCAAACAAATGTTCAAAGTGGAACTTGGCGAATAACTAATTTTATTGACTCGGGAACTGATGAAACTAATCATTTCCAAGGTTACAATTTCACCTTTAATAGTTCAGGAGTTTTAAACGCTAATAATGGAACTAATAATTATGACGGAACTTGGAGTGTAACAGATAGTAACAGTAATGACGATAGCCAAGATGATTTGGACTTTAATATCAATTTCAACTTAACCAATGATTTTGAAGATTTAAATGACGATTGGGATTTTATCTCTCAATCCTCTACAAAAATTGAACTTATAGACATAAGTGGTGGAAATGGTGGTACTGATTATTTAACGTTCGAGAAAAACTAAACGTCAGTTTCCCAAAACATTGGTTACAAACTGTACTTTAATGCTATGAACAAATATTCTTGTTACTGATCCTCACCTTCGCCTCTCCTTAGCTCGAAGCTCGGCTTGATAAGGTCAACCAAGGTTTGTAAAATAAGTTTACATTCATTAAGTGGTCTCCTAATAACATATATTAAAAATGGCTAAAAAATTTAAAACTATAAAAATCAATTCACCCACTTTTTTATGAATAATTCCTTAGGATGAGGATCCATTGATTGATTTTGAAACGGTATAAATTAATTTTATTCTATGAATTTTATTTTAGAATGTTTCTTATATTGTTTTAAAAATTTATAGAGATGAAAAAATTACTTTTAATAGCCTTTCTTTCTATTTCTTTTCAGTTAGTTTCTCAAGCTCAAGATGAAATGAAATTTGTTAATACGAATCTAGTTGAATATAACGGAGAAAAAATTAAAATTAAGGAAGCTAAAAAAATGACTAAAGAGGCTCACCCCATAGCTTTTAAACAATTTAGAAGAGCTCAATTTTGTAGAGGTTTTGCTATCGCTTCTGATGTTTTATGGTTAAGTTCAAGAATTTTATATTATGTAATCAAACAAGATAATGAAGAAAACAACATGGTTTCCTCGGCACAAGAAGCGTTTGATAGAGGTTACATGGAAGCTCAAACAGATGGTTTGGCTAACACAATGTTTTCGACAGGTTTAGTCTTTACTGTAGCTAGATTAAATTTTATTCACCTGGGTGTAAAGGCATTTAATGAGGGAAAATAAACTTCATTTACAATAAATTTATTGCTTTAATTTCTCTAAAATATTTTTTCTCATTTGGGATACTATTTAGAATAATCCTACTTTTGTATCGTATTTGGCCTCGTAGTTCAACTGAATAGAATACCTGATTACGGCTCAGGCGGTTGCAGGTTTGAATCCTGCCGAGGTCACTTATGCCCCTTCCTTTGGTTGGGGCTTTTTTTGTGCTTCAAACCTACAATAGCAGAGTAGTGTCAGTCCCTGTTAAGTGGTTGTTAATGTGGTTGTTACAGGGATGAATCCACGCTATGCGCGGCTTTATGTATTCTAGGTCTTTGGCGGTAATTAAAGAGCAGTATAGAACAATTGTTCCAATGGTGAATATACCAAAATTTGGGGCTTATTTGGCAGTTATTTGGCAGTTATTTGGCAGTTTTTGGCAAAAAATCTAGCTGAATCCCCACAAAACCAACACCCCCATATTGATTTAAATCTGCCTTTCTTTTCAGTCCCCTCGTTGTGAAATAGGTATGTAATCCAATGGTTTTTTATATTTGGGTATGAGAGTATTCCTAAGTGCTTTAATAATTCTTGTTTTAGTAGGGTGCAATTCTGCTTCTGATGAAGTCGCTGTTGAAGAAACTACGGTTGAGGTTATAGCTGATTCGGTTCCATTGGTAGTTGAGGAAGTTGACACAATAGTAACTACGGTTGAGGAGGTACAAGAAATAGAGGAAATAAACGACACCAATTTAATTCGAATAAATGGAGATAGTGCAGTTAGATTTGGTCTGATATATGATCGTGAAAGTGGCTGTGTTAGAAAGGGTGAAAGAGAATTTACAGGTGTAGTTTATAGGACGAATAATAAAGGTGTAGTAGATTGTGAAGTAAAATACTATGAAGGGTGTCCAGAGGAAATAAAATACTATAAATCAAATGGTGAAGTAGATGAAGTTTGGGTTTTTGGTAAAAATAATAGAATGACTTCTTTTGATGCTGATAGTAACTTAATTTACAATGATCAACCTTTTACAGGTTATTTAGTGGGGTTTGAAGATTTTTGTGATGATTATTTATTTGAATGCTATGAGTTTACCAGCCACTATAATTATGACAATTATAATAAAGACAGTTTGGATAAAGTTTGGGATCTATGGGATCTTATTTTACCCTATTATAATGTAGGTTTTGGAGGAGAAATCACCGAATACAAAAATGGAAGAAAACATGGACGATATGAAGAGCGGCAACAATATATTGGTGGCTATTTTTATAATTATGGTTATTATGAATATGGTATTCCAGTAGATACTTTCCATTCTGGTTCAGAAAAAGGCTCTTCAATGAGTGTTTATGCAGATGGGCAAATAATATATGGTGCTGATAACAATTGGGGAACGGTATCATCCTCAAACTTAGAATATTATGCCAACGATCAACTAAAATATTCTATGGATGGTCTCTGGCTTAATGGATTAGATGATGGGTCAGAATACTTTGATTTAGATATTCTTTGGGGTGTTGTATATGATATGCAATCATTTTATGAAACAGGAGAAAAAAAAGGAGAATATTCTAGAGATGTAGTTTTTAAAGATGATGTGGCAACTTTAGTTTATGAATCAAAAAATTTAGACACCTTACTTCTAGAATATAAAAAAAACCTTAAAAATTATATCAATAACCCATTTAAAGATAAATGTGTAGGCAAGTCTTGGTATAAAAATGGGCAGTTAAAAGTGGAAATTACAAACCAAAATATGTCTGATAATAAATGCTGGGATGAAAAAGGGAATAAGATAGATTGTAAACTAATTGAACTTGATGATTATAACCTTTGTAAATCATTCACTATAGAACTCCCTTAAATCTAACAACAATACACCTTTCTTTTCAG
>JAYPVI010000016.1:0-47588 GCA_038134525.1 Crocinitomicaceae bacterium
TTCAAAATTGATGTTTATAAAGTTTAATTTACAAAATCCATCTTACTACATGAAATATTTTATACGAATTGTAGGTTTTAATTGATTAAGTATCCAATATCTAGTTTAAATCTAATCTCAAAAAATCATTAACTTTGTAACACAAAGTACTTCAATATGAACAAAATTAACCCTAAAGAAGAGTTGGCCTCTATCAGAAATATGATGGAGAAGTCAAGTAAGTTTTCTAATCTGTCTGGTTTATCTGTTTTTTTTACAGGACTTCTAACCTTAATTGCTGCTAGTATAATATATTTTGATATTGGTTTTTCTTACAGTGATGTAGAGATTTCTTACAGTCAATTGGTAAATAATGAAGGTTCAAAAGAAAATTTGGATCAAAAAATTAAACTTTTAATGGTGATTGCCAGCGTGATTTTAATCATTTCATTGGTAATTCTTTATCTTACTGCATCTAGTAAAACGAAGAAAGAGGGGATCAAATTATTTAATCCTACCTTCCAACGTACCATTAAATCGTTAATTGTTCCATTGCTTTCTGGTGGAGCATTTTCATTTTTTCTCATTCATCATCAGATGTATGGTTTAGTTGCACCTGCAACCTTAATATTTTATGGTTTAGGGCTAATTGCAGCGAGCAGAAATAGTTATGAAGAATTGGAAATTCTTGGTTACCTTGAATTAGTACTTGGTATTTTAGCTTCCTATTTTATGGGTGCTGGGTTGCTATTCTGGGTTATTGGTTTTGGCCTGGGACATATTCTTTTCGGAGGGTATTTACATTTTAAATACGATAAAGCTGAATGAAAGGCTTTAATCAGTTAAATAAAGCTTTTGAGTCCAGGGTTAGACTTGGATTAATGTCCATTTTAAGTGTGAATAGCTGGGTTAGTTATAAAGAAATTAAGGACTTGCTTGAAGTAACTGATGGGAATTTAGCAAGCCATATTCAATCTTTAGAAAAGATGAATTATTTAGAAGTAAAAAAACAGTTCATTGGGAAGAAGCCTATGACTACCTATAAAGTTACCAAAATGGGAAAAGAAGCTTTTGAAAAACACATTGAGGGGTTAGAAAAACTTCTTCTTAAATAAATTTGATATTAGATAATTTTGTTCCTTTGATCAAATTCATTTTCTTAGCACTTAAAATTCAAAACATGAAATTCAATATTTTAAATTTATTTAGTATTACGATTCTATCTTTTTTAGTTTCATGTGCCGGTTCAGAACCAAATGAAGCACAAGGAGAAGAAGCAATAGCTGAAGTAGAGGTCGAAGTTACCAATGATCCAATAGATGATATTTTTTATCAAGTTCCTAGCCCAAATGATTTATTCAATGTGCTGAAAAATGCTGATATTTCCTACAACAAAGATATTTTGAACGATCTAAGTAAGGTAGAAACATTTAATTCTAAAAAGGCAAAAGCGTTAAATTTCGGTATTTATGCTGCTGATTTAGCCTATGTTTCCAGTTTAGGTCAAATTGGAGATGCATCTTCAATATTTGAAACTCTCCGTACACTTTCAAATGAATTGGAAATTGAAAATGCGATGAACGATGTTATCTATGCTAGAATCCAGGAAAACCTTGATGCATCAAATCCAGATTCTTTATTTTCTCTTTCTAATGAAACCTATTACAAAGCCTATGCTTATTTAGATAACAACGATAGAGGAGATGTTCTTGGTATGATTGTAATTGGTGGTTGGATTGAAGGTTTAAATATCATTTTGAATTGTCAAAATTACAACGAAAGCTCTGAAGTTGTACAACGAATAGCTGATCAACGTCTAACTCTTGAAAATTTATTGGTTTTCACATCTAGAATCCAAAACGAAGACTTAGATAATATTATTGCTGAATTGGCTCCTGTTGAAGAGTTGTTCAATGGTCTTGCTGTTTCAGAAGAATCAGATTTTAATTCTGAAGAAAGTGAAGATGGTGTTGTAGTATTTGGAGGAGGATCAACTGTATCTTTATCTGAAGATGATTTTAACAACTTAAAATCTATTATAGCTGATATTAGGTCATCTATTGTAGATGGAACACTATAAATTTAATTTTAAAATAATGAGAAATTTAATCATATTATTATCTATTATTTTTTCTATCCCTGTTTGCTCCTTGGCTCAGAATCAGTCTGAATGCTATAATACAGTTACTTTTTGCCCAATAGGTAAGAGATTAGGGTTTACTAGAAACATGCAAAGCTTTAGTGGGGCTTTTGAACAAGGTGACACTTCTGAGGTATCTATAGTTGTATACAAGAATATGGAATACAGAATATCAGTATGCTCTCCTTCTCATCCTGAACTAGAAGGTCAATTCCAATTTAAAATTGTAGAATACGTTACAAAAGGTACTTGGGTTGAAAAGCCAAAATTTAAAGATGAAATTTACTACGATGAAGATGGTATGGAACAAACTAGAAAAGTTGAAGATGGTGTGGAGAAAAAAAGAGTTTATATCAAAGAGCCCGTAGTTAGATATGACAATACAGAAGATGAAATGAGCCAAGATTTCATATTTCAATCTAGTCAAACAAGGAAACTCAGTATTAAAGTGTATGTACCTGACGATGGTGGTGGTGAAATGTCATCTGGATTGTCTGGTAGTAACTACGCCTGCGTTGGTTTGTTAGTCGAACATCAACCTGGAATCATAACAGGATTTAACAGATAATTTTCAAACCCTCTTATGAGGGTTTTTTTTTGATATGAAAAATATATTAACATCAAGTTCATACGTTTTAATAATTTCTCATCAAGGCCCTGATGGAGATTCAATTGGGTCAAGTGTTGCATTAGCTAGATATCTAAAAAAAATAAATATTAAATGTCATATCATATTTCCAGATCCTTTTCCATCTTATTATGATTGGTTGTTAAAAGAGGAAGAATTTTCTGAAGTCAATTCTGATTTACACACATTATCTTCATTATTTGATAAAGCAGATTTAGTTTGTTGTTTGGATTTTAATCACCTAAATCGTTGTGGTGAAGTGCTCCGCAATTATATTCAAGAAGGAAAAATAGACACTTTTGTCATTGATCACCATACTTACCCAGAGCATTTTAGTACCTATGAATTTATTGATTCAGCTGCTTCATCTACTTGTGAATTGATATATCGTTTAATACAAGAAAATAATGATAATCATCTTATAGATGAGTCTATCTCAGAAGCAATTTATACAGGTTTGGTAACAGATACAGGTTCATTTAGATTTTCATCTACTTCATCTTACACCCATCAAGTTGCTTCTAATTTGATGTTGACCGGTTTTGATCATTCATTAATACAACAAAGAATAAGTGATCAAAATAGTATATCAAGACTTCATTTATTGGGCTATTCACTACAAAAAATTGTGGTGAATACAGAATTATCCATAGCTTATTTACTGCTTACAGCAGATGAATTACAATCATTTGATTTTAAAAAGGGTGATACTGAGGGGTTCGTTAATTATGCTCTTTCTATTAAAGGTGTTGAGGTTGCTGTTTTTATTAGAGAAGATAAATCCATTTTTAAATTTTCATTTCGTTCTAAAGGAAAAATAAAAGTGAATGATTTTGCAAAAAAATATTATAATGGCGGAGGTCACGAAAATGCAGCTGGAGGATCAATTCATCTTATGGATTCAGAAAAGCTATCTTTAGAGTTAATTGAAAATTTTAAGAAATATTGTCAAGATTAGTCACAATAACTTATAGTTCTTTTGTTATTTTCTTTTTGTTTTCTTGTAGGCAAGCAGAATCAAATCCATTTATGGTTCAAAAACCAGAAAAGCTGGATAAAGAAACCTCAATTTCTTTAAATAAATATTGGATTCAAGATGAACATTTTCAAATTAAACAATATTGTGAGAGACAAGGTTGGAAAATGAGTACAACACCATCCGGACTTAATTATATGATTATTAACTCCTTGAATAATAAGCAAAAATCACCTACAGTAGGTGATGAAGTTTTACTTTCTTATGATATTCGACTCCTTGATCCTTATCAAACAAGTTGTTATCATTCCGATTCTAATGGATTGGCTCGTTTTAAGGTTGAACAGTCTCTTGTCGAGTCAGGTTTGCATGAGGTTGTTACTTACTTAGGAGTTGGTGATAGTGCATTAGTTGTTTTGCCTCATTATTTAGCACACGGAATTGCCGGTGATAAACAAAAAATACCCCCTCTGTCTCCTGTGTTGTATTTTATAAAACTAGTAGATGTCAAAACTTAGTTTCCTAGGAGTAATTTTTTATTTGTTAAGTTGCAGTAGCGATTATAAAGACAACTATATCCTTTTAAATGAAAACTTCCCTATTCGTTTTTATGAAGTATCTGATTGCGATCAATTAGATTCAAAAACGTATTTAAATTTAAATATAGTCGCCAAATCAAATAATAAGGTTGTATTTTCATCAGAATTTCAAGGATTAGAATCTATTAATACATTTTATTTTGATACTTTATTAAATTCTAACCTTGCTTCATTATTTAAAAAATTATGTGTAGGCGATAGTGTTTCTTTTATGCTAAAGTCTAGTGATTTTTATACTTGTTTTTTTCAAAAAGATACGAGTGTATTATTCAATTCAATATCTAATATGGATTCTTTGCATATTAATATGAAAGTTGTTTCCTCACATGACGCTCTGAATCAAAATGAATTTGAGAATGAACTTATAAAAAGGGCAAAGGAAAAAGAAGTTTTAATTATTAATAAAACACAAGAAGATTGGAAAAAGAAGTTTTTGGATATTTTTTATTTTGATAATTTATTTGCTGTAAAAGTAGGGCAGTTAAGTAATGATCAATTCCAAAACACGGATACTTCAAGTCAATTTATTGCGCTTAAATATGCAATTACGGACTTAAATGACAGATTGATATACCAAACTAGTGCAAATTCATTGGAATACTATGATAAATCATTAAACGATCAATTACTTGAAGGGTTTAAGATTCTAGTCAATGAGTATAATATGGGAGATTCAGTTGTTGCTATTGTACCTTCAAAAATGGCTTTTGGAAATAGAGGGTCATTTACAAATAAAATACCTCCATTCACTCCATTAAAGATTTATTTAAAAATAGTTCAGAAATGATCGAAATTAAATTCGTCTATTTCAACAAAATTTAAGTCTACATCAAGATTAGATGAGATAAGAACTCCTTCGTCTTTCAAGTCCGGATCTTCTCTTTCGTAGTGCCAGTTTAAATTGACTTGGTGTCCATCTTTAATTAATGATTCTGCAATTTTAAGTACTTCAAAAATCATTTTGGAAGAAGTGGTGTTAAAATACTCTAGTTTAAAATTGATTTCGGTTGTCTGAGCTGGGTTTTTACTGTATTTATGCATCCACTCAAAAACTGGTGTGAATATTTCCTTAGCGTTTTCTGGTAATGATCTTCCCTGAAATTCCAAAACACCATTTGGATCAAGTATAATATTTGGACTTTTTACGTCTCCTTTATGTGTAAAATGATCTAGCATTTTTTTTATGATTATTCAAATATAAAAATTGTTGGCTGTTTTTTAAGGTTTATTTCAACATCTTTCATTTCGTGTATTTTCTTCATTACGATTTTTTCACATTTTCCGTTTATATCCGTAGCAACACAAAGCCTTTTGTGTTTAGGTAATTTATTTAATAAAATTTGTAAAAGTTTTGTGTTTCTGTAAGGGGTTTCGATAAATATATGTGCTCCAGGAATTTTAATAAGTTGATTAATTTTTTTAATAATTTCATTTTCTTTAATAGGTAAATAACCATGAAAAGAAAATTGTTGACCATTAAGGCCGCTAGCCATTAAAGCCATGATAATGGATGATGGCCCGATAAGAGGAATCACCCTGAAGTTATTCTGGTGTGCACGTTTGCAAATTTCTTGACCAGGATCAGCTATGCCAGGGCATCCTGATTCACTCATAACTCCAATATTTTCTCCTTTTTTTAATATGGATGTGATATTATCTAATTCTTTTTCCGTTGTTTTTTTATTGAGTTCAATAAATTCAATTTTATCTATGTTTATTTCCTTGTTTATTTTCTTTAGAAATCTTCTTGCTGTTCGAATGTTTTCAACAGCAAAACAGCTTAGTTGATTAATAATATCGATATTAATCTGAGGATTTGAATTGTGATCGAACTCATCAAGTGCAGTAATTGGTAAAGGGATCAAGTAAACACTTCCCTTTTTAGTCAACTTGTTTTTATGTTCTCTATTATCTTCTGACATGCTTTGTCTAGTAGTCTATATACATGTTCAAATCCTTGTTCGCCACCGTAATAAGGGTCAGGCACTGAAAGGCTTTCTAGTTTTTCTAATTGCTTAAGAATGAGATTTACTTTTTCGCTATCTTCTTTTGATGATGCTAGTCTTAATACATCTGTTAAATTGGATTTGTCCATAACGAAAATTTGATCGAAATCATTAAAATCACGAGTATTAAATTGCCTTGCTCTTTGTTTGCTGATATCAATTCCATGCTTTTTTGCTACTGCAATACTTCTTGGATCTGGAGGAGAACCAACATGCCAATTTCCAGTTCCAGCAGAATCAACTATAATGGGTAGATTTTCTTTGTAGGCTTTGTGTGATAATATACCATGCGCCAGGGGAGATCTACAAATGTTTCCCAAACAAACCATTAAAATCCTAGACATGCTGTTCAGATTATTGAACGCTTAGCTTTTTTTCTAAATCTACAAGATAAGTTCTAAAGTGTTTGTCAGTCTCCGCTAAGTTATTAACCGTTCTACAAGCGTGAAGGACAGTTGCATGATCTTTGCCTCCGCAATGCATTCCGATATTAGCCAATGAAGACTTGGTCATTTTTTTGGAAAAATACATAGCTATTTGTCTAGCTTGAACCACCTCTCTTTTTCTAGTTTTAGATTTCATTAATTCAATTGGTAAATCAAAATAATCACAAACAACTTTTTGAATATATTCTATGGAAACCTCTCTAGCAGTATTCTTAACAAATTTATCAATCATCTGTTTTGCCAAATCCAATGTAATGGATTTTTTATTGAGTGATGATTGTGCGATAAGTGATATCAAAGCACCTTCTAACTCACGAATATTATTAGATATACTGTAGGCTAAGTATTCTACAACTTCACTAGGTAGTTCAATACCATCAGCATACATTTTTTTATGCAGTATTGCAATTCTTGTTTCTAAATCAGCCATTTGTAGATCTGCTGATAATCCCCACTTAAACCTGGAAAGGAGTCTTTGTTCCATTCCTTGCATTTCTACAGGTGCTTTATCCGAAGTTAAAACTAGTTGTTTTCCAGTTTGATGTAAGTGGTTGAATATGTGGAAGAAAACATCCTGAGTTTTTTCTTTTCCGGAAAAAAACTGAACATCATCAATAATCAGTACATCAATCATTTGGTAAAAATGAATGAAATCATTAGTTGAATTATTTTTAACAGAATCAATAAATTGATGCGTGAATTTCTCGGACGAAACGTATAAAACCGTTTTATTTGGTAATCTGTTCTTTATTGCAATCCCAATGGCGTGGGCTAAGTGTGTCTTGCCTAAGCCAACTCCACCATAAATAAGCAATGGATTGAATGCTGTACCACCAGGTTTCTCAGCAACAGCAAAACCAGCAGATCTTGCTAATCTGTTGCAATCACCTTCAACAAAGTTTTCAAATGAGTAATTTGGATTAAGGTTTGAATCTACATTAACTTTTCTAAGTCCAGGAATAATAAATGGATTTCTGATCGCATTATTACCAATATCAAGCGGCATTGTCACTTGTGGATTTCGAATGGCTTTTTTTTCGGTAGTAGGTATTTTAATAGTGTATGGGTTTTTATTCCCAGAATTATTTTCCATTACAATACTGTATTCTAGTTTTGCATCAGGACCAATTTCCTTTCTTATTGTTTTTTTCAATAAATCAATGTAATGCTCCTCTAGCCACTCATAAAAAAATTGAGATGGTACTTGTATTGTTAGGATATTGCTTTTGAGTTTAATAGGTTTGATTGGTTCAAACCATGTCTTGTAAGCTTGGATTGATACGTTATCTTTTATAACATTTAGGCAGTTGTTCCAAATTACTTCAAAAGATTTGCTCATTTAAAAAAAAGTTTAAAAATTAATTTAAAAGGGGCGATTATCCTTATGGTTAAGCAAGTTAAACATTAGTGTGGATAACGAAGCAAATATTTTAATAAAAAAGTTAAAAAAAAAACGTTTTAACTATTGTTTTTGTAAAAAAAAATACTTGTACAAAACGTCAAATTTTGGCATAGTTTTTTTTCGAAAAGTTCAATAAACTTAATTCATCTGTTTTGCTTTTATTATTTGTGAATTCCACATCGATTCTTCCTAGTGACAAAGCCCCCCATCCTGCCTGGTTAACCAAAACGGTTTTATTTTTTTTGTTATACACTTTTGTAGCTTCTTCCAAAAATGTATGTGTATGACCTCCTAGTATAATGTCAATGTTTTCTGTCTCCTTTGCTAATATTAAATCCGAAATTTTATCAGAACTGTATTCATAGCCCAAATGACTCAAGCAAATGACCAAATCACAATTATGATTGTTTTTAAGTTTTTTAGCATAAAAATTCGCCTGTTCGATGGGGTCTATATATTTAGTTTCTTTAAAAAGTCTTTTTTCAACAAGCCCGTTTAGCTCAACACCAATCCCAAATAATCCCACTTTTATGCCGTCTATTTCTTTTATAAGATGTGTTTTTGTTTTACCATC
The DNA here is from genome assembly GCA_038134525.1 of Crocinitomicaceae bacterium. Classification (GTDB taxonomy): domain Bacteria; phylum Bacteroidota; class Bacteroidia; order Flavobacteriales_D; family Parvicellaceae. The sequence continues at coordinate 8,751 of JAYPVI010000016.1, forward strand.
CAACAAAGTATTAGTAAAATCGTAGTTTGAGCATAAAAATGGGAAGTTTGAATGCGGTAACATCTCGTTGAAACCTTCAATGCCATTGTCAAAATCATGGTTTCCCATAGTTGAAGCATCATAGCCTAAGCTACTCATGATTTTAAACTCCACTTCACCTTTGAATTTATTAAAATAAGGTGTCCCTTGAAAAATATCGCCACAATCTAGTAGTAAAATATTTCTTTCTTGAGTTTTTATGCTGTTTATAAGACTTCCCAATTTTCTCATACCTCCCATTCCTGGATATTTTTTATTGTTTAAAGAAAATGGTTCAATATGACTATGGATGTCATTTGTGTGAAGTATGGTGATTTTTTTCTTTTTTTCTGAAATCAATGACCATGAAGTATGGGTTATTAATGGTATTGACAACATTCCCAAGGTGGTCTTTTTAACAAAGGTTCTTCTATTCATTGATTTGAATTCTACCATCGTATTTTGCCTCAATTTTTAATCCGATTTCATTTATTTCACTAATGTAATCAATGATAGCATCTCTTAACAATACTCCGGTGTTCATATGATTCTCAGAGTGTTTGAAAAAGTGCATGTTATCTCCTCCTTTGGCTAGATAATCTGTGGTAAGAACATGATAAGATTTATTTTTATCAAATTCCAAATTATTAATCATGCATCTCGATATTTTGTTATCTGTAATCTTCACCCTTATACCACTAACAGGTACGCCTGATTTTCTTGAATTACTCATACTCGATTTCTCTTTTATATAATTTAAAAGTTCTTCCATTTGCTGGCCAGTTAATTTTAATATCACTAAATAATTATCAAAGGGCATGATTTCGAAAATTTTACCTTTTGTGACAGGTCCCTTATTCATTGAAGTTCGAAATCCACCGTTATTTAATACACAAAAGTCAGGTTTGGTGTTTGTTTTGTAATATTTTTTTGTCATAAAAAGAGATAAGTCACAAATAAAATTGCCCAGTAATCCTTCGGGTGATCCCACTTCAAGGTCAATTATGCATTCATTTAGGACTTCATTCATTTCTTGATCCAATGAATCTTTATATTTTGATAAATGAATTTCGTTGAAATCACTTAATTCAATAGTAGAGTCAATAAGTTTGTTTTTGGATTGTATGGCTTCTATTCGATAACTTTCACAAGATGGTAAACAAATTGATGTAAATAGAAATAGTGTAAATACTTTTTTTAATACCTTCATTAATGCAAAAATACGATTATGTATAAATCCGAAGTTAAGTTGAGAGTAAGATATGCAGAAACTGACCAAATGGGCTATTGCTACTATGGAAATTATGCTCAGTATTTTGAAGTGGCTAGAGTAGAATCATTAAGAAGTTTGGGAGTTTCTTATAAAAATCTAGAAGAAATGGGGATATTACTCCCAGTATCTAATTATCAAATTAAATACATCAAGCCAGCTTTTTATGATGAAGAACTTACTATTGTTTCATACATTATGAATTTGCCCTCACTCAGAATCTTTTTTAAATATGAAACGTATAATCAAAAAAATGAAAAAATAAATTTTGGGGAAACATCTTTAGTTTTTCTAAATAAAAACTCGAAAAAACCTGTAAATTGTCCCAGAATTATATTGGATAAACTTAAAACCTATTTCAATGAGAGCTAGATTAATTTTAATGATTTCAACGCTTTTTGTTTTTAATTCCTTTACATCACAATCGTTTAAGAAATTATACAAAGAATCCTTCAAATATCTTGAAGTTAATGATTTTGAAAATGCTTTGCCTTTGCTCATGAAAATGTACGAATTAAAGCCAAATAATGCGAATACGAATTTTTCTATTGGTAATTGTCTAATGAATATTATTCATAGAGAAAAAGAAGCAATTCCATATTACGAAAAAGCAATGGAAGGGTTGACAATTGGTTACAGAATAGGTAATCATAGAGAGAAAAAAGCGCCTTTAGCTACCATTGAGTTGTTAGGAAGATCTTATCATCACAACTATGAGTTTGATAAGGCCATTGATAAATTTGAGTTTTTTAGTAATTTTTTAGCTGAAAACAACTGGGAGGATAAGCGTGCTAATAATAGAAGAATTAGGCAAGCTAAATATGCAAAATCTTTATTTGAAAATCCGGTTGAGGTTGATATTGTACCCATCAAGCATATCAACACAAAATATGCAGAGTACAGACCAAAAGTAAATGCTGAAGAAAATATCATGTACTTTACATCAAAAAGACCTGGTGGTAGTAGTGACGTTTTAGATGATCAGGGTGAATACTATGAAGATATTTACATTTCAAGAAAAAAAATGGGGGTTTGGACTGACCCAGAGTTAGTAAATGATTTAATTAATACGACTGAAAGTTCATCATGCCTTTATCTGTCACCAGATGGACAACGGATGTTTTTAAGCATGGTAAACAATGATCAAAAACAAGGACCTCTTGGAAGAGCAATCTATGAAGCCAAGTTAGATGGTAATCATTGGAACAACCCTGAATTTTTAGATCAAAAAGTGAATTCTAAATTTTGGGAAACGTATGCTAGTCTAGATATATATGGAAATGTACTGTTCTTTGTAAGTGATAGAGAAGGTGGTTACGGTGGTAGAGACATTTGGATGATGAAAAAATTACCCAGTGGAGAATGGGCCGAGCCTCAAAACTTGGGAGAACCTATAAATACGGAATACGATGAAGAATCTCCTTATTTACATCCAGATGGAAAAACCCTTTATTTTTCTTCTAAAGGGCATAAAGTCATGGGCGGTTTTGATATTTTTAAATCTACTTTAAATGATGATTATACCTGGACATCGCCTGAAAATATGGGATATCCTGTAAATACAGTTGACGATGATCTCTTTTTCACTCCAACTGTAAACGGTAAAAGAGCATATTTCTCTTCGTTTAGAGATGAAGGAACTGGTAATTACGACATATTTAGAATAAATCTTATCAATGAGGAAGAGAAAGATCTTGCAGCTTATAAAGGTGTTGTAAAAGACTCTGTAGATAATGTGGTCAAAGATTTGATTATTTCTGTTTATGATGAAAATGAAGAAAAGTATGGAGTATATAGACCAAACCAACTTACCGGTAATTTTTTATTTATATTAAGGCCAGGACACCAGTACGAAATCATGTATGAATTAAACGACTTTTCAGCGATTGATACTTTGGATGTTCCATTAGATGTAGAGGGTGTTATTGAGTACACAAAAGTAGTAAGAGTCACTAGTGATGGATTGACTATCTCTAAAGGAGTAGTAGTTGATGGTGACATTTTAGCTTTAGCAGAACTAGATGATCCAACAAATATAGACTTATCTGATGTTCATAAATTTAATCCGTCTCATGAAGAAGTGGACACTGGATTCGAAGAAAATATAGAGGAAGAGACAAAGCCAAAACAAGAGGTGATAAAAGAAAAGCAAAAAGATAAACACGTTTTATTTCACCAAAACATATTTTTTAAACTAGAAAGTGCTGAATTATCAGATGCATCAAAAGTTGTTTTGGATGAACTTATTGTTGAACTGAAGGCAAACCCAGAATGGCATGTTAATTCCGTAGGGCATACAGACAATACTGGATCAGTTAGATACAATAATTTACTTTCTGTGTTAAGAGCGGAAGCAGTAAAAACTTATTTATACAATAGGGGAATTGAATTTAAACGACTCCATGCTTATGGTATGGGTGCAGATCAGCCAGTTGCAGAAAATTTAGCTCCTGATGGATCTGATAATCCCACTGGAAGAGCTGCGAATCGTAGAGTTGAATTACAGTTGGTGAAATAATTATGTTATCTCAGCTTAAGGTAAAGAACTTTGCTCTAATAGAAGATATTCAAATCCATTTTTCATCAGGTCTTAATATCATTACAGGCCAAACCGGTTCTGGTAAATCATTAATTATTTCTGCGCTCCATTTGCTCATGGGTAAAAGAAACGACCACTCCCAAAATTCAAGTAAAAAGAAGTCTATAATAGAAGGGGTTTTTAAATCAAATGAAAGAATAAATAAAATGTTATCTAATCTTGATTTAGACCAAGATGACGAATTAATCATTAGAAAAGAGATTAATGCTAGTGGTAAATCGAGATCCTTTGTAAATGATACACCCGTTAATACAGATGTATTAAAATTACTTTCACTAGAATTAGTCCAAATGAATGGTCAGCATTTAATTTCTGATATTTCATCTAATCAATTCAAATTTAGTTTTATCGATAGTTTCCTAAGGGATCAGAATTTAATTAAAAATTATATTACTGCTTTTAAAGAATATTCACGTTTTAAGAGAGATTTTGAGGAGTTGTTAGTTAGATCTGAAAAATTAAAAGAGCAAAAAGATTTTTTCGAATATCAATTTAATGAGCTTAAAGAAGCTAACCTCGACAGTGTAGATGAAGATACGTTAAATAGAGAGTTTGAAACTATTGCTAATCAAGAAAATATAAATAAAAAAATTCATCATCTAGATGAGATATTTCATCGTGAAAACGGAATTCTTGATTTGTTAAGAAGAGTCAATATCGATATAGCTGATTTTTCTCAATCATTTTCCAGTCTTTCTACTCATTCTGAAAAACTAAATAGCATTTTTTTAGAACTCGAAGACTTAATATATCAAATCAAGTCAGATTTCCCCATTAAGGAACCTAACCCATTTAGGCAACAAGAAATAGAAGAGACTCTAAATACCCTCAATTTTTTACTTAAAAAATTTAATTTGGTTTCTGTAAATGATTTGTTGGCAAAGAAGAATCAACTGTTCTATGAGTTAAAACAAATAGAAGACCTAAGTCATAAAGTATCTGATGCCAAGGATAAATTGAATCATTCGCAATCAAAATGTTTAGAATTAGCAGATAGAGTACATGAGTTAAGGGTGAATCAAATAGACTCAATCTGTAGTGAAATGAATAAAATATTAGCTGTTTTATCTATGGAACACGCTAAGTTTAAAATTTTGATTTCAAAAACTGAAAGTTTAAACGAGTTTGGTATTGATGAAATTCAATTGTTAATTTCTATAAATAATTCGCCTGACTATAATCCAATTAAAAAGTTTTCTTCTGGAGGTGAATTGTCAAGAATTGCTTTAGCCATGAAGTCATTATCTACAATCAAAGGGGCAGTTCCCATCATCGTTTTTGATGAAATAGATTCTGGTGTCAGTGGTAAAGTAGCAACTGAAGTAGGTAAATTACTTAAAAAAATTTCATTAAAAACACAGGTAATTAACATTACACATCTTCCTCAGGTTGCTGCAATGGGGAATACTCATCTTCACGTTGAAAAAATTGACGATGGAAGAAGGGTTAAAACACTAATAAATGAATTGGATAGAGATAGAAGAATCCAAGTTTTAGCAAAGATGTTGGGAGGTGATAAAACAGGGAAAGCAGCGCTTTTTAATGCCCAAGAATTGTTGAACTAATTATCTGTTATCAATTACATCTATTGATGGATTGTCACTCTCAATCCAATTAAATACATCACTATTAAGAGAAGGATTACCTATTAGATTAGTTATAGTTAATTTGATACTTACCCCGTCTTTGGTTTTTATTGTTGACTGTTCAATCGTATTCGTACTATCATTTACTTTCATGATTATAGTATGATAATTGCTTTTATCTGGGTTTTCGGGATACATTTTAATGAAATGACTATTATTTTCTTTCTTTACGTATTTATAGTTAAATCCTGTTTCCCAAACGGTAAATATTTCACTTGGATTTATGGTATTGTCTAAATCTGCTAAGTTATCAATGTAACATTCATCATCATCAAGAATTAGAGTCCAGACTGTATTTCCATTACAGATCACTTTTCTTTCAGCAGTTTCATAATAAAATTGCTGACCTTTTATAAGAGCAAATCCTTCTTGATTTTCATTTATATCTTGACTGTTAATTCCCAATGTAAACATAAATTTAATGGTTGTGTATTTCTGATAATTTTCACTAACTCTAGCTAATATTTCTTTTGATTTTTGGTTATGATCAGAGATGTTTTGACCATAATAACATATAGAAATTGCTAATATTAATGTTGTAAGAATAGATGTTCTCATAATTATAATTTTCCTTGTTCCCTTAAATTAGACAAAAACTGTTCCAAACTAATCAAGTCAGGTATTAAAACTTCTCTTGCTTTACTTCCTTTGTGCGGACCTATTATACTCATGGCCTCAAGTTGATCCACAATTCGTCCTGCTCTATTGTATCCTAACTTTAACTTTCGTTGTAGTAAGGACGCAGATCCTTGTTGATGATTTACAATAACTTCTGCAGCTTCTTGAAACAAACTGTCCAACTCTTCATCAATTTCTTTTAGTTCGCTGCTCTCATCTATAAATTCAGGCAATATAAAGGCGTTTGGATAACCTCGTTGAGAACCAATAAATTCAGCAATATTGTCAACCTCTGGTGTATCAACAAATCCACATTGTAATCTTATGAGTTCACTTCCCGAAGAATACAGCATGTCACCTCTACCAATTAATTGGTCTGCACCTCCTGCATCTAAAATAGTTCTGGAATCAATTTTTGATGTAACTCTAAATGCGATTCTGGCGGGGAAATTGGCTTTGATTGTACCTGTAATTACATTTACTGAAGGACGTTGAGTAGCGATAATAAGATGGATTCCTACAGCCCTTGCTAATTGGGCAATTCTTGCAACAGGTGTTTCCACTTCCTTTCCAGCAGTCATTATTAAGTCTGCAAATTCATCGATTACTAATACAATGTAGGGCATGTATTTATGACCCTTTTCTGGATTCAGTTTTCGTTGAATGAATTTGTGATTATATTCTTTAATAGTCCTAGCCATGGCTTGCTTGAGGAGTTCATATCGTGTGTCCATTTCTACACACAAACTATTCAAGGTGTTAACCACTTTTGAAGTATCAGTAATAATGGCTTCCTCTTCATCTGGGAGCTTAGCCAGAAAATGTCGTTCTATTTTATTGTAAATGGTGAGCTCTACTTTTTTTGGATCAACTAATACAAATTTGACCTGAGAAGGATGTTTTTTATATAAAATTGAAACCAAAATGGCGTTTAATCCTACTGACTTACCTTGTCCAGTTGCCCCTGCCATTAATAAATGGGGCATTTTAGTTAAATCCGTGATTAATGATTCGTTTGAAATAGTTTTACCTAACGCAATAGGCAATTCCATATTGCTATTCTGAAATTTTTCTGATGCTATCAGCGACTTCATAGCAACAATATCAGGCTTTGAATTAGGCACTTCTATTCCTACTGTTCCTTTTCCAGGCATGGGAGCTATTATCCTAATTCCTAAGGCAGATAAACTTAATGCAATATCATCTTCTAGGTTTTTAATTTTCGAAATTCTTACTCCAGGTGCTGGTATAATTTCATAAAGCGTTACGGTTGGGCCGATTGTAGCTTTTATTTTGGAAATATTTATTTTGTAGTTCAGAAGTGTTTCTATGATTCTATTTTTATTTGCTTCTAGCTCATCTTTGTTTACGGAGATATTTCCATCTCCATGACTCTCCATCAAATCGATGTTTGGCAAAACATATTTAGATAATTCTAGTTTAGGATCATACTCACCAAATTCTTTAAGCTTATCTTTTAATTCAGATTTGCTCAGTTCTTCTTCATTTGCTGCAACTTCAACAGAAAATTCACCTTCTTCATTGGCCTCAGTTTCATTTGTGATTTCCTTTTCAATATTGGTTTTTATTTCTGGTTTTTCATTTGGATCTAAATCAAAAACAGGATCTGTTATTTCTTCATCTGAATCTAATTCAACTGAAATTTCCACTTGCTCATTAATTGATATTTCATTTTGAATTGGATCTGAATTAATGGTGTTTACATGAGTGAATCCTTCTTCATCTGTAGAAGGTATAGATTTTTTAAGTTTACTCAATTTCATTGAAATAGAGTTAAAGAAGTTAATAACCCAGCTTAGAGAGGGGTTGAAAAGCAGAATTATTGCAGTAAATCCAAAAAATATGATAAAGAAAGCAGTGCCAATAATGTTAAAAACCCCTTGTAAGTAATCTACTATAACCTTTCCATACATCCCTCCCATAAAATCTAAATCAGTTTGCTGAAAAATAAAAGACAGGGTAATGCATAACCATATCATAGATATTAAAGTCACCTTTAATGTTTTAGTAAAGGGGAGTAAGTCTTGTTTGAAAAGCGCTTTAAATCCTATTAAAAAACCAATAAAAGGGAATGCGAAAGAAGCTATCCCATACCACACTTTTAAAAATCGGTGTGCAGTGTATGCACCAAATTTCCCAAGCCAATTTTTAATTTCAACAGAGTCTCCATTAAAAATATAGCCAAAACTAACTCCATCTATTACGCTCTGATCAAATTTCCAAGTAAATAAATAGGATATGAAGGCTAAAAATAAATACAGAGAAAATAATACCAGTAATAGTCCACTGGTTTTTTGAAATCGTTCATCTTCTATGAACTCAGTTATTTTTACAAATCTATTTTTCTTCTTTTTTGTGGTATTAAACTGAAAATTTTTATACTGATTTTTTGCACTCATTTCTATAATCAAATGTAAAAGAAACTTTTAGGTTAAATTGAGAATGCCAGCTCTATTCTTAACGTTGTAATGTTAGAAATTATTGACTCATTAGAGATTTAAATTCTTCAAACGTGTATTTGGGTATTTTTTTATCCAATTTAAAAACAGAAGGATCTACCTGTTTTTTAGAAACACTTATGGCTTGGTAAGTGGATTCAATACCTGCAGAGGTTAGGGTGTATTTTAACGGAAATCCAGGTAACTTTTCGAAGTTTTCCATATATCCATTTGCAATTTCGTCAGTGCAATATATTTCTGCAAAAGAATTAGTTGATAATTTTTCGTTGTAACTATTCCATAAAATTTTATAGCAAGAAAAATCACAAATTTTTAAACTATCATTAAGATCTGTAATTTTCGTACTTACATTTGAATCGACCTCTTTTAATAACTGAATCGCTAAATTTTCACCATTTTGATTTATTAAAATGGTTTTTATTTTACTTAACGTATCAAATAGAACTATTTGTTTTCCAATTTGCGTTTCTTGTTCAATTCTCACATATTCATTTGAAATATAATACACCATTTTTGATGGTAAATTGGGAGTGGTGGTCAAATTGCTATCAGTGAATTTGTGACTAGCAATAAATATAACTTCACCTTCAAAATTTTGGGAAAATAAGGTAATTGATTCTATTAATCTTAAAATGAAAAGAGCAGGATAAATTATTCGCATGAGAATGTTTTCATTATTTCTTTTATCTCAGTTATATAGTTGTAAAAGTCTTCGTAATGATAGTCTGGACTCATTTTTAATGTTTCGTCTCTAACGGAAATGTCTATAATATCAGTTGCAGTAAATTGCATATCAACTCCATATTGATATATGCTGTATTCTAGTAAGACTTCATTAAATTCATTAAAAGGAGTACACCAATTCACATTGTCAATGCTAATGGCATCCGTGGTTTTAATTTCAAATTCTTTTTGTTTTCCATTCTCAATTACCTTGTATTTTTTAAATGGCTTGTTTAAGAATACACCTTCATCTATTTTATCTCCTTGTCTAGAATATACGGGTAATTCACTGAGTAAATTTGAAATAGAATTGGAATCAAGTTCTGTGTATATTCTGTTTTTTCCCATTGCAAAACCTAATTTTGTTTTTTTAGAATGACATTCACTCAATAATTCTAATTTAAAATTATCAGCTGAAAAAATAAATTCATTTTTATAACAATGATCTTTAAAAGTGGTTATCATTTTTTTGGGAAGAAACATCCTCATTGGGTTGTTTGATTCTTCAAGGCAAGGATAAGATATGTCATATTCTATTTTCCCCTCTGTTAATCTATCACTATTATTACATTTTGTTGTAAACCAACAGATGGTAAATAGCATGAAAATATGCAGCATGTGTTTAACCATATCCAAATTTATACAATAAGTAATGCGATTTTCAAATTATAATGATTATTTAATAAAATGAAATGAATCTGTTTAATTTTGAGTTTTTAGGTTTTTTAAATCCTATTTGACTAATTGCACAAATTATTATTTTAAAATTTTCCTTTTTCAATAGCTTTAAGTCATCAAGTTTTATTTCATAGATCGTTTTACCAATTTTTTTTGGGTTTTCAGTTATCCAAGTAAAATCAACATTTAGTTTTATTAAATTTTTAGCTAATATTTTTCCCTTTTTACCAGCACCCCATAAAATTAGATTTTCATTTTTTAATTCATGATTTAGTAAATATTGAAGTTTTAATAAAATAAAATTTTCCCTATTATAAATATTGCTATTTCTTGAAATTCTCTCAGGATGATCACGCCAAAAATGGATTACTTTTTTTACCGTAACTAACCTAAAATTGGAGTAGTACATTTTAAAAGCTAAGTCATAATCTTCAGGGTATGATAAAGCTTTAAAACCACCCAATGACTCTAAATCTAATTTTCTTGTCATCCAACAAGGTGATGGAATGGTACATTCCCTAAATATTTCCGTAAAATTTGCTTCTTTTTTAGATAATTGATTAAGCCATTTTTCATAACTTATATATCCATCTTGTATTGTTTTTTCTGAAGCAAAATAGGAAACAAATCCAGTGCAAACAGACTTATGTTTAGTTTTTAACAATGCATTTAGCATGAGCTCAATCTTGTCTTTAGCCATGATATCATCAGCATCCATTCTAGAAATAAAATCACCAGTTGATAAATCTAAACCGGTCTGTAAAGCATCAATTATTCCTGTGCCATTAGAATGATGTAGACTAAACCTATTGTCTTTTTTCTGAATTGTTCTAGCAAGTTCAATATCTTGTTTGTTGCTGTTGTCATTTATCATTAAAACTTCAATGCCTGGATGTGTTTGGTTAGAAATTGATTCTAAACAAGGCTTGAAATATTTTCCAGGGTTTTTAAATGGTATAATTATGCTAACTAATTTCATTATTTAGGAAAACTAGCATAAATATATTTAATGCTCATATTCATTTTTATATTTGCCTTATTAAGTAAAAATTATGTTTGACAATTTATCAGATAAGTTAGAAAGAGCGTTTAAAGTTCTTAAGGGCCACGGTCAAATTACTGAAATTAATGTTGCTGAAACCTTAAAAGAAGTTAGACGTGCATTATTGGAAGCGGATGTGAGTTTTAAAACGGCTAAAACGTTTACTCAAAACATTAAAGAAAAAGCACTTGGTCAAAATGTGTTAACAAGTATTTCTCCTGGTCAATTACTGATAAAAATCACACATGAAGAGCTTACTTCTTTAATGGGTAGTGATACTTCTGAGCTAAATATTTCCGGAAGTCCTGCTGTAGTTCTAATGTCGGGATTACAAGGTTCAGGGAAAACTACATTTTCTGGAAAACTGGCTAATTATTTCAAATCTAAAAAAGGAAAAAATCCTCTTCTAGTAGCATGTGATGTATACAGGCCTGCCGCCATTGATCAATTACATGTAGTTGGCGATGGGATTGGTGTTTCAGTTTATTCTGATAAAGAAACTAAGGATCCAATAAAGATCGCAAAAGATGGTATACAATTTGCTAAAAACAATGGTCATAATCTTGTCATTGTAGATACGGCTGGTCGTTTAGCAGTAGATCAGCAAATGATGGATGAAATTTACAATATCAAAAAAGGTATTAACCCATCAGAAACATTGTTTGTGGTAGATTCAATGACAGGTCAGGATGCAGTGAATACAGCTAAGGCCTTCAACGATAAGGTTGATTTTGATGGAGTTGTATTGACAAAATTAGATGGTGACACCCGAGGAGGTGCAGCATTATCGATTAAATCAGTAGTCAATAAGCCTATAAAATTTATTGGTACAGGTGAAAAAATGGAAGCGCTCGATGTTTTTCATCCAAGTCGTATGGCGGATCGTATTCTTGGTATGGGTGATGTAGTCTCATTAGTTGAAAGGGCTCAAGAGCAATTTGATGAAGAAGAGGCAAAAAAATTACATAGAAAGATCAAGAAGAACAAGTTTGATTTTAACGATTTTAGAGATCAAATTAATCAAATCAAAAAAATGGGCGGAATGAAAGATATTGCAGGTATGATTCCTGGAATGAAAAAAGCAATGCAGGGTAATGAAGTTGATGAAAATACATTTGTTCCAGTTCTTGCAATGATTGATTCAATGACGCCTATGGAGAGAGAAAATCCAGATATCATTAATATGCAGCGTAAAAAAAGAATAGCTGGTGGTAGTGGAAATGATTTAAATGAAGTAAATAAATTGTTAAAACAATTTAATCAAACAAAAAAAATGATGAAGTTGATGAGTAACAAGCAAAACATGATGAATATGATGAAGCAATTTAAAAGAATGGGTGGCAGAATGCCAATGTAAAAATGTAGTTTATGAAACTTCTAGATGGAAAAACAACATCACTGACCATTCAGAATGAATTAGCTAATAAGGTAAGGCTTAAGTTAGAAAAAGGGTTAAAAAGACCTCATCTTGCTGCTATCCTCGTAGGGGATGATGGTCCAAGTCAAACATACGTTAATGCTAAGGTGAAAGCATGTCAAAGAATTGGTTTTGAATCCACGCTAATAAAATTAGAGTCCGACATCACTGAAGAAAATTTATTAAATAAAATCAATGAATTAAACCAGGACAAATCCATAGATGGTTTTATAGTGCAATTACCCTTGCCAAATCACATAGATGAGTCTAAGGTTACTTTAGCTATTGACCCTAAAAAGGATGTAGATGGATTTCATCCTATGAATGTGGGAAATATGACTCTAGGGTTGCCTGCTTTTTTACCAGCCACTCCAAATGGTATAATTGAATTGCTAAAGAGATATGAAATTGTGACCGAAGGTAAAAATTGTGTTGTTATAGGTAGAAGTAGTATAGTTGGAACGCCAGTAAGTATTTTACTTTCAAGAAAGAGTAGCGTTGGAAATTCGACAGTGACACTTGCTCATAGCAGGACAAAAAATTTAGCTCAAATTTGTAGGACAGCAGATATTTTAGTTGTAGCTATAGGTAGACCTTCTTTTTTGACAAAAGAAATGGTCAAAGAAGGAGCAGTTGTTATTGATGTAGGTATACATAGAATAGTGGATGAGACAAAAAAGAATGGTTTTAGATTAATTGGAGATGTAGATTTTAAAAATGTGGCTTCAAAAACGTCATATATTACACCTGTACCTGGCGGTGTAGGGCCAATGACGATCGCGTCTCTATTACAAAATACGTATAAATCAGTTTATGGAGAAGATAAGTAAAATTTTAGTTGCTAACAGAGGAGAAATTGCTCTTAGAGTAATGAAAACTTGTAAGAAATTAGGTATTAACACAGTAGCTATTTATTCTGAAGCCGACCAAGGAGCTCCTTTTGTGAAATTTGCTGACCAAAGTGTCTTAATCGGTCCTCCACCTTCTTCAGAAAGTTATTTGAAACAAGATGCTATCATAGAAATTGCTAAAAGATTAAATGTAGATGGTATTCATCCCGGTTATGGTTTTTTATCTGAAAATTCTTCTTTTGCTCAAAAAGTGATTGATGCAGGAATTAAATTTATTGGTCCTTCTGGAAAATCCATTGAGATTATGGGTGATAAACTTTCTGCAAAAAAAGCGGTTTCAGCTTATAACATTCCCATGGTTCCTGGCTTAAATGAAGAGGTTACCGATGTTGCTAAGGCTAAGAAAGTAGCTAATGAAATAGGATATCCTATATTGATAAAAGCAGCTGCTGGTGGAGGAGGTAAAGGAATGAGAGTAGTTGAAAAAGATGATGATTTTGGAAATCAAATGAAAAGAGCTGTTAGTGAAGCTCAAAATGCATTTGGTAATGGTGCTGTTTTTATTGAAAAGTATATCACTGAACCAAGGCATATTGAAATTCAAATTTTGGCTGATCAACATGGAAATGTAGTTCATTTATTTGAAAGGGATTGCTCAATTCAAAGAAGACATCAGAAGGTAATTGAAGAAGCCCCATCCTCAATTCTCTCTGATGAAATTAGGGCTAAAATGGGTAAAGCTGCCTGTGACGTAGCTAGGTCATGTGATTATTACGGAGCAGGAACGGTAGAGTTCATATATGAAAATGATTCGTTTTATTTTTTAGAAATGAATACAAGATTACAAGTAGAGCATCCCGTAACAGAACTAATTACTGGTCTAGATTTGGTCGAAGAACAGATAAAAATAGCCGAAGGTGAAAAGTTAAGTTTCTCTCAAGAAGATTTAACTATCAGTGGTCATGCTATTGAAATAAGGGTATATGCTGAAGATCCATCTAACGATTTTCTTCCAGATATAGGAAGTGTTGATGTATACAATATTCCTAAAGGCAATCATGTTAGAGTAGATGATGCATTAGAGCAAAACATGGAAATCCCTATTTATTATGATCCTATGATTGCTAAATTAATTGTGCATGACTCTACTAGGGAAAAAGCCATTCAGCGTATGATTGAAGCCATTGAAGGATATGATATTGTAGGAGTTAAGACCACCTTGCCTTTTTGTAGTTTTGCTCTTAAACATGATCGTTTTAGATCAGGAAAATACGATACTAGGTTTGTTAGTCTCTTTTTTAATGATCCTAAGGTACTTGAACCATCTGAAGAGATGTTAAATGCGGCTTTGGCTTCGATTTCTTTGCTTGAGAAAAAAGATAAAATAGATGATTGTTTTTTACCATCAGAAAGAACAAGTTGGTCATGTAGCCCGTAATTCTGCCTTAATGTCAGTTTTTTTTGTCAGTTAATTCTGTCTAAACTGACATTTCCTCTTAATCGATTAATTTTTTTCTAATGGCATAGGCTTTGATTATGTATCGTAAAAAAATCTTAAAAATGGGAAAAATAATAGGTATCGATTTAGGAACTACCAATTCATGTGTTAGTGTTATGGAAGGTAACGAACCAGTGGTGATTCCAAACAGCGAGGGTAAAAGAACAACACCCTCAGTAGTTGCTTTTGTAGATGGTGGCGAGAGAAAAGTAGGTGATCCTGCAAAAAGACAAGCTATAACCAATCCAGTCAACACCATTTATTCTATAAAAAGGTTTATGGGTTGTAGATATGATGAAATTAGTAATGAAGTAGATCGAGTTCCTTATGATGTTATCAAAGGGGAAAATAATACACCAAGAATAAAAATAAATGACAGAAATTATTCTCCACAAGAAATTTCTGCAATGGTTCTTCAAAAAATGAAAAAAACAGCTGAAGACTTCTTAGGTCAAGAAGTAAATGAAGCTGTGGTTACAGTTCCGGCTTATTTTAATGATGCTCAGAGACAAGCTACTAAAGAAGCAGGTGAGATTGCAGGATTAAAAGTGGAAAGGATTATAAATGAGCCTACTGCTGCTGCCCTTGCTTATGGTTTAGATAAGTCAGGAAAAGACATGAAAATCGTTGTTTTTGATTTTGGTGGTGGCACGCATGATGTTTCGATTCTTGAGTTAGGTGATGGTGTTTTTGAAGTCTTGTCTACAGATGGTGATACTCATCTCGGTGGAGATGATGTAGATCAAAAAATAATTGATTGGTTAGCGGATGAATTCAAAAAGGATGAAGGTCTTGATTTGAAAAAAGATCCAATGGCACTTCAAAGATTAAAAGAGGCCGCTGAAAAAGCTAAAATTGAATTATCATCTTCAGCTTCAACTGAAATCAATTTACCTTACATAATGCCTGTTGATGGTGTGCCAAAGCATCTTGTTAGATCATTAACGAAAGCAAAATTTGAGCAATTAATTGATAATTTAATAAAAAGAACAATTGAGCCATGTAAATCTGCTTTGAAAAGTGCAGGTTTGTCAACATCAGATATAGACGAAATTATATTGGTTGGAGGATCTACTAGAATTCCTGCCATACAAGAAGCAGTTCAACAATTTTTTGGTAAAGCTCCATCAAAAGGGGTAAATCCTGATGAAGTGGTTTCTTTAGGTGCAGCTATACAAGGTGGTGTTTTAACTGGGGAGGTTAAAGACGTTTTATTACTTGATGTTACTCCATTATCCCTTGGTATTGAAACAATGGGAGGGGTATTTACTAAATTAATTGATTCTAACACGACAATACCCACTCAAAAGTCTCAAGTGTTTTCAACGGCAGCTGATAACCAGCCTTCTGTAGAAATTCATGTTTTACAAGGTGAAAGATCAATGGCTGCAGATAATAAAACAATAGGAAGATTCCACTTAGATGGAATTCCACCTTCACCTAGAGGAATTCCTCAAATTGAAGTTGCTTTTGATATTGATGCTAATGGAATTATTAATGTGAAAGCTATTGATAAAGCCACGAATAAAGAACAGTCCATTCGAATTGAGGCATCCTCTGGTTTGTCTGAAGAGGAAATAGAAAAGATGAAAAAAGAAGCTGAAGCAAATGCAGATGCTGATAGTAAAAAGAAGGAAGAAGTAGAGAAAGTTAATGCTGCTGATAGTTTAATTTTTCAAA
This sequence comes from Crocinitomicaceae bacterium, assembly GCA_038134525.1. Lineage (GTDB taxonomy): Bacteria > Bacteroidota > Bacteroidia > Flavobacteriales_D > Parvicellaceae. The sequence goes on from JAYPVI010000016.1 coordinate 25,271, forward strand.
CAGAAAAGCAATTAAAGGAATATGGTGACAAAATTCCTGAAGAGAAGAAAAAACCAATTGAAGATGCGCTTACAGAATTGAAAACAGCTCATGCTTCTAAAGATCTAGCCTTAATTGATGCCTCTATGGAAAAGCTAAATACAGCTTTCCAAGCTGCTAGCCAAGATATGTATAATGCTACACAAGGGGCTGGTGAAAATCAAGAACAACCTAAAAAAGACGATAATAAAACCGAAGAAGAAGTCACAGACGTGGATTTTGAAGAAGTTTAAATAATAACCCCTATTTAAGCGTTTATTTAGTAAATTAGTCATAATAAACGCTTTCTTATGGTTAAAAATTTACTTCTAGGTTTTATTTTTATTTTTTCCTTAAAGAGTCATTTTGGACAGTGCGACAGCACAATAATCCAGGGTGACTTTTTTTTATATAATGATACAACTCTCTCAGGGACTTATTATGTAATAGGTGATTTCAAAGTATTAAGTGGGGTCAACGTAAATGTAATTGATTATTCTGTTAACGGTTGTGGTCAACTTAAAGTATATGCTGATAAAATTAGAATTGACGGAAATATTGATGCTAATTTTGCTGGTTTTTCTGGAGGTTCAGGTGGGGCTGAGGGTTCTTTGGTTACAAGTGCTACAGGACACACAAATGCTTTAACTTCTTGTAGTGGTTCAAGTAACCCAGGTCAAATAGAGGTTGAAGGTGGATTTGGAGGTTTAGCAGGCAATGGCCCTGGTGGAGGTGAGGATGGTAAGGATGGTAGGACAGGGTCAGGTTCAAAACAACATTGTGGAAGTCCAGACGAGGCTGGTGTAATAGCAGGATCTTCAGGTGGAAGTGCTGGAGGTGGTGGAAGTTATGGTGGTCTTGGTTCTCAAGGTGGGTACGGAGGTGATGGTTCTGCAAGCTATTCTGAATCCAATATGGATATTGCTCAGGATTTTGCTATAAATAATGGCTTTGGGAAAAGTGGAGGTAATGCAGGTGTAATGTATGGTTCTAATGCTGGTATGGATATTAATTTAGGTTCTGGAGGGGCAGGCGCTGGAGGTGGAGGTCGATCATACGATTTAGGTATTGCTGGAGAAACTGGAGGTTCAGGTGGAGGTTTAGTATTTTTAAAAGCGTTAGTGGATAGTTTAATTATTACAGGTGATATTTCAGTTAACGGTGAAATTGGAGGTAATGGAGGATGGGGAGGTAATGGAGGAATAGGCCAAAGCAGTTCAACAGGGTGTTGTTCTGATCCATGCCAAGACTGTGGTGAAAAAACGTTTTCTTGTGGTTCTGGAGGCGGTGGAGGAGCTGGAGGTGGTTCTGGAGGTGGGATTATGCTAGTTTGCGAAGGGGTTAATTACATTACTGGAACTTTTAATTCTAACGGTGGAAATGGTGGTTTTGGAGCAAGTGGTGGTTTTGGAGCTTCTTGCAGTTATAATGCGCCTTGGGGATGTGGTGGTGATCAAAGCATTAGTACTTATTCCGGCTCAGTTGGTTCTTATGGAGGTGCAGGTAGTGGGGGTAGGATTAAATTTTTCGCTTCAGATTGTATAGGAAACATAATACTGCCAACCTCGGTATTGCTTAATGGTGGTTCGGGTGATACAAATGGAGGTCAAGGTCATTTTCATATGTCTACAAGTTTACCTTGTAACGTAAGTACACCACCACCACCACCACCACCAACAGGAATAGATAATGTTATTTCATCTAACATATCTTTAACCCCCAATCCTGTAATTGACTTTATAAATTTAGATATTTCACATATAAATAAGAGATTTATACAGGGAGCAGAAGTAATGGTTTTTGATGTTTTTGGAAAGTTGGTACATTACGAAGTATTACAAAATCCTGCTGATAATAATCGATTAATTGATTTTTCTAATAAAGCACGAGGATTATATATTTTAAATTTTAAAGCCAACAACAATACAATAAAAATAAAATTCACAAAAAACTAATTTTATAAAAATAATATTTTAAATTTTAAAAAAAATAAAGAATTTTAATAAATAATTAATAGTATGTTTGCATACATTATTTTAATTTTAGTATATTTGCTCAAGCATTTAACTATTTACATTATATAATTTCATAAAATGAAAGCAACAAAAAATTATATTTCTTTATTTCTAATCTCGTTAGTTTTATCTACTTTTTATTCTTGTAATAAAAATAAGGAATCATTAACCTTCCAATCTGTTTTTGAAGATGGAGGTTTATTTGATGATCCAATGAACATATCTACTAAATCTGTGACAGTAGATACTGTAGTTAATGGTGATAGTCTTTGGGCATGTTCAACTGAAACTTTTAGTATTGTACAAGGATTACAGGAATTTCCTTTATTTAATCCGAATTCTTCAGTTATTTATCCTGGAAATCTACTTCAGGGGGGGTCACTTAAAAATGCTTCTCCAGATGTTATTGTAGTAGATAGAGCTGCTGGAACTTTTTCAATTGATATCGTTTCTGGTGCATGGACAAATTCTGCTTATGTGGATGAAGTAGTTAAATCTAAAGTTGTTCAGGCTTTAAACGATATTATTTACGGTTCATCTTCTTCCATACCAGCAAACATCAGTTTTAGCATGCAGGAAGTTCAAACAGAACAACAAATGGCTTTGGCTTTGGGTGTTGATTTTAATGTTTATGGAACAGCATTGCAAGGAAACTTAGGATTTTCTGCAGGTTCATCATACAATAGAGTTTTGGTAAAATTATCTCAATCTTATTACACGATGAGCTTCGATTTACCAGCTAGCTATGATGATTTATTTGCTCCAACTGTAGCACCACAAGATTTACAGCAATATGTAACACCTGGCAACCCTGCTTGTTATATTTCTGATGTTACTTATGGAAGAGTATTTTATTTACTTGTTGAATCGACTTCAAGTTCTAGTAACATAACGTCTAGCATAAATGCATCATTTGCTGCTATTCCTAATTCACCTTCTGCAAATGTGAATACTTCTTATTTATCAAATCTTGAAAATTTAAATATCAAATTATTTGCTCTTGGTGGTGATGCTTCAACTACACTTTACACAATTAGTTCAGCTAATGTGAATAATTTAGTATCAGTACTTGGTGCTGCTGGCGATATTACTACCGGTGTACCATTATCATATGTATGTAGAGCGGTTAACGGTAACAATATTGTTTCAGTAAATTTAGCTACCACATATGATGTTCAGTTTTGTGATCCTATTGGACCTATTGTAGGTGATTATGGTTCTCTTCCAGCACCCGTTTTACATCTAGATGCAAGTGATGCTAATACTTCAAACAATGGGATATTAAATTACATTACGGGAACATCTATTGAAAATAATAGATATGAAGTTGGAACAACCTATGGATCCAATGTCGGTGGTAGAGTAGTAGAAAATTGGCCAGATGCTAATGGAATTAACGTAGCTTCATCTTCTGACCCTAATCATAGACCAGTATATGTTAATAATGCTGTAAATGGTCACCCAGCAATTGAGTTTTGTAGTTTTCAAGCTGATGGATATGGATCTTCTTCTACGTATGATCAAAATGTGGCTACTTCTCTTGAAATTCCTGGTGGATTATTTGCAAACACAAATTACACATTATTTTTAGTGGCTTCATCACCAACTAAATTAACGGTAAGAGGTGACCAAATTACAAATATCAATAATCAAGCTATTGACGCAGGTACTTTTATGCAAGGTTCAGATAATATTGCATACGGTCAATTGACAGTAGGTTTTAATGCTAATTCTAATTTATTATTTGGACATAACGATAATGACTTAAATGTTCCAATGAGTAGAAGTAGTGACTTTAGAGTGATGACGTTTAGATTTAGTACTCAAGAAGGCATGCAAGCATTCATCAATGAAAATAATTTGATTGCTGATGATCAAAATTTAAATATACCGTTAACTTCAAATAATGGACTACTCTTGAACTCAATAAACTTAAACGATCCTTCAGAGGGCTCAAGATCATTAATTGCAGAAGTTAAATTATTTGATGTTGCATTAAATGATACCGATAGAAGAAAAGTAGCAATGAAATTAATGCAGAAATATAATCTTTAAAATATTTAAGAGTTCACCTTTTCATTTTGTAGATGATTATAGTGATATGTAGATAAATAAATGTTTAAGTGATAGAGAGCCGGTTTTTAACCGGCTTTTTTATTTTTGCCCGATGAGAAATTTCCCCCTCATCAAATTCTTATTATTTTTTACCGTTGCTATTTCGGTTGGTATCTATTTTGAATTAAATAGCAAAATCTATATATACCTTTTTTTACTATCAATTATTGGATTAGTTTTTTTTGAGCTTTTAGTCACAAATAAGAAAAAATATAAGAGATTATTAAGTGAAATAGTTATTGCATTCAGTATATTTTTTTCTGGATTAACAGTAGTCATCATTCAAACAGATAAATTAAAAAAAAATTTCATTGGAAATTATATTGAAGATTCTAATATGAATTTCAACCAAATAATAGTTGAAATTGTTAGACCCATAAAATTAACCTCTAAGACAGTTTCGGTAACAGCAGACGTGAAAATAATTCACCATAATAATCAGCAATTAAAAACAGTTGGTAAATCTATTTTTTATTTAATAAGAGACAGTCTTTCAACTAAATTACTTCCAGGTGATGTCCTTGAATTCAAAGATGTGAAATTTAAAAATCTAACACATAACGATAATCCTGGGCAATTTGATTATGCTTCATTTCTTCGATATCACCAAATTCATTATGCAAACTACATAACTCAATGGAAGAAAATTGGAACATCATTCAACCTTTTAAGATATCCTAACTTAATAAGGAACAAAGCCTTAAAAATTCTAAAAGAGAAAACCATAGTTAAATCTCATTTTCCTATTACTAGCGCATTGGTTTTAGGTTATAAAGATGAGCTCTCCAATCATACAAAACATTCTTTTTCGAGTACTGGAGCAATGCACGTTCTTGCTGTTTCAGGATTACATGTTGGAATTATATATTTCATTTTAAAATCAATAATAAGTTTTTTTACTTATTACCTAAGAAAGAAGTTTTTTCAACATTTTTTAATCCTTTTGGGTATTTGGATATATGCGCTTATAACTGGAATGAGTCCCTCTGTCTTAAGAGCATGTACAATGTTATCTTTTATCATTCTAGCTGAAGTATTTAATAGAAACACTAATGTTTATAATGTATTGTCAGCTTCGGCTATTTTATTATTAATTATTAATCCTTACTTGATTATGCAAGTAGGATTTCAATTAAGTTACTTAGCTGTTATTGGGATATTGTATTTACAACCAAAAATAGAAAAACTTTGGAACCCTAAAATTTGGGTTAATCAAAAAATTTGGACTATTACTAGTGTGTCTATTGCTGCACAAATAGCTACTTTTCCTCTTGGGCTTTTATATTTTCATCAATTCCCTAATTATTTTTTATTAAGTAATTTAATTGTGATTCCTTCCGCATTTTTTGTTTTAATACTAGGAATATTAGTTATTGCTTTTAGCTTTTCTAAGATAATAGTTGGCTTTATTTCTTTATTACTACATCATGTTTTGAAATACCTTATTTTGGTCATTGAATATATTGAAACAATTCCAGGTTCACTAAGCGAAGGAATTTCCATCTCTATTTTTGAAACGGCATTAATTTACATTTTCATTTTATCTATAATCATTTTATTTAAGTTTAAAAAAAACATTTTTTTTGGATTATCATTTCTACTTTTTTTATTTCTTATTCTCATAAATAGTATTGAAGATTACAGGCTAAATAACTTGAAAAGAATTGTGGTATATCATATTCCTGGTCATTTTGGTATGGACTTGATAAATGGCTCAAATCACTACTTTATAGGAGATAATAAACTCATAAATAATAATGAAAAACTATTATTTTACGTAAAGCACAATTGGTATGATTTAGATCTTACAAATCCAACCCTTATTTGTTCAGATACCTTAAAATCAGGTTTAATTAATTGGGGAGGAGTTTCCATTAACCTGTTTGATGAACAAATTGAAAAGAAGCACGATATAACCATACTTAAAGCATACTCTAAAACGATTCCAAAACCAATTTATGCAACTCAAATTATAACGTTAGAATCCAAACACAAAAACAATTCCATGGAAGATAACTTAATTTACTCTATAGTAGATCAAGGTGCATATGTAAAAGATTTCAATTAGATAACTTTTATTAAAATCTAAGTTTAATGAAGAGGATAATTAATGCTAAGTTCTTTCATTAGTCATGCTTAAATGACTAAATTAGATTTGTTAACCAAAAATAATGAAAAAGTTTTTATTAAGTATACTTTTATTTTTACCAACAGTGATGTTAGCTGGTGGTGACTCGTCAAGTGGTATTGATATGTCCCCACTTTTATTTATCATTCTTTCATTATTTATTGGAATTAATACCAAACGCTTTTTAAGGAATATTCCCATTCCTTACACTGTTATTTTATTAATTATTGGAATTCTATTGGGTACTGCTGATCGATTATATTGGTTTGAATCCACTCCCATTATTCACAATGCCATTGATTGGGCAGGACATATTCATTATAAGATTATTTTATTTGTTTTTCTTCCTACTCTTATTTTTGAAGCTGCTTTTGATTTGGATGTACACACATTCAAAAAATCTTTTTGGAATGCATTTTTAATGGCTGTTCCTGGTATTATTTTAGGGATGTGTCTCAGTGGAGCACTAGCTATGTTAATACAATATTTTGGAATTGGTTTTGGAGGGTGGTCTTGGTATGTTGCCTTGATGTTTGGTGCAGTAATATGTGCAACAGACCCTGTAGCCGTTGTATCTTTATTGAAAGAATTAGGAGGTGGTAAAAAACTGAGAACGCTGATTGAAAGTGAATCACTACTAAATGACGGCACTGCGCTCGTTATATTCATGGTCTTTTTTACCATACTTACTGATACGGCTGCAAATGCCAATCCAATAATAGACTTTTTTATAGTCACTTTTGGCGGAGTAGGCATTGGTGCAGCAATTGGCATGTTTACTTTATTCCTTCTAAAAAAAGTATTCAATGATCCCTTATTTGAGATTACAGGAGTAATAGGTTCTGCTTATCTAACTTTTTATATTGCAGAAAGCTACCATTTATCAGGTGTAATTGGCTTAGTTACCCTTGGATTAATAATGGCAGGAAGAGGTAAAACTAGAATTAGTCCTGAAGTGGCTCATTTTCTACACGAGTTTTGGGTGTTAGCTGCATTTTTAGCGAATACATTGATTTTTATTATTGTAGGTGTAATAATTTCTAATAGGACCAATTTTAGGGCAGAAGATTTTATTGATTTAAGCATATTTTATATTGGTATTCATCTCATAAGAGGATTAATTGTAGTTGTTCTCTTTCCTGCAATGAAACGAATTGGATATGGAGTAACAAAGGCAGATGCATTAGTGTTATGGTGGGGTGGCTTAAGGGGGGTAATTGGTTTAGCAATGGCGCTGATTGTGGCTGAATCGGATATGCCCAGTTACATTAAAGATCCATTCTTGTTTATTACTGCTGGAATTGTATTACTAACTTCCTTGATTAACGCTACAACCATTAAAGCTATGGTCAAGGGATTGGGATTAACTAAAATTTCGGTTGCTAGAGCCGCAGTAATTTCCCATGCGATTGAAAATTTACGAGAAAGTGCTGAAGCCAGATTAGAGCTAATGAAAAATGATCGATTTATGGGTGGTGCAGAATGGGAAAAAGTGAGTTATTATTTGCCTAAGTTATGGAAGCCAAATCAAAATGATCTATTAGAAAAAAAGGAAAGAGGTAGTCTTATTGAGTTAAGAATGGTGATGTTAAATAGAGAAAAAAATGTGTATTGGAATAAATTTAGTACAGGATTACTAGGAAGAAGTGCCTACAACAAATTGGTAAAAATTGTAGACGAATTATTAGATGAAGAAGGTAAAGGGACCTTATCAAAGTCTTTGTATGTTGATGAACTTTGGAATACTTCACAATTATTTAACCAAATTGAACTTTGGACCAAACTCCAGAAACCATCTAATAAGGATACTTTTAGTAAACTCATTATCAGTTATGATGCAGCTAAAGGATTTGTAAAAGCACAAGATCACATATTAAAATTGATTGAAGAGTTCATGTCTGATAAGACGAATACAACTGACGAAAAAACATATTTAAAATTAATCACTGATGAGGTAAATGAAAAGAAAATTCAAGGATTAACTTTCCTCAGAAATTTAAAAAGTGCCTTTCCAGAAGTCTACAAGTCTATCGAAACCAGACAAGCTAGTCGTGATATTTTAAATCATCAACGAAATAAAATGCTTGAAATGAAAAAAAATGGACGTATTGACAAAGAAGACGCCCTTTATTTTTTGGATGATATTGAGATTAAAATGAATGAGTTAAAAAATCAAGAGTTAGATTTCGTTCTCCCTGAGGTAAAAGATCTTATTAAGGGGTTAAAGTCTTTCCATAATATGGATGATAAAATCATTGATTCTTTAATACCTCTAATTGAATTAAAAATATTTCCATTTAACTATCTTTTTAAAAGTGAATTCGAAAAACAAAGTGGTGTAGGCATAATTTGTAGAGGTTCAGCAAAAATTTTAAATCAGGAAAACGAAAATAGGGGTGATGTTTTCGCAAAAGGAGATGTGATTTCTGCACAATCTGTAAAAAAAGGCGATAGGCTTATTACTGAAACTCCAATCACCGTAATATGGATTGAAGCTGCAAATTTTCAAAAGGTTAAAATTCTTTTGTCAGAATTTATTGAATTATAAAAAAGCCCGGCAAAGAGCCAGGCTAATGAATTAGTGATCGCGCCAGGATTCGAACCTGGGACCGTCTGCTTAGAAGGCAGATGCTCTATCCAGCTGAGCTACGCGACCAAATAGGCGACAAAAATAGAAAAAATGTTAACATAAAACACTATTTTTTTATTTCCCGTATATTGTGAAAAATAGTCTTAAACTCGTTTAATGAAAACTCTATACAGAATTCAGGTAATTTGCTTTTTTTCTTTGTTTAACTTCCTAAGCTATGGGCAAAATATGCCATTTAACGTGCAACAAGTTGCTCATATACCAACAAGTTCATTTCAAGTACCATCTGATCTAAGTGACATTTGGGGCTGGGTTGATAGTCAAGGAAATGAATATGCCCTTGTTGGCACAAATGAAGGTACATCTATTTTCTCTTTAACTAATCCTTCACAGCCTGTTGAAGTATTTTTTGAACAAGGAATGAATTCCGTATGGAGAGATATAAAAACATTTGGTAGTTATGCTTACGTTACCACAGAAGCCCCTAATGGTTTGCTAATTATTGATATGTCTGGACTACCATCAAACACCAATTTAACCACCCATTATTATACCGGTCCAGCCTTAGCTTCATGGCAAAAGGCTCATAATCTTTTTATTGACGACAGAGGGTATGCTTATATTTTTGGTGCCAATAGAGGAAATAAAGGTTGTATCATATTGGATTTAAATCAAAATCCCACACAGCCTACGGAAGTTGCTGATATTAATAACTGGTATGTGCATGATGGAATGGTGAAGGGAGATACGTTATTTTTAGCCCATATTTCAGATGGATTCTTTTCTATTTGGGATGTTTCATCTCCATCTGCTCCAGTCATGCTTGGACAGCAAACTTCTCCAGGTGCGTTTTGTCATAATGTTTGGGTTTCTGATGATGGTAATTATTTATATACAACAGATGAAATTAGTAATGGTTTTATTGGTGAATATGATATCAGTGATTTAAACAACATTCAACTTACAGATGAAATTCAAACTGAACCTGGTCAAAACGTTATTCCTCATAATACTCATTTTTTGAATAATTATGTGATTACTTCTTATTACACCAGTGGTATTACCGTTCATGATGTGGCTAACAAGGGGAATATGGTGGAAGTGGGATCATTCGATACTTCTCCAAGTTTTAATGGAAATGGATTTTTTGGATGTTGGGGTGTTTACCCATGGTTACCAAGTGGATTGATTGTTGCTTCTGATATACAAAAAGGATTATATGTATTACAACCAAATTATGTGCGTGGAGCTTATTTAGAAGGTATCGTCAGGGACGCCTCAAATAACCAAACCATAAGTGGAGTAGATGTTACTATTTTGGGGCCTAATGAAACATCACAGACCAAAACTTTTGGAAATTTTGCCATGGGTCTGGCTAATTCAGGAAATTATGATGTGGTTTTTTCTCATCCACTTTATCAAAGTGATACGGTATTCAATGTACCTCTTCAACATGATTCGACTACATTTGTTACGCAATTAATGTTTTCATTAACACCTCTTAATTTAACTGTTGAAACAAAAGATTCTCCAAATTCTTTCTTACCCAATATTGAAATTGAAATTTCAAATGAATTCTTTACTTTCAATGGCACTACCGATAATAATGGTCAATTTTTAATTAATAATATCATTCCAGGTACTTATAGCGTCTTTGCTGGTAAATGGGGTTACAAAGACTATTGTACATCGTCCATTAATATTACTGATGGTAATCAACCTTTTACCATTTATTTTGAAATAGGCTATTTAGATCGATTCAATGTGGATCAAGGCTGGATATCTAGTGGAAACTCACCATCAGGACTATGGGAAAGAGCAAAACCAACTCAAACAACCCTTCCTAATGGCCAAGTTTGTAACCCTGGTGTTGATAGCGATGATTGCGGTAGTTATGCCTATGTTACTGGCAATTTGGGCGGTTTAGCCAATACAGACGATGTTGATATGGGTTTTGTTAAATTAACATCTCCTACCATTTCGTTAGATGATAACCAAATCTACTCTGTAAATTTAAGTTTATGGTGGAAAAATTTAGATGGTTTGATGCCTGATGATACCTTATTTATTCGATTTAAAGACAGTCTAAATACGTATAATGCTGCATTTTACACTTATCAGAATTCATTAGAATGGTTAGACGTTAATTTTCCTCTAAATGATGACTTAGATAAGTCAAGCTTTCAAATTGAAATTATAGCCTCAGATTGGCAAACTGGAAATGATCATTTAGTGGAAGTGGGAGTGGATTATTTTTCTATTCAAAGCTTAACAGGAAACTATACACTTTCGAACAAGGAAGAAGACGTAGTTATTTTTCCAAATCCAACTTATGATGGTAAGTTATTTATCGGAAGCAACGATTCACCCGTGGAATATGAGGTTTATTACATCACTGGTGAATTAGTTCAAAAAGGGGTGAGCCCGTATATACAGTTAAATCAAAAAGGAATTTATTTCGTAAGGATAATTAACAATAATAAAATTACTACAAAAAAGGTTATTTATTAGACATTTTAATGCTAAGAATTTTCAAGATTAGTCCTGAACCCTCCAACAATTTCCTTAACAAATCATGGTATAGACTGATTATCAATAATAAAGTCATAAGCCATATAACCATGATGTTAGCATAAAAGGTGTCTAACTTAATTGATCCCACATATTTAGTAGGTGAATAAAATTGTGCCCCCAGAAAATGAAACATATAAGGATCTAGAAATATGGGATCTGATTTTTGTATTAAACTGTTTTCATCCTCATCAATAAATTTAAGTGTATTTGAATTGGTGACCACGTCTTCTAAACTTTGATTGTTGTATTTTGTTTTGAAAGATTGAAATTCAACATTTTTAAGTTTGGTCATTAATCTTTTTAATTTTCTGTAATCCTTAGATGAAATCTTATTTTCGCTCTTTAGATTCCTTAACGTTTCTCTTGTGTCATCATTAATTTCAATTAAACTACCGATTGTTTTTTCATGATGATTTTCTGCTTGCTTATAAAGGTTTTTGTAATAATCTCTAGTACTGGCTAAGTATGCTATTAAACTTACGTACTCATCTCTTAGAAGATCATTCGCTTCAATTTTAGATAACCAAGTTTCTACTTCTCTTTTACTCATATTTGATGACTCAGGGAAATAGTTAAGTTCTTTTCTAATTTCATTTACCACAATTTCACCATCTCTTTTCGCTTTTTTAGCTGTTAACTCATCTAGGTTAGGCAAGTTTTGATTTCGATAGAAACTGCTTAGTTTTGTTTCTAGTGTACTTTCCCATTGATCTTTTTTCCAATTGGCAAAAGACATGGTTTTTTTATCGTCATAGATCAATTTTTCATATTTATTGTCTTTGAATTGTGTAACAGCCATGGCTTCGTAGGCCCATCTAGAGGCCATAACATTTCCAATAACTGGCACTTCTGATTTAGAGGAGAAATAGGGGTGTAATTTATCAAATGGAACAATAATACCGCTGAATAACAATTGTGGAATAATACAAATAGGTATAAGTATATAAATCACTTTTACTGAATTGAAACTAGAAGATATATTTAGTCCCAAAAGATTAGCAAAGCAAGATGTTGAAAAGAGGATCAACCAATGGGACAAAAACATTCCTTTAATTTCCAAAACAGCATTACCAACTAAGATGTAAAACAGCGTTTGAATTGCAGATATCAAAAACATGATTCCAATTTTTGAGAATAGATAACTGCCTTTACTAAGATTTAAGAATTTTTCTCGTTGCAAAATTTTTAGGTTACCAATAATCTCTTCCGCACTTGTTGTTAGACCAATGAATAATGCAACAATGACAGAAATAAACAGATATTGAGGAATGTTTTCGCTATTGTAAAATGAATATTCCAAGTTGTTATTTAAATAATTAACATCTAAATATTTCATGAAAAAAGCCAAAATTCCTGCAAGTAGGGGAGCCTCAAATAAGGTGATGATGAGGTATTGTCTATTAGTCAGTTTTGATTTAAAGTCTCTTTTAAAGAAAATCCCAAGCTGTGAAATGACATTAGGTATTTTAAATATGCTTTTTGGAATATCTTGCTTTGTGTTTTCTCCAACCTTAGGCTTTAAAAGTTTATGAAAGTAATTGTTCCATTCCTGAGGATCAACTTTTCTATTGGCTGTTTGTAGGCCATATTCATCCACCACTTTCATGTCAATAATATTGAATATTTGCTCAGGGTTAACATTACCGCAGAGTTCACATTCGCTTTCATCTGCATTGACATGATTAATTCTTTTCTTAAAGTAAATTACCGCTTCAACAGGGTCGCCTTTATAAATTGGAAACCCTCCAACATCAAGAATAATGAGTTTATCAAACATTTTGAAAATATCGGATGATGGTTGGTGTATAACCACAAAGATGAGTTTTCCTTTTAGAGATAGCATCTTTAGCAAGTCCATGATGATTTCAGAATCATTTGAAGACAAACCGGATGTAGGTTCATCCACAAAAAGAATGGAAGGTTCTCTTATTAATTCAAGTGCAATATTGAGTCTTTTTCGCTGTCCGCCAGAAATGGTTTTATCAAGAGGATTACCTACTTTTAAGTGCTTTACTTCATGTAAACCGATAGAGTAAAGTATATCATCAACTGTTTTGTTGATTTTTTCTTCATTATAGTTTCCAAAACAAAGCTTTGCATTGTAAAATAAATTTTCAAAGACGGTTAACTCTTCAATTAGTAAGTCGTCTTGTGGAACAAAACCAATTACGCCATTTAATTTTTCAGGGTTTTTATAGAGGTCAACTCCATTAATTTTAATTTTTCCTTTAGTGGGATTGTAATTCCCATTTAACACATTTAATAGTGTTGATTTTCCAGATCCTGACCCTCCCATAATACCAACAAGTTTACCTGATTCTACTTCAAAGGTGATTTCATGCAACCCTTTATGTCCAGTATTAAACTTGTATTCTATTTTTTCAGCAGTGAAAAGAATTTTTTCTGTGTTTTCTTCTGAGAGAAATTGTGTCACTACATCACTGTAAAAAATAGGGTTAATTTTTGAGTTTTTTAATGAAGAACCCTGTCTGAAAACTTTAATTACACTAGGTGGTAAAATTTGTCCATTTAAGAGTAGTTCTTGATTTCCAAAGTACCTTACGTAATAGGTTTTTACAGATTGAACTCTAAGGATGATAACTTTTCCTCTGATTCCTTCAGAGTATAAATATTTGTATTTGTATTCTTTTTGATTTATATCCGAACTGATGATCAGCTGATTTTCCTGTTCATAAATCTTTTCACTACATGATTCAACAAAATGAAAAATTTCTTCATATTCTTTTAATTCAATATGAAAAGTGTCGGCAACAGTTTCTGCAAATTCTAATTCTTTATCAGAATGCTCGGGATCTGCAAAAATGAATTCTAGGATTCGAATTAGTACTATAACCTTTTGTCGCTGTTCAAGTTCCTCATTAATCTGTGTGCATATCCTAAGTACTTTAACGGAGTTAACAGAAGTTCTTTTTCTGGTGCCATCTTTTTTTCTAGTGGAACTGTGTCTTTCTTTGATAAACTCATCAAATATTTCTAAGTATTTATCTATCAGCTCATTAGGTAAGTCTTGTTGTAAGAATAGTTTGACAATTAGCCTAGATGATTGATCAGCTCGTATTTCATCTTCATCAAGATTCACCTTTGCTACAATAGCAAACAATTGCATCAATGCTTTTAAAATACGTTCACTCATTCTTTATTTACCCTTTATTAGTTGTCTTTTTTAAAGGCAATGACCATTTGTGCACAACCATTAATTTTTCGATTGGGATCTAATTTAGCTTCAATAGTACATTCAATCGTATTTTCTACTTTAAAATTCCAATAAGGAGCATTGTCATGACTAATATTAGAAAAAAGTAGATTTCTCTGCTCATCAAGGAGTTCAAAAATCATATAATTATCTTCTAGTCCTGCACTTGTGGCAATTCTATAGTTTATTCCTTCATAAAATGTAGTGATAATTTCAGATGTTTCATCTTCTCCTAAAAAATATTTATAAGATTGTCCATCGGTTAAATAACCTTCATCTCCGTCATTGATCATAGCATTAACAATGGTACTCAAAGAATCACATTTGGTTTGACCAATTGAAATAACTGGTTGAAGAATCAGTACGGTTAAAAGTGTATAAAGTATTTTTTTCATTTGGTGTAGTAGTTTCTCAGGTTAATGAACTCTTTTGAAATTTCTAACATCAATTCGTAATCCGTGTTAAATGATGAAATAGAATTAATTTGGGTTGTATTGGTAAAAGCATCAGTAGTTGATGGCTTAAATTCATAAGTTGTTGGTATTTCATCATACAGTTTTTTGACATCATTAAGCATACTTTGTAATTCCCAATATTGGTCACTAGTACCAACTTTTTCTAATAGGGTAATAAAGTGATTTAATGTATATTTATGATGGGCTAATCTTAAATGATTTTCTTTAGTCGTATCTGTTTGTAATGCTGTTGACTGAATATACATACTTTCAATCCATCCTCCTAATAATACCAGTGAGGCGATATCTTGATTGTCATTTTTCTTTAAATACTCATCAACTTTGACATAAGCTTCGCTTGCTAGAACTAGTACAGAATCTCTATTATCAATGTTAGCAGAAAATCGGTCAATTAAAGATTCATTAATGGCAAACCCAATATTTAATTTATCTGCCAATTGTTTCATGGAACTAAAGTATGTTATGGATTTACCTGATAATTCATTTACAGAGCAGTAGGCAAGATCGGTCCCATAAACACCTAACATCATGGCTTTGTCAAAACTTGAAATGTAGTTCTCTAACTGATCGGTATTATGTAATAGCTCTGAAGAATGTGTATGGTTGGAGTTACCCAGTTCCAATGCAATTTGCACAGGTGAAGGAATACTAAAGATGGTATTTTCAAGTTCAATATTTATATTTTGGTTCTGATCAACTGATTCTTCAGGTGTATCATCCATTGAAGATGATTTCTCTTCAAATTCCCCGCACGAAAGAAGAGCAAGGAAAACAAATGGCATATAATATTTGATAACGGACATTATTAAACTTTAAAGATGTTAATGTAAACAAATGTAATAACATATAAAAGAGAAGCACTTCTCATTCTTCATAATTATTAACAACCCACTAAAAATTGTAATTCAGTTAAAATTCTAATTTAAAAAATTAGGTTTATACTTTATTCTTACCATTTTTGAAACTGTTATGTACCTTGATGTTGTTGTCCCTTTAGCGTTACCCAAAATCTTGACTTATCATTGTGATAATCAAGAGTCCATTAAATTGGGTATGCGAGTTATTGTACAGGTTGCCAAAAAACAGTACACAGGGATTATCTATGCAACTGACCAACCTTCACCTTCATATAAGACCAAACCCATCTTAGCGGTTTTAGATGAAAAGCCCATAATACAACCTGAGCAACTTCAACTTTGGACTTGGATTTCAAGATATTACATGTGTTCATTAGGCGAATTAATGATTGCAGGAATGCCCAATGCCTTAAAATTACAAAGTGATACCTATTACATTACCTCATGTAATTTAGAAGAAGAAGATCTATCCACCTACAAGGAAAATGAGCAAATCATATTGGAAGCTTTGCATCATAATAACCGATTAAGTTTAGCTGAAATAGTAGATATTTTAAAAGTAAAATACCCTCATCACTATCTTAAATCTTTATTGGATAAAGGTAAAATAACCTTATATGAAGAGCTTACAGAAGGGTATGCAGAGAAGAAGATTTTTAAAATTACCCTTTCACCAACGTTAAAAGATGATAATGAAGCCATGAAACAGGCTTTTGATCAATTATCAAGAGCACCAAAGCAAGAAGCTTTGTTTCTTCATTTTTTACATCGATTTCAAGATGTGGGCGAAAAACCCATCTTAAAAAAGAATCTATTAACTTCTTCGTCATCTTCACCTGCTGTGTTAAAAGGACTGATTGATAAAAATATACTGATTCAGTATGAAGAAGAAATTGGTCGCATTACAGCTTATAAAGGAGAAACTAAAAAATTACCCAAGCTTTCTTCCGCTCAACATAGGGCTTTTGAATCAATTTCTGCTCAATTTGAAGAATCCCAAAAGGTGTTATTACATGGCGTTACGGGTAGTGGTAAAACTGAAATTTACATTCACCTTATTGAACAACAGCTCAAGAACAAGAAGAAGGTACTTTATTTATTACCTGAGATTGCCATTACCACCCAAATTATACAACGTCTTCAATCGTATTTTGGCAATCGAGTAGGCATTTACCATTCTCGCTTTTCCATGGCAGAGCGGACTGAACTTTGGTTTGATCTTTTAGAAGAAAAATTCCAGCATTACGATGTTATTTTAGGGGCTAGGTCGGCTGTTTTCTTGCCTTTGAAAAACTTAGGTCTGGTGATTGTGGATGAAGAGCATGAACAGTCCTACAAACAATTTGATCCTTCACCTCGCTATCACGCTCGTGAGGTAGCCAGTAAGTTGGCTGATATGCATAGAGCTCAATTGTTGTTGGGTTCTGCCACACCGAGTATCGAAATGATGCAACTAGTAAATGAAGAAAAAATAGGGTATGTAATCCTTAAAGAACGGTACCATCAAGTGCCTATGCCTGAAATTCAATTTGCTGACTTAAAAAGAGCACATCAAAAAAAGGAAATGAAAGGTGCTTTTTCTTCCTTTCTTCTAGAGCAAGTAGAAGAGACGTTAAAAGCCAATAAACAAGTTATTTTATTTCAGAATCGAAGAGGATATGCTCCTCGGCAGTTGTGCACATCTTGTGGGTGGGTACCTATGTGCAAGAAGTGTGATGTATCCATGACCTTACATAAATATCAACCTATCATGAAATGCCATTATTGCGGCTACACGACCAAAAAAGTGGAAAAATGCGGTGCTTGCGGTAGTTACGAGATCAAGCAAATGGGGCTGGGCACACAGAAAATTGAGGAGGAGATTATTGACCATTTTGGAAATCAGTATAGCGTGAAAAGAATGGATTGGGATACCACTCGAAAAAAGTCTTCATTTCAATTGATCATAGACCAGTTTGAGCAAAAAGAAATTGATATTCTCATCGGTACGCAAATGGTTAGCAAGGGGTTGGATTTTGAACATGTAGGATTGGTTGGTGTTTTGCAGGCAGATGATTTGTTGTTTTATCCTGACTTTAGGGCTTTTGAACGCAGTTTTCAATTGTTGACTCAAGTAAGTGGTAGAAGCGGCAGAAAAAACGAAAGAGGAAAAGTGATTTTACAAAGTTTTGATCCCCATCATTGGATCCTACAGAAGGTGATGGAATACAACGATGAAGCTTTTTATAAACAAGAATTAGCCGACAGGAAGCATTTTAATTATCCTCCTTTTTATCACCTTATTCATCTTACTTTACTGCATAAAAGGGTAGAGGTCTTGTCAGAAGGATCTAGGGAGTTGGGAAAACGACTAAAGAAGAAATTAGGCAATCGAGTTCTCGGACCCGAATTCACCATTATCCCTAGAATAAACACTTACTATCAACATCAATTCATCATTAAATTAGAGAAGAGTCTTTCCTACAGTAAGCTAAAGAAATACCTAAAGGATGTAATTGATGGATGGAATGCAGAAAAAAGCCATAAGTCCATCAGAGTAAAAATAGACGTGGACCCCATGTAGAATTAAGTGTGATTTAAAACCCCATTAATTCCGAACCTTCTTTGTGTTTTCTTTATGGGTTAATTTTTCAAGTAACTTAAAAGCGACTTCAGTAGCGGTGTAAGGACCACAAGAAGTAATCATGTGTTGATCTACTACAATGGGCTGATCCAATATGTTCACGCCATAGCTTACTAATTCATTTCGATAGCTAGAGTAGGTTGTTCCGTTTTTGGGGTGAAGTACTCCACTTTTGGCTTCGGTTAATGCCCCTACACAAACTGATGCAATCCATTTATTTTGATCATTAAAACGTTGAATCAGATTTAAAAATACAGGGTCATAGGCATCCATATAATAATCGTAATCTTTAAAGCCACCAGGGATAGCTAATGCATCAAATGCATTTACATCTATTTCCTCCACAAGATGGTCTACTACAAATTTTTGATCAAAAGCACTATTAGATTCTTTACGTAAAGCACAGGTATGAAGTACCGTTGACTGTTCTCCTTCCTTCAAATTTCAACCCATGACATCAATAAATGCACTTGCCTCAAGAATTTCAAAACCATTAGCCAGTAATAACAGAACTTTTTTCAAATTATAGTATTCGTATGATGAAATGTAAGGATTTCTGTATTCTTAGTAGATTAAATACGTATAGAAATTGAAAAGCTGTTATATTTGACATCTAAATTTCGGGGTGTAGCTTAGTCCGGTTAAAGTGCGCGTCTGGGGGGCGCGAGAGCGGTGGTTCGAATCCACTCACCCCGACAAACAAAAGGCTTCAATGCATAGCATAGGGGCCTTTTTTGTAAGCGTACAAAGCTCGCTTTGTTAAGTAAGACAAAAATAGATTCGATGAACGAAGTGAGGGAAGCCTTTTTTTGAATCACCCACCACTAGGGATCATGAAATAATCTACTCACCCCAACTACTTTCCTTTGTAATGGTAGCAAACGGTCAAGTATAAGTGGTCTTTTTAATGCCGCTTATACAATGTTAGCGTTTCGTTTTTTTACTATTCTTACTTTCAATACAAATTTGGCAATGCCTCCGCTCAAATATACATGGTTGAACCAATAACCCGATAGTCTTTTAAAAATCACTTTTTTTCTCAGTTTGTAGCTTTTGTAATGCTTCATTGTGCCTAAGTACGAATTCATACTGCTCAAGAAAGCAGCCTTATCTTTTTTGGTGGGTTTGTGGTCTTGAATGATTCTGTTTTGCTTTTCAATAGCATTGTAAAAGTTACCTTTGGTACGGTTGGCTATATAGATGCGTTTGGGTTTTATAACAGTACCTAAAAACGTCACACCTTTGGTATAATGCTGCAAATATATTTTTTTGGGGTGAATGGTTGTTTGTAATTCCAATTGCAAGTACTGCGAAAGTTTGGGTATAAGATTTCTCAAATATTCTTTATCCTCATGTACTATCACAAAGTCGTCTACATATCTGCCGTAATACCTTATTTTTAAATCGTGTTTTACGAAATGGTCGAAGCTGTCCATGTAAAAGTTGGCAAATACCTGACTGGTTAGGTTGCCGATTGGCAAACCGCAGTTGGCTTTGCTGTGAAAAAGGCTTTTGTTCGGTGGTAAATTGTTCCAATCGCTTTTATTTCCTTTTATAATACAGTTTTTTGTAGGGTCGTTGAAAATTATTTGCTTGCACAGTTTTATTATCAATTCCTTGTCTGGAGCGTGGTATTTTTCTTCGATGAATTGTTCAAGTTTAGCAAACAGGATATTTTTGTTGATGCTCATAAAAAATCCCTGTAAATCGAGTTTTAGTATGTAGCAATCATTGGTGTAATTGGCTGAACATTGGCGGATAAATTTATCAACACGTTGTATACCAAAATGGGTTCCTTTGCCTACACGGCTACTATAACTATCGTAAATAAATTGTTTCTCAAACAAATGGTTTATCTTGCCAATAACTAAATGATGTACAACCCGATCACGGAAACTGGCTGCAAATATTTCACGCTTTACGGGCTTATCGACAATAAATGCAATGGAACGACCAATTTTATAGGTATCGTTGTTTATTGCTTTGCATAATTGCACCAATTTGTGTTCGTAATCTATTTCAAAAGCCAAAGCATTGGCAGTATTTCGTTTGTTTTTACGGCAATCGAAGTAAGCCTGAAATAGTACTTCAAGTTCGAACTTGGGCCTTATTGGCTCAATAAACGCTGTATCGAATAATGAAAGTTGTTGCACTTGCAGCGTTGTTTTTTTTAAAAAGGGAGTGTAATAAACCCACTCCCTTTAAAAAAGTTTTATAGAAAAATCCCGAACGGCACGTACACTATAAGTATTTGTCTTATTGTTGTTATTCGTGTTGCCGTTGTTGAAGTTGAAGTTGAATGCATTTGATGCATTGTTCTCCGTACTACTCCAATAGTTGGCATTTGCAACCGAGTTTTGATGCTTTTGCCGATTGGCAAGGCATACGAATTAGCCACGTACAATTGTGGCCCAGTTGCCCTTTTTCAATAAAAACCTGCTCGCCTTTTACCACCATGACAGTAAAAGTTCTGGCATTTACCTATTGGCATTACGCCAACCGGTAATTTGTTTGCCGATGCTATCCATTAATCCCGATAGTACGGCTTGTTTTCTTATTGCCAATATTTTCATATCTACACAAAGGCGTATCTCAAACTTCAATAGCTCAAAATCGTCTAAAAAATTCGAGATACACCTGTTTTTCTTTTGCTTTATTGGCTCTGTATATACTCCTTACCAATTGAATGCTATCCCTTTTCATATCTTGCCCCAAGGTGTGCTTATACTCCCTTGGAAAATCTTTGGTATATTCAAAGACCTTCAATACAAGTTTATAAACATCCTTGAAAACCGGTAAATCGTAATATAGAGCCATAAATTTTCAAAAAACGACCGCTACGCGGTATTAAATTGATAAATAGTTAAATAGTTAAAAAGCCCGAACGGCACGTACACTATAAGTATCCGTCTTAATGTTGCCATACGTGTAGCCGTGGTAGAAGTAGAAGCCGAATGCATAAGAAGCATAGTACTCCGTACTACTCCAATAGAAGGCAGTACTTGAAAGCAAAGTTGCTCCAGCATCATTTAAACCCTTATTAGCGTGAAAACGGTTGTGCCATAAAATACTTAACTCGTCAATTGAAGGTAAGTACCAGCCAGTTCCTAAACCTGTAACCCATGTTTTTGCCGGGCTGTTGGTCATTCTGCCCATATTGTATACACCATCCCAACTACGTGTTGCATTTGTTGTTGTAGCACTGCTTTGCCATTGTGCTGTGGTTTCTGTTTTAGAAACAATCAAACCATGTTGGTCGCCATTTTGGTCTAAATAAATGTAAAACACTATGCCGCCAAGGGTGTCCTGCCCTAAATAGAAATCGTTTGAAGCACCACCGCCTGTTGCACTTATGGTATTACCAACTATGGTAATATTAGTTCCCGCTACCAATTGGTCTTGTTTACTGTTCCAGTTGGTAGTATCAGCACCTGTAATACCACTTGCCACCGATGCCCCAAAAACAGGGTCGGTTTCAGATGTTAAAAATCCGCTTACATCAGGTATTTCGCTGCGCACCTGTGCAGTTGAATCGCCCAATTCGATTTTGGTTGCCAATGCACTTAGGTCTTGGTCGCCTGTGTTTACGCCTGAAAGATTACTTAAATTGGTAATGTCAGTTGCATCAATATTAGCTGCCTGGCTGCTTGTGTAAACAGGGTCGGTTTCAGATGTTAAAAATCCGCTTACATCAGGTATTTCGCTGCG
>JAYPVI010000016.1:47688-57658 GCA_038134525.1 Crocinitomicaceae bacterium
AAACAGGGTCGGTTTCAGATGTTAAAAATCCGCTTACATCAGGTATTTCGCTGCGCACCTGTGCAGTTGAATCGCCCAATTCGATTTTGGTTGCCAATGCACTTAGGTCTTGGTCGCCTGTGTTTACGCCTGAAAGATTACTTAAATTGGTAATGTCAGTTGCATCAATATTAGCTGCCTGGCTGCTTGTGTAAACAGGGTCGGTTTCGGTGATTGTTCCTGTAACTGATTCAGCCGTTTTTGCATGTAAAGCATACGGTACACTCATTAGCTGGCTTGTACCTGTAATGGTGTAGTTAGTTCCTCCTGTTGGATCTGTTTCTGTTTTAATAAAATAAGTTTCGTTAGCCCAATCAATAGTAGTGAAATCACCACTTACGAGTGTTCCTGCACCAACTTCTAAGCTTACTAATCCATTGGCATTAGTAGTCGGTGTTTGTGTTTCTACATAAACTGGTGTACCATTAGCGCCACCTTGTAAAATGCTTATTTGCATACCAACTGCTTGGCTAGTTAAAAGTGAATTACCTGCATCTCTAACTACTGCTTGGTAACTCATTTTTTCGGGTGCTTGTGCGAATACGCTTGCTGAAATTATAATCCCTGCTATTAAAGTGTAGATTTTTCTCATTGTTTTACTTTTTTATGATTTTAAATGATTGTATTTTTTCGTTTTCTTGGTTTAAAACATTGATAAAGTAAGTTGCTGGAGGTAAGGCAAAAGTATTAATTTGCGTTTGCTGGGCACTTACTTGTCCGTTGTTTAATAATTTGCCTTGCATGTCAAATAGTTGATACGATAACTGCTCGTTATTGTAATCACTTATTTGTAAGGTTAAATTATCCGCAGTAGGGTTGGGAAATGCCGAAAGTGAAATATTCAGTTCGGTTTCACTTATTCCTACAGAAACAATTTTGTAAGATTGTTGCACACCTTGTGCAACGCTTCCAGTGCCTCCCGTATTAGTGGTATAAAGCACTTGACCTGCCGAGTAGCTTACTGTTCCGCCTGTTCCTGTTGCTTCACCACCTGTGGCATTGGTAGATTCTTGGGCTTGCGCGAAGCCCGCCCATATTAGTCCTGCGGCAAGCAGTGCAATGGGTTTTGATCTGTTTTTAGTCATCTTTTTTGTTTCACTTGTTAATACTCGTTTTTAATTGTTTACTATGTCGTTTCGGGTTCTTTCAATGAACGCTAACGAGGGAATATACGTATTACGTTTATTTCCTTAATAAATATATACAAAAGATAAATAGTGTCAAATAAGCACATTTAGCGATTTAAAATGTTTTACTTATATTTTGCTTTTTGATTTCATTCCTTTCCAAATACCTCTTTCATGATTTATCGCGATTTATTTCAATATATCGCAATTGAATGAATATTTCAAATCAAAAATCAACTTTTGTTTTCTAAGTATTTATTAATACTAATCTCAGCTTCTTCAAGATTAAAAACGTATAAAATACCCATTGCAGGTTTTATAAAATCGTTATGCATATCCTCATTCATCCATTTCTTCATTTTAACAATAGAATGTTTAGCATAACGTAATTTAGAATTCTCTTCAACTATGTTCTTTTTTGTTTTTTTAAGCTCAGATACATATTTATCACCCATTTTTGGTTTTATATTTCCATTATTCAAATCTTGATTTATCCATTCTTCTAATGTTTCAATTTCATAAATAGCATTAATTAAATTAGAATCAATGTTTAATTGATAATTAGGCACAGTTAGCTGTGGTTCTAAGTCCATTATCTGACCATTTATTAGTAAAACTGTAAATAAAAATATGGGGGCTAAAAAGATCTTTTTCATTTTGTTTTTTTTAATTAAATCCAACTAATGAATAATGGTACAGTCTTATATAATTTAAGTAAATAACTTTTTTTCATTTGACTTACGTTATTGATTTACTTAATAGAGGTCATTTTTTAAAACGAAAATTCAACTTAACAACTTATTACATTTAGATTATGTAAATCAAACTGTACCAAAACCATATATTTGGATTATAGAAGTGTAATTACTACAGTTTGTCAACTCCAAAGCGATCAAAAGATTTCCCTTTAGTGCTTGCTGCTCAGCAAGACAGAAAGAATTTTGCAGGACTTTACAACAAGTACTTTAAAGAGATTTTTATTTACATCCTCAAAAAAACAGCAGATGAAACTTTGACATCTGAATTAACTTCTAATGTCTTTTTAAAAGCCATGATGAACTTAACAAAATACAGAGACATGGGTTATCCATTTTCGTCTTGGTTGTATCGTATAGCTGCAAATGAGATTAATAAATACTACAGGGACAATAAAAAAGTGCAGGAGGTAACTATAAATGAAAAAGATGCGGTGACATTTTTAGATGAGATCGATCCGGACACTTCTAATAAAGACCTTCAAAAACTAATGAGTTGTGTGGGTGAGTTAAAGGAAGAATATAGTACGCTAATAGAGATGCGATTTTTTGATAAAATGTCTTTTAATGAAATAGGTGAAGTATTAGGAATTACAGGTAATAATGCCAAAATAAAATTATATAGAGCCGTGGAAAAGCTTAAAAAAATATTTCATAGTAAGTGATGAAGAAATATACAGTCATAAAGAACAAGAAACCGATTAAACTCACCGAAGAGCAAATCATGAAGCATAAAAACTTCGATAAGCTGTTTATGAGCTATGAGGATTTAACAAAGCGAAATAAAACACATCTCTCAAAAAGTAAAAAGCGGTTTTTGTATTTACTATTATTGGCGCTTATTGCGTATATATTATCCATGTTGTAATTGGATTAATCTACACAATCTTCATGTTTTTCCTCTATTTTTTTGTAAAGGCTACATTTTGAATTAATTATTACAATCATGTAGTTGTTGGCAACCTGTTCTGAAATCTCGCCATACTGATAGTCTTCATTGAGCCAACGCTGCATTTCTTCCAGGTTGTGAATGGTTTTTTTAATGCTATCAGAATAGTAAATTTTATTTTCTACGAGGCAACTTGTGCTCATAAAAACAACTCCCATTATAAATACTATTTTTTTCATAGCGTAAGATTTTTTAGGTTAATGAATTTAAAATTTGATTTACCAACAAATGCCGTACTATAACTTTTAGAGTCCGGTACTTCTTCGGTAGTAGTTGTTTTAACTCCATTCACCCAACTAGTGTGTGTATAGGTAACTGTTCCATATGGTTGGGAAGAAGAAATACTAACATTGTATTTCGGATTGTAGGAATAGTCTTTAATGAATTCAATATTCAATCTATTTGCCAAACTTTTTTTATAAGCTTCTTCAACAGAGTGACCTAAGAAAAAGTAGTTTAAAAACTCAAGGCAACCTTCATGGTAATTATTGGCATAATAAACTGATGCGCCATTTTTAATAAAAGGTTCTGCATAGTCTGAAACTCGTTGTTCAGCTAATTTAACACCTATATCGCCTCTGTCACCTGCAGAAGATCCTGCTGCCCTACAAACAGACTGGAACAACACCATGGCATTATTCCTTAATTCTAATTCATTTTCTATTTGGTCATTGGTCACATAGTCTGCTAACACTAAGCCTCCTGTTCCATTTTTTCCTTGATTGCTTCCGTGTCCACTGTAAACAAAAAAGTGAGCGTTTTTTGCTGCTCTTTTAATATCCTCCCAACTTGAATTTTGAATATAAAATTTATGAACTTTAACCCCTCTTGCAGAAAAGAAGTCACCGATCTTATTCATCTCAACAATGTTGTCATCTGATGAAGATAAATGTGTGCCGATTACCAAAACTGCATGGGTGTTTATTCGGGCTTTTGAACTTAATACGGTTGAACTTGAAATAGTTTGACTGTAATGAAAACAACAGCAAAGGCTTATGAAGAAAAAAAATAAACTATACTTTCTCATTATGTGTTTTTAAGAGGTTAAGTAGTTTTTTTCTATAAGCGTTTTTTAATGTGTTTATAGGTATAATCCCAAAAAATAAAAATGGTACACCTTAATTAATCAAAACACTCTTCTTTTGTTTTTTCACCTAATTTCTTGTAAAGACTACATTTTGAGTATCTCAGTATCAACATGTAATTTTGAGCTATGTGTTCTGGGATATCACCATTAGCATAATCCTGCCTTAACCAATTTTCAATTTGTTCTAGGTTGTGAATGGTCTTATTGATGTTTTTTGAATAATAGATCTTGTTAGCACTCAAGCAACTAAATGTGGTTGATATTACTATCATGTAAACAATAAGATTTTTCATGGCTTAATATTTGATGCTTATTATTTAACAATTAGTGTACCGAATTTATTGTGTACCATTTTAACACATGGCGGATTATATAAACAATCCATAAAACAAATTGCCTATAAGCAGACTTTACTTAACCCTTAAAATTTGAAATCATGTATAGTCTGTTGTATTTTACCTTAAAAGCAAAAGAAGATCGACACAAAAAAGATTCTTCTGATTATAAATTAGAATTTAATTCTTCTGATCGATTCACATTTTTATTTAGTAGATCATTTAAGATTCTGGTCATTTTACTGGCTATACTGATGGGCGTCTTTACAAGTAATTTATTTGCAAGCGATTCTTTAAGACCGATTAAGAGTGGAAATATTCGTCATCTATTTCCAAAAACGCCAATGGTGTTTTTAACAAAAAGATATACTCATAATGAAGAAAATACAGTTCATTTAAAAATGGCTTATGGTTCTCAAAAAATTTCAAATCCAAAAGAGTGGAGTTCTATTCAAAAAGAGGCTAGGGCTAAACAAATAGACTTAGTGATGACGCTTTATCCATCTGATTTAAAAAAATGGCAGGAGGATTTTGAAGATTTGATTCAGCAAAGATTATCTAACCTAACAGATCTTGATTCTAATCTACTGATGGATTGTACCATTAAGTGGAACTTAATATTGCAAGATGCTGATACCACAGCTTATCATGCTAAGAAAAGAGATCACGGTGTTTTCATCACGTATAAAAAACTTCCTACAAAGAAGCATAAACAGCAATATGCGTCTGTTTTGCAAAAGTGCTCTTCTAGAATATCAGCTAAGGTTGAAGGGGAGAAGCTTACTAAAATTACAGAAAGGAATAAAGATAACTGGAATAAAATGTTGATTATCACCGATTGCTCAGGAAGCATGATGCCCTATGGCACCGAGGTGTTTTTATGGCATATGCTTAAATACAATAAAAAAAATGTAAACCAATTTGCTTTTTTTAATGACGGTGAAACAGGTTCAACAGAAATTGGTCATGCTGGTGGTATTCACATGGTCAATATAAAGGATCACCAAAAGATTGGTCAAGCCATCAAGTATGTAAATGATATTGGAAACAAAAATTTTGATATTCCTGAAAATGATTTAGAGGCTGTTATATATGCGATGGATAGAGCTTATAATTATGATGAGGTTATTTTAATTGCAGATAATAATAGCGCTATACGTGATTTTAAACTGGTAAAACAAATAAAACACCCTATCCGAATTGTCCTGTGTGGGTTAGATATGGAAAACAACATTCACCCTGACTACTTAGAGCTTGCTTTTTTAACGAAAGGGTCTATACACACCGTAGAGAAAGACATTGAAAATTTTATGAGAAATGATCAGGGTAAAATCATTCCCATTTATGATGAAAAATATCAAATTGTTGGTGATGAATTGGTCAATGTGAAAGAAGTGAAAAAAATGAAGTATTAATCTAAAAATCGATTAAAATGAAAAAGAGATTATGTATAGCAGTAGTTTGTTTGTTTCAATTCTTTCTTCTTGGGTCATCTTCAATTATGTATTCTCAAGTGGATACCTCTTCCATTTACAAACAGTCAAGACACATAAGAAAAAAGTTTTGTAAGCACCCCACTGTTTTAGCAGCTAAATTGACTAAAGAATTAGAAGATGACGCGAGTAAGGTATTGGCTATATCGTATTGGATAACCAAAAATATCAAATACGATTTTGCTGCTTATTTGAGTAATACACTCAATAGACACTCAAATGAACAAATCTTAAGAAGAAGAGTGGCACTTTGTAGTGAATATGTATCACTATTTAATGAAATGTGTGAGTCTGTTGGAATAAAATCTGAATCCATTTCAGGTTATGTACATGATTTTGACTTTTTCCCTGGGGATACGTTGTACAGGGCTGAACATGCCTGGTCAGCTGTTTTTGTGGATGATCATTGGGAATTAATGGACCTGACCTTTGGAGCTGGCCACATTGCTCCAAAAAAACAATGGTTTAAGAAAATGCTATGGGTATTTTTTGAAAAGCCCTATGAAGTGGAATGGGAATATGTACATGCTTATAATCCAGATTGGTTCAATGTGCCTCCAACGGAGATGCTAATGACTCATTTTCCTACATTGGATTTCTTTCAGTTTTTAGAAAATCCCATTTCTATGGAAGATTTTAATCAAGGAATGAACTTTGTATATAATCAGTTCAGAAATGAAAAGGTGGTTAATACCACCACACCCGAAATTAAGGCTTACTTGGCAATGGGTGAAAATGCGCGATTAAGATTAGAAATGGATCATACAAAACGAATCAATCCTCTTGACAATCGACTTCTTGGTTTTAATACCTATTTATTATTAAATGATGTTTTTGACGCCAATTACAATGTAGCTGAAAGAAAATTAATGGCTACTAAAAAGCAGAAAACCAAGATGAATTCTTTGTACACCTATGCTTCAGAAAACTTTCAGCAGAGCATACAGAATAATAGAGATGAATATGAACATTATGAGCGCAGAAGTAATGCTTGGTTAGATACGCTAATAGTCAGAGATAAAGCTTTTACTAAAAATATAAATCAACAGATTAGAGCAAATAAAAAGCAAATCTCTGCTATTAAAAGTATTGGTAGAATTTCCAACATGAAATCTAAAGGAACATCAAAGTCAAAAAAAGCTTTTGACCGAATTAAAATGAATAGGGTACGAAGGCCAGATGAAGGAAAGTCAAATATCTTGTTAGCTAAACAATATTTAAAACACAAGGATACATTAAGAGAGCAGATTGATCAACAAATGAGTAAGATTGATTCGATATTTAAGATTTATTCTAAAACTGATCAATCCCTTACAGCATCAACAGAGCAAACGGTATTTAAACTCCATTTAGAAAATAAAAATGAGTTACTTAAGAATAACCTTTCCAAAAAATTGGCATATGCCTTTATCTATTTTGATGATGAAGCGGTAGAAAAAGAGTGGTTTAAAAATCGTTATCAACAAGCCAATCAAATCAATGAAGAGAAGTTGATGAAAATGCTTAATACAATGAAAGAAAATATTTACATTCTTAACTTACAGCTTAAATCTCATAGAGGTATGTACAAGCAAGCGGTTAATGATTTAAAGTTGGCCAAGAAAAATTCTAGTCAGGATTTAAATGAGATTAATCAGTTTAAAGAACTGAAAGAACATTACCAAAGTCAGATGGACAGTATTTCTACGGCATACCACCAATATCTTTCGGTTCGGGATAAGGTAAATTTTCTATTAAAATGGTCCAACAAAAATCTGGCTAATACTAAAAAGCTGCTTAAAAAGGACATGCTAATGGAAAAGCAGCGTCATAAAAACTACATGGCTTATAGAAAGTCCATTCAAGATTCAGAGAATAATAACATGAAGTTTTTGATGAAAGAAATGGATAAAATGTCTAAGTATTTCATTGAGGATGATAAAGGCGTAATGGCTAAAAAGACCTCTAAATCTGGAAAATACAGCGAGTGGGGACAACCATCCGGAAATGAAAATGTTCCGTCTTCTAACTTATATGAGGAACAACTATTTGTGGATATGTTAAATGAAGCAAGAAAGAAAAAAGGGATGAAGCCTTTAGTGATTGATGAAGACTTGTGTAGGGCAGCACGTTATCACTCCTATGATATGGGAGTACAGCATTATTTTGAGCATGCTACGTATGATCGAAATTTGGTTAGTGGTAGGCCTGAGTTTGTATGTAAAACGTTTGAACGCACCAAATTTTTTGCATCAGCATCTGGAGAAAATATCGCTGCTGGTAATTCCACAGCCGAAAAAACCTATTGGCAGTGGTACCATAGTCCAGGTCATCATAGAAATATGTTTAATCCAAAATGGAGTAGAATAGGAGTGGGGTATGTAAAAATTGAGGGTAGTCCATACGTGCATTATTGGACTACTGATTTTGGGTATTGATTATTAAAATAATGCATCTTTTCATAGTTTTGTATTATGAAATTCTGCTTTACTTTTTTAATTTTTTGGCATTACGTAATATTTTCTCAATGGACACAGGTTGGGCAAACACTTTATGACTCTAATAGCTATCTTATTGGTAGTTCTGTTTCCATTAATTCTTTAGGAAATAAAATTGTGGTTGGTGAACCAGGATTCTCTACTACAAATCCATGGGTGGTTCATAAGGGCAGAGCACGGGTTTACACATGGAATGGGAATGATTGGATACAACAAGGTCAAGACATTTTGCCAAATAATTGGCCTAGTGGAAGACAATTTGGAAGTTCAGTAAGTATAAACAGCAGTGGAAATATAATAGCTGTAGGCGAAGAATATGATTATCTAAATTTTGGAACACATAATTGGCCTAAAGGAGAAGTAAAAATTTATGAATGGAAAAATAGCTCTTGGATTCAAATTGGTCAAATTTTAGAGGGAGATTCAATTGGAGATATGTTTGGGAGATCTATTTCTCTAAACGCCTCTGGAGATATAGTAGCAATTGGAGCTAGACTAAATGACGGAAATGGAACTAACTCAGGTCATGTAAGAATTTTTGCATGGAACGGAACTACATGGACACAACAAGGTCAAGATATAGATGGGGAATCATCAGGGGATCAATCTGGATGGTCAGTATCCATGAATGCTGCAGGGGATCGTGTTGCTATTGGGGCACTTCTTAACAGTGGAAATGGATCTAATGCTGGTCATGTAAGAATTTATGCCTGGAACGGAACATCTTGGGTTCAACAGGGTCAAGATATAGATGGGGAATTATCAGGGGATCAATCTGGACGTTCCGTTTCTATGAATGCTGCAGGAGATCGAGTTGCTATTGGGGCACATTTGAACAATGGAAATGGATCTAATGCTGGTCATGTTCGAATTTATTTTTGGAATGGAACTACATGGACACAACAAGGCCAAGACATTAACGGTGAAGCAGCTGGAGATTTCTCTGGATGGTCTGTTTCCATGAATGCTGCGGGTGATCGAGTGGCTATTGGAGCAACTAGAAATGACGGAAATGGTACTGACGCAGGTCATGTAAGGATTTATGCCTGGAATGGAACTAGTTGGCAACAGGAAAGCCAAGACATTGATGGAATAGGTGCTGGTCATAATAGCGGTTACTCAGTATCTTTGAATGAAACTGGAAATTTAGTAGTAATAGGATCTCCAAAACTAGGTAATAATATCAGAATTTATCAAGGATTACCATCACAGTTTATCATTAATAAAATAGTTTGTGATAGTTTTATTTGGATAGATAGTGTCACGTACACTGCTTCTACTTATACACCTACATTCTCCATTTTTAACAGTATTTATAATTTAAATTTAACGGTAAATTATACAAACTCAGTAACCTATACTCAAAATGCTTGCAATTCATATACTTGGATAGATGGAAATACGTACACTAGTTCTACAAATACACCAACATACACATTAAATAATAGTAATGGGTGTGATAGTATAGTCACGTTAAATTTAACCATTAATAATTCTTCCTCATCAACATTTAATCACATTGCTTGCGATAGTTACACATGGATAGATGGAAATACGTACACGTCTAGTACCAATTCACCCACCTATACTCTAACTAACGCTGCGGGATGTGACAGTTTGGTTACGTTAAATTTAACTATTAATAATTCTTCCTCATCAACATTTAATCACATTGCTTGCGACAGTTATACTTGGATAGATGGAAATA
>JAYPVI010000017.1:0-1902 GCA_038134525.1 Crocinitomicaceae bacterium
ATCCACTACATCATCTGTATTGGTATCGTAAATGCTAGTGTTCATATCGCCAGCAGAAATTACTGTACTTGGATCCGACCAAGTCATTACCCCATTGGCATCAGAAACAGGGATGTAACCAGCATTAGCTCCATCTCGCATTCGAATTTTACCATCTACATCAAGTTTTTGAGTTGGTGTTTGTATGCCGATTCCTACGTTTCCTTGTAGTTGTGTTTTGGTAATATTATCATTTCCTAATACTACTGAGTTAGTTCCATTTCCACTAGCCCCTGCACCAATTACAATCTGATTACTCACGTTTAAAAAACTACTTTGTGCTCCCTGACCAATAAAGATAGAATTTGAAGAAGATATATTATTTCCTGAGCCTGAGATTCCATTTCCTGACTCTGCACCAATAGCTATATTTCCACTACCTGTAGTATTTTGGTCTAATGCCATTCTTCCAATGGCAATGTTGGTATTACCAGTTGTGTTTTGTTTTAATGATTCTGTTCCTGTTGCGACATTTCCATAACCTGAAGTGTTATTCATTAAGCTAAATCTACCTGATGACGTGTTACCTATTCCAGTTGTATTACTTCCTAAAGATTGTTGGCCAACCGCCACATTGAAGTCACCCGTAGTGTTGCTAGTCAATGCACCTGCGCCAACAGCAATATTAGAACTTCCATCTTGATTGTATTTTAGCGCATCATGACCCACAGCAATGTTGCTTTCAGCGTAAGTTGAACCTGTTAAAACTAATGAATCGGGTTTATGTCCAATATAAATATTCACGTTTGAATCATAATAAGCATCTGATAAACTATCTATTGAAACACTATTATTTTGAATTAACGCATTTGGAGAGGTCCATGTCATTACCCCATTAACATCAGATACAGGTACATAGCCAGCAGTTGCTCCCTCTCTCATTCTAATTTTACCATCCACATCTAGCTTTTCAGAAGGAGTAATGTCATTTCCAATTCCCAAATTCCCATCTCTAGTTAAATTCATTCTAGTGGTGTCATTAGGTTGGAATTGTATGTCGCCTGCATTACTTGGAACAGAACCGGTTGTTCTAAGCTTTAGATTCGCATCTCCGGGATAAAATCCAACACCAGCTCCATAGTTGTTAGACCATTTCCATAGTTCTAATCGAGCTTCAGATGATGAGCTTTGTCCTTCTAATTTAATAATAGCGTCTTGGCCAGAGCTGGTTGATTTTATATTTAGTAGTTCAGATGGAGCAGTTGTGCCTATACCTACATTTGCATTATTTCCTAAAACTAAGCTATTACTTTGTGAAACTTCAGCATTTGCACCTATAGCTGTCGCATTGCTTAAATTGTTTGACGCAACGTCAGCATTATTACCTATAGCTGTGTTGTCATTTCCAGTTGAATTAGTTTTAAGCGCATCTAACCCAACTGCTGTATTGCCTGAACCTGAAGTATTACCACCTAACGACCACCTGCCATAGGCAGAATTAGAATTTCCTGTAGTGTTATTGATAAGTGAAGCATCTCCAAAAGCTGAGTTTCCAGTTCCAGTAGTGATACTTTGTAAGGTCGGTGTTCCTACGGCTGTATTGAATTTTCCGGTTGTGATTGTACTTGTAATATCTGTAACCACTCCCACATTATTATTAGTATTATCCACAAATACTTTATCTTGATTATTTAAAACTGATAAATCAACTGATTTAGATCCACCATTTTGCAAATAAATCGTTAACGTATTAGATTGATTATCAAATAATACAGAATCCAGTTGTTGATATTGTGTAGGAATTACCGTAGGGAATAAAGTATTACTAGAAGAATCATATACTAAAACAGCATCGTCTACCCATGCATTTGCGTTGTTGTCCACATTTTTTCCCTGAATTCGTTGTACGTATAACGCATTAAA
>JAYPVI010000017.1:2002-56517 GCA_038134525.1 Crocinitomicaceae bacterium
ATAAATGGTCAAGTTAGAAGAAATGGGGTCAAAAACTACAGAATCTAACTGTTGTTGATCGGTATCTATGGTATGAGGTCCAGCAACAAATCCAAGGTTAGCTATCCCCGTAGAGTCTATTTGATTAAAAGAATCTTTGTATATAGATAAGTCAATAAATCCACCATCTTCTAATCTAAGGGTGTCATTGGAAATACTTAACTGTTGGTCATCCGTAAAATCAGCAGTTGAGGGTACGTCTTTTTCAACAAAATAACCATTTATACTATCAGTAGATTGAGCATATCTAGCTGTCATAG
The DNA here is from genome assembly GCA_038134525.1 of Crocinitomicaceae bacterium. Taxonomy (GTDB): domain Bacteria; phylum Bacteroidota; class Bacteroidia; order Flavobacteriales_D; family Parvicellaceae. Next base: position 2,302 of record JAYPVI010000017.1, read on the forward strand.
CATAAGGGACGGATACTAATGGATGGTATCCTAAATCATTAAAAGCACCATTGTAATCAAATACGATTTCAATATGCATCCAAAAACTTTCAGCGGACCAATTTAAGTCAACTAAATTAGGAAATGAAGCAGATGGGGTGCCCTCACCAATTTTAAAGTAGAATAATCCAAATTGATTGGTGGTAACATGATGCTCTTCTTCATACATAATATTTTGATTTATATCAGTGATGGCAATAGTGGCGGTTAAATCCTCGTTGCCAATGGTATCACCTGTAGCGTCATGGGCAATTGCCTGATAATTAAATACCCATTGACCATTAGTTTGACCAAATGAATGAACGATAGATAAACAAAAAGCTGTAATGAGAAAAACGTTACGAATAATAAGTTGAATATTCATCTTTGGAATTTTTGGGTGCAAATGTAAATATGTACTCCTAAAAATTACAATATTTTTAGATAAATCCTCTTATAATTTGATAACTGTATAGATTTGGTGGATAATAATACTGAAATAATGTACGAACAAAAATCATTTTGCATTGAATTGAAGTATGAACTATAAGCGTTGTAAATGTTCAATTTCACCATTTCTCCTTCTATAACACCATAATTTATCTTTGAAGATAGATGATTTGAAAATGGATTTATTAAGTAGCATTCTAACGCACTCTTGAACACCTTCAATTATAGAAGGATGTGGGTGAACCATTTCAGCTAATTCCTGAATATTACTATTCATCTTTATAAGTAAACCAACACCTTGTATCGCACTTGATGCATGTTCTCCTACAGCGCGCATTCCTAAAATTTTCATGTCATTGTCATCAGTTACAATAATTTTAAAAAATCCTTGTGTTTTCCTCATAGCTATGGCTCTAGCTATGCATGAATAGTCAAGTTTAACTACTTTGATAGGAATATTATCTTCAATACACTTTTTTTCATTGATTCCTACAGATGCTACTTCGGGTTGAAGAAACATAATGGTACATATATTATTATAATTAATGGCAGAAGAGTTTTTCATAAAAATACGTTCAACAGCATATCTCCCTTCTAGTTCACCAACATTAACCAAGGATATATGACCACTAGCATCACCAACTACATAAATATTAGGGATATTGGTTTGGGTGTTTATATCACCAATATGAACACCTCTTTTACTCAAAGAAACACCCGCTTTTTCCATGTTCAAGCCATCAATATTCAGCTTTCTTCCAACAGATAAGAGTGCTTTCTCTACTCTTATGATTTCTCTACTTCCGTCTTTGTATGATAATTCATATTCAACCTCCCCATCTTTGATTTCAAGCCTTTCCAGTTGAGCTTTGTTATGAATGGTAACTCCATTATCTTTAAGATTTGTACTGATCAATTCAGAAATGTCATCATCTTCAAAAGGAAGAATTTGATCAGATCGATCTATGAGATACACTTTTGTTTTACCAAAGTTTGAAAACATAGTAGCATACTCACATCCAATAACACCAGCACCAACAATAACCATGCTTTTAGGAAAATCAGTCATGTGGTCAACACCGTCACTAGTCATGATGATTTGTTCATCAACATGTATATTGGGTAATGTTCTAGGTTTGCTTCCAGTGGCAATAATGATGTTTTCAGCATAAATAATTTTCTTAGTACCGTTGCTTTTATGAATCTCTACATGATGATTATCTACAAAACTGCCTAATCCTCTTTCGTACTTAAATATGTTATTTAAGGCTTCGGATTGTAATAATTTAATGTGACATGAGTACTGAAACTTACGATCAAAAGTGGCCTCTTGTATATTCTTTTGTACTTCTTTCCATTTTAAGTTTAATTTTCTTCTACCAACAGATTGAATTCCTTCATTTATTGTTCTCAATTTTTGAGAAAGTTCCCACATGGTTTTGGAAGAAAGTGCGCCATTATATAAACCAGCTCCACCCACTTTATCTTTTTCAATGAGGACTACTCTTTTACCAAAATCTACAGCTCTCATTGCTGCTGCATATCCAGATGGTCCTGCTCCTATGATACATAAGTCGTATTTGTCCATATGACGTTAAGTCTACAACAAAAAAACAAAAAACTAATTGATAAAATGCTTTAGAATGACTTTTTATTATTAAAAGTATAATTTAATGTCAAAGATGGAGTTAACTGCTGGTAAATACCGTTCAAATTGAGAATTCCCATTTTTAAACTCAGGTTATCACTAGTGTCAAAAAGAAACAAATTAGCTTCTACGTTGGCATCAATCACTTGAAGTAAATAAAATCCAAGAAAACTAATTACAGAAATATCTCTTAATCTTCTATATTCTTCTTGTAGTATTTTTAATTGAGCTGAAGAGTAAAATGAATATAAATTAGGAGTTGCTCCGCTTTGTCTATCCAACCTTTCAGCTCTAATATTTTTGAATTCATTTTGATTGAAATAAATAAAATAACCAGTGGTTGTTATTCCACCGTAAATTACAGGTAATTTCCACCATAATCTTGATTTTACATTATCCGGTTTAATTTTGGTATTATGAATTTGACCTGCAGCAGGTATTATTATAGATAAAATGGTCGATTTTTTAATGAATATTTCCTTATCTAGGGAGTCTAAATTTACCTGCCCACGATGAGTTTGAAGTAATAAAAAAACACAACTAAAGATAAAAATGTATCTGATCATTATTGATCAAAATTATCTAATATTCTGTTAAGGTCATCTTGATTATTAAAAGAAATGATGATTTGACCTTTTCCTGAAGATTTTTTCTTGATATTAACTCTTGAATTCAGCTGATAGGCCATATTATTTTGCATCCTTAATTCATATCTGCTTAATGCCAAAGGTGTATTTTGTCTTTGCAAATTTGATTTCCTTTTAGATTCAACTGCTCTAACTGAGAGATTGTTTTCGAGGATTTCATCTAACATTTGTATCATTTCACTTTCATTTGAAAGAGATAACATGGCCCTTGCATGGCCCATAGATATTTTTTCATCTCTTAATGCCTTTTGAATTTCAATAGGTAGTTTTAATAATCTAAGAAAATTGGCTACAGTTGATCTATTTTTGCTGACCTTCTTTCCCAGTTCTTCTTGAGATAAATGACATTCATTAATTAATCTCTGATAACTTAATGCTATTTCTATAGCATTAAGATCTTTACGTTGTACGTTTTCAACAATAGCCATTTCTAGCATATGTTGATCATCTGCAATTCGAATAAAACATGGAAGTTCTTCAATTCCAGCTAATTTGGAGGCTTGATATCTTCTCTCTCCCGAAATGATTTGAAATTCATTTCTGCCAATTTTGCGAACTGTTATTGGTTGGATTATGCCATGTTCTTTGATTGAACTAGCTAGTTCTAATAATGGATCTTTTTCAAAATCTAATCTAGGTTGAAAAGGATTTGGAGATATTTGGGTGATTTTAATTCTTGAAATAGAACCAACCACTTCATTTTTCTTACCCTCATCATTGGATGTAATATCTGTATTGGAATTTTCTAATAAAGCGCTTAATCCTTTACCTAAAGCATTTTTTTTAGAAACCATTGACTTTTACATTTGATTCATTCGACTCCACATTAATTTGATTACGGTTGTTCTTATAAATCAGTTCTTTAGCTAGATTAAGGTAGTTTACAGCACCTTTACTACTTGCATCGTGCATGATAATAGTTTCTCCATGGCTAGGTGCTTCCCCCAATCTAGTATTTCTATGGATAATGGTATCAAAAACTAATTGTTGGAAATGGATTTTAACTTCTTCAACAACTTGATTTGATAATCTTAATCTAGTATCATACATGGTGAGGAGAATACCCTCAATGTCAAGTTTTTTATTAAGTCTGCTTTGAACTATTTTTATCGTATTCAAAAGCTTTCCTAGACCTTCTAAAGCAAAATATTCGCATTGTACAGGAATAATAACACTATCTGAAGCAGTTAATGCATTTAAGGTAAGAAGTCCCAAAGATGGGGAACAATCTATAAATATATAATCGTATTCTTCAGAAAGTGTAGACATGAAATTCTTAAAAATAAATTCTCTTTCTTTTAAATGAATCATTTCAATTTCAGCACCAACTAAATCAATATGTGATGGTAAGATATGAAGATTAGGGTTTTTGGTGGGTAAAATGATGTTTCTAGGATCTTCTCCATTAACTATGCAATTATATATTCCATTTTTAACGTCTCTTGGTTCATATCCAACACCAGAAGTGCAATTTGACTGAGGATCGGCATCTATTAGTAGTGTTTTTTTATCTAAGACACCTAGGCAAGCAGCTAGATTAATAGCAGTAGTAGTTTTACCAACTCCTCCTTTTTGATTTGCAATTGAAATAATTTTTCCCATTTATAATTTAATTTCCTCTCCTATTTTAGGCAGTAATAAGTTAATGTTATTTTGTTTGAAAGCATCTTTAGCTTTTGCATGGTCAATCTCTATAAAACCAAAGGTGTCATAATGTAACCCAATCACAGTTTTAACATTAACCATTTTAGCAGCTAAACAAGCATCATTATAACCCATTGTGAAATTATCTCCAATAGGTAACAATGCAAAGTCAATGGTATGTTGTTTCCCTATTAATTGCATATCCATGTGTAATGCAGTATCACCGGCATAATAAAAACTTTTATTTGTTGATTCAACAACAAATCCACCAGGGTTACCTCCTGAGGAACCATCAGGTAGTGTACTGCTATGAATGGCATTTACAAATTTTACTTTTCCAAATGGGAAAATCCAGCTTCCACCATGGTTCATTGGGTGACCATTAGAGATACCAAAATTTTTATCAAACCAAGAGATAATTTCAAAATTTGAAATTAGAGTTGCATTGGTTCTTTCTGCAAATCTTTTCACATCTGCAATGTGATCTTCATGACCATGGGAAATAAGGATATAGTCTGCTTGAATGGTACTTATGTCAATATGTTTTGCTCTATCATTAGGCGTAATAAAGGGATCGAATAACAAGTGAATACCATCGATTTCTACTTTAAAACAACTATGACCATAAAACGTAACTAACATAAATAATGTAATAAAACCAATTTCAAAAGTAAAATTTCCTTCATGAACTCAAAAAAGGATTTTCTTCAATTATAAACAATAGCATGTTTAATTAGCTGAAAATGAATAATTATAAACAAAATGAAATGCTATAATCAATTCAATTACAAATTAATAACCTGAAAATGAGAGTTTTAAAAAAAATAAAATAAGGAAAGGGTAAATATTGATTGTTGAAAAAAATACTAATCTAAATCTTCAAATTCTACATCTTTGAATGATTTTTCAGTGGAATCATTTTCACTAGAAAAATCTTCATTTAGGGTGTCTATTTTATCAACTACTTCAAATAGGCCATCTTTAAACTTATCAAAATCTTCTTTATATAAGAATATTTTATGTTTCTCAAAATGAAAATTCCCGTCTTGATCAAACTTTTTCTTGCTTTCAGTAATAGTAAGATAGTGATCACCTGATCTGGTAGCTTTTACATCAAAAAAGTAAGTTCTTTTCCCTGCTCTTACAGATTTTGAATAAATTTCATTTCTGTAATTATCTTGTTCGTTGTTGTTTTCCATCTAATAAAGTTGAATTATAGTGCAATATAAATAACCTTTTTTATTTAATCCAAAATTTAAAAAAAATTAATAACCATTCATCTGATCTAATTGTTGTTTTTTATAAATACTTTGATAATATCCTTTTTGAAGAATTAATTCAGCATGTTTTCCCTGTTGTACAATTTTTCCATTTTCAAGTACAATGATTTTATCACAATGTGTTAATTGGCTAACTCTGTGGCTAATTTGAATAGAAATCTGATTTGGATTTACAGATGATAGTTGGTGTTGAATTTTAGAAGATGTTTCAGTATCTACAGCGGAAAGACAATCATCTAAAATAAGTAATGGTGGTTTCCTGATTAAAGCTCTTGCAATAGCTATACGTTGCTTTTGTCCTCCTGAAAGTGTAACACCTCTTTCACCAATTTTAGTTTCAAACCCTTTTTCAAATCGCATGATTTCTTCAAAAATTCCAGCATTTTTAGCTGCTTCCTCTACATCTGAACGATCTACATCATTTTCATTTAAACCGAAAGCAATGTTATTGTAAATAGTGTCTGAAAAAAGAAATACATCTTGAGGTACATATCCAATTAATTTTCTAAAACTATCTAATTCAATGTCCTTTATTTGGATATTGTTAATTGTATAAAGACCTTGCTCAATTTCATACAACCGTGTAATTAAATTTGCTATACTACTTTTTCCTGAACCCGTTGAACCAAAAATACCCAAGGATTCTCCATTTTTGACTTCAAAGTTTAGCTTTGTCAAGTTAAAATCAGAGTTAGTTTGATAGCTAAAAAAAACTTCTTTAAATTCAATTTTATCTATACTGTTTATGCTTAATTTTCCTTCGTTAATTACTTTTTCGTTTATTAATAAAAATTCGTTTATTCTTTTTTGAGAAGCAGCAGCTCGTTGAACCAGTGAACTTACCCAACCAACTGAAGCAAATGGCCAGGTTAACATGTTAATGTAGAATATAAATTGGACTATGTCACCGTAGTCTAACTCTTGATTGATACTTTTTAATCCTCCAAGATAAATAGTAAAAATGGTGCTTAGACCTATAAGTAGTGTTATAGATGGAAGAAATAGAGCATTAACTAAAGCTAAACTTAATGAAGCTTTTTTGTAATCTTCCGTTTCTTCATCGTACTGTTTCTCAAAGTAGCTGGAACGATTATAGGCTTTCAATACTCTAATACCCGAAAACATTTCCTGTACAAATGAGGTGATGCGTGATTGTTTTTTTTGAGTGATTTCACTCTTTTTGTTTATTATCGCACTAACCTTATATATGATAAATGACAAAATGGGCAAGGGGAGAAGTACAAAAAAAGTAAGTTCAGCATTTTTATAAATCATAAAGCTAATGACCATAATGAACAACACAATTACATTTAGCGTGTACATAATAGCAGGTCCTAGGTACATACGAACTTTACTAACATCTTCACTTATTCTATTCATTAAATCACCAGTTCGGTTTTTTTTGTAAAACGAAAGATTAAGGTTTTGGTATTTTAGAAATATTTCATTCTTAAAATCATATTCTATATGTCTAGACATTACAATGATGGTTTGTCTAGTACAAAAAAGGAATATTCCTTTTAACAGGGAAAAGAGCATGTACAAGCTAACTAAATTTAATCCTATATACCAGAGTTTTGATTTTTCATATTCTTTAGAAGAAAGAAAGAAAGTGAGTTGATCAGCAGCATCATCAATTATTTTGGGCATGTAAACACCAAAAAAGTTGGAAAAAATGATAAATAATAGGCCAAATATTAAGTGCCATTTATACTTTTTAAGGTATTTATTTAAGTAAAATAATTCGCTCACAGGTTAAAGATATATACAATGCTTAACTATTACTTTTTATTTATGCTTTATATTGTCAAAATATTATTTTTGTCAAACAAAAATTGATCTTTGAAATAAGTTTTGAAAACAATATTATCGTCATATAATTTTTAGTATGGAACAAGATTTTTATAACATGGGGCACGAACGTATTCTGATATGTCAGGATGATGCAACTGGTCTCAAGGCAATTGTTGCTGTGCATAGTACAGTTTGTGGTCCAGCATTAGGCGGCACAAGGATGTGGAATTATGCTTCTTCTGCTGATGCATTAATTGACGTCATGAGATTATCTCGTGGTATGACTTATAAAAATGCCATATCAGGGTTAAACTTAGGCGGAGGTAAAGCTGTAATTATAGGCGACTCTAAAACCCAAAAATCACCAGAACTTTTTCGAAAATTCGGAGAATTTATTGATAGCCTAAATGGCTCATACATTACTGCAGAAGATGTTGGAATTAGTCCAGAAGACATGATGCACGTTGCAGAATCTACTAAACATGTCACAGGTCTACCTGGAAAAAAAGGCGATCCTTCTCCAGTTACAGCTTATGGTGTTTACATGGGAATGAAAGCAGCTGCAAAATACCATTTTGGTAAGGACAATTTAAATGGCAAAAAAATTGCTGTTCAGGGAATTGGTCATGTTGGTGAATATCTTTTAAATTATTTACACAAAGAAGGAGCTCAATTAACCATAACAGATATCAATCAAGATGTGCTTAAATCAGCTGCTGATAAGTATAATTGTAGTGTGGTAAATCCAGATGATATTTATGACGTTGATATGGATATCTACGCACCATGTGCTCTTGGTGCAACAGTTAATGATGAAACCATTAAAAAAATGAATTGCTCAATCATTGCTGGTGCTGCAAATAACCAACTTAAAAACGAGGATATTCATGGGGTTGAATTAATGAATAAAGGAGTGCTTTATGCACCTGATTATTTAATTAATGCTGGGGGTGTAATGAATTGTTATGCAGAAGTGCATGATATTTCCAATGAAAAAGTGATGGATATGGCACAGGATATTTACAATACTACACTCAAAATATTTGAGTTATCATCAGAACAAAACATTCCAACCTACTTAGCTGCCAACAGAATAGCAGAAGAAAGAATAAAAAAAGAAGCAGCCAACAATGCTAAATAGAAGGCACATTAGAATAAAAGTATTACAAGCTTTTTATGCTTTTTTTCAGTCAAAAAACTCAGATGTATTAGTTGGAGAAAAAGAGCTTTTTCACAGTATTGAAAAAATATATGATCTATATATTTTTATATTAATGCTTTTCCCTGCATTAAGAAGACAGGCATCAATTCAATTAGAGGAAGCAAAAAGATCTGCTTTTTTAAGACAAGATGTACATATTTTAAAAACAGGTTTTGTTGATAATAAACTCATTGAGTTTTTAGAACAGAATAAGGATTTGAAAAAGTTAAGTACAGATCGTAAAATCAATTGGGAAGGAGATATTGAGAACGACCTTACTAAAAAATTATTTAAAGAATTATACCAAAGTGAAACCTTTAAGAAGGTTCTCCAAAATGAATCTTCTAACTTTCAAGATGACAAAGATGCTTTGGTTTATTTATTCAAAAAAGAAATTTGTAATCTAGAAAAGTTACATCATTTTTTTGATGAAAAGAGTATCTATTGGCAAGATGATTTAGATCATGTTTCTTCTATGATATTAAAGACCTTAAAATCTATTTCTAATAATAGAGATATAGAAATACTGCCTTTATGGAAAGAAGATGAACACGAATTTGCCCAAAAACTATTTAGAAAAGCAATACTTCATAAAGAAGAAAATGATGCAGTTCTTCAAAAGTATTCTAGGAATTGGGAAAAAGAAAGGTTAGCAACAATGGATTCATTATTGATGAACTTAGCATTGACAGAAGCAATGGAATTTACTTCAATTCCTATTAAAGTTACCTTGAATGAGTATATTGAGATATCCAAATTTTACAGTACGCCAAAGAGCAATAGTTTCATTAATGGAATACTTGATCGAATTTTTGAAGATTATCAAAAAGAGGGTAGACTGGTTAAAAAAGGAAGGGGACTGATTAATTGACAATAAATGAAAAATTATGTTTTAATATTACTATTTTTCATCTTGACTGGATGTATATCGGATAAATTAGACAGTGAAAAGTATGTTACTACTGATTTAATAGATAATGAAAATCCTCCAATTATGAAATTTGAACAAGAAATTTACCATTTTGATACAGTGGCATTAGGTTCAGAAGTACAATATGCTTTCAAATTTAAAAATACGGGTAATTCTTATTTACTTATACATTCTGTAAAAGCAGCATGTGGGTGTACCGTCTTGAAAGGTTGGCCTAAGGAACCCATTCCGCCCGGAGGTACTGGTGAAATACCAATTGTGTTGACCACCAAAAATAAAGGTTATAATAAAAAATACATTTCTGTACTTAGTAACACAAAAGCAGGTATACAAAAGCTTTTTTTAGAGGGTTACGTAGTAGGTTTATAATTTAAATTAGATAATTGATGTTATATATATTACAAGCAGCGCCAGAAGGCGGAGGTAATTTTCAACTTATATTTTTTGTGGCTATTATCGCCATTATTTATTTTTTCATGATGAGAACTCAATATAAAAAAAGGAAAGAACTGATGAATTTTCGGTCAAATCTTAAGAAAGGAGATTCAATCATCACTCAAGGTGGTATTCATGGAAACATTGTATCTATAAGTGAATCTACAGTCACCATTTCAGTAGATGCGAATACTAAATTAAAAGTAGAAAAGGAATCTCTGTTTGCAAATTCTTCTTCAATTGTAAAATAAACAACGTGTTTAAAGTTGGTATTACAGGAGGAATTGGTTCAGGAAAATCAACAGTTTCTGGTATTTTTTCTCAATGGGGTATTCCTGTTTATAATTCTGATGATAGGGCTAAATGGCTCTTGTCTAACGATGTTGATTTAATGGATCAAATAAAGAAATTGTTTGGACAAGAATCTTATTCAAATAATAAATTAAACAGAGCTCACATAGCCAACATTGTCTTTCAAAATCATGATTTGTTAAAACAGCTCAATGCCATTGTTCACCCTTTGGTTAAAATTGATTTTGAAAATTGGTTATTGCTTCAAAAAAAAGAACCATTAGTTATAAAGGAGGCGGCAATTCTTATTGAAAGCGGAGCTTATAAAGAATTGGATATACTTATTGTTGTATTTGCCAATAAAGAAATAAGAATTAAAAGAGTAATGAATAGAGATAACGTTGCTAAAGAAGATGTAGAAAAAAGAATGGAAACTCAACTATCTGACAGTGAACGTTTGAAATTTGCTCATTATAGTATAGAAAACAACAAGGATCAATCTAATCTTAAAAGACAGGTTGGAGCGTTGTACAAACAGCTATTGTCTTATCCAAAAAATAAGTAGCAAACTAAGATTGCTGCAATAATTCCAATAAGATCTGCAAATAATCCAGCTACTATGGCGTATCTGGTGTTTTTAATGCCAACAGAACCAAAATAAACAGCTAAAACATAGAATGTGGTTTCTGTTGACCCTTGAAGAGTGGAGGTTAATCTGCCAACAAAAGAGTTAATTTGAGATGCGTTTTCACCCCATGATTCAACCATCATTCCTCTTGCACCTGCACCAGAAAGCGGTTTCATAATTGCAGTTGGAAGTCCTTCGACAAACCTAGTGTCAGAGATGAAAAGATTAAAAAACCCTTCAATTCCATTAATTATAAATTCCATCGCACCTGAAGTAGTAAAAGCACCAATTGCACATAGCATAGCAATTAAATAGGGTATTATTTTAATAGCAACTTTAAAACCATCTTTCGCCCCTTCAACAAATTCTTCATAAATGTTGATTTTGTTTTTTATACCTAATAGAATAAATCCAATGATAAATCCAAATATAAGAGCGCCAGATAATACATTAGATAATATTTCTATATGTTCTTTGTGAGATGCTAAGTACCAGACCAGCCCACCTATTAAACCAGTAGCAGTTAGTAAATAAGCCAATATTGTTTTGTTAAATAAATTTATTCTTTGAATAATTGAAACAAAAATTAACCCTGCAAGTGTTGAACAATAAGTTGCTATTAAAATTGGGATGAAAATATCAGTAGGATTTCCTGTAATACTATTTTCAGCCATTGCAGTTGCTCTAAGTGCAATAATACTTGTTGGAATAAGCGTCAAGCCCGATGTGTTTAAGACTAAAAATAATATTTGAGCATTTGAAGCTTTTTCTTTGTCAGGATTATGTTTTTGTAATTCATTCATGGCTTTTAGGCCAAGAGGTGTAGCTGCATTATCCAATCCTAACATATTTGCTGATATATTCATTATAATGGAACCATGAGCATTAGAAGAACGTGGTATTTCTGGAAATAATTTATTAAAAAGAGGAGCAAATATTTTTGATAAAATATTAATGGCACCTCCTTTTTCACCTATCCTCATAATACCAAGCCAAAGTGCCATGATACCCGTTAGTCCAAGGGATAATTTAAATCCTAGTTCAGCTCTCTCAAAAATGGAATTAACCACTAATGAAAAAATCTCATAGTCACCCATAAAGGTTTTGAAAAGAGCTACTAAAAACGCGACTAGAAAAAAGCCAATCCATATATAGTTTAATGCCATAGCTACTAATTACCTAAATAATTATAGACATTAGTAAACTTTAAGAAATAAGTTATCCATATTAACTTGATGATAATTGAATTAATCAATTACACCAGCACCTTGTCTTAGAATGGTTGGCTCATCTAAACGACAATCTACAATTGTAGAGGCAACATTTTTTCCATAACCACAATCAACAACAGCATCCACTACATTTTCGTATTGTTCAAAAATGGCATTAGGATCGGTGGTGTATTGTATGATTTTATCTTGATCATGAACACTAGAACTTACCAAAGGTTGATTTAATTTTTCAATTATAGATCTTGTCAGCCCATGATTAGGTACTCTAATGCCAACTTCTTTTTTATTTGAACCAAAAAGTTTTGAAACATGGTTATTTGCTTGTAAAATAAAAGTGAAGGGGCCTGGAAAAGCATTTTTAATTACTCTAAATATCTTCCTATCAATGGGTTTTGTATAATTAGAAATTGAACTTAAATCATTAAGAATAAGTGAAAACTCAGATTTTTTGAGTTTAACATCTTTAATTTTAGCTAGTTTTTCTAGTCCTTTTTTACTTTTTAAACTTACAGCAAATGCATAAATAGTATCTGTAGGAATGACAATGAGTCCATCGTTTTCTAAAATACGAACAATCTGATCTATCTTTCGATCATCTGCATTGTCAGGATGTACTTCAATTAACACCTCAGGCGTTTACTTTCTTAAAATCAGCTAAAAATTGAGCCAGACCACTGTCAGTTAGGGGATGTTTTAAAAGAGCAGTAATAGCACTTAGTGGACCAGTCATTACATCAGCACCAATTTCAGCGCATTGAATGATATGCATAGGATGCCTTACAGAAGCGGCTAATATTTCAGTTCCAAACATATAATTATCGTAGATTTCTCTAATTTGAGCAATTAGATCAATGCCGTCAGTACTGATATCATCTAATCTACCTATAAATGGAGAAACATAAGTAGCTCCTGCCTTAGCAGCCAACAATGCTTGACCAGCCGAAAATATTAGGGTGCAATTGGTTTTTATTCCATTATCTGAAAAATATTTTATTGCCTTAATACCTTCTTTAATCATAGGTACTTTTACAACTATGTTTTTATGCAATTGAGCTAATGCCTCTCCTTCTTTAATTATACCATCAAAATCGGTAGAAATCACTTCTGCACTGACATCACCATCAACTATTTCACAAATTCTTTTGTAATGATTAATTATATTATGTTCACCAGCAATTCCTTCTTTAGCCATTAGGGAAGGATTTGTGGTTACACCATCAAGAATTCCTAAATCTTGAGCTTCTTGTATTTGATCTAAATTTGCAGTATCAATAAAAAATTTCATAGTTTTTTTTTTGTCAAAAATAAACATCTAAGCTTACCATAATACAAAATAAATGAGATTATGTTCATTCTGTAGAAAATAGTACGGCTTCACATTGACAAGTGGTTTTTAAAAAAGGGCATTTAAATTGTTTACCGCAATCATCTTTCCATATTTTACCTATAACGTATTGGAATTTCATGCCAAACTTTTGATTTAAATATTGGGCATGAATACCCTTTGGTGATTTCCAAGCATGAGCAATTATTTTATGGCTTAAATCGTGATATTTTTCTAGGTAAAAGGACATCATATTCGAACCAATTCCTTTCCGTTGAAATTCTTTTTTTACTGCAATACAATCAATTTTAACGGTATTTCTTTTTTCATCTATAATTTTTAAGAAACCAACTATTTTATTTTTGCAACTAGCTGTAATAATTTTTTCATTTATGTCTATCTCAAAATAGTGTAGATCATGGTATTTTGAACCAAATAAAGATGCTGAGATAGCTAGAAGTTCTTCAGTATGATGATGGTTGTTGATATCCATGAAAGCAATTTCAGTTTTCATGAAAAAAAGATACAAAAAAAGGGCAAGCTACTCATATCGCACCGCTACAACCGCTTACCCTTGCTATGTTCCCATCCTGGGGGATTCAGCAGGAGCTGGTCGTATGAGACTTGCCCAAGTGACAAATGTAAACTTTTTAATAAAAATGATTAACTAAAATTAAAGTAATTACCTAAAATGGTTCCATGGACTTTTCCTGTTAGTGTAGAACCTAAAATTGGTGTGTTTTCACTTAATGATAAATTATTAGTCTTATCAAATCTCCATTTGCTGTGCGTGTCAAATAAAGTTAAATTAGCTGTAAACCCTTTTTTAATGACAGGAACATCAGTCTGTAAAATAGTTCTTGGATTTATAGACATGGTTTTAACTATCGTTTCTAAGTCTAGCTCGTCAAGTAAATACGTTAATGCTAGGGGAAATGCAACCTGAGTTCCAATACAACCCATTGGAGCAATAGGAAACTCAACTTCCCTAATTTCGTTTTCGTGAGGTTGATGATTTGAAGTAATTACATCTATAATTCCATTCTTGATACCCTCAATAAGGGCTATTTGGTCTTCTTTTGATCTTAATGGCGGAAGCATCTTAAATTCAGCAGTAAAATTTTGAAGATTTTCATCATTGAATATTAGGTGATAGATAGAAGTTCCACAACTCACGTTCAAATTTTTGTTTTTTGATTCGGCAATTCTCAACATACTTTCCTTACTTGAAATTACGTTAAAGTGAATTTTACCTTCGTTATATTTAGTAAGTGAAATATCTCTATTAATTTGTAGTTCTTCAGCCAATGAAGGAATCCCGTTTAGTCCCATTTTTGTTGAAGTAATTCCTTCATGCATTTGTCCCGTAGGACAAATACTTTTGTCGTATGGGTTACTAATAATAAGGCCATTGAAATTTTTAGCATAGAGAAGGGCTCTAGACATTAACCCAGCATGTTGAACTGGTTTAAGATGATCAGTAAATGCCAATGCACCACCAGTATACATATCATACATTTCTGAAAGTTCTTCTCCATTTCCATTTTTTGAAATGGTACCATAAGGAATAATTTCTAGTGGAATATCTTTACATTTTTCTGTACAAAACGAAATTTCACTTAATGTATCTCTAGCAGGGCTTAATGTTGGTTGGAGTCCAATTGCCGTAAATCCACCATTTGATGCAGCTTCAATTCCTGATTTTATAGTTTCTTTTTGTTCGTTACCTGGTTCTTGAAAATCTGTTGAAAAATCAAATAAACCAGGACATACATAACCCTTTTCAAATTGTATAATTTTCATGGAATTTTCAGAATTGATTTGTGTTGCAATTTTCCCTATAGTTCCATTGGTTACAAGTATATCTACTTTCTGTTTATTAAAAGGTGAATTGGGATCAACTACAGTAACTTGCTTAACTAAGATTTTAGATGGGTTTTTCATAGTATCTTATGATTAGAATTTCTAAAATAACAAATATAAATGCGAGGACAATAAAATACATCCAATAGTCATTGTGTTTTGGAATGGATAAATGATCAACGCTATTGTTGACATCATTAGATTTATATAAAGTAACTAAAGAAGCGATTTCATTTTCTTCTATTAAGGATTTGAAATCATCAAATTCAAACGTTTCCAAAAAAGATTCTTCTCTGTTACTATTTAAACTGATTGTTTTAATAATAGAATCTCCCTTTGATATGTCATAAAAACCTTCATTTTCCAACTGATTATTTGCATAAATAACATTAGAACCATTAATAAACTTTGTTAATGGATAAATAGAAAAGTCTCTTTCTGAATTAGATATAGTAATATTTTCTGAATTGAAATTTTGACCTATTGCTATGGGTTGAATATCATCAATATGGTAATACAGTTTTTGATTGACTGAGGTGTTTTCTTTTATCTTAAGAATAGTTGGTACAAATATAGCGTGGTTTTTAATATTACTATTTTCAGATCGTAATGAAGAAGTGAATAAATATAACGACATCTCATTTTTGTAACATTCTATTAAAAAATCATCATCATTTTCAAATTTCATTAAACTTTCATATTTATCTGAAAAGGATATATCATAACTCATTTTAAATTTAGGAAGATCAATGTTTTTATCTATTTTCTTAAATACGTTTTTGAAAAAAGGAGTCTCCATACTTTTCTCATTAAGTCGATAAATATGATTTGGATTTTTGTTTATTAAAATCCCATAAGACTTTAAAAATAAATTAACATTTTTAAAATCTTTATTAGAATAAAAGGGAGGTATAAAAATGATATTTTGATTTTCAATTTGTTGTCTTAATTTTTTTGGAATGTCATTTATTTCATCTAAAATTATAAGATTTCCATCTAGATCATCTTTATTAAATCCATCAGTTATATTTATAGAGTTAAAAGCAACTTCCTCTAGGGTGCTAAATAGTGTTCTAAAAGCATGTTCATTAAA
This sequence comes from Crocinitomicaceae bacterium, assembly GCA_038134525.1. Taxonomy (GTDB): domain Bacteria; phylum Bacteroidota; class Bacteroidia; order Flavobacteriales_D; family Parvicellaceae. The sequence continues at coordinate 18,781 of JAYPVI010000017.1, forward strand.
GTTTGAATCACTGTATAGATAATTTACTTTATACTGATCGTAAGTAGAGTAAACAAATGATAATTTATCATCATATTTTAAAACATTATTGATATCGTTATTAATAGTTAACTCGCCCTTTTTAATTCCATTTTCCTTTATAATATATTTGATAGAGATCGTTTTATCTTCATATTTTTTCAGATTAACTAATTTTTGAGTGACAATTTCATTTTTATTAATAACTAATTTTAATTGAATTTCACTCTCAAATGGATTCCAGTTTTTAACTTTTATGAAAATTTCATCTTCTGTTAGTACTTTTCTGTCTTTTTCAGCAAACCAAACTGAGTCAATTGAAATATTATTTTGATTTTTTTCTTGGTAAAGGGAAACCAAAAATTGTGAAGAATCAGGAATATTCAATGTGGTCGTATAGTTAAATCTAATCTTTTGTAAATCAGTGAACCAATAAGAAAATATGGGATCACTTTTAAATTGTTCTTTTTGATTAAGGATAAGCTGATTCAAATTCATATTGATATTAGAATATGTTATGTTTTGAATGTGTTTTTTAGCTTGTTTCTTATTTAACAAATAAGATTTATTAGTAGATCTACTATTAGATAATATGTAAAACTTAGTTTCATCAGAATATGAGTTAATTAGATTGATGGCATCACCCTTAGCTATTTCAAAAAGGCTCTGGTTATTCTTAGTTCTTGACATGGAATAAGAATTATCTAGATATATTCCAATTGTGGTATTGTTTAAGTTGTTCAAGTCAAGTTGAGAATTAAAAGTAGGCCTAGAAAAGGCTAGAACTAGGAGTGAGATTAAAAAAACTCTACTTATAAGTAAAAGAAAATTTCTAATTTTTGATTTCTTTTTTGATTCTGTTTGAATGCTTTTAAGTAAAGAAATGTCAGAAAAATATATTGTTTTATATTTCTGAAGATTGAATAAATGAATTAAAATGGGTATGATGGTTAAAGAGAGGGCCCAAAGAAATTGAGGATACTGAAAACTCATCAAAAGACAAAGATAGTTATTATTATTATTTCAATTTTATCAAGAATTAATTATTCTAATCCCTTTTCTACTTTTTTTAATACTTGATTTTTTAATTCTTCTTTGTAGGATATCAATTTTTTAGTCAAATCTCCATCACCCACTGATAGAATTTGAATGGCTAATAGTCCTGCATTTTTTGCCCCATTTAGAGCCACTGTAGCAACAGGTACACCACTTGGCATTTGTAAAATAGATAATATGGAGTCCCATCCATCTAATGAATTTGAAGATTTCACAGGAACACCAATTACAGGAATTGGTGTAATCGATGCAACCATTCCTGGTAAGTGTGCTGCTCCTCCTGCGCCTGCAATGACAACACGAATTCCTCTACCATAAGCGTTATTGGCGTATTCCACTAATCTATCTGGTGTTCTATGTGCTGAAACAATGGTAGATTCATATTCAATTCCAAAATCTTTAAGAACTTTTACGGCCTCCTTCATAATAGGATAGTCTGAATCGGAACCCATTATGACACCAACTTTAGTATTACTTTTAGTCATTTGAAATTACTTTTAATTTGTCTTTTACAAAGTTCGCTTTTTCTTTTGCTTTTTCAAGGGTTTCATCAATAATAGTTACATGGCCCATTTTCCGATATGGTTTTGTTATTTTCTTTCCATAAATATGCATGTAAATACCTTCTCTGGATAAACAGGACTCAAAATTTTCATAAATCACTTTTCCTGTGTAGTTAGGATCACCTAAAATATTTAACATAACCGAGGGTAATAGTAGTTTTGTAGATCCTAATGGGAAATTAAGAATGGCCCTTAAGTGTTGTTCAAACTGAGAAGTGATGTTAGCCTCAATTGTTTGGTGTCCACTATTGTGTGGTCTTGGAGCTACTTCATTCACTAATAATTGTCCCTCTTTTGAAAGGAAAAATTCAACTGCTAAATTTCCAACCATATTAAGGTTTTCAATAATTTGTATAGCAAGATTTTTTGCAGTTTTATCTATTGATTCTGATATTTCTGAAGGACAAACTAGTTGTTCCACTAAATTAGCTTCGCGACTAAATTCCATTTCTACAGTTGGAAAAGTTTTTGTTTCTCCTTGTTCGTTCCTTGAAACAATAACAGCAATCTCTTTTTCAATTTCAACGAAATCTTCAACAATTGATGGAACATCAAATAAACTTGATAAACTTTTTTCATTTTTAATGTAAACAACACCCTTGCCGTCATAACCATCTTTTCGAGATTTTTGAATAAAGGGGAACTGGATAGTATTAGCTTCAATAGCGTTTATCAAGTCCTGCTTATTTTTAAACAAATGAAAATTAGATGTAGGAATGTGATGTTTAGTATAAAATTGTTTTTGTAAACCTTTGTCCTGAATAATATGCAATGCACTAGGTTGTGGGAAAATTTTTAGCCCCTCATTTTCTAATGATTGTAATGCTTCTATGCTGATGTGTTCTATTTCAAAAGTGAGTAAGTCTACTTTTTTTCCAAATTCATATACAGTATGATAATCTTTAAATGATCCTTGATGAAAAGTATGACAAATGGTGGCGCAAGAACAATTTTTGTCTGGATCCAAAACATGAATTTCAATATCCCATTTTGAAGCGGCTTGAATCATCATTTTACCTAGTTGACCACCACCTAGGATACCTAGTTTGAAATCGGAACTAATTTTTTGTTTCATAAATCAGGAAACACATTTTTATAATTGAACTTAAGTTCAATGCAAATGTAAAATTTATCGATTATTAATAAATTAAATTTTTATTTTTTACACCATATCCAAAAAGTGCAAAATCATATTTTACTGGATCATTAGGATCCAATTTTCTTAAATTTTTATCAACTTCTTCAACAGCTTTCCAATCATTTTTACTCCTACTTAGTATTTTAAATTTTCTTGCTGTATTTCCACTATGTACGTCTAATGGACAAGATAACTTAGCAGTGGGTATAGAAGTCCAAATTCCTATATCTACTCCTTTGTTATCTTTTCTGACCATCCATCTCAAAAACATATTTAGTCTTTTTGCAGCTGATCCTTTTGATGGGTTTGCAAGGTGTTTTTTTGTTCTGACATTAATGAATTCTCCTAAAAATGCTAATCTGAATGCCAATATAGGTTCAAAAGCATTATAAGATTTTCTAAAAACAGGTGAAAATATCTGTTCTAATGAATCATATTTATTGTACAAATATTGTAGTCGTTCAATGAAAAAATGAAGATCGAATGTATTAAAGGTCCGGTGTTTAAAATTTTCTAATTTACTAATTGATGATGAGTCAAAAGATTTGATGAATTTATAAGGCTCATTTTCAAATATTTTGATCAGTTTTTGTCCGTTTTGAATAATAGTTTTTCTATTACCCCAAGAAAGGGTGGCAATTAGTAAGCCAATAATTTCTACATCTTTTTGATGATTAAATGCTTTTAAAAGCCCTAAGGGATCGTCTTTTAAAAATTGAGGATTATTAAATTCATCAACTAGATTATCTAATTCTAATTTAATATGGCTTAGATCAGCTTGAATAATAAAAAAATTGAAGTATTGAATTAGAATGGATACTTAGAGGGATTACTTTCTTTCATGATATTGTAGATCGTATCTACAATATCATCTAGGTTAGGTTTTGAAAAATAATCACCATCCGATCCATATGCTGGTCTATGTTCTTTTGCTGTTAATGTAGCAGGTTGGGCATCCAAATGATAATATCCTTTTTGTTTATTAATGACTTCATTGAGCATAAAAGAAGTAGCACCTCCAGGAACATCTTCATCAATAAATATGATTCTATTTGTTTTTTTAAGCGAATTTACGATCATGTGATTGATGTCAAATGGAAGTAAAGTTTGTACATCAATTAATTCACAAGATATGTCCATTTCATTCAGAATTTCTGAGGCCTGTTCACATAGGTTAAATGTAGAACCATAACTTACAACAGTTATATCTTCACCCGTTCTAACGATTTCAGGAACTCCAATTGGTGTGGTGAAATCTCCGTAATTAGATGGTTCATTTTCTTTTAGTCGATACCCATTCAAACATTCTATTACAAGTGCTGGATCATCAGATTTAATTAATGTATTGTAAAATCCAGCTGCTTTGAGCATATTTCTAGGAACACAAACTATCATACCTCTTACAAGATTAATGATTCCACCCATTGGGGAACCAGCATGCCATACACCTTCGAGTCGATGTCCTCTTGTTCTTATAATTAATGGGCACTTTTGGGTGCCTTTTGTTCGGTAAGCTAAGGTTGAGATGTCATCACTCATTATTTGTATAGCATAGAGTAAATAATCTAGATATTGGATTTCTGCAATGGGTCTCAGACCTCTAAGGGCTAATCCAATTCCTTGACCAATTATAGAAGCTTCTCTTATTCCAGTATCAAATACTCTAATTTCACCAAATTCATCTTGCATTCCTTCCATGGCTTGATTAACTCCGCCAATTTTACCAGTGTCTTCACCAAAAGTTAAAATTTCAGGATGACGATTAAATAATGTTTTGAAGTTATTTCTAAGAATTAACCTGCCATCAATTTTTTGATCTGAATGAAAAGTAGGTGCCACTTTTCCAACATTTAGACTGGACGAATCAAAATCATTATACACGTTAGAATTATACTTTTCCGTTAATATATTTTTCTGATTATTGAACCAATTTTTAACACTTTTTCTAGCATTTGTATTTTCAGATCTTGTAAGTCTAAGTGCTTGATTAAAAAGTTGATAAATTTCCTTTCTTAGGGGTTCCTTTAACCCTTTAATTTCATTCAAAATAGTTATTAAATTATCTTTTTGTTTACTTTCAGATGATAAGATCTCAAGTTGGTTAATAATTTGCTTTCTTTCTTGATCAATTTCGTCAATAAATTCTTTCCAAGCTTCTTTAGAAATCTTTTTAACTTCTTCTCTAGCTGCCTTTTGAATTTGAATTAAATTTTCTTCAGATGTGATTGGTTTCCCTAATCCATTGTCATCACTTAATAACCATTCTTTGAATTTTTGAATGCAATCAAATTCTTTAGCCCATTCCAATCTTTCTTTAGATTTATATCTTTCGTGAGAGCCAGATGTAGAATGTCCTTGAGGTTGAGTAATTTCTTCAACGTGAATGAGAGAGGGTTTATGATTTGCTCTAGTAAATGCAGTAGCCTCTTTGTAGGCGGTGTATAAGTCTTGGTAGTCCCAGCCTTTACACCTAAATATTTTCAATCCATTAGAATTTTCTTCAATTTCAAATCCAGCAAGTGCTTTTGAAATACTCTCTTTAGTTGTTTGGTATTTTTTAGGCACAGAAATACCATAGCCATCATCCCAAACTGACATGACAACTGGAATTTCCAATACACATGCTGCATTGATTGACTCCCAAAATATTCCTTCAGAAGTACTAGCATCGCCAATAGTTCCAAAAGCAATTTCATTTCCATCCTTCGAAAATTCGGTAAGATGACTTAGTTCTTTGTTGTTTCGATATATTTTTGATGCTAATCCAAGACCTATTAAACGAGGCATTTGTGCAGCAGTAGGAGAGATGTCTGAAGAGGAGTTTTTTTGATCAGTCAGATTTAACCATTTCCCATTTTCATCAATAAATTTGGTAGAAAAATGTCCTCCCATTTGTCTACCTGCAGAAGTTGGTTCTTTATCAATATTTGTGTGAGCATAGAGCCCTGCGAAGAATTGTTTGATGGTTAAATTTCCTACTGCAAACATAAAGGTTTGATCTCTATAATATCCAGATCGAATATCTCCATTTTGAAAGAACTTAGCCATTACTATTTGTGGGAGTTCTTTACCATCTCCAAAAATTCCAAACTTTGCTTTTCCAGTTAGCACTTCCTTTCTTCCTAGAATAGACGCCTCTCTGCTTAAACACATTAATTTATAATCTTTCAACAATTCATCGATAAATGTTTGTTGATCAATTTTTAAATCAGTATTCGAAGTTGAAGTAGACATGAGTGGCTAATTTTTGGAGTGCAAATTTACAATTATTGGTTTAAACATTACTAAAAACACCTATCAATATAATGAAATAAAATTAATCTCGAAATATACTATGTACCTAACATAAATAATCAAATTATGATAATATATTACATATATTTGTTCGCAATTACAATAAGAATTATGAAGTTATTAGAAAATAAAGTAACCCTTATTACAGGTGCAACAAGAGGTATTGGAAAGGGCATAGCAAAAAAATTTGCTGAACAAGGATCATCCGTAGCATTTACTTACGTTTCTAGTGAAGAGAAAGCCTCAGCCTTAATTAACGATTTAGTAGAAATGGGTGTTGATGCAAAAGGCTACAAATCTAATGCAGGTAATTTTCAAGAAGCGCAGGACTTAATTGATCAGATACTTTCTGATTTCGGTCAGCTTGATGTGTTAATCAATAATGCTGGAATAACAAAAGATGGTCTTTTAATGAGAATGAGTGAAGAAAACTGGGACGATGTAATTGATATCAACCTTAAGTCTGTATTTAATTTAACAAAAGCTTCATTAAGAAACTTTTTAAAACAAAAGAGCGGTTCTATAATTAATATGAGTTCCATAGTAGGTGTGCAAGGAAATGCGGGTCAGTCTAATTATTCTGCTTCAAAGTCTGGAATTATAGGTTTCACTAAATCTATCGCACAGGAATTGGGTTCTAGAAATATTCGTTGTAATGCGATTGCACCTGGTTTTATTGAAACTGAAATGACAGGAGCATTAGGAGAAGATGTTGTCAATACATGGATTCAAAATATTCCACTAAAAAGAGCTGGAAAACCTGAGGATGTAGCAAATTGTTGTCTGTTTTTAGCTTCGGATATGGGTTCATATGTTTCAGGTCAAGTTATTAGTGTATGTGGAGGTATGCTAACTTAATTAAATAGGAGTGAAGGGTCTTCATTTTGAACTACCACTTTATTACTTAATTTTCTTTATTCCAATTAGTTTTGCACTTTGTTGGTTCCTTTATTTTTACAAAAAAAAATCGAATAACAATTCCAACATCCATCGACAACTTTTTGTTTTACGATTTTTATTTCTTGTATTGATCTCTTTGCTTTTGATGAAGCCAAAAATTCAAAAAAGGGAGAGAAAGAATGAAAAACCAATTTTAGTATTTGCCCAAGATGTTTCTGAGAGCATAAAAGCAAGTAAAAAAGGAGAGTTTTATAGTAGTAGTTACATGGATTCCATAAAAAATTATTTATCAAAGTTAGAAGAGGCATATGATGTAAGAACATTCATTTTTGGTGATGAAATTTTAGAGAATACGTCATTTATTTTTGACCATACCCAATCTAATCTCGATCAACTATTTAAGCATATAGAAAATCAGTTTAATGCAGCCAATATTACGGATGTTATTGTTGCATCTGATGGAATATTTAATACTGGAATTGTAAACCCGTCTTTAGAAAATTTAGATATTAAAGTTCATTCATTATTACTTGGTGATACCAACACAAATCCTGACGTCTTAATTCAAAATATTAAAAGCAACAGTTATGCTGTTTTAAATAATCAATTTCCTTTAGAAATTTTGGTAAAATCAAATGTAGATGTGTCAAATTTGTTTTTGATTTTAAAAGAAAAAAATGAAATTATTGAAAGTCGTAATGTTAATGTCAAAAAGGGTATAAATAGATTTAATTTTAATTGTTTAGCTAAAACTAAAGGAATACATCAATTTGATATTGCTATAAAAGGGTTAGCTAATGAATTAAATTTAATTAACAATAGTTCCTCAGTTATAATAGATGTGTTGGACTATAATCAAAATATTTTATTGATAAGTTCTTGTCCACACCCAGATATTTCAGCCATTAAAGGATCAATAAGTAAGTTGCAGGGGACTAAAATTAAATCGGTTCTGATAAAAGACTTTAATCAGCGTATAGATGATTTTAATCTAATTTGTTTTTTTAAACCATTTAAATCTGTAAAAATGGTAAAGCTTATGGATAAGTGTATTTCACTGGGGATACCTACTTTTACGTTTACGGGAAATAATTTGGATAAAGAAAAAGTCTACTTTTCAAAAATTGCAATTAATAAAGAAACCAAGTTTAAGGGGTCCAATCTTGTAGATGTTTATCTTTCTGATGATTTTGATGCTTTTAAATTAGATAAAACTTGGTTTAGTATATTTTCTTCTCTTCCACCACTAAGTATTCCATTTTCAGCAAATTACTCAATCCATAAAAATGCTTTTTCTGTTTTAAAGCAAAGTGTAAATGGAGTTAATCTACAATATCCTGTAATTTATTTTCATAAAACTAATGAAACATGTCACGCTGTATTGTTAGGAGAGGGAATTTGGAAATGGAATATGCATCAACATCAAAAAGGGGTTAGTTCAAACGAGGTAGATGGATTTTTGCAAAAGATTTTCCAGTATTTAAAAAAAATAGATCCCAAAAAAAGATTGAAAATTAATGTTCCAAAAATGGCTGTTGAAGATGAGTCTTTACTTATATCTGCTGAATTTTACAACGACAATTATGAACTTAGTAATAGCGGAGATTTAATTTTTACATACAGAGATTCTTTAGGAAATGAATTTGAGAAAAAATTAATACGAACGGAAGATGTTTATCAATTATCACTTAGTAATTTATCTCCTGGTAATTATACATTTGATGCTGATTTAAAATATAGCGAACAAATATTTAATGAAAGGGGTAGTTTTAAGATAATCAAGTCCAAAAAAGAATGGAATAATTTGTGTGCTAATCATAATTCACTTAAATCAATTGCTGGACCAAGCAACAGTTATTTTTTAGCTGATTTTGATCTATTAAACAATAAGTTACTTGAGAATTCCTCAAAGAAGATAAAAATTCATGAATCTGTAGAAAACACCGATCTTATTGATTATAAATGGATTTTATTTATTTTCCTGATTTTACCTTTTACTGAGTGGATCATTAGAAAGTATAACGGATTGGTTTAATAAAAATCTTCATCTAATTCATCAAAATCACCATTTATAGAATCCTCATCATATTCATCAAATATTTCATTAATCTCATCTAAATTAATATTGTCAATACCATCATTAGACTCGACTTTCTTAGGCTTAAAGTTCCCAAAATGATGTATAAGCTCAATTTCAGATTGATCAAGTTCAATTTGGTTAACTTCTAATATTTCAACATAGAAAATATTCATATTTAAGAAATCATGTACATAAAGGATTTTATTGGTTTTTTGGTATATGTTAATGATTGGAGTAGTTTCCATTGACATAGAAGAAAATTCATCTTCATCTGAATTCATATCAAATAATGTAATTTCTTCACCTTTATCCCATTCATCATTACTTAAATAAAAAGATGCCATCTCTAATTTATCTAATTTAAATAGATCAATAATAAAGTGGTGTAACTTTAAAAAATTACAGCTGGGTTTTGCTAATACATCTGCAAATATGTCTTCTTCTGTATCAGCAACTATTCTTAATTTTAATACTTCTTTTTTCATATAATTCCTTTTGATTTAGCTAATTCAATCATGAAAGTTTTGGCATCATTAACATTATTTTTTATTACCCCATCTAGAATAGCGTTTTTTATTCCTTCTTTAATTAGACCCACTTCTTTTCCTGGAGTTAATTTTAATAATTTCATTATTTCTTTTCCATTTATTGGGGGTTGCCAATTTTTAATCTTATCTCTTTCTTCAACTTTTTTTAATTTTTGTTTTACGATTTCAAATCGCTTTAAATAGCGCTCCTTCTTTTCTAAATTTTTTGAAGTAATATCACTTTCACATAGGTACATTAAATCATCCAAATCGTGTCCTGCCTCAAATAATAGTCGTCTTAATGCTGAATCCGTAATTTGATCATTGGTAAGGGAAATAGGTCTTAAATGAAGTAATACTAATTTTTGTACATATTTCATTTTATCATCCAAAGGAAGTTTCAATCTTTTAAAAATTTTAGGAACCATTTTTGCCCCTCTGTCATCATGTCCATGGAAAGTCCAACCTTGAACTTGATCAAAACGTTTTGTTACTGGTTTTGCAATATCATGTAATAAAACAGCCCATCTAAGCCATAAATTATTAGTACTTTTTTTAAGGATATTGTCTAATACTTCCAGAGTATGGTAAAAATTATCTTTATGTTTTTTACCATTAATAGTTTCTACACCTTTTAGAGCATGAAATTCTGGTAAAACATGAACTAAAAGGTTGGTTTTTTCCATTAGTTTAAACCCTAATGAGGGTTGATCACTCATGATGATTTTGTTTAGCTCCTCGGTTATTCTCTCCTGCGCTACAATAGTGATTCTTTCTGCATTTTGTGCAATCCCAATTAATGTTTCATCAGAAATAGTGAAATTTAGTTGAGATGCAAAGCGAATAGCCCTTAACATTCTTAAAGGATCATCCGAAAATGTTTCAGTTGGATTTAAGGGTGTTTTAATTACCCCATTTTTTAAATCTTCTATTCCATTAAAAGGATCAATTAAAAAACCTTTTGATTCCCCATTAAGAGAAATAGCCAATGCATTGATTGTGAAATCTCTTCTATTTTGATCATCCTCTAATGAACCAGGACTAACGATAGGATTTCTTGATTCTTTTCGGTAGCTCTCTTTTCTTGCACCTACAAACTGGATTTCAACATCTTGGTATTTCACCATGGCTGTACCAAAATTTTTAAAAATAGAAAATGAGCTCAATCCAAGTGATTTAGCTACTGCTTTAGCTAATTCAATACCATCTTCTAAAACAACAATATCAATATCTTTTGTTTTTCGTTTAAGAATGAGATCTCTAACATATCCACCTATTAGAAAAACGGGATTGTTCCAATTTTCAATAACATTTGAAATGGACTTTAATACAGGTTCATTTTTAATGATTTCTTGATAATGATTACCTGAGATATTGAAGTGATCCAAATTCATCAATTCTTATTATTCTGGATGGAGTGCCAGAAGATTTAGTTTCAAAATTAAAAATTATGTCAACGGAATCAATTATTCTTGAATCAATATCATTAAATTGAATTGGAAAGGGCTTTCCACTTATATTGGCAGAAGTAGAGACAATAGGTGATTGAATAGCATCGATTAATAGCTTAAGTTTATTTATTGGGGTAATTCTGATAGCTAATTCATTTTTATCATTTGAAAGATGATTAAGCTTTGGGTTACAGTTTTGATATATTACAGTAGGATGATCATTTAAGTTTAATTTTTGTTTAATGTCATCGCTAGGGGTATTTACATAGTTTTTAATACTATCGTAATGGCTAAGTAAACAAATTAAGGGCTTGTTGTGATCTCGATTTTTAATTTGAAATATTCTAGTAACGCTGTTTGAAATGAAGGCATTACATCCTAAAGCCCAAACAGTTTCAGTTGGATAAATAAAAACAGCTCCATTTTTAATGCTGTATAAGACATTTTTGATGACTTCATCATTGATGTCAGTGTAATAATTCATGATAAATCTGCATTAATTCTTGCGAAAGGATTTTAGGTTCAAACTTTTTAGCATGTAATAAGCCTTTTATGATCATTTTCTCTCGCTTTTTACTGTAAGTCAAACATTCATCCATTTTATTTGCTAGTTCTTCTTCATTAAGTGGATCTACATACATACTGTATTTACCTCCTGCTTCGCTAAAACAACCTCCTCTGGTTGTAATAACTGGAATTCCACAACTCAATGCTTCTAAGATGGGTATGCCAAATCCTTCAAAAATGGAGGGGTAAACAAAAAGGGAAGACAACTGATAAATGCCAGGCAAATCTTCTACAGATACATCATGTAAGAATAAGATTCGAGAGGGGTCAAATTTTAATTTCTTTAGTTGAACATTAATGAAATTCATGTATTTGGTTTTTTTTCCGACTACAACCAAAGGTGCTTTGATTTTCATCTTAGTCATGGCATTGATGATCGATATTAAATTTTTTCTAGTTTCAATGGTGCCAACATTCAATATAAATTGATCTGGCAGATTAAATTTCTTTTTGATATGGTGTAGTAATTCAGAAGAATACTCTTTTCTGAAGTTTTTGTGACATGTTTGATATATTACCTTTATTTTCTTAGGTTCAGCCCCGTAATACTCTATGATATCATTTTTTGTTTGTTCACTTATTGCTAGAGTTAAATCAGCATGCTTTACAGCATACCTAAATTTAATATTATAGATTTTTCTATCTATGTTTCTGTAGTTTCTTGGGTATCTTTTAAATATCAAATCATGTATAGTAACTACGTAGGGTATATTGTGAGACTTTACACGCGGGATTTCATTACTTAGACCATGATATACATCAATCTCGTTTTTTATAATAGATTTCTCCATATTGATACTTCTCCAAAAACCTTTAAAGGTTTTATTTATAGGTGTTTCGGGAAAGATGGAGGAAACATTATTATGAGTGGACAAATAGTTTAATCTTGGATTTTTATTTTCCTTAGGAGCAAATAGTCTATATTCATTATCTGGGTAAAACTCAACTAAATTTTCAATTAAATCTCTACTGTAATTACCTAATCCTGTAAAATTTTGATAAGCTCTTTTTGCATCAAATCCTATTCTCATTCAGCTGATTTATTAAGTTGAAATGTCATATTCTCTAAGGGCTTCGTTTAGAGAAGTTTTTAAGTCTGTACTTTCTTTTCTTTCTCCAATAATAAGGGCACAAGGGACATGAAATTTTCCAGCTGAAAACTGTTTTTCGTAGCTTCCAGGAATAACTACTTTTCTTTCTGGAACAAATCCTTTGTACTCAATTGGCTCAGATCCTGTAACATCAATTATTTTAGTTGATTTAGTAATGACTACATTAGCTCCTAATACGGCTTCTTTTCCAATTCTAGCGCCTTCTACTAAAATGCATCTGGACCCTATAAATGAACCATCTTCTACAATAACTGGTGATGCTTGTAAAGGCTCTAATACACCACCTATTCCAACACCACCGCTCAAATGAACATTTTTCCCAATTTGAGCACATGAACCCACAGTTGCCCAAGTGTCAACCATTGTTCCACTATCCACATATGCTCCAATATTAACATATGAAGGCATCATAATTACACCAGAAGAAATATATGAACCATATCTAGCTACTGCATGAGGCACCACTCTTACGCCAAGATCTCTGTAATTTGTTTTTAACTTCATTTTATCATGAAATTCAAAAGGGCCTACTTCTATTGTTTCCATTTTTCTCGTAGGAAAATAAAGTACAACAGCTTTTTTAACCCATTCGTTTATAACCCAATTACCATTTTCGATTTCAGCCGTTCTCAGTTCGCCTTTATCTAGTTTTTCAATTACTTGATCTATAGCTTCTACAGTAGTTTTTTCTTCAAGTAATTTTTGGTTATTCCAAGCTTCTTCAATTATTGTTTTAAGATCCATTATACAAATATTGTAAATAATTATCATTAAATCTCTTCTGATAGTATATTTGATTAATGAATCAAATTTTAGCTATAGACTATGGATTGAAAAGATCAGGTTTGGCTTATGCAACGGAGCCTATTTTAATAGCACATCCATTGAAGACAGTATTAACCAAACAAATAGATCCGTATTTAGAGAACTATTTCCTTAAAAACAAGGTTGAAACCATTGTGATTGGATTTCCATCTACATTAAGGCATGAGAGTACAGATGCTACAAATCATGTAAATGCATTTAAGCAGAAATTGATTAAAAAATATCCTGCTAAAAATGTAGTATTGTATGATGAACGATTTAGTTCACTAATTGCTAAAAAATCAATGATTGAGGGCAATTTCAAGAAGTCGGAAAGAAGAAAAAAAGAGAATATAGATGTAATTGCAGCAACAATAATCTTACAAGATTACATTAGATCATTTGAAATTAAAGTTCGTCAAAAACATAAATGACTTCATCTTTTTTCTTCATCAAGTAATGTTCTCGGGCAAATTTTTCTAGTGCCTGTTTATTGGTAGTAAGTTGAAGTGTTTTTTCTTTCACCTGCTTAATTTCATTAGATTTCATTTCGTTTTGAGATAAAATATAGTTTAACTCTCTTTTCATCTCATATAATTTTAAAAGGGAAGTATCCTCAAATATGAGAAGAATTAAAAAAAGCGTTATTGTCGTATAGAAATATTTGGTGTTTAAAAACTTAACTAACTTCATATGTGGTCAAAAATAAAACATGATAATTCTTTTTGAAATTTTAACTTAACTAGTTATTCACACCTATTATTTGATTATTGATGACATTATTTCTCATGTATTAAAAGAAAATGATCAAGTAGGACATTATGTCACTTATTATCGTAATGGCACATACTTTGAATGGTTCTAAAAAAAAATTATTTAAATGGAAAAAGGAACAATTAATGTACAAAGCGAAAATATTTTCCCAATTATAAAGAAATTTCTTTACTCAGATACGGAAATATTTCTTAGAGAATTAGTGTCTAATGCAGTTGATGCTTCACAAAAATTAATGACTTTAGCATCAGCAGGAGAAGTTAAGCACGAGGTGAAAGATTTGAAAGTAAAAGTCATTTTAGATGCAAAGAAAAAAACCATAACCATTAGAGATAATGGAATAGGAATGACTGCTGAAGAGGTTAATAAATATATTAATGAGGTTGCTTTTTCTGGTGCAGAAGAATTCCTAGAAAAATATAAAGACAAGGATCCAAAATCTATCATTGGCCACTTTGGTTTAGGGTTTTACTCTTCTTTTATGGTCTCTAAAAAAGTTCAAATTCAATCCCTTTCTCATAAAGAAGGTTCTACTGCTGTGCAATGGGAGTCAAATGGTGATCCAACCTATGAACTGAAAGAAATTAAGAAAGAGGATATTGGAACTGACATAATTCTACATGTTGATAAGGATTCTAAAGAATTTTTAGAAGAAAATAGATTAAAAGAAATACTTAATAAATATTGTAAGTTTCTTCCTGTAGATATAGAATTTGGAACAAAAAAAGAGTGGATTGATGACCCAAAAGGCAAGAAGGATAAAGATGGGAATTTGGAGAAAGTTTCTATCGATGTTCCTAACATAATCAATAATACAGCACCTGCATGGATCAAAAAGCCAGCCGAGCTAAAAGATGAGGACTATAAATCGTTCTATAATGAATTATATCCTTTTACTGAAGAACCTCTTTTTAATATTCATTTAAATGTAGATTATCCGTTTAATCTAACAGGTATTTTGTATTTCCCAAGATTAAAAAATCAAATTGATCTTCAGAAGAATAAAATTCAGCTTTATAGCAATCAAGTGTTCATTACTGATTCTGTTGAGAATATAGTTCCTGAATTTTTAACGCTGTTGCATGGTGTTATTGATTCTCCAGATATTCCTTTAAACGTATCTCGATCTTACTTGCAAAGCGATGGTAATGTTAAAAAGATATCAAACCATATCACAAAAAAAGTTGCTGATAAACTGAATGGTATGTTTAAAAAAGATCGAGCTGACTTTGAAAAGAAATGGGACGACATTAATGTTTTTATCCAATATGGAGTTTTAACTGATGAAAAGTTTAACGAAAAGGCTAAGTCATTTTCATTATTTAAGAATACAAAAGATGAATATTCAACATTAGAGGAATATAAAGAAAAAGTAAAAGCAGCTCAGACAGATAAAAACGAAAAGATTATTTTCCTGTATACTCATGATAAAGAAGAACACCATTCTCTTATCAAAACGGCAAATGATAAGGGATACGATGTGTTGGTTTTAGACGGGCCTCTATCTTCACATTACATTTCAAAAATGGAGCAAGATTTAGGGGTTTCATTTGCTAGAGTTGATGCAGATACTTTAGATAAAATCATTGCTAAGGAAGAAGACATACCATCAAAATTAGATAAAAAACAAGAGGAATCACTATCACCTTTATTTGAAAAGGTAGTTGACAAAGAGAAATTCCAAATTCAAGTGGAAAGTTTGAGTGAAGTAGAAAAACCAGTTCTTATCACACAAAGTGAATTCATGAGAAGAATGAAAGAGCAGCAAGCCGTAGGAGGTGGGGGTATGAATATGATGGGTGGAATACCAGAAATGTATAATCTAGTTATTAACACAAATCATCCGTTAACTTCTAAAATAGTGGATTCAAAAGGTAAAAAGCAAGAAAAATTAGCTAAACAAGCAGTTGATTTGGCCCTTCTTTCCCATGGTTTATTGAAAGGTGAAGATTTAACAGATTTTGTAGAGAGAAGTTTTGAATTAATATAATATGTCCTTTGGAATCGGTGGTATAATTGGAGCAGTTCTCGGTTTCTTTTTTACAAGAAGCATTTTTGGTTCCCTAATTGGTTACTTTATAGGATCTTCTTTTGATCGTGTCAATGTTAAATCTTCTGGCAATTACGACCAGTTTAGAGATCGTTTTAGAAGTCATCATTATACTGAAGACTATTATACCACTAGAATTTCTCAAAATGATTTTGCTACTGCACTTCTGATTTTATCTGGTGCAGTTATGAAAGCGGACGGAAAAGTGCTAAAGTCTGAATTGGATTATGTGAAATCATTCTTTAGACAGCAGTTTTCTCCAAACTTAGCAGCAAAATACATCAGTGATTTCAAGCATATTTTGCAAAAAAACTTTGCTCTCAGTGATGTTTGTAATACGATAAATCAAAGTATGCCACTTAGACAACGAACATTACTTGTTCAATATTTATTTGGTATAGCAAAAGCTGATGGTCATGTTTCTGAGCAAGAAGAAAGCATAATAAATAGAATAGCAAGTTATTTTAGAATAACACAGAATGAGTATGAACAAATTAAATCCATGTTTTATAAGGATGTTTCTAATGCTTATAAGGTTTTAGGAGTTGAAAGTTCTGCTAGTGATGAAGAAGTAAAAAAAGCTTATCGTAAAATGGCTGTAAAACATCACCCTGATAAATTTAATCAATCTGGAGAGGAACAACTAAAAGCAGCCAAGGAGAAATTTCAAAAAATACAGGAGGCTTACGAGCAAATTAAAAAAGAACGAGGACTAAAATGATGAAAGAATTTTTTCAAGTCTTTCTTAATTCCGTATGGATAATTTTTTTCTTGGCTATAATTTGGACTATTCATATTTTACAACTTACGTTTCATCTTAATTTTACAGAATTTGGTATTTTACCACGCTCTTTTTATGGTCTAATCGGAATAGTTACATCACCGTTAGTTCACTCAGTTAAGGACATAAATCATATCATAAATAATTCTTTTCCATTTTTGATTTTGGGGTGGACTCTATTTTACTTTTACAAACCCATTGCTTGGAGAATTCTTCTACAATCTTGGTTTTATACTGGTGTATTTGTATGGATTTCCGCAAGAAATGCCTATCACATTGGTTTAAGTGGGGTCATTTACAGTTTATTGTTTTTTATATTTTTTAGTGGTGTTTTTAGAAAAGATAAAAGACTACTTACGGTTGCGTTATTTGTCGTTTTTTTATACGGGAGTATGGTATGGGGTATTTTCCCATACGATTGGACCATTAGTTTTGAAAGCCATTTATTTGGAGCATTAACAGGCATAATTTTGGCTTATTTCAGCAGGAAGGAAGAATCATCTTTTAAAATTCAAAAAACTCAATGGGAAATAGAGGAGGAGCTTGGTATTGAGCCACCGGATTTTGAAGCCATGTGGAATGAATGGGAAAATCTAAAGGATTAACTGTTAGGTTTTGTCTTCTTTGGTGAACTGACACTAACTTTAATTTCATTTGTCTTAGCTAGAAAATCAATTTTAATTAAGTCACCTTCTTTAATGTTTTTTTGGATAATTTCTTCAGCCAGCGGATCTTCAATGTATTTCTGAATAGCTCTGTTTAAAGGTCTAGCTCCATATTTTTCATCATAACCTTTTTCTGCAATGTAACTCTTAGCTTTTTCAGTTAATTTAATTTGATATCCTAAAGAATTAATTCTACTAAATAATTTATTCAGTTCAATATCAATAATTTTAAGGATATCGTCTTTCGATAGTGAATTGAATATAACTACATCATCAATTCGATTTAAAAATTCAGGAGCAAATGCTTTTTTAAGGGCATTTTCAATTACTCCTCTTGTATTTTCATGATCATTTTCAGTTCTTGCTTTAGTGCCAAAACCAACACCAGTTCCAAAATCTTGTAATTGTCTTGCACCAATATTAGATGTCATAATGATGATCGTGTTTTTAAAATCAATATTTCTTCCAAGACTGTCAGTCATTTTACCATCATCTAAAGCTTGCAATAGTAGATTGAAAACATCTGGATGCGCTTTCTCAATTTCATCAAGTAAAACAATTGAGTAAGGTTTTCTTCTTACTTTTTCCGATAGTTGCCCCCCTTCTTCATATCCAACATAACCAGGAGGGGCTCCAATAAGTCTGGAGACAGCAAATTTTTCCATGTATTCACTCATGTCAATACGAATCAGAGCATCTTCACTATCAAATAAAAACTTGGCTAAAACTTTACAGAGTTGAGTTTTTCCTACACCTGTAGGTCCTAAAAATATAAATGATCCAACAGGCTTATTAGGGTCTTTTAAACCAGCTCTATTTCTTTGAATAGCTTTAACAACTTTTTGAATGGCTTCGTTTTGTCCAATTACGGTTCCATTCATAGTTTCAGCCATACGCATTAGTCTCCCACTTTCTTTCTCTGCAACCTTCTGGACAGGAATGCCAGTCATCATAGCAACCACTTCAGCTACATTGTCTTCGTTAACAATTTGTCTATGTGTTTTACTTTCTTGCTCCCATTTCTTTTTAGCTTCATCAAGTTGTTCATTAAGCTTTCTTTCGGAATCTCTTAATCTGGCTGCTTCTTCGTATTGTTGACTACGCACAACCTTATTTTTTAGATCCTTTACCTCTTCAATCTGTTGTTCGATGCTAATGATTGATTCAGGAACATTAATATTAGTTATATGTACTCGAGAACCTACTTCATCAAGTGCATCAATAGCTTTATCTGGTAAATGACGATCAGAAACATATCTTTCAGTAAGCGTAACGCAAGATTTAATTGCTTCATCAGTGTAAGTTACATTGTGATGATCTTCGTATTTTTCTTTTATGTTGTGGAGAATTTGTAGTGTCTCATCTACTGAAGTCGGCTCTACTAATACCTTTTGAAATCTTCTTTCAAGTGCACCATCTTTTTCAATATATTGTCTATACTCATCTAGTGTAGTGGCGCCAACACATTGTATTTCACCTCTAGCTAATGCAGGTTTAAACATGTTTGAAGCATCTAAAGAACCAGAAGCACCTCCGGCACCAATTATAGTATGGATTTCATCTATAAATAATATGATATCAGGTGACTTTTCTAATTCGTTCATCACGGCCTTCATTCTTTCTTCAAATTGTCCTCTGTATTTTGTGCCAGCTACCAATGAGGCTAAATCAAGTGATACTATCCGCTTATTAAACAGGACTCTAGATACTTTTCTTTGGGTTATTCTCAATGCTAGTCCCTCTGCTATAGCAGATTTACCAACACCTGGTTCCCCTATAAGTAGGGGATTATTTTTTTTCCGTCTTGAAAGAATTTGTGAAACTCGTTCTATCTCTTTTTCTCTTCCTACTATAGGATCCAGTTTGTCATCCTCAGCTAATTTAGTTAGGTCGCGACCAAAATTATCTAATACAGGTGTTTTTGATTTTGTTTCAGAAGATTTTTTAGACGAAGAGCTACTTGATGAAAAATCATCTTCTTTAGCATCATCATCATCAGCAGATTCAGGATGTTTAGCTTTAGGATTTAAATCAGACTTATAACCTGACTCTTGCATTACATCCAACTCATATTTAATAGATTCGTAATCAACTTTAAACTCTTTTAGAATGGATGAAGCTAAATTATTATCTTCTTTTAAAATGGAAAGTAATAAATGTTCAGTGCCAATCATGTTGCTTTTAAAAAGCTTTGCTTCTAGATAAGTTATTTTAAGAACTTTTTCCGCTTGTTTTAATAAGGGAATATTAACACTGTTTTTAACTTCGTTAAGCTGACCAGAATCGAGCTTCGATTCTAATTTTTTTCTTAGTTCTTTGGTGTCTATTCCTGAGGATTTAATCATTTTTATGGCAACACCTTGACCTTCTCTAATGATGCCTAAAAGTAAATGCTCTACACCAATGTAGTCATGCCCAAGCCTTAAAGCTTCTTCTCTGCTGTAACTTATAACATCTTTAACTCTAGGTGAAAATTTAGCATCCATATGATTCAAATGTACTATTGTTTTCCTAAGAAAAAATCAATTAATCAAAAATATTCAACAAGTAATTTGTTAATTGTTCACAATTATTCATTTTCACACAAAATTTTGTGAATAAATCAAATCAAAAATTCAGGTGTTTTCTCGAAAGAAATGATATTTTCGTAAACTTTGAAAATTAAGATTAAATAATTTGTATCTATGAGAGAAGAAAGTGGGGAAAGAATTATCCCAGTTAGTATTGAAGATGAAATGAAAACAGCCTACATCGATTACTCGATGTCAGTCATTGTTTCTCGTGCGTTGCCTGATGTTAGAGATGGCCTAAAGCCAGTACATAGAAGAGTTTTATATGGAATGCAGGAACTTGGTGTAAGGTCTAATAGTTCATACAGGAAATCAGCTAGAATAGTTGGAGATGTTTTAGGTAAATATCACCCTCATGGTGATTCCTCCGTTTACGACACTATGGTGAGAATGGCTCAAGATTGGTCATTGAGGTACCCGCTTGTGGATGGACAAGGTAACTTTGGTTCAGTTGATGGAGATAGTCCTGCAGCTATGCGTTATACGGAAGCTCGTCTTAAAAAAGCAGCAGAAGAGTTACTTTCTGATTTAGATAAAGACACAGTTGATTTTTCGCCAAATTTTGATGATTCCCTCGAAGAGCCAACCGTTCTTCCGACACGTATTCCAAATTTATTGGTCAATGGAGCATCAGGTATTGCAGTTGGAATGGCTACAAATATGGCTCCTCACAATTTAACAGAAGTTATTAATGGAACCATAGCGTACATTAATAACAAAGACATTGACATTGAAGGATTGATGGAATATGTAAAGGCTCCAGATTTCCCAACAGGAGGTACTATATATGGTTATGAAGGTGTAAAAGACGCATTTCACAATGGTAAGGGTAGAATAGTGATGAGAGGGAAAGCCACTATTGAAGAAATAAGAGAAAATCGTGAAGCTATCATTGTTACCGAAATTCCTTATCAAGTCAATAAAGCAGATATGATTCAAAAGACTGCTGGTTTAGTTAATGAAGGTCGTATTGAGGGAATTTCAGAAATTAGAGATGAGTCTGATCGAAAAGGTATGAGAATTGTATACGAAATTAAGAGAGATGCAATTCCAAATGTTGTTTTAAACAAATTATTTAAATATACTGCTCTACAAACCTCATTTTCAGTTAATAACATTGCTTTAGTTAATGGTAGGCCTCAAGTTCTCAATCTCAAAGATCTTATTGTTCACTTTGTAGATCATAGACATGATGTTGTTGTTAGAAGAGCACAATATGAATTAAGGAAGGCTGAAGAAAGAGCACATATTTTAGAAGGTTTAATTATTGCTTCAGATAACATTGATGAAGTGATAGCATTAATTAGATCATCAAAGAGTCCCGATGAAGCTCGAGAAAAGTTAATGAAGAAATTCAAACTCTCAGACATTCAATCAAAGGCCATTGTTGAGATGCGTTTAAGACAATTAACGGGACTTGAACAGGATAAATTAAGAGCTGAGTACGAAAGCTTACTTAAAACAATTGAAGATCTTAAGGATATTTTGAATCGTGAAGAAAGAAGAATGGATATCATTAAAACAGAATTGGAAGAAATAAAAGCAAAATACGGAGATGAAAGACGTTCAATTATCGAATATTCAGCAAATGAAATGCGAATCGAAGATCTTATTCCCAACGAAGAAGTTGCTGTCACCATTTCCCATGCAGGATATATTAAAAGAACAAGTTTAACAGAATACAAAGTTCAAAACAGAGGAGGAGTAGGATCAAAAGGATCTTCAACAAGAGAAAAAGATTTCTTAGAGAATTTATTCGTGGCTACCAATCACAATTGGCTCTTGATTTTTACTGAAAAGGGCAGATGCTTCTGGATGAGAATATTTGAAGTTCCTGAAGGAAATAAATCTGCTAAGGG
This sequence comes from Crocinitomicaceae bacterium, assembly GCA_038134525.1. Lineage (GTDB taxonomy): Bacteria > Bacteroidota > Bacteroidia > Flavobacteriales_D > Parvicellaceae. The sequence goes on from JAYPVI010000017.1 coordinate 40,990, forward strand.
AAGGGCCATTCAAAATCTAATTAACATAGAGCAAGATGATAAAGTGAAAGCCTATGTCGTGGTTAAGGATCTAAAAGACGAAGACTACATTACTAATAATTTTATTGTGATGTGTACCAAAAAAGGAATCATCAAGAAGACAAGTCTTGATGCCTATTCTCGTCCAAGAACAAACGGGATAAATGCAATAGGAATTAGAGAAGGAGATGAATTATTAGAAGCTAAACTGACCAATGGTGAAAATGAAATATTGTTGGCTATTAAATCTGGTAGAGCAATTCGCTTCAACGAATCAACTGTAAGACCAATGGGGAGAACAGCATCTGGAGTAAGAGGAATATCCATGAAAGAAACTGACGAAGTAGTTGGTATGGTAACGGTAGAAGATTTTTCAAAAACTGTTTTGGTGGTTTCTGAAAATGGTTACGGGAAAAGAACGTATTTAAACGATCCTGAGACAGATGAACCCATTTATAGAGTAACAAACCGTGGAGGTAAAGGGGTAAAGACATTAAATATCACAGACAAAACTGGTAATCTTATTGCCATTAAAGATGTTACGGATGAAGATGATTTAATGATAATCAATAAATCAGGAATTACCATCAGAATGCATGTTGCAGATATCAGGTCACAAGGTCGCGCTACCCAAGGAGTAAAGTTAATCAATCTTAAAGGGAGTGATCAAATTGCAGCAGTAGCAAAGGTTGAACGTGATGAAGATGAAGAAAATTTAATGGAAAATAAAGCTAGTGAAGACTCTGGCAACATTATTGATAATGAATAACTAAAACTAAGATGAACAAAAATATACTGACATTATTTGCAGTATTTACAATACTTATTGTTAATGCGCAAAAATTACAACTAACAGAAGCAGCAACTGAATATAAAAATAATTTCAGTAAAGCTTGGATGATGCAACCAGATCAGCTACAAGCTAACAAATCTGTTTTACTCAAAGCAAAAAAAGCTATAGATGAATCGTATGCTAAACAATCAGAAACATCAGCATTAAATACTAAGGATGAAACTAAAATGTACTATTACAGGGGTATGATATACTTAGATTATATCATGATGGCATCCATGGATGAAGGGATAATGAAAGAATTGGAGGCGATGGAAGAAGAACAGCTTGAATCAGCTTCTTTTGGATCTTTGAAAAAATGCATTGAACTGGATACAAAGAACCAGTGGAAAAGTGATGTTAATAGAAGAATTGAGAGCTTGAGAGCTATGATGTTTAATGCTGGTGCTGAAATGTTTAATCAGAAAAATTATGAGGCTGCTTATGAAGCATTTGACGGATCAGTTAAAATGTACGATGTTTTAAGCAAGCCAGATACTTTAGCTATGATTAATGCAGCTTTGGCAGCAGAAAACTTAAATAATTTTGATAAAGCTTATGATTATTACAAAATGTGTGCTGACAACAATTACGGTAAAGGTGCTGAAATGTATCAATCTATGATAAGAGTTTTAAATTCTCCTAAAAACGAAAACAAGGATGATCAAAAAATACTTGCTGTTATCGAAGAAGGAAAAAATAAGTTTCCCAATGATTTCGTACTAAATGTAGAAGAATTCAACTTTTGGTATAACAAAGGGGATAACGATAAGGCCCAACAAGCCTTACAAAATGCAATTGAAGCAGATCCATCTAACAAAATACTTCATTTCAATATCGGGGTAACCTATGATAATTTAGCGAAAACTGAACATGAAGCAAAAAATCACGAGAAAGCTTTTGAATATATTGAAAAGGCGGTAACAGGTTATAAAAGTGCCATAGAGTTAGATGATCAATATGTCGATGCTTACTACAATTTAGGAGCTTTATATGTGAATGAATCTCAGGAAATACAATCCATTGCAAATGATTTTGATGGAGAAAAGTATGAGCAAGAAATGAAACGAGGTCAAGAAACCATGCAAAAAGGAATACCATACTTGGAGAAGGTACTTACTTTTACTCCCAATGATAAGAATACATTATCAGTACTAAAGATCATATACGCGAACATGGATGATATGGAAAATTATAAGCGTATTAAAGCTCTACTTGAAGCGGCTAATTAAGTACTAGCAACTTCATGAAATGTTATGGGAATCTAAGGAAAATGACTTCTGAGCTTCATGATGAAGTTCACTATCAACTTCCCTTATTCGATAAAATTTCATTTTCAGAAAAAATTAGTTTAAATGAACTTATTGGTTCCACAATAAACATTTCTTTTTCTGGTGTTATAAATTGCGTTGTAACAGGTAAAAAAATAAACAAATCTTATGGTGATGGGATGTCCTTTGATGCTTTTAAATCATCTCCTCTTGCCGTAGAAAGCATAATACGACCAGAATTAAGTAAAATTCACGAAGGGATAGCATTGCGAGATTATGATTGGGAAATGGCACATCATATGCAACCACATGTTGTCTATCTTTCTAAAACAGGAGGGGTAAAAGTTGGTGTAACAAGAGATACACAAATTCCATACAGATGGATTGATCAAGGAGCTGTAGAAGCACTTATTATTGCAAAAACACCTTATAGACAAGCAGCAGGATTAATAGAAATAGCGCTTAAAAATCATATTAGTGACAAAACAAACTGGAGAAAAATGTTACAAAATGATCTTTCTAAAGATTCTTTAATTGATACTAAGGAAATTTTAATCAAGAAATTAGATGCTGATTTATTAAAATATGTAGTTGATGATGAAGAGGTAACAAACATTACTTTCCCAGTTACCAAATACCCAGAAAAAGTTAAATCTCTAACATTAGACAAAAACCCACAAATAGAAGAGAAGTTAGTTGGAATTAAAGGTCAATACCTTCTATTTGAAAATGAAACCGTTTTCAATGTAAGAAAGCATTCTGGTTATCTTATTCAATTTTCCTTCTAAAGAAGTTTCTTTTTAATTTTAAAGCCATTTCAATTCCGAGCTCAAATCCATGCCTGTAATCTGTCTGTAGCTTTTTTTGATTAGTAGAATAGCTGGTAGTCTCAAGATAATTATCAGGATAAATTTGATGGATTTTGAGAGGAGATTGATCTTGATCTAGAAAATCTGCAACTTCATTATAAATTAAATGATCTTCGTCAAAAAGTTTACTAAGCTCAGGATTATTTTTATGCCAGTAACTACCAAATTTGTTTATGTATGTCCAATTTTCTCTATGTTCCTTTGGGTAGGTTCTAATAACTACAATTTCTTTGTATCCAAGTTCAATGGCTCTCTTAACTGGTATTGGGTCACTCCAACCACCATCTAACAACTTTATTTTATCGTCAACAATTTGAATTCCTTTAGTCAAAAATGGTAAGGTAGCACTAGCTTTTACAACATCAAATAGGTTGTTTTTATTTGGAACAATGTATACCGGTTTTCCTGTGTAATAAGATGTAGTTACAATTTCAACTAATCTATTAGCTGAAAATCTTCTAAACTTTCTTAAGTTAATGTGATGCTTGTTTTTAGCGTATTCAACTAGATAATCAAGATTTATCATTCCTTCTTCAGAGAACAAATTCTTCCAATTGATGAATTTTTCATCATTATAGATATGTTGAAATATATCATAAACACACTTTCTTTGTCGACTTACATAATAAGAAAGACACATAGCTCCACCAGAAACACCAATCATGTATTGAAAGGGGAAAAAACGAAGACTCATGAAACCATCTAGAACACCTGCTGTGAATATGGTACGTAGTGTACCTCCCTGTATGACTAAAGCCATTTTTCTCATGGAGCTTAAAGTTTTAGAATATAAGATAAAGTAAAACCATCTAAATTTATATATTTATCTGAATTAATATTTACATCATGTCCTATCAAAAAAGATTAAAAGATTTTTTCAAAAAGAACGATCCTGACCGACTTTATCTTGCAAAGCAAATTTCACGAAGTTTTAGACAGGATGAAGATGCTGTTTTTAAAAGGTTGGAAGAAATTTATCAGAAAGGGGGACCTTCTAAGCTGGTTTATAAGGAGTTGTCAAAATCTATTGATTCTAAGAACACTGTGAATTCTTCTATATCGGACAAAGAAATTACAGATTCAGAACCAATAAATACGGAAGAAAATTTTAAATCTATAAAGAGCAAGAAAAAACTTATACTTTCTCTGTTAATTTCAGTTTTAGTGGTAGTCGTAGCCTATTTTAGCTTTACTATTTTTATGGGTAATGGTAGCGGACATGAAGAACAAGTTAATTCACATGATGTTGAAGTAGATCACTCATCTTCTCATGAAACTGATAGTATAGTGAATGCAGTGGATTCTCAAATTGAGGATGCTAAAACAGATAGTACTGAATTAAATCAAGATGTAGAAGATAGTACCTTAAATGATATGATTGAAGCTGCAGAAGTACTTGAAATTATTAAATAATTAAGGATTTATCTTGTGAGGATCATTGTTCTTCTCATCAATTTCATCTTTAACTTTTTCCATTTCAAGTGTGATACCATATAAAATTTTATCCTTTTCTTTTAACCAATCTAGAGATTCTTTCCATGAGTCACCACCTCTAGCCATGTGAAAAAGTGTGTCAAATTCGTTCTTTTTGAGCCAATACCAAGCATCTGATTTCCCTTCAACTCCATGTATCAGTGCAAGTAAATGAGCATAATTATTTTTCAATAACCACTCTCTTGATGATTTATCGTTCATCAATGCAAAGCAAAACACACCTAATTCTTTATAATTACTTTTTAATAAGAAATCTCTTAATTCTTTGTTTCCTCCAATTGCTTCCTTCCATGCTAAGAGAATCTTTGCTGGATAATTCAAACTCTTAATTTTAACAGAGTTCATATTTATGAATCTATACCGCTAAGCATGATACTGATAATTTCTTGTGCAGCTTTAGGTATATTAGTCCCAGGTCCAAAAACTGCTGCAACTCCTTTATTAAATAGAAAATCATAATCTTTTTTTGGAATTACTCCACCAACAATAACCATTATATCTTCTCTTTTTTGATTCTTTAATTCTTTAATGACTTCAGGAACAAGTGTCTTGTGTCCTGCTGCAAGTGATGAAATACCTATTATATGTACATCATTTTCAACAGCTTGTTTTGCAGCTTCAAAAGGAGTTTGAAATAAAGGGCCGATATCAACATCGAAACCTATATCAGCAAATGAAGTTGCCACAATTTTAGCACCTCTATCATGTCCGTCCTGTCCCATCTTTGCAATCATTATGCGTGGTCTTCTTCCTGATTTAGCTTCAAATTCTTTAGCTAAATTTAAAGCTGTTATGTAATTATCATCATTCATGAGTTCATTTGAATAAACGCCAGAAATTGTTTTAATAGTAGCTTGGTATCTGCCAAAAATTTCTTCCATTGCATCAGAAATTTCACCTAGAGTAGCTCTTTCTTTAGCTGCATTAATAGCAAGCTCTAACAAATTACCATTTTTTTCTTTTGCACACTTTGTAATCGCTAATAAAGCTGATTGAACTTTAGCACTATCTCTGTTAGTTTTAATATCTTTTAATCTTTGAACCTGAGTTTCAATTACTTTTTTATTATCTACTTCAAGGGTTTCAATTTCAGGTTCGTTTTCTGATTGATAAGCATTTACACCAATAATAAGTTCTTTATTGCTGTCAATTCTAGCTTGTCTAATTGCAGCTGCTTCTTCAATTCTCATTTTAGGTAAACCGGACTCAATAGCTTTGGTCATACCACCTAAATCTTCAACTTCTTTTATTAACTCCCAGGCATTTATGGCTATTTCTTCTGTTAATTTTTCAATGTATTCTGAACCAGCCCATGGGTCAATAATATTGGTGATGTTGGTTTCTTGCTGAATAAATAATTGGGTATTTCTAGCAATTTTAGCAGCGTATTCACTTGGTAAAGCAATGGCTTCATCTAATGAGTTGGTATGTAAAGATTGTGTACCACCAAGCACAGCAGAAATAGCTTCAACACAAGTTCTTGTTACATTGTTGTAGGGATCTTGTTCAGTTAAACTCCAACCAGAAGTCTGTGAATGAGTTCTTAGAGCCATAGATTTAGGATCTTTCGGATTAAAATCTTTTACAATTTTAGCCCACAACAATCGTGCAGCCCTCATTTTAGCAACTTCGCGAAAATGGTTCATACCAATTCCCCAAAAAAAAGATAATCTCGGTGCAAAATCATCTATAGCTAGTCCCGCATTTATTCCTGTTCTAATGTATTCTAAACCATCTGCAAGGGTGTAAGCTAGTTCTAATTCTGCACTTGCACCAGCTTCATGCATATGATAGCCTGAAATACTTATGGAATTAAATTTAGGCATGTTTCTAGAAGTATACCTGAAAATATCACCTATAATTCTCATACTATGGGATGGAGGATATATATAGGTATTCCTAACCATGAATTCCTTTAAGATGTCATTTTGTATTGTTCCTGTCAAGCTTTTTAAATCAACTCCTTGTTCTATTGCTGCAACTATGTAAAATGCCATAATAGGGATTACTGCTCCGTTCATAGTCATGGAGACAGACATTTTATCTAATGGTATTTTATTAAATAAAATTTTCATATCCTCAACTGTGTCAATGGCCACACCAGCTTTTCCAACATCACCCGTTACTCTTGGGTGATCTGAATCATATCCTCTGTGTGTTGGTAAATCAAATGCAACTGAAAGACCCTTTTGTCCTGCGGCTAAGTTTTTTCTGTAGAATTCATTAGAAGCTTTTGCTGTGCTAAAGCCAGCGTATTGTCTTATAGTCCATGGTCGACTAAGATACATTGTTGAATAGGGGCCTCTTAAGAAAGGTGGAATTCCAGAATGAAAATCTTGATGGGATAATTTTTGACTTATTTTATTTTCAATGTCTAAATTAATATGTTCAAAAGATTTCCTCATTTTATAAGATCTTTTAGAAATAGGGGTGGTTTAAAATCACTATAAAAATCAAATTTTTGCTGAACTGATGAGAAGGAATTAAAACCAACAAATGTTTTTTTATTTCCCTTTAGATTTTCTAGTCTAGCTATATGATTATCATCTATAGTTTTTTGGAATATTTTTTTATTACTAGAAGAACAAAAACCACCATTTTTTTCAATTTCCTTAAATTTTGTCCACGCAGATTCTGAAAGCATTCTTTCAATTTGATTTACAATATAACATCCTTTAGATGCATCATCATCAATAAACATATAAGATTCTTCCTTTAAAATTAATGGAATGTTACAAGCAATTTTTTTCCAATAATTTTCTTCAAAAATGGCATCGTGATTAGCCAATTTAATTCTAATTGAACCAGCTATTATACTTGACATACAAGCAACGGTTAATCGAAGAATGTGATGTTCCTTTTCTAAAGGGCTAACATCTATACGATTAAAAGAAGTTTCAACTTCAATTGAACTTTTAATACCATGTGCATTAATAATGGTATTTGTGACTACGAAGATAGCTTTGATTTTAGCAATATTTTCAAATAATGATGTTCCTAATGATGTTGAGATAATTATTTTTTTAGGAATAGCGATGTCATTTATTAGATTGTATTCAATTAGCTCATTAAAGTAGGCAGCTACCCAAGCAAGCTCTTTGTCCATTTCAAAAATTCGATGTGAAAAATATTCACCATCAACATATAAACAGTTCATATTATGATCTTGTAAATCATCATTCAGTTTTTTGTAATTATTGAAATTGAATTTGTCTTTATCATAAATTAAGTAGTATGGATGAATGGTATTTCTTATAGATCCGTTAAATCTATTGGACTTAACCCAATTAACCCACTTAGTTTGCTGGTTGATATTTAGCTTTTCAATATTTAAATGCGTATAAATAATTTCATTCATCACATTGTTAAATACGCTCTCCATGTAAGGGATATTATTTAAGTAAATAGAATTAACACCATTGTTAAGTGCTTCAAGAATATTTGTGTTTAACTTTAAATTATTACAAAATTCCCATGAAATTTCTTCTGTTGGATTATATGAAATATTTGTATACTTAGATGAAATAACTGTAGGGTCGATATTGCCGTAGCTTGCTTTCCAGATTAGATCTTTAAATGGTTTTCCCTTTAAATCCTTAATTATTTTATCCATCCATTCTGATGAACTTATAGATTTAAATGATGACCAAGGATTTGTTTTTGACATAAAGAATTCAAAAAGTAAATATACACATAGGTAATTATAATTGATAATCAGCATTAAAAATTATATATTTAAAATTCGATGATATTTGCTGCGATTGATATAGGTTCTAATGCAATTAGATTACTCATAGAGGAATCTTCTGTTCAGTCAAAAGATGATTATTATTTTAAGAAAATTTCATTAACACGAATTCCTTTAAGACTTGGTAAAGATGTGTTTTCTGAAGGATACGTTTCTGAAAGAACCAATAAAAAATTAATTCAGGCTTTTAAAGCTTTCAAATTACTTATGAAAATTAACGAAGTTGATTTTTATAGAGCATGTGCCACAAGTGCCATGAGAGAGGCTGATAATGGAAAAGAGATTTGTAAAAGTATTTACAAAAATACTGGTATTGATTTAGAAATAATTTCTGGTAAGGAAGAAGCGAAATTGATATTTTCAAATTTTCATATGTCATCCATTGACTTAAGTAAGAATTATGTTTTTATTGATGTAGGTGGAGGTAGTACAGAATTATCTTTAATTGAGAATAACATAAAAACATCTTCAAAATCTTTTAGGATTGGATCAGTAAGGTATCTTAATGACTCAGAGACAGATCAAGTGAAAATTCAAATGAAATCATGGCTAAAACAAAACTATTCTAAAAAAGAAGAAATTACTGCTATTGGAACAGGTGGTAGTATTAATAAGCTCTATAATTTAAGTAAACACAATTTTGGAAAACCAATGACTTACAATAGTTTGAGTGAGATATTAAACTATTTATCAACCTACAGTTATGAAGATAGAGTAAGAGTGTTGAAATTAAAACCTGATAGAGCTGATGTAATAATTCCGTCTGGGGATATCTATAAAATGGTAATGCAGTATACTGGTGCAAATCAAATTTTGGTTCCTAAGGTTGGACTTTCGGACGGTATTGTGTATAATTTATTTTTAAAAAAAGAGTTGTCAAAATTTAAAACGTAGATGATTCTACATGATTAATAATTTGATTTTTAGCAATATCAAGATTTTCATTTTCAACCCAAAAATATTCACTGTCTTTTTTGAACCATGTTATTTGTCTTTTTGCATATTTCTTAGTGTTAGATTTAATTTTTTCAGTGGTCTCTTCAATACTGGATTTAAATTCAAAGTGGTGAAACAATTCTTTATATCCTACAGTATTTAATGCATTTAAGTGCTTTTTTGAGAACAAGCTATATGCCTCATCTATTAATCCCTCTTGAATCATTTTATCGCATCTTTTATCAATTTTTAAATGCAGTTTATCTTTCTGGAGATGCAATGCTATTTTGATCATATTAAAGGGTCTGTTTTTTTTCTTTCTGTTAAGAAAAGAAGAATAGGGTTTGTTTGTTAATAAACATACTTCAAGTGATCTTATAATTCGTTGTGGATTTTGAATATCAACATTTTGAAAATGGATAGGGTCTAATTGTTTTAATTCTTGTTGAATAGATTTCAGACCTTTTTTTAAAAATTGATTATTAAGTTCTTTTCTTAAATTTTCGTCTCTAGGGATTTTATCTAAACCATGACATACAGCATCTATATACATTCCTGATCCTCCTGTCATTATGGCTATATTATTTTTTTTATAATACTCAATTAAAAAGTCTAAAACATCCAATTCAAATTCACCAGCTGAGTATAAATTTTCAATGGACTTATGACCAATAAAGTAATGCTTAACTTCATTAAGTTCTTTGATTGTTGGTTTAGCTACTCCAATATTCAATTCAGCATAAAACTGCCTACTGTCACATGAGATTATTGGACATTTGAAATGCTTTCCTAACTTAATAGATAATGATGTTTTGCCTACAGCAGTAGGTCCTGCGACAACAACTAAAGTTGGTTTTTTAATCATTTGTTTCTAAAAGTAATTAACCATTTATTCTCAACAAAAAAAATAGCAATGTTTACACAATTTGATAGGGTTGATTAGATTTGCATATGATTGATAAAATACTAATACTTGATTTCGGATCACAGTACACTCAATTAATAGCGAGAAGAATAAGAGAACTTAATGTTTATTGTGAAATACATCCTTTTAATAAAATTCCTGCATTAAATAATGTTAAAGGTGTTATTCTTTCTGGTAGTCCATCTTCGGTAAGAGAAGAGGATGCTCCAGTTCCAGATTTGAAGGACATTATCAATCAACTCCCACTATTGGGAATTTGCTATGGTGCACAATGGTTAGTTCATCATCATGGTGGCAATGTAGAAAAATCTGATTCTAGAGAATATGGAAGGGCAAAGCTCAAAATTAGTGTTAAAGATGATCCACTTTTGAATGGAATGTCCTTAGAAAGTCAAGTATGGATGTCGCATGGTGATACAATAACAACTACTCCAGATCAAGTGATCAATATTGGAAGTACACAGGATGTTAAAAATGCAGCTTACAGATTCAAAGATCAGCAAATTTGGGGAATTCAATTTCATCCTGAAGTGTATCATTCTACAGAAGGAAAAACAGTAATTGAGAATTTTGTTATTCATATCGCTAAAGCCTCTCAGACTTGGACTCCTAATTCATTTGTAGATAGTACAGTTGAAGAAATAAGAAAAACAGTTAAAAATGATAATGTCGTTTTAGGTTTAAGTGGAGGTGTTGACTCAAGTGTCGCAGCGTTACTTTTACACAAAGCAATCGGAAAACAATTAACATGTATTTTCGTAGACAACGGATTACTTCGAAAAAATGAATTCGAAGATGTTTTAGTTAAATACAAATCACTTGGATTAAATGTTAAGGGTGTAGATGCAAAACAACTCTTTTACAGCAGCTTAAAAGATCTTTCAGATCCAGAGGACAAAAGAAAGGCTATTGGTAAAACATTTATTGATGTATTTGATGAAGAAGCTCAGAAACTATCTAATGTTACTTGGTTAGCTCAAGGGACAATCTATCCTGATATCATTGAATCAGTTTCTGTAAATGGTCCATCAGCCACTATAAAGTCACATCATAATGTAGGAGGTTTACCAGATTATATGAAATTAAAAATAATAGAGCCTCTCAAAACCCTTTTTAAGGACGAAGTAAGAAGAGTAGGTAAATCCATAAACTTACCTGAAATCATTTTGAATAGACACCCATTCCCAGGTCCTGGACTTGGAATAAGGATCCTTGGAGAAGTTACTGAAAATAAGGTACGGATTTTGCAAGAGGTAGATTATATTTTTATAAATGGTTTGAAAAAGAGCGGATTATACGGTGATGTGTGGCAGGCGGGTGCAATTTTACTTCCTGTACAATCCGTAGGGGTAATGGGTGATGAACGTACATATGAAAATGCAGTAGCATTAAGAGCTGTAACTTCAACTGATGGAATGACTGCAGATTGGTGTCACTTACCATATGATTTTTTAGCCGATATTTCTAATCAAATAATTAATCGAGTTTCTGGGATAAATAGAGTAACTTATGACATTAGTTCTAAACCACCTGCTACAATAGAATGGGAATAAGAAAGAATCCATATCATTATTTTATATTATTCGTTTTTGTAATAGCAAAATATGCTTGTTTATCACAAAATTATGACACATCAAAATATGTTCTTCATGAAGTAGAGAAGGGTGAAACTAGTTATGGTATTGCAAAAAAGTATAACATCGATCTCCATGTTTTTTTCGATTTCAATACTTCTGCAAGAACTGGCATAAATAGGGGTGATTTTGTCAAAATTCCTACAAGACTAATACATGACACCACTAAAATTTCAGTAGATTCTTCATCTGAAAAACATATTGTAGTTCCTGGTGAAACACTATGGTCAATTGCTAAAAAATATGCTGTAGAAGTAGATTTAATAAGAACATATAATCATTTAGAAAATATAAATTTGAGTATCGATCAAGTTTTATTAATTCCAAATATTCCAGCTGATACTGTAAATATTGTTAAGCCAATAGTAAAACATCCACCACACCCTTTACTTAACTCATGTGATACATTAATAATACACAAAGTTAGACGCAAGGAAACATTATATGGAATTGCTAATTTTTATCAAGTGTCACTTACTTCCATTTTAAAAAATAATCCAGATATCGAAGATAAAGGATTACAAAAAGGAATGTCTATTAAAATCATATATCGAATTAAGGGTTGTAATTTAGATTCTCTAAAAGTTTTTAATGATACTTTTAATTTCATTGATCATGCTGAGTTTATAAGTAATAAATTACGTATTTCTCTATTGTTACCATTTATGTTTGACGAGTCTGATTCTTTAATGGCTAATGGTATAGATCCAAATCATTGCTATTTAAGTAGTAAAACAATCAACTCCATAGACTTCTACAACGGAGTATTAATTGCTTTAGCTGAACTAAAGAAAAAAGGTTATCAAATTGATTTAAATGTGTTTGATACGAAGTATGATACAGCAATTACTAATCAGATAATTTTAGATTCAATTTTTCAAAAATCAAATCTCATAATAGGACCAGTTTATTCAAAAAATATTAAGCTTGTTAGAAGTTTTTCTAGGTTAAATTTTGTTCCTATGGTTACACCATTTGATATACCTAATCAAGCCTTGTTTATGTATCCAGATTTGTATAAATATTTTCCATCAAAAGTTACTCAGGCTGCAACTATAGGAAACTATTTAAAAGAGAAGAAATTAAATTATAATGTAATATTAATTTCAAATATCGATGATAAGAAAAGCTTAATTTATTCTAAAGTAATTGCAGAAAACTATTTAGATACTATTTTTGTAAATGATTCTATTGTATTAATAGACACATTAACTCCATTAAAATTATCTAGGGGTGAATCAACTTCAATTGTTAAAAATCAAATCGACTCTAAAAAAGAAAATTTATTTGTTGTTGCTGCATCTGATATTCCGTTTTTAACTTTTATATTCAACGATTTACTTGAAATATCAAATTCAGAGGAGTTCCACCGTGCTCGTTTTTCTATACTTGGATTTCAGCAACTATTTGATATGAATTCAATTGATATAAAGTATAAAAATAGTTTTAAGTTAAAATTCACATCTAATGGTAGGATAGATTATAAAAATGATCATACGACAAAATTTATAGAAAACTATCAGCATAAATTTGATATGAAACCACAAGAAAATGCTTTTTTAGGTTATGACCTTTTACTATCTATGATAAATCATATTTACCCTGTAAATAATGAATCTGTTACGAAATTTACTGGACATTTAAATCAATGTGATTATAAACAAATCGGCACTAATAATGGTTTTGAAAATAAAGTTGTAAAGCTATTCGAGTATAGTGATTATGATCTTAACCAAATAAAATAAATTGAATAGATTCATCAAGATAATCTCTTCATTAATAGTTTTCACAATACTACTTTACTTTGTTTATCCATATTACAAACTATACAATTTAAGAGAGAAAAGAGTACTGACTTTTAATAAATCCGCTGAAATACTTAAAATTTCAGAAGATGTATGCATGTGTAAATTGGACAGTCTTTTAACCACCAATGGATTAATGGATACTAATTACATTTTAATGCCACTAATTGAATTTAAAAATTACAATGATGATACATTAATTGCCGGAAAGTATACCATTCAAAAAATTTGGAGTGCCAATACATTAATAAATCAGCTTTATTTAATGAGGAATGAAAACATTGTTGATTTACATATTCCATCGTGTATAAATCTTGAACATTTATCTCTAAGAATTGCTAAGCAACTTGATATGGAATCTAATATCTTAATCAAGATGTTTAATGATCCATTAATTCACCAGAAGTATGGATTCAAATCCGTTATTTTCTCTACATTATTTCTTCCAACAACTATAGAAGTTTATAGAAATATTTCAGCAGACGATTTATTGGAATTATTAGCGAAAAATTATAAATTATTTTGGAATGAAAAACGATTAAATAAAGCAAAAACATTAGGCTTAAAGCCCTCTGAGGTAACCATATTAGCATCAATTGTACAATTAGAACAACAATCAAATTTTAATGAGCACAAAACTATTGCAGGTTTATATTTAAATAGGCTCAAATTAGGTATGAAGTTACAGGCAGATCCTACAGTAAAGTATGCTTTAAACAATCCTAGACTTAAAAGAGTACTCAATAAACATTTAAAGGTAGATTCACCATATAACACTTATTTACACCATGGTTTACCACCTGGTGCTATTTACATTCCTGAAACGTCAGTTATTGATGCTGTTTTAGATTATGAGAAACATGATTATTTATTCATGTGTGCATATCCATCTTACAATGCTAATCATAGTTTTGCTGTAACTTATAATGAACATTTAAGAAATCAAAAAAAGTATACAGATTGGTTAGATGAAGAAGGAATTAAGTAGTTAATCCAATGATTAATAGGGATAGACATGAAAAAAAACAGCTTAAAGCAATTTTCTTAAGTTCTCCATCTAATTTTTGTCTGTCTTTATTTTTATAGACTACTGCGATATTCATAATAATTATTAAAAAAGGGATTGCAGATATATAAAATAAATAATTCTTTGTAGAGAAAAGAATGTAAGTCAATGAGATGAATGCTATTAAAATTAAACAGTAATGATAAATTTTAGAATTTTTACTACCTAATAAAACTACAAAAGTACGTTTGTTTGATTTTATGTCATTTTCCATATCTCTCATATTATTAAGATTCAATACAGCACAACTAAGAGTTCCAACATAGAATGACCCTGGAATAATTAGTATATTAAAATCATGTGTAAATAAAAAAAAACTACCTGAAACACCTACAACTCCAAAAAATAAAAATACGAATAGATCACCCAAACCAACGTATCCATAAGCTGATTTTCCAACAGTATATTTTATGGCAGCAATAATTGCCAATATACCAATGACTAAAAACGTTAAAATTCTGTAAAATTCTTTGAAAGAAAAAGAATAAAAAATTAATGTTAAACCAAATATTAAAGCGGTAATGCTCATGAAAACAATTCCTTTTTTCATTTGCATTTTCGAAATATTTCCGGATTGAACCATCCTATCATTTTTTTCTCTGTAATGATCACTACCTTTAATTCCATCACCATAATCATTCGCAAAATTTGAAAGTATTTGAAGTAATAGGGTCGTAAAAAGTGCAAGAACTAAAGTTATGGTTGATATTTCGTAAGAACAAATTTTGGCTATGGCTGCACCCATAAAAATGCAAGAAAATGCCAACGGAAGTGTTCTTAATCTAGCAGCTTTAATCCAGTATACTAATTTCACATTTCAAAATTACTGAAATAAAAATCTAGTTAATGGAATGTTTTATTGAAATTTATAGAGCGTTCCACTTTTACTAAAGAATCCGTTTTTCACGTCTATGGTAAAGAAGTATGTTC
>JAYPVI010000018.1:0-55621 GCA_038134525.1 Crocinitomicaceae bacterium
TCTTTGTTTTGTTGGTCTTTGTTTTGTTGATCTTTGTTTTGTTGGTCTTTGTTTTCTTTATCCTTGTTCTTTTGTTCTTTATTCTTCTGTTCTTGTTTTTGTTTTTGTTGTTGTTTTTTTTGCTTTTGCTGTTGTTCGTCTAATTTTTTAAAGAACTCTTCAGCTAATCTTTCCATTTCTTCATTGTTTTCATGTTCTTTTAGTCCTTTATTTAATGTTTTTATAGCATTTAATTTATCATCAGAAATGTAATATTGAGCGGCTTCATTAAAGTAGTCAATAGGTAATTTATTTGTTTGTGAAAAACATGTTGCAAGTTGTAAAACACTTATTGCAAAAAATATGGTTTTTAAAGCATTCATTTATTTAAGAATTTCGTTTAAAATTTTTAGTTTTTTATTTAATTCTTCTAATTCTTTAAGTGATTCATCTTTTGATATTCCTTTGTTTAAGACAGAATATGCTTCTTTAAATTTATTTTCTTGAATTAATTTCAAGGTTTTTTTCTTTATTTCTACTCCATTTTTTGAAATTGTTTTTTGTTTTTCATTTTCATTTTTCTTCTCTTCATTATTATATTTATTATTAAATTCATTATTGTATTCTTCTGTTTTTTCAGGCAATAATCTAATTGAATAACTTAGGTTATATCTTGCATCTTTGTTAGATGGATTTTCTCTAATTGCATTTTTATAGTTTTTAATGGCTATGCTTAAAACTTTATCTTTATTTTCAAGTAATATTTTCTGCATTTTAAGTAATGAATCTGTAATTAAAAAGTTTTTCATTTTCTCCTTAATATTTTGGTCATCCTCAATTTTTGAATTACTAAGTTCTTTATCTATCAAATCTAATAAATTGCTTTCGCGTTCCCATATTTTTAAATTCGAATTACCTATATTGTAATATCCATCAGATTTTTCTTTTTTATTATCGCATTTTAATATGTATTTCTGATAATACATCGTTGCCTCTTCGAATTCATTTTTTCTGAATGATGCATTGCCTGCGTTAAATAAACTTATATTGTTACTTATGTCCAATGAATTGGCTTTATTGTATTTTTTTAATGCTTCTTGATATTCTCCATTTTTATAATCCTTGTTTCCATGATATAAATTAAATTTACTATCAATATTTTGAGCATTAATATTGGAGTAAATCAATATCATTATTAAGGCTAAAAAATTATTATTCATTTTTAAATAACTTAACTTTATCTTCAAAATTTCCTCTTTTTTCTAAAATTATAAATTCTAAGAGGAGTAAAATAAAAGCAGGAATTAAAAACCATTGAAATTGATCATCGTAAGTAGAATATTTTTCTTTTTTAAGGGTAGTTTTTTCAATGGAATTCAAGCGGTCTAAAATATCCCTTAAATTTAAATTTAATCCCATTGCTCTTGTATACGTACCATTACCAGCTTGGGCAATTTGTACTAAGTTTTCTTCATTGAGCTTGGTTAAAACGGTACTGTTTTCTTCATCTTTTTTATTACCAATTTTTTTCCCTCTTTTGTAAACAGGAATAGGAACACCTTTATCCGTACCCATACCTACTGTGCAAATCACTACATTTTGATTACTAGCCTCATCAGCTGCGTTAATGGCCATTTCTTCGTGATCTTCACCATCAGACATGATTAAAATTGCTTTATTGGTGTTTTTTTCAAAATTGAAAGAACTCATACATAAATCGATTGCATTTCCAATATCAGTTCCTTGTGATGAAATCATATCCGTTCCAATGCTTTTTAAAAATAATTGAGCAACATGATAATCAGGAGTTAGGGGTAACTGTTTGTAGGCTTCACCTGCAAAAACAACAATTCCAACATGATCCCCCCTTAATTCGTTCAGTAACTTTCCAACGGCAAGTTTAGCTACATCTAATCTACTGTAATCTTGAATGATATCTTCTGCCATCATACTTCTACTAATGTCTAATGCAATCATCACATCAATTCCTTTTGACTCTACCGTTTTTTCATTTTCACCATATTGAGGATTAGATGCAGCAATTATAAGTAAACTGATAGCCGTACGAAACAAAAAGAACTTTAGTGAAGATCTAAAATTAGAGAATCCCTTAAAAACGTGATGCACCGTATTTAAATTAGAGAATTTTTTTAGGGCTTTGTTTTTCCAAGATCTATTTACAACCCAAACCACATTAATAAATAAGATTAAGATCAGTAACCAAAGCCTTTCAGGGTGTTCAAATCTAAACTCAACTACATTGGAAAATAAATACTGGTAACTCAAAAAACAAATACTCCAGAACAGTATTTCTAGCATTATAAGTGAGATAACAGCATTGGATAGAGGTAGGTTATATTTATGCTTAAAATTGCTCATGATATACTTTTGAATATCATTTTACTCATAATAAATTCCATCATTAATAGGCCTATTGCAGCCAAAATAAATAAATCCGCTTTTTCAGGAAGATCGATATCATATTCAATAGTTTTAATCTTAGCTTTTTCCATCTCATTTATTTCCTTATAAACATCTTTTAGTTTTTGATTGTCAGTCGCTCTAAAATATTGTCCCCCTGTTTCTTCAGCAATGGTTTTAAGGGTTTCTTCATCAATTTCAACTTCTACGTAATCATAAATGTATCTTCCACTAAAGGGGTCAATGGCTACAGGTGTTTTGGCCTGACCATTAGTTCCTACACCTATTGTATAAACTCTAATGCCAAAATCTTTAGCCATTTCTGCAGCATTTAAAGGGTGTATTTTCCCATGAGTGTTTACACCATCTGTGAGTAATATGATGACTTTACTTGGAGCATTACTTTCTCTTAGTCTGTTAATGGCTGTGGCTAACCCCATACCAATAGCAGTACCTTGTTCAACTATACCTTGTTCGGAGGATTCTATTAGCTCAATCATGATATCTCTATCAGAAGTCAAGGGACATTGCGTGTAGGCTTCTCCCTCAAAAATAACTAAACCTACTCTGTCATTTTTCCTATCTTTTACAAAATCAATGGCCAATTCTTTAGATGCTTTAAATCGATTTGGTAAGAAATCTTGTGCGAGCATACTGCCCGATGCATCCATTGAAATAATGATATCTATTCCTTCTTTATAAAGTTCTGTTTCCGTATGTGCGTTCATGCTAATTTGTGGACGAGCCATTCCAATAATCAGCAACGTAAGAGCTGCTAATTTAACTCCAAATTTTATGTGATTTATGTAACGTAAATATCCATTTTCTAATCCGCTAAATAAGGTCAAGGATGATATCTGAAGCGACTCTCTTTTCTTAATTTTTAGTAATGAATACAGTAAAATAGCTACGGGTACTAAAAGCAAAGCCCATAAGAATATAGAATCGTTAAATTGATATGTTGAAATCCAATTACTCATCATCCACTTTTTCTTTTTCATTTATATCTAAACGTTCGTTTTCAATGAAATTTATTGCCATTTCAATGGCATGAATATTATCTTTTTCGAGTGGATTTATTTTCGCAAATTTTACCCCATCTGAAAGTGTAAAAAAGGTACTCAACTCTTTCAAATAGGTATTGTCGATAGAAACCCATTTCAAACTTTCAAGGATTTCATTACTTGTTTTTTCAAAAGTTAGAATTTGATAACGGTATGCTAAAAATGACCAAATGACTTCAGAAATTTCACTGTAATATGCTTTGAAATGACCATTTTCCCACAGTTTTTTTGTCTTTAAGGAGTGTAGTCTTTCAAGTAACTTCACTTCTAATGGAATTTGAGGCTCAATGTCTATTTGCTCTGATTTCTTTTTCCATTTTTTAATCAAATAATATGTAGCTATTACCAAAGCAATACACAGGAATATCCACCATCCAAACTTTTTTAAGTAGTATAAAAAGTATTCAAAGAAAGTGATGTTCACTTCGAATATGGGTTTAATGTTTTTAATTTTATTTTCTGCTGTTTCTACTAGTTGAATAGTAAAGGGTAATGCATTTGAATACAACGTGTTTGAATCAACAAAAGCGAGACATGGTGGAAATTCAAATTTACCGGTGTCAAAATTGGCAATAACTAACTCTTGACTGTAGTTAGTTACATAATCGTTTTCATCTGTTAATGTGGTACTTTTTGTAATTTTGGAAGAATTCCATAACTCCCAGTTGTTCCCTAAAGAATCACTGTTTCCTGAAAGTTGGAAATAGACAGAGTCAATTCGTTGATCTGAAGGCACCTCAAGATTTAAAAATAATGGAATGGGCTCTCCTACATTATATGTGTTTTTACTTGAACTAGCTGTAAAGGAGGGGCTCTGTGAAAACACTAAATAAGGAATGAATAACGATATGTAAAGTAATATTCTCAACGTTTTTTAAATAAGTTCATTAACTGCTTAATGTATCCATCTTGAATATTAAGATTGACATAGTCTACTTTTGCTTTTTTAAATGTTTGAGATGTATTATGTTCTACAGCTAATGCGTTTTGATAAAATTGTTCTCTTACTCTTTTGTTACTGGTATTAATCCATCTTTCTTTTCCAGTTTCACTATCTCTAAATAAACTTAGTCCCACATCGGTCATTATTTTTTCTCTATTATCAAGAATTCGAAGGGCGATCAAGTCATGTTTTTTTGAAGTGATTTTTAAGGGGTCTTCAAAATCTTTATCCATAAAATCAGAGATTAAAAATGCTATGGATCTCTTTTTGATGAGATTATTGAAGTTTTGTAGAACTTCTCCAATGTTTGTCTTATTTGACGAGGGTTTAAATTCGATTAACTCTCTAATAATTCTCAAGATATGTTTTCGACCTTTTTTTGGAGCTATGAATAATTCTATTTTATCAGAAAAAAGAATAGCACCTATTTTATCGTTGTTTTGTGTTGCAGAAAAAGCTAGTACAGCACCTACTTCAGCTATAAATTCTCTTTTTGAAACTTCTCCTGTACCAAACATCTTAGAAGCCGAAATATCGACCATCAACATTACAGTTAATTCTCTTTCTTCTTCAAAAACTTTTACATAAGGGTCATTAAATCTTGCCGTGACATTCCAATCAATTGTTCGAATTTCATCTCCTGGTATGTAGTTTCTAACTTCAGAAAATGCCATGCCTCTACCCTTAAAGGCAGAGTGGTACTCACCAGAGAAAACTTGTTTGGAAAGCCCTCTGGTCTTAATTTCAATCTTGCGGACTTTTTTTAATAATTCGCTGGTTTCCAAAACTAAAAAATTAGGGTACTTCTACTGTATTTAATATTGTATTAATTACATCCTCTGTACTGATGTTTTCAGCTTCAGCTTCGTAGGATAACCCTATCCTATGTCTAAGGACATCTTTGCAAACAGCTCTAACATCTTCAGGGATAACATAACCTCTTTTCTTCAAAAAGGCATATGCCTTTGCAGCGTTAGCTAATGATATACTTGCTCTTGGCGAGCCACCAAAAGAAATGTAGTGTTTTACTTTTTCCAGTTGATAAAATTCTGGCTCTCTTGTGGCATAAACAATATCTACAATGTATTTCTCAATTTTCTCATCCATGTAGATTTTCTTAACAATCTCTCTAGCACGAATAATTTGTTTAGGATCAACCACTTTATTTGGTTTTTCAAAACCTGTTGATGAAACATTAGCTCTTATAATTAATCTCTCTTCTTCTCTTTTGGGGTAGGGAAGGACTACTTTAAGCATAAATCGATCTACTTGAGCTTCAGGTAATGGATAAGTTCCTTCCTGCTCTATTGGATTTTGTGTAGCCATAACTAAAAATGGCTCGGGTAATGGATAAGTTTGATCACCAATCGTAATTTGTCTTTCTTGCATGGCCTCAAGAAGAGCGCTCTGTACTTTGGCAGGAGCACGGTTAATTTCATCTGCAAGAATGAAATTTGAAAATAATGGTCCCTTTTTAGAGATAAATTCTTCTTTTTTTTGATTATAAATCATAGTGCCAAGTAAATCTGCAGGAAGAAGGTCTGGAGTGAACTGAATTCTTTTGAAATCTACATTGATTACTTTGGATAGAGTGCTTATGGCCAATGTTTTCGCTAATCCTGGAACACCTTCGAGCAGTATGTGTCCATTCGATAGAAGGCCAATCAAAAGGCTTTCAATCATATGTTGTTGACCAATGATTACCTTTTTAATCTCCATGTTTATTAAATCCACAAATCCACTTTCTTTTTCAATGAGTTCGTTGATCTCAGCTATATTCACATTTTCAACAGCATTTGTTTGTTCTTTTATCTCCATAGATTTTGATTTTGTTAAAGTAAAAATCAAAAATCTTTCAATTTCATAAACAAGACGGCTGTTAATATATGTTAACTATTTTCTTAAATTTTCTTATAATAGATTCCGATTGAAAATTACCTTTATAATATGAAAGAAAACATAACATTAAAAGCATGTATAGAAGCGGTTGAGGAGTTTCATAATTCTTTTGGAATATCAAATGCTTATTCTCCTGTAAGTTTATTAGATGAAAAGGATCTCCAACTGAGATATAATTTAATGAAAGAGGAAAATGAAGAATATCTTCATGCAGCTAAAAATGGTGATTTGGTTGAAATAGCTGATGCGCTAGGAGATATGTTGTATATATTATGTGGAACAATATTAAAACACGGATTACAAGAAAAAATTACCGATGTATTTGAGGAAATTCAGAAAAGCAATATGAGCAAATTAGATAAGAATGGAAAACCCATTTACAGAGAAGATGGTAAGGTTATGAAATCTGAACTTTATTTTAAGCCTGATATTAAAAGTGTATTAGAAGCTTAAAAACCAATTTTGCTTTTTGGTTTGTTTATTTCAGTCTTCAGGTTGAGCATTTTAAGGCAAGCCACAGCACACTCCACACCTT
Organism: Crocinitomicaceae bacterium; assembly: GCA_038134525.1. Lineage (GTDB taxonomy): Bacteria > Bacteroidota > Bacteroidia > Flavobacteriales_D > Parvicellaceae. The sequence continues at coordinate 6,842 of JAYPVI010000018.1, forward strand.
TATTTCCGTGCTTTCCACCTGATCTATCTATCGACTGTTGTTTGTTGCTATCAGTTAGGACACAAAATGAAGTTGGTTTGTTGTATCGTAATGAAACTTGCATAATACCATTGGTGGCTCCTTCGCACACATAATCAAAATGCTTAGTTTCTCCTTGAATCACGCAACCCACACAGATTATGCCATCCACTAAATTATTTTCAAAAAGGTATTGTGCGCCAAGTGGAAGTTCAAAAGTTCCCGGTACGTGATGTACAGTTATATTTTCTTTTTTGATTTTATTTAAATGAAGTGTTTCTAAAACTCCATTTAAAAGTCTTGATGTAATGTCTTCGTTCCATTCTGAAACAACAACACCTATTTTGATTTTTTCAGGATTTGAAAAGGAAACTAATTGTTCTTTTGAGAGATTTTTGCCTTTGGTGGCCATTATTCTATTTCTTCTTTCTCAAATTGGTAAACTGGCTTTCCTAAAAGAAGGCTCTCCATATATTTTTCAGCATTAACGGCTGATTTTGAAAGAGGGTATTTTTGAACGACATCTCTATATAAATTTATGGCCATTTCATAGTCTTCAATGATTTCAAGACAAAGGGCTGCTTTCATTAAATAGATAGGAGTAGTTAACTCGTTGTCTCTTCTATTATATGCCTTTTCATAATAGTCTAAAGCATCATTAACCGAACCAAGTTGGAGGAAGGCATCTCCCATTGCACCAAATGTTATTGTTCCAAGCAATTCATCATCAAAATTTACTTTCTCTAATGTTTCTATTGCTAAAGTATACTCTTTATTATTAAGGTAGCTTATTCCTAGGTTATATAGGGCTAGTTTTCCACCAGCATAACCTTCGTAGTCTTCACTGGCTTTTAAAAAGCCATCATATAGGCCAAGTGAATCTCCATTAATAGCTAAATTCCAGTTTTGGTTGTCAAATGCTTGATTTTCTGCTCTCCAAATGGCTTCTAATGATTCGGTTTGCTTAGGATTGAATATTCGTTCGATATAGATGAATTTATATCCTGCCATTGCTAAAAATAAAATAGCTAGTAATGCAACAACTACATTTACAGACTTTTTGTTAGCAATATAAAATTCGTAACTTTTTTCACCAATAATTTTTTCTAGATCAATTTTATCTACGATAGATGAAGTTGTTTTTTCTTCTACCACTGGGTTTTCTTCACTTTTTTCAACTACTCTTGTATCATCATTTATTGGTGTTTCTTTTTCTTCTGCCATTTTTATATTAATTGGTGTGCAAAAATAGTTTTTTTTATAAATTATACTTTCTTTTAGGTTCTATTTTTAGTGTATGTTTCTTTCTGAACTGAGTTTAATCAATTTTAAAAACATAAAACAAGCTGAATTTACTTTTTCATCTCAAGTAAATTGCTTTTTAGGAAATAATGGTCAAGGAAAAACAAACTTGTTAGACGCAATTTATTACTTGAGTTACACCAAAAGTTTTTTCAATGCTATAGATAGCCAAAATGTAAATTTTGAAAGTGATTTTTTTGTTGTTCAAGGTAAGTTTTCGGATCAGGATGTTGATTTTGATCTATATTGTGGTATGAAGAAGGGAGATAAAAAGGTATTTAGAAAAAATAAAAAGGTTTACAAAAAATTATCTGATCATATTGGTGTTTTCCCTGTGGTAATGATAACTCCATATGATATTAATTTGATATTGGAGGGAAGTGAAACCAGAAGAAAATTTATTGATGCTCTCATTTCTCAATTTGATAATAATTACCTTTCTGATTTACTCACTTACAATAAACTACTTAAGCAAAGAAATGTGATGTTAAAAGATGCTAAGTTCCAGCATTCTTTTGATCTGTTAGAAGTTTATGAAAGTGGGATGCATGAAAAAGCAAGTTTGATTTATACTAAAAGAAAAAATTTTATTGAAGAATTCACGCCCATTTTCAATCAATTTTATCGCGATATTTCATCTAATTTAGAGTATGTTGACCTTTATTATGAAACTGCCTTAGAAGAATATACATTATTAGAGCTTTTTGAACATAACAGAAGGAAAGATCAACAAGTTGGGTATACTTCGGCTGGAATCCACCGAGATGATTTGGTTTTTAATATTGAAAATCATGCTATTAAGAAATTCGGATCTCAAGGGCAGCAAAAAACATATTTGATTGCATTGAAATTAGCTAAATACGAATACATTAGAAGGAAGAAAAATATGGACCCTGTTCTTCTTTTAGATGATATATTTGATAAATTAGATGATAATAGAGTAGGATATATCTTAGATTTAATACGGTCTAAAAAAATTGGTCAATGTTTTATTACAGATACAAGTACAGCAAAAATACCTCAAATCTTATCTGATTTTAAAGTAGATCATAATTTATTTGAAATTGTAAATGGAACTGTTAATTCATAGTTTTTGAAAAAGAGAAGCTCAAAAGAAGAAAAACTAGGAGATGTTTTAAATAAATTTATACATTCTTCAAACTTATCACGTCCTTATTTAAATCATCAAATTAAAATTCATTTTGAAGAAATAATGGGTTCTTTTCTGATGAAAAAGGTAAAAACATTTTTTATTAAAGATAATAAGTTGTTTCTAAAATTAGATAGTGCACCATTTAAACAGGAAATCAATATTCAAAAAACGATGCTTTTAAACGATCTAAACAAGGCTATAGGTAAAAATTATCTGGTTGATATTGTTTTTATTTAGCCCAAGCCCACATCAAGTCCCATCATTACTATAAAACCAAGAACTAGCCCAACTGTAGCAAGGTCGGTGTTTCCTCCCTTTTGACTTTCTGGAATTACTTCTTCTACAACTATAAAAATCATTGCACCTGCAGCAAAGGAAAGTGCATAGGGTAAAATAGGAAGAATTTGAATTACAATAGCCGCTCCAATTACAGCGAAAATAGGCTCTACAATGGCTGATAATTGCCCCCATTGCCATGATTTAAAACGACTTAATCCTTGCCTTCTTAATGGCATTGAAACAGCAAATCCTTCTGGAAAATTTTGTATCGCAATGCCAACTGCCAGTGCAACAGCGGTTCCTAAAGTAAAAATGCCTTCCATTTCTATGCCAAGGAATTCAGGGTGAGCCAATGCTCCAAAAGCAACTCCAACGGCCAGTCCTTCGGGAATATTGTGAAGAGCAATGGCTAAAACTAATAATATGGTTTTCTTCCAGTTGGTACTAAGGCCTTCCGCATCTTTCTTGTTGTTAAATAGGTGTAAATGCGGAATGATTTTATCTAATACAAAAAGAAACATGGCACCAAATAAAAATCCAATGGTAGGAACTAACCAAGATGGCATTTTGGATAGTCCCATTTTATTTTGCATTTCTACATAATCAATTGCAGGCGCCAAAAGAGACCAAAAACTAGCTGCTATCATTACTCCACCTGTAAAACCTAACGACATATCTAAAATCTTTCTGTTAGAAGATTTAAAAAAGAAAACAAGGCCAGCACCTATTGCTGTTAGAATCCATGTGAATAAACCAGCAATCAAAGCTTGAATGATGGGTTCTTGTTCTGTAAACCAATTTTTAAGTTCAATCATGAAGGGTTTCAATAAGAAGGTTGTTGCAAATTTTTTCTGAAAGATTAATGATTTTACTATTAATGAAAACTTCAGCAGACTGATCAAATTCTAAAATAGATCTAAGTTGAATTTGATCTCCAAGTTTTATTTTTTTTTGATCCAAAAAATTTAATAAAGAAGGACTTCCCTTTTTAATTCCCGTGATAATTCCCTTTTCTTTATTTTGGAGTTCACTTAAAAGTTTTTGATTCAATTTTGCTATTGTCCCATTCTTTTTGGGAATTGGATCTCCATGTGGATCCAATTGAGGATAAGCTAAAAAATGATCAAGTTTATCAATAAGTTCTTCAGAATTGATGTGTTCAAGTTGTTCGGCAATACTATGAACTTTACTCCAGCTAAACCCCAGTTTATTAACTAAGAACGTTTCCCATAGTCTATGTTTTCTAATGATTGATAAAGCAATTAATTCTCCTTTTTTGGTGAGATTTGATCCTTTATATTTTAAATAATGAATGCATTTTTTTTCCGCTAATTTCTTTAACATATCACTTACACTTGAAGGTTTCATTGATAAGTAATTTGCAATTTCATTAGTCGAAACAGCTGCTTTACCTTGTTGTAAATGATAAAGACATTTTAGGTAATCTTCTTCTGATTTAGTATTCATTTAGTGTAAAAGTAAATATATTTTAGACATGTCTAAAAAATAAATTAGATTTGTAATATATTTTAGAAATGAAATTGAATTTTATTTTTTTCCTATTTTATTTTGGTTTAATTTCTTCATTAATAAGCCAAACTCTTTATACATACGATGGCATTGTAGTAGATAAAAATGGTGTAGGTATACCTTTTGCTCAGATACAATTTTTATCATCAGAAAGAATTGTATTCAGTGATAATGATGGTAGATTTCATTTTACTTCAACAGAAAGAAAGAAGGATGTTTTGGTTAGATCCATTGGGTTTGATAGCGTGAGTTGTAACCTTGTTACATCTCAAAAAAAACAAATTGTATTAACAGAAAATAATCAATATTTGGATGAATTAGTGATTAGTGCAACTTTAGAGCAGATCAAGCAAAAGGAAAGTCCTATTGTTGTAGATGTTTATAATACTAGTTTTATAAATAAAATTCCATCTTCTAATCTTATTGATGTAACAGATCAAATGGCAGGCGTAAGACCTCAAATAAATTGTGCTGTTTGTAACACGGGCGATATTCATATCAATGGAATGGAAGGTTCTTATTCCATGATTGTTATTGATGGAATGCCTGTTATGGGTGGTCTTGCATCAGTATATGGTCTTCAGGGAATTCCAACAAGTATTATTCATCAATTAGAAGTAGTAAAAGGACCATCATCAACCCTTTTTGGTTCTGAAGCTATGGCAGGTTTAATAAATGTAATAACTAAGGATATAAATTGCTTACCAGATTTAAGCTTTGATTTGTATACCTCATCTTGGGGTGAGGTACAAACTTCAATATTAGTTAAAACAGTAAATAATAGAAGAGTAAAGTCTTTTTTAACATTGGATATTTTTAATTATTCTAATCCAATTGATAATAATGGAGACGATTTTACGGATTTAAGCTTAAAGAAAAGATATACTCTCTTTAATAAAATCAATTTTTATTCTCTTAAACACCCTAATAATCCATTTGTAATTTCATTTAGACTAATGAATGAGAATAGATGGGGTGGGCAAATGAACTGGGATGAAAGCTTTAGAGGAAGTAATTTAATTTATGGTGAATCTATATTAACTGAAAGATGTGAAGTGAGTACATCTTATAAATTACCTACAAAAGAAAATCTTGTGTGGAGTAATTCATATAGCACACATAAACAAAAATCATGGTATGGGACAAATTCATATGATGCTATACAAAACATTGGATTTTCTCAGCTCAATTGGCGAAAAAAATGGAATAATAAAGTAGATTTCCTTTCTGGTTTGTCCTTTAGATATCATTTCTATAATGATAACACCCCTGCTACATTGATGCCAAATAAATGGTTGTTGCCAGGTGCTTTTTTACAAAGTCAATTTAATTTGAATACAAATAATAGATTGTTATTAGGTTGGCGAACAGATATTCACACCTTACACGGTGCAATTCATTCACCACGCTTGAATTACCAATATGATTTATCAGATCAGACTACTTTAAGAATTGGCATTGGAAATGGGTTTAGAGTGGTTAACGTTTTTACAGAAGATCACGCAGCTTTAACTGGTGCTAGAGAAGTTGTTTTTAGAGAATCATTAGATCCTGAACGTTCAAAAAATGCCAATTTGAATTTTTCAACTGATAGGCAATTTGAATTATTGAATTTACATTTAGAATCTTCTCTATTTTACAATCATTTTTCTAATAAAATTATTCCAGATTATGAAACAAGCGATAATCAAATTATTTATTCAAATCTTGAGGGATACTCTGTATCAAAGGGTCTTACTATTCAACTTGGTTGTAATTTTAGTAAAGTCCCGTTAAAAATGAATTTAAATGGCACCATACTAGACGTTGGAATATTTTCAGCAGATTTACAAAACAACTTCATAAAATCACAACAGATATTGAGTGAACGAAATAGTGTAAAATGGAACTTTTCCTACACTTTTAGTCGACTTAATGTCAATTTGGATTATACCGCAAGTAGGTATGGACCTATTAGACTACCCTTACTCGAAAATGATTTTAGACCAGCCTATTCCTCTCCTTTCTCTCTACACCATTTTAAATTAACCAAAAGCTTTAACAAAGGAAGAAATTTATTTATTGGTGTAAGAAATTTATTTGATTTTACGCCACCTTCTTACTCCATATTAAGAGCTCACGACCCATTTGATCAACAAATTAATGATCCCATTGATAATCCAAATAACTACACTTTTGATGCTTCTTATGTGTATGCTTCTTTTCAGGGAATAAATCTCATTTTTGGGGGTAAAGTTGTATTTTAAAAATTCCACTCTTTCAACGCTTTACACTACTTTTTTCTTAGTTTCATTTGAAGAAAAATAGGTACAAGGGAAAATGTATTTTTAATAGTTGACTAAATTGTAAAAATAGGTTTCAAGTATTGTATAACAATGTTGTACCCTTCTATTTTAATTGATCATAAATGATCTTAATCGTTTCAATGGGTTCATGTTCGTTAATCTCTTTATTATGTGACCTCAATCTGCTTATTTTCCGATCACCTTAAGCTCAACTCTTCTGTTATTAGCTTTGTTTTCCTCTGTGTCGTTCTCAAATAACGGTTGAGATTCACCATATCCTTTAGCTACTAATCTACTTTTGTCAACTCCCTTCTCAATAATGTAATTAACGGCTGATTGTGCTCTGCCTTCTGATAGGGTTTGATTAAATTCTTCTGACCCATCACTATCAGTATGTCCAGCTATTTCAATCTTTAAGGTGTTATTTTGAGACATGAAATCGACCAATTGATCTAGTAATCTATAAGATGCATCATCTAGTTCAGTAAGACCAGTTTTGAAATGTAAATCATCAATAATGATACTTTTCCCAATTTCTACAGGAGTCAAAAGAATTTCCTGTAGAATGTCATTTTTATTCAAATTATCAATTTTCACGGAATTATTGAAATAGCCTTCTTTAGTAACTAAAATTTCATATGATTGTCCTAATTCTAACGGAAATGTTGGGGGAGGATTATCATTCAATGCAATTAAAGAACTAGAATGATTAATCGGATCGCTAATATTAATCGCCATGATTGTGGATGGTATGGACTCTAATGAGATTTCGTCTTTTACAATTAAAATTAGATTACTCATTTCAATAGTTGGTTTCGTAGGAGAAACAAATACACTTTTACTTAATGTTCCAATTTTATTGTATCTAATCTCTACAATTTTATTATCATATCCTTCAGCATCAAGTGAAAGGGTATATTTTTCGCCTAATTCAAATTGGGTATTTAACTTTGAATCGTTCCCAATTAACTTCTTTTCTCCGGACTTTTGATTAATTAATGTAATGTCTACTGATAAGGGCTCATTTGATTCTTTATCATAAATCTCTAATTCAAAATCAAACAGTTTGATGAGTTTTTCTAAGTAAATTTTTTGATTGATTTCATCACCTTCCTCTCCTGTTACTTCAATTTTTTCACTATGATATTCAGGATGACTTAGTGTTAGTTGTATTTTTTCTTTTTCATTAAAGGTGGCATAGTTTTTTGCCTTGTTTTCAAATAATTTTCCTTTTTCTTTTGTGCTTAAATTATTAAAATTACCATTTCCTTCTAATGGTTCTTTTGTGTCTTTGTCAAAAAGTTCAATTAACAATTCAAATTGTTTGTATTTTATTTCTTGTTTTATTTTGTAATCCACAAAAATCTCAAAAGAATTACCATTCGAAGAGGATGTGTTATTAATGTTTGAGGTGTTTAAATCATAAGAAACCCCAACATCTATATAATCTGATATATATTTAAAACTAGCAATGGCAGCATCACCTAGTCGGTAATATCCTCCTAATCCAAATTGATTTTTTCCAATGGCATAAAGTACATCTGTCCCTCCAATAACCTGAGTCTGGTTTCCTTGAATTTGAAACATTCCTCTAGGAAGAAGGGTGAGGTTTTTAATATATACTCTACTACCTGCATTTAAAACCAACCTCATTGGAAGTTTGTATTCGTTGTTTACACTTGAAATTTCAGGCTGATTCAAGTTGAATAGTGTGATTCCCGCATAATGTTTGTAGTGATGTTCAACATCATGTTGATACCAAGTAAAAGAAGGTGAAATTTCGATGCCACTGAAAACAGGATTGGTCAAATTTTCACCAAGAGGATTACTTGCTTGATAATATCCATTTTGAAATTGACTTCCTGTTGATAATGCATTCAGATCCGTACCTGCATTGAAATACCCTATTTTCACCCCCGCTGATAGGTGTTGGTCATTGGCAATTTTTAAATTATAAGCTCCAGTTATGGAGTAACTATTTCTTGTGTAGCCATGACTTCCTAATCTTTCATTAATGGCTGAAAAACCTATTGACCCAATTTTTTCATTGGAATTGGCTTTTCTTAAACCATAATATCCTTCAATCTGTGAACTGGTAAATGGACTAATGATTCCTGACCATTGACTACGGTGTAATGCTGTAATATTGATATCATCTTGCATAATGATGGCAGACGGGTTACTTGATGCATAAGATCTGTAAAAATTAGAAAAAAATGCATCTTGCCCCTGAGCAATGGATGTAATTCCTAAAAAAATAAGTATTATTCTTTTCATGGTTATCTATTTAATAGTAGTGTACCTTTCATTAATTCTTCTTTTGGGTTAATTTGCCCATTTAAGTCAATAGCATTTAAAGTCCATATATAGACTCCGTCAGGCTGTTCTTCTCCATTAAAGTTGCCGTCCCAACCTAAGTCTTTTAGTTCTGAAAATGTGTTTGCTTCATACACCACTCTGTTCCAGCGATTGTAAATTTTAAATTCAATATTTTTTTGAAAACCATATCCGTATGCTTTAAAGACATCGTTGCTTCCGTCTCCGTTTGGGGTAAAAAGATTAGGGATGAATACATTTAATCCATCAAATATGAGGATGTTGGTGTAAGCACTATCATAACATGCATTTCCATAGTCAATGACTACCCAAGCCGTGGTGTTTTCGGTTGGCGCATAATTGGATGTGGCAGTGGTGTTACCATTGTCCCATAAATAAGTTGATCCACCAGTTGCTGTGAGATCAACAGATCCACCTAAATAAATGGTGGTATCCGCAGAAAGTTGAAAAATATTGACAAGTGTATCGAAGGTAATCGTATCCTGATCAATACATCCATTAGAGTTGACTACTTCAACCCAATAGGTACCTATGGTGTTAATTAATATTGCAGGAGTTTGAGCACCAGTGTTCCAAAAGTAAGCATTATGACCTATACCTGCAGAAAGATTAAATGGGTTGTCTTCACAGATTAACGAATCGTTGCCAAGATTTATGAAATTATTAGAAAATGAATCAATGAATATGGTGTCACTTGCAGAGCACGTATTTAGATCTGATATTACTACCCAGCTAATTCCTGGGTTTAGCAAAGCAGTATCAGATGTGCTGCCGTTAGACCAATTGTAAGATAAATATCCATTACCAATAGTTAAGGTGGTGTCTCCTCCTTCACAAATGGAAAAATCAGGACCTAAAGATATGGTTGTGGCTGGGTAAAATGAAATTTGAACACCATCATAAGCTCTGCATCCATTATTGTCCGTAATTGTCAGTTCGTATAATCCAGTATCGCTAACATTTAACGTTGAAGTAGTTGTTCCGTTTTGGTCATTCCACAGATATGTTACAGCTGTAGAAGTGTTAGTTCCATTTAAAACAATTGATGACCCCTCGCATATAGAAGTGTCGCCAGGTGAAATGGTGCAAGTGGGTAAAGGAGTCACATTTACATGTAAATATGATGTAATTGAGCATCCATTAGAACCTGTAACCGTTACATAAACGGTGTCTGTGTTTAAAAGCGAATCGGTGTAATATGTGTTAGATGTTCCAGATTGAAAAATGGTTCCATTTGCTCCAATTTGCCAATCATAATTAACCCCATTACTAGCAGAGAAAGTAATTCCTTCGTTGGCACAAACGCTGGATGCAGGGCTAGATGACAAATTGGGATTAGGGTTATTGTTAATGGTAAGATTTAAGAAAACAGTACTGTCACAACCGTTAGATGAGGTTAGCACCTGTGAAGCAGTATTGTTGCTGCTTGTGTATGTAACTCCATTTATCCAAGTATAAGATCCACATTCAGAAATTACATCTTGAGAAATGATGTTGTTTAAGGTCACACTTACCGTGTCAGAATTGTTATTGGTAATACAAGATGAGTTAGAGGGGCTTTCCCAAAGCAGTACATATGTGTTTCCAAGTGTGCCTATAAAATTAGAGTTGGGGTCAGTGCTGTTGTTAAAGCTGCCAGCTCCACCAGAAAATATGGACCATTCTCCATTTCCAACAGCATTTAAATTGATATTGTTAAAACAAGTTGATGTGTCGTTTCCTGCATTAAAATCACTAAACTCCCATTTTATTCTTATAATAAAAGAGAAACATCCAGCAGAATAGGAGTATTGTGTCCAATTACAAGGAGGTTGATTTCTAAATGAAATAGATCCGATAGGGCTAACAAATTGATAATTGTCATCCCCTTGAAAAAATCCACAGCTACTTTCGTAGATGCATCTGCCTCCACAATCATCCTCCCATCCGGCAAACCTAATGTTAATTTGATTTGCTATGGTGTTATTTCTAGAAGAAACAGTTAAGTTATTGGGTGGTACATGAGCAGGAGTGGATGGGCTTGTAAAGTCCGCATCATCAGTGTGGCAATATCCTCCGTCCCAGCTGGAGTTCACATTATCATTAGACCAAATTTTCCATGTGGGCTCTTCTTCAGCTCCTTGACCATCATCGCAGGAGCCAGAACCATTCATATCTAATTCCACAATTTCGACAACATAATTTACAGGTGCTTGTGCTGAAATTACGCTTGAATAGAATCCTAACAGAGAATAAATAAATAAATTCCTGAACCAATTTTTCATTTTGCTTTTTATTCGTTTACAACAAATATACAAAACAAATTAATATGCAAGCATACTAAAAAAAGAAGTTTAATATTTTAATAAAATTGCTTCTATTAAAATTTTAATTGGTTTTAGTTGTTTTAGTTAAAATTTTATTTAAATTTTTATATCAAAAGCAGTATTCATTTGCTTCTATGAGTTGTTTTGCAATTTTACGTCTTAATGAAATGGCATTTAATCCATGGTGTTTTGTAAATCGTTTTAAACCTAGTATCATCATGCTGGCCTCATCACCTTCTGCAATGGAATAAACTGTGTTTTTCCCAAACTTGTTCATTTTATCACAAGAGTCATATACCAATACTTGTAACATCATTTGTTGTGCATCAAATTGATTTGATAAGTTATTTTGAGACACTTTAAGTACTCTAAGTAAGGTAGATTCACATAAATATATGGTGTTGATCATATCTGCTATATTCATTAACACTTCTTGTTGTTCGCCAAGTTTGTCATTGAATTTTTTGACAGCAGTTCCAGCAACCATCAAAACTGCTTTTTTGAAATTTTTGATAATGTTGATTTCATTTGAAAATGGAATTCCATTACTATTTCCAAAATCGGGAATAGACATCAGTTCTTTAGCAATGTTTTTTGCAGGGCCCAGTAAATCAATTTCTCCTTTCTGCGCTTTTCTAAGAATCATACTTACTGTTAACATTCTATTAATTTCATTGGTACCCTCGAAAATTCGATTAATCCTAGAATCCCTGTAAGATCGTTCAATGTTTTTTTCAGCGGAATACCCCATTCCCCCATGAATTTGTACTCCTTCGTCAACTACATAATCTAGTACTTCACTTCCAATAACTTTTAGTATTGCACATTCTGGTGCGAATTCTTCAATCCCCTTTAACGTTGCTTCTCCCTTATTCATTCCGCCTTTAATTAATGACTGAATATTGTCTTCAATATTTTGCGTTGCTCTGTAAGTAGCACTTTCACACGCGAATGTTCTAATACATTGTTCTGCCAATTTAGATTGTATTGCTCCAAATGATGATATAGGTGTATTAAACTGTTCTCTTTCATTGGCATATTGAACAGATTCTGTAATGGCAGCTTTGGCTCCACCCATTACACCTCCACATAATTTTATTCTTCCAATATTGAGGATATTAACAGCAATTTTAAATCCTTTCTCTCTTTCATATAGTAGATTCTCTACAGGTATTTTCACATCATTGAAAAACACTTGTCTTGTAGAAGATCCCTTAATACCCATTTTCTTTTCTTCTGCGTTTAGCGTAATACCAGGAGTGTCTGCTTCAACTAAAAATGCAGTTAAATTTTTATCGTCATCTATCTTAGCGAATACAGTAAAGAGGTTAGCAAATCCACCATTTGTAATCCACATTTTTTGACCATTAATGATGTAATGTTTGCCGTCATCCGTTAATTTGGCTCTACTTTTTCCTGAATTAGCATCTGATCCAGAGCTGGGTTCGGTTAAGCAATACGCTGCTTTCCATTCACCTGATGCTAACCTTGGAATAAATTTTTGTTTTTGTGCATCATTTCCATAGTAGAGTAGAGGTAGGGTCCCAATACCAGTATGAGCACCATAGGCAACAGAAAAAGAATGACCAGCACCAAGTGCTTCAGTAGCCAACATAGAAGTTTTAAAATCAACACCAAGTCCACCGTATTCTTCAGGAATCGATAATCCTAATAACCCCAATTCTCCAGCTTTTTCCATGAGAGAAGGCATTAACTGAGGATCTGACATGCTGTCTATTTTATCTAGAATAGGAAATAATTCTGCTTTAATAAAATCATAACACATCTGCTCTATCATTCGCTGTTCTTCATCCCACTCCTCTGGAACAAAAATTTCATTTGGATTGGTTTCTTTAACTAAAAATTCTCCACCTCTTATGGCATTGTTTTTTTCTGTTTTAATTTCACTCATCTTTTTTATTTATAATAGTTCAAATATGCCACATGCACCTTGTCCTGTTCCAACACACATAGTAACAGCTCCATATTTTTGATTTCTTCTTTTCATTTCATTTAATAGCTGTACTGTTAATTTAGCTCCTGTGCATCCTAATGGGTGACCTAAGGCAATAGCACCGCCATTTACATTGACAATGTTTGGGTCTATATCAAGTCCTTTTATTATTGCTACTGACTGAGATGCAAAAGCTTCATTTAATTCAATTTGTTCAATATCACTCAGTTTTAAGCCTGCTGATTTTAAAGCTTCTGGTATAGCATAAAGTGGGCCAACCCCCATAATTCGAGGAGATAAGCCGATGACTTTATAGGTGATTAATCTTGCTAATGGTTTTATTCCAAGCTCTTTAACCATGTCTTCGGACATCATCATTACAAATGCTGCTCCATCCGAAGTTTGAGATGAATTTCCAGCAGTCACCGTTCCTCCATTTTTAAACACAGGTCTTAACTTTGAAAGTGCTTCTAAATTGGTGTCTTTTCTAGGTCCCTCATCTTTATTACCAATATATTCTTTTTCAACTCTATTTTCATTATCGTCTAGATAAACGTGTTTGATATGGATAGGGGCTATTTCATTTTTGAATATGTCATTTTCAATGGCTGCATTCGCTTTGCGATGTGAGTGAAAAGCAAATTCATCTTGCATTTCACGACTTACCTTGAATTCTTCTGCTACCGCTTCTGCAGTAAGCCCCATTCCCCAATACCAGTCTGGATGTTTTTTACTGTAATGGTGATGGGGGACTATTCTCCATCCCCCAAATGGAATTGGAGACATGCATTCTACTCCACCTGCAACAATACAATTTCCAGCACCTGCTTGAATTTGATAGTGTCCTAGAGCAATACTTTGAAGTCCAGAAGAACAATATCGGTTAATAGTCATTCCTGGTACTTTTTCTGTATCAAGTCCCATTAATGATATCATTCTAGCCATGTTCAAGCCTTGTTCAGCTTCTGGAGTAGCATTACCAACTATGACATCATCAATTCTATCTTTATCTAAGTTTTCAAAATCTTTGAGTAGGTGTTCTAGAACTTGTTTTCCGAGTTCATCTGGTCTTGTAAACCTGTACATGCCTCTTCCAGATTTTCCGACTGCAGAGCGATATCCTCCAACGATATAAACTGATTTCATCATAATTAATTTCTTAAAATTTTTCCTGTCTGTAATAAGCTTTGAATTCTTTCTAAGGTTTTTCTTTCTGCACATAATTCTACAAAAGCTTTTCGTTCCAAATCCAGAAAATATTGTTCTGAAACAGGTGTGACTTGAGATAAATCACCTCCACAAAGAACAAAACCTAATTTTTCAGAAATAAGTTGATCATGTTCAGACATAAAATTTCCAGATTTAAATGAGTCTGCACCTACGTAAACAATGCCTAATCCTTCTTGTCCTAATGCTTGAATATCTTTTCGTTGATTTTGTTGGGCATATCCTTTTTCATACATTTTAAGACATGTTGATTTTGCATATGAAAGTTGATGCGCTCTTGATACTATGATCTCATCAATTCCTTTTCTTAGCAAACCAAGTTCCATGGCTTCATGGCCTGAAGTAGACACTTTAGCTTGTCCAATGGTTAGGAATTTATCTCTGAATCTATTTATCCGCATATCTCCTGCTTTCAATTCATCTGAAAACCGAAGAGCCATTTCTTTAGTTCCTCCACCCCCAGGTATGAGTCCAACACCAAACTCCACTAAGCCCATATAGGTTTCTGCATGTGCAATAACTTTATCTGCATGCATGCAAATTTCACACCCCCCACCTAAAGTCATCCCATGCGGAGCAGCTACTATTGGAACTGAAGAATAACGGATTCTCATTGTTGTTTGTTGGAATGCTTTGACGGCTAAATTTAATTCATCATAATCTTGTTCAGCTGCCATCATAAATATCATACCTACATTTGCTCCAGCCGAAAAGTTAGCACCTTCATTGGATATTACAATTCCTTTAAATTCTCCTTTTTCAGCCATGTCAATAGCATTGTTAATGGCATTGAGAATTCCCCCTCCAATCGTATTCATTTTAGAGTGAAAAGTAATATTAATGATTCCATCTCCAATATCTTGAATGGAAGCCTCTTCATTTTTCCATATGGTTCTGGATGAGTCGAGCGTTGATAATGATATCAAATCATTTGAGGCTGAGATGGGCTGGAATTTTTTAGTTTGAAGGTCGTAGAAATTGGATTTACCATCGACAACTCGATAAAAAGATTCATTTTCTTTAGCAAATGATATAACCCAATCAGGTACCGTAAGATTTGCATTTTCAATATTGGTAATGCCTTCTTTAATGCCAATTGCGTCCCAGATTTCAAAGGGTCCTAATTCCCAGCCAAAACCAGCCTTCATGGCATCATCCAGTCTGTAAATTTCATCTGAAATTTCAGGAATTCGATGGCTAGCATAACTCAGTAAACCAGCAAAAACCCTTCTGTAAAAGTCACCTGCTTTATCATTTCCATTAAAAAGAACTTTTGTTCTTTTTTTGAGATTGTTAATGCTTCTGGCTTTTCCAATGGTTTCAAATTTTGTTTTTGATGTGGATTTATATTCAAACGTTTGGAGATCCAGCTCTAAAATTTCCTTTTTACCGCTTTCGTTTATAGTCTTTTTATAAAATCCTTGACCTGTTTTTGAGCCAAGCCAATTATGCTCTTTCATTTTAGCGATGAATGATGGTAGGTTAAAAACTACTGACCTTTCATCATTTGGACAATTTTGTTTTAGGCCATTTGCTACATGGATTAAGGTGTCTAATCCAACTACATCACATGTTCTAAATGTAGCCGATTTCGGTCTTCCCATAACAGGACCGGTAAGGGTATCAACTTCGCTTACTGAAAGTTTTAATTCATTTACAATATGAAATAATTCTTGTATTGCAAAAACTCCAACACGATTAGCTATAAATGCAGGCGTATCCTTGCATAGAACGGTTGTTTTCCCTAGAATTTTAGTACCAAATTCCATCATAAAATCTACTACTTCTTGTTTTGTTTTTGATGTTGGAATTATTTCTAAAAGTTTAAGGTAACGAGGTGGGTTAAAAAAGTGAGTGCCTAGAAAGTGTGATGTAAAATCAGTTGATTTGTTTTCTAGCATAGAGTGAATAGGAATTCCTGAAGTGTTACTAGACACAATTGACCCAGACTTTCTAAGTTTATCTACTTTTTCAAATATGATGTTTTTGATGTCTAGTCGTTCTACCACTACTTCTATAATCCAATCACAGTCACTTATTGTGCCAAAATTGTCATCAAAATTTCCAGTAGTGATGTTATTCAATTTGCTTTTAACATATAATGGAGCTGGATTGGATTTAATTGCTGCTGTTAATGCATTGTTGACTATGCTATTTCTCGTCTTTTTATCAGTTGAATCTTTAGCGTTTTCTGGTACAATATCTAATAATATCACCTCTAGACCTACGTTTGCTAGCTGACAAGCAATTCCAGAACCCATAATGCCAGATCCCAAGACAGCTACTTTTTTAATGTTTTTAATCATGATTAATTATTATAAATATGGTCTCTATCAATAAGGTTATTTATTTTTTGAAGGACCTTAAAACATGTTTTTAATTCATTTTCAGCAATCTCTTGATAAATTCTTTCATTGAAGTGAATAACAACTTCTTTAGATTTTTGACGGTGTTTCATTCCCTCTTCAGTAAGGTGTAATTTTACCAATCTTTTATCTTGCTCATCATGTTTTTTTTCTATTAACCCCTTTTTTTCAAGTGATTTTATCATCCGAGTTAAGCTCCTTGGTTCCATTCCCATTTTAGGTCCTAACTTTGTTGATGGCGTACCTTCTTTATCAATGTTTAAAAGGGCATATCCAATGGCCATTGTTCCGCCAAATTCAGCTGCTTTTAAATTATACATTCTCGCTATGTTATACCATGACCATCTAATGTGAAAATCTGCTGTGTCTTCTGCCCGCATGTTTAAATTTTGTATTCGGCTAATGTAGTAAAAAAAAAGTATGCATGCATACTTTTTTACGGGTTATTCTTGAATAATTTTCCCTGTAAGTTTGAGTAGGGTAGCGTTTGACTCTAATAAATCAAAGCTTGACTGATATAGATTTACCCCAGATGTAAGATAGTTTATTTCAATATCACGAAAATTAAATGAGTTAATTAATCCTGTTTTTTCTTTAAATCGAGCAATTTCTAAGTTCTCTTTTGATGCCAAAAAGGCTTTTTTATTCAATTCAAAAATTTTCCTTCTTGTTTGGAACAACTCAAAAGCATTTGATAGCTCTAAAACAAGTTGTTGTTGCATCTGTTCTAATTGTATCTGATTTACTTCGTTTTGTATTTCAAGAGCTTTGATTCCTCTTTTAACTTTACCTCCATCAAATAATCTAAAATTTAGGGTAAAATTTGCATAATAATTTAGGTTTCTACTTGAAGCACCTGGAAATGGTGCATTAGGGTCATTCGTTTTTAACTGACCTGCACTGGTATTAGTACCTGCATTTAAATTTACAATGGGATAAAAACTCGATTTTGCTATTGAAATGTCTTGTTGATTGAGTGAGATATTAAGATATTGATTTTTAATATTGGTATTATTAGCTAACATTTCATTTTTTAACGTATTAAAGTCTTTGTCATTTAGTTCAGGTTTAATTTCTGAACTTAAAATCCATTCTTTCTGTATTTCTTCCCCCATTAATAAGTTTAAATTTCGTATCGAATTTTGGTATGCTAATTTTTGTAAATAAAAACTAGAGCTATCTGCTAGTAGATTGTTTTCATATTGCAGTAATTCAAATTTTACACCCACTCCTAGATTACTTTTAAGCACTTGCTGGTCATATTTCTCTTTTGAAAGTTGAATAAGATTAAATATTAAATTCAACTGTTCCTTCTGCATTTTAGCTTGATAATAGGATAAGATGATTCCATGAATAGTATTTTCAATAGCAAGGGTTGCCGTATTTTCACTTTGAATTTGAAGCTGTTCGAGTTTATTTTTGTTAGCTTGTATTCCAAATCCGTTAAAAATTGTCCAGTTTAAAGCTATATTACCACTAACATCAACAGATTGAAATAAGTAAGGAGCAAAGGAGATGGGATTGTTTCTTTGATCGGAGATGGAATTATTTTGTCCTGCATTGATATTAACCTGAGGTAGACTTCCAGCTTCACCCCAACTGTTCATTATGGTATTAATAGCTACATTTCTTTGAGTTAATTGTATATCAAAGTTTTTTTGTAAACCAATCTCTATGGCTCTTTTAAGGCTTAAAGAATCTTGTCCAAAGCCAAACAAAGAAATAAAAAGAGCTGTTATGACTAGATTTCTATTCATAAAATGATTCTACTCTTTTCTGATTTTCTATTACCGGTTCAACTTTTTCCCATGAGGGTATAGTTTTACCGCCTTCCCAAATCCATCTTCTCACTCTTTTCATATCGTTGAAATACACTATTAAAGGGGGGAAATAAATCAATAAAATAATAGTTCCAAATAGGACACCAAAAGCTACAGAAATAGCCATTGGAATGAGGAATTGAGCCTGAAAACTTGTTTCTAGGATAAGAGGATATAATCCCACAACGGTAGTGATTGTAGTTAAAATTATAGCTCTGAATCTTGACTTTCCTGCTTTTAAAACAGCATCTTTTATAGAATGACCTGATGCTAAGTTTTTGTTATATTGATCTAACATCACCACGGCATCATTTACTAAAATGCCCACTAAAGCAACTACTCCCCAAACGCTTAAGGTTGAAAATGGCTTTCCGACAATACCGTGACCAAGTAATGCACTGAAAATTCCAACTGGAACAACCATAAGTATCAGTCTGCTTTGATAAAAAGATTTAAAATTTAGGGATATGGTCATCATAATGAGAACAATGCTGACAAGAAACGCAATGGAAAGTCTTATTCCAGAGTCTTCAGCTCGTTCAGCTTGTCCTTTTATTTGATAATCAACACTGGGGAACTGACTTATTAATTTAGGCAACAATTCTCTTTCAATTTGAGCATTGACTTGTCCAGATAATTCGGCATCAATTAAACTGGCATTTACTCTTATTTCTTTCTTCCCGTCAATATGATTAATTTTTACTTTACCTCTTTTTATGGTATAATCTGCTAATTCGTTTAATGGGAATTCTTCCCCTGCTGCGGTTTTTATTCTGGTGTTTTCAATATCAGATATTGAATTCCGATCATTTAAAGGATATCTTAGCCATACTTTAATTTCATCTCTACCTTTGATGAGTCGTTGAACTTCTTGTCCAAAAAACCCTTGTCTAATTTGATTAGAGATGGTCATTTCATTTAATCCAAGTAAATAAGCTTTAGATTTTAATTCTAAATGTAGTTCTCTGTTTCCTATCCCACTATTGTCTAGTACATCTTTTACTTCTGGATAGCTCTTGAGTTGGTCTTTCATCCAGTTCGCAGCTTCTTGAAGTTCTTCTCCGTTATCACTTTGTAGGGATAGTGATACAGCTCTTCCAAATCGTTGTTGACCACCAATAGAAAACTTTTGCATAAAACGAATAGAGTCTTTGGGAAACCTGTTATTTAGTTCATTGGACATATCAATAGTTGATATGTGCTCATTTTCTTTTACTGATAACCTGAGAGATCCAACATGACTTCCAACTTCACCTAAATTTTCCGTACTGCCCACGCTGATGGCTCTGTATGTAATTAGAGTGTCTTTATATATCTGAATCAATTCGTTGTTATATTCTTCTACAATAGAGTCGCAATACCAAAGAAATTTTTCTGTCCTTGTTTCTCTTTTTCCTGGCTGGTATGAAAATTCTACCAAAATGCTATCAAATGGAATACTTGGAAAAAAAGTCCATCGGATCCAACCTGCAGAGAAAAGGCCAATTATCACGAAAATAAAAACCATTGGTCCCCAGACATGTAATCGATGTCTTTTGAGAATTCTTTCCAACATTCTTCCATAGGCTTCTCTAACACCCACTACTGCTTTATCTAAAAAATTTCTTAATCTTGATTGTCGTTTTTCTTTTGATTTTAAAATTTTATCACTTGCTAAATGGGAAGGAAGAATTAAAAAAGCTTCAATTAATGAAAACAACAAGCAGGCAATTACACTAAAAGCCATTTCCTGCATCATTTCCATTTCACCTCCAACAAATAATAAAGTAGAAAAGGCAAATACCGTAGTAAGTACTGATGTAAATACAGCATTCATCACTTCAGTTGTGCCATCTAGAGCAGCTCTGAGAGGAGTTTTTCCTTTTTCAAAATGAGCATAAATATTCTCTGCAATAACAATACCATCATCCACAAGTATTCCAACAACGAGTATCATCCCAAATAAAGAAATCATATTGATAGTCATGCCATACATGATGCCAAATGAAATCATTCCAATAAACGAAAAAGGAATACCAAAGGCTACCCATAATGAAAGTTTTAAACTCAAGAATAATCCGAGTACAAAGCATACTAGGAATAGTCCGATAATTAGATTGTATGTTAGGGTGTCTATTCGTTGATCAAGAAGATCGGCAAATTGAAAAAGCGAAAGCATCTCAAAATCACTTTGCTCATTATTGAATTTCTTTATGTAGGCAGACATTTCATCTGCAATTTTATCTAAGTCTTCATCCGTTGTTTTTTTCACAACAAAACTAACCCCTC
Source organism: Crocinitomicaceae bacterium (assembly GCA_038134525.1). Taxonomy (GTDB): domain Bacteria; phylum Bacteroidota; class Bacteroidia; order Flavobacteriales_D; family Parvicellaceae. Next base: position 27,687 of record JAYPVI010000018.1, read on the forward strand.
TTTTTCCATTCACATAGTTTTTCATTGGAATTTCAGAAAATTCCATACTGACATCTGCAATATCTTTAAGCTTAACTATATCCCCACTTGGTAATGCTAAAATTACAATCTCTTTTACTTTTTCTGGATCTGTAGATCGGTTCATGGATCTAATGATGATTTCTTCATTATCAGTTTTCACTCCACCACCTGAGAGATCTATGTTGCTCATCTTAATGGTGTTAGAAATGGTGGTGAAGTCAAGTCCATATTTTAAGAGGTCATTTTCTCTAATATCTACAGCAATGATAACAGGGGGGTATCCAAGAATATCTATTTGACTGATTTCTTTAGAAGCTAGAAGTTCTTGTTCTACTTTTTCAGCTGTTTCTTTTAGTTTCCAAAGATCATCAGGTCCATAGAGAGAATAGAAGCCAACAACATTACTTAACCCTCCCATTCCTCTAGATGTTTGTGCGAAAACAAGTGGTTTTTCTGCACCTGCAGGAAATTGACTAATGCCATCAACTGCATTTTTCACATCTTGTAGCATCTTATCAAGGTCAATGCCTTCAATTCCTGTTATAGTAATGCTGGATATATTCTCAGATGAAGTGGATGTTATTTCTTTTACTCCTTGTATCCCATTTAAAGACTCTTCTATCCTTGTTGTTATTCCTTCTTCAATTTCTTTGGGTGAAGCTCCTGGATAGGCTACATTTACATAAACTCTGTTTGGTGTCATTTCAGGGAAAAATGACTTAGGCATAATAAATAAACTCAGAACACCCGCTATTGCAGTAACTACAATTATCGCATTGGCCCATATTGGAAATTTGATAAAATAAGCAATCAGTTTATTCATTTTATTTACTGGATAAAGGGAGTTACTTTACTCTTTTCTTTTTTGTTGATCAGAGGTTGAGTAACATATAAAATGGAATCACTAAGATTTTTAACATAAACAAATTTATCATCTGATGATCTTATATCCAATGAGATAGATCTAAGGGTACTATCAAACTCGTTTATTATAAAAAGCTTTTCATTATCAAATAGCGCTTTTCTAGGTATTTTAACAACATCTTCGTTGCTGTTTAATTCGAGGTTTGCTTCCACATACATCCCGTAATAAAGTGACTTAGGATTTTTTGGTTTCACATAAACTGGAACGTTTTGTGTTTTGGCATTAATGAAATCCCCTTTTCGGATAATAACTCCTTCAAATGTCCTGTCATTCTCTTTGAGTTTAACCGGGTTTCCAACCTTAACATTTTCCATGTATTTGAGTTGTACTGGAATTTCTATTTCTAGTTCATCATTTCTCATAATTTGTATGACAGGTGAGCCGGGGTTTACAATGGCTCCTTCATCAGTGAAAGATTCAATAATTGAACCAGAAAATGGGGCAAATTGAAAGTATTTTGATAATCTAAATTCATCACTTTTAATACTTAGGTATTCAGCTAATATGTTTCTAGAAATGATAAAGTTTTTTTCTCTGGTGGTGTTAAATTCAGGAAAATCAAATAATGGTTGGTCAACATTAATAGAGTTAAAAAATTTATTCCATTTCTCAAACTCCTGTGAAAAATCTGTTGCAATGTCAGGTAAGTTTTGCGCGATTAGACTTAAATAAGCACTTTTTTTGGCCGCGAGCATTAATTTAATATCCGTATCTCTCAATTTGAACAAAAGATCACCTTTATTAAATTTTGTTCCCTTTTTAAGTGAAATACTGGATTCAAGTACTCCTTGAACTTCACTTGATATACTAATCATTTTTCCCGGAATTATACGACCAGAGCTTTTTATATTTACAGGTGTTTTAGAATTTAAGGTATATGCTGCTGTGACATAATTTTCTACGACAATACTGTCAACACTAATGATTTTACTTTTTCTAATTTCTTCCGCGTTTGCTTCTCCATAACTCACTCCAGAATTATAGCTAATGCTTCCTACTGCCATTATTATTCCTAAGAAAACCAGCAACAGTACAAAAACAACAATTTTTCTTGCTCTCATTTGAAAATATTGCCCGAATTTAGTATTAATCTATGATTGTAAATGTTAAATTAAAATAAGATTATTCATCTCCGTTAATCAATACAGGAGTTTTGCCATCCGTAATGATTAACTTTGCATTGGGAGATGTGGCAATTTCTTTCAGCACTTCAAGACTTTGCCATTCAATATTTCCCTCTGTGATTCCCTCTTTGATAATTCGTTGAGCATCTCTTATTCCTTCAGCCTCAATTCGTTTTCTTTCTGCTTCTTTTTTCTCACGTTGTAATACAAACTCCATTTGTTGAGCTTGTTGCTCAGATCTTAGCTTTGCTTCTATAGCCGCATAGAGACCTGGGGGTAGTGTGATACTTTTAAGTAAAACAGCTTCTATAACAAACCCTCTGTTTTCCAGAAGTTTTATCATTTGATTTTTAATTTCATTTTCAATTTCAGCTCTTTTACCAGAATGCATGTCTTTAGCATAAAATCTAGCACAAACATCAGCTGAAGCTGATCTAAAAGTGCTCAGAATTAACACTTTTTCAAAGTTTGCACCCACTTCGTTGATAATATCAAGTGCTTTTTCTTCTTTTACATGATAAAGTATAGAAATTTCTGCACTTACATTCAAACCTTCCTTAGAAGGGAGATTTAATTTGATTTCTTTATTTACGGTTCGAGTAGGTATTTTCACAAGTTGAGTAGTTAATGGGTTAATTAGAGTAGGACCAGGTGATGCTGGACTTCCTTTAAGTCTTCCCAAAAATTGTCTAACTCCTACCTCACCGGGTTTAACAATGACACAAGAACTAGTTAAAGTGGCTATACATACAAGTACAAAAATTTTTTTCATCAGTTAATTTTTCCATAAAGTTAATGAAATATCTACTTTAAGGTTTGCTATATAAGAAAAAAAAAGCCTGCACCTGCAGGCTTTTTTATAGTGGATGATTTGAATTAATCGTCTCCGTTAATTAATACTGGAGAATTACCATCTGTAATGATCAATTTAGCATTTGGAGAAGTAGAGATTTCTCTTAGAACCTCAAGGCTTTTCCATTTGATATTACCCTCCGTAATTCCTTCTCTTAGAATGTTTTGAGCATCTCTTTCACCTTCTGCTTCAATTCTCTTACGCTCTGCCTCTTTTTTCTCTCTTTGAAGGACGAACTCCATTTGTTGAGCTTCTTGCTCTGCTTTAAGTTTACCTTCAATCGCGGCATATAATCCGCTAGGAAGTGTAATGCTTTTTAAAAGAATGGCTTCAATTACAAACCCCCTGTCTTTTAAAAGTTCGCACATTTGAGACTTGATTTCATCTTCTATTTCAGCTCTTTTACCAGAGTGCATATCTTTAGCATAAAATCTTGCACAAACATCAGCTGCAGCAGATCTGAACGTACTTAGTATCAGTACATTTTCATAATGCTTTCCAACTGTATTTATTATATCTATAGCTTTATCTTCTTTCAAGTGATAAAGTATAGAAATACTGGCTGCAACATTTAAACCTTCTTTTGAAGGTAAGTTTAATTTAACTTCTCTGTTTACGGTTCTAGTTGGTAGTTTTACAATTTGAGTTACAAATGGGTTATACAAAACTAGCCCTGATGATTTTGGTTGTCCTTTTAATTTTCCAAAGGATTGTTTTACACCCACTTGACCTGGTCTAATTACCGAAAACGGTATACAAGATGTTACAGTAAGTGTAATTACTGTTGTAATTAATATTAATTTTTTCATGATGTTATTTTTTGTTTGATTAAGTTTTTTGTGGTCATACTTTGACCAATTCAGGGAATAATCAAACAAATTCAGGTGGGGGAGAGTCTATCTTAATTTGATGGGAAATGAAAAACGATAAATCAGAAAAACAATTATTAAATGAGAAGTCTAAAACTAAATTTTCTTCATTGTGGATGTGAATGAACTCATCTATATCTACTTCTTTTTCAGATTCTGCTTCTTCTAATTCAGATTCCAAAGATATCGCCATTTCAATTGGCGAATCATGCATAAATCTCAATTCAGTTTGAAATAAACAGGCTGTTATAGTTAAAAGCAACAAATAGCTGATAAGTGTTAAAAATTTGGTATGTAAAAATGTTAAATAGTTCATTTTAACAAATATTTACAAACACTATGCCAAAATAAATATTCAATATTTAAGTCCTTATTTTCTAAGTAGATGGATCTGGAATTTCTTGGTGGATCTTTTCAATTTCAGCTAGGAGTGAAGCTGATAGTTCTTCGTTAATTGACTCAATGTTTTCTTCTAATTGTGAAAGAGAAGTGGCACCAATAATATTACTTGACACAAATGGTTGTTGATTTACAAATGCTAAGGCCATTTTAGTGAGTGAAATGTTAAATTGTTTAGCTAGGTTTAAATATCTTCTAGTTGCTTCTGTACTTTGTTCACTGCTATATCTAACAAAACGTTTGAAAAGATTTAGTCTACTATTGGGTTGATCAGTTCCATTTATGTATTTCCCTGATAATACCCCACAAGCTAATGGAGAATATGCCAAAAGACCAATTTGTTCTCTCATCGAAATTTCAGCATTACCTACCTCAAACTGTCTATTTAATAAAGAATAAGAATTTTGAATGGTAATCATTCTTGGTAGATCATTTTTAGATTCCTCTAAAAATCGCATAACCCCCCATGGATTTTCATTAGATAAGCCAATATATCTTATTTTACCCATCTTAATAAGATCATCAAGAACAGACAAGATTTCATAGAAATTATCTTGCCATTTTTCACTATTTAGATGCTTATATCCACGAATACCGAAGGTATTTGTGAATCGTTCAGGCCAATGTAATTGATACAAATCAATGTAATCAGTTTGTAATCTTTTAAGACTTAAATTTACAGCTTCATGAATGGCCTGTTTTTTGAATCCGGTAGTTCTAATGTGTTTAGTGTAAGCTCCTGGTCCAGCAATTTTACTTGCCAATACAATATTTTGTCTTTGGCCTGTTTTTTTAAACCACGTACCAATAATTCTTTCAGTTTCACCATATGTTTCAGCTTCTGCAGGAACTGGATAAAGTTCTGCTGTATCAAAAAAATTCACTCCTTTTTCTAATGCAAAATTCATTTGCTCATGCCCCTCTTGCTCTGTGTTTTGTTTTCCCCACGTCATAGTGCCTAAGCAAATTTTACTAACCTTAATTGATGTGTTGGGTAAGTAAGAATATTTCATATTAATTATTATTTATGATTTTTTGTACTAATTTACCTTTTGTGATGCAAAAATTATCTTTTGATGAATTAAATAAGTTTAGAACTGTTCAGGACCCCATTGCTGATAACTTGGTAAATGATCTTTATAAAAATAAATCCAAAAAGGATATAGGCTTTTTATATCAAGATTTATTGCATAATTTCAATTCATTAGATTTTGTATTACTACCCCAAGAAATAAGTGAATATTTTGAAAACAATCAAAAATTACCTGAATGGTATGATGTTGAAAAAGCTAAGCAAGCCAATGAGATATTTTTGAATATAGGCCCCGAATATGCCACCTCGCTAATATGTAGAGCTCTACCCTTAGGATATGTGTCTTCAAATGTTGTAGAACTACTAGCAACTACTGGATATTTATCCAAAAGCATCAAACATGGGACAGCAAAAAGACTTCTTGAAACTTCTCAATTTTTATTAAATGTAATGCAATCTAAAACGTTTTGTTATAATTCAGATGGGATGAAACATATCTTAAAGGTTAGGTTTATACATGCTATGGTTAGGAAATTTTTAACCAATCAAAATTGGAAAAAGGATACTTATGGACATCCAATAAATCAAGAGGATTTATCATTAACTATTTTAACATTTAGTGTTGGTGCAATAGATGGTTTAAGAAGAATGAATATCTTTTTATCCTTGCATGAAAAAGACGCTCTGGTAAATTATTGGTCTGTAATTGGGCATTTAATAGGGATTGATCCTAAACTTAATCCAACAGATTATAAAGATGCAAAATGGCTTTACTATCATATTTTAAATCACCAAGCATCTGAATCTGAAAATGGTAAAAAATTAACTGCGGCACTTTCAGATTTTATGAAATCAACATTAAAATTAAGCGTAATGCCTAATTTGCCCGATTTATTAATAGTCTTTTTAATTAATAATAGCAGATATAGTGATATGTTGGGATTACCAAATTTTAAATCAAATTCGGAAAGACTATTATTTAGATTCTCCATACAAGCAATAAAATCACTCAATATTTTTAGAGGAAATATTTTTATTCGTCAAATAATAAGACCAATGAACAAGTTATTTGTTTTTAGTTTTCTAAAGTATTTTGACGAAGAATTTAAGATGAAACTAAATATACCAGCTGAATTTAGATTGAAGTGGGGTATAAGTGATAAAATTTATAAAAACAACATATAATTTATTTTTCATTCATCACTTTGGTTTGTCTATTAATAGACTCCTGATGAATTGCTCTAAGTACTTTGCTCATAAATTCTTCAGTTAATCCGTTATTAACACCATGTTGGATTCTAGTCTCAAGTAATTGCTCCCATCTGTTCGATTGAAGTATGGTGACTTGGTTTTCTTTTTTATGGATTCCAATTTTTTCAGCTACATTCATTCTTCTTTTTAATACATCTACCAGCTCGTTATCTAAGTCATCAATTTCAATTCTTAACTGTTCTAATGAAGATCTGAATACAGGGTCTTCTATATTAGCTTGTCTAAAAACTAGTTTTTCTAAAATTTCATCTAATTGTTTTGGAGTAACTTGTTGTGCATTATCACTAAGTGCTTTTTCAGGATTTATATGAGTTTCAATCATAAGTCCATCATAGTTCATGTCAAATGCTTTTTGTGAGACTTCAAAAATAAGACTCCTTTTACCAGCAATATGACTAGGGTCACAAATCATTGGAATGCCTGGAATTCTTCTTCTAAGTTCAATAGCTAATTGCCATTGCGGAATGTTTCTATACTTTGTATTGTTATAGGCAAAGAAACCTCTATGAATTGCAGCAAGTTTTGTTAGCCCAGCGTCAGCAAATCGTTCAATAGCACCAACCCAAAGATTCACTTCGGGATTAATGGGATTTTTAATCATAATAGGAATATCTTCTCCTTTTAAGGCATTGGCTATTTCCTGTACTGCAAAAGGATTAACAGTTGTTCTTGCCCCTATCCAAAGCACATCTACTTTTTGTTTTAATGCTTCTTCAACATGGTAAGCATTGGCTACCTCAGTTGTAGTTGATAAGCCTGTTTCTGCTTTTACAGTCTGTAACCATTCCAAACCAATACGTCCAATTCCCTCAAAACTATTGGGTCTTGTTCTAGGTTTCCAAATCCCTGCTCTAAATAGTATGTTTTGATGAGACTTTAAAGCATTTCCAATAGCTAACATTTGTTCTTCTGATTCTGCACTACAAGGACCTGCAATAATCAGGGGTTTATTAAAATGGATAGGCCAGTTAGCTGTTGCACTTAAGTTTATTGTCATTTGTCCAGTATTTTCTTTATTCCGTTTGCTTTATTAATGAGTTTATTTAATTCTTCTTTATCGTTGTTTGTAATGGCTTTTTTAAAATCATGAAGTTTTTCTATATAATCATTCAACACAGCTAATATATTGTTTTTGTTTTCTGTAAATATGGGTGTCCACATTTCTTTGTTTGATTTGGCTAATCTCACAGTTGATTCAAAACCACTACCAGCCATATTAAGTATGTTTTTTTCATCTTTTTCCTTATCCATTACACTAAGAGCTAAACAGAAGGAACTTATATGTGAAATATGCGAAACATAAGCACTGTGTACATCATGGTCTTTGGCTCTCATAAAGATATTGTGCATTCCCAAATGATTATACAGATCCAATGTTTTATGAATAGCATAATCGCTTGAATCCTCTTTATTACAAATGATATTTATTTTGTTCTTAAATAATCCCACATGTGCTGCATCAGGTCCAGAAAATTCTGTTCCTGCAATGGGATGAGTAGCGACAAACTGGTTTCTTTTTGGATGTAAATTGATTTTTTCAATAATATTTTCTTTTGTGGAACCTACGTCAATTACAATTTGATTTTCAATAATATCCAATACACTTTTAAGCACATCTGGGCTCACATTAACAGGTGTGGAGATTATTATGAAATCTGCTTTTTCTATTCCTCTTTTTAGTTCGTTTATTTCATCAACTACTCCACATTGTAGTGCTTTTTTTTGATGCACTTTGTTTATATCTACTCCAATGATCTTACTACAATATTTCTTTTGTTTTAATTCCAAAGCCATGGAGCCTCCAATCAATCCTATTCCTACAACAGTTAAAATCATTTTTAATCTATTCGATTTATAATTGTATTTAGTGTGGTTTCATTGATACATAAAGACATTCTAACAAATCCTTTCCCCTTGCTTCCAAAAATGCTTCCTGGGGTTACAAAAACTCCGTATCGTTCTAGCAATAAGTCTGTAAAAGCGATATCACATGTGTTAGTAGAATTTATCTTCCCCCAAATAAATAAACCTGATGCTAATTTGTCATATTCTAGACCTAACATATCAAATATTTGCCATGCTAATTTTCTTCTTTTTAAGTATATTTCATTTAATTCGAGATACCATTCTTTTCCAAGTGAAAGAGCTTTAACGGCTGCTTTTTGGGTGGCATAAAACATACCTGAATCCATGTTGCTTTTCACCTTTAAAATACGTTGAATATTTTGTTCATTGCCTGCAATCATACCAATTCTCCATCCGGCCATATTGTGGGACTTACTTAATGAGTTTAATTCTAAAATATGGGATTTGTATTGTTTTAGTCTTAGGAGGCTAATTTGATTGTGGTTTAATATAAAGCTATACGGATTATCATGACATATAAGAATGTTATGTTTTTTTCCAAATGCAGCTATTTTTTTGAAATCTTCAATTGTTGCATTGGCACCCGTAGGCATATGAGGATAATTAATCCACATAATCTTAACCTTTGATAGGTCCTTTGTTTCAATTGAAGCCAAATTGGGTAGCCAATTGTTTTCTGGAGATAGTTCATAGTTAATAATATCTGCTTCAACTATTTTTGATGCTGAAGCGTAAGTGGGGTAACCAGGATTGGGAACTAATACTTGATCACCTTTATTTAGGAATGCAAGTGAAGTATGCATAATTCCTTCTTTAGATCCAATGAGCGGTAAAATTTCTTTATCAGGATCAAGAGAGACGCTAAAATAATTTTTATACCAGGACGAAATGGCATCTCGTAATTCGGGAATCCCTTTATAGCTTTGGTATTGGTGTGCATGTGAAGCACTTAAAGATTTATTCAACTCTCTTATGATACTTTCATGTGGGTGTAAGTCAGGACTACCAATACCTGCATTAATAACATTAACCCCATTGTTTTTCAATACTTCAATTTCTCTCAATTTCTTAGAAAAATAATATTCTTCAATATGTTGAATTCGATTTGCTTGTTCCACCATATTAATTCACTAAATTATTTTCATATTTCCCAAGACAATAAAGTTCATTCACCATTTTTTTGAGTTGCTTAAATGCAGATTGAAATTCATTTTCATTGCCAAATAGAATATCTACATAGAAAAAATATTCCCAAGTTTTTCCCATTTCAGGAAATGATTGAATTTTAGTTAGGTTAATCTTGTTTACTGCCAAACAAGCTAATGCTTCTGAAAGGCTACCAATATTATGTTTTACAGAAAAGCAAATCGTAGCTTTATTTGAAGCTTTAGAAAATTCTTTTTCTTTTGAAATAAGTAGAAAACGAGTGAAGTTATTAGAGAAAGTTTCAATATTGTGTTCAATAATATCTAATTCATAGATATGTGCAGCAGTTCTACTTGCGATTGCGGCTACGTTTTTTAGTTTATTTTCTTTTATAAGTGCAGCACTCTTTGCTGTGTCTTCTTTTTCAACAGTTTTTTTAGTAGAATGTTGATTGATAAAAGCTTGACATTGTCGAAGAGCCATAGGATGAGACCAAATTTCATCAACATTATGAAGTTTAATACCAGGATATACCATAAGTTGGTGCGAAATGGGCATATATGTCTCTCCAATTATGTTTAGGTTATATTGTTTAATAGAAGCATAGTTAGGTAAAATACTTCCTGCTAATGAGTTTTCTATAGCCACAAAACCAAATCCTTCATGTTGTTTAGTATGTTGAAATACTTGTTCAAAAGTGTCGCAATAATTGTAGTGTATGTCCTTATTATTAAGATAAATCCGACATGCTTCTTCGTGAAATGAGCCTTTTACCCCTTGAATGGCAATATGTAATGGTTTTTGCACCAAAATTTTATGGAATTTTTAAAATAGCTGACGAATATATTTAGATATTTCTGATCTAAAAAATTTGGATGAATAAGATTATCTTTGAAAGAAGATCAAAAAATGGTACACGGCACACATAATGCAAAACATGACGATAGAAATGAAAATATTTTTATCAATGTTAATGGATTATTTTTAAGAAGAAATGATGCTAAAATTAGTGTTTTCGATAGTGGATACTTAGTTGGTGATGGAATTTGGGAAGGCATTAGATTAACTAAAGGAAGATTAATCTTCCTAGAAGATCATTTGAATCGTCTATGGCAAGCGGCAAAAGCCACATCTATCCAATTTCCTTATTCAAAAGAAGAACTTACTGCAATTATCTATCAAACATTAGAGAAAAACAACATGGAAGATGGGGTGCATGTTAGAATCATGATTACGAGAGGAATAAAAAAAACACCTTCACAAGATCCTAGATTAACAATTTCTGGTCCAAACCTAGTAGTAATTCCAGAGTATAAAATAGCAGATGATGCGTCAAAAGTAACAGGTCTTAAGTTATTTACTTCAACCATTAGGAGAGGCTCTCCTGATTATTTAGATCCTAAGTTAAATTGCCATAGTAAGTTACATGAAGTTCAAGCTCTAATCCAAGCTATAGAAGCAGGTGCTGATGAAGCTTTAATGCTAGATATCCATGGATTTGTTTCCACATGTAATTCCACCAATTTCTTTATGATTAAAAATGGCACAGTCATTACCTCTACTGATCAATATTGTATGAACGGGATTACCAGACAAAAAATCATTGAAATTTGCAAAGAGAACCAAATTCCTATAATCGAAAAGAATTTTTCTTTATATGATGTTTATGATGCTGATGAATCTTTTGTTACGGGAACTTTTGCTGGTATTTCTCCTGTAATTTCAATAGACGGAAGAATCATTGAAAATAAATCAAATATTAAAATCTCAGCGACTTTAAGTTCCTTGTATAAAAAGAAGATATCTTCTTATGTTGAATCATAAAATGAAAAAGATCATGTTGTGGTCTAGTCCGAGAAATATTTCTACGGCTTTAATGTATTCCTTTGCACAAAGGAGCGACACAAAAGTGGTTGATGAACCCTTTTACGCTTATTACTTAAAAAACAAGGCTCCGAAGTTAAAACATCCTGGTAAAACTGCTATTCTGGAATCGATGTCCACTGATTTTGATGAAATTGTTAAATCTCTAGCATCTTATAACAAAAAAAGATTATTGTTTGTGAAAAACATGACACATCATTTAATGGAAACTCCCATTGATTTTTCATATGAATGGCTTCATATTATTCTCACTAGACATCCAGACAATGCCTTCAATTCATTTAAAAAAGTAATTTCTAACCCTACACTAAATGATCTTGGTTATAAACAGCAATATGAGCTAGCCATGAAGTTACATTCAAATAACATCCCTTATTACCTTCTTTCTTCAGAGAAATTATTGCAAAATCCAAGTTCTGAATTGCAAAGACTTTGTAACTACTTAGAAATTCCATTTTATGATGCCATGTTATCTTGGAATAAAGGACCAATTAATGAGGACGGTATTTGGGCAAAGTACTGGTATGAAAATGTGCACAATAGTGAAGGCTTTAGGCCTGTAACTAAAAGTATATCCAAGCAAACAGCTGAAAACGATACCATTATTTTGTCTAGGCAATACTATAATAAATTGTTGAGCCTAAAACTGAAAGTTTAGAATAAATTCTATTAGGATGTTTTAATACGTAAAAATTTAAATTAATTTTTATAAATTTGAGTATTACAATCTGTTAAAAATGAATTTAAAATTAAAATTATTACTCATTATTATACTCATAAGTCGATTTGATATAGTAGCTCAGCGTAATTTATATTTTGATTATAACAAGGTAGATTCCAAAGTTGTACTTGATACAATTAATACAATAAAATATTCGAATCCTAATAAAGCCATATCTCTTTCCTTTGAAGCTTTAGAATTTTATTTAAATAAGGGGCCTTCAACTGTTTCTTCTTCTATTTACAATATTTTGGGCGAAGTTTATTTAAAGAAAGATCTTCCAGTTCTAGCCTTATCTTATTTTACGGATGCTATTCTTGAATTTGAGCTAACACCTAAATCACAAAGGCTCGACCAAAATGTAAATATGCCACCATGGATTTTAATTAATCTAGGTAATATTTATTTCAACCAAGGACAAATTCTTAAATCAATTGAAAAATATTCACTCGCTGAGGACAATTTTGGATTAGTTGACGAGGTTGTAGTTAGAGATCGGGGGTTGGCGACTACGTATAATAATAAGGCTCTAGTGTATATCGAAATGGGTAAGTTTAAAGATGCATTGGATTTTTTGAATATGGCCTTATCCATCCGATCCAAAAATGATAAAATATCTGATATAGCTCATTCATACAAATCACTTTGTGAATTGTATTTTAAGTGGAATTTGCCTAAAAAAGCATTACAATTCGAACGGAAAGTAGATAGTCTTTTTCAGTTCATGCAAAATCATCCTGAATACCTTCTTGAAAAGTCTGATTGGACATCTTCTATGGATTACGATATATTAAAGAGTTACGTTGGTAACTGTTTTGAGTATAAAGGAGATTACTACTTAGCTATTGAGGATTATGAAAATGCGGTTCTTTCATTCGCCTCTGCTGAATCCTATTATGAAAAATGGCCTTTTCAGTTAATCAAAATGCTGAATAATAAAACAATTGCATTATTGGGTCAAAGGCAATATAAATCAGCTATTCAGACCAATAATCAAGTAATAGGTTTAGCCAAAGAAAATGACTTAAGCAAAGAGTTAGAAAGAGCTCTTCAAATTAAAATACAGATTTTAGACAAAGGAAAGAATTACTCAAATTTCACTAATAAAGTAGATTCTTTAGTTAATCTATTAGAGGATAGGTATTCCTCACAAATTTCTCAACTTTTATCAGGTATAGAAATCAAAAATGAAATCTTCTTAGGTCAACGAAAAAACGAGGAACAAGAGTCATTTACTCAGAAAATAATTTTTATTTCAATTATTATAATATTGATACTAGGTTTTCTTACTGCCTATTTTATTTCTAGAAAAGTTTATATTGAGAAACAAGTTGTGATAGCAAATCAAAATCAAAAATTAGCTACATCTGATCTGGAACACAAGAAACGTGAGTTAGCTATGCTTTCAACTAATATTGTTCAAGAAAACGAATTAATGTCCTCAATATTAAAAGATTTAAGATACTATGTGTCATTACTTAAAACTCCAAAGGATCAAAAATTATTTGTTCCTCTTATAAATAGTTTAAATCGTTCTCTTAATGATAAACGTAAAGATGATAATTATGCGGACCAATTTAGCGCTGCATATCCAGGTTTTTTGGAATACTTAGCAAGAACATACGCAGAACTCTCAACTTCAGATTTAAAATTATGTACTTTCTTGAGGATGAATTTAAATACTAAGGAAATTGCAGATATTATGGGTCTTTCTGTAAGATCAGTAGAAAGTAGACGTTATAGACTTAGAAAAAAGATTAATTTGAATAAGGAACAGGATCTCGTAAGCTTTTTAATAAAGTTAAATTACTAGTACGTCATTACCACTCGTTTATTTTAAATTTTCACATTTATTAACATTTCAATGCTCCATTTCTACTCATTATTTTAAATTAAGGATATAGCTATTATGTAATTTATTTACTTCTATTATTTTCGAATTAAATGTACATTTTTTCATCTCTTTGAGATACTACGCAAAACATATAAATTACTACCTAAATTTTGTATTAACAGCATCTTGTTTGTTTTTATTCACAAGTGCATTTAAATCACAAAGTTTTGGTATTCTTTCTGTAGATAGCTCAACCACGGCTCATCATGACCCATCTGCTGACTCAACATTCTTTGCAAGAGTATCAACAGACCCAGGAAATCGTTCTGGTTATTTTGATTCTTTACAAAGAACAGTCATAACATGTGAAGCAGAAACACTAAAATTAACTGCTGATTTAATTTCTCAATTTTCAGGTTCATCAGGATCGAGTTACACTCAATATGGAGGTACACTTCAAGCCGGGGAATACGTGAATGTATATTTGGTTTATCTGAATGATACAGCTAACTGGAGAACCGATACTTCTATCGTTAATTTTGAACATGAAATTTTAGGTGTATATGCTGGATGGGATCAAACACTTTATTTTGATAGTTCGAGATTTGCTTCAAATTATTATCCAGTTTACGGCAATTCCAATTCACAATCTAATTTTCAATTAAGAAGGTTTGATCCATTCAACTGGAATAATGGTGCTGCTAACTCAACTTGGTATAATTACGATGCAAGCAATGTGGGTGATTGGTTTTCAACTGGAAATTCTAACACATCGCTCTATGTTGGTTTTGGTAATGATAATCAGCAAGGTGATTTTATCCGTGTGTTCACAAGATCATTTGTTTGTACCGGATCAATTAACGGAGCTGCTGATGATTATTCCATTTGTAGAGATGCAACTGCTCAGTTGTCGGTAGATACTATCATATCTGGATATACCTATTCTTGGTCACCGACAACAGGACTTTCCAATCCAAATATTCATAACCCTATGGCCACAGTATCTTCTAATACTACTTACACGGTTACGGCTACAAATACGTATTGTACTTATACGGATACAGTTGTTATTTCTATTTTACAAACACCCACAGTAAATGTGGGATCTGATACCGCTTATTGTGAAGGTGATGCCATAAGTATTGATGCCAATGTAACTTCACCTTACTCTAGTTTAAGTTTATCTTACTTATGGACGACCAATGCTGTACTAGATACTTCCAATTGGGTCTCCTATACATCTGAAGATGTTTCGGTAACTGGATCAAGCGGAACAGATCACATAGGTGATTATACATTAACCGTGACAAATCCTTTGGGATGTTCGTCTTCCGATACAAAATTCATTAATGTGAATAGCATTTTTGTTTCTGCAGCTGCCAATAGTGCTACCATCTGTAAGGGGCAATCAACTGTAATTACAGCAAGTGGTGCAGATACCTATACTTGGACACCTACTATTTCGTTAAGTGATTCAGTGACAAATGCACCCACTGCGAGTCCTCAAACTACTACTACATACTTAGTAACAGGAACTCAAACATCAACAGGTTGTGTAGCTTCTTTCCCTGTTACGGTAACCATAAATTGTTTAGATTCTGACGGAGATGGAATTACAGACGACAATGACATTGATGATGATAATGATGGAATTACGGATGTCGAAGAAGGATTTGATTGTACCACACCTACTAGAAACATTTACGGTGAGTGGGTTGGTAGTGATACCTTAAGATGGAGAGATCACTATACTGTTGGAAATTTCTCTCAAAGTTCGGGTGATGATCCAGTGGCTACCAATCCAGTGATCAATGTAAATGGCACACAAATTACCCTTTCAAGATCTACTTCAGGTGTACTTTCTAATAATTTAATTACACCTGAATTTAGAATTAATGAATATGAACCACCTGATAATAATAATGCTGATCAAGCCGTATATAATATTTATCAGCTAGCTACATCAAATGGTGTTTCTAGTCACACTTTTAGTTTTGATCCTCCTGTTTACAACTTAGCATTTGACCTACATGATGTCGATCAGGAGAACAGCAAGTGGAAAGATTATTGTGTATTTACTATTACAACTAGTGATGGATATGTACATAATTTAAATGCATCGGAATATTCTAAGGCTTCTCAGACCTATATTACGCCAAATACATTTGAGGGTGCATCGCCCGTATTACAAAACAATGGAGATGACATTGCTATCAATGGAATTCAATCATATATTTCTTCCATAAAATTAGATTACTCTAACACGGAACCACCAACCAATTCATCACAGGTTGTCAGTTTTAGTAACATGGTATTCTGTCCTACAAGAGATACAGATCAGGATGGAATTCCAGATCATTTAGATGTGGATGCGGATAATGATGGTATTTACGATGTGGTTGAAGGGGGTGATGGTGCTCAAGACACCAATAATGATGGTGTAATTGACAGTAACGATACTGGATTTACGGACGCTGATAATGATGGAATGGCGGATAACGCGGAAGCTACTGCACCAATTGATACGGATGGAGACAACATTGGCGATTTTCTTGAAATTGATTCAGATGGAGATGGATGTACTGATTTGGTTGAAGCGGGTTACACCGATGGAGAGGGTGATGGAATATTAGGAAGTAATCCAGTAACAGTAAATGAAGTAGGAAAAGTTACAAGTGGTACAGATGGGTACACTAACCCGTTGGATAATGATGGAAATAGCACATATGATTTTCAAGAAGTAAATTCCAATTTATCTTCTACAGTAGATACAGTTGCTTGTCAAAGTTTGACTTGGAATGGAAATACATATACGGAAAGTGGAACCTACTATTGGTACAGCGAAAGTCCAGGTGGGGGTTGCGATAGCGTAGTAACTTTGAATCTTATTTTACGTGCTGATTCAGTGAACGTACAAGCTTTACCAGAGTTAGTGTGTTCGGGTTCATCTACCACGCTAACTGCTTCTGGAGGTTCTTCTTATTTATGGAGTACTGGAGAAACCACTGCAAGCATAACGGTTAGTCCAACGGATACCACTACTTACACAGTGGATATTGAACAACATGCTTCCTGTACAGCTACTATACCTATTACGGTAAATACACTAGAATTACCAACTGTTAGCGCTGGAAATGATACCAGTATATGTATTGGCTCAAGCTTTAATTTGTCTGCTAACGGGGCATCCACTTATTTATGGACTCCAACAGCAACCCTTAGTGATTCCGCTATTGCAAATCCTGTTGCTACACCATCAATAAACACGACCTATGTGGTTGCTGGAACCGATGCGAACGGATGTACCAATACAGATACGATAACTATTTCAATAAATGCACTTCCTACAATTAATGCAGGGAACGATACCGTTCTTTGTGTTGGAGATACATTGCAATTAAATGGTTCAGGAGGAAGTACATACTCTTGGTCTCCCACCACTGGAATTAGTAATGCCAATATTGCATCACCTTATCTTGTAGTTTCTGCCAATGAAACCTACATCCTTACAGGAACTGATGCAAATGGATGTCAAAATACTGATCAGATTACAGTTACTGCAAAATCAGTTCCTGGTTTAAATGTAACCGCATTACCAGCTATCATTTGTAATGGTTCCTCATCCATTGCATATGCATCAGCAGGAGATGGTCAATTTACTTATTTATGGGAAGATGGATCCACCTCTCAATCTATCAATGTAACACCAACTCAAACCACTACCTATAATGTGATTGTAACGGGTCCAAATGGTTGTTCCTCTGAGGGGTCTGTAACCATTACAGTTGAGCCAAATAATTTGTCAATAGATTTAGGTGGGAATCAATCAGTTTGTGAAGGAGATACATTTTCATTTAATCCTTCCGTAATAGGTTGTACACCCTCTACAACAATAAATAGTGAACTATTTGCAAGTTCATCCTATGGTACAAGTATTACCAATTTCACATCAACCCCTACAGGATTCTGGCAAAATGTAAGTGGTGATGATTTTGATTGGAGTGGAGAAAGCGATGCAACAAGTACAACTGGTACGGGTCCCAATACTCCTAATACGGGTAATGATTACATCTACTTTGAAGCAGACAATGGATCAGCAAATGATGTAGCTTACTTAGAATCAGGTGCCATTTCTTCAACCAATGTAATTGTAGACTTTTATTACTTCATGTATGGGTACCAAATGGGTACATTAGCCTTACAATATTATGATGGTACATTTTGGAATACCATTTGGTCTCAGTCAGGTCAACAACAAACTTCTGATGCTGATGCTTGGATTTATCATGAAGAGGATCTTTCTGGATATTCTGTTTCTAAAATACGTTTTGTAGCAACTAAAGGAACAGGTTCTAGATCTGATATCGCCTTAGATGATATTACGGTGACCGATCCAGGAAGTGGTTGTGAATTTACATGGTCAACAAATTCAACCAATGGCACTACGGGCTGGAGTGCAACAAATACTGAAAACATCACTGTTACAAATTCGTTAAACTCTACACATAATGGTGAATATTACGTAAGTGTCACCAATTCCATAGGATGTGATGCTTATGATACTGTTTCCATTACGGTTAATCCAGTTCCAACCGCTAACGCAGGTAATGATGTAACCATTTGTGAAGGATCAAACACCCAACTTTCTGCTTCTGGTGCAGATAGTTATTCATGGTCTCCCACTACAGGTTTGAGTAACCCATCGGTAAACGACCCAGTAGCAAGCCCATCAGTAACGACAACCTACACGGTAACGGCTACCAATTCTTACGGGTGTCCAGATACAGATCAGCTTACGGTAAATGTAATTCCTTACGCGGTCAGTGTAAATAATGACACGACCATTTGTTCTACGGATGTTATTTCTTTAACCGCATCTGGTGCTGTCTCTTATATTTGGAGTACAACTGAAACCACTCCATCAATTTCCGTAAGTCCAACAATACAAACTACTTACACGGTCGTGGCCACAGATAGTTATGGATGTATAAGTACAGATTCTATAGTGGTTTCTGTAAATTCATTACCTACCGTATCAATTAATAATGGTGTTACTCCTGAGATTTGTATTGGTGAGAGTACAGATTTAGCTGTTACTGGGGCGGTATCTTACGTTTGGTCAACAACTGAATTATTAGATTCAATTACAGTTTCTCCAACTACAACTACAAATTATTCGGTTATTGGTACGGATGCCAATGGTTGTATTGGATACGACACTATTAGTGTAATTGTAAATCCATTGCCTCTAGTATTTGCAGGTAATGATACAGCTTATTGTGCTGGTGACAGCGTGACCTTATTGGGCTCAGGAGCATCAACATACACATGGAATAATGGAGTAGCAAACGGAGTTCCTTTTATACCTACAACCCCATCTGCTGTAGATACCATCATAAACCATGATTTTGAAACCAGTGCGCATGGGTGGTCAAGTACCTATTCGTACAGCTCTTCTTATTGGGAACGTTCTAGTTCTCTTGGTAACTTTGCATCTGGAAACAACAGCAACTATGCAGTCATATTACGCCCACACAATAATTATGGTAACAATAATAGATCACATTTCACAAGTGGAGCTATAAATATTTCTGGTTATGAAGACCTAGAATTTTCATTTAGAATGAGATATGAAACAGAAAGTACTAGTTTTGATGTATGGGCCATTTATTATTCTACGGATAGTAGTAATTGGAATATTTTAGGTAGTAGTTGGTATGACGCTCAGAATACTAAAATTACAGCTAATTTTCCTGAGTTATCTGGAACGCATGGTGTATGGGGAGGTAGTAATAACAACACATGGAGAACATTAACTACCACTATGCCAAGCTCGCTGAATGGTCAGTCTACAATTTATTTAAGGGTGTATTTTAGGTCGGATGGAAGTGTAACATATGATGGAGCTGCTTTTGACGATGTCGTTATTACAGGGACGAATTCAAATTATTCTCCTGCTATTTCCTATGTAGTTACGGGTCTTGATTCCAATAATTGTACGAACACAGATACCATTAATATTACCATAAATCCAATAGAGGATGCATCATTTGGTTATGGAGGAAATACATACTGCGAAATAGATGCTGATCCCACGCCAACAGTTAGTGGCGTCACGGGGGGTACTTTTGCTGGTTCAACAGGTCTTGTTATTAACACCACAACGGGTGCAATTGACCTTGATTCCAGTTCCTTAGGAACCCATACCGTTACTTACACTACTCCCGGAACTTGTACTGGAACAAGTAGTATTACCATAACCATAAAACAAAGCGCTACAAATCTATCGTACGCACTAGATACCGTTTGTACTAACGCAGCAGCGCTTTCTCCAACCATTACGGCAACGCAAGGCGGCATTTACTCTTCTTCTTCAGGCCTTGCTTTGGATAGTTTAACAGGTGTTATTAGCACAGGAGGTTCAACTCCTGGTACCTATGAAATTACGTATACTCCCTTAATAAATGGACAACTTGGCCAGGATTTAAATGGACCAAGTTCAAATTATCAACTCAGCTACTCTAATGCCGGATCTCATGCCATAGCCATGAACGCGGCTGGTGATAAAATGGTAGTGGGTGCTTTGTACCAACATCGAGTTTTAGTTTATGCTTGGGATGGTTCCAGTTGGGATTTAGAACAGAACATTTACAATGGTTATAGTTATTTAGGTGGTTCAGTGGACATGAATGCCGCTGGTGATCGAATCGTAGTTGGGGCATACGGCTCCAACAGTGCCTTTACATTTTCTTGGAATGGTTCTACTTGGACACAAGAAGCTAATTTAAGCGGGAGTACTCAATTTGGCTGGGATGTGAGTATGAGCAATGGAGGAGATACCATTGCCATTTCAGAACCTTACTACAGCAGCCAAAGAGGATACGTGAGAACCTATGCTTGGAATGGTAGTTCGTGGAGTCAATTTGGTAGTACTTCAACCCTTGGAGAAAGTACCTCCGATTATTCTGGGACATCAATTTCTCTCAATGGCAGTGGAAACAGATTAGTAGTTGGGGCTTACCAGAATGATGCTAGTGGATCAAATTCAGGACATGTTCGAGTTTACGAATTAAGCGGCACATCCTGGGTAAAGATGGGCTCAGACATTGATGGAGGTGCTAGTGATGATTATTTTGGATGGTCAGTGGATATCAATGATGCAGGTAGTCGTATCGTAGTAGGTGCTATTTATGACGATAATGGAGGAACTAATACAGGTTCAGTAAATGTTTACGATTGGGATGGTAGTTCATGGTCGCTTGTGGGCTCACAAATCAATGGGTCAGGGACTTCAGATTACCTTGGATGGTCAGTTTCTATCAATAATTCAGGAGATAAAATTATTGCGGGTATTCCATATGAGGATGAAGTTACCACGGATGCAGGTCAAGCAAGAATTTATGAATTCTCTAATGGTAATTGGGTACAATCTGGATCCAACATAAATGGTAAAGCCAGTTCAGATTACTTTGGTAATAGTACAGCAATAAATGCTTCTGGAAATCGCTTTGCCGTAGGAGCTTATAACAATGACGATGGTGGTAGTAATGCTGGTCAAGTCAGGGTTTTTGAATACGATTATCCGTGTCCTCTTCCTACCACTTTAACCATCATACAAGGTGTAGATGCATCATTTTCTTATCCAACCTACACGTATTGCAGCAATTACACCGATCCTGTAGCCACTTTATTGGGGGATACAGCTGGCACATTTTCAGCAAGCACGGGGTTAACCATAAACAGTTCAACTGGTGGAATAGATCTAGATGCTAGTACTATAGGTACACATACGGTGTATTACACGGTTTCCAATACCAATTGCACCGATGTCGATTCTGTTCAGTTTACCATTGACCAAGCAATTCCTGGATTCACTTATGGAGATACTGCATTCTGCACCAATCAAGACGACCCAACTCCAACCCTTACCCTTTCTGGAACGGGTACCTTCAGCAGTACACCAGCTGGTCTTTCAATTATTTCCTCTACCGGAGAAATTGATTTATCAGCATCTACAGCTGGAGATTACGACATTACTTTTACACCAACCGTTGATTACATCCAAATGGGTGTTAATATTGATGGGGAAGGAAGTTCAGATTATTTTGGATACGCTGTAGATATCAATGCTGCGGGTAACAGAATGGTGGTAGGAGCACCTTATGATGATGCAGTTTCTTTTAATTCTGGACATGTAAGGATATATGAGTGGAACGATTCAGCTTGGGTTCAGTTAGGTGCAGATATAGATGGAGAAGGTAGCTCTCATTATTTTGGATGGTCAGT
This sequence comes from Crocinitomicaceae bacterium, assembly GCA_038134525.1. GTDB lineage: Bacteria > Bacteroidota > Bacteroidia > Flavobacteriales_D > Parvicellaceae. Next base: position 49,920 of record JAYPVI010000018.1, read on the forward strand.
TGCCATGAACGATGCAGGTGATCGAATTATAGCTGGGGCTTATTATGCTAATAGTCAAAGGGGATATGCTAAAATTTATGAATGGGACGGTTCCTCTTGGAATCAGTTAGGTGCAAAATTAGAAGGTACATCTAATTCAGATGAATTTGGATTTAGTGTAGCCATGTCAAACTCTGGTAATAGGGTGGCCGTAGGAGCCCGTTATGATGATGACGGAGGAGGAAATAGTGGTTCTGTTTCCATGTTCGATTGGAACGGTGGTTCTTGGTCTCAAGTAGGTTCACAAATAAATGGTCCATCATCTAACTACTATTTTGGGTCATCAATTGCCTTAAATGGTGCTGGTGATCGCCTAATTATTGGGTCTTATAATTCCAACAGAACATATTGCTACAGTTTTAATGGATCCTCTTGGTCTCAGATGGGAAGTGTATTGTCTGGAAGTGACTACTTTGGATGGTCTGTAGATATCAATGATGCAGGAGATGTGATAGCCGTTTCTGAGCCATATTATTCTGCTTACAGAGGAAGAACCAAATTATTACAATGGAACGGTTCAAGTTGGGTGAATTATGGAAATAGTTCGGGTTATATATATCCCTACGAAAGTACTTATGATTACACAGGTTATGGAGAGGGTAACACAGGAAGAGCTATTTCTTTAAATGCAGCTGGAGATAGAATTGCAATAGGCGGTATATATAATGATGGTGGTGGATCAAATTCAGGACATGTCCGAGTTTACGAACTAAATAGCTCAAACTCTTGGTCTAAAGTAGGTGGTGATTACGATGGCGATGGTTCAAATCACTACTTAGGTCATGCGGTTTCTATGAACGCTAAAGGAGATAAATTCATCGGTGGGGCCTATTATGCTAACAGTCAGCGAGGTTATGCTAAAGTGTTTGAAAGCAATGAATTTTGCGCTACTCCTTTAACCATAACCATTCACGATGGTGTTTTCTCTACGTTTAGTTATAGCGAAGGAAGCTATTGTACAGCAGACAATGATCCAACTCCAACCATTTCTGGAACTAGTGGAGGTACATTTAGCTCTACTACAGGTTTAGATATTGATGCATCTACAGGTGAAATTGATTTATCGGAATCTACAGAGGGCAGATATACCGTAACCTACATTGTTTCCAATACCAACTGTGCAGATACCACAACCCAAGATGTATGGATTACTGAATCTACCATAGGCTTTGGATATGGAACTACCGTTTTCTGTATCAATACCGATGACCCTACACCAACCATTACAGCTCCAGTAGGGGGTACATTCACCGCAAGCAGTGGGTTAATTATTGATTCCATCAGTGGTGTTATTGATTTAACCAACTCCCCAGTTGGAATATACGATGTACTATATACGCCACCCTTATTTGGTCAGCTAGGAACGGATATAGATGGTGAATCGGTCAATGATAATTCGGGTCGTTCAGTAGCTTTCAATGCAGCTGGTAATAGAATTATTATTGGTGCTAACGGAAATAACGGAAGTGCTCCTTATTCCGGTCATGCTAGAGTGTATGATTGGGATGGAAGTGCTTGGACACAAGTAGGAGGCGATATTAACGGGGAAGCAGGTAGTGACTATTCCGGTTGGAAAGTGGCCATGAATAATGCCGGTAACAGAGTATTGGTTGGTGCAATTTACAATACGGGCAATGGATATCGCGCAGGTCATGCGAGAATGTTTAGCTATAATGGTACCAATTGGGTGCAAATGGGAAGCGATATTGATGGTGAAAGTGCAGAAGATGAATTCTCTTGGTCGGCAGCTATGAATGGAGCCGGAAATAGAGTAGTTATTTCAGCTTATAAGAATGATGGAACTGGTACTAACGCAGGTCATACCAGAATTTTTGAATGGAGCGGTACAGCTTGGTTTCAATTAGGTACTGATATAGATGCTGAAGCAGCTGAAGATCAAGCAGGATATGCTGTTTCAATGAGTGATGCTGGAGACAGAATTGCCATTGGAGCCAATTTTAATGATGGTGCTGGAACTAATTCAGGACATGTTAGAATATACGATTGGAACGGTTCATCATGGTCACAAATAGGCTCCGATATTGATGGTGAAGCCGCTGGTGACGAATCTGGTTATTCCGTTTCTCTAAATAAAGAAGGTAATCTGGTGGCCATAGGTGCCCCTAAAAATGATGGTACTGGCAGTGATGGAGGACAAGTAAGAGTGTACAGTTACAACGGATCCAGTTGGACCAAGTTAGGTCAAGATATTGATGGAGAAACAGCTTATGATTATTTTGGATCTTCTGTCGCGCTTAATGACGATGGAGATCGATTAATTGTAGGCGCTACCAATAACAGTGCTAACGGACCAAGTTCAGGTCACATTAGAATTTTTGATTGGAGTATTACTTCAAATACCTGGGTGCAAGCGGGTGATGATTTGGATGGAGAAGCTGCTGGAGACCAATCTGGTTATGCCATTGCTATCAATGCTTTTGGTAATATCATAGCATCTGGTGCTCCTAACAATGCCGGTTCTGGAACAGGTTCTGGTCATGTAAGAGTTTACCAAAGTAATTTGTGTAACATCCCACTAAGCGTTGAGTTACTTAACAATGCAGATGCAACGTTCGATTATACGGATTCGGTTTACTGCTCAAATGCTTCCGATCCTACACCAAACATTTCTGGTACCAATGGAGGTTTGTTTACTTCAATAGCTGGTTTAGCATTAGATTCTGCTACAGGAGTAATTGATGTGAGTGCTAGTAGTTTAGGGAATTACACGGTAATGTACTCTCTTTCTTCTGGAAGTTGTGCGGATAGTGCATTCTATGATATTTCAATCGTTCAAGGATCTTATGGTGATACCAATTTTGTAACTAACTGTTACTCGGCTGATTGGAGAGGAGATACCTATACCATTTCTGGAATTTACACCGATACCATCACCAATTCAATTGGTTGTGACAGTATTTTAATTCTTAACTTAACCATAAATCCAAGAATTTTAGCGGATACGCTGGATACTACAGTTTGCAATAGTTATACATGGCAAGGTCAAGAATTTACGACCACCGGTCTTTATAGCGATACGTTAACATCATCACTTACAGGTTGTGATAGTGTGGTTTATCTTAACTTAAACTTACTGCAAAGTTCTGATCCGACTTTTGCATTTGCTACAAGTAGTTTCTGCGAGGGTGATGCAAATCCTACACCAACCATTACAGGTACAACTGGAGGTACATTCAGTGCATCTAGTGGAGTAGTGGTAAACGCTACTACTGGCGAAGTGGATATCGCGGCAACGGCTTTAGGAGCTCATACCATAACCTATGCTGTAGCCAACGGAATTTGTGTGGACTCATTAAATCTAGTCATTAGGATTTTAGATGTTACACCTGGATTCAATTATGGTACAGATACCTCTTTCTGTATTAATGGAACAGATCCTTCGCCAATCATTACAGCGGCTGCTGGTGGTACATTCAGTGTGCCAACTGGATTAGCCATTGACTCATTAACAGGTATAATTGATGTTTCAGCGTCTACGGCTGGCAACTATGACATATTGTATACACCGCCAGTTTTCGGTCCATTAGGCCAGGATATTGATGGTGAATCAGCTCAAGATTTTGCAGGATCATCTGTAGCATTAAATGCAGCTGGTAATAGAATGATTGTAGGTGCATACGGTAACGATGGTGCTGGAGGTACAGCTGGACATGCTAGAATTTTTGAGTGGAATGGAACTTCCTGGAATCAATTAGGTGCTGATATAGATGGTGAAGCAGCAGGAGATCAGTCGGGATGGTCAGTAGCTATGAGTGGAAATGGAAATAGGGTGATTGTAGGAGCAAGATTTAACGATGGAAATAATTCTAATTCTGGTCACGTAAGAATGTATCAATGGAGTGGAAGTGCATGGGTTCAAATGGGTGCAGATATTGATGGTGAATCTGCATTAGATCAATTTGGATATGCAGTATCCATGAATGATGCAGGGGATCGAATTGCTGTAGGTGCAATTAATAATGATGGCAATAATTCCAATTCTGGTCATGTTAGAATTTATAGTTGGAGCGGTACAAGTTGGGGACAAGTAGGTTCAGATATTGATGGGGAAGCAGGAGGTGACCAATTTGGATATGCGGTTTCTTTAAATGCAGCTGGAGATAAAGTTGTTATTGGTGCAGCAAGTAATGATGCAGGAAACTTCAACAATGGTCATGTTAGAGTGTACAGTTATGACGGAACGTCTTGGTCTCAACAAGGTCAAGACATAGATGGAATTAACGCGGATGACCAATTGGGTTATGCAGTAAGCATTAACGCAGCTGGTAATAGAATTGCAGTAGCTGCTCCTTATCATGATGGCAGCGGATTTGATGTAGGTCAAGTTAAAGTGTTTAATTGGAATGGAACCATTTGGGTTCAGTATGGTCAATCTATAAATGGTGAAGCTACAGGTGACGAGTTTGGTTCATCTATAGGCATGAACGCAGCTGGTGACCGATTAATTATTGGTGCGAAAAACAATAGTGGAACACAAACTCTTGCAGGTCATTCAAGAGTATTTTCATGGAGCGATACTTCTTGGGTACAGTTAGGAGACGACCTCGAAGGAGAAAACATTGAAGATTATTCAGGTAATGCTGTGGCTATTAATGCTTCTGGAGATGTCGTGGCCATTGGGGCAACTCAAAATGATGGTAATGGAACCAGCTCAGGACATGTTAGATTATACCAAAACAATACATGTACATCTCCGGTGAGTATCACCATGCTTCCCGCAGAGGATGCTTCTTTTGTGTATGGGGCAACAAGCTTTTGTTTTGATAGTCCAGATCCATCCCCTGTACATTCAGGAACTACAGGTGGTTATTACTTGGGAGATAACGCATTGGTTATTGATACGGCTTCAGGTGTTGTGGATTTAGATTCATCAGGCGTGGGTACGTACACAGTTACTTACATTACATCAACAGGTCCATGTGCTGATACAGCTTCGTATAGTTTTACTATTGAATCTTGTGCAGATAATGATGGAGATGGCATTCCAGATCATATAGATATTGATGATGATAACGATGGTATTACGGATATTGAGGAAGGTGCTTGTCCACCTGCTGATACATGTTTTGTAGATACAGATGGAGATGGTATTCCAGATTATTTTGATATAGATTCTGATAACGATGGAATATTTGATGTCGTTGAAGGGGGTGATGGTGATCAAGATACCAACGGAGATGGGGTAATTGATAGTTTAGATACAGGCTTCAACGATATAGATAATGATGGTATGGCTGATGATGCTGAAAACACGGCTCCAGTAGATACAGATGGCGATGGAATAGATGATTACAATGATTTAGATTCTGATAACGATGGTATTTATGATGTAGTTGAAGGTGGCGATGGGGATCAAGATACGAATGGTGATGGGGTTGTAGATAGCAACGACACCGGATTTACAGATGCTGATAATGATGGTATGGCAGATGGTACGGAATCTACAGATCCACCTGATACGGATGGTGATGGAATAGATGATTTCTTAGATATTGATAGTGATAATGACGGCATATTTGATGTAGTTGAGGGAGGTGATGGAGATCAGGACACCAACGGAGATGGTGTGATTGATAACAATGACAATGGATACACAGACAATGATGGCGATGGTATGGCTGATAACTCAGAATCCACTACTG
>JAYPVI010000019.1:0-43406 GCA_038134525.1 Crocinitomicaceae bacterium
AAATGGTATATTTATGACAGAAAATGCACTTTTCTAAAACCGTTCTTTGAGTGATTTAACAGGTTAAATTAGGCGATTTTCGATTTCATTTTTTCCAGAACCACAATCTGGCGCTCTACCAACTGAGCTACAACCACCATTTTGGAGGGCAAATATAGTTAATAAAACGATTTTGAAAAAGAAAAAAATAACGTAATTATGTTATATTTTTTCAGACTTATTTAGGTTATCTTGACAACTTTACATCTACAGCATTTGGTCCCTTTTGACCATCTTTAATCTCAAAAGAAACTTCGTCATCTTCATTTATGCTATCAATAAGACCTGTTCTATGTACAAATACGTCTTTGTTAGTTTCATTATCAATTATAAATCCAAATCCCTTTTCTGAATTATAAAATTTTACTTTACCTGTTTTCATTGTTGTTTATTAGAATTATTTTCTTTTTGCTTTTTTCTTGATGCTAATTCTTGAGAATTTAATGTATTATTCTCTGGGGCACTCGCCCAATCTATTTCAACACCACTTTTATCATTATTTTTTCGATTCTCGCGTTTTTCTTGCTTTGATTTCTTTTTTTCCAATCGTTTTTTTTCACGCTGCTTTTTATTAAATGTTTCTTGTGATCTTGCCATAGTTTGATTGTCTACATCAAAAAAAACGATGTAGATTTTTTAATCGCCACAATGTAGGGATAAATAATGGAAAAGTTCTAGTTATTTAATTTTTAAAATAGATAATCCTACAATAAACTTTAAAGTCAAATTATTTACTTTTGTTCAGTAAATGAATACTTCAAAAAAATGAATAACACAAAACTCATTAATGAATTAAATAACGCACTCAGTTTAGAACTTCGAGCGATGATACTATATTCACATTATGCTGCATATGTCCAAGGAATACATCGTATTCATTTATCTGCCCATTTCAATGCGGAAGCCACAGAGTCCATAGGTCATGCTAACATAGTGAGGTCTGCAATTGTAAAACTTGGTGGTATTGCTATTACGGAAAGAAATTCACTAGATATAAAACATTCTACAAACTATGTGGAAATGCTTGAAGAAGCCTTTGAAACAGAAAAAAGAGCTGCTCAAGTTTATGCTGAAATACTTAAAACCCTTGAAGATTTCAATGACGATGAGTTATATGACGCCATTGAAAATATCTATTTTGCTGAATTAAGAAGTGTAGAAGAAGTACGTATGTTACTTTCTAATTGATTTAATTCTTGTCTTCGCCAATTGTTTTAGATAATGCTGGACATTTATGCATGTACGAAAAGCCAGTAGAAGTGACCAATATAATTGAGAAATACATCAATCAACATCCAATAATTCAATGTCAAAAATAAGTACAGAATTTGCTGGTATTGAACCAATTGCATTATTACCATAACCTAAAGCAGAAGGTATAAACAGCTTTCCTGTACCGCCTTCACTAAATAATGGGATACCTTCTTGCCAACCCTGAATTACATTAGTCAATGGAAAACTTATTCCGGCTGAGCTAGATTGATCAAACACAGTTCCGTCTGTTAACATTCCGGTATAGGAAACGGTAACAGTAGAATAAATATTGGGGAAAACACCATTTCCAGATGTCTCAATTACATAATATAATCCTGAAACTGTTGATTGAGCATTTATATTGTTATCGGTAATATATTGTTGAATGATGTCTTCATCTATTTGAGTATAATCTTTAGTTTTTGTGCAACTCAAAAGCAACATAATTGAGGATATACCCAGTAAATATTTTAAATTTTTCATTTTATAATTTTGTTTTAAGTAATCCTCACCCCCATTACACATACATCATCTATCTGCTCTAAATTACCCTTCCATTTTTTAAATTCTTCAGAAAGGGATGACTTTTGTTCGTTCATATTTTGATGCTGCATGGAAATTAAGAAATTTCTCATATTCTTTTTCATGTATTTTTTTCCTTTAACACCTCCAAATTGATCTTGAAAACCATCAGAAAATAAATAAATGGTATCCCCTATATTTAATTTCAATTCATGTTGTGTATACTTTATAGGAGATTCAACTATTCCTATGGGTTGGCTAGTAGGTTTTGTTTCTTCAATTAATTCATTCCCTTTTCTTATTACCCAAAGCGGATTCATAGCTCCAGCCCATTTCAATTGATTGGTTTGGGTGTCTAAACAACATAAGCTGACATCCATTCCATCTCTAATATCGCTTTTAGATCTAGAAAAGCTTTCTGCAACAATTTCTCTTGTAGAATCCAAAATTGTAGCAGGTTCTTTTTTATTAAGCTCATAAAGTGATTTACTCAAAGCATTGGAACAAATTATACTCACCAAAGCACCCGGAACCCCATGACCAGTACAATCAGCCACAGCAAAATATAACTTAGTTTCTTCCTTCTCAATCCAGTAGAAATCTCCACTAACAATATCTTTAGGATTAAAATAAATAAAAGACTCATTTAACCAATTTTGCACTAGATCGAATGGCACAAGAATTCCTTGTTGCAATCGTTTAGCATAGTTAATACTATCCGTAATTTCTTGTTGCTTTTCTTCAACTATTTCTTTTGCTTCTTTAACTCTCTTTAATTGAATAAATACTAAGACCAATGAAACAAGTACGGTTAAAGAAATGAATAACAATCCATTTCTTCTCTGTTTTTCTGTTTTTGTTTCAGCCATTTGAAGCTGAATTTTATTTTCAAAATTTAAACTATCTGCTTGCTTTTTAAGCTCATATTCTTTGTCTAAATCGAATTTATACACTTGCCTTTTTGCATCCATTTTGGATAAGCTGTCTTTTATTGTTACGTATTGCTTATAATTTTCTAATGCCTCTATAGAATTTCCTAATTTTTCATTCGTAATAGATAAATAGAAATATGTCCGTTCTAAACTTTTTAAAGCACTTATGTCTTTAAAAATTAATTCCGCTTTTGAAAGATATTTTTTGGCATTTTTGTAATCCAATAAATCTGATTTTAGGTATCCTAATTGTTGAAATGCTAGGGCCAATGATTCTTTGTCGTTCAACTTTTTTGCAATTTCTATACTCTTTTCAAAATATTGAATTGCATCTTCAAAATTTCTTTTCATCCTAAGTAAAGCTCCTATTTGGTAATAAGATTTTTCAATCCCTCTTAAATCATTAATTTCTTTGCTCAAATTCAAACTTTTCTCAAAATATTTAAAGGATTCATCAAAATTTCTTTGTTCTTTAAATACAATACCAATATTAGTGTAACAATTTTCTTGTATTCTTTTATCTTCTATGATCAAGCTTATTTCTAAACAATTCAAAAAATACGTTAATGCTTTTTCTAAATTACCTTGATTTATATAGATAAGTCCTATGTTATTTAATGAACTTGCAACTCCCTTTTTATCTTTCATAGATTCTCTAATCTTTAAACTTTTTGAATGATAGGATATGGCTTGCTCATTGTTCCCTTGACTTTTATACATAACACCAAGATTATTACAGGAAGTGGCTATCCCTTTTCTATAGTCAATTTCTTCACTAATAGACAAGATTTTCTCATAGTAGGTAATAGCTTTTTTGTAGTCTCCATGAAGATAAAATGTAGCTGCTTGCGTATTTAAAGCATTAGTCATGTTTTTTTTATAATTATTAGAAACGGCAAAATCATATTCTAATTGAGCTAATAAGTATGCACTATCGGGATTGGAATACAAATAACCATCCCAAGCAAGCTTATCTATAGCATTTAATCTATTGGTATCTTCTTGAAGTGTATCATTCCAAACAGACCATAGGGAGTCTAAATTGACTTGAGCATTTGGTTTAACGATAAAAATTACCATTAATGCTATAATTATCCCTTTTAGAAATTTCATAAAACACTTTAAGTTACACAAAATTTAACTTCGATAAAGTAATAATAACTACTTTTAATAATGCAATTGCTTCAAACCTTGTGCGCTATTCATGCTCCTTCAGGAAACGAAGGTCCTATGAAATCTTTTTTATTGGATTATATTCAAAAGGAACAGGGAAATTGGAAAGCAAAACCCGAAATCGTTACGGGTGATTTTATTCAAGATTGCATCATTCTCAAATTTGGAACACCTAAGACCGCCATCTTTGCCCACATGGATTCCATCGGGTTTACGGTGAGATATGGAAAGGAGCTCATTAAAATTGGTGGGCCAAGGACTAATGATGGTATTCAATTAGTTGGAGAAGATAGTAAGGGTAAAATAGAAACGGAAATCTATAATTATGAGGATAAAAATGGTAAAACTCATATTGAATATATCCTGGATCGAGAAATAGAACGAGCTACAGAACTTACTTTTAAACCTAATTGGCGGGAAGACGATGATTTTATACAATGTTGCTACATGGACAACCGCCTAGGTGTTTGGAATGCCTTAGAAGTCGCTAAAACACTTGAAAATGGGGTGATTTGTTTTTCTTGTTGGGAAGAAGTAGGTGGCGGAAGCGTGGGTTACTTGGGAAAGTACATCTATGAAAAATGGAATGTAAGACAAGCGCTAATATCAGATATTACATGGGTTACAGAAGGAGTAAAACATGGAAAGGGTGTTGCCATTTCTAGAAGAGATTCTGGTCTTCCAAGAAGAAGTTATGTGGATCGTATTGTAAAACTAGCTGATGAAAGTGGTATTCCATACCAAATTGAAGTAGAATCAGCGGGAGGTAGTGATGGTAACCAATTACAAAAATCGTCATATCCATTTGATTGGTGTTTTATTGGAGCTCCCGAAGATCATGTGCATTCACCAGACGAGAAAGTGCACAAAAAAGATATTAAAGCTATGGTTGAATTATATACCTATTTAATGAAGCATTTGTAATGGAGTATGGTATTAACATATTGGGTATTATTCCATTGAGAAAAGAACCCAAAGATCAGAGTGAAATGGTATCTCAAGTGCTTTTTGGGCAACATTTTAAAATCTTAGAAATTAAACCTATTTGGGTACGGATACAATTAGCTGATGATAATTATGAAGGATGGATATGTGCAAAGCAGTATTACGAAATCACCTTTGAGGATTACGATAACTTAAATCTTAATAATTTTCCAAAAGTTGGGGATAAACTAGGTTACTTAGAAGATGTATACACAGGGGAAAAAACACCTTTACCAACTGGGAGTACACTACCCTATTTTCATCAAGGTACAATTCGAATAAGACAAAAAAAATACAAGTTTAATGGTACAATTGCTAGTGACAATCCAAAAGATATTGGATCATATGCACGTTACTTTTTAAACTCTCCTTATTTATGGGGTGGAAAAAGTATTTTAGGTATCGATTGTAGTGGATTTACTCAGGTTGTATTTAGTTTATGCGGAATCCATTTACCTAGAGATGCTTACCAACAAGAAGAAATAGGAGAACCCATAGCTTTAGTTGACATAAATCTATCCGATTTGGTTTTCTTCATCAATGATAAAAAGCGTGTTCACCATGTTGGAATTGCCTTAGAAAACAACCAAATTATACATGCTTCGGGTCAGGTAAGAATAGATAACCTAACAAGTGAAGGTATTATTCATTCCTTATCCAACGAACTGACACATCGTCTCTATTCTATAAAAAGAGTTACGGAATAAATGTCAAAAATGCTGATTTTCAGCATGTTATCTATTTAATGTCTGAAAATTTGTCATTCATTCTGAAATGGCTTAGCATTTGATATACATGCATAAATAATTAACAAATGGACTTAAATCAATTTACAACCAAGTCTCAAGAGGTTATCTCAAATGCACAGCAACTCACCCTCACCAATGGAAATCAGGCCATTGAGAATACGCATATTCTAAGCGCTATAATAGAGGTGGATCAAAATGTATTTCCTCACGTAGCTAAAAAATTGGGTGCTAATCCTAATATAATTGCTAAAGCAAATGATAGTATTTTACAATCATTACCTAAGGTAAAAGGTGGAAATATACATTTAAGTAATAATACACAAAAATCTATAGCAGAGTCAATTAGCATATCAAAAAAAATGAAAGATGACTTTGTTTCCATTGAACACTTGATCCTTGGTATCCTAAAGGGGTCTGATAATACAAGTCAACTACTAAAAGATAGTGGTTTTAACACTAAAGATGTAATGGCTATTATAAAATCACTCAGAAATGGTCAACACGTAACTTCAGCTAATCAAGAGGAAACATACAACGCACTTAACAAATACGCCATCAATTTAAACGAAAGAGCAGAGAGCGGAAAATTAGACCCTGTTATTGGGAGAGATGATGAAATTAGAAGAGTACTTCAAATCTTAACTAGAAGAACAAAAAACAATCCTATTCTTATTGGGGAACCAGGTGTAGGAAAAACTGCAATCGCAGAAGGAATTGCACACCGAATAATTAGAAGAGATGTTCCCGAGAACCTAAAAGATAAGCTCATCTTTTCACTTGACATGGGTGCATTAATTGCAGGTGCTAAATTTAAAGGTGAATTTGAAGAAAGACTAAAAGCAGTGGTCAAAGAAGTGGTGAGTGAAGATGGTCGAATTGTACTATTTATTGATGAAATTCACACGCTTGTTGGTGCTGGAGGCGGTCAGGGAGCCATGGATGCAGCCAATATATTAAAACCTGCTTTAGCCAGAGGAGAGTTACGGGCAGTTGGGGCAACTACATTAGATGAATACCAAAAATATTTTGAACAAGACAAAGCCCTAGAGAGAAGATTTCAAAAAGTAACTATTGATGAACCTGATAATGAGGATGCCATCAGTATCCTAAGGGGAATTAAGGAAAAATATGAAAATCATCATAAAGTACAGATAAAGGATGAAGCCATCATAGCATCTGTAGAGCTATCGAAAAGATACATTACTGAACGTTTCCTTCCCGACAAGGCTATTGACTTAATGGATGAAGCAGCTTCCAAATTACGTATGGAAATCAACAGTAAACCAGAGGAATTAGATGAAGTAGAGCGAAAAATCTTGCAATTGGAAATTGAAAAAGAGGCGATTAAAAGAGAAAATGATAACCTGAAAGAAAAGGCGATAAAAAAAGAAATTGCTAATCTGAATGAAATTAAATCTAGTCTACTCGCGAAGTGGGAAGCTGAAAAAAATCACGTTGACGCCATACAAAAAGCCAAACAAGATATTGAGGAACTCAAACTTGAAGCGGAACAAGCTGAACGAAATGGAGATTTTGGAACTGTAGCCGAAATAAGATACGGTAAACTGAAGCAATTAGAGGAAGATATTGAACTAGAAAAGAAACAACTCATCGAACTACAAAAAGCATCAAAAATGATAAAAGAAGATGTGGATGCAGAAGAAATTGCGGATGTGGTTTCTAAATGGACAGGCATACCAGTAAGCAAGATGCTTGAAGGTGAAAAAACAAAATTACTTCGTTTAGAAGAAGAACTACAGAAAAGAGTGATTGGTCAAAAAGAGGCAATAGAAGCCATTGCGGATGCAGTAAGAAGAAGTCGTTCAGGACTTCAAGATGAAAAAAAACCCATAGGCAGTTTTATTTTTCTAGGTTCCACAGGGGTTGGAAAAACAGAATTAGCTAAGGCCCTATCTGCTTTTTTATTTAATGACGAACAAGCCATGACTAGAATTGATATGAGTGAGTTTCAAGAAAAACACGCAGTATCGCGATTGGTTGGAGCACCTCCTGGTTATGTAGGTTATGATGAAGGAGGTCAACTCACTGAAGCCGTCAGAAGACGACCCTACTCTGTGGTATTGTTAGATGAAATAGAAAAGGCTCATCCAGATGTATTTAACATCTTACTTCAAGTGTTAGATGACGGCCGATTAACTGATAATAAGGGCCGAACAGTTAATTTCAATAATACGATTATTATTATGACATCAAATCTCGGTGCTCATCATATAAATGAGTTGTATTATCATGAAGAAAAAGAAGTGAGCCCTCATCGAATTAAGGAACTAGTGATGAATGAGTTAAAAAATAATTTTAGACCAGAGTTTTTAAACCGAATTGATGAAACTATTGTATTTAACCCTCTTGAAAAATCAGCTATTCATCAGATTGTTAAAATTCAACTAGCTCAGTTAAATATTATACTTAAAGAAAAAGGGATTAAATTGGACATTACGGATTACGCCATTGAATATCTTACTCAAAAAGGTTTTGAACCACAATATGGTGCTAGACCTATTAAAAGACTTGTGCAAAAGGAAATTTTAAATGGATTATCTAAAGAGTTACTCAAAGGAACCATACAAAAAGGTGATGATGTATTAATAGATTCATTTGATGAAAACATTGTTTTTAGAACCAATGAAAAAAAACAACACAAAGAAAATGTGGAGGATTAACCTCATTTTAATTCTTATTACAAGTAATACACTACTCTATTCTTGTAAAGAAAAAAAACTTGACAATTGTCTTGTGCTTGATGAACTCATGATGAAACAACAACAATCTTGGAATGAAGGAAATATAGAAGAATTCATGTCGAGTTATTGGAAAAGTGATTCGTTGATGTTCATAGGTAAAAACGGCATTCAATATGGTTGGCAAAGAATACTAGATAATTACAAAAAAAGTTATCGAAATAAGGGAGAAATGGGTGAACTTAATTTCACTAATCTTGATTGCAAACCTTTAGATGATCAGCATCATCAAATTACTGGAAATTGGAAATTATTTAGAAACGACTCATTGGGTGATTTATCAGGTTACTATACCTTGTTATGGAAAAAAATGGAAGATCGGTGGGTAATTGTATATGACCACACGAATTAAGTTTGGCACCGTATTTGGTTATAAAGTTCAAAAAAATAACCATGAAAAAAATATACACCTTATTTAGTATTCTAATCTGCATCATTTTATTAAGCTCCTGTACAAAGCCCATCATAGATGAACACAATGTATTTCTTGGCAGTTGGGGATCCGAAAAATTTTCAATAGAAATTTGGAAAGATGGATTTGGTAAAATTAAACGTTTTAGATTATACGAAAATGAAACCAGGGTAATCATAAAGGATAATTCGATCAAATTTAAAACTCCAGGGTTTTCCAAGAAGTTCCGTGTAGATTCTGAACCCTACATTGACAATGATGGTATAACGGTTATGATTTTAGATGGTAAAAAGTTTTACAAGCATTAGAGTAATTGCAAATGACAAATACATTAATTGATTTTGATGTACAAACAATTATATTTGCAGCGATTTTAATCTACTAAACAATAAAAATGTCAGGAAAAAGAACATTTACTATGATCAAACCAGATGCAGTGGAATCTGGCAACATTGGAAACATATTACAAATGATATCAAACGCAGGCTTCTCTATAAAAGCCATGAAGTATACTCAACTTTCGGAAGAAAGAGCAAAAGCATTTTATGCGGTTCATGCGGAAAGACCATTTTATGGAGAACTGGTTGAATACATGTCTTCTGGTCCTATTGTAGCTGCCATTTTGGAGAAAGACAACGCAGTAGAAGATTTCAGAACCTTAATTGGAGCAACTGACCCAGCTGAAGCTGCTGAAGGAACCATAAGAAAAAAATACGCTGAATCAAAAGGAAGAAATGCTGTTCATGGATCAGATTCTGATGAAAACGCTCAAATAGAGGGCGAATTTCATTTTGATGCAAACGAAGTAATATAAAATGATCGTAACCACAACCGAAGGCATACCAGGAAATGAAATCATTGAAATCCTTGGTCTCTCAAGAGGAAGTACAGTAAGAGCTAGAAACGTAGGACGTGATATTTTTGCGGCTCTTAAAAACCTAATTGGTGGAGAAATCAATGAATATACTAAGCTGCAAGCTGACTCTAGAGAACAAGCTTTACAACGCATGATTAAAGATGCAGAGAGCTTAGGAGCAGATGCTGTAGTTAATGTTAGAATTACCACTTCTATGATTATGCAAGGTGTTGCGGAAATACTTGCTTACGGAACAGCTGTAAAATTAAAACATTGATAATTAAACTTTTTCTATACTTAGTTGTAGCTATAGTTGTCTTTTTTTTAATCCTAAAAAGAATTAAGGAAAAGAAAGAGGAAAACTTTGAAAATCGTGATAACTAAAAAAGCCCACTAATGTGGGCTTTTTAATTTACTTATATTTAAAGGAAATTACTTCTTAATTATTCTTTTGTTAGTTAGTATACCGTTTTGGTGAACCTCTACAAAATATACACCTTTTGTCAAAGTGGATATATCAACAATTAGATTAGAAGCATTCACATTACTCATCATTACTTTATTACCAATCATGTTATAGATTGTATAATCCGTAATAGTAGATGTACTAGAAATATGAATAACATCGGAAGTAGGATTAGGATAGATTGAAATTGCATCTATTGCTTTATCAACAACACCTGTATTTCCACCTGGTGTTGAACAATCTCCGTACTGTAGAACTAAAGTAGTATCCTGTGAAAATCCTCCTAACAAATTGTTTCTATCATTCCAGTTATTTGGATCGGCACAAGGAAGTCCTGAAATATCTTCTTTACAAGACCAATCCGAACAATTCCCATTCAAAATAGTAAAATGACCTCCAGCGGCAGGTAAATTCATAGTACCTTCCCATACACCGTCACCATCGGAATCAGAGAGAGCTAATGCATCATTTCCACCCACAAATCCACCACCAATATAAATTCCATCACCTGAAACGTTTCCAGCAATATTATCCGTATGTACTACGAAAGTTACATCATAAGCAGGAGGAGGAGGAGGAGGAGCAGCATTAGTAAGTGTGTATATAAATCTCCACCATCCCAATCCATTTGTTCCACCTGGATCTGGGAAAGAGATATCAGCGATCATCTCTCCATTGGAACCAAAGGAAATATCGTATGTTATAGTATTTCCTACAGGCATCCCATCTTGACCATTATTATGCACTTTAGCTAACCCAATATGAGCACCTAAGCCACTTACAGTTAACTGATTATTAGCAAATGTATATGTGTATGAACCTGAACCATCATGCGGTGCTACAGGAGTACCACATTGTTCACTAGTTACACCTTGCCAAGATTCTAACCAAGTGCTTCCATCCATATAATGCATCATGTTTCCGTTTGCATCAAAAGTGATAGAATCATCAAAAAGACAGTCTCTAACAGTTAATTGATTAATATCGCTGGTCCACCAGCTACCATCCCCTTGGTTAGGACCTACAGCAAGTGCTCCAGCTTGTTGAGCTAACTTCCAAGTTCCTTCAACACTCTGTGCATTAAAAAGAAAGGGAACAGCTAACAAAACAGATAAGTAAATTTTTTTCATAAGATTAAAAATTAAGTTAATAGTTATTGTATGATTTACACTAAATTAAGTGATTTTTAGTTTAGTTCAAAATATTGCTACTATTTTATTCATATATTATTGTTGAATAGTATATTAAGTCTTTTATAAGAGTTTGCGAAAATGAAATGTCAAAAAGATAAGTTTCAATTAGATGAATGTGTTCATTATTTAAACTGCGCGTACAAGGCACCCCTTCTTAAATCGGGAGAAAAAGCCTTGTTAGACGCTGTGCTCAAAGAACGAAATCCATTCTTGTATCAACCAAAAGATTTTTTTGAAAACACAGAAATAGCTAAAGTTTTATTTGCAGAAATGATTCATGCTAAACCTAGTCAAATTGCATTATTTCCCTCGACTTCTTATGGTTTTGCTACGGCACTCAACAATATTAAAGCACAATATAAAAAAGCAGTTACCATAGAAAATGAATTTCCTAGTGGCTATTTTGCTTTAGACAAATGGTCAAATGAACATCAGGCTAGATTAATCATAGTAAAAAAAGGAGATAAATCAGCTAAATTATGGAATGAAGCCATATTGGATTCCATTGATAAAAAAACAGATTTGGTGCTTATCTCCATGAACCATTGGATGGATGGCACCAAAATCGATATTAAATCCATCGGAGATAAGTGTCATCAATTGGGCGTTACATTTATTGTAGATGCAACACAATTAGCTGGTGCATTTCCTATTAACGTAGTTGAATTAAAAGTAGACGCATTGATTTGTGCAGGTTACAAGTGGTTATTTGGCCCTTATTCTATGGCAATAGGATATTTTTCACCCAAATTTTCTGATGGTACTCCCATTGAAGAATCATGGATGAACCGAACTAACGCCATGGAATTTAGTAAAATAACAGAGTACGACCCTACATACAAACCAGACTCTTCCCGATTTAACGTAGGGCAAACTAGTAATTTTCTACTTACCCCTATTTTAATTGAGGGGTTGAAACAAATTCAACAATGGGGTGTACAGCAAATTCACAACTATTGCTATTCCCTTTTTTCTGAAATCAAAAATGAATTGTTGCCCATTGGAATAAGGTTTGAAGAAAATGATTATACCTACCCTCACCTATTTTCCTTAAAACTTCCTGAAAAGGTAAGCCCTGAAGCCATGAAAACTACGTTAGAAAAAAACAATATATATGTGTCTCTAAGAGGTTCTTATATAAGAGTGTCTTTAAATGTGTTTAATAACCAATATGATGTAGAAGCACTCAAAGACTGTATTCAAAAAATATTAAGATAATTGGTCCATCACTTCCAAAATAATAGAACAGGATGTTTTAATCTCATCTTCTGTAATAATTAAAGGTGGTGCAATTCTAAAACTTTCCGGACAAGAAAGAAACCAAAAACTTAGTAGTCCCTTTTCCTTACAGCCTTCCACTACCTTTTGAACAATAGCTGGATTTTCAAGTTCTATAGCAAAAAACAATCCCATTCTCCTTATTTCTTTAATCAGCTTATGATTTAACAGGGTTTCAATAAGAACACCCTTCTGTTCCACGTTAGAAACTATATTTTCATTTTCTAGGACTTCTAATCCTGCTAAGGCACCTGCACAACACATGGGATGCCCCCCAAAAGTGGTAATGTGACCCAATGGCGGATTAGAAGTAAATAGCGACATGATTTTTTGACTGGTAACTAATCCTCCAATTGGCATACCTCCCCCGAAAGCCTTACCTATAGTCATGATATCAGGAACAATATCAAAATGTTCATACGCAAATAACTTTCCCGTTCTTCCAAAGCCAGTTTGAATTTCATCAGCTATTAATAATATACAATGTTCATCACATATTTTTCTGAGTTTTGCCATAAACTCTTTTGAAGGAATTCTTACTCCAGCGTCTCCTTGAATGGGTTCTATAATAACTCCAGCCACTTGATGATCTATGCTATCTAGAGCATCACAATCATTATAGGGCAACTGCATGACATCAGGCAATAGAGGTCTAAAAGCATTTTTCTTTTGTTCATTTCCAGAAACACTCAACGAACCATGAGTTGATCCATGATAAGCCCCTTTAAAGGAAACCAATCTTGTTTTTCCAGTTGCTCGTTTGGCTAACTTAAGGGCAGCTTCATTAGCCTCTGTTCCCGAATTGACCACGTATAAACAATTCAAACTCTCCGGAAGAAAAGAAGCTAATTTTTGAGCTAATTTATTTTGCACTTCTTGGCTAAATTCACCAAAAACCATTACATGTAAATGCTTATTTAACTGATCTAGCAGAGCACTTTTAATATGCTCATTTTGATGACCCAAATTAGAAACAGCAATTCCTGAAATTAAATCAATGTATCTTTTACCCTCTCGATCTTTTAGATAAATACCATTAGCGCTAACTACCTCAATTCCAAAAGGTTGATTAGTTGTATTAGCAAGGAATGGTGTATACATACATTAAAATTAGATCATTTTAAATATATCAATTTACTTGTAAAGAGATAAATTTTAAATTTGCACAAATTAAAAAAAATACCCATGCCTAAAGGAATATACCAAATGCCATTTCCAGAAAACGAACCCGTTAACAGTTATGTAAAAGGGTCTTCTCAACGTGAATCTCTTTTGGAAAAGTACAATCAAATGTACCACCAAGACCCTATACATGTTCCACTTTATATTGGTAACAAGGAGATAACCACAGAAGAAAAACTTCCAATGAATCCTCCTCACGATCATCAGCATGTACTAGGTCATTTTAGCATGGGAAGCAAACAACATGTGCAAGATGCCATTTCTGCAGCATTAGCTGCAAGAAAAGAATGGTCGTCCATACCATGGGAAAACAGAGCTACTATATTTTTAAAAGCAGCCGATTTGTTAGCAGGTCCTTATCGTGATGAAATGAATGCCGCTACTATGTTGGGGCAATCAAAAAATGTTTTTCAGGCAGAAATTGACGCAGCGTGTGAATTAATTGATTTTTTACGATTTAATGTGGCCTACATGCAACAAATCTATGCCGAACAGCCTGAATCTGCAGATGGAATCATCAATAGACTGGAATACAGGCCATTAGAAGGGTTTATTTTTGCAATTACTCCATTTAATTTTACTGCAATTGCAGCCAATTTATGTGCAGCACCAGCTATGATGGGAAATGTGATCGTTTGGAAACCAGCAGAAACACAAATGTATTCAGCGCATGTAATTATGAAACTATTTAAAGAAGCTGGTCTTCCAGATGGTGTTATCAATATGGTGGTAGCAGATGGTCCAGAAGCCGGTGAAGTTGTTTTTAATCATCCCGAATTTGCTGGTCTTCACTTTACGGGTTCAACAGCTGTATTTAAAAACCTATGGAAGATTATAGGTAATAATATTGACACGTACAAATCATATCCTAGAATAGTGGGTGAAACTGGAGGAAAAGACTTTATTGTAGCTCACCCATCAGCTGATCCTATGGCTGTTGCGGCTGGAATCTCTAGAGGAGCTTTTGAATTTCAAGGACAAAAATGCTCTGCAGCATCAAGAGTTTATTTACCAAAATCTATTTCTGAGCCAATACTCAACAAAGTAATTGAAGACGTAAAATCTTTTAAAATGGGAAGTACGGCTGATCCTTCGAACTTTGTTAATGCCGTGATTTCCGAACAGGCATTTGATAGAATTGCTGGATATATTGATCACATAAAAAGGGCTAATGATGCTGAAATTTTAGTAGGTGGAAATTATGATAAAAGCAAAGGTTATTTTATTGAACCCACTGTAGTTAGCACAACTGATCCTAAATTTAAAACCATGTGTGAAGAAATATTTGGTCCTGTTGTAACGGTTTTTACCTATAATGACGAAGACTTTGATCAAATATTAGATGTGGTTGACAACACTTCAGAATATGCGTTAACTGGTGCTGTTTATAGTCAAGACAGATATGCCCTACAACATGCGATGAAAAAACTAGAAAACGCAGCTGGAAATTTTTACATCAATGACAAGCCAACTGGAGCCGTAGTTGGTCAACAACCTTTTGGCGGAGCTAGAGGATCAGGCACTAACGATAAAGCAGGATCGTATCTTAATCTGTTGAGATGGGTTTCTCCAAGAACAATAAAAGAGGCTCTTGTTCCTGTAACAGACTACAGATATCCTTTTTTAGGATAAAATGAGTGGAAAGAGTAAAGCCGTTATATTTGACATGGACGGCTTAATTATAGACTCTGAACCGCTGTGGAAAAGAGCAGAAATCGATGCCTTTGGTTGTATTGGTTATGATTTCACCTACGAGATGTGTGAATCCACAAAAGGAATGCGAATTGATGAAGTTGTCAAATTTTGGCATAACCGTTTCAAATGGAATAGCCCAACTATCCAAGATGTAGTATATGATATTACAGAAAGAATGGACAAACTTATTCAATCTGAAGGCAAACCCTTACCTGGAGTAATTGACACCATAAATAAACTTAAAAATCATCATATTCCATTGGCTCTCGCCTCCTCTTCCTCTATGAAGCTAATTGAAACGGTTCTTAATAAGATAAAAATTCAATCCTATTTTGAAGTCATTCATTCTGCAGAATTTGAAGAAAAGGGGAAACCTGATCCTCAAGTATTTCTTACTACGGCTGAAAAGCTAGGAATAGATCCTTCATCATGTTTGGTATTGGAGGATTCTAAAGCAGGAATGGAAGCTGGAATTGCTGCTGGTATGAAAGTAATTCTAGTGCCAGATAGGTTATCACCAGCTGAAAAATGGCATGATCAGGCATATTCTGTATTAAGTACATTAAATGACTTTGACATCAATCTAGTCAGCTAAATATTGTTGAATAAATGCAATTTCGTGCTCCCATGCATAATGTGGAGTTTTCGGTTTTACTAATTCTATTTTTTTAAGTAACATTTTGTAGAACTCCGTATCAATTTCATATAAGATTTTGTGATTTAACCCTTTTCTTATTTTTTCAATTTCAAGTATTAAAGCTTGACTAGAATCAGCAATAAAAGACCTGGAAAATTTCTCCCAGATATAATCAACCGCTTCTTTGCTAGGATGTATCCAATCTGAAGCATAGAAACGATAATCACGAAGTTCATCAATTAGGATCTCATAGCTTGGAAAATACTCTGCCTTTTCAGGAAATTTTGAAATAAGCCCATCTACTGCAGATATCAAAGTGGATTTACTTCTATTATTTTCAATTAATCCTTCTTTAAGATGCCTAACTGGACTAACTGTAAATATAAATTTTGCATCTAATTTTTCTAATAAACTAACCCATGGAGTTATAATATCTTCTATACTGAGTTTTCTCTTGTGAAAAAGATCATGTTTTTGTTTATGGCAATTTGCAATTAATTGTTTAGAAGATTTTAGCTCATATACATAGGCTGTTCCAAAAGTAACCATTATGACAGGCTTGTTTTTCAATAATACTTTTACTGATTTATTTTCATCATTTAAATGTTGTAATAACTTTTCTACAGATTCACTATGATAATCTTTACCATTATGATACCAACTGAAATGGGTTTTTCTGTACTGTACAAGATCATCTTTGATAAATTGATCATTTTCTAGTGATCTATTTATTAAAGATGCAATTGAAAGAGGATTATAAATTACACCCCCAGGGTGCTTAGTGTAAAAACCAAATAATTTTAATTTATTAAAAATCTCGTGGGCAAAACAAGAACCATAGGATAAAATAGGATTATAATGATCTAAAGAAAGATTTGATTTTAGAATGGGTACTTCTGTTCTGAAATTATTCATTTCTTGTATTGTTTAAAATATCATTTTAGTATAATTGACATAAATGAAATGAAATTTGTTTAAATCTTGAAATTTTGTGGATATTTAAAATTATAAAACCGACTATTCCATTAGCCTTTGTTTAACTTTGTCTAAGTTTTTAAAACTCTTTTATGGATATTTTCGGAACACCCCCTAGTACAGATAATCTTTCAGAACTAGGAATAAAAGAAATCTCAAAAGTACATTGGAATCTTTCTCCATCAGCTCTTACAGAAATTTCAGTTAATAAAGGAATGGGGCGTATTGCAAGCTCAGGTGCCTTAGCTATTAACACAGGAAAATTTACTGGCAGATCCCCAAAGGATAGATTTATAGTAAAAGATAACATCACTAAAGATTCAGTATGGTGGGGAGATATCAATATTCCATTTGAAGAAAGAAATTTCGATAGTATCTATAATAAGATGATGGCTTATTTCAAAGGGAAAGAAGTTTACGTAAGAGATGCTTATGCTTGTTCTTTGCCAGAATATCAACTTAATTTAAGAGTAATCAATGAATATCCATGGTCAAATCTATTTGCCAGTAATATGTTCATAGATCCAAAGCCGGAAGAGCTTAATGATTTCCTACCTGAATGGCATGTCATAAATGCACCAGGTTTTAAAGCTGATCCAAATAAAGACGGCACAAGACAAGAAAATTTTGCCATCATCAACTTTACAAAAAAAATGATCCTTATTGGTGGTACTGGCTATACTGGTGAAATTAAAAAAGGAATTTTCTCTGTACTTAATTTCGTATTACCACATCAAAAAAATACCCTTTCCATGCATTGTTCTGCCAATCTAGGAAAAAATGGAGATACCGCTATTTTCTTTGGTTTATCAGGAACGGGAAAAACTACCTTATCTGCTGATCCAAACAGAATGCTCATAGGAGATGACGAGCACGGTTGGTCAAATGATACTGTTTTTAATTTTGAGGGTGGTTGTTATGCTAAATGTATTGATTTGAGTGAAGAAAAAGAACCAGACATTTGGAATGCGATAAAACCTGGTGCCATACTTGAAAATGTTATTTTTAAAACTGATTCTGACCAAGTTGATTTTTCAAAAGGTGACATTACCGAAAACACAAGAGTTAGTTATCCAATTAATTTCATAAATAATATAGCTCATGGTTCAAAAGGAATGAATCCAAAAAATATATTCTTTTTAACTGCAGACGCTTTTGGTGTTCTACCTCCTATCTCTAAATTAACTAAAGGACAGGCCATGTTCCATTTCATTTCAGGTTACACGGCTAAAGTAGCTGGTACTGAGGAAGGAATTACTGAACCTGTAACCGCATTCTCTGCTTGTTTTGGCGCACCTTTTTTACCTCTTCACCCTACTAAATATGCTGAAATGTTAGGTGAAAAAATGGATTCTACTAATGTAAACGTATGGTTAGTAAACACTGGTTGGACTGGTGGACCATACGGAGTTGGCAACAGAATGAAATTGTCCTACACTAGAGCCATGATTACAGCTGCATTAAACGGAGATTTAAACAAAGTTAATTATCAAATACATCCGGTTTTTGGTCTTAAAATGCCTTTAAGCTGTCCAAATGTTCCTTATGAAGTACTAAATCCAATAAATACATGGGATGATAAATCTTCTTATGAAAATAAGGCATTTGATCTAGCTGATGAATTCAACAAAAACTTCAAAAAATTTGAAGATAAAGCTAGTCAAACCATACTTGATTCGGCACCTAAATCAAAGGCACTTGTAAATTAGAACTTGTAAATCAGGTTTAAATCCAAGTAACCAAGTTTAAAATCTGCATAGTCCCCATATTGTATGTATTCCTGATATGGATCAACTACAATTTCAGACCTAAATATGTAATAATTAAATTGAGGTGTGATTTGAAAAGTGAGTAAAAAATCTTCATTTAGCACCCAATCAAAGCCAAAAGAGACATCAACTCCTGTAATTAAATAGGAAGAAGTCCTATTTCCTTCAGTCTGTAAGAGTTGATCAATATTTTGACTATTTGAGGATGATGTTAAAGCATATCTATTATTGGAATCCAAAACAAAAAGCCGATGAAAATACTTAGATTCCTGCTTGCCAGTTCCAATGATTAAATCTGCACCAACATGGACACGAGTATTAGAATAACCTCTTAGCTCTTCAAATCCAATTCTAAAATCATAGTGATGATAATTGGATTCAAAATAACGGTATACAATTGATGTATCAGATGTATTTAAAGGGATATAATAGTCATAAAACGAATTACTTCCTTCTGTTAAATAATTAACAGCAAATCTCAGGTTTTTATATCCAAAATTATGCTTATAAACGGCTCCGATTTTAACATTATAATCATTTGAAGAGGTTGTAATTCCTGACATTAGAGGAGTAATGTTAAAACCAAAGTAATTTGGATTTTGTTCTTTTTTAACGACTGAAAGAGAATCTAATTTTTTAATGGTATCTGATAAGGGGTCTTGAGCAAATCCTGAAAGAAATAAAGATGCCAATAAAAAAGTAAAAAGTTTCATGATTTAAAAAATCTTAATTTGTCCATTGTCATCTGGCTCTTGTTGATCATCATCAATATCCCACTCAACTTCTATTGGTTGTTCATTATTTGTTTTTTCTGATGATATTTTTTCAATTGTGGTTTTATCATTGGATATTTCATTTTGATTATCCTTCAATTGAACATCTTCATTAACCTCATTTATAGAATTATCAGTTTGATCATCTTCCAGAAATTGTGACTTTTCGTTGTTAAATTCTGCCGGCCATTCCTCTCCATCAATAACTTCCATTAACTTAACATCCTTTACTTTATGTCTTGTGAGTTGATTTCCTTGTGCTTTCTCTCCTTTTATTTCAATTACATCATTCAATTCAATTACTTTATCTCTAAGGTCTTTTGTTTCTTTTAAACGCTTATTAAATGAAATATTAACTTTAGGTTTATAATCAGTTGAAACAACAGTAAGCGCATCTTTTTCTCCAATAAATAGATTTTTTTTAGTTAATGTCTCTACCTTAAATCGTTTTACAAAAAACATTTGTCTTGCCTCATTCCAATACACACAGGCAATAGGTCGATCAGGGTGCCATTTTTCTACATGAATAAGATCATCACTGAACTTATTAGATAATTCAAAGTTTGAAAGTAGATAATGCCCTGATGCATAAACAGTAAGAATCTTATCATCACCCTTAAAACTACCTAATAGCTTACCTCTACCCTCATTATTAAGTCTGGAAACCACTTCATCCCACCAAATCTTTCTAGCAGAAAGTGTTGAACCGCCAACATCTTTTTGTTCCACTTTAGATATTAGATGCTTGGTCACCAAATTACCTTTTGATGCTCTCCCCTTAATCATTAACTCAGCAAAATCTATTTCCATTCTCAATTTTTTCAATTTTGGTCTTGGTCTTAGTTTTATGGATACAGATTCTCTTCTCCCATTAGGATTAACAGAGAAATAATGAATATTTGGATTGCTGGAATTTCCAACTAAATCATATTCGCGGTCTCTGGTAATTGAACTTACTGCAAATCTTTTCATATAAGAAGGAGCCATTTTGCCTGCTTGATAAATTAGATGATATATAGTTCTTTCATCACCTTTTTTCCATACTGCAGTATAAATTATACCTTTCCCAACAAATTTTTTATCCGCTATCTTGGTTACAATCATTTTACCATTTTCGAAGAAAATAATAATATCATCTAAATCAGAACAATCCTCGACAAATTCATCTTTTTTTAAGGCCCATCCAATAAAACCTTCTTCTTTATTTACGTACAGCTTTTTGTTTGAGACAACTACTTTTTGGGCAGCGATATTATCAAAAACCCTGATTTCTGTTTTTCTCTCTTTTCCAACTGCATATTTATCTTTTAAGTCTTTATAATAGTCAACTGCATAATCAATTAAATGAGCTAAGTTGTGCTTTACTTGACCAATACTCTCCTCAATTTTCAACAGATTATCTTCTGCCTTGTCACTATCAAACTTGGAAATACGTTTAATTCTGATTTCGGTTAATTTAACAATATCGTCTTCAGAAACCTCTTTTTTAAGCGATTTTATGTGTGGTTTTAAACCTTTCTTAATAGCTCCAAGTACTCCTTCCCAAGTTTCCTCTTCTTCAATATCTCTATAGATTCTATTTTCAATAAAAATTCTTTCTAAAGAAAGCCAGTGCCATTGATTTTCTAATTCATCTAACTTGATTTCTAGCTCTAACTTCAGTAATTCAACCGTTCTTTGAGTGGATCTTTTTAATATTTCAGAAACTCCTATGAAAACAGGTTTATTGTTTTCAATTACACAAGCATTTGGCGAAATTGACATTTCACAATTGGTAAATGCATACAAGGCATCTATCATTTTATCTGGAGAAAATCCTGCGGGTAGATGAATCAATATCTCTGCCTCAGCAGCAGTATTATCTTCAATTTTTTTGACCTTTATTTTATTCTTTTCTGTTGCACGAACAATAGATTCTATTAATAAATCAGTAGTTGTTCCAAATGGAACTTGGTTAATTATTAATGTTTTGTTATTTAATTTTTCAATTCCTGCTCGAACACGTACTTTACCCCCTCTTAGACCATCATTATATTGGGTGAAATCAGCTAATCCACCATTAGGAAAATCGGGGAAGATTTCTACTTTTTTTCCTCTGAGTGAATTTATACTGGCATCAATAAGTTCTATAAAATTATGTGGTAATATTTTACAAGCAAGACCCACTGCTATTCCTTCAGCACCATGGTTTAATAAAACAGGGAATTTAACCGGAAGATATTGAGGTTCTTTATTTCTACCATCGTAGGAACTTAGCCAATTCGTAGTTTTTGAATTATATAAAACATGATTAGCGAATTTTGTTGTTCTTGCTTCAATATACCTAGGAGCTGCAGCACCATCACCAGTTAAGAGATTTCCCCAGTTACCTTGACAATCTATTAATAAATTCTTTTGACCTATTTGAACAATAGCATCTCCAATTGAAGCATCTCCATGAGGATGATATTTCATGGTATTACCTATAATGTTGGCTACCTTATTATATCGACCATCATCTAACTCTTTCATTGAGTGAAGAATTCGCCTTTGTACAGGTTTAAAACCATCTTCAATAGCAGGGACTGCTCTTTCCAATATGACATAAGAGGCGTAATCTAAAAACCATTCCTTATACATTCCTGATAAGGAAATAATGTGATCTTCGCCTGATTCTAAATTGTCCTCTATATTATCCTCTAGTTCACTCATGTCAACTCTTTTTCTTCTTCAAAATAATCTTCTTCAACTTTTAAGTTATCAATAATAAAATCTTGTCTATCAGGTGTGTTTTTCCCCATATAGAATTCCAAAATTTCATCAATAGATTTGTCTTTTGTTAAAACAACGGGTTCAAGTCTCATGTCATCACCTATAAAATGTTTAAACTCATCAGGAGATATTTCACCAAGCCCCTTAAATCTTGTTATTTCTGGATTTTTACCTAAATCTTTAAGTGCACGGTCCTTTTCTTCATCTGAGTAACAATATCGAGTTTCTTTCTTATTCCTGACTCTAAATAGAGGCGTTTGTAGTATGAAAACATGATTCTTTTTAACTAAATCTGGAAAAAACCTCAAGAAAAAAGTCAATAGCAATAACCTGATGTGCATACCATCGACATCAGCATCTGTGGCAATAATAATCTTGTTGTACCTAAGGTTATCCATATCCTCTTCGATATTCAAGGCAGCTTGGATCAAGTTGAACTCTTCATTTTCGTACACCACTTTCTTTGTTAATCCAAAAGAGTTCAATGGCTTTCCTCTTAGGCTAAATACAGCCTGAGTCTTTACATCTCTACATTTGGTAATCGAACCACTTGCAGAGTCACCTTCTGTAATGAATATAGAAGTATCTTCTCTTTTATCGCTTTTAAAATCATTAAAATGAATTTTACAATCCCTTAATTTCTTATTATGAAGACTTACTTTTTTAGCACGTTCTCTAGCTAGTTTTCTAATTCCAGATAATTCTTTTCTCTCTTTTTCAGACTGTTTTATCTTATTCTCCATGTATTGCACCACATCAGGATTTTTGTGAAGAAAATTATCTAATTTCTCCTTTAAGAAATCCATAACGAAGCCTCTTACAGACTGACCATCTGGCTCAATTTCGGTTGACCCTAATTTAGTTTTTGTTTGTGATTCAAATACAGGTTCTATTACTTTAATGCTAATTGCAGCTACTATTCCTTGTCTAATATCTACTGGTTCATATTTATTGAAAAAATCTTTTATAACCTTAGCTACTGCTTCTCTAAATGCACTTTGGTGAGTACCACCTTGAGTTGTATGTTGTCCATTTACAAAAGAGGAATAATCTTCACCATAACCTCTAGAATGGGTGAAAGCCACTTCAATATCATCACCTTCAAGATGTACAATGGGGTACAATGGAGACCCGTCCATATTGGCCTCTAGTAAATCCTTTAAACCGTTGTTTGAAACAAATTTATTACCGTTATAGTTTAAGGTTAAGCCTCTATTGAGATAACAATAGTTCCAAAACATTTTTTCTAAATAGGTATCTCTAAACTTGTATTTTTTAAAAATATCTTTATCTGGAGAAAACAACACCTTAGTACCATTATTCTGAGTAGTTTTTTCTAGTGGGAAATCTTTTACTACCTCACCCCTTGTAAAAGAAACTTTTTTCAACTCTCCTTCTCGAATAGATTCAACCGAAAAATCAATTGAAAGTGCATTAACCGCTTTGGTTCCAACTCCATTTAAACCAACAGATTTTTTAAAAGCTCTTGAATCGTATTTTCCACCCGTATTCATTTTAGAAACTACGTCTTTGACTTTACCTAGCGGTATGCCCCTTCCATAATCTCTTATTTCAACTAGATCGTTGTTAATACTGATGTCAATTTTTTTACCATTTCCCATAACAAATTCGTCAATAGAATTGTCCATTACCTCCTTAACAAGCACATAAATCCCATCATCAGAAGAGGAACCATCACCAAGCTTCCCAATATACATCCCAGGCCTCATTCTGATGTGCTCTTTCCAATCTAAGGAACGTATGTTATCTTCCGTATAATTAACTTCGTTATCTGACATAAATAAAAACTATGTAACGCTAAATTTAGCATTTATGAAGAAATTACTCCTTATGGACAGAGTAACTTATTAACACTAGTCTTTGAATTTAAATTAATGATATTTAAAAGTCCTATTAATTCAATGAAAATTGAATCACGTCTTCCATTTTCTTAACGTACTTAAAGTCTAAACCTTTTAAATAGTCTGGCTTGATATCATCAACATCTTTTTTATTAGCATCTGGTAGTAATATGTATTTGATCCCTGCCCGCTTTGCGGCTAATATTTTTTCTTTTATTCCCCCTACCGGCAATACATCCCCTCTTAAAGTTACTTCACCTGTCATGGCAAGGAACTTTTTTACCTTTTTGTTTGAAATAGCTGATGCTAAAGCCGTTATCATTGTTACACCTGCTGAGGGACCATCTTTAGGTGTGGCACCTTCCGGAACATGAATATGAAAATTACTTTCGTCAATATCTAACTGAGTAAAACCGAATTTTGAGGCATTGGCTTTTAAGTACTCAAGAGCAATTACAGCTGATTCCTTCATAACATCACCAAGGTTTCCAGTAAGTGTTAACTTTCCTTTACCCTTTGTTTTAGAAGTTTCTACAAACAAAATATCGCCTCCTGTTCTTGTCCAAGCAAGACCAGTGACAACTCCAGGAATTAAGTGTTGAGAATATTTACTAGGATCCATTCCTGGACCTAAAGATTTCAATACGAATTCATGATCAATTGCAATAGAAAACGATTCTTCAAAAGCAATCTCCTTTGCTCTTATTCTTACCAATTTTGCCAATTTCTTCTCCAACCCTCTAACTCCACTTTCATTGGTATAAGACATGATCACTTTTTCAAGTAATTTTTGACTGATTTTAATATCACTTTCCTTGATGCCATGATCCTTCACTAGCTTGGGAATTAAATGCTTTTTAGCAATTTGAACCTTTTCTTCAATGGTATAGCCATTTATGGGAATGATCTCCATTCGATCTCTCAACGCTGGCTGAATAGTGGACAAATCATTCGCAGTAGCAATAAATAAAACTTTTGACAAGTCATATTCAATTTCCACAAAATTGTCTTGAAAGGTGTCATTTTGCTCTGGATCTAACACCTCAAGTAATGCAGAAGAAGGATCACCATGACCAGACTTACCTATCTTATCTATTTCATCCAATACAAATACAGGATTTGAAGTTCCAGCCTTTTTTAAATTATTAATTAATTTTCCTGGCATAGCACCTATATAGGTTTTTCTGTGGCCTCTAATCTCTGCTTCATCATGTAAACCACCAAGAGACATCCTAACATACTTTCGGCCAATTGCCTCTGCAATTGATTTCCCAAGAGATGTTTTACCAACACCTGGAGGCCCATATAGACAAAGAATTGGAGATTTCATATCTCCTTTTAATTTCAATACAGACAAGTATTCAACAATACGTTCTTTCACCTTGTCAAGACCAAAATGATCTCGATCTAAGATTTTTTGTACTTTCTTTAAATTAAATTGATCACTGGTGTACTCACCCCATGGCAAATCAATAAGCAACTGACAATAATTTATTTGAACTCCATATTCAGCACCAGAAGGGTTCATCCTTTCTAATTTATCCAATTCTTTAGAAAAAACTTTTTTAACCTCCTTTGACCACTTTTTTGATTTTGACTTTTCTCTTAGTTCATTTATCTCCTGTTGAACAGGGTTTTCTCCTAACTGATTTTGAATTTCCTTCATTTGTTGATGAAGGAAAAATTCTTTTTGTTGCTGATCTAGATCAGATTTTACACGTGTTTGAATATCATTTTTCAACTCTAACATCTGAAGCTCTTTATTTAGATGCTTCATCAAGAGTTGTGCACGTTTATGAATATCTGGTTCCTCCAACATTTTTTGTTTCTGATCAACTTCAGCATTCATGTGAGAGCTAATGAAATTCACTAAGAAGTTTGGACTTTCAATATTTTTAATCGCAAATGCTGCTTCTGAAGGGATATTTGGAGAGTTTTTGATGATGTTTAGAGCCAAATCTTTTAAACTATCAAATAATGCAATGGATTCCTTTGACATCCTTTTGAGTCTCTTTTCTTCAAACTCTTCAATTTTAGCTACTAAATAAGGGTCCACTGAAAGTTCTTCAACTAATTTAAGTCGTTTCTTACCTTGAATTATAATAGTGCTACTTCCATCAGGCATTTTTAACATTCTGATAATTTGTGCAACCGTTCCAATTTTAAACAAATCAGTATATTGAGGCTCCTCAATATTTGAATCTATCTGTGAAACAACACCAATTATTTTATTCCCCTTGTAGGCGTCTTGAATTAGCTTAATGCTCTTATCT
The DNA here is from genome assembly GCA_038134525.1 of Crocinitomicaceae bacterium. GTDB lineage: Bacteria > Bacteroidota > Bacteroidia > Flavobacteriales_D > Parvicellaceae. Next base: position 26,535 of record JAYPVI010000019.1, read on the forward strand.
CTGCCTAAAGTTATGGGTATAACAACACCTGGAAACAACACGTTATTCCTGAGCGGTAAAATGGGCAACTTATCCGGAACCTCCTCAAGATTCATTCTATCTTCGTCTTCAGGTGATATTAAAGGAATGAACTCCGTGTCGGTTTCGATCACATCAGACAACCCCATCCATTCACTATCTGCTAAAAAGTCACTCATATTGTATTTTTTTATTTTTGATGACAATATGTCTTAAAACCCGACTTATTTAAACTAATAATTATATACATAATTTTTTGAATACAGGTTAAACATCTTTATCAATTAAATATTACTCAATTGATATGCCAAACTGTTTAAGCACTAATTATGCTGTGAATATTATGATAAATATCTATTGTATTCTTATCTAATTCTATATTTCTTCTTGCCATCACCATTTTAGCAACTTCAATAGCCTTCTTTAAATCATAATTTTCAAATCCAGATTTGCCACCCCAAGAAAATGAGGGAACAAATTTAGGAGGAAAGCCTGCATCAAAAATATTTGCAAAAACACCCACCACTGAACCTGTATTAAACATGGTATTAATACCACATTTTGAATGATCACCCATTATTAGACCACAATATTTTGTACCCGTTGATTTATAACTTTTAGTGTAATAATCCCACGATTTTACTTCACCATAATTATTTTTAAGATTAGATGTATTGGTATCCGCCCCCATATTACACCATTCACCAATCACGCTATTACCAACGAACCCATCGTGAGCCTTATTCGAAAAACCTTGAAATACCACATTGTTTACTTCTCCACCCACTTTACAATAGGGACCTATGGAAGTAGCTCCATATACTTTTGTACCTAGCTTCAACACTGAACCTTCGTGCATTACAAATGGCCCTCTTACCAAAGAACCTTCCATTATTTCGGCTCCTTTAGCTATGTAAATAGGACCATCTTCACTATTTAGGAAAGCACCTTGAACTTTAGCTCCATCTTCAATATATACTTGATTTCCAATTATGGTATTATGAAATCCGAACGTTTTTCTCTTTATTTTATCCGTAGCTAAACTTTTAAGATCATTATTGATTTCCTTTTCATTTAGTATAAAAATATCCATAGGACGCTCTATTAAGTCATACTCACCAAGGAAAGTAACCTTTTTGTAATCATTTAAGGTTTTCTCCAAATTAACTCCCTCATCTGGAAGCGGTTTAATGGCTAAAACTTTATTATCGTGAATCATTATGGTTTTCTCTTCTAAATCTAAAATTGTTGAAACTAATTCTTCATTAGGGATTAATGCAGCACAAATACCACAATGAGATTCCGAAGAAATTGATTTAAATTTTAATGCCAGATAATCCTTAGTTCTTATCCCTACCTCTTGTTGTAAATAAGCTTCCCATTTTTCTTTAATTGTGTGGAAACCTATTCTAAGGGAAGAAACTGGTTTAGTAAATGTAAGCGGTTTGAGCTTTTGGTGAAATTGACCATCAAAGAGCGTATAATTCATATTTAATAATTAGGACAAAAAAAAACCTCCAATGAGGAGGTTAATTTAATAATTCTATACAAAAGTTTTACTTTTTTTGTTTTGCGTATCTGTTTCTGAATTTATCAACTCTACCAGCTGTATCAACAAATTGCATTTTACCAGTGAAAAACGGATGAGATTTATGTGAAATCTCAAGCTTGATTAGTGGGTATTCATTACCATCTTCCCACTTTACAGTATCTTTTGATGGAGCACAAGATCTGCTTAGAAAAGCATAATCGTTTGACATGTCTTTAAAAACTACTAATCTGTAATCATCTGGGTGTATTCCTTTTTTCATTTTTCTAAATTGAGCGTGCAAATTTAATGTTTAAATTAAATTTTCAAAAATTATATTGGCTAAAATAATTTTATGTTTTTTCAGTTGTATATATTGCAAAAATATTGAGAAAGGCATTTTATACATATTTTTTGTTTTTTATTTTTTTAAGCACCCTACAAGGTTGTCAAAAAAATCAATATTTAACAGGCACACAATTTAATATTGACACCTCGATAGATACGGTACTTTTTGACACTATATTTACTACTATAGGTTCAACAACCAAACAATTCAAGTGCTATAATAAATATAATGGTATACTCACCATTTCTTCAATTCATTTGGAGCAAGGAACAAACTCCCCATTTAGAATTAATGTAGATGGGGTATCAGGCGTTGATTTTGAAGAGATAGAAATACTACCTGGAGATAGTATCTTTATTTTTGTAGAAGTTACCATCGACCCTAATGGACAAAATCTTCCTTTTATAGTTGAAGATAAAATTGAATTTAATACCAATGGAAATGAACACCAAGTTGTTTTGAATGCTTGGGGACAGGATGCCTATTTCCATGTGAATGAGTTGATTGAAGGACAATGGATTAACGACAAACCACATGTTATTTATGGAATTGCAGCTGTAGGTTATCCTAACTTAGATTCTGGGAAAACACTAGTAATTCAAGAGGGGACTAAAATTCATGGTCATGCCAATGCTGCTCTATTAATCTACAAGAGTACGCTTGAAGTAAATGGAACATTAAATAACCCTGTAATTTTTCAACAAGACAGAACTGAAGATTATTTACTCTACCCTGCTGATTCTGTAGCTGGACAGTGGAGAGGAATTTATTTTATTCAACCTCTTCAATCACACATTTCACACACTGAAATTAAAAATGCAGTTATTGGAATTCAAGTTGACACATTAAATAATAATCAATTTGTATTTTTAGATAAAGTGAAAATAAATAACTCATTGTATGCTAATATTTTAACTCAAGGTGGAAACGTGAATGCAGTTAATTGTCTCTTCGGTAATTCAAACAACTATTCTGCCTATGTAAGCATAGGAGGTAATGTTCAATTTGAACATTGCACCTTTGCAAATTATTGGAGCGGTTTTAGAAATACCCCTTCCTTAGTTTTTAAGGATTACTACAAGAGCACCAATGATGATATCATATTTAGACCTTTTAGTTCTGCTATATTTTCTAATTGCGTAGTGGATGGAAATGGAAATAACGAAATCATCTGTGATACCCTAGATAGAATTGATACTGGAATAGATCCGAACTTTATCTTTGATTTTTGTGCGATAAAAACGGAGGACACTTTGACAAATTCCCCATTTTTTAGTAATTGTTTTCAAAACCTCAACACTTATTTTGTAAATCCTCAAGAATGGAATTTTGAACTAACTGATTCTTCTAATCTTATTAATTTAGGAAATGTAAATTCTACCGTAATTGAAGACCTTTTGGAAAGGTCTAGAAATATACCCAATGATCTTGGGTGTTATGAATACTATTAGCCTCTCATCATTTTCTTAAAAGAGCTTTTTCATACACTGAAATCCAATCATTTACAGACATTTTTTTTGCTAACTCATCAAAAACTTCATAAGGAATATCATGTAGTTTTTTGATTCTGACACAACTTTTTCCCATATCTAGTTTATGCGTAGTGGATGATTTATATGCATTAACAAACCATTTAAAAAGTAATTCCTCGCAGTAAATCCCCATGTGATAGTAACCAATGTGATTTTTTTGAGATGCCAAATTGATAAATGGTAAAGGAGTGTTTTTCTTAACATGGTAACCATTAGGATAGACCGATATAGGTACTACATAACCAATCATACCGTATGAAATAACTTCTTCAAACCCACTTGGAAGATTAGATAGCAATCCATCTCTTAATCTAGATATAGCCCTTTGTCTACCCAAATCCAATGAAGAAATGTAATCATCAACCTCTTTATTTTTTTTAATCATAAGCTGTTTTTGCTTCTAAAACACAATACGTATTGTGATGACGTTGTAAGTTTATGATGGTATCTAATAAATCATCTTCTGTTTCCCATGGAAAGTGTTCGAATACATCACTTCTATATACAGTTAATCCAAATAGTAAAATACCACTATTCTTGGCTGGTAGAATCACGGCTTGGTGATGATCCAGCTGATTAAAAACTAACTCTATATCTGAGGAAGTCAACTCAAATGAATCTGCCCCCATAAACACTACTTTTTTTGCCCATTGTCCAAAAGATTCCTTTATCGCATCTTTTAATTGTTGTCTAGGATTAGTAGAAGTATGAATTTTTTTAGAAAAAATTTGATCATGAAAAACCCCATCGTTCTCTATAAATTCATCATAATATAAATTTCTTTGCGCTTTAATACTTGATGTTATTGATGATGTATATTCTAAAAGCTCAAAGAAACGAGCCCAATTATCTAATTTCTTTGAATCCTGTAATTTTTTAAATATGGGGTTTTTTAAAAAAATAATTAAATGATCTTGCATCACATATTTCTTCTGTATTGTCCTCCAACTTCAAATAAAGCATTGGTTATTTGACCTAATGAACAATGCTTACAAGCTTCCATCAGTACCTCAAAAATATTTTCTTGATTTATAGCCGCATTTTGAATAAGTTGTAGCGATTCAGAAGATAATTCTGACTTATTTTGATGTAAATTATCTAACATACTAATTTGGTACTTTTTTTCCTGTTCAGCTGCTCTTATCACCTCATCTGGAACTATGGTAGGTGAACCTTTTGAGTCTAAAAATGTATTCACACCAATAATTGGGTATTCGCCCGTATGTTTTAGTGTTTCATAGTGAAGTGATTCTTCTTGGATTTTGCTTCTCTGATACATGGTTTCCATGGCACCAAGCACCCCACCTCTTTCGTTGATTCTGTCAAATTCCAATAATACGGCTTCCTCAACTAAGTTTGTTAACTCTTCCACAATGTAAGAACCTTGCATGGGGTTTTCATTTTTTGCCAGTCCAAGTTCTTTATTAATTATTAATTGAATGGCCATTGCCCTTCTGACTGAGCCCTCTGTTGGGGTTGTTATAGCCTCATCGTAAGCATTTGTGTGTAGTGAATTACAATTATCATATATGGCATATAGCGCCTGCAGGGTAGTTCTAATATCATTAAAATCGATTTCTTGAGCATGTAATGAACGTCCTGACGTCTGAATATGGTATTTGAGCTTTTGTGCTCTTTCACCAGCCCCATACTTCACTTTCATAGCCTTTGCCCAAATTCTTCTTGCCACTCTACCAATAACCGCATATTCAGGGTCAATTCCATTTGAAAAGAAAAAGGACAGATTTGGACCAAAATCATCGATAGACATACCTCTACTTAAATAATATTCCACATAGGTAAAACCATTAGCTAATGTAAATGCCAATTGAGTAATAGGATTAGCACCTGCTTCTGCAATATGATAACCTGAGATAGAGACTGAATAAAAATTCCTTACTTTATTGTGAATGAAATATTCTTGCACATCGCCCATTAATCGCAAGGCAAACTCGGTAGAAAAAATACACGTATTTTGTGCTTGGTCTTCTTTTAGTATATCAGCTTGTACTGTCCCTCTTACTTGAGATAAGGTATCCGATTTAATTTTATTATACACTGAATCGGGCAGAACTTGATCTCCTGTAACGCCTAAGAGCATAAGCCCTAGACCATCGTTTCCTTCTGGAAGGTCACCTTGGTAAGCTGGTCTTGTTTTTCCACTATAAATTTCATCAATTTTTTGATTAACTTCAGATTCTAATCCATTATCCTTAATGTATTTTTCACAATTCTGATCTATAGCCGCGTTCATAAAGTAACCTAACAACATAGGTGCAGGTCCATTTATGGTCATACTAACAGATGTAGTTGGCGAACTCAAATCAAAACCTGAATACAATTTTTTAGCATCATCTAGGCAACAAATCGATACTCCAGAATTACCAATTTTCCCATATATATCAGGTCTTAAATTTGGATCATTTCCATAAAGTGTGACTGAATCAAAAGCAGTAGATAATCTTTTAGCTGGCATACCTAAACTGACATAGTGAAAACGTTTATTGGTTCTCTCAGGCCCACCCTCTCCAGCAAACATTCTAGTTGGGTCTTCTCCTTCTCTTTTGAATGGAAATAATCCCGCAGTAAAAGGAAACTCTCCAGGAACATTTTCTTGATTTGTCCATCTGATAATATCTCCCCAGCTTGATAATTTAGGAAGAGCTACCTTAGGAATTTTTGAAAATGACAAGGATTCAGTTTTAGTTGAAACCTTTAATTCTTTCCCCCTAACTTTAAAAATAAATTGTTCTCTTTGATAAGATTGATATTTTGAATCCCATTCCTGAATAGTTTTCCAATTACGAGCATCAAAATCCAATTGTAATTGCTTTATTTTTTCATTTATTACGTTAATAACATCACCATTTTCTTCCCCTTTTAATACTTCAAGACTTTTATGTAATACGTATAACTTTTCTGCTAAATTGATTTGCTTTTCAAGTTGTTCATCATAAGCTCGATTATTTTCAGCAATTTCCGATAAGTACCTAACCCTTTTAGGTGGGATTACATATACTTTTTCAGACATTTCCTTTGTAATTTCATACGTAGACGTTAAATCCGTTTTGGTTTTTTGATCTACCAAATCCATAAGATGTTTGTATAGGTTATTCATCCCAGGATCATTAAACTGAGAAGCTATAGTTCCATACACTGGAATATCATCGTCATTTATATCCCATAAATTATGATTCCGCTTATACTGTTTTTTCACATCCCTTATCGCGTCTAATGCCCCTCTCTTATCAAACTTATTTAAGGCCACCACATCGGCAAAATCAAGCATATCAATTTTTTCTAGCTGGGTAGCCGCACCAAATTCTGGTGTCATAACGTATAATGAGACATCACTGTGATCCAATATTTCAGTATCTGATTGACCAATCCCTGATGTTTCCAGTATAATAAGATCAAAATCTGCACATTTTAATACATCTAGCGCTTGTGAAACATGTTTGGAAAGAGCTAAATTACTTTGCCTAGTAGCAAGCGATCGCATGTATACTCTTTTGTTATTGATAGCATTCATTCGGATTCTATCTCCAAGTAAAGCACCTCCCGTTTTACGTTTAGATGGATCTACCGAAACAATGGCTAATTTCTTATCCTTGAAATCAAGTAAAAATCGTCTAACCAGTTCATCCACTAAAGATGATTTACCAGCTCCACCGGTACCAGTAATTCCTAAAATGGGAATATCTTTCTTATCAGCTTTACTTTTCAGTTCATCTAAATCTTTTTCAAAATGATCACCGTAATTTTCAGCTGATGAAATGACTTGTCCGATAGCTAAGTGATTATTATGATCAAGGTTATTTAGCTGGCCATTGAGCTTTGACCCTGTAGGAAAATCAGCTTTTTCTACTAGATCATTTATCATCCCCTGTAATCCCATGGCTCTACCATCATCAGGGTGATATATCCTTGCAATACCGTAATGATGTAATTCCTCGATCTCCTCAGGAAGAATAGTTCCACCTCCACCACCAAAAATTTTAATATGTGAAGCATTTTTTTCTTTAAGCAGATCGTACATGTACTTAAAGTATTCATTGTGACCGCCTTGATATGACGTCATAGCGATGGCTTGAGCGTCCTCTTGAATCGCACAATCAACTACCTCTTCTACACTTCTATCATGACCTAGATGAATGACCTCGCACCCAGTAGACTGAATAATTCGTCTCATGATATTTATAGCTGCATCATGGCCGTCAAATAAAGAGGCGGCAGTTACTATCCTAATTTTATGTTTTGGTAAATATGGTTTTTGATCCATCAGTTATAGAATATAAAGTATGTCTCTATTTTGTTTAAAATACATAATTTTGCCCAAAACTAATGATATTTACCAAAGTGTTTTTCTTTTTTTCCAAGATACTTTCCTTTGCTGTTGATCCCTTTTTTTGGATTATAATTTTGCTATTACTAGCTCTATATGCCAAAAAAAAATACAGAAGACCTCGATATTTAGCCTCAGCTTTGATCTTAGTTATCATTTTTACCAGTTCGCCTATTTATAAATTGGTAATGGATTCATGGAAAATCGATTATTATATTAATGATCATAAATTTGATTATGGTATACTTCTAGGTGGTATGATTAGCCTTAACTCAACTGAAGAAAATATTGAATTCAATCAATATAACGACCGATTACTAAATACCCTTGAACTTTTTCATAAAGACATCATCAAAAACATCATCATCACTGGAGCATCAGGTAGCTTAAATTCAAACATGAAAGAAGCAGATATTTTAAAATCATATTTGGTACGCATAGGTATTCCTACAGAAAATATAATTATAGAAAACAAATCTAAAAACACGCACGAAAATGCACTTTACACTGAAATGACTTGTGAAAAACTTCATATTGAGAAATCATCTTTTCTTTTAATAACATCAGATTATCATATGAGAAGATCTATTTCCTGTTTCAAAAAAACCAATTTGAATATTCACCCATATGTTAAACTAAGTGATGAATTTCACTTTGATTTAGAGTACCTGATCATACCGCAATCAAACATATTATTCAAGTGGAAAGTTTTATTTCATGAAATTGTTGGTTACATTGTGTATAAACTCATGGGCTATGTGTAAGCAAGACGGTGATTTTTAAGCTCTTTTATTTCTAAGTTCAATTCTTGATTGATCAAAGGAATCATAAAATTGAAAAAATGTAATATTCTTTCTCTGTTTTCACCCGGTTGGTGAACATAAAACCAAATGTGATCAACTCCACAATTCACTAACTCCACCATTTTATCAACCCATTGAAGAATTCTAAATTTGTCTGAATTATGCTTAAAATCTCCAACGTACCGTACGAATAAATGGTTATTGGATAAATTAAAGTGCATAACATCTCTTCTACCAGGGGTGTCTGTAACTACAGGAATCACATTATGCTCCATGAATAATTCATGCCATTTATTTACTATTCTTGGATCATTATACCAACTCTGATCTCTTAATTCAATTGCTAAGGGCACTTTATTTGGCCAATGGCGAATAAATTTATCTAACTCATAGAATTGCTCTGACCTAAAGTAATTTGCCATTACTGCGAAATTAATACCGGAATACTCTTCAATTTCACTCCACAACAACAAAAACTCATCTATCTTTTGGTAGGCTTCTACATCATTAATGTTTTTTCGATGTGTAATAAACTGAGGAAGCTTTAATGAAAATTTAAAATTTGGACCTACTTTTTCTTTCCAATTTTGAGCCACTTTTAATTTAGGCACACCATATCTTGTACCATTAAACTCAATACTATTAAATTGCTTAGCATATTCTACAAGCATTTTATTTGAGGAAGTTTTAAGTGGATAAATACTTCCCTTAAAATTGACATCGGACCATCCAGGTGCTCCAAAGAAAAAATGAATTTTATTGTCACTTTTTGTACGTTTTAAATTCTCTTTTGTTTTTTGTGGTATTTCCGAATAGGTAAAGTCAACACTATCTAAGTTATCTACTTGGCCAAACTTCATAAAATCACTTAATTTGTGTGCTAAATTAATAAACGGATATAAAAGTATCTTATGTTTAAAACCATATCCTTAAAGCCCACAAAAGAAAAATCAATATTAAGAAGACATCCATGGGTTTTTTCTGGTGCGATAAAAGCCATGGAAAATGGCATTTCAAATGGCGATATTGTTGAAATCAAAAGTAACAAAGGAGGATTTCTTGGCTATGGTCATTACAACGAAGGTAGCATAGCGATACGTATTTTCGAATTGAATCCATTGACCATTGACAACGCATATTGGGAGGGTAAAATTAAAAAAGCAATATCCCAACGCCAACATATTTTAGAAATCAATGGCAAAAACAATATTTATCGCTTAGTTCATGCAGAAGGAGATGAAATGCCAGGATGCATTATAGATCGATATGAAAATGTAATTGTAATGCAATTTCATTCTATAGGCATGTGGAAACTCAAGGAGATTTTTAGCAAAGCAATAGCGAAACAAATACCAGAAATTGATGTTATTTATGATAAAAGTGAAAATACATTACCCGAAGTTTTAAAAGAAGAATTTCAAATTCAAAATAGCTATCTGCTTAAAAAAAGAGACTCGACCTATGTAATAGCTTCAGAATATGGTAATCAATTTAAAATCAATTGGGTTACTGGTCAAAAAACAGGTTTTTTTATTGATCAAAGAGAGAATAGAAAATTACTTGGTGAATACTGTCAAGACAAAGTGATATTAAATACATTTTGCTATTCAGGAGGGTTCTCTATTTATGCATTAAATGGAGGAGCAAAAGCAGTTTATTCCTTAGACAGTTCCAAAAAAGCGATGGAACTAGTGAAAGATAATGTAAAATTACTTCCTCAAGATCTTCAACAAAAACATCACTCCATAACAGACGATGCTATGGAATACATTAAACAACTATCAGATACATTTGATGTAATTATCTTAGATCCACCTGCTTTTGCAAAACATATTAAGTCCAAAAACAAAGCAGTACAAGGTTACAAGAGATTAAATACTAGAGCTATTGAAAAAATAAAACCTGGGGGGTATATCTTTACATTTTCCTGTTCTCAAGTCATCAGTAATGAATTATTTAAGCACATCATATTATCATCTAGTATTGTGGCAAATAGAAAAGTGACCATCCTTCATCAATTGCATCAACCAATGGATCATCCAATAAATATTTTCCACCCAGAAAGCGAATATTTAAAAGGATTAGTTATTAAAGTAGACTAATATGAAAGTTGTTTTTTTTGGCACTCCCAATTTTGCTGTAGCATCTTTAAATGCAATTCATGAAAGTATAAAACACACCATTGTAGGTGTGGTCACATCTGTTGACAAACCAGCAGGTAGAGGTAAAAAATTAAGGTCATCTGCAGTTAAAAATTATGCTAATGAGCATAAACTTAATCTTTTACAGCCTGAAAATTTAAAATCAATAGAATTTATAAGACAACTTCAAGAATTAAACGCAGATATATTTGTAGTTGTTGCATTTAGAATGATGCCAAAATCAGTATGGTCTATACCAAAATACGGAACATTCAACCTACATGCCTCATTATTGCCTCAATATAGAGGTGCAGCACCTATCAATTGGGCCATCATAAACAATGAAAAAGAAACCGGAGTAACTACCTTTTTAATCGATGAAGAAATTGATACTGGAAAAATATTATTAAATGAGAAAATTCATATTGAAAAAGAGGACAATGCAGGTATTTTACACAACAAATTAATGATCTTAGGTAAAGAATTGGTTGTTAAAACCATTAATAATATTGAAGATGGATCCATAACACCAATTAAGCAGAATATAGAGAACTTGAACTTAAAAGCTGCACCAAAACTGAATAAAGAGAATACGCGAATTAATTGGAAAAAAGGGGCGAACGAAATATATAGTCTTATTAAAGGACTCTCTCCCTATCCATCAGCTTGGTGTCAAATTAAACTAGATAATCGCTTGTTAAACTTTAAAATATTCCATGCAGAAATAGACGTTCATGATTCTCTTGATCCAGGAGAAATTAATATGAGTAAAAATGAGTTAACCGTGGGAACAGGTTCAAGAGCAATAAAATTACTAGATGTTCAATTGGAAGGAAAAAGAAGATCTCCAATCGTTGACTTTATTAATGGACATAAACAATATGAACAAATTTCAATGATATGAAACAAAATATTTTCTTAATCTTTTTTTTAATTATACTCACAAAATCGTTTTATAGCCAGGAATTTGTTTCTTCCATTCAAAATTTAAAACCCATTGATATAGAATTTGATAACATAAGTGTCAAGCAACTTTCCACGCATAAAGAAGCAACTACATTTGCCATATGGATCAAGAAAAAAGTGAGATTACACAAACACATTTATCACACTGAAAACGTAATTATTGAGGAAGGAAAAGGGGAATTCCAATTAGGTGATAGTATTTACATGGTAAAAAAAGGAGATGTCATCGTTATTCCAAAAGATACATGGCATGGTGTAATTGTAAATTCTGTTCAACCAATGAAAGTAATTTCCATTCAATCACCAGAATTTTTAGGAAAAGATCGAATTTTTAAATAATATTTTCTAAAGTTTTAGGGTTATTTTCTCTTATTATTCCTTTTTTAATTTCTCTGTATTTATACATTGTCTCACCCAAAGGTTTCATATTGTAATTACTTTTCATTACTTCGCCATACGCTCCAGTTGAGTGAATTATTAAGATATCCCCTCTTCTTAAATCAGGAAGATTTTGATTTTTTGAAATAACATCTGTTGATTCACAAATTGGTCCCACTATATCGTATTTTTTTAAATCAAAAGATTTAGGTTTTCTACTATTTTTAATGGAGATATGATGATATGCACCATAAAGAGCTGGCCTCATCAAGTGAGTCATCCCAGCATCAATAATTGCAAAGTTCTTTTCAATTCCTTCTTTTAAATATAAAACTTTTGTCCAAAGTTGACCACATTGACCAACCAATGATCTTCCTAATTCAAAATGTACTTTTTGTCTTGAATCAATTTTAAGATTATCATAAATAATTTTAAAAAAACTAGAAAAATCTGGATCTATAGATGGGAATTGATAATTAATACCTAATCCACCTCCAAGATTAATATGCTTAATATGAATATGATTTGATCTTAATTCATGTAGAATTTCATTTACTTTAATTGCTAAATCTTTGAAATTTTCAAGATTAAGAATTTGACTACCTATATGAAAATGTAAACCTGTTAATTTTAAATTAGATAAACCATCTAAAATTTGTAAAGTATCCATTAATTGAGAAGCAGGAATACCAAACTTATTTTCATTTAGCCCTGTTGTTATATATTTATGAGTGTCGGCATTTACATTAGGATTTACCCTAATAGCAATTGACGAAATATGATCTAATTTCTTAGAAATAGAGTTTATTACTTCCAATTCTTGAATTGACTCCACATTAAAACATGCAATATTGTTTCTTATTGCTTCTTTTATTTCAATATCAGTTTTCCCAACCCCAGCAAAAACAATATTATTTGGTTGATAACCATTTTTAATAGCGAACAAAATTTCATTTCCACTTACACAATCAGCTCCTAAATTATAGGAAGAAATCAACTGATTTACTTTATAATCATAATTAGCTTTTACAGCAAAATGTAATTTATAATTATACTTATTCGCCTCTTTTTTGGCTGAAATTAAGGTATTCTCTAACCTATTGAGATCATAAAAATAAAACGGAGTTTGCATCAAAAAAATTTATCACAAAAATAAATCCTAATGCACAAAAAATAAATATTATTAACAAATATTTCATAATTTTAATTTTTTGTTAAAATTTTAACATGACACTTAAAGAATCCATTTCTAATTATATAAAGGATAAGCCATTTTTAGTAGAAGTTATTAATGATGATTTGATTAATATTTCAGCACTTGCAAGAAAAATGAAAAATGAAATCGAAATAAGTTTAGGAAAAAAACTAAATGAAAATGCAATTATCATGGCATTAAATAGGTTAGAAACCAATGAATTTTATCAAATTAAAAAAGCATTTAAAAATGCAGCAAAAAAAATTGGAGATATAACTGTAAAGTCAGGATTAGCTGTAATTACTGTTCAAAATTCTAATAATGCTATTCAACAAATAAGTCAGTTATTTAAAGAAATAAATCAAGATTATTGTAGTCTTTCAAGGGGTGTTAATGAAACGACTTTAGTTGTAGAAAAAAACGCAATAAATAGAATTTCTAATATTTTAAGAGAAGGTAATCAGTTAAATTACATTGAAAACTTATCTTCAGTTTCTATTTATTTACCGGAAGGAAACAGTGATATTCCTGGCTTATATTATTTTATTTTAAGCAAAATGGCTTGGAAAAACATCAGTATAATTGAAATCATTTCTACAACAAATGAATTTACCTTAGTGTTAAATAACGATGATGTAGGTGACGCATTAAAAACATTAATGGAATTAAAATTGTAAATAAAAACTATATATTAGATATATGGTTTCTAAAAATTTTAGTTATTCTGTTTCTGTAGATTGTGTCATATTTGGTTATGATGATTTTAACCTTAAAGTACTCTTAATAAAAAGGGGTGTAAACCCATATATAGATTATTGGGCATTACCAGGTGATTTGGTAAAACCACAAGAGAGTATTGAAGAGGCATCAAGTAGAGTCCTTCTAGACTTAACTGGTCTTGAAAATGTATATACTCAACAAGTTAAAACTTTTGGAGATATAGGCAGACATCCATTAGGTAGAGTATTTACAATTTCACACTACAGTTTGATAAAAATTAATCAATATGAGCTTTCACCTCTAAACAAAAATAACAGCCCGTCTTCTTTTGCTTTAGAAGCAAAGTGGCATGATATTAACAGAATTGGAGAATTGGCTTTTGACCACAACAAAATATTTGCATCATGTAAAGCCCATCTAGTTCAAAGTGTCCAAAGCAAACCTTTAGGATTTGAACTATTGCCTGAAAAATTTACTTTATCTCAATTACAAAACTTGTACGAGATAATACTCGAGAAAAAATTTGATAAAAGAAACTTTAGGAAAAAAATAAATTCTATGAAGTTACTAGTTGATACTGGTAAAATTCAAAAAAGTGTTTCTCATAGGCCAGCAAAACTATTTCAATTTAACAAAGAAAAGTACTTAAAGCTTAAAAAATCCGGATTTAGTTTCGAGATTTAAATTTCTTAAATTATTAGAATTCATTTTTAATGAAATTAGTTTACAAACTCATTTTTACATTTTTATTTTTTGTTTTCACATGCTGTGATTCTTCTATAAAAAATGAAAAAGAAGATCAACTTGACTATAAACAAGTACTTATGATTGGAAATAGTTTCACTTTCTATTGGAATTTACCTCAGGTCCTTGAAGAAATGTTTAGTTATAAAAAGTTGAATATTAAAGTTGACCAAAAAACTATAGGTGGTAGTAAATTAAAAGATCACTGGATATTAAATGAAAATGATAAATATAATATAGAAAAATATGACTTTGTAATCTTAAATGAATATAGCACTTATGCACTAGAAAACTTAGATACATGTGCAAAATACATAAAGCTTTTTGTTGATTTAGCAAAGTCTAATAAAGTAAAACCCTTCATTTATGGCACATGGGAATACCCATATCTGAAAAATATTTCTAAAGATAAATCAACCAATACAATGTTCAAATTGGATTCCTTAGCTAAAATTTATGGAGCAACTTATGTTCCGGTTGGAAATTGTTTTAAAGCCATTGAAAAATTAGAGGATTCTTTTGATTTATACATGTATGATAAAAAACATCCTTCACCAAATGCTTCTTACTTGATTGCCTGTGTTTTCTACAGCATGATTACAGGTGAAAGTCCAATGGGGTTACCCACAAAATTCAAAGCTAAAAATGAAGATGGTAAAAAAATTTATTATACCATAACTGAACCTAAAGCTGCATTGATTGCTCAGCAAATTGCAGATGAATTCACGGAAGAACTAAGGTGATAAAAAATAGGTTTTTGCTTTTATCAGTAATTCTATTAGTACTTTTCAATGAACAACACTTATGCTTTTTTTAAACCAGTCTTGGCCAATTCTTACTTCAAAGAAGTAAATATTTGATGTAAATGTAGAAATATCAAGTTGGTAGAAATTAGAACTCGTATTTACATTAAGTTTTATTCTTCCAATCATATCTCTAACCACAATTTGACTAATTGATTGGTCTGATGATATTTGCATTAGATTTTTTGCAGGGTTAGGATAGATACGGATAAGTTTTTCTTTATCATACACAAGAGATGGTGGAAGACCACAAATAGTGCAACTTCCCCAACATACGTCCAATAATATGCTATCCGTTTGTGGTACAATTAAAACTCGATTAGTCTGATTTGAATCCGTATTTGTACAAAAATCTGCTGGATCCATCATTTCATGAATATTCCAATCATCAGCTGAAAATTTGTATTCTATGGTATCTCCTGGTGATAAAGCAAGTGCTAATTCCCAAATGTTATTACCATCTTGATCAGTCAACGGGTTACAACTCCCACACCAACCATTAAATGTCCCGTTTATTTCAGGATTTGTATAATTATCCGTCACCAAAGACATATCTACTTGAAAGGTGACAGACGAAAAATTAACAGGAGGAGGTGGTGGAGTTGGATTTGAAGTACAAAATGGATAAGGACACGCTGAAGATGATGTTGATATTGAACCGTCAGTGCAATTAACCTGGGCAACCACCCAATTATAACCGGAAAAACTAATTAATCCACTCGTATCTTTATAAGCCCAAGAGTCTTTATATTCCCAAGGTTCACCCGTTCCATCCACATTGGGATCTCCAAATGTTTCAATTACCGCACCACTCTCGAACAATTCAATGGCATCGTCTCCGTTATGTGAAATCATACTATTAGCAACAATAACCGTATCAAAAAACAAAAAACAGGTATCAAAATAGGAAGCCATTGCAAGCGTATCTAATGCCAATAAAACGTGAGTTCCATAGTCTAAACCAACTGCTGGAAAAGTATATTCTTCACCATCACTACCTCCTCCATTATTGGCTACCCCAATTCCATATATACTTAGGTTGGATATAGGCTTTAATGCATACAAGTGAATTGCTTTACCAGAAACTCCACCTGTTGGTAAATCAAAATCAATAACCCCTTTTAGTATTAATCCTGTATCAAGCACTGGATTGAAAACCTTCTTTTTAAACGAAACGATTGTATTATTGAGACTATGCTGAGCCAAAATCATCCTTAGTGATAAACATGAGAAAATAATGAATAGGTAAATTATTTTTTTCATTACAAGATTTAATACGCCTGAATTTACAAAATAAAAAAAGGGAGTCGTTAAACTCCCTTTCATTTTTGTTAAGTTGTTGAACTAATT
>JAYPVI010000020.1:0-36366 GCA_038134525.1 Crocinitomicaceae bacterium
GTTGGTCCTGTAGCTCCGTCTTGGCCAGCTATTCCCTGTGGGCCCTGTGGACCTGTTGCACCGTCTTGACCAGCTATTCCCTGGGGACCTTGTGGACCAGTAGCTCCATCTTGACCTGTCATACCTTGAGGTCCTTGTAGGCCAGTAGCTCCATCTTGACCAGCTATTCCCTGTGGGCCCTGAGGACCGGTTGGTCCTGTAGCTCCATTCAAACCGTTCTGATAACCTAAGTAAACCTGTCCGCCATCTTCTAAATACAGCGTATCATTTGAAAATGATAATAGTTGATCATCAGTGTTATCCAATAATGAACTTAAATCTGCAGTATGTAAAAAATCATCTGACAATTGAAAAAACAACATTTGAAAAGTAGTATCATACTCAAACTCATCCACATATTGATGGCCAATTCCATTGTTATCCATTCTAACACTGTCAAGTATAGAATCATTTTGTAATTCAATATACATATATACTTGATTAGCAAAATTAGTTTGGAAATTGTTTACTGTTTGTAAATACATATTCGTTAACTGCTGATTATCAGAGGATTGTAACCCATTACAAACATATCCAAGAGAAGAAATTTCATTTGAGTCTAAAACACCATTCAAATTACTATCCAAACCAATTTCTAATTTAATTCCACCATCAGCACAATAATTATTTAGTGGTCCCAAAACAGTTTGTTGAACTATAGATTGTAAAGCAGCATCTCCTTGTTGACCCTGAGGACCTGCTGGTCCTGGAGGTCCTGATCCTGATTCTTTAGCATACAATGCATATGGCACACTTAGCAACTGAGTACAAGACATTGGGGTGAAATTTGAACCTCCGTTGATATCTAATGAAACATCTATAAAATGACCTGAACTACCCCAATTTATTGCACTAAATAGACCAGATACAACACTCCCATTTCCAACACTTAGACTAACTAAGCCATATTGATTAGTTGTTACAAAAAACTGTTCCTGATAAATTATTTGTCCATTACAAGAACCACTTTTGATAGTAATTTCCAATGAAATATTGGATGAAACAATTGGATTTCCATTTACATCCCTTGCAATGGCTTGATATTTAAATGAATTAGGGGAACCTTGAGAGTAAAATGAAAAATTTATAAAAAATAATAAGTAAAAGATTAAGTGATGTAAATGATTCATTTAACTATTGTTGAAAATAACTGATCAAAGTTAATTATTTAAGTATAATTTTGCGTGTAATTTATTCGAATTAGTTGATATTCATGATAGAAGTTATTCCTTTTGCTTTTAACTGATGAAAACCCTAAGAATTAGAGCAGGTGCAGTCATCTTAAACTATAAAGATGAAATACTATTAATTTACAGAAAAAAAAAATGGGATTTACCAAAAGGTAAAGTGTCCAAAAAAGGGAAATTACTTAGTGTAGCCATTAATGAGTCAATTGAGGAAACAGGATTAAAAAAAAAGAATTTAAAACTTATCAAACCATTAAATAAATCTAGTTCTGTTAAGAAAAATGGAATTATATTAGATTATTGGTTTTTGTTAAAATATGAAGGTAAAAAACTTGAACTTAAGCCTGAAATTAAAGAAGGCATAACAGACTACAGATGGGTTTCAAAAAAAGACATCATTAAATATTACCCCTATTTTAGAAAATACGTCTGTGAAGTTTTGAGATCTTATTTACTTAAAAAAGAAAAATCAATTAAATCTTAATAAAAAAATTAATCAATACTTTAGGAGTCATCTATTATGATTAATATTGTAAAGAATTAGGTGTGATTATTTCACTTAATAAGGAATCCGGTGCAATTCCGGAGCTGTATCTGCAGCTGTAAATACGTAATTGTTATCATATTACCACTGCTAAGGCGGGAAGGATGTTAACTAAGTATGAGCCAGAATACTTGCCTTTTTTGTTAAAGAAGACTTCAGATTAAAGTCAATCTTAGCACTTTAGGTTTATTCAGAATCTAAATCTTCAGATTAACTTATCCAGAGCTTCTTTGCTTAGAAACTTAAAAACAAAACAATGAAGCACTTTTTCACTTACATAGTAGTAGTTATAGCCACAATCACTAATGCTCAACATGTTAATCAAGTACTTATCCTTAATGAAGGATTTTTTGACTACACAAACAACGTATCGGTAGAACCTGTTAAAATTGGAAGTTATGATGTTAATAATGGCACATACAATACCGTAAACACCCTAAATGGCGCAAGATTTGCTTCTGATCTGGTATTAAAAGACGGGTACTACTATGTTGCTGCTGATTCTATCATTTATAAATTTGATTTAGACAATCACCAAGAAGTAGCTCGTACAACCTGCACAGGAGTTAGAAATTTAGCTGTAAGTAATGACAAATTAATTGTCACTAGAGGAGATTATGATAACACCACTTTTATGCCCATAATTTTTGATTCTTATTTGAAAGTTTACAATATTTCAGATTTAACCCTACATACCGATTTTGACACCACAAATGGACCTCAATATGCCTCTCAAAATATTTTAATCCCGGATTTTTCTTCCTCTTTCAACAAGGCCTTTATACTTGTAAACAATGCATATGACTGGGGTAATGAAAAAGGATTAGTTGGAATATTAGATTTGAATACCATGACCTATGAAAACGAAATTGATCTTGGAATTGATGGTATTAATCCAGATAACATTATGTATCATAACGGATCAGTTTATACCGTTAATAACAAAGATTGGACCGGTGCATCCATTTCTAAGATTGATGTAAATAGCTTGACATTGACTACAACTAGCAATATATCTTCCATGAGTACGGGTTGTGGTACCTCTTGCTTGAAAGAAGGAAATATTGTGTATCAGATTTCACAAGATAACGCCCTTATAGAATATGATGTAATTAATATGAATAACTTGGGGCCTATATCTAATTACAATACCAATTTTTATGCCCTTGCTGTAGATCCTATATCAGGACATTTATTTGCCAGTAATACGGACTTTTATTCTTATGGGAAAGTAGAAATATATGATTTAATGAATAATTATGTTGGTCAATTTTTTACTGATATCACTCCCGGAAAAATTGTTTTTGACTTGAGGTTTAATACAGGAATTAAAGAATCTTCAAAAGATATATCGATCTACCCAAACCCAGCAAGTGATATGATTAATGTCAATGGTATATGTGAGGGAAATTTCTATATACTCAATATTTTAGGAGAAGAGATCTACACTAATGTAATCAATCAAGACAATACAATGATAGACATTTCAGCACTACAATCAGGTAAATACTTTTTTCAGGTAGAAAGGAATGGAGAGCTGTTCAAAATGAGTTCATTTGTTAAGCTTTAAGTGAACCAAATATTATACAATATTAAAATTTGACTCCAGCTATAGTTATATCGTCTAGTTGACCATTATCACCCATCCATTCGGTAATTAACTTTTCAATGGAATCTTTTTTACCATTAGCACTAAGATGGAGTGATTTTTCAAGCTGTTTATAGAAATTTTTGTACATCAATTTCTTATTTTTTGGCCCACCAAACTGATCAGGTAAACCATCTGAAAATAAAAAAAGTTGATCCCCTTTTGAAACTTCTATCTTTTGTTGTTCAAACTCATTTATCTCCCCCATCCAAAAACCGATTGGTCTAGATGTTCCTTTAAGTACTATACTTTCATTATTTAAAATCAATAGTGATTTAGAATTAGCACCACTGAAATATAAATTAGATTCAATATAATCATATGAAAATAAGGAAATATCCATTCCATCTTTCACCTGATACTCTTTTGATTGGAAACTCTTAATAAGTAGTTGGTTGACTTTATCTAATATTTTAGATGGAAAAACAATTTCAAAAGTGTTAACCACATAGTCTAAAAGCGTCATGCAAAGCAGAGATAACATGGCTCCAGGAATTCCGTGACCTGTACAATCAGCTACACCAAAGATGACAAAATTGTTAATTTCATAAGTGAAGTAAAAATCTCCACCTATCAATTCTTTAGGCTGATATACAACAAAAGTTTCATAAAAAACACCGTTAAAAACATTTTGATGCGCAATAACAGCTCTTTGTAATCTTTTTGCATATTTAATACTTGATTCTAATTCTATATTAATTTCTCTAAGTGATTTTGTTCGTTTATTTACTTCTATTTCTAATTTCTTATTGTACTGTTTAAGCTTCTCACTTAAATTTAATAGATCATTTTTTTGTCTATTTATTTCATTACGGTATTCTGTGACATCAACAGCGTATACATTGACATAATGTTTATCAATTAAAGGAATAATATGAGTGTCAAAAATATAATCTTGAAAAACAATATCGTTTCTTAAATTCTTATTTTCCTGAATAGATTTTTTAATAAAAACTTTTAAAACTTCATTAAAATCATTTTCATTAAATCCAAATCTTGAAATGTAATTTTGCCCTGTCTCATTTAAATAAAGAAGATCAATATCCATTGTAAAACGGGCTACAATGTGAGGATTTTCTTTTGGGAATTTAGAAAGATTTTCAATCTCAATATCTTTTTTTAAAGCATCTGAAATGTCTAAACCAATACCAAATACTTTATCTAATTTACCTTCATTAAAAATGGGATACATCTTCCTAAGAATGGTCTTTTCAACACCATCTTCTTCCTTAATAACATCTCTCCATTCAATTGGTTTTTTTTGTTTTAATACGTGATTAAATTTTTCCCTTCTTGAGTCAGCAATTTTTTTATCTCTACCTAATGCCATGTTATATTCATAGTCATCTTTCCCAATAATTAATGCTCTATACTTTTCGTTTTTTATTGCAGCTGGGTTTACAAATTGATATTTGTGGTTTTTATCAAAAACAGCAATATCAACAGGTATTTCATTCAAAATACTTTCATAAAATGATTTTTGTTTTTCTAGTTGAACAAGAACGTTTTCTCTTTCCTTAAGTAGATCTTGTTCTTTAGTCTTATCACTTAGAACGGCAGAAAAAAAAGTCTTATTCCTAAAAACAAATGAAGTTAATATAAGTTCTAAAGGAAAAGATTCTTGGTTTTTACGAAGACCCTTTAATAGTACAGCTCCTTGATCAATAACATTTTTTGTGCCATTTTTCAAATGATTAGCCATACCTTTCTTGTGTAAATCTCTATACTCGATTGGCATCAAAATCATGATGTTTTTCCCAATTAATTCATTTTTTTTATAACCAAAAATGGTACAACAAGATTCATTAATATATTGGATAACACCAAGAGCATTTGCTACTACAATAGCATCAAAACTATTTGATACAATTTTATTATGAAGTTTTGATTCAAATCTATAAGTCAGCAGATTTTTTTGTTTTATAAATCGACCAAAATACAAAATGAGTAATGATAGGAAAGGAGCAGAATCTATAATGTATAGAAGCGAGTTTTCTTTATGAATTTCAACTAAAGAAAGGCTGTCAATTTCTACCCCTACTATAAAGTAAGACGTAATGACAAATAATACACCAGATAAAAAAACTAAAACGTATTGCAAATATTAACTTTTTACAAAGTTACATTTATATGTCCTACCCTTCTACAATGAGATCAAACTTTTCAAAACCTATTAGTTCAAGTTCAATATTATAGGTTTTACTTGTAATATCTCTGAAATCTACAATTACTTCTTGAATCTCTTTACTCATTGTATGGCATTTTTTAGCACTCATCTTTACTTTTGAGTTTGGTGGTACATTTTGTAATATTTGGATTAATGCACCTTTATTCAAAAAAGAAACTATTTGCGAAAAAGAAACAGTAAGTACTTTTTTATGCTCATCCCAATGATCGATAAAAGCCAACACGTAATTCTTTCTAAGAATAAAGAACATGGCAAGAGCGAAACCTATTCCTACACCCTTCAATAGATCCGTAGCTAATACTGCCGCTATTGTTACAATAATGACTATAGCTCCTTGTCTATCTGTTTTAAACATTTCGATTACTTTTTTCAGTTTTAATAATTTAAAACCCAATACACAAAGAATGGCTGCTAAAGAAGCAGATGGAATCATCTCCAATAAGGTAGGAAAGGTGAAAACAGACATAAGTAGTAATATACCATGGTAAATAGCTGACATTTGTGTTTTTGCTTTTGCATTGATATTAGCCGAACTTCTCACAATCACCATGGTGATTGGTAAACCTCCTATCAATCCTGAAATAGCATTACCTATTCCTTGAGCTTTTAACTCTTTGTTTGTTGGTGATAAGTTTTTGTCCGGATCTAATTTGTCTGTAGCTTCAACACTTAAAAGTGTTTCAATACTACCTACAATCGCAATAGTAAATGCAACCACCCAAACATTTGGGTTAGCTAATGCAGTAAAATCTGGTAGTTTTACTAAATTCTGAAAATCCCAAGCTTTCAATTCTGCTGGTAAGCTAACTAATTGCTGTTTTACTAAACTAAGTGATTCGCCAGCGCCTTTTGCATTAAACCAATAAGCAAGAGCTGAACCAAAAATTACAGCAGCTAATGAACCAGGGAAATATTGAAATATCTTTTTACTTTTAAAATAATTCAATTCCCAAAGTAACATAATTAATAATGATAGTATAAACACTATAACTGCACCGAAAGAAATTGATATAAATGCAGCTTTTGTATCTAACCAAATTTTGTAAACAAGATGTATATCAGGCAAATCAATAATCTTATTAACGGTAAGTAATGATTTGTTTTTGGTTTTAACTATGTCATTAAATTCAAAGCCTTGGCTATGAAGTTTTATTTTTAAGTCATCTGTATTAACATGAGTAAAAAAATAAGGATTGACCTCAATAATATCTTTACGCTTAAGTCCTATTAGATTTTGTTTCACTTTATCAAACTCAATAGATTTCATCATAAAAGAAAAATCAAAGTCATATCCATTTGGAATTATATTTCCATTCTGATCTAATTCTTTGATGTTAACATAGAGCATATCTTTATCCGTTACTACAGTTGTTTCTACACCTTTTTCTTCTACGTAAGATTTATATACTTGGTCGTGTGTAACTGATTCACTGTAGCCTCCGAAAATTAATGGGAATTGCTTTAGAATAAGTATCAAACCAATTGAAGCTAACATTCCATTTATTACTGATGTGGGTACAAAATAACCAACTACACCTAACCTAAAAAGGCCAAGAAGGAATTGTATAATACCAGATAAGAAAACTGCTAGGAAAAATACTTCTAAATTTCCGTTGAATGTAGCAATTCCTGCTACTACAATAGTGATCAAGCCTGCAGCTGGTCCACTGACTCCAAATTTTGAACCACTAAAGATGGTTACAATTATACCACCTATTATTCCCGCAATTAAACCTGAAAACGCATTTACTTCTGATCCCTTAGCAATACCAATACAGAGCGGCAGGGCGACTAACCATACTACTAATGCAGCAGGAAAGTCATTTTTAAAAAATTTTAAACTAAAATTGTTGTTTTTCGAATTTGACATAATTATTGATTAAGCTGGCATGTCGGCCAACAGTTCGTAAAAAAAGTTTGATTAAATAGTAGGATAAATTATGCCACAGGGGGTGGGGAGTCAATTTCTTTTTTAAAGTTGATATAAATTTCGTAACTAAATATATTGCCTAAATACGCGGAATTGTTATCGATTTTATTTGGGTCTGTATGAAATAAAAAATCATCTATTTCTTTAATTTCATCTTCAGATTCATTGTTATTTTCTTCCTCACCTCCATCATAATCATTTACTTCAATTGCATATGGTTTACCCGTATCAGAGAGAATTTGTATCATATCAAAAGAGATATAGGCAAAAAATGCAATCAATAATGTGAAAATTGATAATTTTGAAAAGAAAGATAAATAAGTATGTCTAAAGTACCTCAACATTATTAGTTCAAATATACTTTAAAAAATCATATTTCAACCTAAAGTTATAATTCAAAAACACCTTTTGAACTAAGACATATAACGTAATCTGTTTTTTTTGGTTTCATTATGTGTGAGCCTGTGAACTTACCAAAAGCTGGTAGTATCAATTGATTTTCAGAAACGTAAAAACAATGTAATTTTAAATATTGTCTACCGAGGCCTTTAAGTCTTACAGCAGGATGTATATGGCCGCAAATATTAAAATGAGATTCACTTTTTACAGGATAATGTGTAAAAAGAAAAGGACCTCTTATAAGATCACTTGACAAGATTATATTACTTTTTAATACCAATCTTGATTCTATTGGATCGTGATTTCCTAAAATTAAAGTGAATTTTATTTTGGAAGTTTCGATATATGTTAACCATTCATCCCATTCTTTGTTATAGTATGAATGAAAAAGATCCCCAAGTATATAAACACGTAATGGATCATATTCTGCAACAAGGTTTTTCAAATTCATTAAATTATCTAAACTTCCTGTGCTAGGAATTGGGATGCCATTTTTTTGAAAGTGAATTATCTTACCTACATGAATATCACTTAGAATAAGTGAGGAATCTTCTTTCCAAAATATAGCTTTTCTATAATCAAATATTAATTGCTGACCTTCTACTATTTTTTCAATTTGATTCATTGATAAACAAGTTGCATTTTCTTAATCCTATCTACAAGCTCTTCGCTTGATAACTTTTCTCTTAACCTATCTGTAATTATTGGAAAAGAAAAGGGGGAAGGTTTTGCTATATTTTTCCAAACAATTCTTTGGTTTTTGATTTTAAACATAGCTTTTATCAACCTTTCTTCTTCTAACTGGTACTCAAATGTTTCAAAAAAAGCTTGCTTATAAAGCAAATTATCTGGTTCATAATCTCTAAAAACATCAAAAATCAATTGAGATCCTGATTGCAGATCTTTATTTCTTTTTCGATTACTTGGCATTCCCGAAAACACAAGACCAGAAATAACCGCTATATCCCTAAATTTTCTTCTAGCTATTTCTGATGCATTTATGCTTTGCTCTAAGTCGTCTTTTACATGAATCGCTTCAAATAAATTATTTTCTATTATTTGATTAACATCTAAAAATTGGTCACTCAGTAATTCAAAACCGTAATCATTGTAAGCCAACGAGAAGGAAATGGGAGTAAGCAAGCTAATTCTATATGCCATTAAATGACTCATGGCTTCATGCACAAATCTGCCTTCAAATGGATAAAATACGGTGTGGTAACCTTCACTGGTTTTAAATGATTCTATTAAAAATTCGTTTTCTTTGGGTATTATTGAAAGCTCTTTTTGTATTTCAATTAAAAACGTAAGAGGTTTTAATGTCTTTGGATAAGTATTTTTTCGTTGAATAGCATATATTTCATCTCTCAAAAGCTCACTCATATATGAACTAAAACTCATCCTCCCTCCCATCCAACTCACTACTTTTCCCTTTTTAGATTTGCTCTTTTTAACCAGTACATCCATTTGTTGAATTTGAAATAATTCCCAGTACTGCCCTCCGAATAAGAAAACATCTCCCTTTTTTAGTTTAGAAATGAACCACTCTTCAATTACACCTAGTCTTTTTCCAGAAAGCAATTTTAAATTCAGGTGATTATCACTGACAATAGTACCTATTTGTACTCTGTGACGCATAGCAATACCACGACTTAACACTTTAAACAATCCACCTTCTGTGATGTGTACTTTTTTATATTCATTGTAAGCAGATAAACTACTCGCTCCTTTAGATATGTAGGTTAATATCCATTCCCATTCATAGTCACTGATATTACTAAAAGCATGGGTCTTTTTAACTATGGATAATGCTTCATGTGTTTTAAAACCATCTGAAACCGCTAATGATACCAAAAACTGAATCAAGACGTCAAAGCTAAACACGTAAGGAATTCTCGGTTCTGTGTATGATTTTTTAGCTGCTTTTTTTAAGGCAGAAGCCTCTATTAACTCAATGGCATGGGTGGGTAGAAAATAAATTTTACTGATTTGATCCGGTCGATGACCACTTCTTCCAGCCCTTTGCAAAAATCTAGCTACCCCTTTAGGGCCTCCGATTTGAATTATAGTTTCTACGGGGTAAAAATCGACACCTAAATCTAGACTTGACGTACAAATTACTGCTTTCAATTTCTCATTCCTTACAGCGTCCTCTACCCATAATCTAATTTCTTTTTCAATACTTCCATGATGCATGGCAAGAAGACCAGAAAATTCAGGACATGATGAAAGTATTTTTTGATACCAAACTTCACATTGGGATCTTGTATTTGTGAATATTAATGTGGTTTTACTCCTTTTTAATATGGGAATAAGATCTTCTACTAAATGAATTCCTAAGTGTCCTCTCCATGGTAATTCTTTGATGTTTTTAGTAGAGACCACTTTTACATCAATTTGTTTTTTTATTGATGACTTGATGAGTTTTCCCGTTAAATCAGCTCCTAAATCATTTTTACCAATTAGTACTTTTTTAGCTTCTTCAAGATTTCCTATCGTAGCTGAAATACCCCACGTTTTTAAGTTCGGATTGTAAAAACGCAACGCAGACATACATAATTCCAACTGAACACCTCTTTTAGACCCAATTAATTCGTGCCACTCATCCACTACAACGGTATCTACCTGTTCCAATTTCTTTTTCCAACCCTTACTGCATATTAACAGCTGAAAACTCTCTGGGGTTGTAATCAGAATATGAGGAAGTTTTTTAGCTTGTCGTGCACGATCTTTCAAACTAGTATCTCCATTACGTACCTCAACTGAAAACTCATTACACATTTCATTTAAAAAATCCTGAATAGATAATTGAATTTGTTTGGACAAGGATCGAAGTGGAGTAATCCATATACAGAATAAAGAAGATTTTTTGGATTGATGAGAATTCAATTTTCTCCACAAAATGGGCGGGAGAACAGAAAGCGTTTTACCAGAACCTGTAGGGGCATTAACTAGGCCAGATTCTTCGTTTAATATGGCCTTCCATGTCTCTTGTTGAAAAGGTAAGGCTGTCCAATTTCTTTTGCTAAAAAAAGATTTAGCCCAATTATGATGTAGATTATACTTATCCATTTGGAATCAACGATTTCAAATCATCAACCGTGTTTGCATCATTTATTGATTTATCTTTTCTCCATCTTAAAATTCTTGGAAATCGTACAGCGAATCCAGATTTATGTCTGGAAGAATTAGCCACGCCTTCAAAAGCAATTTCAAATACCAATTCGGGGTGTACACTTCTAACAGGACCAAATCGCTCTATGGTATTCTTCTTTATAAATGAATCCACATCCTTAAATTCTGCGTCTGTAAGACCAGAGTATGCTTTGGCAAAGGTCACTAACTCATTTTGACCATTTTCCGAGCTTTTCCACAACGCAAACGTATAATCCGTAAAGAGATTTGATCTTCTCCCGTGCCCTCTCATTGCATACGTTAAAACAGCATCAATAGTAAGTGGTTCTACTTTCCATTTCCACCAATCTCCTTTTTTTCTTCCAATTTTATAAGAGGTATTTCTTTGTTTTAACATGAGACCCTCACTTCGATTTGATCTAGCATTGTGATATGCATGACGTACTTCTTCCCAATTTTGGATATGGTATCGATCAGAAAGTTGAATGAGCGGATGATTTAATTTTTCAACCAAACTTTCTAGTTGAGTTCTTCTTTGATCATACGTTTCATTTCTCCAATCTGTTGTGTGGTATTCAAGCAGATCATATGCCCTCACCACAATTGGGTACTGCTCCATTGTTTTCTTGCCCACGTTTTTCCGGCCCAATCTTTTCTGCAAATCATTAAAGGAGCCCACTTTGTTTTCTTTATACACCAACAATTCTCCATCTATTACGGTTCCATTGGATAGAACATCTTTAAGGTTTTGTATTTCTGGAAATTGATTCGTTATGAGTTCCTCTCCCCTTGACCACATCATAATTTGATCTTTTCTTTTGATTAACTGCACACGAATTCCATCCCATTTGTATTCATAACACCAATCTTGAGGTGAACCTAATTCATCTATTTTTTTATCTAGAGCATAGGCTAAATAAAATGGGTATGGTTTATAGGATAAAGCATCTTTGTCTGGACTAAGAATCAGCTCTTCATAAGTAATGTGTTTTGGATCCCAATTGCCCATTAATCTAAAAGCTATTACATCTTCATCAATTCCGGTTGATTTGGCTAAAGAGCGAGTCATTAATTTTTGACTCACACCTATTCTAAAGCCTCCTGTAATCAGTTTATTAAAAACAAAACAAGAATAGAAATCCATAGATTCCCATTGAGATGAAATAAAGGCCAATTGCTTTTCTTCGTCCTCTCCTCTGTTTTTAATCATGTGGGAAATAATTTCATGTAACGTCATGGCGTTATGTGGATTACGCTCTTTTTGGCATACAAGATGAGAAATAGTCTCAGCCAGATCTCCAACTATATGATAACTATCCTCAAATAACCATAGAGGAATTTTAGCAGTTTTAGCCGCCATAAATCGTAACAAAGTCGTTTTAATCAATCTTTTTGGTCTACGATGTGAAAAAAGAGCAATTGCCCATACTTTATCCCTGTGGTCAGCTTCATTAAAATACTGTACTAAAGCATCTACTTTTTTATTGGTACTATTCGTTCTATCTAATTCAGAAATTAAGTTTGCAAAATCATTCATCCTCAATCATATTATGTGATTCTTCAAATGGAGTATTCTCTACATAAGCATTATACCCTATTTCGGAGAGGTATTTTGAAAAAATTTCTTTATATCCATGAGTACAAATGATATTTTCAGCCTCTGATTCTTTTATTGTTGTCATAAGATCACTAAAATCAACATGATCTGATAAAACAAAACCTCTATCAATTGCTCTTCTTCTTCTAGAACCTCTAAATGTCATCCAACCACTAGCCGTGGCCGTAACATAAGGAACCATTTTTCTTAACCATGGAGAACCTTGTGTGCTAGCTGGAGCAATCACTAAATTCCCTATCAAATCTTCTTTCTTAGTCTCACTAGTAATCCTGACAGTTTTAGGTAAATTTTTGATTCCTCTAATCACTTCATTCATGTTTTCAACTGCAGCATGCGTGTATATGGTTCCAATACTTTGATCTAAATTGTAAATTAAACGCTGTGCTTTACCAAGGCTATAGGCGAAAAGAATTGCGGTTTGGTTTGTTTGTTTACATTCTTCCCAAAACTGGTTTATTTTATTCATCACCTCTCTCTGTGGTCTCCATTTAAAAGGCGGTAAACCAAACGTACACTCTGTTATAAAAGTATTACATCTTACTAACTCAAACGGTGTTGTAATTCCATCATCTTCTCTTTTATAATCACCTGTAAATACCCAAACTTCTCCTTTATACTCAACCCTAACTTGTGATGAGCCTACCACATGACCTGCTGGATGGAGTGAAAATTGAACTCCGTTAATTAAAACTGTTTCACCCCAATTTAAGCCTTGAGCAGAAATATCACCCAATCTATGTTTGATGATAGGAACATTATAATGATGAGTCAAATAATGTTGATGTCCCCATTTTGAGTGATCTGCATGACCATGAGTTACAATATTTTTTTTTACAGGTTTCCAAGCATCAATATAAACATCAGCTATTGGACAATGTATTCCCTTATCACTAAATATCAATAGCGGCTTTTTCACATTCTAAATTTAGATAAGAAAAGATCGTTGTGCAGCTTCGTTTAAGTCTATTCTTAAAATTAAAAAGTACCCATAGACAGCATTACTAAAGTACAAGCCTCAAACGCTTCAATTTTATGTTGAAGTGCTAACTTTTGAAAGACACTGTTTTCAGCTCCCGGATTGAATATCATCCTCTTAGGCTTTAATTTCAAAATTTGATCTTGATATTGTTGCTGATTTTTTGCACTTAAATAAATCGTAATCGTATCAAAAAATTCAGTTGGAATTTCTTGTTTGATTTCTAATCCATCAACTAAACCAGCTTTATTACCTACAAGAATAATATTGTAGCCTAATCTATTTAATTGAAGTGTTGCTTTATGTGCATATCTATTTGGATTTTCAGATGCTCCTAAAACCAAAACAGGATGATTTCTTTTAGTAGATGTCATTTAGAACTACAAATTAATATCTTTAAAAGGTATGAAAAAGAAATTATCTAAAATTATTCTCCTTTCAATAGCAATTTGCTCTTGTAGTGGTTTAAAAAAAATGGAAAAAAAATTACAGGGCAATTGGATATTGACATCCATTAATAATCAGCCTATAGAACAAAGTCAAAATACGCCAACTGTCCAATTTGAAGCTAACCATAAAGTAATTTCTGGTACAGACGGTTGTAACCAATACCAAAGTTCATTTGAGATGGTATCCAAAAATAAAATACAAATAGCCCCCTTATCAAAAACCAAAAAAATGTGCATGGGTTTAATGGATTTAGCAAAGCAATTTTCAAATTACATGCAAACGGCAAATTCGATTTCATTTAATGAGGAGGAAGATTTGGTTTTAAGAACGTCCTCTAACCACAAACTAAGTTTCAAAAAAGAAAATTAGCATTTCATTATTTGTTAATGAATGTTAATATTTAAAAAAATATACTAGTTTTATCCTATTAAACCTTTAAAAATTAAATGTTATGAGCGAAACTAACGCGAAATCTGGTAAAATGAAGGGTATAATTGGCTTTGTTTTATCATTAGTATCTATTGTTCTTGGAGGATGGGTAATTAGTGCACTTTGGGCTGCTGCTGGATTCAGCACAGGAGCTGGTGCTGCTGGTTTATTGCTTCCAATAGGTGCAGTAGTATTTTCTGCAATGGGCATGAGTGCTTCAAAAAAAGCAGGCGAAAAAAGAGGACTAGCTATTGCTGGTTTGGTTATCGGAATTATTGCATTAATCTATTTAGCAATTGTTGTTGCTGGATTAGGTGCAATGAGTGCTGTTGGAGGTGCTCTTTTAGAAAATGCTGATGCACTACAAGATGCAATGGAAGGATTAGAAGATTTAGAGAATTTTGATTATTAAATTCAAGTAAGAGTCTGTAAGCTTTTAACCTAAACCGAATTAAATGACTGCGGTTATCAATTTGATACTGCGGTCATTTTTTTTACCCTAATTGATAATTAATTTTAGTCAAAATATAAAACTCAAATCACATCATCTAATATAGAAATAAACATTAATTCATGTCTAAATAGAATCCTATAGATTAGTACGGATTGAACTTTGAATTTCATAAAAGTGAGGGACTTAAAAGAGCATTTCAATCGGCTTCACATCTAAATTTCAAAAAAGCTTCTGCTTTTAATTCAAATTACTTCTACCCTCTCTTTTTTTTTATAGCTCAGTTTTTATATCGATTTGTCTCTACACAATTTATACGATATTTCTCAAAAAAATTAATTCGTTTTGAATTAATTTTAACTGTGTTTTGCTTTGTGTTTCCATTTACTAGGTTCATAATACCCTGAAGCAGTTATGAAATGTTTTAAATTATATACTATCATTTTTCTATTATGGTTTACTATTATAGGATGCCATGAAAAAAATGAAGCTGATACGAAAACAAACTTTTGTGAGCAGATTCACTTTAAGAATTCCGTTTCACTATCTAAAGAATTAAAAAAAGTTTCTGAAAAAATGCAGTCCCAAACAGGAGTGTATGTGCTTGAAGAAGGAAATCAAGCTATGATTTCTCGAGCCTGGTTGTGTGAACATGCTGAAAAAACAATAGATATCCAATATTTTATTTTTTCACTGGATAACGTAGGTTTAATAGCTTGTGACTACCTTGTAAGGGCAGCTGATAGGGGTGTAAAAGTAAACATCATTGTAGATGATTTTATGGTTGATGCAGCTGTTGAGGATATTTTACTATTTAATTCTCATCCAAACATTAATGTAAAAATTTATAATCCAGGAGTAAATATTGGTAAAAACCTTTTTGGAAAAGCAAGCGCTTTTTTACACGATTTTAAAGCCTCTAACCAACGGATGCACAACAAGACTTTTATTGTAGACAATAAGGTGGTGATTACAGGTGGAAGAAATGTAGCCGATGAATATTTTGATTATGACCACACATATAATTTTAGGGATAGGGATGTTTTATTAATAGGAAAAGATGTGAATCAAATAAAGGAATCATTTTATCAATTTTGGAATCATCCATTATGTGTAAAAATTGACAAAATGTTCAATTCTGAATTTAAAACATTCAAAAATCATGATCGATTTGACTCACTACATGAATACGCTTGTAATCCTGAAAATTTTTGGCCACAAATAAGAAATGAAATAGAAAAAATTCCCGAAGTTTTTGAGAACCTTATAAATAATAACGAAATCAATTGGTTAGATTCTATTCTTTTTGTTTCTGATGACCCTAGTAAGAATAACAGTAATGATTTACATGGTGGTGGAAAAACTACTGAATCATTAATAGAACTAGTTCAAAATGCAACATTTTCAATCAACATCCAATCCCCTTATTTAGTAACCACATCACTTAGTAGAAACCTATTCAAAAAAGCCATAGAAAGAGGAGTTAAGATTAAAATACTAACAAACAGTTTAAGTTCTACTGATAACTTAGAAGCATTTAATGGCTACCAACGTGATAGAGATCAATTACTTAGTACTGGTGTCCGTATTTTCGAATTTAAACCAAATGCTTTAGTCAGATCAAAAATGATGAAAGGGGCTCTAATTGATTCCTTAAGTATTCCACCCATTTTTGGTTTACATGCTAAAACCATGGTGATTGATGATAGCATTACCGTGATAGGTACTTTTAATCTTGATCCAAGAAGTGCCAATTTGAATACAGAATGTTTTGTACAATTGAATTCTAAAGCTATTGCCAAAAAAGTTATGAATCATCTCAATGAAGAGTTCTTACCTCAGAACGCTTGGGAAACTACACATGAATATAATCCTGATGAATTTGCAGGCAGCTTAAAGCGATTTAAAACTAGTTTAAGAAAAATTGTTCCTAAATCTATTTTGTAGTTCAAAAAACAAATTATTGTAGATTTTATGAGAATATACAATCCTCGAATACCTTTTCCTTGGGTCGTGGCGTAAATCAAAATGGGGTTAGTCACTACATGAAGACTATGAGTATGGAGAAATCTCAGAACAGGTTGCCAACAACTACATGATTGTAATAATTAATTCAAAATGTAGTCTTTATAAAAAAATAGAAGAAAAGCATGAAGATTGTGTAGATTAATCCAATTACAACATGGATAATATATACGCAATAAGCGCCAATAATAGTAAATACAAAAACCGCTTTTTACTTTTTGAGAGATGTGTTTTATTTCGCTTTGTTAAATCCTCATAGCTCATAAACAGCTTATCGAAGTTTTTATGCTTCATGATTTGCTCTTCGGTGAGTTTAATCGGTTTCTTGTTCTTTATGACTGTATATTTCTTCATCACTTACTATGAAATATTTTTTTAAGCTTTTCCACGGCTCTATATAATTTTATTTTGGCATTATTACCTGTAATTCCTAATACTTCACCTATTTCATTAAAAGACATTTTATCAAAAAATCGCATCTCTATTAGCGTACTATATTCTTCCTTTAACTCACCCACACAACTCATTAGTTTTTGAAGGTCTTTATTAGAAGTGTCAGGATCAATCTCATCTAAGAATGTCACCGCATCTTTTTCATTAATAGTTACTTCCTGCACTTTTTTATTGTCCCTGTAGTATTTATTGATCTCATTTGTAGCTATACGATACAACCAAGACGAAAATGGATAACCCATGTCTATATATTTTGTTAAGTTCATCATGGCTTTTAAAAAGACGTTAGAAGTTAATTCAGATGCCAAAGTTTCATCAGCAGTTTTTTTGAGGATATAAATAAAAATCTCTTTAAAGTACTTGTTGTAAAGTCCTGCAAACTTCTTTCTGTCTTGCTGAGCAGCAAGCAGTAAAGGGAAATCTTTTGATCGCTTTGGAGTTGACAAACTGTAGTAATTACTCTTCTATAATCCAAATATATAGTTTTGGTACAGTTTAATTTACATAACCTAAATGTAATAAGTTGTTAAGTTGAATTTTCGTTATAAAAAATGAGCTCTAATAAGTAAATCAATACCGTAAGCCAAATGAAAAAAGTTGTTTGCTTTAAATATAAAAGAAGACTGTACCATTATTGATTAGTTGGATTAAAATAAAAAAAACATAATGAAAAAACTCTTTTTAGCCCCCATATTTTTATTTACAGTTTTACTAATGAATGGTCAAGTATTAGATTTAGAACCTCAGCTAACTGTGCCCAATTATGAATTAAATATTGATTCTAATTTAATTAATGCAATTTATGAAATTGAAACATTAGAAGAATGGATAAATCAAGATTTGAATAATGGAAATATAAAACCAAAAATGGGTGATAAATATGTATCTGAGCTTAAAAAAACAAAAAAGAACATAGTTGAAGAGAATTCTAAATTACGTTATGCTAAACATTCTATTGTTAAAATGAAGAAATGGATGAATGAGGATATGCATAACGATTTTATAAAACCTGCAATGGGTATTTTATACGTTTTTAATCTTGAAGAAGCTGAGATTAGTATTAATAAATACTTAGAAAACAAAAGTTGATTTTTGATTTGAAATATTCATTCAATTGCGATATATTGAAATAAATCGCGATAAATCATGAAAGAGGTATTTGGAAAGGAATGAAATCAAAAAGCAAAATATAAGTAAAACATTTTAAATCGCTAAATGTGCTTATTTGACCCTTTTTATCTTTTGCATATATTTATGATGGAAATAAACGTAATACGTTTATCCCTTCGTTTGCTACCATTACAAAGGAAAGTAGTTGGGGTGAGTAGATTATTTCATGATCCCTAGTGGTGGGTGATTCAAAAAAAGGCTTCCCTCACTTCGTTCATCGAATCTATTTTTGTCTTACTTAACAAAGCGAGCTTTGTACGCTTACAAAAAAGGCCCCTATGCTATGCATTGAAGCCTTTTGTTTGTCGGGGTGAGTGGATTCGAACCACCGCTCTCGCGCCCCCCAGGGTCAAATTCACGGTTTTAAAGGGTTTTATATAATCTATTATAAACCATTGAAATACAAATACTTACGGCTGTTAATGGTGAATTTGGGTCTGTTTGGGATTTTTTGAGACGTTGATTTGCATGCAACATGCATGCAAATTGCATTGCAAAAAAAACCTCATGGCAACACTAAAAATCATCATTGACACTAGAACCGTAAAAAGAGACTCTACTTCTCCCATATATATCCGATTAATTCATCACAGAAAAACCATAAATATCAAAATTGGACTCTACTTAAATGCAATGCACTGGAATGCAAAACAGCAAAAAGTAAAGCTCACCAACCCTAATGCTAAGCGTTGGAACGTCATGTTAACGGACAAAAGACTCAAAGCGGAGAAGGCTTTATTAGAGATAGAAGACGATATTAACAACAAAACGGCTGATGATCTCAAAGAAATCATAATTGCAAAACTTTTTCCTCACAAAGCCAAAGCTGAAAAACAAAAAAGATTCGGTCTTTATGAATTTACAAACAAGATCATCGAGGAGCTAGAAACAGCTAATAAGCATGCTACAGCCAAAACATATTATTACGATATAGGTGCATTCAAGAAATACCTAAAAGGAAAAGAAATATACCTTGATCAAATCGATTATGACTTTCTAAAAGGATTTGAAGCCTTTTCATTAGGTCGCGGAGTAAATCAAAATGGGGTGAGTCACTATATGAAAACGTTACGATCGGTATTAAATAGAGCCATCAAAAGTGGAGCATTAGATCAGAACTCCTACCCTTTTCGATTTTATATCATCAGGACTAGAAAAAGTGTGAAAAGAGCTATAGATAAGAAATACTTTGAAAAAATAAAGGAGTTAACGCTTAAAAAAGAAAGTGATCTATGGCATACTAAAAATTACATCTTATTTATGTTCAACACCCAAGGGATGAACTTCAAGGATATGTGTTTACTTAAACAAGAAAATATCCATGAAGACAGATTGGTTTACATTAGACGAAAAACAAAGCGTGTTTATAATCTAAAACTAACTAAGCAAGCAAAGGAGATCATATCTTACTATATAAATAGACTGCAAACTTTTCCCAATGTAAATCAGTACATCTTCCCTATTCTACCCTCACATTTTGGGGCTAATGCATCAGCAGATTATAAAATGTACAACAGCGCCTTAAAATACATGAATGACCGCTGTAATATAATTGGAGAGCTATGCGGATTAGATAGACCCTTAACCACTTACGTCATACGTCATAGTTGGGCTACTATTGGAAAAAAGATGGGAATTCCTACCAATGTATTGCAAGAAGCTCTAGGACACGCTGATTTAGCCACAACCGAAGCTTATTTAGATTGCTTTGAGGATAAGGTGGTAGATGAGGCGAATGAGAGGATTACAGGGCAATTAAATTATTCGAAGTAAAATAGTAATAAGTTATCATCATCTCTTATTTCATCCTGTGCATTGATAAAATCTAATTCTTCACCATTTTTATCAAAGGTTTTACAAAAGTTTGTACTTGTAATATCCAAATTTAGAAGCGCTATAACTCTATTTTTTTTAGCTTCATGTAAATACTTTAATAAAACATCAGCGCAGTAATAAATTGGTTGTTTTGAAGGATAATCAATAATCTGATACAAAACAGTTCCATCTGGAGAATAGCCTATTGCTAAAAATCTATAAGTAGCTAATATATTTTCAGCATTTTGTGATTTGGAATTTTTGCTGAAATTTAATAATGTATTATCCCAAGCTAACAAATCTGTTTGAAAAGAAGATGCTTCTGTATTTGAGCACCATTTCTTATAAACATCTAAATCATAAGTTTTACTTAAATCATACGATTTATTGGGATTAAATGGAGCGCCACTCAATTTTAAATTACCAGAACTTACATCACTCACTGCTAGACCACCGGACCTAAAGTTTATTAGTAAACCATTTTTTGATAAGTCTAATTGTGATGAAACTACAACCCCTTTGTCTATTAATAAGCCAGAAGTTTTAAAGGATGTAACGAAACATAATGTATGTAATTTATTGAAGTATTGTATTTGACTATTTTTATTTGTGGTTGAAGATGAAAGAATCTTTGTTTTTATCTTTTTACTACTTCTATTTAGTTTAATTATTTTGAATTGTTCAGTTTCGTAATTTTCTGTAAACATTTTTACATAATTGGTGTCCCAAAAAGTTTCAATTACATTTTCTTTAAACTTGTCTGCATTGGATACCTCAAATCCAAAAACCCAATCCCCTTGAAACTTCTCCCTTTCTGATAATACATCCCAAATCACTGTTTTATTTTCACCTGTTACAATATCTTTTCCAATGTCACCACTTACGTATTGAAGCGGCCCTTCCCAAGTTTTTCCTTCATCAGAACTCACGAATAATTTGACTTCGTATTGATTTCCATCACCTGCTAAATTGTAGCTAATATGAATCTTCTGATCAATCTGCTCAACAGATTTTACAACCGCTTCTTGAGCTTGTATTTCAAAGAACAACAAAAAAAGTAGTGATATGTATATAAATCTCATCACCTTTAATCCTTTATACAACGAACAGAAAAACCAGCGGTACTAAAAATATTGGCGCTTCTGTACACATTGCCACTATCTTTGTCCAACCTACGAAACCATACATAGCCTGCATAAAACTCTGAAGAACTCCACCAGAAACCGTAGTAACCAAAGTAGCTGAAATCTCCACTGCCGTCACGGTAACCGCCCGGAAAGGCGTTAAAACCGCTCTCATTAGTGCCGTTGCCACCATCTTGCCAACCAGAAGTGCTTTTCATTTTAGTGCCTGCTACTTGTACTCCTCCCAAATAATCTGTTAGTACAGGCCATTCTATATCACTTGGAAGATGCCAGCCCGTTGGGCATACCTTGTTTGCTGTATTCCAATCGTATAAATATCCATACTTTGCTGCATTTTTATTATCATTATCATAACCCCAGTAATTACCAGTTTCTGGTTTAAAGGCTAAATTCTCTGCCATCCAAGTTTGATTACCAATTTTTACGGTCTTGTAGGTCTTACCATCTCTTTTATCTATAAAATAATCAAATTTGGATTCATTTACCTCAAAACCAAAAACCCAATCCCCTTGAAACTTCTCCCTTTCTGATAACACATCCCAAATCACTGTCATATTTTCACCAGTTGTAATTTGTTCCCCAATATCACCACTTACATATTGAAGTGGCCCTTCCCAATTCCTATCATTTCCCCTTTTAACGTATAAAAGAATATCATATTTTTCATTAGGTTCTCCGGTCAAATTATATTTAATTTTTACTTTTTCTCCTTCTTGAGTAACTTCCAATACATCGGCTTTTGCTTGATTATTTTGTTTGGCTGAAATTTGAGAAAAATTTACTTTTGTTGACAATAACAATATTATGATTATGCAGATTCTCATGTCTAAAACAAATATAGTAAACAGTTTACTTTCGATGTTGCTTCTAACTTTTATATCATTATTTAGCTATTCACAAAATATTAGTGGCACTTCAAAAGTGCAAACATTCAACATCCAGAAAGTAATTATTCCACCCATACTCATGTTAAAGGAAGGGTCACTTCGTTTTTCTGATGATGACGGTAATGATAGATTAGATGCATATGAGAAAGCCAATATTTCATTTATTATTCAAAACCTTGGAAAAGGTCCAGCTATTGGAATTAAAGCTATCACTGAAGTGGACGGAGGAATAAGTGGATTGGATATTGAATATAACACTGCATTAAATACCATTGAGCCAGGAAAAGATCAATATATTTCAATTCCTGTTTATGGAAGAAAAAACTTGACTTCAGGTGATGCAAATTTGACAATTACCATTAAAGAGCCCAATGGGCTGGATTGTGACCCTATTTTAGTCCACTTTAATACCCTAAAATTTCAAGAACCCAAAATAGAAATTGTAGATGGTGTTTTTTCGAGTGATGCTCCTGGAAATGTGTTCAAAAAGAAAATACCAGCTAAACTGGAATTTATTGTTCAAAATACCGGCCAATCTAAAACCGACAAGGTAACCGTATCAATAAATGCACCTACTAACATTCTTTCTCTTGATGGAAACCTGTTTAACGTTGGTACTTTACAACCGAACGAAAGTAAAGCACTAAGTTTTGGCTTTATCGCTACAAACAACTATAATCTAAATGATGTAACCATAAACCTAACCACTCAAGAAGGTTTTGGAATGTATGGATCAAATAAGAGTTTTTCAGTTAAGTTAGATCAGAAGCTGTCCTCGTCAAAACTAGTTGTCCAAGGAGAAGCATTTAAAGAGAAAGATATTAGTAAGAATTACTTGACGTCCGATGTTGATCGAGATATTCCTGTTAACTATGCTAGTTACCCCAACCGATATGCATTGGTCATCGGTAATGAAGATTATAGCAGCAAACAAACATCATTATCTACTGAAGTAGATGTTGCTTTTGCTAAAAATGACGCCAATTCATTTAAAGAATACTTGATCAACACCTTGGGTTTTAAAGACAAACACGTGACGGTACTTTTAGATGCTACAAGCGGAGAAATTTCACGCGAAATTGAAAAATTAGTAGCACTTGGTAAGCTAGATGAAAGTGCTGAAATTGTGTTTTATTACGCTGGCCATGGCCTTCCTGATGAAAATAAGCACCCATATTTGATTCCAGTTGACGTAAGCGCCATAAATATGAAGCAAAATGGAATTGCTTTAAAATCACTTTACACATCTTTGAGCTCTTCCAAAGCCAAAAAAATCACGGTGTTTTTAGATGCCTGCTTCAGTGGAGGCGGTAGAGACCAAGGTTTACTTGCCGCAAGAACAGTAAAAATCAGACCTAAAGAGGAGTCGTTTTTAGGAAATATGGTGGTTTTTGCTTCAAGTTCAGGGGAAGAAAAATCATTGCCTTATGATGAGAAGCAACATGGGTTATTCACTTATTTTTTACTTAAGAAGTTAAAAGAGACAAAAGGTAGTGCTAGTTACGGAGAATTGTCTGAATATATTAAATCAGAAGTAACTAAAACTTCATTGATCGAAAACAATTTAAAACAAACTCCTCATACTAATATTTCAACTGCTATTGTTGCTGAATGGAAAAACTGGAGCCTAAAATGATAAATAGAATCATTTTATGCCTTTTTATTTTCTTGTCTGTAAAATCTTTTGGACAGCGAGTTGATATTACGTCTACAGAACAAAAAGGGGGACAAATTTACATCCGATATAATCTTGAAGGAGGAGAAGGGAAATATGAAATAAAACTTTTTGTAAAAGGGTCTAATTCTTCTTATTGGTCAACTCCCCTAACCCATGTTTCGGGTGATGTAGGATTAAATCAAACTCGTGGAACCAATAAATTAATTATTTGGGATGTGCTCAATGAAAGAGAAAAACTTCAAGGAGATTATGTTTTTGGTATTGAAGCTGTGAATACCACCCAAAATGAAAAATACAATAAACGAATAGCTAAAGAAATTAAAAATTCAAAATTATTAAGACACTCTTCCTATGCGGCTTACACATGTAATGTTTTTAACAGCCCATTTGGTTTATCCATATATTCAGCTAATTGGAAAAAAGTTGGATGGTATTTTGACGTAAGAACAGATTTTAGAGTTTGGGCACCAGGTGAATGGGCACTTAGAGACAGAGGATGGATTACAGGAACTATGGGCGGTAGAGATAGAGGAAATGATGTTGTGTCGGATGGAGGAAATAACTACACAATAGGACTGGGATTCCCCATTTCAAGATCAAATAATTTTCTTAGCCTACTTCAATTAGGTATTGGTATTTACAATGTTCCAGTATACGATGAATTTGAAGAAACATATACAGGTCCTTATTATGCTAAGTCATGGGGAAATGGTATCGATAAACTCAATTTTAATATTGCACTTGTAAGACAAAAAAGATACTCATCTTTTGTGTGGGGAGTTTCATATGATACAGCAACTCCATTTATATGTTTCATTTTAGGATTTGATATTTGAAAAACCATTTATTTTTTAATGAAAATTCGTTTTTCTAATATCTCTTTAAAACTCCCAACTCTCCCAACTCTCTGCAACTGCACTACTCACATTCACCTGAGGAGTTTGAATTTTACCGCTTAAGCCTGTTTCTTTTTTAACGTTATACTCTAAATAATCTGCAAGTTCTTTGTATGTTAAAGAACCTTTAGTTTGCTGTAGTTTTTTCAGTAAAAAATAGGTGAAATAACCATGTTGTTTTTCTCTGTATACACCCGAACTTTCATCACCAGAGCTTGAAGCAAACACCACCATGTTTCCAGCTATTGTTTCTTCTTTGGGTTTGATCTTTACCCCTTTCCTGGCAATTAAGCCTTCGTTCCTAGCTCCTCCACTAAAACAAGCATCTAAGTACACCGTGATTTTTTGGGATGGAAATTGATTCAAATCTTTGAATACTTTTTTAAGTGCCAGACCACTGGTAACGTTGTTTCCACTTACATCTACTGGAATTAAATAACCTTCCTTAGTTTTTTCGTCTGGTAAACCATGTCCTGAATAATAAACTATTAATTCTGCTTTACCTCCCTCAACACTAGCCATGTTTTTTATCCATGCTAAACCCTGCAGCATTTGACTTCCAGTAGCGTTATTCAAGTGCTTTATATGTTTGGAGGGTATTCCTAATGTTTTTTCACAGTAGGCTTTAAAAATTGCAGCATCGTTATTGGCAAAATCAACATTAACTTCTGAGCTAAGGTCCGTTTGGTAGCTACTGTAATCTTCATTGCCAATTATAAGCGCGTAAGTATGGCTATTTTTTAATTTATTAAATGGAATCTCTACATCTACATCTGACTTACCTACTTTAATACTTTTATTTGAAGTTTTCGAAACTGAAACATCTTCATTGATGTCAATCTCAATTTTATCAAAGTTATAATCAAATGTGGTTATGGAGTAGTTATTATTTTCTGAAATATCATATGTAAAAACTTCATTTCCAACATTAAATTCAATATGTGAAATAATAAATTTATCGTCCTTTACAGCAAAATCAAGATTATTAAAGTTAGAGGGAACATAATTTTGCTTAAAAAATGGTGCTTTCTCAATTGGAACTGATAAAACAAATTTATTTAAAGGCCATGGATCTAATAGAAAAGTTTCATTATCGGCATCGTATTCATTTAATGTAACAGTTTCAAAAGAAACTTTTTCTTTGTATTGCTTTTTGAACACATCTAAAACTTCTTCTTGAATTTCTTTTATTTTTTTATCACGGCTTGCTTGAGTAACTCTTATTTTATAATCTGAAGTTTTTTCAAATTCTCCCTTGGCTTGCCATATATTTATTTTCTCTTCAACAGATGTAGTAATTCTATCAGTCAGAGTTGCTTCGAAAATATTTCCATGTGCGTCAGTTTTTATAGTTTTATAACCAGTCAAAACATAGCCACTATCAGAACAAATTTCTACTGCACTGGCATTTTGAATTCCATTGCTGTGTATATCAAAAGAATCAAAATATTTATTCCAAACTATCTTACCATCGAGATTAGTCTTATATAAACTCATTTTTCTTGATTCAGTTGCTAAAATTATAAAACCATCCGAACAAATTTGAAATGAATTAATTGATAAATTATCTTTACTAAGATAATATGATTTTTTGTTGAAATTACCGTTTTTATCATACCCAATTAATTTAATTCCAGTATTGATCATAAATCCGTCATCTGAGGTTGTATGAACTGAAGGTGTTGAGAAATTAGCTGGTTTTCCAC
This sequence comes from Crocinitomicaceae bacterium, assembly GCA_038134525.1. Classification (GTDB taxonomy): domain Bacteria; phylum Bacteroidota; class Bacteroidia; order Flavobacteriales_D; family Parvicellaceae. The sequence continues at coordinate 26,770 of JAYPVI010000020.1, forward strand.
TTCCAACATTGTTCCATAAAATATTTCCATGTGCGTCAGTTTTTAAAACGAAGTAATTATCATAAACATATTGACCATATCTATTTTTATAACCTTTAGGTCCAGTAGCAATTAAAGAATTGTCTGAGCAAATTTGTATTGAATTAATATAATGCAAACTATAATTAATATTTAATTTCTTCTCCCAAATCAAATTACCATTTCTATCTGTTTTAAATAAATAGGATAATGGGTGAAATGTATATGTAGAACCTGCAACAATAAATCCATTGTCAGAACATATTTTAAGGGATGTTGCAACATCATCACCAATACCACCATATGATTTCATCCACAATTTATTACCATTGTTGTCTGTTTTTATCAAGAAAGCATCTGAATTAGATCCATCTTTTTTAAACTCTCCAGCAATTATAAATCCTCCGTCTGCACAAATTTGCAATGAATTAGGAATAACTTTTCTATCTACGGATTGAGAACCACCATTAAATTTCTTATCCCACAAGACACTTCCATATTTATCTGTTCTGACTAAAGTTGCATCAAGGCCATTAGTTCCTGCAATAATGTAACCACCATCTTCACATTGCTTCACATCATTTCCTGAAATGTCAAGTGGTAGAAATTGACTAAATGCAAATACAGGGATAATAGAAATTAATAAAAGTAATTTTCTCATAATTCAAATGTAAAAATTTAGGCCCTCAAATTGCAAATCATTGTTCAACTAATTGGCACAAATATTGTACTTTTGAACTCTTAATTTTTGATATGAAAAAGTCTATTTTATTATTCGTCACTATACTTACAATTAACGTTTTTCAAGCTCAATTCAATCCTGAATTTTTTTCTTCGGAAGCAAAGGTTCGGGCGTACATGGATAATCAAAAGCTTGATCCTGTTGAAGGAGTTTACAATTATGCGGCTGCAGCTGGTGAAATTACTTACAAGGTAGCATTGCTAAAAAAAGATTTTAAATACTTCGGCTACATACTTGAATCCAGTAGTGATAAATGGACTCCAGGAAAAATTAAGTTTAGACTGGACGAAACAGCATATGAAAACATATTTGAAATGAATTGGGTAATGAGCAGGGGTAAAAATGAAACAAAGTCTCCTTCTCTCTATAAAAATCAACAACTAAAATTTGTCCTTGGTGATCGAAAAATGTATTTACATAAAATTTACCCTAAATTATCCACTACTGTAAAAAAACCAGAAACGAAACAACCTGAAGAAGAAAAACCTGATACCAACACTACTGAAAATGGTCTGGAATGGAGAGGAAATGGATCAGGAATATTTATTGGGAAAGATGGCATTATTGTAACCAATAATCACGTAGTAGAGGATGCTGAGGAAATAATTATTGACTTTAAAACCAACTATGGTCATAACAACTTTAAAGCAAAAGTACTTAAACATGATGCGGTAAACGATTTAGCGATAATCCAAATTACGGATGAGAACTTTAAATCATTGGAAAAATTACCCTACAACTTTAGTACAGAAACTGTTGACGTAGGCACTTCTGTTTTTGCTCTGGGCTACCCAATGGCGCTCTCTATTATGGGTAAAGAAATTAAATTTACCGATGGAAAAGTAAGTTCAAAAACTGGGTTCCAAGATGATGTAACTACCTATCAAACTACTACTCCAATTCAACCAGGCAATAGCGGTGGACCTCTGTTCGACTACAATGGGAATTTAATTGGTATAAATTCATCTGGGCTTGCCTATGAGATAGCTGATAATGTATCATACTCCATAAAATCTACATATGTAAAAAATCTAGTAGATGTGTTAGACAAGAATATTACTCTACCATCAGATAAGTCTTTAAATAACCAAGACCTGACTAAAATTATTAAGGTATTATCCGATTACGTGGTTTTAATTAAAATTAAATGATGATGAAGAATTTACTATTAGCCTTAGCTTTTTTACCCATAGTTGCAATTGGGCAAAAAAAAGTAGAAGTAATTGATTTTGAATATCCTATTTCGGATGACAAAACCTACAACCAAAGTAAAGAAATCACATTAAAAAAAGCCAAAGAAGAAGCATTGAGGAAAGCAGGTATTGGAGAGAGTATTAATTCCTGGGAAATGCTCACGCAATCAAAAGTAAATAGTGACTTTACTAAAATATTTAATTCAGACATATTAACTAATATTCAGGGGTTCATCGAAAGTTGGGAATACATAAAAGAACCCCAAAGAATCAACAAGAATAATCTTCCTTACATACAGTTATCCATTAGGGCAAAGGTCAAAAAGTATGATTCTAAAATCGATCCAAAATTTGTTGCAAAAGTAGAAGGCATCAACGACAGGTATACTTCAAATATCAATGATGATGATGATAAAAATTTAAAAATCAAAATAATACCAGAGCAAAACTGCTTTTTAAAGGTGTTTTACATTAATGATGATGAAGCCATGTTTATTTATCCGATTGAAGTTGCACAAGGAGTAAAAAGTAATTCTGTATTTGAAAATAAAATGTTGATGGCAAAAGCAATCAAAGAGTTAAACTATATTTCTCCATATACTGAAAAAGAGATAGAACATGGGAAATTGATTTTTGTTTTTACTAAGGAAGATTTTCCATTTCCTTATGCTACTCTAGATAAAGATGGAGAATACTATACAAATACCTATGTAGAAAAAATTTTTCAATGGTATATGTCAATAGAACCTAGTATGAAATTTATATTATATAAACACTTTTCAATTTTGAGAGAATAACTTAATATTGCAAAAAATTATTAAGAATAAAAACAATATGAAAAAAACAATTTACTTTTTAACAATAGCATTTTTTACTTCTTTGTTATTGAATTCTTGCGCTGCAAAAAAAGCAACTACAAATGCAGTAGGTGATGTTGAAATTAAAATCCCTTGTTCAAGTTTTAAATCTGATAAAGATTTTTTCAGGGCAACTCAGAGTGCTAACAGTACAGATCTTGCTAACTCTAGAGATATGGCTTTAATGGCTACAAAAAACAGGTTGGCAGGACTTATAAATACTAAAATGAAAGACGTGAGTCAAAGGTACGTAGGTGATAGAAAAATTGGTAATGTTTCTGAATTTAATCAAAAATACGAAAGTATGACAAGATCTGTGGTTGATCAGACTCTACTAGATGTAAATATAGTGTGTGAAAAAACTATGCAAAAAACAGATGGCTCTTACAACACTTTTATTGCAATTGAATGTAGTAAGGAAACCATTTACAATGGTGTAAATAAGGGATTATCAAATGATCAAAAACTACGTCAGGACTATGATGCCATGAAGTTTAAAGAAATATTTGATGACGAAATGGAAAAGCTAGAAAAAGAACAACCTTAATTTCTAAAAGTTATTTTTGGAAAGCTCGCCTAGGCGGGCTTTTTTTTATTTCATCATTTTACAAATGACCAATTCTCCCAATCTTTTTCTATCACAAAAGATGGCTTAACATTTGGGGTCTGCTCGATACCTTGCTCAAGTATTGATTTTTTCCCTACGTTGTTTTTAAGGTATTCTGATAAATCTCCATATTTGACACTTCCTTTAGAATCTTGAAGTTTTTTAAGTAAAAAATAGGTGAAATAGCCATGGTTTTTATCCTTGTAAGGTAAAGATTTTTGTTCACCAGTGCTGGATGCAAAAACAACCATATTTCCCTGAGAAGTTTCTTCATTAGGACGAATTTTAACTCCTCTTGCAGCTAAAAGCCCATCATTTCTACCCCCACCACTGAAACAAGCATCTAAAAAGACAGTAATTCTTTTTGCATTTGAGGAAGATAACTTGGTGTAAAGGTCTTTTAAAGAAATACCTTCAGAAATAATGTTAGATGCACTTCCATCTACAGGTATTAAATAAGGATTTTTTGATTTATCTTCTGGCAATCCATGACCTGCATAGTAAAATACAATTTCCGCATTTTTATCATATTTAGCCGCCTTAACCAAACGGTCAATTTCTCTATTAATTTCACTTTTTGTAGCATCAGTCAGAAGAAAAATATGTTCCTCTTTAAATCCTAGTGTTTTATTTAAATAATCACTAAAAATTCTAGCATCATTTCTAGCATACTCAACATCAACTTCTTCTGATAAAGACGATTGTCTTGAAGTGTAATCCTCATTTCCAATAACAATTGCATATCTATAATCAAACTTTGTGGGGTTTTCTGGAATATCCATATCCACATCAACCACAAAATCAGGTACATCTTCAATTACAATTTTAGCATTAACAAAATCGTCATCAGTCTTTACTTTCTTTATTGAACCATGTTCAACCAACTCTGTATTAATATCAAATGTCTTTACCTCCTCAATTCCAAATATCCCTTTTTGCTCCGATACATTCACAAAGAACTTAATAGCATTATCTGTAAAATCAGAATTTATATAATATCGATATGTAACCGATTTATATTTTCCAGGTTCAAGTTTAGATATTTTTAATATTTGGTTTTTTGCACCCATATTTTCTTCTATTCCTTTGCCCATAAGCATAATTCCTTCTTGATTGGTAGAAACTTCAATCTCGATATTTTCTGCACTACCCTGTCCTGTATTTTGTAAAGCAAACTTAAAATCAACCATTTCATTTAAATCAATTTGGTTGTTTGGATTTCCAGATTGTGATTCTACTGCAGCGTATTTTACTAAATTGAGTTCGGGCTTTCTAAAGGCTCTTGTATCAAATGTGAGTTTTTTGCCTTTTAAGTTAATTCTGAAATCATCATTAATAACTTCAATGGTAATAGTAGCCTTAGAAGTAGGCAAGTCCATCGTTCCACGTATGGGAATTCTCACTTTTGCTGTGCCATGGGTGTTTTCAATCGTCCTAAAACTTGTTCTTTCATTAAATGATAATCCCTTTGCCATAGATGACAATTTCACATAGGTACCCACAGCATTTCCAGGCCCAACATTTTCAACTTCTACTTCTAAATAAGCAGTTTCTTCACCATCAAGTACATTTTCTGAAAACGTTATTTCTTTTATTTTAAGTATCGGAGGCAATGCACCAGACTTTTCATACGCAATCATATAATCCTCCTTGGTATTAAGATGTTTGACCTTGCTTTTTCCTTTGAAAACTTGTTTGGATTTATTGTAGTAATATTTACTAAAATCAGGTTCGTTAATACGTTTATTTACTCTTTGAGAACGAATTAAGACGCTTGAAAGATCTACAGTCCAAATGGCTGCTGCAGATAAACCTAATATGGATGATATAAGTTGGTTTGACTTTGCCTCATTAAAATAGTTGTCACTTAATGTTGGATCAAGTGAAGAAGTATAATTATTGTAAGCAGTGATAGCCTTGTTATTGTACTGAATGGCTCCTATTACTCCAGCATAACCAAGAAGTCCATAAAGAAAATAATGCTTACCATTTTTAATTCGATAATCGCCAAAACCAGGGAATAACATAGATTTAATCAAATGTGAACCCACTGGCACAACTTCTTTAGATGATTTTGCCAAAGTGAAGTCAAAATAAATATCGTGATCTAATCTATAATTATCATCCAAAGGATTCCAAAACAAGGAATGCTTTCCTGCATTTAGAAATGACAAATCACCTGATAATGAATTAGTTCTTAGTTTTGTACCGTTCTTTTTGAAGGCATCAACTTGAAGAGAATAACGCTCATCAGCATTCTTATTAAAAATTGAATATGTGATTTCAATTTTTCTTTTGTCACTGTTATAATTAAAATCTACATTATTAACACCAAAATCTAATTTTTGCCCAAAGCTTCCGCTAAATACAAAGAAAAAACTCGCAATTAAAATAAATATCCTTTTCATATTAAAAACTAAAACTGTTAGTATTACCATAGTAAGTTGTGCCTGATGCATCTGTTAAATAAGCTCTATAATAGTAGGTAAAGCCAGGCGATACTTGAATACTTGAATTATAAGTTCCTACACTTGATGCTGTACCTAATGTAGTCACATTTGCATTTAAATCAGGACTACTATTAGTTGTAGACCAACAATGACCATGTTGAACAATATTGAGTACACCTGTTTCAGTGATATCTCCTACAAGCACTGCATTATTTCCTGAAATAAAATAATTGTTGGTAGTCAATGTTGGTGTTGTAATCAACTTCGAATATTCTGGTCCATATTTTACAACTATATTTTCCTCCGGGGTACCTTCTAAACCATTAGAAACTTTCATATAACTTCTAACAGATAACATTTGACCCTGTATTAAATTTAAAATTGGGCTAGTAAAAATTGAATCTGAAGTAAGGTTAGTAAATGTCGATTTTGTATCACTAATATTTGGAGATCCTGTGTAATTCCAACAATGTCCATACTCTTGAATTAAAAGAGAGCCAACACCCGTTATTTCAGATGAAATATTTAAATTATATTGATCTGGGTAATAGGTTTCATTAGATGATAAGTTAATATCTACTGTGGAATTTAAGTAAATAAATTCTTCCTCTCCGTAAAAAACTTCATTATTAGAAACAGCATAAGAACGTACTTTGTAATTTTTTTGGAATTGTAATCCTTTGGGCGAAGAATAAAATCCACCTTTTTCAGGGTTGTTAATGTTGCCATAGACTACATCATCAATGTAAGGGGTTGTACCTAATTTAAGGCAATGACCAAAATCTTGAATGCCATTTGAACTAATGTCAATTATTGTTCCGTTTAATACGACATTGGTACCATTAACTGTAGGAGAATTAGTTACAATCTTAGTAATTCGATTAATATCTAATTTTTGACAAGATAAAAATATTGATAATAGCGTAAAATAAGATAAAAAATTTTTCATTTTGCTAAAATACTAAAATATAATTTCAATTACAAGTGTTATTTTAATTCTTTAACACCCTCATCCCCTGCTGCTTCTCCCCATATTTCACTACCATTTGATAGACTCCAGATGGTAAGTTTTCAAGGTTGACTTTATTAGTTGTTTGGGTAATCAATATTTTCCCATTTATATCATACAAAATTACCTCCATTGGACCTTGATAATGCTTAACTTCTAACGTTATATAGTCAGCTGTGGGATTCGGATATATAGTAACATCACTAGCGTGTTGTTCTACAATTCCATTTGGATTATCTACCCCTCCTGCACAGTAAATAAATTCGTTCTGAAAAAGGCTGTCTAAACACCCTGTGTTTTTATTTGTTGCAAATAAAGTCACATTATACAATCCGTTATAATTATATAAATGATTTATAGTTTGACTATTGCTATCTACTGAGCTACCATCTCCAAAATCCCATGTAAAATTGAAATCATTAATGTTAGGTGTAGCGTTAATTAATGAAACAAAGAATGGAGGTTGTAAATAAACTTGTTGTGTAGTGTTAAAATTAACATTAAAATGATTATTATTAAGAGTTAAGTTCAAGTTGATAGTACTATCGCACCCTGCAGAATTGTTAATGGTCTGAATGTATGTACCATTTTGTGAATAAATTTGACCGTTCATCATGAAGCTATTACCACAATGAGATACATTTTGAATTGATGTAGAAGAATTATTTATTATTAAATCTAAAGTTGTGGTATGATTACAACCAACACTATTTGTAGTAATATGTTGTGCAGAATTGTTACTTGAAGTGTAGGTATTGCCATCTAACCATGTATAACTGTCACAGGCAACTTGTGTGTCAGTTGTTGAAGTAGAATTATTTATGGTTAAATTTAAATTTACTGTACTATCGCAACCATGAATGGTTTGTAAATTAAGTGTGTAAGTTCCTGAGCTAGTAAATGTTTGTCCATTTGAAGCTGTGTAAGAGTCACAAGCGGTTTGAGATGTGTTTGTTGATGATGTATTATGAATAGTTAAATCTAATGTTACTATACTGTCACAACCACTGGAAGATAATAAATAATAAGTTGCTATATTATTGTTAGTTGTGTAAGTGTTTCCATCTATCCAAGTATAACTACCACACGCAGTTTGAACATCAGTTGAATATGAAGGTTGACACGAAAACACTCTTGTATGTCCAGCATCAACTCCATTCCCATCATTTTGAGGACCACCAATGACAATTTTAGTACCCTTACCATTAATCGAAACTGATTTTCCAAATAAATCATAATCAGCTTCCCCATAATGCAAAGATTCTAAATTCCAATTGTTATTATTATATTTAAAAATATTAGTTATTCCTCTTGATGTTCCTGCAGAATTTGAATTATATGATCCTATTGCAATAGTAGAACCAGAATTATTAATAGATACAGAATATCCACATTTATCATTTGATGTTAAACCATTTATATCTGTTCCAATTTGTTGAAAATTAGAATCATATACTCTTGCTAATCCAGTGCCATATATTATATTGTTGTTTGAACCAGTTACAGGATTAGCTCTTGGTATACCGACTACTATAGTATCCCCCCCATAACTAATATCAACAGAATACCCTAAATTATCGCCTACATTTCCATTACCACTTTGAGAATTAACATATTCTCCAACGCCTCTAATAGAAGATATCCGTTGCCAATCGTTAGTTGTAAATTCATACAAAGTTGCACTTCCTGCCTTACATCTATTATAACTATAACTACCGCATCCCCCCTGTGTATTAGCATAATATGCTGTTTCTGAAGCACCAATTACAACTCGATTACCCAAACCATCTAAAGCTACAGAAACACCAAATCTATTTTCCCATGTATTTGTTTGTGGAGTACCAGCTAAAATTTTTGTCCCTAACACAGACCAAAAAAAGCCATTATAAGAATATATTGAAACCTTACCACTATAGTAAACGGTTGGATACCAAGTATCACCAGGAGAACCAATAGCCAGTTTATCACCTATTGCATTAAAAGAAACTGAAAAACCACAATTATCATATGGTGACTCTCCATTTATATTCCCACCAACTTGGACCCAGTTTGATCCATTATACTCATATATTTTAACTTGACCAGCATCAGTTCCACTACCATCATTATAAGGTGCACCCACAGCTATTCGATTACCTGGAGCATTCATAGAAACAGAAAAACCAAATTGGTCTCCTGAAGCTTCTCCATTAATATCACTACCTAACTGAAACCAATTATTTCCGTTATATTCATAAATTCTTACATGACCTGCACTAAATCCATTACCATCATTATTAGGTGCACCAATAGCTACACGATCTCCTGCAGCGTTCATGGAAACAGATTGTCCGGAGAAATCTCCAGCTGCTTCTCCGTCAATGTCTTGGCCTAATTGAGTAAACGGAATCTGAGAGAAAATGTAGATTGGAAATAATATAATTATGCAAAATAATGTTCTTTTCATATCATGTTTTTAATTCTTTAACACCCTCACCCCTTGCTGCTTTTCTCCATATTTCACTACCATTTGATAGGCTCCAGATGGTAAGTTTTCCAGGTTGATTTTAGTAGTTGTTTGGGTAATCAATATTTTCCCATTTATATCATACAACGTTACTTCCATTGGACCTTGATAATGCTTAACTTCTAACGTTATATAGTCAGCAGTAGGATTCGGATATATAGTAACATCACCAGCGTGTTGTTCGTTTACACCCGTTGGTGGGTTTTGACCACCTG
>JAYPVI010000021.1:0-32160 GCA_038134525.1 Crocinitomicaceae bacterium
AATAAAAATTAAAATCTAATTTTTATTTTATTTCACCTTTCTTTTCAGCCCCCTCCCTGTGAAATAGGTATGTAATCCAATGGTTTTTTATATTTGGGTATGAGAACACTATTAACACTTTTACTATTTGTACCATTAATTGGTTTTAGTCAGAGTAGTTCCTTTGTAGATAGCAGAGATGGAAAAGAATATAAAACAATTAAAATTGGGGACAGAGTATGGATGGCAGAGAATTTAGCATTTTTTCCTGATAGTGGTAATTACAAAGTTTATGCATATGATAATGACAGTTCAAATGTATTAAAGTACGGATACTTATATGACTTTGAAGCTGCTAATAATGTTTGTCCAACGGGTTGGCATTTACCAAGTAAAGATGAGTTTGGTGTTTTAATTGAATTAATTGGAGGTGAGGTGGTTTATTATGAAGTATGGACTAATGGTTTAAAATTGAAAAGTAAAACGGAGTGGTTGGGAGACGGAACGGATAATATAGGATTTAATGGACTTCCAGGGGGAAGTAGGGTTGGTAGTCATGTCAGACTTTATAATGGATCAAAATTTGCTGGTTTGGGGGAACTTGGAACTTGGTGGAGTTCCACAGGTTTGTATTCTGGTTTTAGTTTAGGTCTTAATACTGGAAAATATAACGAATATGTAACACTTTGGGGTAGTCAAAAAAGCTGTGCAAAATCCGTGCGTTGCATCAAAGACTAGCACCACAGCACCAATACCCCATATTGATTTAAATCCAACTTTCTTTTCAGCCAACCAGCTGTGAAATAGGGTTGTAATCCAATGGTTTTTTATATTTGGGTATGAGAGCATTTCTAAGTGCGTTAATAATTCTAGCTTTAGTAGGGTGCAATTCTAATTCTGTTGAAGTCCCTGTTGAAGAAAATACAGTTGAGGTTATAGTTGACTCGGTTCCATTAGTTGTTGAAGAAGTTGATTCAATAGAAACTAAGGTGGTGGATACTGTTAGTGTTGAACTCAAAAATAGTATTCCAAGTCATTTTTCTGATATTCGTGATGGCAAAGAATACAAAATAGTTAAAATTGGTGAGCAAATATGGATGTCAGAGAATTTAGCCTTTAGACCAGATAGTGGAAACTTTTGGGCATATAATGACGATAATTCAAATGTAGATAAGTATGGTTATTTATATGATGGAGAAACTGCAAAAGAGGTATGTCCAGTAGGCTGGCATTTGCCATCGCATGAAGAGTGGGGTGAATTAATAAATTTTTTAGGCGGAGAAAAAGATGTTGCGAAAAAACTTAAAAGTACTTTAAATTGGAAGGTAAACGGAAATGGCACTAATGAAAGTGGATTCAATGCAATAGCTGGTGGGAGTTTATACACAGGAAAATACCAATATATTGATAGTATTGGTAGTTGGTGGACTTCATCATTTTTTAATGAATCGGCATATTGGAGTTTCGATATCAATTATACAATAGTAGGTCAAGGCCCCTACGACATTATGAATGGAATAGAAAGAATGGGCACTCATAGTATTGCCGGACTATCGGTAAGATGTATCAAAGACTAGCACAAAACCAACACCCCCATATTGATTTAAATCTGCCTTTTTTTTTCAGCCCCCACGCTGTGAAATAGGGATGTAATCCAATGGTTTTTTATATTTGGGTATCTTAAAATTTTTTAATATTAAAACATGATAAAAAAATGGTTTTTTATTTCAATATTAATTTTGCTAACTCAGAGTTGTATTTTCAAAAATGGGGAGTACACTAATTGTGAATTTTCAGCTGATGGTGAATTATGTATAACAATGTATTTTGATTTTGGAAAGCTCACTTGGGTTAAGATATATTTAGATGGTGTTTTAGTGGAGGAGCAAAAGCAACCAAGCTCAGTCAAATCTCATTATTTTTTTACAGATTATGGGATGACTCATTTGTTATATTATAATGAAGTTGGTGATCTTGAAAGGGAAATAAGAACATTTGGAGATTCTATGGACTATGAAAAGGTGATAATCTACTCTGTTAAGGGAGAGAATGATACACTTTATAATTCTTACTTAGGATACAAAGAAACATATACGTATTATAATTATTCTGAAATAAAAACTTTAGAAAAAAAGTATGATAAAGACGGTAAATTAGTCTATGATGAATCAGGTCTCAATTGGGATGAAAAAGGCAATTCTTTAGAAATTTCTAAATATGCAACCAGTGACACAATTATCCAGAATTTCTTCGAAGAAATGAAAAAAATTAAAAATGAAACGGCACAAATTATGGAATCTTACATTAAAAATGTAAGTTTTAATACGATGCCCGACTCGAGAGATGGAAATACATATAAAACAGTAACTATAGGTAACCAAACATGGATGGCGGAAAATTTAGCATTCGAGCCAGAAAAAGGGAGATTTCATAACTATAGAGATGATAGTTCTAAATTGATATATTTATATGATTGGAAAACAGCACTTGAAGTATGTCCAACTGGTTGGCATTTGCCAAATCATAGAGAATGGAAAGAACTTTCAGAAATGCTGGGAGGAGAAGAATTTAGTGGTGTAAAAATGAAAAGTAAAACTGGTTGGCGTGAAAATAAAAATGGAAATAATTTAAGTGGGTTTAATGCTTTTCCTATTGGCTATTCATTTACAAAATTTGAAAATAATGGAGCTCACTCAATTTGGTGGAGTAAAGATCAAGATTACAGTAACGATCATCGCTACGATGAATTTTTATACGCTATATCTCCTATGTTATATTGGAGGAATGACAAATTGAATATTTCACATTCCACCCAAAAATCTGAAATGTTATCTGTCCGTTGTATTAAAGATTAACCCGCTTTTTGATATAAATCTCTCCAATATTTTCAGACTCTTATTTTAGAAATGAGTCGTTATTTTATTTTTATTAAATTAGAAAAAAAATGGATTTATTAGAACTCGTAAATATACCTTTTAACGACAATGGTTTTTTTTGGTGTCTTCTTGTATGGTCAATATTAGGTCTTAGAAACACTAAAAAAGTTTTGAATGAGTTAAATTCAATAGAATCAAATAAAATTCAAATAATAAAGGGAAGTGTTTTTGGAAATGCTATACTTTATATTGTTATCATACTAGCTTATATCTCTTTAAAAGGTTTGTAGGTCTTGAAATAGGGATGTAATCTAATGGTTTTTTATATTTGGGTATGCGTTTTTCTTTTTTAATTTACATTTTACTACCTACAATTATTAATTCGCAATTTTGGATTTCAGGCGTATCAACATCCCCTAATCCTGTAAATGATTGTGATCCTTTGGTCGTTACGGTAGATGGGAATCTATCTTCTAGTAATTGTACACCCCAATCATCATTCAGTATTTCCGGAAATACCATTACGATAGATATTAATGTGTCTTGTGGAGGAATTGGGTTACCAGTGATAACGCCTTACACGGCTACCATTCCAATTGGAAATGTACCTTCCAACACCTATTCAATAGTAGTGAATCAATTTCATTCTGGAAATTTACAAGAAACCAATACGAGTTCATTACAAGTAGGAAGTTGTTGTGGAGCTTCAGTAAATATTAGTAATCTGAATTCTTTTAACTGTGTGGGTGAATCTACTTCTTTTGTGGATGGAGGAACCATGGCTGACAGCTTATTTTGGACAGATAATGGAGCTCAGTTTAGTCCATTCCCTTCTGCACTGGGTTGGATATATACTTTTCAAGATACCGGTTTTCATCAAATTACGCTAATTGCTTTAGATACATCTGGATGTGCAGATACAGCCTATCTTGCAGTAACTATACAACCATTACCGGTGGTAAATACAAGTACTATACCTGCTAGTTGCAATACGTGTATGGATGGTGAAGCATCTATAACGGTTGTATCCGGTCCAGTTCCTCATCAATTGGTATGGAGTGTAGGAGGTTCTTCTAATCCCATTACTGGACTTAATCCGGGTAATTATGGCTTTTCATTCACCGATGGGAATACTTGTACACTGTATGATACGGTAACAGTGGGAAATGCAGTAGGTATGGATCAAAACTTGCCTTTTGTAACTTGTTTTCCAAACCCAACCACTGGATTAATTGAAATAGGTGGATTAAATACAGATGTTCAAATAGAGGTATACAATTTTGAAGGAAAATACATTAAATCATGTGATCAGCCTTATATTGATTTAAGTACACAGCCAAGGGGAAAATATATTTTAAAATTAGTTTCTGATTATAAAACAGTAGAGTTTATTACCATAAAAAACTAAATTTTACCTTATTCTAAACCTGTTGAACAATTGTGTTAACTTAGTCGTATGTTAAAATTTAATATTTTCCTATCATTTACTTTCATTCTCAAACTACATATAGTTAGTCAAGTTTCCATGTATCATGACTTTGATGGAGATGGGTTAGGACAATATTTTGGGTATGCAGTTGACCTTGATTTTTTTGGAAATACTTTTGTAGGAGGAGCTCCTTCTAATACGACTGGAAATTATCCAGAGGGTTACGCTATGATCTATGAATGGGATGGTAATAATTGGATCCAAAAGGGAAGTAGATTATTAGGGGAAAATAACTATGATAATTTTGGTGTTTCTACAGCAATTGACTCTGTTGGAAACAGGATAATAGTGGGAGCCAACGAAAATGGAGGAAATGGTGCTAAGGCTGGACATGCTAGAGTTTTTGAATGGGATGGACTGTCTTGGCAACAATTGGGCTCAGACATAGATGGTCAAGCTTCTTACAATGAATTAGGTAAGTCTGTAGATATCAGTGCAAATGGTCAACGAATTGCTGTTGGTGCTCCTTTTCATTCCTCCAACCTTGCGCAACGTGGACATGTGCGTATTTTGGAGTGGAGTGGTACAAACTGGGTAGATATTGGTCAAGATATAAGAGGTCAAAATCAAGATGATAGATTTGGTTATGCTGTAAGTTTAAGTAATGCTGGAGATTGGGTGGCTATAGGAGGTACATACAATGACAACACTGGCTCTAATGCTGGTCATGTAAGAGTGTATCAATATGATGGTCTGGGTTGGATTAAAAGAGGACCAGATATTAATGGAGAAGCTACTGGAGATCAATTTGGTTATGATGTAGCCTTAAATGCTCAGGGAAATCGATTAATTGTTGGTGCTCCTTATAATGATGGGAACGGCTTAGATGGTGGACATGCACGTGTTTATGAATGGAATGGTACAAGTTGGCAACAACTAGGTCAAGACATTGATAGTGAGGGGGCAGGAGATGCATTTGGCATTTCTGTGTCTATAAATAATTTGGGTGATAAGGTAGCAATAGGTGCAGTTTATAATAACGGAGTTTTATCAAATTCTGGTCATGTAAGGTATTACATATTTGATGGCAATAATTGGGTTCAACAAGGGAGTGATATTGATGGTGAAGCGTCTGGTGATAGTTTTGGTAGGTCTGTAAGTTTAAATGGTTCTGGATCTAGGCTAGTAGTTGGTGCTAATGGCAATGATGCTTCAGGAAATGTATCAGGTCACGTAAGGCTATTTAGTACATGTGGATCATCTGTAAATCATATTATAACATCTTGTGGGTCAAGTGCTTGGGTAGATGGGAATACTTATTATTCAGATACAACTATAGACTTTTTTTATATGTCAAATACCCAAGGGTGTGACAGTGTTGTATCTCTTGATTTGACCATAAACCCGTTGCCGCCTGTAGATTTTTCTTCAAATACCAATTTAATATCAAGTCCTCCTTTTGCTTTTCAGTTCAATAACTTAACTGGGAATTTAAGTGATTATACGTTTAATTGGGATTTTGGAGATGGAACATCACTTCAAAGTAATAATGCAATCGTTTTTCATGAGTATGATTACAATGGATTATATAGTGTAAGCTTGTCAGCATTAAATATAAACACCAACTGCACTGATACTCTTTTTGAATCGGATTTTATATACTGCACTGGAGGTTTAGATCCACCTACTGGATTAACAGAGCAACTGGAGTTATCTATACGGATTTCACCAAATCCGGCTTCTGATCAAATGAATATTAATATTAGTAAACAAAAACCATTTAACGTTTGCGTTTTTAATAGCACTGGACAAATTGTCTTAAAGTCAACAAAAAATAAAATTAATGTGAGTAGTTTGTCCACTGGTTATTATACCGTTCAGCTTTCAACAGATACAGAAATGTTCCGATTGCCTTTCTTGAAAAACTAAATTTATTAATACTGTAAGTACAATTACAAATAAGCATTATGAAAAATAACGATTACTAAACTTAACAAAGTATTTATTACAACGCTTATTTTTTTATTTCTTTTTGTAAGTTGTAGTAAAGATCCAGAAAGCCTTACAATTAGTTGGAATTTCACACTTGATGGCCAAAATTATAGTTTTCAAGAGGAAATTGAGGATGAATTTGAATCAGGATGTGCAACATTTCAATTGGGTGGTCAAATTATTTTAGCCGATGACGGAACTAATGCAGTATCGTTGCAATTTGGTTGTCCAGATATTACTGATGAAGGAACCTACACCTTTGATGATAACTCAAACAATGCACTTCAAGGAATGATAGGTATGAATGGGTACACTTCTGATGGTGGTTCAGTTACAGTAACCATTTCTCAGTTCCCTTTAATTATAGCTACAGACCTAGATGGATCAAGCCTGGAGGAGACTATTTTGGAAGGAGATTTTTCTGGATCAGTAGTTGATGCAATGATGGGTAATTCTCATAATATATCAGGTTCGTTTAGGGCAGTAAGATTTAACTGATAAATATTGATTTTTGATGGTTATATTTAGCTACTTCATGTACCTAAATTGCAACAGAAAAATTATTTTTTAATGATTTTTATTTTCTGAGAATTAGAAGAGTTAGTTGTAATCACTTCCAAACAATAAACACCTGCTTTAAATGTAGATATATCGATAGTTCTGGAATAACTCTTTTGAATGAATTTCCCATTAATAGTAAAAAAGTTCACTTCCGTTAGTTTATCGTTTTCAGGAATTCTGAGGTGTATTTGCCCTTCAACTGGGTTAGGGTATATGATGAAGTCATTTTTATGGGTTTCCATAATGGATGAACAATCGATGACTTCAATTTGTAAGCTGTCATTTACCTCACAATTGTTTTGATCAGTTGCATTTACAAATACGGTATGATTTCCCGTACCATATAAATTAGATTCGAAATAAAACTGGTTTGAACTGGAGTTGTTACTCCACAAATAGTTTAAATAGTTGGAGTCAGGTTGTAAATAAAAGTTTTCTCCTAGGCAAACACTCGTGTCTAATCCTAAATCTATTTGATTGGGTGTGTGTATAATCACATCAAATGAATCCGTAAAGATCTGTCCTGAAATATTCGATTGATTAAAAATAATTTTCTCATTCTGATGTAGGGTATGGGCAAGCACATTAGAGTCACATAAAACTTGACCACTTTGCGTAATCCATTGGTGTGTGGTATTGGAGAAATTATAGTTTGTAA
This sequence comes from Crocinitomicaceae bacterium, assembly GCA_038134525.1. Taxonomy (GTDB): domain Bacteria; phylum Bacteroidota; class Bacteroidia; order Flavobacteriales_D; family Parvicellaceae. The sequence continues at coordinate 7,496 of JAYPVI010000021.1, forward strand.
TGGTATCGTATTGGTATTTAATAAAAGGGTAGGACAACCCATGATTTTGGTAAGAAGAATAATCGTGAAGTTGATTGGAGCAGTTGGTTTGGCCCATGTAATGACCAATTAAATAAATATATTTTGGATGAGATGGTGTTATCCCATTCATATACATATCCAATTGTTCACTTACCGTTATAGCATTTTTCCATACTGATATGTGCATCATTTCTCCTTTATACACATTAGAGGCCGTTAATCCATCGAATTCTTGTCCTAATGAAATTATATCTGTTTTAGAAGACGTTAAGTCAATATTACTAAATATGGTATCCGTATTTCCATCTACATAAAAGTTTAACGTATTGGTATTGCTGTTCCAGCTGTAGCCAACATAATGCCATTGATTATCATTTATTGTAGTGGTGCCACCATAATAATTACCGTCATTGAAAATGTTCAATTTATCATTGTAAATCCCAAATAAACTAACGTTTCCTCCAGTATATGTATTTATGGAGAAAAATCTTTGGTCATTAAGGCCTGTAGGAGTTTTTATCCAACTGAAAAATGAATGTGAGTAATTGGATAATCCAGGAGCTGTTGAGTTAATGTTGATGTAATCAATTACTCCTCCAAATTCTATGGAAGTATTTATGGTTTTCTGACTGCTACAGTAAATCTCAACTGAGTCGCAAGATGCCAAATCACTATAAATAGGAAATAGAATAGAATCATAGGGTAAAACAACTTGTGTAGTATCATTACAGAAGTAGGAGGATTGTTGAGCAAGCATTTCTACTTCATAAGGACTTAAAGCACGATTATAAATTTTAAGTTCATCTATTTTACCATCAAAATAATGTCCATTGTTTCTGCCTATTTCTGCCAATTGATTTGTGATTAAAGTGTCTAAAATACTGCTGCTATGATTGTCTATCAATTGCCCATCTAAGTAGATTAAAATGTCCTTGCCATTACATACACCTGCTACATGATGCCACGTATTTGTATCTAGATAACTTTCAGGAATAGCAGGTATTTCTACATGGCCATTGATGTCTTTTACTTTAAAGCGTAACTCACCATTAGCTTTATCTAAATAGAGTATATAGGCATCTTGATCGGAATCAAATATGGGTCCAAAAGAAGAGGAGATTTGGCTTGGAAGGTGGTTTAAATTTACCCAAGCAGCTATCGAAACCGACTTGTCTATTGAATTAAATACACTAGACTGATAAAATGTGACATAAGAATTAGTACCGTTAAAATTCAAACAAGATCCGTTAATTCCGTTTGTCCAGGTAGTATGATGCGTTGAACCATTGTTCAAGTTTCCAGTGGCATCATCAATTGCATTACCCGTATTGTTGTCAAAATTCCAAGAAGCAATCAAACCTTGGTTCATAAGTAGTGTTTTAAGGCATATTGCGTCTTGTGGATAATCGGTAATTATGCCATTCATTCCTTGAGTCATGATAAATTTCATTTTCTCTGACGAATTAATGGTCCAATTCCAAAAATCAATACCAAAATAATTAGCGTATAAAATACTACTCATGGGTGGATCTCCACCTGAACCAACATATTCACCGTTAATGTTGATTAAATCATCTATGTCACTTAGTGAAATCTGGTGTTGAAGGTAACACACCTCAATGGAGGCATTCATCGATTTTATTAATTGTAATTGATTTAAATCAAAAGAGAACAAAACTACATCATGAACTAAATTCAATTGCTGAATCATGTTAACCGTTTGTGTTTCAATGTTGGGGTCTTTTAACTCAATACAAATTTTCGTTTTCCCTTTAGCATAATTTAATATCTCATATAACGATGGAATAGGTTCACCAATAAATTCATTGCTGAAATAGGAACCTGCGTCCATGTTTTTCAGTTGTGCATAGGTAAAAGTGTTTAATCCACCAGAAAAATTAGTGGTTCTATCCACAGTAGAATCATGCATAACCATCAGCGAATCATCCAATGATTTTCTAACATCTAGTTCAATGTAATCCACACCCATGTCAATAGCAGCTGCAAATGCTGATATGGTATTTTCAGGAGCTAGAGATTTTGCGCCTCTATGAGCAATGATTTCAGGAGAATGTTGAGCCGGTATTAAATTTGTAGTCATCAATAGGTAATTAACGATAACAAAAGCATATTTATGTAATACCGAGAATTTCAACTAATTAAAAACTTATTCCTAAATTTAATAAAATTCACTTCATGAAAATTAATGCGATTTCACAGGGCTATTTGGGAATTGGTCTTTTTCTTGTTTTTACTACGGTTGCAATGATCATATATCCAGGAGGGACAATTCATGATAGTAGCACTGTGGGTTATCAGTTTTTCTATAATTTCTTTTCCAATTTAGGGGAGTGGACGGCTAGAAATGGAGAACCAAATAAAATATCAGCCTATTTATTTAATAGTGCCTTAATGATATTGGCACTTTCTTACTTCATTTTTTACTATCAGTTTTTGAAGATTTTATCTAAAACTTTAGATAATTCAATTATAAGAATATCATTAATCTCAACCATTGTTGTCTCCATGGTTTCATTTGTTTTAGTAGCCGTTTTTTCGGGTGAAACAGAAACACATGAATTACATGTTTTATTTGTGAAAATAGCTTTTAGAGTTCTGTTGCTACACGCTGTTTTACAGGTAATTTCTATGTTTAAAATCAATAAAATAAATTCATCTGTCAAATGGGTGACCTTATTTTTTACCCTAATACTAGTTGGATTTATTTTGGTGATGGATTTTGGGCCTAATGCGTGGGATGGAAATCAAGCCTTGTTTATTCAAGTAACGGCTCAAAAGGTGATTGTGTACAGTATTTTAACTTACTTTTTCTTCCAGATCAATGCGGCAAAATCGCTATCTCTATCTCAACTTGATTGATATGCCTAAGATTATACTTTTTCTCATTTTTGTTAGCATCATTATTTCAAATAGTACCTATTCTCAATCCTTTAGTTGTGATTCCATTCAGATATCCAATGTGAATTATACACCCGATTCGCTTAATCAGATTAGCTTAATGGCATCAAACGCAAATTTTGATATTATCTCTTATCCAGGTTTTATCATATTAAATGATGTAGGCGATACCATGGCTAAGGAAATAGTTAATTATTTTGGGATAGGCCATTTTCCACAACAACACTTCTTACAAGTATATCAACCCATATCGAATCCTTTTGCGGGTACTATAGAACTTCACAGTATGTTTTACGATAGCTTAATATGCATATTTCCTTATGTTTTAGACACAACACTACACAGTTTTAATAAGCAATTGGAAAACATTTCTGTTTATCCTAACCCAACTAGCGACCTGTTTTTTGTAAAAGGGTTTGATAAAAATTTTGAATATGTAGTATTTGATCTTGGTGGAAAACAACTTTTGTCTGGATTTGGAAATCCGATATCTATTTCTAACTTAAAAAGAGGAATCTATTTTTTAACCCTTACATCTCAAAATAAGACTCATAGTCAGCAAATTATTAAGCATTAATATGCGATTTTTTGAATGGGTATCGCTGTACCCAAGCCTTTAAAGCCAACCTAGAAACAAACGGTTTCAAAATTACATTTAATGTTCTATTCGAAATGTAAATAGCACTTGTAGAGGGGTTTGGTACAGCGCCAATTGTACTTTTCAATTCTGCAGCAGTTCTTCCATATATCACTTTATTAACTCGATTTCTAATGCCTATTTCTAACATATCATAAAGCATTCTATTGTATAGTTGATAGGTGGAATTCATGTGATAATCTAGACCAATGTAATAGGAGTACAATGTATTATCAATAATAAAATAGGATGAAAAGGATAATAGTTTATTGTTTTGGTCTTGATATCCAATCATTTTAAATCCAAGATTTTTATCGTTAAAAAAGGAATTGAAAATGGATGTATTAAAAGGAGGTCCTGAAAAAGAAGATTTTCCAAATACGTTTTGATATAAAGCATTTATTTTGGAACTGTAAGTACTAAAATTTTCATTATTAATTTCTATTTTATGAATGGTACTGCTTTTTTTATATATGCTTCGGTATCTTTTTTTGTATTTAGATTTAATATCATTTAAATAATTATGAACGGTGTCCCAATTTGAAGATAAAGATAGGTTCATGTCAGGTTCAGAATCAAACACATGAAAGCTAGGATGGGAATTTAAAGCGTTCTCATTTAATTCACTGTAAAGGTGATCAGGAATGAGAAAAAAGGGAATGTCATATTTTTTTTGGAGCACATCTATAATGTCAGTCAATTCATTAATACTGAGTTTTTCAATATTTGTATTATAATTTACGTTGGACAGGTGGGTGTTGCCAAAACAAAAAAAACGCAATGATATCGGACGAAATAAAAACCTTTTTATACTAAACGTTTTTTCTCTAGCGTAATAGTTGCCAATTTTCTTTCCACTTAGTTTAATAATGTGGCCAAATAAATGTCCTTTAGAATGAGTAATGTATATGGGCTTTGTTTCCTCCTTATTTAGATCGTCAAAATGATTAATAAAGGTCGTATTGGTTAAGTACGATTGGCTGTTTTGATTCCAACGATCAACCTCCTGTTTTGAAAGAAATTCGCTAACGACTATGTTATTTTTGAAATAAGAATCCAAGACCAATTCGGCTTAAAAATTTCTTTTCAAATTCCCAGAAAAACTTAAATTGACCAAACATAAATCCCACTATTGGGAGGGTTAGTTGATAGATTGGAAAAATAAGTAGGATTCGAATAGGGTAGTACACCCAAGGCCCCATACTTACAGGTGATAAATGAAAAAAAGCCGTAACTGGTTTGGCAACCCAAGCGGCAAAGGACCCATTGATAGCAAAAACTATTAGTATTAGTACCAATTGTAGGTTAGAGGTGATATTCCAGCGTCTTTTCAGATTTTTCATTTGATTAGGCAAATTTATAGTTATATTCATGTATTAATAAAAATGTTCAAATTCTTATATCGTTTATTGTTCCTATCCGTCTTTTTTTGGGGTTGTGTAAAAGAGGAATGTAGTACTTGTGAAAACACCATGTCCATGGCACCTGTAGCACCCACAGTAACACTATGTAGTTCAAATTTCCCCAACAAAAATGCGTATTTAGACTCCCTAGCATATTATCAAAATCATAGCGCATGGGCCTGTGAGTAATCATGAATTTTTTCTTTGGCATGCTAATTGTTAAAATAAGTTAAACAATTAAACCTAAAGTCATGAAAAGAACACTACTCTTATTATTTGCAATGCTTTTACAGCAATTTGGTGTTTGGGGTCAAAGTGATTTTTACAGCACCTACAGAATAGATGAATACATTGAAAAACTTGAGCTACTTAGGTCTGTTGAGCATATAGATACGGTATGTAAAACAGAGATTTCCTTATGGAGAGAACATCTTCGAGATTTAAGCGTTGATTTAGCCATTACAAAAAAAGAGAGAAGGAACTTTATTAAATATTTTAAAGACGAAGTTGATAATGGTGATTTGGTTCATAAAAACATTAAAAAATTCACCAGAAGAAGAAATGCTTTGACTGTGGGAACAATGATGCTTATAGCAGGTTCTGTTGCTTTAGTATTGGATGATCCAAGGGATCCATTTAATTATGTTGGTAGTGGTGCTTTTTATGATGAATGTTACTGCTGTAATAGTAAAGTAAGAAACAATACTTATCACCGATTTTTAGTGCAAGCCATTGAAGATTTTCATGCTGATTATGTAAACTTCAATACCTATTACTAGCCGATAATTACTTCAAAATGGTGGGGCCACCAGCTTCTTCAAATCGGCTCACCAGGTTGTTGACTCTAGTTATGTAATCCTCAGCTTTGGGTTGCATTTGAGTGAATAATTCTCTAGCCATATTAAAACTATTCATGTGCAGTGCAGTTGGTCCATAAGTGTTGGGGTACCATCCGCCTCTTGCACTAGATAATCGATCATTTATAGTGAGGAAGTCTTTTTCACCAACCTCTTTTCTCGTTTCACTGCCGCCAAATGTGTTGTTTAAATCATTCATGGTTTCAACAAGAGAATAGACCTCTTTAGCGATTTCCTCCTTGTTGTATTTAACAAACTTTAAATGTGCTTTCATGGTTTTTACCAAATCATTGGCTTTTTCAAACTGATATTGATAGTTTCTTACGTCTTTAGTAAATGAAGCCAAATTCATATAGTAGCTTTCATGTTGATCTGCTAAAGGATTAGTTAAGATGTTTGATCGAATTCTTTCTACTTCTAAAGCTACTGGACCAGCTAAAAAACTTAAGGTAGTACCCTCTCTTTTGAATAAACTTATATTGTATGTTCCGGGTTTTACTTCTTGGTATATAGCACCACCATATCTCCAACTTCTCTCACCCTTATCACTTGCCTTAACTACAGTAGTATTGTAGGTGCTCAAATCCCAATTAACACGATTTAACCCTTTTTTTAATGGGTTAATGATTTGTCGAACTACTTCACCCTGAAGGTCTTTTATTTCAATAATGATCTCAGGCTTGTCCTCATTTTTTTCTTTATCTAGTACATCCCAACCTGGAAATGGAATATCATTTTCTTTTGCTTGATGTTTTTCGATCGCTTTTAAAACCCTATTGATGGTTTCGTCATCGAGTGAAGTTTTACGTTTGATTTCTGCCTTTTCAGCATCTTTTATATTGCTAAAGGTATATCCTGCTTCTTTCAATTTGTCTAGCACATCATCACTAAGGCCCGAGGCATTTTCTTTTTTAGTTCTTTGAGTAGTTAATGACGTATAACCGTCCTTAATGAAGTAAGATATGGTGGCTCCGTATGCTGGATTTTCTCTTTCAAATGAGGCACCGCCATCACTACTTGTACCTCCAATCATTGGGGTATATTGTAATGCTTTTCTTGGTTCAAATAGCACGTCTTTATTTAATTTTTCTTCTGAAAAATTACGTAAAGGGCTAAAATCATCAAGTACATAAAAACTTCTTCCAAAAGTAGCTAGTACTAAATCGTTTTCTCTGCGTTGTATGGTTAAATCTCTTACAGGAATGGTAGGTAAGCCATTGCTGAATTTATGCCATTTTTCACCTTGGTTTAAACTAACATAAACGCCATATTCTGTTCCCAAGAACAATAAGTTGGGATTAATGTGGTCTTGAACTATCCTCCATACTAATGTTTTTTCAGGTAAACCATGGGTGATACTTTTCCATGATTTGCCTCCATCAGTTGTTTTAAACAAATAAGGTTGGTAATCTCCAAATTTGTGATTATCAAGACAAACATAGGCTGTACTTGAATTAAATAAATCAGCTTTGATATCATTTACAAAAGCAGAAAAAGGAGTTTTAGGCAATTTATCCACCGTCATTTTAGTCCACTCTTGCCCTCCATTTTTGGTGTATTGGATAATACCATCATCCGTTCCTGCGTACAATACGTTAGGATCTATTTTGGATTCTGCTAAGGAGGTAATGGTATTGTAAGTGGACATGGCATAAACATCCCAAGCATTATCAATACTTTGTACTCTCCCCATTATGGGTAATGAAAATCGTTCTTCATTTTTGGTTAAATCTGTTGAAATAGGCTCCCAGTTGTCACCTCGATTATCCGATTTCCAAACTCGCTGAGAGGCAAAATAGATTGTCGAAGGGTTATGCTGGCTTACCAAGATTGGGGAATCCCAGTTAAATCGTTCATAAGGCTCATCTATACCTTCTTGTGGTCTAATATTAACTACTTCTCCAGTGGATCTGTCTATTCGATTCAAGTAACCTTCTTGAGATTGTGCATAAACGATAGCTGGATTTCCAGGTTCAGTGGCAGGTTGATGGCCGTCTCCACCAAGTACTACATGCCAATCTGAATTAGTGATTCCATTTCTTCTCAATGTTCTTGAGGGTCCGCCTTGCGTATTATTGTCTTGAGTTCCACCATAAATATTGTAAAAAGGCTCAGCATCATCCACAGCCAATTTATAAAACTGGGTGATAGGTAAATTACCCACAAATTTCCAGTTTTGGGTGTCGTCAAACGTCTCATAAATACCACCGTCAGTTCCTACTAATATGTAATTGGGATCATTTTTTTTGAAAACCATGGCATGGTTGTCAGAATGTTTTCTGCTTTCTTTCATAGTGATAAATGTTTTTCCACCGTTTTCAGAAACTAATACCCTCACATTCATAAGGTATATTTTGTCAAATTTATGGGGTGAAGCTACCAACTCTTGATAGTAATGTGGTCCTGTACCAGCTGATACGGTTTCAGACATTTTTTCCCAACTGCCTCCCGCATTTGAAGATCTATATACAGCTCCTTTTCTTCTTTCAGTTTCTACGGCTGCATAAACCACATCAGGATTTATAGGTGAAATGGCTAATCCAATTTTACCCATATTAGAAGAAGGTAAGCCCTTATTTATTTTTGTCCAATTATCACCTCCATTAGTACTTTTGTAAATGGTAGTTCCTGGACCGCCTCCAATGTAAGAGGCTACATTACGATGACGTTGCCAACTGGCGCAGTACAATACATTAGGATCTCTGGGATCAATTAATAGATCTGTTACCCCTGTCCATTCGTCAATCTCTAATGTTTTATTCCATGTTTTTCCACCATCTGTTGTTTTATAAAGTCCTCTCTCACCACCCGAACTCCAAAGTGGACCCTGTGAAGCAACCCAAACCGTATTAGGATCGTTGGGATGAACAATAATTTTAGATAAATGTTCCGAATCCTTTAAGCCCTTATTTTTCCATGATTTACCACCATCTATACTGTGGTATATACCATGGCCAATTCCAACATGTCTTCCTCCTACATTCTCACCAGTTCCTAACCAGATAGATTCATTATTATTGGGATCAATGGTGATACATCCTGTAGAGTAAAAAGGCATGTTTTCTGTAAGTGCAGACCAAGTAGTCCCCGCATTTGTAGTTTTCCAAGCTCCTCCAGATCCAACGGCCACATACCATGTGTTTTCATTTTTTGGGTCTATAGCTAAATCTGCAATTCTTCCAGACATGAATGCAGGACCTACACTTCTAAACTTAAAGCCTTTTAGAGCAGATTCAATATTAGGGCTTTTGTCCTCTTTTTGAGAAAACACACTTGATGAATTAATTACAATGGATACGAATAAAAAAATGGTGATTTTAAATTTCATTGGGTGCTGTTTTGATGTTTCTAAATGTATAAAAATATCAATTACAATTGCCTAAGGTTTATATTTTACTACTTTGTGTGAGAATTATTTTTTCTAGACGTATGAAGGAAATGTTAGATCAACATTATGGTTATTTATTAGAAGATGACCTATTGAAAGAAATACTAGAAAAAGGTAAAGAATTTACCTTTTCAAAAGGAGATATTATCATTGATTACGATCAGAAAATAGAGTATATGCCTTTGCTTTTAGAAGGTGCGATAAAGGTGTTAAGAACAAATGAAAAAGATCAAGAATTAGTACTGTATTTTCTAGAGCAAGGCGATACCTGTACCATGACTATGAATTGTTGCATGGGAGAATTGAATTCTGAAATTTGTGCTATTTCCGAAACGGATAGCCATTTAATTTTAGTTCCAGTTATTTACATGAAAAAATGGTTAAAAAAGTACGATTCCTGGATGTCCTTTGTTATGATGAGCTATCAAAATAGATTCAATGAATTGTTGTGGTCCATTGATGGTTTAGCCTTTGGTAATTTAAATGATAGGTTATTAACGTATTTAAAGGACCAAGTTTATGCTAGGCACAAAAATGATATTGACATATCTCATGAACAAATCGCTATCGATTTAAATACTTCTCGTGTGGTTATTTCAAGATTGTTAAAAAACTTAGAAAATAATGGGGTCATTAAGCAAACAAGAGGAATGATTGAATTTTTGAATATCTGAAATGTAACTTAGGTTGCATATACTTTAAGTGTTTAAGATAATATTTGTTTAAAAACTTTTGATTTCGGGATTTCTAGGCGCTTTAATAATTGGACTTATTTTAGGATTGATAGGTGGTGGAGGTTCTATCTTGACTCTACCCATTTTTGTCTATTTACTAGAAATTGATCCTTTAACGGCAACGTCATATTCCCTCTTTGTTGTGGGGGTAACAGCTTCTTTTGGAACGATAAAAAATTATTTCAATGGAACTTTAAATTTCAAAATTGGCTTCTATTTTTCGATCCCATCTCTAATAGCTGTTTTTCTTACTAGAAACATCCTAATTCCTTTAATCCCTGAAGTACTACTTGTTTTTCATGGTTATGTTATTTCTAGAGATAAAGCTATTTTAATATTGTTTGCTTTACTGATGTTTGCTGCTGCCTATTACATGATTAGAAATAAAAAGGAAATTAATTATGGTAATCAAGAAATTAAATATTGGAAAATTGGGTTGGACGGCCTGGTAGTTGGATTACTTACCGGTCTTGTAGGTGCTGGAGGAGGGTTTTTAATAATTCCTGCATTGGTGATTTTAGCCAATTTAGATATGCGAGTTGCAGTAGGCACTTCACTGTTTATCATTTCAATAAAATCCTTGATTGGCTTCTTAGGAGACCTACCTAACTTGCAAATAGATTGGTACTTTTTATTGACATTTTCTTTCATTTCTATTTTAGGTATTTTTCTTGGAACTTATTTGATTCGATTTATAGAGTCAAATCGATTAAAAAAAATGTTCGGATGGTTTGTTCTTGTCCTTTCGGTATTCATTCTTTACAGAGAAATCTTAATGTAACATAGGTTACAAAACTTGATGTTTTTCATGGTTAATTTTGAATAAAAATATATGATGAAAATTGAGCAATTATATACTAAATGTTTATCTCAAGGAGCTTATTTTATTGAAAGTGAGGGAGAGATTGCTGTGATTGACCCCTTAAGAGAGGTAACCCAATATATGGATATGGCATATAAATATAAAGGAAAAATTAAGTACATATTCGAAACTCATTTTCATGCTGATTTTGTCTCAGGTCACTTGACCTTAAGTGAATTAACAGGTGCTCCCATAATTTATGGTCCCAATGCAACACCATCTTTTAAATGTTACATAGCTAAGGATAACGAAGAGTTTAGTGTAGGAAAATTAAAAATTAAAGTTCTTCATACGCCTGGTCATACTATGGAAAGTACAACTTATCTTCTGTTTGACGAAGAAGGAAACCAACATGCTATTTTTACAGGAGACACTCTCTTTTTAGGTGATGTGGGCAGACCTGATCTCGCTCAAAAATCATCAAACACAACGATGGAAGATCTCGCTAGTATTCTTTTTGATAGCTTGAGAAACAAAATTATGACATTGCCAGATGATATCCTTATTTTTCCAGGTCATGGAGCGGGTTCAGCATGTGGAAAAAACATGAGTGATGAAAGGGTGGGGAGATTAGGAGAACAGAAAAAATTAAATTATGCTTTAAATCAAAAACTTACTAGAGCAGAATTTATTAGTCAAGTAACAGATGGTCTTCAAACTCCACCTGCTTATTTTCCAATGAATGTAAAGTTAAACAAAGAAGGGTATCTACCTGTAGATGAAATTTTGTCAAAATCTAAAAAAAAGTGGAGTGTTCAAGAATTGGAAAAAGCACTAGAAAATGAAAACGTAACTATTCTTGATGTAAGACACCAAAGTGATTTTGCTAAAGGACACATACCTTCATCTATTTTCGTTGGGATTGATGGTGGTTTTGCTCCCTGGGTTGGTGCAGTGCTTAAGGATGTGAATCAAAAAATTATTTTAGTCACCAGAGAAAATAGATTAGATGAAGTTATTACTCGACTTTCAAGAGTAGGCTTTGATAATGTTCTAGGATATTTGGATGGTGGGATTAAAGCTTGGGAATCTTCAGGTAAACCATTGGGTACAGTTCAAACTATAGATGCCATTGATTTTGCAAAGGAATTTAAAACAAAAGACTTGAAAGTGATAGATGTAAGAAATCAAAATGAATTTAAAAATGGTCATTTAAGTAATGTCAATTGTATTCCGCTTTCAGAACTGGAAAATAGAATAAATGAAATTTCAGAAACTAATTTTTATGTTCATTGTGCAGGTGGATATCGTTCTATGATTGCCAATTCGATTTTATTGAAACATCATTTGACTCCAATTGATGTTTTAGGAGGGTATAGAGCAATAAAAAATCACATATAAAGTAAAATAAATTAAAATGATAATTACAAAAATTAAATCAATGATAAAAGGCAAAACATCATATCTAGATATGATTAAAAACGGGGCAGTAGTCGTAGATGTAAGACAACCAGAAGAATTTACTTTGGGAAACATAATTGGAAGTGTTAATATTCCTCTAGGATTACTAACTTATAGAATTGATGAAATGACAGGAAAAACGGTTATTTTAGTATGCCAATCTGGAGGTAGGGCAATGGTGGCCAGAAATTTGTTAAAGAAAAAAGGAATTGATGCCCATAATGCGGGTTCGTGGGTAAATTTAAAGTAAATGAAACCATTTTTTAAAAAGGGTAACGTTCTTTATGGAATTCTAAAATTTAAATGTCCTCACTGCTATGAAGGAGATTTTTTTGATGGATTTCCTCTCAAAGCAACAGTGAATAAATCATGTGAAGTTTGTGACCGTAAACTTTCTTTAGAACCAGGCTTTTATCAAGGTTCTTACTATGTAACTTATGCACTTGGAGTTGCTGTTTTAGTAGCATGTTGGGTAATTATCTCTGTTTTTTCTTTAGGAAATATTTTTGATTTAATGATTTTGGTTGGGCCTACAGCGATCATTATTTGTACACCAATTATGTATCCAATGTCAAAAATAATATGGGCAAATATGTTTATGGGTTATAAACAGTAAGATAAATTATGTTTAGGTTTTTAAGTTCATTTATTGTAGTGCAAGTAATATTGCTTTCTTGTAGCCATACTTTAAGTAATAAAGATAAAGTAGTTGGTGACCATGAGTTAATTGTGATAGGTGCAATGAGAGATGTGATGTGGAATGGAAAATTAGAGGGTAACTTTTTTTGGGATAAGGTTACAGATAAAGAATCTATTTTCGGCATTGGCCCACTTTCTTATTTGAAGGGAGAGGTTATGATTTGGGATGGAATTCCGTTCGTATCAACCGTTCAGCCAAAAGATTCCTCTGTTTTAGTAGAACAGAATGATACCGTTTCTTCACCTTTTTTTGTGATGGCTAAAGTGACTAGTTGGCAAAAAGTTGAAATACCAAGCTCTATTACTACTATTCAGCACATTGATCAATTTTTACTCAGATCCAATTTTAATAATGGTAATCCTTATGCCTTTAAGCTTTCTGGTATAGTGGAAAACGCAGTATATCACATACAAAATTTACCTGACGGATCTGAAGTGTTAAATCCACAGCAAGCACACAAAGGACAAGTTAAATATCGTTTAGATCAAGTTGAGGTAGATATATTAGGTTTTTTTTCTCAAGATCATCAAGGAATATTTACTCATCACGATACCTACACGCATATGCACATTATTTCAAAAGACAAGAAATATATGGGGCATCTAGACGATCTTAAAATACAAAATATGAATCTATTTATACCCAGTTAATATGAATCTAGAACTAATATATGATCCTTGGCCTTGGTATGTTGCAGGTCCATTAATTGCTATAACGATGCTTTCATTGTACCTATTCGGTGAACGTTTTGGAATTTCATCAAACCTCCGTACGATTTGTTCTATTTCAGGTGCAGGGAGATTTAGTGAGTTTTTCCGATTCAATTGGAAAGCTCAAATATGGAATTTGATTTTTGTTCTTGGGGCTGTATTAGGCGGATTTATTGCGCATCATTATTTAACTTCAGATTTTTCTGTTGAATTAAACCCAAAAACAGTTCAAAGTTTAAAAGAACTAGGCGTAGCTAATCCAGGACATTCTTATGTGCCAGAAGAATTGTTTGGTATTCAATCAATAGGAAGTTTGTATAATATATTGTATCTACTTGTAGGAGGCCTACTTATAGGTTTTGGTACACGATATGCAGGTGGTTGTACCTCTGGGCATGCCATTAGTGGCTTGAGCAACTTACAGCTTCCTTCATTAATAGCCGTAATTGGATTTTTTATTGGAGGTCTATTCATGACTCATGTAGTTTTACCCTTAATATTTTAACGTATGAAATGGATTAAATTTTTAATAGCTGGTACATTCTTTGGTATCATAATGAGTAAGGCTGAAATCATTTCATGGTACAGGATTTATGAAATGTTTCGTTTTGAATCTTTTCACATGTATGGGGTAATTGGTTCTGCTGTCATCTTAGGTGCAGTTGGAGTGGCCATCATCAAAAAATTTGACATACAATCTATACATGGAGAAAAAATAAACTTCCTTCCAAAAGAAAAAACCTTTTTAAGATATATTATAGGTGGAACTTTGTTTGGTTTAGGTTGGGCTATGACTGGTGCATGTCCAGGTCCACTATTTGTATTATTAGGTAAAGGCATTTGGTCTATTTTAATAGTGATTTTTGGAGCTATTCTTGGTACTTTTTTATATGGGTTGGTACTAAAGAAATTACCACATTAAAAAAAGGCCAACAATACTGTTGGCCTTACACTTACATTATTCTAAAGGTAAACCTATTCTGAAACGATGATTTTTTTGGTTTGGTAAGTGTTATTAATTTTACACTTTAAGAGATAGATGTTTTTAGGTAAATGATCTATACGTAGTGTAGCACGGTAATCATTAGGGTATTCTTTTAATACCGTTTTTCCAACCATGTCCAGTAAAGTAATTTCATCAATTATCTCAATTGACACCATGGTTAGTTGATCTGTAGCAGGATTCGGAAAGGTGTTGAATGTGGTACTTTCTATGGTTTCTTCTCTAGATAAGTAATTAGCACAAATAGGATAAGGACAAGGTGAGTCATATAAATAATTGGTGCTATTTCCACAATTTGCATCTCCAAACAACCATGAACCACCACTAAAGTTAAAACTACCTAGACTTGAGTCTTTGTATGCCCATGAATTGCTGTAGTCCCAATCTGTACCACTTCCGTCAATATTGGGGTGTCCAAACCTCTCGATGATTTCATTATTAAAATACAATGATATGGCATCATTACCATCAAAATCAAAACCACTATTGGTGGGTATATTTATTATTTCATCATAATTTTGGAAACAATTGCCAAAATAATCAGAGTAAGCCTGAACATCTGGTGAGATCAATATTTTTTCACCTGAGCTTACACTTATAGCAGGTAATGTGTTTATAATTCCATTTGAACCATTACCGTCATGGGAAATTTCAATTCCATAATTGCTTAAATCATTAATGTCTTGATTTACCCAAAGTTCAATCCCCTTAACTTCATTGCCGTTTGGAAGAGTCATATCAACAAGCCCTCCTAGTGCCATAGGTTGAATTACAGGTTGACAAGGTAAATACCCTAAGTAAGTTTCATATGCATACCAATTTTGCCAATTATTATTGGCAGGGTCTAATCCAGAGTCATAAACGGTATTAAAGTTATAATCCATAATTTCAAAGGAAACTTCATGATTGTTTGTTCCAGTAGCATTGTAGCTTATGTATAGACTATCTCCAGAACAAACTTGTACACTATACATTTGGTAGATGCCATTACTTAGTGTGTAGTTATTAAAAAACAATGGGGTGGTAGCGTCATGTAACAAAGAATAACTCATCACATCAAGACTATTTCCGTTCCATCCATCCCCACTATTATCATATAATTCAATGTAATAATTTACACAAGAGTTACAGGTGTCGATAGTATGGTGTTGTTGGATAGCCCAATTGCTGAAATTAAGCGTATTGCTATCGCAAACTTGTCTAACATAAAATTCATAGTTTGTCCCTGGATTGAGGTTGTTGATAGTCTGATAACCAGCACAACGAGGAGTGGTTAGGTATATGAAATTTGCGCTTGAAAATTGTGTTCCTGATTCATGGTAAGCAATTTCCCAATCGGTTGGATTAATTGACATTGTGCTACAAGTAGTATCATGAAAAAATATTTCTACAGTTGTTCCATCAGTATTGCGATCAGCGATATAACGAATTTTTGGGGTATGGCATGTGAATGTAGGGTTTGTAACACTATAACTATAAAAAATGTTTACCCAGTTGCTTGTCATATATCCGCCACCCGATGCAGTATCACAAAGACTTCTCACAAAAAAGGTATAATCTGTATTTGAACTCAATCCGTTAATAGATGTTGTGTTATTAAAAGTTTGAAATCCACTTAAATTTGAAAAATTAATTTGATTTGTACCAGGAATATTAATTTGATTAGTTTCTCCATATTTAATTTCATACCCATACAATGCATTGTTGGCTGCATTCCAGCTAAGTTGAACAGAAGAATTATTGTTTTGAATAGTTTGAACATTTAAGTTACTTGGTTCTGTACACAGTATATTATTACAATGTCCTGAATCGGGTAAAATATGGTAACCCCAATTAGTTGACCATCCAAATACCCCCCATGACCAACCTGAATTAGTGTGAATATTTGAAAGCATTTGACCATTTGGGTTATAGAGAGCCCAATAATCAACAGTTTCAAGCCCATTAAGCAAATGTCCATTATCAACTAGCTGAACAGAGTCGTTAGCGCACACTGTAAAACTAAATGTTAAGGTTGATACACCTCCGTTAGTTCCTGGAATACCAGTGGTTAGAATGGTGTCAATGTCGTTGAGATTTTGATTGTTATAACTATTGTAAACATATAATCTTACCGATCCCGGAACATAAGGATTAGATGTACTTGTAGAATCTTGTAATATTAAAGTATAGTTACAACAATCAAAACTTTGGGAAAATCCCAATTGAAATAAAAAAGAAAATATAAGAATAAATTTAAATCGTTTCATGATAAATAATTTTAAATTATACCCTTAAAACGAAATAGAAAACGATGGTTGCCTTGTTTTTTTAATTAAAAATTTTACTATAGATAAAAAAAATAATATAATGAGATTATTCATTAGATTTAGCAAATGCTTTTTTTACTGTATAATAACCTTTCTTGGGTCTTTGGTAATAATCAATAATACTCCATGATGGGCCAGGCCAGCAATCATTTAGCTGCCAAAATAAGGTGCCCATGCAGTGGGGTTTATTGTTGATGTGAGCATTCAAAGCGAAATTCAACGCCATAGATTGAACTTCTTGACTTTTTTCTACAAAATCTTCAAATGAATTCGCAGGAGATAAAAACTTGTTGATTTGATTTTCAATCATACCATTTCCTATGTAGCTTTTTTGACGATTTATCATGATACTATCTGTTAGGTTTAGGTGTGAACTATCTGTAAAATGGAGTATAGTTTGCATGGATGGATAAGATTGAAAACCATACTCAGCCATAAATCTTCCTACATGGTACTTGAACGTATCTATATCTTTTTTCCCATGCCACACATCCCAGTAATGCATGCATCCATGGTTGAAATTTTCTTTAGTTCCCCAATTGCTTTGGGGTGAGGAGGGAATATATGGTCTATTGTCCAAGTTTTTTATAATGCCTGGAATTAGATATTCAAAAAGTTGTTGATGGCCATTCCATATAGTTACAGAGTCTTCAGAATTGTATCCATATTGATGCTGCCAGTCCCAGTTATGCCATGCAACATCTACTTCATTATTACCACACCAAAGGGCTATACATGGGTGTTTTTGTAGGCGTTTAATGTTTTGATTAATTTCTTCTTTTACGGAGCTAATGAAATTATCTTCAAGAGTAGGATAGAGGCTACAAGCAAACATCATATCTTGCCAAACCAATATCCCAAGTGAATCACATAGGTTGTAAAATAAATCCTCTTCATATATTCCGCCTCCCCATACTCTCAGCATGTTTAAATGAGCTTCTTTACTCATTCGTAGAAGGTTTTGGTAATTTTCAGCTTTTACATCCGTTAAAAAACTATTTTGAGGAATGTAATTTGCTCCTTTTATAAATATAGGTTTACCATTAAGTTTAAAGTAAAAAGAGGTACCTATACTGTCAGTTTTATTAACTAATTCAACTTGTCTTATTCCATAATTAATTATTTGATTATCAATTATTTGATTTTCTTTACTTAAAGTAATATTTTTATTATATAAATGTGGGTTACCATGATCGTGAGTCCACCATAATTTTGGATCATCAACCTTTATGGATGCTATAATATTATTAACGCCTTCTTTAAGTTTAATTGAAAAAATGCTGTCACCAATACTAATGCTGTAGTTATCTTTATTAAAAGCTGATTCAATTTCAATAATAAATCCTTGAATAGCATAATTCTTGTTTATCTCTTTTGTTTCTGTTAGTACATAATTTATTTTGGCTTCGTTGTAAAATTTCAAATAAACAGGCTTCCATATTCCCATGGTTACAAATCTTGGTCCCCAATCCCATCCAAAATGATAGGCAGCCTTTCTTGTAAAAGATCCCACTTTTAGAGAAGTTGTTTCGCTACCTGAAGGTAATTTATATGGGTAGTTTTTTACTCTATCCCTATTCTTGTTAATAGGAGATATAAATTTGATTTCAAGCTTGTTTTCTCCTTTTAGTAATAATGATTTTACTTCCTTTTCATATGTAATAAACATGTTCTCACTTGAAAAAATAGGTTGATTATTAAGTACTACTTCACTATAGGTATCTAACCCTTCAAATACGATATCGATGAAGCCATAAGATAATTCTTCTTCTGTTATTTGAAATTTGGTGGAATAGGTCCAGTTTTCTTCTTCTATCCAATTTAATTTTAGTTCATTGTTTTCCCAAAATGGATCTTCAATCAATTGGTGATGAAATAAATCTGAATGCACGTTACTGGGAATATTAACAGGGAAAGATGTGTCTTTTTTGGTCACATGTAATATCCAGTTTTCATCTATTTGCCTTGTAGAGTTTGATTTGTCTATTTTTTGTTTGCATTGAATACTAACAGACAAAATAAAACACCCTAAAATGATATGCCTAAGATTCCAAAGCATTTATAATGGATTTAATTTTTTCCTCATTTACTTCATCATAAATTGGGGTGTTTTCTCTAATCTTGTGAATACTAAAGTGAATAGCATCTAATCCAATTTGTTGTAGTAATGGTGCATTATATTGATTTACTCCTCCACCAGCCATTATTTCAACGCTATTTTGTGCTATTGATTTTAGCTTTTTTAGCGATTGCATTCCTTTTTCTACATCTGTTTTACTACCTGAACAAAGAATTCGGTTTATACCTAACTTATGAAGTTTTTTAAGAGATGAGATAGGATCTGTTAGGTAATCAAAAGCCCTGTGGAAGGTGGTTCCCAAATTATATTTATGAGCAATTTCAACTAATGATGCTGTTGCTTTTAGGTTTACTTGATTTTTATCATTGAGTATACCAAACACAATTCCGTTAATTCCCTTTTCAGCAGATTTTACAACACTATCTTGCATTTTTTTCAAGGTGTAATCATTACAGGAAAATGGACCATCTTCTGGTCTAATCATGATGTGTATTTCTCCAGTGTATTCTAATCTACATTGTTCAATTAAGTTTATTGATGGTGTTAATCCATCCAGATCAAGTCTACTGCAGAGTTCTATACGATCTGCCTTATATTGCTCAGCGGCAATTGCTCCTTCAATGGATGAGACACAAAATTCAATTTTCATCTTACTACAATTTCGTCAATAAACAACCAAGTTAAATTACCTGCTGCTTCATGCCAATCTGGGATAACCTTTAGTGGGATAGCCACTAAATTGATATATCGGTATGGTTTTTTTGAGCTATTGAAAATGGAGAATTCATCTATTATTTTTCCTCTTTTTGAAATGTTTTCTTCATTTTTTACTATTCCTAAGTTCGTCCAATTTAAACTGTCAAGAGAAACATTAAAACTAATTTCAATAGGGGAGAAAATCCAAGAATTAATATACTGATAAAAATGAACGCTTAAAGAATCAAATAGGGTTTCCTTTTCTAGGTCAATAGTGATATCAATATGGGTGTTCCAAAACCCCTGCCAATCACCATCTCTAAAATCTAAGCTTCCTAATTGACCATCAGTTAAGCTTGATTCTCCATTTGCTTGGTAATAACTTGAATAGTTAGAATAATAGCTTACTTTATTAAATAAACCTTTATGAAGTTGTATTTCTTGTTGTACGTTTTTGCCATATAAGTTATTGTCTTTAGTAGCTTGTATTTTTAGAAGCCCACTTCTGTTGATTGGCATGTTAAGAGAAGAATCCATAGGTAACATCAAACTATCCATGCCCCACTGATATTTAAATTGAAGATCTTTTCTTCCAGGAGAAATACTAATTTTTGCCTTATTAGAAGTGTCTTTGAAGGTTGAAATTTGACAGGGAAAGGCGTCTAACCCTACATTTAATCCATGACTTTTTAATAGATGAGCATGAATATCTGCTCTTTCTAAAAAGGCATTATAGTTTCTATCTTTAGGATGGCTCCATAGCACTTCAGACATAGCAAGCATTCTTGGGAATACCATTTCGTCTAATTTTTTTTCATTTGGAATATGTTCTGACCAAAGATTGCATTCACCACCTAATATGAGTTTTTGTTGAATAGAATCCAGTTCATTTGGGATTGGATCAAATTCATATACTTTTTTCAGATCGGTAGTTTTAATAGAGTAATCAAAATAAGCATGTGAGGTGGGGGACATAATTACTTTATTTCCATGTTTAGCCGCCTCTATTCCGCCATTCATTCCTCTCCAAGATTGTACAACAGCATTTTTAGCTAAACCACCTTCCAGTATTTCATCCCAACCAATTAAAGTTTTACCTCTGCTATTTAAATATTTTTCAATTCTTTTAATGAAATAGCTCTGTAGTTCATGTTCGTCTATTAAGTTTTCTTCAAGCATTCTTTGTTGACATTTTGGGCAATTTTCCCATCTTGTTTTTGGGGCTTCATCTCCTCCAATATGAATATAAGGACCGGGGAATAATTCAATAACCTCTTCTAATACATCTTCCATAAATTTATATACAGAATCATTTCCAGCGCAATAAATGTCTTTGAAAACGCCCCAATCGGTAGCTACTTCAATTGGGTTACCAGTGCATGAAAGTTGAGGATAGGATGCAATAGCCGCTTGAGAATGACCTGGAAACTCTATTTCAGGAATTACATTGATGTGTCTTTTCGCAGCATAATCAATAATTTCTTTGATATCTTTTTTGGTATAAAAACCCTCATAAATGCCAGTGCTATCTTTCCTTTTACTTCCTATTTCAGTGAGTAGAGGGTATTTTTCTATCTCAATTCTCCACCCTTGATCTTCTGTAAGGTGCCAATGTAGTGTGTTCATTTTATAATAGGCCAACAAATCAATATATTTCTTTATGACATCTTTTTCAAAAAAATGCCTGCAACAATCCATAAGCATTCCTCGATGTTTAAAAGAAGGCCAATCGTTGATTTCACAAATTGGGAGATGAATTTCATGTTGATTTTTATTCATCTCCATTAATTGAATTAGACTTCGTGTTCCATAAAAAATCCCTCTTGGATTTGAAGCTTTTATAGTTATGTTGTTTTTATTTATGGATAGTACGTATTCATCAGGGTCATAAGATTCATCTCTAGAAAATTGAATTAATCTTGATTGATTATCTTCATTTAAATTGAATTCAGTTGTCAATGCTATTTTTAGTAGTTCACGTTCATTCTCAAAAATATGGTCAGCATTAATGGAGAAAGAGTTTTGAATTAATAAAAATCCATTTTGTAATTTAATTTCTTTTGGAAGAGGTAATATGTTAATGCTTTTGGTCTTTGTTTCGTGGTTACTACATCTTAAAAAAGAGATTGAAATCAAAAAAATTACAGCTGTTAGTTTAGATTGGTTAATGATGTATTTTACAACCACGAATAGATTAATTTAGGAATTATGGTAAATTTATCATTATTATGAAAAACTTAAAAAACAAAAAATACTATATAGTTAATTCTCTTTTCGTTTTAATCTTTATCAGTTTTCAGCTATTCCATGAAAATACTCCCCATAAATTAAGAAATAAAACCAAAGCAGGTATACTTTACACTAATGGTGCACCAACAGGAAAGACAGGTGCTCCTGGAGAAAACAATTGTACTCAATGTCATTCAGGTTCAGTTAATGATGGTTCTCTTTTTTCAAATCTTTCATTTTCAGGTGTTAATGAATATTCGCCCGGAACAACCTACAATTTAACATTGAATATTCAAAATGGTGCTGTAAAAAATGGATTTCAATTGGTAGCTTTAGATTCAGCAACTGCTTCTAATGCTGGAACTTTAATTGTAACTGACGCCATCAAAACACAATTGAGTAATGGAAGTGGAAGAACATATCTAAATCATAGAAATTCTGGAACTATATTTAGTTCATGGTCATTTGACTGGACTGCTCCATCAACAAATGTTGGCCCAGTCACATTTTATTATGCATATAATGTGACCAACAATGCTTGGAATACTGCAGGTGACCAAATTTATTTAGCAAATTTTACAGTTTACCCAAGTTCATGTGGTAGTTTTTCTAGTTCAATTCAAACAACTGATGTCACTTGTTATGGAGAACGAGATGGTGTTGTTTCTATCACTCCTAGTGGAGGTGCTCAGCCATATTCCTATAGCTGGAACAATGGTTTAACTTCTTCTTATGTTGACACTTTGGGAAGTGGAACTTATTCAATTGTGGTTAGCGATGCCAATGGGTGTTCCGATACCTTAACCGCTACTATTAACGAGCCACCATTACTTTCTAATACCAATACAGTAAATCATGTTACATGCTTTGGTGGTATAGATGGAGCAATATACCCAAATGTTACTGGAGGAGTTCCTCCATACATATACATATGGAGCAATGGTGTTCCATTTGTAAATAATGTAGGTATCCCCGCCTTCACATATTTTTTACTTGTTTTTGATTCAAATGGATGTATGGACAGTTCTGCTGTACAGGTAACTCAACCACCTTTACTAAACTCTGTAGACACAGTAGTTAGTTGTGGTCCATTTACTTGGATTAATGGTCAGACATATTATTCTTCAACAACTCTTGCCACTCATTCTTTAACTGCATTCAATGGTTGTGATAGTATAGTCGCATTAGATTTGACCATAAATGATATAGATTTAACGGTAACTAATAATTCCCCTAATCTATTCTCTAATCAGTCAAATGCACAATATCAATGGCTTGATTGTGATAATTCTTTTTCAACTTTAGTAGGACAAACCAATCAAAATTTTAATGCAACAAGCAATGGCAATTATGCCGTTCAGATATCTTACAATAACTGCGTAGATACAACTTCTTGTATTGCTGTAAATAATGTAGCATTATGTCAGGATTGTGTTAACGAAGTTCAAATTTACCCGAATCCAGTAGGAGATGAGCTTAACATTACGCAGTTAAGTCCTAATGAAAAAGTAGAGATTTTTATTTATGACTTATCTGGTCGAAAGGTGCTAACCCCCCCAACAACTCAACGATTAAATTTATCTGATCTTAAGCCTGGGAAATACGTATTGAAATTAAATTCCTCAAGACTGAATAAATCTTTTCTAATTACTAAACTTTAAGAAAAAATCTTATATTTAAAAAACTAAATTTTAAATTATGAAGAAAATTATATTTGTTGGATTGTGTGCCTTTTTATTTTCAAGTTGCACCATTTCCTACAGTTTTACAGCCACCAATAACCCTGTAGGCTCTAAAACTGGAACATCTGTTCAGAAATTCCTGGGGGGTATTCCTTTAGGTGGAGATCAACAGGATGCGGGTTACCAAGCCGCTTGCAAAGATGGTGGTATTACAAAAGTTGGTTTAGCTGAGACAACAGTAACCACTAATGGTTTTGTAATCAAGAAAACAACAACAGTTTACGGAGAATAAAAAATGAATATTATGAAAAATACGATTAAACTTTTTTTTGCAGGTCTTTTATTAGGATCGTGCACTATAACTACACCTGTTGCTGTTACCAACAATCCATTAGGGTCAAAACAAGGTGTATCCGAGGGAAATATTTTTAAAGCAGCTACAGTTTCTGAAGCCGTCAAAAATGGAGGTATTACTAAAATATCTACTGTTGATAAATCAGTTAAAGTAACTAACTTATTAGGAAAACATGCTTACATCGTCACTGGCGAATAAAATTATTATTATGAAAAAGAGAAATATATTATCAATGACTGCAGGAATTGCATTTATAGGTTTAATATCTTGTAGTCCAATCATTACTGATCCATTAATTATAACTGACAATTCTGTTGGTTCTAAAGTTGGGGAAGCTTCTTACAGATTAAATATTTTTGGCTTGCCAACAGAGAAAGATGCCAATGTAGGAGTTGCTCAAGCGGCAAAGAATGGTGGAATTACTAAAATTGCTACTGTGGATACCAGAGTAAATGTTAAAGACCAATCTTACACTACAGTTGTTACTGGAGAGTAACAAATTCATCACTATAAAATCAATTTAAAGGAGGTTTACCTCCTTTTTTTTATTCTGATTTTTAAACTTTTACGTTTTTATTTGCTAAAAATTTTTATATTAGTGTCAAATTAACACTATCTAATTATCTTATGTGTATCTATAAAAATTTTAAAAGAGTTTCTTTAATTTTTTCTCTTTTTA
>JAYPVI010000022.1:0-28219 GCA_038134525.1 Crocinitomicaceae bacterium
AGGCTCCATTCCATCCATCTCCATAAGAATCTTGCATGTCAATTACGTAATGACAACTTCCTGAAGATGGAGGTGAACCACCACATAAAGGAAACGGACAGTTAGAAGTTTGAGTAGTAGTAGAACCATCTGCACAATTTACAGCACCATAAACCCAATTACCAACATTTGCTAATGCCGTATCTTTCCATGCCCATGTATCCATATATTCCCAAGATTCACCTGTTCCATCTACACCAACCACACCAAAGGTTTCAATAACTGAGCCATTATTATGTAATTCAATAGCATCATCACCATTAAAATAACCAGGCCAAGGATCTTCGTAAATGTGATGAAAAACACTTGCACAAGATCCGAAATAAGAATTGAATGCTGCGAGGTCTTTACAAACAATAAAATGTTCACCAGTACTTAAAGAAATTGCTGGAAATGAATATGGAGTTGAGCCGGCTGTAAAACTACCATTGTTATAATTTAACAATTGATAAGTTGATAAATCAGCAATACTTTGATTAGCTGTAACCATTACTGCCTTAACTGGGGTTGTCATGTCCATGATTGCAGTCATAGTCAAGGCATTTACTGAACCACCACATCCTACACAACTTTCCCAACACACTGGACCATAATTAGCAGGACCCGATGTTGGAACAGTATACACTCTATTTGTATACTGCGCATTACCATTTGAGCAAACAGAATTTTCAAGTACATTAGGATCACCCCACTCTTGATTTGCCCAGTTATCAACTTGGAATTTAAATTCAATATTAGCACCAGCTAAATTTGCTGAGACAGAAACAGTTCCTTCATACACATTATCACCATCTGGATCAGACAATTGCACACCTGCAGCCCATCCATCCCAGCTTCCTTGAACAAAAACATTAGTGTATGTAAAGGAAACCTGACTCATATCAACACCAAAAGAAACATCGATTGGAGATGAAAAACTCGCACATGTACCGTCCGAATCACATGTTCCAAAGCATGCAAGAATGGTTGTGTCCTGTGTTATTGCAGGCATTAACCTATCATTGGAATTAGCTGCATCAGCACAACTTAAACCTGCAATATTTTCTTTTGTTCCCCAATCTGTACCATTAGTAGGACTATTTAGAAATGTGTAATGACCACCAGCTGAAGGAAATGCAACTGTGCCAGTCCAAACCCCATCACCATCTGAATCAGAAAGCTGAAGTGCCATGGCATCACCAACAACACCACCACCAACATACATGGAGGTTGCGATAGAACCACCACCAGATGTTATGGAAGCAGTATTTAATTGAAATGTCACATTGTACGTTTGAGCACTAAAAAGCCCAAAAGACAAAAACATCAATAAAAATGAGTAAATTTTTTTCATGATTAAATAATTATTATTAACTAAGTGTAGATTTTACGTTTTCTGTAAACGCAATCTAAAGTAGGTAAAAAATAATTAGTTTGCTAAAAAAATTTATTCTTTATTTAATTAGCTAAACAAATTAACCATTATCAAAAGAAATTTATTTTGTTAATTTTAACCTATTAACTAAGAATATGAATTTCAAACTAAAGTATATTTTTTTTGGAGTTGGCTTGATAGCTATTTTTTCATTTATTGCCCTATACGTTACTTGGGGAGGTAATCCAGAAACCAAATTAAAAAAAACTACCCTACTGGACCATTCTCAGAAAACCAACAGTTCTTTTGACAACATGTTAGGCACCACCTGGATTAATCAAAAAAATGATTCCACCAGTTCTGAAGTTTCATTTACTATTGAAAGTAGTCCAAAATACACTAAAGGAATTTTTGAAAATGTTGATATTCTTTTTAAAGTCTCTGAGAATGATCCTACCAAATCTAAACTTAGCGTCACTATTGATGTCAGCAGCATTAATACAGATAACGAAATGCGAGATGAAAATTTGATGGATGAAGATTATTTTAACTCCATTAAGTTCCCTGCAATTAACTACCAATCAAAAGAAATAATTAAAACTGATTCTAATTATTGGACAAGTGGAATTATTGAGATGATGGGACTGAAAAACGAATTATCTTTTTATTTTAATTATAAGGGACAAAGTGAAAATAATCGTCAACAAAAAGTAGCTATTTTTGAAGGTCAATTTACAATAGACAGAGTAAAACTTGGAATGATTCCCATTAAAACAATTGGAAATGAAGTAAATGTTAAATTCTATTGCGAATTAATTGAAAAGAACATACAATTATAATCTGTTTTATTGCTAAAAATCGCCTTTGATAAAAAATACGTACTTCCATTACCCGAAGGTCATCGTTTTCCCATGTTGAAATATGAACTCATTCCAGATCAACTTTTATATGAGGGAGTGGTTAGTGAAGATCAATTTTTTTCACCAAAAAAAATAAGTGAGAAATGGGTAGAAAAAGCACATGAAAGGAATTACATTCAAAATTTTAAATCACTTTCGTTAACTAAAAGTGATATTAGAAAGACTGGCTTTCCACTCACAAAAGAGCTTGTTGAACGAGAATACATCATTACAGAAGGCAGTAGACTATGTGTTGATTACGCATTAGAATTTGGTGCTGCTGCAAATATTGCTGGGGGAACACACCATGCATTTAGAGACAGAGGTGAAGGATTTTGTCTATTTAATGATGTTGCAGTAGCCTCATACTATGCGATTGAAAAATTTAAAGTGGATCAAATTTTGGTCATTGACTTGGATGTACATCAGGGAAATGGTACAGCTTCCATTTTTAGAGAGGAAAATCGAGTTTATACCTTTAGTATGCACGGTAAGAAAAATTACCCTTTTAAAAAGGAAATATCGGACCTAGACGTAGAGCTAAATGATGGGGTTAAAGACGATGAATATCTTAAAATGCTTGAACATACCATTAAAAAATTAGATGCTATATTAAATCCAAATCTCATCTTTTACATATCGGGGGTAGATATTCTTTCCTCAGATAAATTAGGAAGACTAGATATTTCTCGAGAAGGATGTAAAAAAAGAGACGAAATGGTATACGAATTTGCTCAAAAAAACAAAATTCCCATTGTAACTTCCATGGGCGGAGGTTATTCAGAAAAAATTTATGATATAGTAGAGGCACATTGTAACACCTATAAATGCATGATACAACTAACAGATTAGTCCCAACTGAAATATGTTTCAAATTCTAAATCAACGTTCCGATACTTGTATTTTATCTTTTTAAGAAATCGATCATTTTTCTTCATACCGACATAATAAAAAGGATTGATTAAGGCCGAATCTACTGGCACTAAATAGGGGTCATCGTAATCATAAAACACAATCTTATATCCATCATTTTCCCAATCCTCATTTTTAAGTTGATTGTCATCTGAAAGATCTAAAAAAACATCATTACCCATCATTGAAAAGTTTACATCAAAAATATCAGACATGTAGATTAAATCGTTGCCTACATACACATCAAAAGTTAAATCCCACCAATTAAAAGGCTCATCCCACTTTACCCCATTTTGATCCGTATCAGAAATATTAAAAATTCGTATAGAGTCTATTCTGACGTGATTATAGTATTTACAACGACCATTATCTACTGAACGGTGAGCATTATAATTATATGCTAATGGGTCTGTACATCCCTTTTTACAGCCTGGAGTAATGAATATAATTAACAAAATGCATATATAAATTAGAAATCTCATTTTAATAAAATAATAATGTAAAATGTTACGGTTCATAAACTTACAAAATATGATCAATAGTTATGCCATAAATATAAGCTGAACTTAAACATGTAGATGAAATTTCATTTATTAGTGAGATTTTTGAAAAATGAAAATGACAATTGATAACTTAATTGAGGTTATTTCCAATTTTGATGTTGCTGCATATGCAAGAACAAGAAATTTTAAAAATGGAGCAGTTAGCCGTTTATCACCCTACATTTCTAGAGGAGTCATTTCCACCAAATTTGTGCTGGAATTACTCATGCAAAAAGGTCATGACAAAAAGGGAATGGAAAAGTTTTTTCAAGAACTAGTTTGGAGAGATTATTGGCAAAAAGTATGGCAACAAAATCAAAATTTACTAATTGACCTAAAATATCCTCAGCAACCTGTAAAATCCAGAACTATTCCAAAAGCTATTGTGGAAGGAAAAACAGGGATAAATGCTATAGATGACAGTATACAAGAGTTTTATGAAACTGGGTATATTCACAATCATATGAGAATGTATATCGCAGCTGTATGCTGTAATATAGGTCAGTATCATTGGCTGAAACCAGCTCAGTGGATGTATTATCACCTGCTAGATGGTGATTGGGGAAGTAATGCCCTGAGTTGGCAATGGGTGGCTGGTACAACTCGACAAAAGAAATACATAGCCAATCAAGAAAACATCAATAAATACTTTTCTACACACGATTTTGATACGTTTTTGGATAAGTCTTATAATGAACTGTACTCCTTCAGCGAAATTCCAGAAGCATTGAAATCAACCACTTCTTTAACATTAAATACTCCACTACCCAATCAAAAGAAGCTAATAATTGACAACGAAAAGGACACTTACATTTTCAATTCATACAATTTAGACCCCTTGTGGAGTAAAAATAAAGACGTTAATCGGATATTGCTTTTAGAACCCTCTCACTTTTCTACCTATCCTGTTTCCGATCAAGTTATGTCATTTATTGTGGAAATGGCGTCAGAAATACAAGACATTCAAGTAGCCGTAATGGAATTTGAACAACTTTATGAATTATTACCTACCAAAATGGAAATATACTTTAAAGAACATCCTTTTACTAACCATTACAACGGAACGTCAACAGAAAGGGATTGGATTTTTGCAAATGTGGAGGCAACCGGATCATTCTTTAACTATTGGAATAAAGGAATAAAACAATTTAAATCATGATGACATTTTTCAGCGAAAATGATATAATCCAAATGCCAAAAGTAAAGCGGTTAAATATCATAAATAGCATTACAGGAATAAAACCCGCAAACTTGATTGGCACTAATGATGAAAGAAACCACCTTAACTTAGCCATTTTTAGCAGCGTAGTTCATCTTGGTAGTAATCCTGCACTTATTGGATTTATTTTAAGGCCGCAACAAAAAGTAAGAAGACATACGTACGAAAACATTCTTCAAAATGGATATTACACCATAAATCACTTACCAAATCATAAAACGTTGGAGGGACATTATACGTCTGCTAAACTTGATAAAGAAACCTCAGAGTTTGATGCTTGCCATTTTACACCCGAATTTCAACACGATTTCCCCGCACCGTATGTGAAGGAAAGTAATCTCAAAATGGGATTAAAACATGTAGAAAGTATCCCCATTAAGTATAATGATACTGTAATGGTAGTAGGGAAAATACTACAAGTACATGTGGCTGAAAATGCCCTCAGCGAGGAAGGGTACATCAACCTTGAAGAAGCAAAATCTGTTGGGATTAGTGGACTCAACACCTATTACGATCTTAAAAAAATCGATTCATATCCGTACGCAAGACCGCATGAAATCCCTGATTTTAAATCATGAAAGGGAACAAAAGCTACCTTGATCAAAAGATTTGCATGATATGTGAAAAGCCGTTCACCTGGAGAAAAAAATGGAATAAAAATTGGGAGAGTGTAAAGTTTTGTAGTGTTAGGTGTAAATCACAAAAAAAGCTAAAAGGGAATGCCAAAATTATCTAAGTTATATATTTGACTATGTCCGTAATTCTAGAAGTAAAAAATCTTCATAAATCTTACCAAAGCTTTAAGGCAGTTGATGACATTTCGTTTCACGTCAACAAAGGGGACATTTATGGGTTTTTGGGACCTAATGGCGCTGGAAAGAGCACTACGCTAAGAATGATTCTAGGGTTAATTAGACCTGATAGTGGATTAATCCAACTAGACGGTGGACGAGTTGATTACCAAAATAAAAAGTATTTAAATCAAATAGGTGCGTTAATAGAAAGGCCTGACTTTTACAAAAACCTATCAGCTTACGAAAATTTAAAAATTTTGTACAGAATGTCTAAGCTTAAAGACATTAGAATCATTGATGATGTTCTAAAAGAAGTAGATCTATTAGAACGTAAAAAAGACAAGGTTGGAGGCTATTCGCAAGGGATGAAACAACGACTAGGTATAGCTCAAGCATTAATCCATCAACCTGAACTTATCATTTTAGATGAACCTTCCAACGGGTTGGACCCACAAGGACAAGCCGATATGAGAGAACTTATTCTGAGGATTAATAAAGAAAGGGGTATTACCGTTGTTATATCCAGTCACATTCTTGCCGAAATTGAAAAAATTTCAAACCGAATGATTGTGATTAATAAAGGAAGAAAAATTGCCGAAGGTGCAGTAAATCAACTGATGTCTAGTGAATCGATTAAAATTCAAATTAAAACAAAATCTCATGCTGAAATAGAAAGTTATTTTAATACTCATCTGATAACATTCACAAATGAAAACGAATCATACTATATACAATGGGAAGAAGCAAAGATTGATGAATTGATTAAAAACCTCAATAGTGAAAACATTTCTCTTTATGAAGTAAAACAAATGAAAACTCTAGAAGAATACTTTTTAAACCTAACGAATTGATTAGGCTCATTAACATAGAACTTTTTAAAATAGTTAAAAGACCAAGAACCTATATTGGTTTCCTTGCTATTTTCTTAATAGTAGGCGCTTTACAATTAGCTATGTATTTTGAAGGTGAAGAATTGATTTCTATAGCCATACAAAACTTAGAAAATGATTTTAGACTGGAGGGGAAAATAATAAACGCCAATTTACTTACTTACCTTTTATTGAATAGCATCATCATACACATTCCCATTTTAATTTGCTTAGTTACTGGTGACGCTATAGCGGGAGAAGCTGCTTCAGGAACATTAAGGTTGATATTACAAAGACCATTTAAGAGAACTGAAATCTACATAGCAAAAGCAATAACAGGATTTCTATATGCTATAGCTTTAATGGTGTTTTTAGCTACAATGACCTACGGTTTAGGGATGTTATTGTTTGGTTCAGGTGATTTAATAGTTCTTAGAAGAGGAGTAACCGTAATAGCGAGTGATGATGTTAGTTGGCGTTTCTTTTATGCTTTTTGCTCAGGTACTCTTTCTATGATCGTAGTTGCTTCGTTGTCGATGATGATTTCATCTTTTGTCAACAATGCTATTGGTCCTATTGTAGGCACGATAGCTATCCTAATTGGATTAAATATTATATTCACCCTAGGTGCGCCTATATTTAAAGATATTCTACCCTACGTATTCACTAGCCATTTTATAAAGTGGCAATACTTTTTTGATTTTGACATTGATAAATTGGCTCTTCAGCAATCTGTAATGGTGCAATTTATATACATTCTAATTTTTAACCTGATTGGTATTTGGAACTTCAGTAGAAAAGATATTTTGACATGATTAGATGGTTACTTATATTACTTTTTGGCTTCTCCACAAGCTTATTTTCAGCTCAATC
The DNA here is from genome assembly GCA_038134525.1 of Crocinitomicaceae bacterium. GTDB lineage: Bacteria > Bacteroidota > Bacteroidia > Flavobacteriales_D > Parvicellaceae. The sequence goes on from JAYPVI010000022.1 coordinate 7,502, forward strand.
TAATGATGCTAAAAAAAGGATGCTCAACATGGTTGGAAAACTGGAAAAAATTCCACCCTACACGTGTGATGTCAAAATAAACATTGATGTTAAATTCATAAAAATTAAAGAAAGAGTAGGAAAAATGATTTATCGATCTCCCGATGATATAGATTATAACATTAAAGGATTTGCCTTTTTACCCAAAAAAGAAATGGGAACCACTTCCACCTCCTTATTTAAAGAAGATTTTATTGCCATTGATATGGGTAAAGAAAATGAAGAACAAATTATAAAGGTCATCCCGATGGATATCAACTCTGAAATAGTAACAGGTCAGTTTTGGATTGATTCCGCTGACTTAATTCAAAAAATGATATTGATTACTAAAGATAAAGGCAGTTATACGGCTGAAATGAGTTACAACGACACTCCATTTGATTTACCTAGTAAAATTAGCATGTCATTTGATGTTAAAAACCAAAAAATGCCCGCTTTACTGACTGGAGACTTAGAAGGTTATGCTGACGAAATGGAAGAAGATGAGGTATCAAAGGGTACCATTACCATAACGTATTCTAATCATCAGTTCTGATGCTTACATCGAAAGAAATCATAAATACACTTGAACTAACTCCTCATCCAGAAGGAGGTTATTTTAAAGAGATATATCGGAGTAAAGGAGTTATAAAGAATGATTCTTTAGACTTTTTAACTTATGGGAGTAGAAATTACAGTACAGCCATTTATTTTCTACTGGATAAAGTGGACTACTCTGCTTTCCACAGAATAAAACAAGATGAAATCTGGCATTTTTATTTAGGATCTACTCTCCTACTTCACACTATTAATAAGGTAGGAGACTATAAACGTATAAGGATAGGAAATAATATTAAAAAAGGAGAAGTGCTCCAATATGTAGTTCCAGCAGATACTTGGTTTGCATCTGAAATAGAAAATAAAGCCGAATTTGCATTATGTGGATGCACAGTTAGTCCAGGATTTGACTTCAATGATTTTGAAATGCCTGAGAAAAACCAACTTTTAGAGCTGTTTCCATTGCATGAAGAAATCATAAACAGATTAGGCTATTCAAAAGAATGATAGACTTCTAGCTGGTCATCAGTTATAGAAATGATTTCCATTTTATCTTCATAATTTCCTATACATCCTGATATGTAAGTGTGTATTATCTTCAGGCTACCATCACATTCCCATTTTCCATTGGATAAAGCATAAGGTGGTGTACCGCAAAAACCGATAACATTCATTACATCTGAGGTATAATCCTGATTTAATTTGAACCCAACTTTCATGTTGTCAAAATCTATTACGGCATTGTAAATTGCCGTATACCCTTTGTTTGATTGATCGTAAAAAGAGGTATCCATCTGCCAGTATGTTTCTAAAATTGAATTCTCCATAATGGAATTAAAACAACTATATTGACCAGATTTTGCACAGGAGTTTAAAAACAGAAACAATAGAAATACATGTACTATCTTCATAATTGTAAATTTACTTTATTTAAATCATTTTTCTAGTCTAGAAATACAAAAATTGAAGGTAGATGACAAAACCCAAAGAAATCGAACTTCTTACTATAAAAGAAATCATTCAAATTCTGAAGACGATATCTGCTGAAATAAATCCAAAATGGGGTAAAATGAATACATCACAAATGTTAAAACATTGCGCTAGTTTTATTGATTTATATAGCGGAAGAACTAAAGTGAATTTTATAATACAAATTTTAGGCAGGAGTTTCGGCTTTCTTTTTTTACAGTATGTGATGAAATTGGATCCTAAGAAAACACCTAGAAATCTGTCTACTTCTTCATTCATGAAAATAACTTCAACTGAACTTAGTATTGAAAATGAAAAAAATAATTTAATACGTAAACTATTAGAACTAGAACATCTTGAGGATATTGTCATTCATCCTATTTATGGGAAAATGACTAAAGAAAAAACACTATTTTTGATTAAGCATCATACCATGCATCACCTTAATCAATTTGGACTATTAAAATAATGCGATTATTAAGCTTCTTATTTGTTTTATTTGGATATACAGCCATAGGTCAAACCATTGCAACTGATAGACCTAGTGCATTAACAGAAAACGCTACTTCTTTATATAAAAATGGAATCCAGCTTGAATCTGGTCTTTTAATTCAGCTCGATTCTGGAGAAATACAATCTATCGCAGCTCCAAATTTACTTCTCAGGTATGGATTTACAGAAAAAACAGAATTAAGACTAACGAATGATGTGTTGATCAATGAAGGAAATGTTGAACTGGGAGTATGGACTATTGGAACAAAAATTCAATTATATGAAAGTGATAAAATAAACTTATCTGTTTTATCATCCACACAATTACCAAACTTTAATGGAGAAATGGGATCATTTCTACAACAACCCATTAATGCTAAAGTAATTGGGAATTATGCTGTAAGTAATACTAAATCAGTTGGGTATACCATTGGATATAAGATAAACCAAAATGAAATAGGATATTCTCTTTTTCTGAGTCATAATTTTTCTAATAATATAAGCTCTTTCATAGAACTGTACGGCTTTAATGATCAATTAAATATAGACGCTGGATTTGCATATTTAATTCAAGACAAATTACAGTTTGATGCATATTTTGGAACTGGACTAAATAATAAAATGGCTTTTGCTTCCGTTGGTTTAAGCTATCTATACCTAAAATAAATGACATACATTTCAAAAACCGTCTATCTTCTGTGTTTTATCCTGTTTTTATGCTGTACTAAAAACAATCAAGAGTCCATTGTGTCTTTTAGAGATGGCGGAGGACTAACAGATGTAGAAGGGAATGCGTACCCCACTGTAATTATAGAAAACAACAATGGTTGGAGTCAAGAATGGATGCAGGTTAATTTAAAAACAAGTTCTTACAATGATGGAACGCCCATCACTCAAGCGATATCAGATGTAACATGGAGTAACAATGAAACTGGTGCTTGGTGTTATTACGAAAATGACCAACAATATGATGATGTTTATGGGAAATTATACAATTGGTATGCGTTAATTGGAGATACCATTAAAATTCCTAAATGGTATTATGTACCTGATCCTGATGCCGAAGGAGATTCAAATAAAATTGCAATAAATAATTACAGTTCTGATAATGGTGTGATTTTAAGCATAGGTTATGAAGATTCATTAACATGTAAAATTTGCCCTGATGGTTGGCGTGTTCCCTATGAGGAAGACTGGATCGACTTGATCATGGTTCTGGGCTATGCCAATATTGCTGGAGGCAAAATGAAGGACACCAGTTCCATTTGGAATGAACCCAATTACGGTGCAACAAATGAATCTGGTTTTACTGGCCTACCCGGAGGAATGAGAACTGGTGACGGTAGTTTTCACCATGTTGGTGAAATGGGAAGATGGTGGTGTTTTGAAGAAGTGTACGATAATTATGTGCATTCCAGACCCTTAATGTATGATACAGAAACAACACTTAATCATTATGTTTTAGAAAAGAGGGGTGGTTTATCAGTTAGATTAATAAAATTAGAATAGATTGAATAAAAAATAGATTTGTATAAATTATTTATATCGATAGTCTTAATCCAACTTATACTACTTCAATTTAAAAAAAACAACAATCACAACTATACAAATCTAATCTGGCCCTTTTTGATTTTCAGAATAAGGCTCTACCAGTAGTGATAGATGCATTTTGCATTTCCCAAGATGATTAAAAAAAAGGTGGCATTGCCACCTTCACAAACTAAAATCTAATCTTTCCTAACCCACCTTAATAATTCTAGAAGGAACAGGTTTAGCTTCTTCTTTTTTTGGAATTTCTACCGTTAAAATCCCACTTTTATAATGAGCGGAAATTTTAGCTGAATTAGCAGTTTCCGGTAAATTAAATGCTCTTTTAAATGATCCAAAGTTAAATTCTCTTTTGGTGTATGTTGTTGTCTTTGAATCTATTTCTTTATCTAATGAAATACTAATGACATCGTCATCAATTTCAATATTAAAGTCATTTTTTTCAAATCCCGGAACGGCAAGCTCAATTTTATATCCATTATCATCTTCTATGACATTTACTTTAGGCAAAGTATGTGCTGCATGTTCGTAAGATGGCATTCCAAAAAAATCTTGATCTAAAATATTACTCCAAAGTCCTGTTATTGGAGATTGTTTTTTTCTAATAATTGTATTCATCATTTAAGTTTTAAAATTTGAAAAACATAAATCAAATGTTATGCCTAGGCTACAAAAACAAATGAAAACAACAGATTTATGACATGTTGTCATAAATAAAAAAGATTTAATGACTTTTTGTCACTTAGTAAAGTTAATTAGATCTTTTAAAGAAATGAAACCGGCATGTTTCTTAGCTAGCTCATTATTCTCAAAATATAAAAGTGTAGGTATGGAGCTAACATCATAATACTTGGCGATTTCGCTATTAGCGTCCATATTTAGATCAAGTACAAATATCTCAAGATTATATTGCTTGAATTCATCTAAAACTGGAATTAACTTCTTACAAGGTAAACACCAAGGCGTTTTAAGGACCATTAGAAACTTATTACGACTACTAATTAACTTCTCCAACTCGGAAATTGTGTATGTAATGTCATTATTTGAAACCTTAGTCCCATTGGTTTCTATACTGAAACCACTATTCTTCCAGGACGTTATTCCACCAGAAAGATTGTACACCTCTTCTTGCCCCAGCTCCAATAACATATCTGCAGCTTTAGCACTCCTCCCCCCTGCATGACAATACACAAAGACAGGCGCGTCTTTTTTAATCCAGGATGCCTTTTCTCTAAATTTATCATCATAAAAATCAATAAAACTGGCATTTTTAATGAAACCATCTCCAATTTCCTCAGCAGTTCTTACATCTAGTAAAATATGATCTTGCTGATTCATTTTATGAAAAAAATCAACAGGACTAAGATCAATAACCTGTTTGTTCCCACCTTGAGAACAGGAATTGAATAAACATATCAATAGTAGATAAAGTAATCTATGTTTCATTATTCAATTTATGTTGCAACTCTCTCCAACCTCCCCCATCATATACTTCTTCAAGACCTTTATTTTTTAAAAATGCGACTGCTTGAGCACTTCTTACACCGGCAGCACAACAAATAATAACAGGCTGCATTTCTCTTATTTTTTCCATATTTTCTGGAATTTGATCAAGAGGGATATTAACAGATCCTTCTATTTTTCCAAGAAAGCATTCCATTTTGGTTCGGACATCTAGAATTGTATTCTCTTTTTTTATCATATTAACTTAAAAACAACTCGCAAATTAATATTTTAATCAGTCCTAAACCTAATGTCATTAAAATATAAACCCATATTAGACTTCAATTCCAACAAAATAATTATTTGAATAATACTCAACACCAAAATCTATATAATTATAGAAACCTGTTAAATTATTTTAATCTGAAGTTAACACATTATCTTCTCTGTCAACTCATGTGAACATACATGAGGACTTAATGAAAAAACAATGAACTTTATTTTACTTAATAAACTAAGGCCACAAATAAACCTAAATTGAAATCTATCATCTGTATTTAAACAAAAACCAGATATTCATATAATTTTTCATCATTTTAAATTTCTATTTATTATTTTTATTGATTACGTTTTCAAAAAACTAAAATGAAAAAACTAATTACCATTCTTGTTTATCTACTTGGATTTTCACAATTCAATTTTAGTCAATATTTTTATATACCTGCCGCTGCTCCAGGCAATCCAGGTGGTATAAACACAGATAATGAATATCCCAATGGCTCAGGACTTCCTGCTGGATGGACCGTTATACTAGGACCAAGCAATTCCAGCCCTACCTGGTCATCTATTGAAACTATCCCTTTTGCATTTAACTTTAATGGAAACCCAGTAACTCAATATAAGGTTTCCTCAACAGGTGTATTAACATTTACAACTAACATTGTCAATGTACCAGGAGCTACAAATGCTGTTCTTCCAGATCCTGGAATCCCAAATAGCTCCGTTATGGTATGGGGTATACAAGGAAATGGAAGCAATGATTATATCGTAACAAAAACTTTTGGAACTACAGGTGGAAGACAACATTGGGTGTTTTTCAGCTCCTACACTGCAGGTAGCTGGACTTATTGGTCTATTGTCCTTGAAGAAGGTTCTGATAAGATTTACATTGTAGATCAAAGACATAGCACAACCGCTAATCCACAAATTACAGCAGGAATACAAATTGATGGATCTACAGCAACAATGGTAGCTGGTTCACCTACCCTATCTAATGTGGCAGGCGCAGATGCTACTCCTGCTGATAACCACTATTATGAATTTATATATGGTTCTCAAAATGCTACAGACATGGCGGGGGTATCTGTGACTACTTTCCCCTATTTGATTTTAGGAAATGTTCCATTTACTATCTCTGGTGAAGTCACTAATTACGGATCAGCTTCTGTAAGTAATTTTGATATAAATTACTCTGTAGACGGTGGAGCTGTAGTAACAGAAAGCGTTACAGGTGTAAATTTAAACAGTTATGACAATCATACATTTAATCACAGTACTCCTTGGACTCCAGCAGCATCAGGCTCTTACTCCGTAGCAATATGGGCATCTAATATTAATGGTTCTGCAGATATGGACCTTAATAATGACACTGCTTATGCCACTATTAATGTATTCGATAATTTTGTTCAACGAGTTCCCATGTTAGAGGTATTCACTAGCTCTACTTGCCCTCCTTGTGTTCAAGGAAATATAAATATTAAGAATGTTCTTTCTAATTATTCTCAATCAGATTATACGTTATTAAAATATCAGATGAGTTGGCCAGGATCTGGAGACCCTTATTATACTCAAGAGGCTGGAGATAGAAGAACTTTTTACAGTGTTAATTCCGTTCCAAGATTAGAAATTGATGGCGGATATGATGGAAACCCGTCAGGGTTTACCACCCAAGAATTTGATGAATATGCTGGTATCCCTTCTTTTTCAACAATTAGTGCGAATTACAGCGTATATCATGATCAAGGACAGAACTCTGTTGTAGATATGAATGTTACAATAGATCCAATAGAAGACTTTAACAGCAGTGATCTAAAATTATTTGTTGCCATAATTGAATATGCTACTTACAACAATACAGCTTCAAATGGGGAAACAGAGTTTTTACACGTAATGAAAAAAATGATTCCTAGCTCAAGTGGAACTTCTGTTCCTGCATTACAGTCTGGTGTGCAAGAATCGTATAATTTTTCTTACAACTTTCAAGGTCAATACACTTTACCACCAGATGCTAACTCTCCCATAAATCACATGAATAGTCATTCAGTAGAAGATTTTGATAATTTAGGTGTGGTAGTCTGGATTCAAGACATTAATACCAAAGAAATTCTTCAGTCTACCACTGCAAGTATTGTTGCTAATGTGGAAGAAAATCTTGCCACTTCTAGATTGATGATCTTCCCTAATCCCACTACTGAAAATTACACTAACCTTCTTATTGAATCATCAGAAAGAGGAATGTTTGAAATTATGATCATCAACACTCTAGGTGAAATTGTTTTAATGGATAATGTTAGTGTGAATAAAGATTTAACTCAATATCAATTGGATAATTCAAAACTTAGTAATGGGATGTATAATGTTATCATTAAATCTCCCTCTATTCAGTCTAGTAAAAAACTACAAATTCTAAAATAAATTGAAAAAACAATTATTTCTATTCTTTTTTTTATTTTCATTTGGATTTAGCTTCTGTCAATACTTTTATTTACCAAGCACAACCCTTGGTAATCCAGGAGGCTTAAATAACGATAATGAATATCCCAATGGGGCGGGATTGGATGCTTCATGGGAAGTGTTATTGAATGGAGGAAATGCTACACCTACATGGTCCAATATTGATACTATCCCCTTCAACTTTAACTTTAATGGTTCACCTGTATCCACATTTAAAGTATCCTCCACTGGTGTATTAACCTTTACAACATCAGCTGTAATAGCACCTGTTGCGGCAAATGCCGCTATTCCGGATCCTGGTATTCCAAATAATTCTGTTTTGGTATGGGGAATAGAAGGATCAGGTTCAAATGATGATATAATGACTAAAACCTTTGGAATTGCTGGAAGTCAACAATACTGGGTATTTTTCAGCTCATATACAGCAGGTAGTTGGACTTATTGGTCCATCGTTTTTGAAGAGGGAACCGATAAGATTTACATAGTTGACCAAAGGCACAGCAGTAATGCTAATCCACAAATTACAGCAGGAATACAAATCGATAACTCAAATGCAATTATGGTAACCGGATCACCTAGCTTAAGCAATGTTGCAGGTACTGACCCTACACCAGCAGATAACTTTTATTATGAGTTTTTCTATGGATCTCAGAACAGTATCGATATGAGCGCAACTTCAAACTTAACCTACCCATTTCTTTACATCAATGATGCGCCTTACACTATTACCGCTATTTTTAATAACCTTGGTTTGGATACCGTTATTTCAATGGATATAAATTATTCTGCTAATAATGGAAGTGTAATTACTGAATCTCTAACCAACCTAAACTTAGGGACGTACAATTCAGACACATTTAACTTTAACACGCTTTGGAACCCTAATATGGATGGAAATTATGATGTGGCGATTTGGGCATCCAATATAAATGGTTCAACTGATTTAGATAATTCTAATGATACCATTCATAAAAATCTATATGTATTTGGAAATGTAACCACTCGAAAGCCCATGCTGGAAACTTTTGTGAGTTCAACAAGCCAGTTTTCTGTAACAGGAAATGTAGACCTTCAAAATATACTTTCTTCTAACACAGGAAATTACACCTTATTAAAATACCAAATGAGTTGGCCTTCACCTGGAGACCCTTACTATACAGCTGAAGGAGGACAAAGAAGAACATATTACGCGGTAAATACCGTTCCAAGATTAGTTATAAATGGAGTTACTCAGAACAATCCTATTGGATTTACACAAGCAGAATTTGACGAAAGTGTAAATCTATATTCATTTGTTAATCTTAGTGCAGATTATTCAGTTGGTGGACAGACTGTTGATATTAACGTACAAATAGATCCATTAATTGAAGGAAATGGAGTTTGGAATAATTTAGTTTTACACGCTGCTATTTTTGAATATACCACATTTAACAATGCCAGTTCTAATGGAGAATTTGAATTTTATAACATCATGAAAAAAATGGTTCCGGACGTCAACGGAACAGCCATTACAAACTTATCCATCAATAATACTCAGAACCTAAACTTATCATACACTTTTAATGGACAATATTTATTACCTCCAGATGCAGACAACCCAATTGATCACAGTTTAGGACACACTGTAGAGAATTTTAATAATCTTGGAGTAGCAGTTTGGTTACAGGATGTGGATTCTAAATACATTTTACAGTCCACAGAAGCAAGTTTAGTAGCTGATGTAAATGAAAACGGAGAAAAACAATTACTGTGTTTTCCTAACCCAAGTCAAGGGTTGCTGAATTTAGTATTAGCAAACAACAGTAACAACTATATTATTGAAGTTTACGATTTAATTGGAAATAAAGTTTATAATTCAACAACTACTAGACAAAAAATCCAATTAAACCTTGAACAACTAGAAAGTGGAATTTATAATATAAGGGTATATAATGATCATTCTTCGTTGTTTGAAAAAATAGAAATCATTAGATAAATCACTTTACCATCATTGCTACTCTTTTGTTCCCGAAAGGTCTTTCTTCTAATATTGAGAATTGTAGCTTTTTATGGAAATCAAATGAGTTTTCATTCATAGGGAAAGTGTTTACCTCACAACATATCGTTTTATTACCCATCACCTCATTTATTTGACGGTATAAAACTGTTCCTATTCCTAATCGTTGGTAATTTGATGAAACAGCAACTCTATCTATGTAGCTAAATTGTTTATAATTTGATTTAAAATACCTGTAGTTAGGTGATTGATAATTGGAATTTTCATCCATCAAAACTAAAAATGCAATCAACTCTTTGTTATTAAACATAAGAAAAAAGCAATTTGACATCTTGTATAATTCAGAAACAACATCAACTGAATCTAAAGATCCCAAAGCAGGTAAATTATCTTGATTTAACTTTAAAATAGCCAATTTGACTTCATTACTTAGTACATCTTTACCTGATCTTTTAATGATGGTGTTTAAATCATCTTTCACAATTCTTAAAAAAAATTATATGTTTGCACAAATTTAAAACAAATGAAAAATACAATTAAAATATTATTGGTAGCTGTTCTTGCTTTTTCAGTAAGTTCATGTCAAAAAGAAGGATGTACAGATCCGAATGCATTTAACTACAATCCTGATGCTAGTTCAGATGATGGCTCATGTACCTTTGAAGGATGTACAGACCCAAATGCTGCAAATTACGATCCATTAGCCACAATTAGCAGTACTTGTATTTATGATCAAGTAGGTTCGTGGACAAGCACACATCAGGAAATTTCTGGTGACATGACCATGTCTATGGCTGGAATGCCTTTTTGGGATACCACATTTTCTGAAATTACACACCCTGATTCATTAGAGCCTGCTGGAGTGGATTTCATTGCTGGTGGTGCTTTATACGTACATTACACTGACGAACCAACTGACACTGGAAGCTGGGTAAGAACTGGTAATAATATTGCCATGGATTTAATGGATACTACCCTTGTAATGTTAATTGATTCTGTAAGTGGAGCATTTTTGAGACTTACCATGAGTGGTAGTGAAAGTGAAACAAATATGGGAGTACAGATCGATTATAACTACAATATGGTTATGGAATTTGACAGAAACTAAATTCTATTAATTTAAAACATGCTTAGCCCTTCCTATGTGGAGGGCTTTTTATTTTCACGTAATCAATCTCAAAAAGCTGAGGAAAAGATAATGTATCAATTCCTTTTCTCCCTCCCCAATCACCACCAACAGCTAGATTTATAATTAAGTGGAAAGGCTTATTAAATGGCCACTCTTCTACTCCATCACTTGGACTTTTTTCTATAAAATGAAATCTGGTGTCATCTACTAACCATTCCAGAGAAGTATCCGTCCAAACTAATTTATAGTTATGAAAAGAATCGTGAGAATTTGAAATAAAAACACTGTCTGTAATTTGCGTACCTTTTATATGATTATATGATGAGGTATGTATTGTTCCATAAATGTAGTTTGGAAAGTAACCCACATTTTCCATAATGTCAATTTCACCATCTAAGGGCCAGTTTAATGATCTTTCCAATGTAGGTAAAAGCCAAATAGCAGGCCAACAACCTCTACTATTGGGTAATTTTGCAGATACTTCAATCACTCCTGTATTAAAATCAATATGATTTGCCGTAGTAAGTTTTACAGATTTAAATATGGAATCATAGGTTGCTCTTAAAATGAGTTTACCATTATTAATTATTAAATTTTGATCTGACCCCGTGTAAAATTGAGCTTCATTGTTTCCAAAACCACATAAATCAGGACAACCATTTCCATATTCTACATTCCAAAAATTTGTGTCCAAAAAACCATGATTAAAATCATCGTACCACTCAAATACAGGGGGTTGCACTTTAACTTCCCGGTTATAACATGAAGAAAAAATAAAAGAAGAAATGATCAGTAGAGCTTTTATACTATTCAACGAATATGGATTTAGTTTTCAAATCCGATGAACTTGAACCTACATGAATTTGGAATTCGCCTTGTTCTAATACTAAATCGTTATTGATATTATAAAATGATAAATCTGCAACGTCAAAAGTTAAGTTGACTTTAATTGCTGAATTTGCTGGAACAAAAACTCGTTTAAAAGCTCTTAATCTTTTGATATCTGGCGTTATACTGGCATAAGAATCAGAGGAATATAATTGAACTACTTCGTATCCATCTACATTACTTTCATTGGAAACTGTTAAAGAAGCTGATATTTTGCCATTTCGGTCTGTAATGGTATCTTGATCAAGAGTGAAATCACTATATCTAAAACTAGAATAACTGAGACCAAATCCAAAATCATACAGTGTATTTACTTCACCAACATAATTATAAGCACCCTGTGCATTATTTTGTACCTCAGAAGGCTTGTAGTAATAAGGGCTCAATGAATTGGTGTAAGCTGGATAAGTAAAGGGCAGTTTACCTGAGGGGTTAACATCTCCAGAAAGCACATCAGCTAGTGCAACTCCACCATAATTCCCAGGAAGATATATATTAACAATGGCAGACATGTATTTCTCTATAGCCGTAATTAATCTTGGTCTACCTTGATTTAAAACTAATACCATTGGCTTGCCAGTATTGGCTAACTGAGAAGCTAATTTTAATTGAAGTTCATGTAAAGTAATATCATTTATGTCTCCAGGTTTTTCAGTATATGATGTTTCTCCAAGACATAGCACTATTACATCTACTTTCTTAGAAGCCTCAACGGCATCAGTTATGTTTTCTTCAATCATTTCGAAGTATTGACCATCCTCTTTGTATGCTACACCCTGAACAAAATTTACATTATTCTCACCAAACTCCTGTTTCATCGATTCAAAAATAGTTTGATATTGAGACGCAAATTGGTCTGTTAGTTCACCTTGCCAAGAATAGGTCCAGGCCCCATTCAAACATCGCATATTATTAGCATTTGGCCCCACTACCAAAATCTTATTATCTCTATCCAATGGCAAGACATCATCATTGTTTTTAAGTAATGTAATGGCTTCAGCAGCAGATTGATAAGCCATGTTTTGAAACTCTTCAGAAGCGAAATCATTGTAATCAGCAGGATTTGTAGATGGATTTTCAAATAAGTCTAATTCAAATTTTAATTTTAAAATTTTTGATACCGCATCATCAATTCTATCTATTGACACTTCTCCTTCATTTACTAGTTCAATCAAATTATCTATAAACTCTTCATATTCATAAGGTACCATAGACATATCTATACCTGCATTGATTGCTAATTTAATGGCTTCCTTTTTGGATGAGACTATTTTATCTCTATCATACAGCTTATTGATGTCTTCCCAATCTGTTAAAATGACGCCTTCAAAACCCAATTGATTTCTCAATAATTCAGTCAAAATTTTATAACTAGAATGTACCGGAATACCATTTATTATACCGGAATTAATCATAATGGTTTTTGCACCCGCATCTATTGCTGCTTTAAAAGATGGAATATGGTATTCACTCAACACATGATCAGGAATGTAAGAAGGTGTTCTGTCTTTTCCTGAAATTGTTGCATGATATCCTATAAAATGCTTCATGCAAGCTGCAATCTTTGTTTTATCTGAAATTTGATTACTTTCCCCTTGATAACCTTTAATCATAGCTTCTCCAAAAGTTTTCACCAATAAAGGGTCTTCACCAAATGATTCAAACTGTCTGGGAAATCTAGGGTCTAAACCCAAATCTAGTACAGGAGAAAAGTTCCATGGAATGGAAGATGCTCTGGTTTCATAAGCACAAACCATAGCCATATTATATGCATTTATAGGATTCCATGATGCAGCGGTAGTAATTTGCTGAGGAAACATAGTACCTCCATCTGTATAGGTTGTACCATGTATAGCATCTATTCCATATATTACTGGAATTTTAATTTTATTGCTATCCATAGCATATTTTTGTATGGTAGAAATTGCATTAAACCAATTTTGTGGAGTTTGAGCCGTATTGTTTATGGTATTTAGAATTGAACCCACATTGTAATCTACAAGGGCTTTCATTGCTCTTTCATGATCAATTTCCAAGGGAAAAGTTGAACCCCACTTGTTTGGACCTTTAGCTATAACTGTTAAGTTTATTTGAGTCATTTGACCAATCTTTTCTTTCAATGTCATCTCACCTAAAAGAGAATCAACTTTTTTATCAAACACTGAGATTTGACCTTTTGGATCCTTATTATATTGATTACAACTAACAAATAATGCTATTAACAAAACATATACCGTTGATATTGAATGAAGTTTACTCATTTATTATTTTATTGAAATACTCTTACATAATCTACAATCATTCTCTGAGGAAAAACAGTAGTATTATCTGGACTTCCTGGCCAATTACCGCCCACTGCCACGTTGAAAATAAAGAAGAAATTTTCTTGAAAGGCGCTAAGGTTACTTCCTGAAATAGAAATAGTGTGATATTGGATATCGTCTCTTAGCCATCTTATGGAATTTTGATCCCAGACTATAGAAAACACATGAAATTCATCATGATATCTTCCTGAAGGAAGAGAGCTACTACCTCCATAAGATGCGTGACCATTATCATTCCAGTGAACAGTTCCATGCACCGTTCGATCATTAAAGCCATTTCCACCAATCATTTCCATGATGTCTATTTCTCCACATGATGGCCAACCAACTGATGAATAGTTTTCTCCTAACATCCATAGAGCAGGCCAAATCCCTTTTCCATATGGAAGCTTTGCCCTAATATCAATTCTACCATATCTAAAAAACTGTCTACCCTGTGTTTTCAGTCTAGAGGAGGTGTAATTTGAACCTCCAAAATTTTGTTGTTTTGCTGTTATTATTAGATACCCGTTTTCAACAGAAGTATTATCCTGTCTGTAATATTGAAGTTCATTATTTCCCCAACCCCAGCTTCCGGTACCGATTTCATAAATCCAATCTGATGATAATGATGAACCATTGAATTCATCTTGCCAAACCAAAGTGTAGTTTGAATAGGTTAATGGAGTCGTATAACCAATATTTGAAATTCCTGAAGAATTGATGTCAATTTCTGCTATTCCATTCCATTCTGTATAATTTTGATGATCTAGATGAGCTCTTACGCGAATGTTGTAAGAACCTGAATCTGAGTAATAATAAGATGCTTCTCCAGTAGAACTAGTTACTATGGTAGAATCATTTCCATCGAAAAAACAAATGGTGAAATAATTTTCATTTAAAGCACTTGCCTCTACTTCTACTAGTCCTGAATTTGGAGTATTACTTAAGTTCACAACTAGATTAGTTGGTAAATTCACATAATAGCAAGAGCCATTATCTTTTTTTGCATCAGGGTTGTAATTGGCAGCGGTTGGATCCGTACATCCTTTTTTACAAGACTGTGTTAGGGAAAACGCAGCCATTAATAAAAATAACCTTAAAAATAGTTTCATTATGGACAAGTTGTAACAAATCCCTCAGGAACAAATCTTAAATACCAATTAGTTTGACCATCTGCATGGCCATATTTTAACCACATGGCAGTATCATTTAGTATCTCAACCTTGTATTCATTAACACCAGTGTAAAAACCAATGGAAGCTATGTTTGAAAATGACAAAATAGAATCTTGAGTTAAATCCCAACTCTCATCAAGTTGATCATCAAAAGGTGCTGTATAATCATATAAATTTTCAAATGAACCAGGGAATTGACTAGCTAGTGCATTATGAATGTATATATCTCCGTTGGTAACTTGATCATATTCATAACCTACCAAATGAAATGTATATCGATCGTCATATAATCCACAGCCTGGCTTACCATTAGCTGGTGAACTCCACCAATCAGGCGTATTCCCATTAGGTGGTCCAACCCCAAAGTTAGTTGCACAAGCAGAATCTATATGCCAGGTCCTGTATCCAGGTCCATTAATACCGCCCGTTAAGATTAAATGTAATGGATTATCAAACAAACTAATATCATTTGAGTCTATAGTTATACTTTGTGTATTTTGAGCATTACCCTCAGAATTAAAAACAGAAAGGGTAACATCGAAAGATCCTGCAAAAGGATATTTTGCTGTGTCAGTTACCCCACTTCCAGAAGTTCCGTTTCCAAAATCCCAAGAACACTCCATACTAGGGTCATCTGCAGTAAAAATGATAATATTTTCGTTATCTGGTGAAGTTTGAAAAGTAAACGAAGCAGAAGAAGCATTTAAGCCATAAAAGCAGGAACCGTCATCTTTAGTAGCACCAGGATCAAAATTATGAGCTGTAGGATCTGTGCAACCTTTTTTTGAACAACTCCAAACAAGACAAAAAGGAATCAGTAATAGTAAATTTTTAAATTTCATATTATGTATTTTAATAATTTGGGTTTTGAGCCCAATTTCCACCTGCTAAATCAATTTCTACCTGGGGAATTGGAAATAACTCATGTTTCCCTGTTACAAAATTTTCAATCTCATCAGCCGCTTTCCCTGTTCTTACTAAATCAAAAAATCGATGTCCCTCACAAGATAGCTCTGATCTTCTTTCCTTCAAAATATGTTCATACAAATCATTTCCAGAAGAAGTTCTATCAGCTAATCCTGCTCGTTGTCTAACTTGGTTTAAATATCCTAATGCAGTTGCATCATCACCAAGTTGACTATAAGCTTCTGCTGCCATTAAAAGCACATCAGCGAATCTTATCACTCTATAATTTACCCCACTAGTTAAATCATTGTCAGGAATTCCATTTAACATTTCATCTCTAGTTTTAATGTATTTGTTGTTGTAAAAACCGGTATGGTGTCCAAAAATTTGAGTGTATTCTGTTCCTGGAGCATTTGCTGCTATAAAATTATCGATATGTAAACAAGTAGCCTCCCTTCGAGGATCTTGATATTCAAATGAATCATAAAGATCTTGAGTTGGAAGATTATAACTGTTACCATCCCCATATGTAGGTCCATCGTACTGTCTAATACCTTGATATCCTGGAGTTAAATTACCTTCGAGACAAATTAAACATCCATATGAACCACCTTCATCTGCTGAGTACTCCACATCAAAAA
This sequence comes from Crocinitomicaceae bacterium, assembly GCA_038134525.1. Taxonomy (GTDB): domain Bacteria; phylum Bacteroidota; class Bacteroidia; order Flavobacteriales_D; family Parvicellaceae. Next base: position 24,304 of record JAYPVI010000022.1, read on the forward strand.
CAGTTTCCGCATTATTTTCATTTTCCTTTAGAAAAATGGTGGAATAATCAGCTGTTAAGCTGTAATTATTACTGTTTATTAATTGATCAAATGCTCCAGCAGCTTGTGACCATTTTTCCTGATATAAATAAACCTTTCCTAAAAGTCCCAATGCGGCCCCTTTATCTACTCTTCCTTTTATCCCGGAATGAGTTGACTCAGACTTCCATGAGAGTACAGCTATGGCGTCTTGTAAATCTGACTCTATTTGTGCGTATACCTCGGCTTTTGGTGTTCTGTCTAGCTCTGTAACTTGTTGCACACCTAACCTTTCATCAACTACCAAGGGAATATCACCAAAAAACTTCACTAATTCTGAGTAATAAAATGCTCTAAGAAATTTAGCTTCTGCTAAAATGACATCTTTTCCAGCAAACTCCACATTATTTTCTTTAGGTTCCAAAATGAAATTACATCTGGCAATTCCACAATAATTGTAACGCATAACACTTCTACATTCGTTATTAACTGCTCCATGGTTCATGTCGTCAATCTGATGTAATCCTTCCGTATCTGTTGCACTTTCTCCTCCGGCAATGGTATTATCTGACGCAATATCTCCTATCCAGTAGGAAACAAACACACCTGCCAATAAATCATAGGCCCCAGTAAGTGCTCTTAAATATTCACTCTCGTTATTGAAAAAGTTTTCTGCGTCTTGAGTATAAGGTGGATCAAGATCTAAGAATTTACTGCAACCAACGAATAAACCTATTAAAAAGGTTACTGTAGATGTTATCTTAATTAATTTATTCATAATTTAAAATTTAATGTTTACACCACCCATGATTGTTCTTGCTTGAGGATAGAATCCATAATCAACACCTCCAGATAAAGTTCCTTGTGAGGCTCCAATATCCGGATCAAATCCCATATAGTTTGTTAAGGTAAATAAGTTGTTAGCAGAAAGATAAAAACGAACATAATCTGATCTAAACTTCTCTGTCCATTTTTTTGGAAGAACATATCCTATTTGCAAGTTCCTGATTCTTAAAAAAGATCCATCTTCTACATAAAAATCGGAGAAAACTCCATTTCTATTTGGAGATGTAGTGACCCTTGGAACCTCAGCATCAGGATTATCTAATGTCCAACGGTCTAGTACATAATCAAGTTGATTAGCAAATGGTTGTTGACGTTCAAAATTTCTAATAATTTTTTGCCCCATTGCAGCATATAGATTGGTTGAAAAGTCAAACCCCTGATATCTAAAACCTAATACTGTACCTATAGTGAATTTAGGAATTGGAGAACCCAACATTTTTTTATCGGAATCATCACTAAAGTTAATTATACCATCACCGTTTTGATCTACAAAAATTAAATCTCCAACCTCTGCACCTTGTTGACTGACTTCTGCGTTGTCAATTTGTTCTTGATTTTGGAAAATACCGTTAGTCTCGTAACCAAAGAAATATCCGATTGGATAGCCAACTTCAAAGCGAGTAGCAATATTTCCACCAACTCCAAAGGCAGCACCTGGAATATAATCAATTCCCTCAGGAACAGATTTCACTTCGTTTTCTAAGTATGTGAAATTTAGATTCAAATTCACACCCATGGGTTTGCTTACATCAGAAGCATATGCAAACTCTAACTCTAACCCTCTGTTTCTCACGTCTCCTGCATTAATAATCGGAGGATACCCTCCAGGACCATAAGATCCAATAACTGCAGAAACGTCTGGATTAAATAACAAGTCTCTCGTGTTTTTTACAAAATAATTTGCGGTAATATCAATCTTGTCATAAAACCTAACATCCATTCCTACATTAAATTGAGCTGTAGTTTCCCATTTTAAATCTGGATTGGCTGCCGTTCCAATAGCAACACCAGGTGTTATAATATCGTCAAAAACGTATACTCCCTCCCCATTTAATAAGGCTCTGTAAGCAAAATTGGCTATTTGATCATTTCCAGAAACGCCATAACTCACCCGGTATTTTAGGAAGTTGATTGCTTCATTATTTTGAATGAAATTTTCCTCTTCAGAAACCACCCATGCTGCTGATATGGTTGGAAATACACCATATCTATTATTTGGACCAAATTTACTGGATCCGTCTCTTCTCAAAATTCCTGAAATAATATATTTATACTGATAGCTGTATTCCCCTCTTAAGAATGTGGATAATAACCGCTCTTCAAACTCATAAGATCCCGTATTATTCAGGTAGCCATTTTGAGCCATGTTTGCAGATATATCTGCATAATCAATGGAATTGTTTGGAATATTAAAAGCTATACCGTTCAATACATCACCTTTTCTTCTAAAAACAGATGTTCCAAAAGTACCTTTGATGTTATGATCATCTATCTTTTTGTTGTAATTCAAATAACTCTCAAAATTTAAATCAAGATAAGACGCTCTCTGTTCAAAAACACTAGCACCTCTTTCAATGAAAACACTATCTGCAATTTCAACCATCACTGGATCTAGGTCGGCATTTATCGCAGTATTTGCATATTTACCAGGACCGTACCATGCTAATGGACTAAAAGATTTATTATCTACTAACGCATAGTTATAATTTATTCGATTATTAAAGGTTAAATTATCATTGAACTTGTACGAAAATTCTTGCTTACCTACCAGCTTATTTACCAATGCTTCGTTATAGGTGTTTTCAATTTGTGCTACTGGATTAATGATGTCACTTACTTCTACTAAATACTCGTAGTTACCGTCAGGACCAACAATCGGTCTATTTGGAAAAGCATTAATCGTATTGTAGAGAACTGATCCAATTCCATTTTCTGGCAATGCTTTTCTTTTTTCATGGGTGAAAAGAAAAACACTACTTAAATTTAATTTATCAGAAAGCGTATTTACTAAGTTAACTCGAGCGTTGTATCTATCAAAACTTGATTTATCACCACCAACAATACCATCCTGTGTAAAATAATTCCCACCTATTGAGTAAGATGAATTTTTTGTACCTCCTGTTATGCTCATATTGAAACTTTCAATCGGGGCGTTAACAAAGATTGAATCTTGCCAATTTGTACCCACATTTAAAGCGGTATTATTAAATAAAGGTTGACCTGTACCGCGAATAAACATTTCGTTTTTTATTAGCGCATATTCCGCTGCATTCAATAAATCTAATTTGTTAGCTGTTTGTTGGACACCATAATATGATCCTACTTCAAATTTTGGTTTAGCACCTACTCTTCCTTTTTTTGTTTCAATAATGATAACCCCATTAGCAGCCCTTACGCCATAGATTCCAGCAGTGGCATCTTTTAGTACATTAATGGACTCTATATCCCCTGGATTTAGTGCATTTAGACCCTCAGAATCGTAAACGACTCCATCAACTAATATCAGTGGATCATTATCACCAAAAGTAGATAATCCTCTAATCCTTATACTTGACGAACCTCCTGGAGAACCTGAATTGGTATTTATAGTTACACCTGAAACCTGACCTTGAAGAGCTTGGTCCATACGAGGTATATTTAATCTTTCTACATTTTCACCCTTAACTTGAACAGTAGCTCCTGTAAGTTCTTTAATGGAGGATTTTCCATATCCAACCACTACCACTTCATCTAACGCTTCGGACATCACTTTCAAATTCACATCGATATTTTTTCTACCACCTACCAAAATGACTTGCTTTTTGTATCCTATAAAAGAAAACTCAAGTTTTGAAGTATCACTTTGAACTTGAATTTTATAATACCCTTCTAAATCAGTAGTGGACGATGCTAATCCATTGATTTCCTTAATAGTCACACCTGGCATTCCTTCGTTGAATTCATCTGTTATTGTACCACTTACAGAAATGGATTGAGCCAAAAGAAAATGAGAAATGATAAAAAGAGAAAAAATTAAAGAAACTCTTTTAAAATTTTTATAGATACACATAAG
>JAYPVI010000023.1:0-16142 GCA_038134525.1 Crocinitomicaceae bacterium
CCCATATTGTCTTTGTGTTCTAAATCACCTTCTAAGGGGATCGTGATGATTTCCATATTGTCATGAGGGTGGGTTGGAAATCCCATTGCAGGAGCAATGGTGTCATCATTTAACACCCTTAACACACCGAAGTGCATTCTTTCAGGGTTGTAGTAGTTAGCAAAACTAAATGAGTGATTTGCTTGAAGCCATCCGTGGTTTGCATGACCCCTTGTATTGGCTTTGTGAAGTACGCTGTTCATGGTTTTTGTTTCATTATTGGGTAAATGATTAAAACCTACCTGATCCATCATTTTGTCATAAGTGGATTTGAAAGTGGGTTTCTTAGCAGATAGAACAGAAGGAGCAGCCATTCCAAGTGCTCCCAATGCCATAGACTTTTTTAAAAAATCTTTTCTTTTCATTCTACAATATTAGTTAACTACTGTCATTGAAGAAATAATATAGATTAAGAAATTAGCATTAATATTATCTGTTCAATACTATTGTTTTTTTAATAAAATCTATCCCGTTTGAGATATGTAAAAAATATGTCCCATTGTACAGCGTTTCGGTATTAAAGTAAGTGATGGTACTTCCAGCTTGAATTGTTTTTTGTTTGATTAATTTTCCCTGGTTATCCAATAATTTTACAGAATAAGAAGTAGTATTAAGCGATCCTATTTGTATCGCAATCAGATCTGAAGTTGGGTTTGGAAATACAGCAACTTGTAAGGCGTTAATTTCACTTACAGCTGTAGTGTTGTTGTAGATAGTAGTGGGTTCAGAAATGCTATTGATAGAGGCATTGGCATATACACCATAAAAAGTGGGCCCAACTGCGTATGGATAAGCAGAATTCCAGTTTTCATCAACGGTACAAAAGTAGGCATAGGTTCCGTTTGGATAATCAGGTGTAACACCAAACCGACCATTGTGGTCATCTAAATAATCAGGACTATTGTTCGCAATGTATTCATAATCTTCTTTAAAATAACCTAGAAAATATGTATTGCTAACTGTTGGTCCATTTACCCTCGATGTCATGTTTTTTAGTTGGTAACTAGATTTAATTCTTGTAATTCCACCGGTTCCATCTGTGTTTTTGTATCCATAGGCTCCGTAAATAGGAAATCCATCATAAGCAAAGCCTAAAATGGGTGAATGTTGAGTGCTGTCAATAACATAAAGTCCATCAGCATCATACAAATTACAAATTGAAGAAATAACACTTAAATCAAGTTTGAATGCAGAAGGGTTCTGATGATGATGGTAAGCTCCCATTGCTGGATGACCCTTAGAACAGTCAAATCCATCCATTTCGGCTGGAATAGCGTCTCTGTTCCATTCCATTACAGCTGTGGGTCCTCCTGGGCATGGAGGGTTTCCTGGTCCTCCACATAAAGCATTAGTTGTTGGATTCCAGGCAACACCATCTCGGTAATCGAACAATGCTGTACCATTTATAAAAATACCAATGTTTCCCATTGTAGTAGATGACGGTGTTCCTGTATTTTGTTGAGGATTTAAAGGGAATTTATAAATGGCGTTTTGGTTTTGAGCTATAGACGGATTTCCATCTAAAAATGGACCGGTGGTGTAAGCTGGTATTCCAGTAGCAGTTACATAAACATAATCTGATGAATATTCTACTTGCTGGCAGTTTACTAAAGTATTATTTGATATTGGAGTGCTATTTCCTTGAACATAGTAAGTGCCTGTAGTCGTAGTGTTTTGCAACCATGAAGTTATGGCTGGGTTTTGTTGCCCAATACAAAAACTAAATGATAATAAAAGCGCGCTAAAAAGACATGTTAGTTTTATCATAAGTTCTTATTATTTTGGGTAATGATGTTGTTTGTTAAAAATAAAGCTAGTATCATTTAATGTATGTAGAAAAGATACTAATTCTACTCGTTCATTTTTAGATAAGTTAATTTTTTTGTGTAAGAATACGTCTGTAGTTGGGGAAATTTCAATATGGTCACAATAGTGGTCTATAACCTCTTTTAAAGATTGAAATCTTCCATCATGCATATAAGGGTATGTGAATCCCAAATTTCGTATTGATGGAATTTTAAATAGTAAGCTGTCCTCTTTATGATTGGTTATTTTTTGCCGTCCTAAGTCTTTTAAGTAATTGTCCATTCCAATTCCGTTATTTGCAAATTTATAATTAGTAAATAATGGTTCTTGATGGCAGTGGTTACAGTTTTGTTTGAAGATATTATAGCCACGCTTTTCTTTTTCGGTAAAGTCGGTCTTGTTTTGTTTTACTAAATCATATTTAGCATTACATGAAATCAGTGTTAATTGAAACTGAGCTAAAGATTTTAAGACATATTGACTTTTGATAATTGAGTCATGAAAACAAGATTTAAATAACCTGATATAGTTTTTGTTTTGGCTCATCTTTTCAATAATATGAGCTAGGGTTTCATTCATTTCAATGCTACTGTGGATAGGTGAAAGAGGTTGCATATCTAAATGATGAATAGCGCCATCCCACATGAAGTTTTTTTGCCATGCTAAATTAAATAAGCCAGGAGCATTTCTTTGCCCCATGGAATCATTTATACCATGACTAAGGGCATGATCAGTGTGGGCAAAAGCACTGTAGGGAGAATGACATGATGCACAAGAAACAGAGCTATCTGAAGAAAAAACAGGGTCGTAAAATAGTTTTCTACCAAGGCTAATAATAGAAGTGTCTAATGGGTTATTTTCAAATGAATATGTTGGCTGAGGAAAATGTGAAGGAAACTTTATATGTATCTTGTTGTAGTGTGCTTGCAATAAAAATACAGTAGAAATAATAACAATTGTATTTCGTAATTTAATCATTCTTTATTTCTAAAACCTGTTTAAATTTCCCAGCAATAAACATAGCCTCACTTCCTGGACTCATTACGTTTGGTCTTTCATTTAATTGGACTGACTTGAAGAAATGATCAAGTTTGATTGCAACTACAATATCACTTGCCGAATTTTCTTTTAGAACAACATGTTGAATAGCATTAAATGGATATTGAAAACCACCTATGTGAAAAGAGAATTTGTTCTTTGATGAACGGCATAGGGGGGAGCAGCCTTCTATTTTGAAATGGATATAGCCACTTTGCCAAGTCCAGTACATGCCTTTTAGTGGGTCAAGATCACCACCTTGAGCTCCTTGGTGATTGGTGGCACTATCAATACCGATGTCAAAAGATAATTGTTTAATTCGTTCCTTAGAGTCAGTAATGAAAAGCTTGTCATTGTTTGAATTTGCTAAATCAATAAGATGATATGAGTTTTTTTCATTGAATGTACTTCCATCATGGTAGGTGAATACAATACTAGAAATATACATTTTAAAAACTTCAACATGAATGAAGCTATCCTCAAAAGGTATGTCTCTGTTAAAGATTAAGGGTGAATTGTTTAAAAAGGCACTGAACTTAATGTTTTGACTAAATGAGAATGAACAGGTGATTAAACCAATAATCCATAAAATAAATTTAATCATAAATTTGTTTGACAACAAATTTAGTTAATGTCGCCAATATAGATTCCTAGAGCAAGTGCAGTTTTAACTAAAGAATCATCAAGTTCAACTTCTTTATAGGTTTCAATTCCCATTTGAATGGGGAAGTCAACTACTTTTCTGTCATTCCACGCTACCATTCGATCAAATTTCTTTTGAGCAAGTAGGTCAACTGCATAAACTCCAAAAGCAGAAGCTAAAATTCGATCTTGTGTAGATGGTGGTGCTCCTCTTTGTACATGTCCGAGCGTAGTTACACGGCATTCAATTTTAGTTTTACTCATAATTTTAGAGGCAACATAGCTGCCAATTCCACCTAATCTGGTTTCTCCATCAGCAAATTTTACGGTACTATTTTTTCCATTCTCCTGTTTTACTGCTTCTGCTACAACAATTAAAGAGTGTTTAATTCCATATGAATTAAGCTGTTTTAGTTTATTGATAATACCGTCAATAGAGTAATTAATTTCGGGTATGAGTATCACATCAGCACCACCAGCAATACCTGCATTTAATGCAATATGTCCAGCATCTCTCCCCATAACTTCAAGTATCATAGTTCTGCTATGACTAGCTGCTGTAAATTGTAAATTATCTAAAGCATTGGTGGCTACATCAACAGCGGTATGAAAACCGATAGAACTTTCGGTTGCTCCAACATCGTTATCTATCGTTTTTGGAATAGCTACAATATTCAAATTTCCTTTATCAGCTATTTCTTTGATGATTTTCATGCTTCCATCCCCTCCTATGACGATCAAGCCATCTAGTCCCATTTCATGGTAGCCGCCTACAATTTCAACCGTTCTATCTTTAAAAGTGCCGTCAGGCATAGGGTATTTAAAAGGATTGCCTTTATTTGTGGTTCCCAAAAAAGTCCCGCCTTGTCTAATCAAATTTCCTGAAAAGGTACTGTAATCTAACTTGATATAGCGGGGCGGTCGTTCCATTAGGCCTACAGTACCCTCCAAAATACCATAAACATCAAGATCGTATTTTTCTTTAGCTCTATAAAATATAGATCTCACAGCAGCATTTAGACCACCACAATCACCTCCACTTGTTAGTATTCCAATTCGCTTCATAGTGTAATATTAACAATAAGAAAGTTGCTTTCAAAAGATGATGATTTTTTTTTAAAGATTTTCATTTCACTTTTGATCCGTTTGAGACTTTTCTTTCTGGTTTAAGGATAACGACATCGTTGTTCTGTTCATTAGTGGATCCCAACAATAGAAACTCACTTTTCATATTGGCAATTTGTTTTTCTGGGAAATTTAATATTCCTATGACTTGTTTCCCTACTAATTCTTTGTGATTATACAAACTAGTTATTTGTGCAGATGTTTTTTTTATTCCTATAGGCCCAAAATCAACATGAATAATAAATGAAGGATTAATTGTTTTATCGTTAAATTCAGCATGAACTACGGTCCCAACTCGAATGTCTATTTTTTCAAAATCATTCCATTCAATTAAGTTCTTATCCATGGTAGTTTATTAAATGTGAACTTATTTAATTGAATGTTAAAATCCTTAGAAATATTTCCATAGTAAGCTATGCCGATAAATAATATAGATATAATTGAAGATCGATAAAATATATCAAGGAAAACATTTTCCATTTGAGGAAATAAATAATTCAGAAATATACTTGATAGTATAAGCAGAATAGCAGGAATGGTCCTAGCTGAAAAAGGATGCATTTTGAACTTGAATAAAATAAAACCAAACTTGATGAAGTTGAAAATAATAAGTGATAAAGCAGAGGCAAAAGCTGCTCCAATAATCCCCCAATTTGGAATAAAAATGAGATTGGTCAAAATAGTAAGGATACCCAAAAACACGATGCAATATGTGTTGAAATAATAATATTTAGAATTTTGAAGTAAATGTCCATTTAGGCTTAGTCCCATGTTAATTAGTTTCCCAATAGCAATGATTAAGATCACCCATTTTCCATCGATAAAATCTTTACCGTTTGGCATTACCCTGAAAATGTTGTCGAGATTAATAAAAACCCCTACAAACAGAAGCCCACCAATTAGTATCAAATTGATGGAGGCCTTTTTATAGAGCTCATCAATTTTTTGGAGTGATTTTGATTCCCAAAATTGAGCAAAAAGGGGAGAACTTATTTGACCAATAGTTCCTAAAGGAATCATGATTACACCACCTATGTAAAATGCGATTTTATAAATACCAGCATTACTTAAATCTAAAATGGAGCTAATCATAATAACATCAATATTTTCTACAATTCTAGCACCAATTGCCGTTAAAAAACTGATTGCACCAAAACGCAGCATTTTCTTTTTAATTGGTAGCTTGATTTTTTGTGGACTTGTATCATTTTTCTGATGTAATCTTTTGTAATAGAGAAACGTTAATATGAAACAGATCAAATAAACTAGAAGATACCCATTGATAAAATCATGGAAATCCATAAAGTCTAGAATGACAAAAAATATCATTGAAAGTATAAGTATTCTGCTAATGAATTTTTCAATAATTGTGGGAATTACTATTCTTAGTTTGCTGTTGCAATGAGCTGTCCATATTCCAGTAAATCCAATAAACAATGAAAATAGGGGTATATAAAAAATATATTCTTTAATTAGCTGATTATCAGCATAAAAGGTATTAAGAATTGGGTTTAAAAAAAGAAATAAAGCATAAAATAAAGCTATAAAAACCAAGGCGGGTATAATCAATGAAAATTGATAAAATGAACGCTGTGTATTACTGCTTTCAACTGAAGGTGAGTATCTTATGATTGTAGTGGGAATACCCATTTGAAATATACAAACTAGCAGGGTAGAAGTACCTAATAAAAAAGAAATTAGTCCAATTTGCTCAGTGGAAAAAATTTTTGGAAAAAAATAGCCTAGGTTTATGTAGCCAATAACTACAGCTAAATACGTTGCAACGGTTGCCTTTATGGATTGTCTGGTTACTATTCCCATTTAACAGATAGGTAAGCTTAAATGTATATGATTTATCCTAACTTATTCTATATTCTAAATTAAAATTTTTTTATTTGTGTAGTTATATTAAACGATATGGACATACAGGATATTGTAAAAGGAGGCGATGAAAGAATAAGTTTAAACGAAAATGGTTTAAATAAATACCATGGAAACCCCTTAATTTATGAAGGAGTTTTTAACAGAGGTTCTTGCACGATGTCTAACCTAAATGTGGATAGTAAGCGTGCGGTTGATAAAATGCTTGAACGCTTGAAAGCTGGAAACTATGATAGTTTGTTGGATGACCAACAAAAGCAACTTAAAAGGTTAATAAATAGAAACCCAAAATACGATTTTGACATTTTTTATGGTCCATCAGGAAGCGATCTTTGTTATTTTCCAATCATGTTCTCCCGAATCATGAATCCCGAAAAGCCCATATTTAGCATCGTAACTTGTCCTGAAGAATTAGGAACTGGTTCAAATACAGCTATTTTGGGAAAATACTTCTTTGGGACAAATCAGTTTGAGGAAAATGTGGTCAAAGGGGACCCTATCCATCCTAATGTTAAAATTATTCAACAAACTTTTCCCGCTAGAGATGATGATGGAAACATTCTAAATCATAAATCGGATATACTTGACCTAATTGAACAAAAAAGTAAAACACATCAAGTAATAGCTAACCTAGTAATTGGAAGTAAATCTGGTATTGTAGATAATATTTCCATGATACCTAGGGCAAATAGTGATGTATTTTGGGTAATTGATGTTTGTCAAATGAGAACAACACCAAAGTTGATCAATTCACTCATTAGGTTAAACTGCATGGTCTTATTAACAGGTTCAAAGTTTTACCAATCACCACCCTTTTGTGGTGCAATATTAGTCCCCAAAAGTATTTCGTCAAAGCTTAATAATATTTCAGATGAGGCGGTTGAGCCTTTCAAAACTATATTTAGTACATCTGATATTCCTTTACAACATCCTGTATTGAGAAGCAAGTTTAGAGAAAATAAAAATTACGGAACGTTACTTAGATGGGAATGTGCTATTTCGGAAATGAAGCTATTGTCTTTTTATGGTGAAGATATGGTAACCACCGCCATAGACAGATGGAATGCATTTGTAATAAGTAATTTGCAATTAAACGCGGATTATTTTGAATTGATGCCGGATCAAGCCATTACGAATAGATCCATCATTTCTTTTAATGTGAAGCATCCTGACGGTTCGTTGCTCACCGATGAAGAGCTTAGAGTACTTTACATGGAGATATGTGCTAAAGAAAGAGATGATCTTGATGAATACAAAAAAATTATCATTGGTCAGCCTGTTAAATATGAAAATATGTCTTTTATAAGATTAGCTCTTGGATCATTTAATGTAAGAAGATTAATTGCTAGCGATTTTAATTTTTCCTGTGATAAAAAGTTGATTGAAATTATCAAAAAGGAGTTAAAGAAACAATATTGGTCTTAATGTATCAAATTTCTAATTTGTTCGTTAACATTTACAATGACCAATAAATCAGATTATAAAACGTTTTGTAATCAAAATGACCTCCCCATTTTTTATCAACCATGGTGGTTAGATATTGTTTCAAAAAATTGGGATGCTGTTATTTATAAAAAATCAAACCAAGTAATCGGAGTACTTCCTTTTGAGATAAAGAAAAAATGGGGTTTTACTTATCTACTTCCACCAACATTGACACCACAGCTGGGACCATGGCTAGTCTATCCAGAAGGTCAAAAAAACATCACGAAATTAGGATACGAAAAAGAAATTTACACATACCTCATAAATAATTTACCAAAAAATCAGTTGTCAATTGTTAAATTTTCACCTTCATTGTCCAATACACAGCCTTTCCAGTGGAAAGAATATGAAACATCAGTTAAATACACTTTTATTTTAGATTCAATTAAAGAAAAAAGAGATGAATTATTTAATAGATTAAGTTCTTCTACTAGAAAAAACATTAAAAAGGCCTCAAAGATTATTAATGTGGTTCTTTCAAAAGATATAGATATATTGATTGAATTATCAAATAAAACATTTTCTCGGCAAGGCATGAAAAATCCTTATTCGGATGACGTGATTAAATCTTTATTTGAAATAATTCAAAAAAAAGAATCAGGTAAGTTGTTAGTTGCCAATGATCATCAAGGTAATCCCCATGCTGCTATGTTATTGATATGGGATCATCAAGCTGCTTATTATTTGATGGGGGGTGCTGATCCTAAATTTCGAAATAGTGAAGCCATGAGTTTGTTAATGTGGAAATCGATTGAATTCGCGTCAGAAAAAGTGGATTTTTTTGATTTCGAGGGCACAATGGTAGAGTCCGTAGAGCGCTTTTTTAGAGGGTTTGGGGGTGTTCAGACACCATATTATCAATTGGTTAAAGCGAAACCAAAATGGTTAAAATCATTGTTTAAATTAAGGTTAGAATTGAGTTAGTCAATTTCATGCTATTGAAATAATTACTCATTTTGAGTTAACAAGTTTGAAAGATGTTAATCAATTGTGGATTATACCATTTCATTTTTCAGTTTATTTTATCATTTTTAATCTAATTTTAAACTCATAATTTAGATTATGCGCAAAAAGATTTTATTGTTAGGTTCTGGCGAATTAGGTAAAGAATTTGTCATTGCTTGTCAACGACTTGGTCAGTATGTGATTGCTGTGGATAGCTACCCAGGTGCACCTGCTATGCAAGTGGCTCATGAATTTGAAGTGATCAACATGCTTGATGGAAATGAATTGGATCAAATTGTAGAAAAACATCAACCGGATTTTATAGTTCCTGAGATTGAGGCTATTAGAACGGAACGATTTTATGAATATGAAAAAAAAGGCTATCATGTAGTTCCTAGCGCAAAGGCGGCAAATTTCACTATGAATAGAAAAGCGATAAGAAATCTTGCTGCCGAAGAGCTTGGGTTGAGAACAGCACCATTTAAGTATGCAAAAAGTGTAGAGGAACTTGAAAATGGTGTAGCCTTCTGTGGTTATCCATGTGTTGTAAAACCTTTAATGTCAAGTTCTGGAAAAGGACAATCTGTAATAAAAAGAAAGGAGGATATTGAATACGCGTGGAATTATGCAGTAGAAGGGTCAAGAGGTGATTTGCAGGAGGTGATAGTTGAAGGATTTATTGATTTTGATTATGAAATTACCCTATTAACAGTGACCCAACACAACGGAAAAACACTGTTTTGTCCACCTATAGGTCATCGACAAGAAAGGGGGGACTATCAAGAAAGTTGGCAACCCATGTCTATGGACCCTGTTCGTCTAGAAGAGGCGGAGAAAATGGCTGGTAAAGTAACTAAGGCCCTTGGTGGTGCTGGAATATGGGGCGTAGAATTCTTTATAACTCAAGATGCTACTTATTTTTCAGAGTTATCTCCAAGACCTCATGATACGGGTATGGTAACTTTAGCTAAAACACAAAACCTAAATGAATTTGAATTACATGCAAGAGCCATTTTAGGTATTCCAATTCCTGAAATCATTTTACGAAAAAACGGTGCATCTGCAGTCATTTTAGCTAAAGATGAATCCCATTCTGCCCCTGTTTTTGTTGGTTTACAAAATGCGTTAAGTGAGGTAAATACGGATGTTAGATTATTTGGAAAACCAACAACTCGAGCTTTCAGAAGAATGGGTGTGTTGCTGAAATCCGGTGATGAAAATACGGAAATATTAACTAAAAAGGCAAAAGATTTAGCATGTCAAATTAGTGTTTTGTAGATTAATTAAGTATCTCTAAACCAGTGTATTAAGTAATTATAACTAAACTAATTGTTTATAAATTTTAGTGACTGTATTTCTCTAATTGCTTTGCCATGATAGGTTTGAACAAAAATGGAAAATAACCAAGAATTAGCATAGCTGGATATCCAAAAGGAAGAAGTGGACTATCCGATTTAGATTCTAAGATTTGGTATGGTTTTGCACCCATGAAATGGTGATCTGAATGTCTAGATAATTCAAATAATAATATACGACCAATTAAATGATCTGAATTCCAAGAGTGTATAGCTTTAACTCTCTCATAGGTTCCGTCTTCATTTAGTTTTCTTTCAAGACCATAATGAGAAAAATAGTTTTGAGATTCAAGTATAGATATGCCAAAAATACTAGCCAATAAATACATCATTGCTGTTGGCCATCCAAAGAAATAAAGGATTATTCCTTGAAATAACCAGGGAATTATGGTGTGAATAAACATAGGGTTTAGCAAAGGATTTCTCCCTTTTTTTTGTAATTTTTCTGATTCTAAACGCCATGTTTTAAAGTATCCTCCAATTTGAGATCGGACAGCAAAATGGTAAAAATTTTGCCCTTTCCTCGCTGTAGTTAGATCATAAGGAGTAGCAACGTCTCTGTGGTGACCACTATTGTGGTAAGTCATAAAATGGTTTTGTAAACTGGTGGTAAGCATAACATGAGCACAAAATAATTTAAAGGGTTCATGGGTTTTGTGCCCCAATTCGTGACCACCATTTATTCCGTTAACACCAAGTATGGTACCCATAGTCATGGTATATGCAATTAAGTCTATAATTGGAACATTTGTAGCAGAAACTTTAGTGAGAAAAAGGAAAATTACGTATAAATGTAATGGAACAAGTAAGTATAAAATCCAATCGTAAAATTGATTAGATTGAGCGAGTTCCTTTTCTTTTTTAGATAAGTTGGATTTGTCTTGAGGTATTAATTGTTCAGAAATAGGTACTAATAAGTAAAGAACAATAATTGCAGTAAATGCCCAAATTCCGCTTAGGTTTAAAGAGATTATAGCAAGGATAGGACTAAAATATACACCAATGTATTTTAGCTTAGTCATATTCAAATTTATTAATTAATAAACTTGATCGGTTTTTGTTCTACTATTTATTTAATTTTTTGCTATGAATTTGAAATACATTTTATGCCCTATCCACGCCATAGGTAAATTGGCAAATGTTAAATCAATTTAATTAAACCAAATTGATTAAGGAAATAGAATTTTTATCATTGTTCCTCCTATCATAAAGAAAACTCCTACTGTTAATGCAACAAATATTTTATGGTTAGGAGCTATCCATGCTGCTACAGCACCTCTATTTAAGTTACACGTTGTGTGTGCAAGAAAAGGCATGATAATTTGTTGGAATTGAAAAGAAATTAGCCCTAACCATGGACTTATATTTACACTTACATTTTTAACTTATCCAAAATCTACAGGTAAGACAAAAATTTTGTGTTAGAATTAATACTGAATTATTTTGAATTCAGTTCTTCTGTTTTCTTGATGTTGATCCTCAGTGCAGGGAATTTTGAAACTTCCCTCACATTCACATTCATTAATTAGATTTGATTCGCCATATCCTTTGCCACTTATTCTTAACGGATTTGAAATAGCCGATTTAATATATTTTGCACTTGATATAGCTCTTTTATTTGATAAATTTAAATTGTATGATTTACTTGCTCTACAATCTGTATGTGAACCAAGTTCTATAACCATATTGGGATTTTGATTCATGATTTTTACAATTTTATCAAGAGTTAGTGCTGCATCTTTTCTAATTTCATCTTTATTCAGATCGAAATATATGGGCTCTACCATGATGTTCCCAGTTAATTTTAATTCGTTTATCGTTAGGTTAGCTTTTAATAATGAATCTTGACTGGTAACGATATAGGATAAATTCTTTAATTGATTATTTTCATCAAATACCTTTATTGAATATTCTGTTTCTTTAGCTAAATAATCTTCATAATATCCGTCTTTGTCTGAGGTAACAATATGAATTGATGAAGAATCATTTGACGGTTGTATTTCAATTTTAGCATAAGCAATTACATTGTTGTTTTCGTCTTTTGTATAGCCTGATAATTGAACTGCATCCATAGGAATAATGTGTTTTGAAATAGTATCAATTGAAATTATTGTTGTTAAAGTATCTGACTTTGTTTTGTCAGTTGTGTCTTTAGCTATTGGAATTGATTCTACACTCTCATTGAAAAGTTTATTAAGATTTTGTATAAAATAAATATCATCATCTCCTTTTCCACCTGATCTATTAGACGAAATATATCCTTTTGAAAGCGGTTCAGATAATGAAATACCAAAATCATCCCTAGAGCTGTTGATCGGGAAACCTAAGTTTCTTAATTTAGGATTGTTCTTAAAAGATATTTCAAAAATATCCAATCCTCCTAATCCAAAATGTCCATCGGAAGAGAAGAAAAATCTTCCACTTGCATGTATGTAGGGAAACATTTCATTTCCCTCGGTATTTATTACGTCACCTAAATTTTTTGGCTTTGACCAAATCGAATCATTTATTTTTTCAATGACATATAAGTCTACACCACCAAAACCACCAGGCATATCTGAAGCAAAATAAATTAAATTACCATCTGCAGATATACTTGAATGTCCAACTGAATATTCATTGTCATCAAATAAAAACTCTTGTTCATTAGACCAAATTTCATTTGATTTAGTTTTGTAGTATAATTTTAATTTGTGAACACCATCTTCACTTTTGTCAAAATAATTATTTCTTGTAAATACCATTAAATTTTGATCTGAATTGAAAGAAACAGGACCATCATGGTATTTTCCATTTAACTCATCACTAAAAGGAGTGATATTAATAAATTCATTTAGGTTATTAATAGTTGCTACATATAAGTCCAAAAAAGGTAGCCCATTCCAATTCCAATTTCGTTTTACAGTAAGATGACTTTCCCTAGAAGAAACAAAAATAACTTTATTGGAATCATAAAAAACAGGACAAAAGTCTTCATTCTCATCGTTGAATAAAAGATTACTAATCTTAACTTCATGCTTATTATTTTGCAATTCACTCAACAGATCAATTTTTTCATTGAATTCAATACCTCTTGAATCATTTGGAGCTAATTGATTGAACTTTAACATCCATTTTTGAGCTTCATCGTACTTTTTATTTTCTAATAGAACAAAAGCGTAATGATAAATATCTTCAACTTTAAGGGTGCTATCTAAAACTATTTTAGCAAAATAATTCTCAGCATTTTCTATATCATTCAATTTCAGATGACATAATGCCATTTTACGGTAAACTTCAATAGTTTTAATCTTTAATTCATCATATTTTTCTAATGCTTTTTCAAAAGAGTAGTTTTCGAAAAGTTCATTGGCTTTTTCTAATTTATGTTCCATTTGGGCAAAACCATACATAGAGTAAATTAAAAGAAATTGAAATAATATTATTTTACGACAAAAGTTCACGATTAAAAATATCTAGGTGATTTATACTTTTCTTGATTGCTAAAGATGAAGTCATATCTTAACATGAGTTCATGGCTTCCTTGATTATACCTTCCAGTTTGTAATCCATATGACCAATCAAAAGAATAGCCAACATTTATGTGGTTTTTTAATATTATTCCAGTTATTATACCTACAGCATCTCCAACTCGAACCATTAATCCAGCCCAAACCTTTTCTCTAAAAATAAAGGTGTTGGTTAAATCTAAACTAAAAGGAGCTCCTTGTGTAACTTTCAAAAGGGTAGTAGGTTTAAATTCTATATTTTCATTTAACTGTGAAACAAATCCACCAACTAAGTAATAATGTCTTTTTTCTTCTGCTAGAATGGAAGAATTAGAATTGAAAGAATTTTGAATAATTCTTGGGCTTGAAATTCCTAAGTAAAATTTCTCTTTAAAATAATATAAGCCAAACCCAAAGTTTGGAAGTAATTGATTATTGATATTTGTATTAAATAGTGGGTCGTTATCGATTACTTCAATATTAGCTAAATTGTTATTTAGGATATTTAATCCTCCTTTTAAGCCAAAAGTTAAGGTGCCTTTTTCACTTACTTTCAATTTGTATGATAAATCGGAGTAAATGGTATGTAATTTTGTAGGGCCAGTTATATCTTGAACGATAGAGATTCCACCACCCACTTTGTTATTAAATATGGGACTGTGCATTGTTAGAGTTTGAGTGATAGGGCTTCCTTCATAACCCAGCCATTGTGCTCTATTTAAGGCAGTAATGGTTAATGCATCTCGTGAACCTGCATAAGCTGGATTTACTGCTAAGGTATTGTAATTATATAGTGTATACATAGCATCTTGCTGGGCAGTAATTCCAAAATATATTGGTAATAAAATCGCTATTAAAAGTATTTTTTTCATCATTTATTTAAATATATATATCCTTTAATGATTTCAGAATTATCTCCTTTATCAAATAAATAATAGTAAGTGCCAACCGGTAATTGTGTTCCGCCTACAGAATTGCCAAAAATATTTTCACCATTCCAATCGTTTTGGTATCCATTTTTTTCAAACACTTTATTTCCCCATCGGTTAAAAATAACTATACGATTATTGGGAAAATTGTTGATGCCTAAAATTTCAAAAGTTTCATTCAGTCCATCACCATTTGGAGAAAACCCTTCTGGAATGATAAGCTCATTCATGATTTCAATTACATAAATTAATACTTCAATGGTATCACATAAAATTGGACTACCGTTATCACATGCTACAACATTAAATTCATCATAAGAACCAAAAAATCCATTTTCAGGAGAATAATAAAAACAACTATCGTTCAGCATGTTTACTACACCATTATTCGGGCCATATATTATAGAACTGATGTTAACTATATCTCCATTTTCATCTTCTAGAGTTAAACATATAGTTAGAGGAGTTTCTTGATAGGTAGTGTCAATGATTAAATCAGCATTTTGATTTATGATAGGCGCATCGTTTATTGAGTCTACAGTTATAAAAACATAAGTAGTGTCGCAAATTCCTAAATAACAACTAACAAAGCATAAGGTGTCGTTTCCAGCATATCCGCCATTTGGAGTATAAGTAATGCAAGTGTTGTTTATTGAAGTTGTTCCACTTTGTGGGCCGCATGTAATACTAATTACATCGGCAATGCCATTAAATTGGGTTAAACTATCTGCACAAAAGGTACTCGATGAATCCTCCATCGTAGTTACATATATGGTGTCAGGATTTGGTAAAACTGATATGAAAACCAGTGCGGTGTCACATAATCCTAATGGATCACAAATTTGATAAGATAATGTATCGTAACCTACAAAATTTGGATTTGGAACATAAGCAATGCTATCATTGTTAATTAACGAAACTATTCCGTTTTGAGGTAAATTAATCAATGAAGAGGTAATAGGGTCGCCATCTGGATCATTGTCATTAAGTTGAATGTTAATGTTTATACTTTGATCTTCATAAATAATGATTGAATCATTTAAAGCAATAGGAGAATCGTTTATGGGGGTAATGTCAATGAAAATAATTGTAGTATCGCAAACTCCGTTGTAACAGCTAATTAAACAAAGTGTATCTTGGCCAAAATAATTTAAATTAGGTTGGTAGGTAAAGCAAGTATTATTGGGTATTGTATTGCCATTTTGTGGTCCACAATTAAAGTTTATGCTGTCAACGGGTCCACTAAAATTGGAAATACTATCAGCACATAGGTAATACGAACTATCTTCTAATATGGTAACATACAATGTGTCAGTACAAGGGGAAATCGTTAATTGTATGGAAATAACACTATCACAACCTGCTGTAGTCTGTAACGTGTCATAGTACATGCCACTTGTCGTGTACGT
>JAYPVI010000024.1:0-14837 GCA_038134525.1 Crocinitomicaceae bacterium
TTATGTTGAGGTATGATTATTTATATAAAGAAAAGAGAATTATTAAATCACCAAGATATTTTTAATTGATGAGGATAGGTATTAAAATAACAGTTGGATTTCTAAGTTGTTTATTCTTTGTCAGTAGACTGACATCACAGGTATTAGACACGGTATCAGTTGATCCCATTGTTGATGCTGAGAGAGAAATTTTTGAAGATTCCATGGATGTCTTTAATGATTTTTCAATTGACTCAGTTGATTTTGGATTCGATACATCTGTTTTTGCATTATCTCAATCAGATACTACAGTAAATGAAGAAAGAAAAATGTTAGCTGGTCCATTATTTGAATTTGGAATTGGTAATTCTGATGAAGTAAATATAAACTGGGGCAATTATCATTACGAAAAAGAATCATATATCAAAAGTGTACAGCGATTTCAAAGAGTGAGAAATAAGACGATTGATATATACAGAAAATTAGGTAAGTCTTTTTTGAGTATGAAAAACTTGGATAGCTCTGAATATTACTACAAGATAGTAGCGGATAGCAGCTTAAACCCAATAGATCAATATAATTATTCACACATTCTCTATATGAATGAAAAATTTGAAGAAGCAGAGGAAGTAAGAAAAAGATATGCTGACTATTCTGATGAAACTCGGGCTAAAATATTTAATTCTGTTGACGCCCATGAAAAGATTTTTCAAAATGTATCCGAAATTGATTTAATTAATTTAAAGGATATAAACACCAAAAATTCCGATTTTGGTGCTTTTGCTGTTAAAAATGACACATCAGATTTTTACAATGTGTTATACACAAGTGCTGATGAATACTCACTAAAAAATATCAAACGAAGAAAATATGTGAAACCTGATTTTTTGACTTATGATATTTGGAAGTCCACATTTGATTTTTCATCTATGAAAATGACTACACCCTCTCCATTTAGCGGTGAATTGAAAAATCAGTATCAAGAGGGACCAGCGATTTTTTCTAATGACGCCAAAAATATTTACTTCACTAGAAGTTCTACTATTGAGGTGGAAGAAGGTAATGCACTTTATTTAAATATTTTTAAAGTGAAAGAAGAACATGTTAATATCCCTGATAGTGTTTTGGGGTTATCTATTAACAATTCTGACTATTCTGTTATGCATCCTACTATTACAAAAGACGGTAATCGAATGTATTTTGCTAGTGATATGCCAGGTGGGTATGGTGGTATGGATTTATATTATTGTGAGATTTATGGATTATACAAACAATTTTTCTTGAGTGATACTACCGCCACAAGAGAACTTATCCGTTTATCAAGACCTGTAAATTTGGGCAATAAAATTAACACAGAAGGAAATGAGGTTTTTCCATTCCATTTAGATGATAAAACACTATTTTTTGCATCAGATGGCAGAATTGGTTTTGGTGGATTAGATATTTACATGGTAAATGATTATTTAGACACGAATCAAACAGAAATCAGAAACATGGGAATTCCGTTCAATTCCCCAAAAGATGATTTTTCCTTCTTTTTATCTAAAGATTTAAAATTTGGTTTTATCTCTTCTAATAGAGATGGTGGGAAAGGTGACGATGATATATATAGTTTTAAAACCAATCTGGAAATTGCAGATGGGGTAGACGATTACTACACAATGGTTAAGGGTGAAGTATTGGAAATGACTTCTTCAAGTGTGTTAGATAATGACTTTTTGAACGACACCTTAGATGACTTTATTACAGAAAATCTATATCATAAAGCCACATTAACTTCAAATCCAGAAAAGGGTACTGTTCAATTTAATGATGATGGCACATTTATATATACTCCTCAAAATAAGGACGTGGAAGAAGATCATTTCACATATCAAATTATGCATGATATGTTTTTCCATGACACCATACATGTATACATTAAAGCAATCGATAAAACAATTCCTGTTGCTGTAGATGATCATTACATTATGAAAAAAGGACAAGATTTCACCATTGATAAAAAGGGAGGTTCCTTACACAATGATTCAGATCCTGGAGGAGATGCATTAACAACAATCTTAGTCTCAGATCCACTTCATGGTGATGTTAAATTCAATAATGATGGGTCTTTTACTTATCATCCAGAGAATATATTAGTAACTTCAGATACATTTGTTTATGCCGTTACTGACGGTTTCTACTTTGATACGGCTAATGTTATTTTAACAAGACTCTTAACTGGTATCGATTTGGCCGAAGTAATAGAAATAAACCCTATATATTTTGACTTAAATAAATCCAATATTAGACCCGATGCGGCTGTAGAATTAGATAAAATTGTGGAAGTGATGAATGAATATCCTGATATGGTGGTAGAGTTGGGCTCGCATACTGACTGTAGGGCCACGATATCTTATAATAGAAATTTATCTGATAGAAGAGCAAAATCATCTGCGAATTACATCAGATCTAGAATCTCTAAACCAGAACGCATCTACGGAAAGGGTTACGGAGAATCAAAACTCAAAAACAAGTGTGAATGTGAGGGTAGAAGAGCCGTACCATGTTCTGAGGAAGAACACCAAGAAAATAGACGAACGGAGTTTGTGATAATTACTATGGATTAAATTAGTTTACGAAGCATTATGAGGATTTACATAAGTTCAATTCTATTCTTTTTATTTCTTGTTTTTTCGCACCTATTAAATGCCCAGTGTTCTAATTTGACTATCAGTGCAGGGACTAATGCAGTACTTGAGACGGAAAATATTTATATAGAAGATTTTTCTAATCAAAATGATAAAGGTGCATCAGGAGGTGTTTTAGATGTTTCAGGCTGTAACTGGTCAATTGATGTTAGTGCAGCTTCTTTATCTGATGCCAATGATTACTTCAAAGTAGTTAATGAAAAGTTAGAAGCAAAAGATGTAGACGGAAATTGCATTTGGTATTCACCTTCTATAAATATAGCTGATTACAAAGATGTATCTCTTTCCATAACTGCTTCGGAATCAGGCTCATTAGAAAATGCCGATATTTTATATAGCGAATATAGATTAGATGGAGGTCCTTGGAGTTATTTTTCTTCAAATGGTCAATACTTTAATGATTTTGGTTCAATGACTGTTTCTCAAAGCGCATTAAGTGGTTCAACAGTTGAAATTAGAGTAACTGTAAACGTGGATGAGAGCTCAGAGCAAATTCGAATTGATGATATAAACGTGACCGGTAAAAGGTATAAAGAAACCATTTGTTTCGGAGCTACAACTACATTAGGTGGTTCGCCTTCTGCTTCATGGTCTGGAGCAGGAACACCTGCCATTACCTATCAATGGACCCCAGCTGCTGGTTTATCAGCAACAAACGTAGCTAATCCAGATGCTAATCCAACTACAAATACAACATACAAATTAGTTACTATTTTAGACGATAATGGTACAACTTGTCGAGATAGTTCTTACTATTATTTAACCGTATCTCCGCAAATAAGTATCATTTCAGATGATCCAGTTTGTATTGATGATACGTTGAGGTTATCTGAAACTGGAGGTTATGCTACCGTTTGGACGTGGACTTCCAATGGTTCAGCAACCATAATAGATTTTGAAGATTCAACAACTCAAGTTGTAGGGATGACAAATGGCGAAATTTTCACAGTTTCTGTAGAGGATGATAATGGCTGTACAAATTCGGGAAATGTTACTATTTCAGTAAACCCAAAACCCTCCAATGTGACGTCAAATCCATATGGGACTCATTGTAGCTCAGATGCCCCTTTTGCACTAGCAGGTGGTTCTCCAGCTGGTGGATATTATGACGGCCCTGGTGTTTCAGACAATAATTACGACCCATCTTCAGCAGGTTATGGTAGTACATTAGTAGCAGTAGATTTAATGTATATCTACACTGATGCTAATGGTTGTAAAGATACTGCAGTAAATCCGGTCAATGTACAACTAGCACCTGAAGTCGAACTTTCTTCATCTTTTCTTTCTTTACCCCCGACAGATGCAAATTATCTAAGTGTTTCTCCTACTGGAGAATGGTCAAAATGTGGAAGTGCAGATCCCACATTTACACTTGATCTTGAAATAACTAGTGCGAGTGTAGTTAATAATTCGGCTAATGTTACCTATGATATTGATTTTGGAGATGGTAATACTATGCCTAATATTTCTTCAGGTACAGTTTACAGTAATACATACTTAATGCAAGGTCCCTATGATATTGTCGTTACGGCAACAGATAATATTTCAGGGTGTGTTAGATCTTACACTAAACCATTTTTCTTTGGAACTAATCCTGCAATATCATTAGGTATTCCTGGGAATACTCAAAATCAATGTGCTCCACGAACATATGGTTTTGTAGCCACTTTTGCAGATAACTCAGGAACATTAAATAGCCCTGGAACCATTTATACAAAGTATACCAATGATGGGAAACCGGACTCTGTATTTATCCATCCCAATCCTGCAACTGATCTAGAAAGCGATACTATTTTTCACACTTTTGATGAAGCTTCATGCGGCTATTCTACCCCTTTTTATGATAACTCTTTTCTGGTTGGTGTAGCAGCTACCAATGGGTGTGGATCATCTAGTGCTGAAGTTTCTCCTATAACACAATCTTCACCACCCATTGCTAATATGGTAGATATGGACTCTATTTACTGTATTGAGGAGCCTGTAACCTTTAGTGATTCTAGTTTAGGAGGTAAATACGTCTATGGAGTTAATACAGGTGCAGGATTCAGCTATATGTGTGATACTGTAGATGCTATTGCATGGGTTTTTGAACCCGATACAGGTTTCACTATACTTTCTGGTTCTTTAGGTACGATTCCATTAGATTATTTTGATTCTACAACATATGGAACAACGGAGCTTGTGGTGGCATTTCACTATCAAATGACGTATTCTGTGAAGTTGATAAAAAAATCACCATGTGGATCTGGCATGGTAACAGATTCTTCCATGCATGAATTTAAAATTGATTCATTCCCAAGTGCTGAGTTTGTTCTTGACAATGATATAGGATGTGCTCCTTTGGTTGTTGAAAATATCAATATTTCAAGGTCGCTAAATGATTATAATGCTTCTTTTAGTTGGGGTTCATCAACTTTCATTAATGGCTGCAGAGGTTCATCTGCACCATCTATATTACCTATAATCTCTGACTCCTCTATAATTAGTTTATATGAAGAAGATTTTGGAAATCAAGTAAATAAAGGTTTTGATGGTATAAGTTCTGATACATCTGCAATAGACTGGAATATGGATATTTCAGGAGCTTCAATGGTTGATGCTGGTGATTGGTTCAAGATCTCGAATGATCAACTTGAGGCCAATGATTTAGATGGAAACGGAATATGGTACTCACCTTTAATTGATATTAGTTCCATTGATTTTGTTAACGTACAATATACAGCAATGGAAGGCACTACATTAGGTCCTACAGATGGAATTACTTCATCATATAGGGTTGATGGAGGAGCTTGGTTGCCTTTTAACAATAACGGATCATTATTTGATGATTTTGATACTGTTATTGTATCACATTCAACAATAGTGGGTGCTACCCTTGAATTACGAATTGATATGAATATTACTGATCAATTATTTGCTATTGATGATATTTTGGTTTCGGGTTATGGTAATTATGATTCATTAAATTCAAAATATACATTTAATAAAGCTGGCATGTATGGGATTAAATTAACAGCTACAAATGTATGTGGACCAATAACTTATGTAGATACGGTTACTGTTCAAGGTCCTCCTGTATTAACTTTAAATCCCATAGATGATACTTGTAAAACCAAAACTGCTTATCCGACTGCAGTTATTGATACTTGTTTTGGAGATATGAATCTTTATTCTTGGACATTTCCAGGTGGTGATATCGCTTCTTCTAACCAAGAAACTCCTCCTGCAGTAAATTATAATGCTGTTGGAACCTATTGGATATATGATTCTGTAGCAAATCAATGTGGTTCAGATTATGATAGTATCTCATTTACTATACATGAAAATCCATCTATTAGTTTACTTCTTACTGATTCTACTTGTATTTTTGATAGTGTACAAATTTCACCCACTATCACAAATGGGGCTCCAAATTATACATATTCTTGGTCTGCTACAGGGGGCATTACATCGTCTACTATTTTAAATCCATTTGCTAGTCCGTTAATAGATGAGTATTATGTCTTGACAGTAACTGATAATAATAATTGTGAGGACATAGATAGTATTCTAATTAATGTACAATCTTTACCTGTAGTAAACGCTGGAATAGACCAAAATGTTTGTCCAGAAGACACGGCATTTTTAAGTGGTTCCATATCAGGAGGAATTTCACCCTACAATTATTATTGGGATTTGGGTGTGCTTTCTGATACTACAATCTTAAATCCTTACTATGATATGCAGGGTACTAGTACTTTTACCCTTACTGCTGTAGATGCATATGGATGTATAAATAGTGACCAAGTAATAATTAATGAATTTGTTTCACCAGTCGTAAATGCTGGTGATGATACCACAATTTGTGATTTACCTATTAGTGTAGATTTTGACGGGTCTCCTGCTGGTGGTACATGGACTGGTACAAATATCAATGCATCAGGAGAATTATTACCAAATGGTATTGGTCAAGAAGAAGTCATTTATCAATATACAGACTTTAACGGGTGTTATAATGAGGACACTTTATTAGTAGACATAGTTGATCCCATATTATCCAATGCAGGTCCTAATCTAGAGGTTTGTGTAAGTGAAGGGAATATTTACTTGCAAGGAACACCTTATGGTGGAATTTGGGATGATCCTAATACAGTTTCTAATTCTACATCTACGCTATATGAGGAGAGATTTACAGGACTAAATGGAAAGGGTGCTACTTCTTCGGGAATCGATGTTGCTGGTTGTAATTGGTCTGTTGATGTTTCTGGGGCTTCTTTAACTAATGGATTTAAATATTTTAAAGTAGTAAGTGAACGTTTAGAAGCTAGGGATTTAGATGGTCCTTCCTATTGGTTGTCCCCATCAATTTCTATAACTGATTATGTCAATGTATCTATTTCTATAGCTGCAACTGAATTGGGATCTATGGAAGTTGACGATGTTATTGAATCTGAATATCGAATTAACGGTGGAGCATGGACGACATTTGCTTCAAATGGATCTTTAGGTGGTAATTTCACTTCTGCTGTTGTATATCAAGACGGGCTAAGCGGAAATACGCTAGAAATTAGAGTTAAAATGGAAAATAATAGCTCAGCAGAATACCTTAGGATTGATGATATAATTGTTACTGGTGACATTTCTGGAAACTATTCATTTAATACCCCTGGAGTTGTAAACCTAGTCTATATTTACGGGACTGGAAATTGTGCCAACAACGATACCACACAAGTTATTATTCACAATCTACCTACTGTAGAAGCAGGTTCAGATACGGCATTATGTATCTCTGATTCTGTAATTATTGCTGGAAATCCTATTGGGGGTACTTGGTCTGGAACAGGTATTAGTGATCCATCAGGAAAATTTCTAGGTAGTTTAGCTGGAGAAGGTGATCATACGGTTTATTATAGCTATGTAGATGCAAATACATGTGAAAACTTAGATTCCATTGTTGTAACAGTTTACCCTTTACCTCAGGTTAATGCTGGAAATGATACGATACTTTGTAATCAACCTGGTGTTGTTGATTTTGATGGAAACTTAGTTCCGGGATATTGGACAGGAAATAATATTGATTCTTCTGGGGGATTTGAACCAACTGGCGTTCAACTCTATGAAATTTATTATCATCATACTGATATCTTGGGTTGTTACAATAACGACACTCTTACTATAAACGTAATAGACCCTACTAATGCTGATGCTGGAATTGATCTTCAAGAATGTGTTGATGCAGGTACTATTCAGTTCGTTGGTTCTCCTGTAGGAGGTGTTTGGTCAGATAATGGTATTTCTATTAATGGCGATTTTACTCCAATTGTTCAGGATACGTTAGATTTTGTATATAGCTATGGAACCGGAAACTGTTTAACTCGTGATACAGTGAATCTAATTGTAAACCCTCTTCCTATTGTTAATGCATTAGCTGATTTTTCGGTATGTATTGATGACACTATACAAGTGCTTACTGCTAATGTTTCTGGTGGTATTTGGTCTGGCACTGGCATAACAAATGCAAATGGTGATTTCACCCCGTCTGTTGCTGGAGTAGGTACACATAAAATAAACTATTTATACATTGATTCCAATGCCTGTGAAAACAATGATTCAGTATTCATTACCGTTAATGCTTTACCTATTGTAGTTGCTCCAAATGATACTAACATTTGTGACCTTCCAGCTCTTGTTAATTTTGTGGGATCACCAATAGGCGGTAACTGGGTTGGTCAAAATATTGATATGAATGGCTTGTATACTCCAAACGGAAGTGGAGTTTTTGAATTGTATTATGAATATTTTGATGCCAATACTTGCTACAATATTGACACCATGATTTTAACGGTAGATGTGCCACAAATTGCAGATGCAGGTCTTGATATTCAAGCATGTGAAGATACCGGACTGATTCAGTTAGTAGGTCTTCCCTTAGGTGCTGGAACTTGGGATGGAACTGGTGTTGATATAAATGGAGATTACCTGGTAAATAGTGTTGACACAGTTGATTTAGCTTACAATATTGGATCTGGTAATTGTTTTACCACAGATACGATGAACTTATTGATTCATCCTCTCCCTGTAGTTGACGTAGATTTAGATTTTGAAATATGTATTTCTTTTGGCGATACAACGTTAAATTTCTCACCATTTGGAGGATTCTGGGAAGGGCAGGGTATTACAGATACTGCACTTGGTACATTCAGTCCAACTACGGCTGGCATTGGAACACATAGGCTATTATACTCTTATCAACATCCAATTACGGCATGTTGGAATTATGACTCACTTGATGTTACGGTCAATCCACTTCCAATAGTTTCCTATGATCATGACACTATATTTTGTTTGAATGTGGGTCATCAAATTACCAATACAACAACGGGTGCAAGCTTTCATCATTGGTCAATTTCAGAAGGGTCAATATCAAATGATCAAAGCCCAATTTTCAGTTTAGATACTGTTGGAGTATTTGATATCAATTATGTGGCTGAGACAGATAGAGGATGTTTAGATTCTTTAAGTTCTCTTGTTGAGGTAATTGCCCCTCCAGTTGCTGCTTATGTTGCCCCAGATTCGGGCTGTGGCCCTTGGGTGGTTGATTTCACTAATAATTCAGTTGGAACTTACATAAGTTATTTGTGGGATTTAGGATTTGACCAAGTTTCTGGTGGAGATTCTACTACAACAGATACAGTTCCACCAACACAAACTTATGCTGCTGGCATTTATTTTGATACAATTTATTACACCACATTAACTGTCTCTAATGTTTGTGGAGTAGATACAGATTCACTTGAGATAACAAGTATGCCTCAACCAGTATCTCTATTTGGGCCAAGTACTAATGTGGGAGGATGCTTATCTGGGACCATTACATTTGCAAATAACAGCTATGGACTGCCAGATACATTTTGGTGGGATTTTGGGGATGGAAATATTGGTAATAACAGTGACACTATATTTGATCATTATTATGTTCCAGGTATGTCTAACCAATTTTACACCATTACTATGGCAGTAACAAATGAATGTGGTACGGACACATCTCAAAGTACAGTTACTATTCTACCAAGTAGCCTTGTAGCTTTCTTTACGGTTGATACTACAGTTGGTTGTGCTCCATTCACCGTTGATTTTCAGCAGTTCTCTGTTGGTGGAACAACCACAAGCTGGGATTTTGATGATGGAAACTTTTCTAATATCTATAGCCCAACTCATACTTTTGTTAATCCTGGAACCTATGATGTGATGTTAGCAGTAAGTAATGCGTGTAATTACGATACACTTTACAAGACTATTACGGTTAACTCATCTCCACAAGTTTCTTTTTCAGTAGTTGATGATACGCTTTGTGCAGGTTCTACATTTACCTTTAACAACTCATCTGACTTGGGTATAAGTAATTATTGGGAATTTGGTGATGGTAACTATTCTTATTTAACTAACCCAACCCATATTTATGACTCTGCAGGTACATATACTGTTATTTTAACTGGAACTTCGTTGACTAATGATTGTCCTGCTTATGATTCTGTCTCACTGGTTGTTTTACCTTATCCTGAAGTTACAGGCACATCAAATATAAACAACGGTTGTACTCCTCTCACAGTTAACTTCTCAAACGTGGTTAATTCCATTGGTTATTTTACTTGGGACTTTGGAGACGGAAACACATCATCTCAAGCTAATCCTACTCATGTCTATACTACAAATGGATATTTTAATGTTTTTGTACGTTTTGAAGATTTAAGTGGTTGCGTTGATTCATTTGATTTTAATGTGAATCCCTATCCTGTGCCACAGGCTGGTTTTTCTATTAATCAATTGGATACCTGCGTGTTACCTGCTAATTTTGATTTTATTAATTCTTCTGTAGGGGCCGTAAATTATACTTGGACTTTTGGGGATGGTTCTAATCAAACATCTCAAACAAATCCTTCTCATACCTATGTTGTTGATGGTAGCTATGATGTGATGTTACATGTTTCTAATACTTATGGTTGTGAAGACAGTGTTATAAATACGATTTCTGTAAGTCCTGTTCCAGATGCTTCTTTTAATGCCCTACAATTAGATACTTGCGTATTACCAGCTAGTTTTTCCTTTAATAACAGTTCTAATGGAGCATTAGCCTACACTTGGGACTTTGGAGATGGATCTACTTCAAATATACCATCACTAACTTACAACTACACTTCAGCTGGAACTTATAACGTGAAGTTATACTCTATGAATACATTTGGATGTATGGACAGTGCAAACACTACAGTTTCTGTTCTACCAGTTCCGGATGTTAGTTTTAATTTCACTAAATATGATTCTTGTATTCTACCTTCTAATTATGGTTTCACCAACACTTCTTCAGGTGCAAGTTCCTATCTTTGGTCTTTTGGACAGTTAGGTAATTCCATACAAAATAATCCCACATTTACTTTTACTAATGATGGAATTTATGACGTAAAATTAATTGGTCTAAACTCTTATGGATGTAGTGATTCAATGATTAGTTACATCAACGTACTTCCTATTCCAAATGCTGATTTTTCTCTTGATCAGGCGGTAGGATGTGAGCCGTTTTCTGCAATATTTTTAAATACCTCTCAAAACACCAATTACTATAATTGGGATTTTGGCGATGGAAATACAGGCTCATTTTTTAATGGTTTTCATTCCTATACCAATGCAGGTTCATATACGATTAAATTGGTGGTGGAGGATCTTAATGGATGTTTAGATTCTAGTTACAGTAACGTTACTGTCAACCCTTCTCCAACTGCTGATTTAACTTATGTAACATCTGATCCATGTTATTTACCTATAGATGTTTTCTTTACTAATGCATCTCTTGGAGCTATAGCTTTTGAATGGGATTTTGGAAATGGTCAAACGAGTACAATGACACATCCAAACACGGTGTACGATACCATAGGAATTTATAATTTACAATTAATTGCAAGTAATAGTTACAATTGTACAGATACGTTGAATGATCCTTTTTCAGTGTTTTATAATCAAGTTCCTAATGCCAACTTCACCTTTGATGATACGGTCTGTTTGAGAGACACTTCCCTTTTTAATTCCACCAGTTTATATGCCGATTCAATTGTTTGGAATCTTGGTAATGGTCTACAAAGAACTGGAGATAGCATAGCTTTGATTTATGATACACCTGGTCAATATACCATAACCATGTATGCATATAATACAGGAAGTGGATGTAGTGATACTGCAGGAGGAAATAGTACATTGGTTGTACTTCCATCTCCGATAGCTGACTTTGATTATAATCAAGAGTTTAGCTCAACTCAACCTAGAGCAGGGATAGTTGAATTTACCAATTTAAGTGTTGGAGCTACTGTTTTTTGGTGGGATTTTGAAAATGGAGATGGAACTAATAATCCAAATCCAACATATAATTACGCTTACAGTGAAGATGGCACCCATACTTATGTATTATATGCTTATAATGAAGAAGGTTGTGTCGATAGTGCCTCTATGGAATTTGTTGTCAACTTCAGGAAAGCTCTTTTTGTCCCCAATGCCATGTATGTTGGCCATCCAGACTTTGAAGTAAGTCATTTTGTTCCCAAAGGTACTGGCTTAGAAACTTATCATATAGAAATTTTTGATACATTCGGAAATGTGATTTGGGAAAGTGAAGCCCTTGATGATGAAGGGAAACCTACAGGAGCATGGGATGGTACATTTAAAGGAATTATAGTGGAACAGGATGTATATGTTTGGAAAGTAGTAGCTACTTACAAGGATGAAACTCCATGGGAAGGTAAGTATTACCAAGATGAAAATATTTTACGAAAAACAGGTACAGTTACCGTCATAAGATAATGAAGAAACTTATAGTCATATTTATTTTATTTTCTGGTCTGAATATAAATGCTCAGGAACCCGTTTTCAGTCAGTATTATTTTAACCCCATATATTTAAATCCTGCACTAGCTGGAATGGATAATAACTTCAGGATATTTATGAATGGTAGAAATCAATGGAGTAAAGTTCCTAGTAGTTTTAATATCAGTTCAGTAGCATTTGATACTTGGGAAAACAACACCAATACTGCTCTTTCATTTATGTATTCAACAGGCGAAGAAGGTGAAGGATTTTTGAGAACAAATAACTTTTTTGCTGGTGGTGCCTACAGGTTGTTTGATGTTTTTCCTAGTCCTATAGCTTGGCAGTTTGGATTTCAGTACCAAAATATTTCGAAACAAATTGATTGGTCAAGATTGGTTTTCAGTGATGAACTCGATCCATATTTGGGAGATATATATAGCTCCAATTTCATAGCTCCACTCGGCAACTCTTATAATTCAAGTAATCTAGCCCTTGGAACCGTTTTTACATATCATATAAAAAGAGGAGCTAAATCTAGAAGATTTCATTTGCCTATTGACTTAGACATTGAAATGGGACTAGCTGTTCATAATTTTATTAGAAGATCGAATGGTTTTATAAATGATATAGTGGATAATAATAGAAAATACACATTGCATGGCTCTATGCTTTGGCCTTTTAAAGGAAATTTAAGTGGAGCAATAAAGCATTCTGCACTGTACATTAATCAGGGTATGTTATCTACTTTACAAGTAGGAATTGCAGAAGCGTGGCTTTATCCTCTTCATCTAGGTTTGTTCTATCGTCAGCAAATGACAACTTTAGATGATGATTTAGATAAGTATGAATCCATATATTTTCTCTTTGGATACCAACATGTTTTTGAACGAAATAATCTTGGTTTAACTTTTTCTTATAGTCGTGATTTCACTATATCCGAATTGAGCTCATCAACAAGCGGAACAAATGAAGTATCTATCATTATAGAGAGCATTGAAGGTGGAATTTTTTCTGGTCTTTTGAGAGCCAAACGACACCATAAAAAGAAATACCGTTCTATTCCTTGCTATAGTAAGTTTAATACACGTGGTGGATTGAGCACTATGAAGTTTTAACCTGAAATAAAGTGACTAATTCGTTTACCCTTTATGCTACTGTAAACAAGAGTCATCACAAGAGATATACTTAAATATGCAAGAAAATATATTTCTGGAATCATTATCCCGTCATACACACTCATTACTTCAGGATAAGCATAAATAAGGAAAACACCAATTCCAATTTTTAGTATTTCTATGGGAAAACTCATAATAAAAGAGCCATCCATTAGTGAAGTAAAAGACCAAACTGAAAGTAGAAAATATAAACCATATAACATTAATGGTTGGTATCCTGCTATAATGTCTAAAAAGCTAGCCTGGTCATATGCTAATTCTTTTCCAAGATAGCCTAATAGATATATGAGATGAAATTGCATGCCAAGATGTAACATTAATTGAAAGCTGCTCCAAAATAAAAGTATAGGATTTGCATTAGAGTCATATTTTTGATAGCTGTTAGGATCTTCAATAATTTCAATTGGGTTAGTTTGGGTAACATCATCGGGTCTCCATCCTGTAGGCATAAACCAAATTTTTAATTTATTAACCCATTTTTTTGTTTTCCATGCATCTTTAAAAAGTTGAATTAGATGAGCATAATTAATTACAATTGGATTCCATGTTCTAGCTGGTTTTTTAATTCCATAAACAGGCGGTTCATCATCTAACTCTTCTTGAAAAGTCCCAAACCATTTGTCCCATAAAATAAAAATAGAAGCATAATTTTTATCTATGTATTTTTCATTTATCGCGTGATGTACCCTGTGATGTGAAGGAGTAACGATAATATGTTCGAGAAATCCCATTCTTCCAATTAATCGGGTATGATACCAGAATTGAGCAAACAAATGTAGCGGTAATAATATACTGATCACTTTAGGAGGTACTCCAATTAAAGCCATAGGAGCATAAAGGAAAAAGTAAACTTGAAATAGGTCTGAAATACTTTGTCTCAAGGCACAAGCTAAATTAAATTCTTCACTACTGTGGTGTATTACGTGTTTGTTCCAAAGAATATTAAACTCATGATTCCACCGGTGAGACCAATAATAAGCAAAATCAATTCCTAGAAATGCAACAATATAAACATACCAACTACTTCCAATTTCAAAAACGTTGATGTAATCAAACATCCATTGGTAGCTGATTATGACAACGGAAAGTTTGAGAATACTTTTAACATTGTTTGTCATTCCAGAGCTAATGCTTGAAATGGTGTCTCTAGGGTTATAAATGG
>JAYPVI010000025.1:0-11768 GCA_038134525.1 Crocinitomicaceae bacterium
GGGTAGCATTTTGCACTAGAGTGCCCCCACAACCGGATCCATCTCGAATGATTCCACGATAAATTCCGGCTTGAAGATTTTCAATTTTTTCAAGTCCTGCTAAGCCTGGTACTTCCACCCAACGCGATTCTTGATGCGGCACTACACTTGAAAGTGTTAAATTAACAGCCGTATTGGAGGTGGTTATACTACTTATTTCATCAATTAATTCTCCGGTGACAACAACTTGTGAACCGTTTAATCTAGCTTCATAATTAGGGGCTTGGTTGATGGCAATAGTTAGGTTTGATGCAAGATCTTGAATTGATGTTATTGAAGCTGTTCCACTAGCATCAAAAGTAGTTCCATCAATTTTTAACCCGATGAGTGAACCATCAACTCCTGATGCACTTCCATTTAATGAAATAGTGAATTTAAATAAATCTATACTAGTTCTTCTTTGCCACAAAGGATAGCCAGCAATCTCACCATCTCCTTTGTCAAAACTTGTAATTTGTATGCTTGCACCACTAGATTCTGTAAAAGCGTCGGATGAACAACCTTGCGAAGGGATAACTACTGCGGTGGCACCTAAATTGTCTGGTGAATTTGTGTCAAGATATACAGCTAATGTGGTTTGACATTGGTTGGCATCAGTAACTGTTATCAAATACTCTCCTATAACATTTAAATTTTCTAAAATTAAAGATGGTTCACCATTTTTGTAGGAAGTATTATTTCGATTTCCATTCGGATATAAAACATTTACCTGAAATACGGTATTAGGATTTTCAACTCCATTTAATTCTTGAAGACTTCCTCCTGATATTAAAATTTCTATAGACCCTGTACCTCCCTCACAAGGAATTGGAACAATTTCACCTTCAGAAATTTCTAGTTGATCAGGTTGGCTTATTGATACATTCCCTAATTCTAATAATATTTCATTACCCGCTTCGTCAAAACATAAATCTACTCCTCCTCTATCTCTGATTCTTACATTATAATCTCCTGCATCAAGTTCATTTACTTTTAATACTCTAATAGTACTCGATATTACAGTTGTTGAAGCTACTCCGAATGTTACGGAAATAGTTTTTGTGCTAAAATTTTCTGTAGACCAGACTCCTCCATTAATACTATATTCGAATGGAGGGGTACCTCCTTCAAACTCAACTTCAAAGGACCCATCACCTGATTCATAACATGTTAAATCTGTTATTAGAAAACTTGCTTGGCCTTCAGCAATTATATCAACTGCACGTAATTCACTTATTGATCCCTCAATTTCAACAAAAGTTGATTCTTGACAACCTGTAGTGTCATCTGTAACATTAATTATATAGGTGCCAGCGTAAATATTTTCTAATCTAAAATTGAACTTTCCTCCTATTTCACCATTCTCTTCAATATCATTTTGACTTATTCCAAATTGATTTAAGATTTCAACTGAAAATCCATCACCACTTCCTCCAGAAATATTAAGATCTATAAAACCATCTCCACAATAAACTGGATCCTCTGAAATTTGTGCATCAATTTCAATGTCTGTATTACCTGTCAATGTTATTATATCTGAAACAGCCTCTAATTCACTACAAGTATTATCAATTACAGTTAAAATATATTCACCAGGACCTAAATTATAGATGTTAGGATTAGTATTGTTTTCAGGATTACCATTAGAGCCGGTCCAAATGAAAGATAAATTTGAAAAATCTCCTGGATCACCACTTCCTCCTGTAATTGAAAATGCATTATTATTAATTTTTATAGATCCATTATCTGAACATGTTGGTTGAACAATTTCAAATGCATCATTATTTATTTCTAATTGAGTAGGCGTTTTAATACTTAAATCGATAAGATTACCATCGTCATCAGTAAATTCACAGCCATTTATATCTTTTACACTAATGTTATATGTACGACCTGCTTGAACACCATCATTTTCATCAAAAATAACAGAAACCTCCACATCGCCTTTAGGAACACTAGATGTGTAATTTTGATTCCAAAGTGTCACGGTATAGGGCCCTGTTCCCCCTGACACATCAATAATAATTTCTGATGGACATACTGAAGAAGACTCTAGTGAAATTTGATCAGGTTGTTCAATTGTTACCTCTGGGGAATTAATTTGACAACCCCCATCACTAACTACTGTAAGAATGTAAGTTCCAGCTTCTAAATTATCTACGTTCAAACTATTACTTATTGCATCATCTAATTCACCATTAGGAGACCCGTTTGAAGAAGTTCTCCAATAAAATTGATAGGTTAGAGTTTCATTTTCTACAACTTCGTTACTTGAAAAATGATCATCTCCATCGTCAACACTAAAATTCAATTCAAAACCTATTCCTTTATTTATTGCTGTAAATCGGATGACTCCATTTTGATCATCATAGTTTGCCTGTAAGGTTACAAAGTTTGAAGCTCTTATATCTTTATCTCCATTAATTAGCTCAGCCAATTCATCAGAAATTTCAGCTTTTTCCATGTCTCTTATTCCAGCACCATGAGCAACAAAATCTCCGTCAGCATCAACATCACCTACACTATAAGTAAATGTCTCTATAGTACCATCATCTCCAGTAATTGTAATTGTTATTAAATCATTTGATTCAAAAGAGTTATCTAATGTAACATCAACAACTTGTAATGTTGAAAAAACGCCGCCACGTATTGCAGCCTCTTGTACTTCAATACTTCCATCATTTGAATAGAAACAAGTTTCATCTGTCACGGTTATATTATCTAACCAATTTATAAGTTCTAGTGGAGGATAAATTGTTATTTTACCTGTTCTTTCAATTTCAGGTACACATCCGAATTCATTTACAGAGGTAACGGTATATATATATTCTCTAATATCTAAAACTGCATCTGGAGTTCCACTAATTGAAGCAATTTTTGTTAGTGGATCCACGTTAAATTCTAACCCTTCAGGCAAACCATCTGCAACAGCTGAATTTGCACCACCACCAAAAGTAAATTCTATAATATTATCTTCAATTATTGATTCCCCAGAACAAAGATGTTGATCCAATAAAGAAGTATTAGCTCCTGAAAATATAAGTGTTGATTTTGGATTAACAATTATAGTAATTGTCTCCTCTGCATCTTCACATATTGAAGTTTGTACTCCACCTGTTGTGATCGTAAATGTATAGGTAGTAACTTCTTCTACAGGGTCTGTAGGTGATCCATTTATTCTTAATTCACCACCCATTTCATCGTCATCAGGAATAAAACTCACATTTATTCCCTGTGGAAGATCATCTATATCTACAACTTCACCAAAAGTATCTTCTCCAATTACATCAAAAACTATTTCATCAATATCTTCACCATAACATACTTCTTGAGAAATTGCTCCCTGACCCACGTCTAAAATGAGTTGTTCTACAGGTAAAACTGTAATAGTTCCTGAAATTGATGCTTCATCACAATCATTAGTATTTGCATCCGTTTCAACTAAATAGTTATAAACTACAGTTTCTGTATTATCAATATTAGGTGTTCCGAAAATCCTTGCTACACCATCCTCATAGGTAAAAAATAGATTATCAGGTTGATCAATAACAATATCGTTAATATCTGTCCAAGTAATATTTGCATTTAAAGCAACATTTGAAATTGAAAATTCAATTGGAGTTAATTCAGTATTATCACAAATTATTTGATTTACATCCCCAGATGCAACTTCATGATCTATAGTTGAATTTGGATGAAGATTGATAATACCTTCAAAAGAAACAATTGGTTCACAAGATGAAGATTCACCATTAATTAAATAATTATATTCTGTGGTTTCAAGGACATCAGGGTTGGCAATACCTTGAATTGTAAAAATACCCGAATTAATATCAAAATCGGCTTCCAGACCGTCCGGCAATCCTTCATAATCATCATTATCAGTGACAATGTAGGCATTTATTATACCCTCAGACATATTAAATATTATTGGAGGGACAAGATCAAATTCACAAACTTCGGTTATTGCTTTACCTTGATCATCTAACGTTCCATTACTAGTTTCATCAAATGTTATTGTATCTCTAGAAATTATTAATGTAAAACTACCCTCAAATATTACATCAGTAGAACATGAATAAGGATTGTCTGTGGATCTAATTGTAAATTCATATAGATTACCATCTATAGCAATATCATCTTCATTTAAATTTGGTGTTCCACTTATAATAATTTGGTTTCCAACACGGTTTGCCCTTATTCCTTCTGGCAATATATCAT
This sequence comes from Crocinitomicaceae bacterium, assembly GCA_038134525.1. Taxonomy (GTDB): domain Bacteria; phylum Bacteroidota; class Bacteroidia; order Flavobacteriales_D; family Parvicellaceae. The sequence goes on from JAYPVI010000025.1 coordinate 4,240, forward strand.
TTACTTCATCTTCGTTCCAGTCTAACACATTTGTAAGCTCAAAAACTATGTCATCCATAGCTGAACCATTACATATTACACCATCATAAATAGCGTTTTCTGAAGGGTTAGTAATAATTGGAATTGGATTCACAATGATTTCACCGGTATATGAAGCTGGAGTACAGATATCACCTGAAGTTGTTATAACGTATGTATAGGTTGTAGGTTCTTCTACTATTTTTGCTGGTGATCCACTCAAGGTCAAAAATTTACCACCTTCTTGTGTAGTTGTAAATGTTACATCATCGCCATCAGCATCACCATTATCAGTTGCATTTGCATTTAAAGTATATAATAAACCAGGAGTTGATGTTAAGGTAAGGGTTGCGTTATCTAGATCTGCAACAACTGTAATTCCTAAATCAGCTGCATTGATTCTTAGAACAAACAGATTTAAAATTTCTTCTAAATTATCTACATCATCTGCTCCACCATCAGCTGAAGCATCTTCTCCAATAATCACATCATAATCTTCACCGTTAATGGTAATTGTATATTTGTCAACTGTGTCATTCGAAAGCAAATCACCGCCTAATGTAACTTCTACTATTTGAGATTCAGCATCATAACTTTGATTTATACCCTCAGGAAGTCCAGAATGAGTTGAAGTATATTCAATATTTTCATTATCATTATCATCAGGATCAGATGTTGTTAATGTAATTGCAAAAGACTCATTTGAATTTGATGATAGGGTTAATGTTTCACCATCAGCATTATCTATAGCATCTACATTTATTCCTGCTGCATTAATTTTTAAAGTAAATAATTCTATTACTTCTGCTATAGTTGCAATTGGATTAGCTCCTCCAAATGCACTTCCATCTTCTCCTATGGTAACCGTGTAGGTTTCTGCATCAATTTTGATAGAATATGAGTCATCATCATCTGATAAAACATCACCATTTATAGTTATTGTTGATGATTGTTCTAGAGCGGAAATTTGAGCTAAGGTAGCAGCACCTGTTATTTCAAAAATAACTTCAGAGATATCTTCGCCATAACAAACCTCTAAAGGATCTTCTCCCTCATTTAAAGTAATTTGTGGTTCCGCTTTAACTGTAATTGTGCCCTGTATTTCTGCAATTTGATCATCATCATTACATCCATAATCACTTGCAGCACTTTGTATTGTATATGTATATACGATGTCATTAGATAAATCAGCAATAGTGGGAGTTCCGGTTAATGTTAAGAATCTTCCTCCCTCTTGAATAGTTTCAATTTCAAAGGACTCAGCCTGATCATCTTGAAGATCAACAATTGTATTTGCTACTGTAAAAACAACTCCACTCGGTGAAGTTAAATTAAAGGAAGTATCGTCCCCATTATTAGTTGCAGTTATATCAAGATCCTCATCTTCAATTAATAATACGAAAGCTTCAACAATTTCAGAAATGGTATCTACGTTTGGAGCGCCGCCCAGTGCAGACAAATTATCACCAATAGACACTGTAAAAGAAGTGTTATCTATACTTAGTGTATAAGAATCTGAATTTATTGTTTCAAAATCTATAGAGTCCGCATCATTATCGTCTGGATCATCACTTGATACAGAAATTGTAAAAGTTGTACCTCCATCAGGGGCTGGATTTAAGATGATTTCTATTGTATTGGCAACTGTATCTTCAACTGCAGTGTAATTAAAATTATCATCAGCAAGAAGAATAGCATCATCGTCCAAATCGTGATCTCCATCCCCATCTCTATCATTATTGATTTTATCTACTAAAACTAAAATTACATCGTCTAATTCATCAATAATATCACCTGCATCATTTAAATTTAGATCTCCATTTAAATCTACATAATCTGTTTGCTCTCCAATACTGGCCGTATAATTCACACCACCAAGTGTAATACTATACTCATCACCATTATCAGATAATGATTCATCCCCTAAAGTTACAGTAGAAATTTGCGTGTCTGCTAAAACAACCCCACCAATAGTGACGGTAGTAATTTGTTCAATTGTTTCAAAAGAATTATCAATTCCATCAGGTCCTCCAGGGGGGTCCCATGTTAAAAGAGGAACATTTGCTCCTGTTAAACTAATTAAAATTGGTTCAATGGCAGTATTGTTATTACAAACGGTTTGGTCATTAAGGTCTTCATTATCAAAAGACAATGTTGCCAAGGGATCAATTGTAATATTACCTATTTTGGTTGCTTGCTCACATGCTCCACCAGTTGTTGTAATGGAATAAGAATAAGTTGTTGGATAAGTGATTTCAACATTTGCAGCTCCTGATATTATAAAATAAATTCCTCCTTCTTGAGTAGTATCTGGATTTTGAACAGTATCAGCATCGTTATTTCCTGGATCATCATGCTCTAAGCTAACACTAAATTCAACTCCTAGCGCAGAGGTTAGGGTAAATGTGGAATTAGCATTATCTATAACATCAATTCCTATATCCGCAGATTCAATAAGTTCAGCAAATCGAGCAGTAACATCATCGACATCTCCAATTGCGTCATTTAAAATATTTACAGTATAATCAATTCCATCAATTGTTAAAATATAATTATCATCATCATCAGATAATATATCACCACCAATAGTTATAACTGTTATTTGTTCTCTTGCTTCTGTACTTCCAGATATTCCATTGGGTAATCCTGTAACATTTGCTCCTGTTGCTGCTCCGTTTAATTTATATTCAATATTTAAAATATCCGATAACATACAAGCTCTTTGATTTTCAGTATTTACTGCTGAAATCCGATTTATTTCTGAAGGTCCAGCAATAGTAATCGATTCTGAAATGGTTTCTCCACCACATCCATATGTTCTGGCAGTTACTACAACAGTTCCATAAAAGCCCGTATTCCAAGTTAGCAATCCTGTGACTGAATTTATTCTACCTGCTAAAGGGTTGTCAATTGACCATGTGACAAGAGTATTTGATGAAAATTGTGTTGAATCTCCATCTACAGCAGGGCATAACGGAAGGGATAATAAATCATAAAAAATATCTTCTGGTGCATCTAAATTTTCATATATTCTAACTGCATGTGAACTTGTAACCGTTTGAATACCATCGCAACCAATCGCATAAGCTGTAACGTTAAATGTTCCAAAAAATCCATCGTTATTCCAATTCATCACTCCCGTAGCAGAATCAATAACTCCAGGAGTTAATTCACTTCCATTTCCAGGAACAATATCTTCAATTGCAAAAACGATTGAGGAATAACCAGTAGAGGAAGCAAAATATTGTGTGTCAGGAGTACTTGCATTTGTTTCACATCTAGGTTCTGCACCCACTAATTCATTACAAACCTCTAGCGAAGACTGCTGAATATCATAAATACTCATTGTTGCTCTTTCGCCAGCATTTTCTGGTGCTGAAGTTGAATTGGTTGAAATTTCAAAATTTAATCCATAGCCTTGAGGCCCATCAGGCGGATTAGAGGGTGCAGAATATCCTTCATAAGTTGCGGTAATAATGATTCTTCTTCCAGTTTCGTCACCTAAACCGTTACCATTTAAATCACCAGGAAAGTATGCTTGATCCGTTGCAGTAAATAATCCTGCAACAGGCGAAGTAAGATCGTTATTGATTAAATCTACAAGCGCTTGACCAATATCTATACAATCATCTCCAACTTGAACATCATAGATATATTCAACTCCATTTAAAGTGATACTATATGATTCTCCTTCTTCTGGAACTCCTCCAATTAAAACTCCTTGAGTTTGTTCTAATTCAAATGGAATAGGCTCAGTAGGAGGTGTAGCGGGTTCATCAAATTCATTTACAGTAACAATTATTTCTATTGAATCAGATTCCCCAGAACAACCCAGCGATGTAACACTTATAGTTGCTTCTCCTCTAAATTCATCAAACCAATCAACTTCTCCTGTAATACCATTTATGGTACCAGCATCCTCTGGTTCAATTCTCCAAATAAATCCGTCATTTAGACCCTCTGCGAACGGACTGTTATAACATGCTTCAAAATCTAGATCTTGCGCATCAACATTATCATCTCTATCAGCTACATCCAAATCTTCTCCTGCACACAAATAATATTGTGTATTGTATGAAAGACCATTTCTGTTTAATAATACTAGATCATCATTTACACCATTAGGATCTATAACTAAAATATAATCTGGAGCAATAGATTCTTGAATAACTGTAATTGTATGAGAATCTATATAGATATCACATGCAGTATCTGGAAGAGTTTGTATTCTAATAAATCCAGTTGTGGCTGGTGTACCTGAAAATGTTATGGTGTCATCTGTTCCATCACCATTAGTGTCAGATAACACAGAATCAATTCCAGCAGGTAAGTTTAATATTTCTAAACCAGTAGTTGACCCCCCCCAAGTATATGAAATGGGTGTAATTTCATCTCCTAAACAAATTGTTTCCCCATCTTCTGGACCTGCTATTTGAGCGTAATAGGTATCTGCTTCTACAGTTATATTAATTGAATTTGAATAAACTGTACATCCTTCATCGTCCGAATCTACGTCACCATCGCCGTCAGTATCGTAAAAATATCTCGTAGTTACCAATCTAAAATAAAGTTCTACCTCGATATCTGTGTCAACACTGTTTCTTAATTGTTCACTAACTACAGCTCTTACATCAGCAAGTACAACTTCAGTGTCATCCCAATCAGCAAGATCAGCATCTGCAAACTCTTCATGAACAAAGGTCCAACCCGCCTCATCATTAGTACTTGAAAATTGCCATCTAAATTCTAATAAATCATCTCCTTCGGCAACTCCATCATTATCTGTATCTTCTTGACCCCTATCAACTTCAAAATTTTCTACTATTAATGAATTAAACCAATCGGTATCTGTTGCATTTACTTGAAAAGGATCAGCAGATGATCTACAGATTTTTCCATCAAAACCTAAAGGGTTACCAGTATCAATTTCAGGAATAACATAAATCACTACAGCGTTTGAATTTTCAGAGCAAGTAATATTATCTAATCCAAGTGTAGAGGTTGCTACTCTTCTAAAATAAGTAGTTTGAGTTAGGGGATCTTCAGGAATAAAATTAGAATCCGTTGCACCGTCAATATTTTCATAATTTGTATTAAGTTTTCCATCCCAAGATTGCCATTGATAGGTGATTATTCCTCCTGCAGAAGAGGAAGCATTATAAACTGAATCAAATATTGGAGGGACCTCGTTATAACAAATGAATGGGTTATCATTCTCTATAACACCAGGTTCAATTGTGTTTACTGTTATTTGAATTGGATCGCTAAAAGTTTCACAAGCAGGAAGTACTTCATCTCTAAAAACACTATATACTGATCTTCTATAAAAACGAGTATTTGAATTTCCTTCATGTGATTGAACGCTTGTAATATCATTATCTTCATCCCCTAAGACGGTATCCGTTACATCCCAATCTGGAATTAAATCTGAACCAGGTGCTAAAGTGATTGTTAAAACACTTACTCCATCTTGAGTTGCTGTAATTTTTGTGCCTAAAGTATTTCCATCGCTATCTGATGGTGAGGATGCATTAATTCTAAGGGCTAAAATTTCAATTATTTTTGCAGTAGAATCTATATCAGCATCACCCCCTTCATCTGAAGCATCTTCACCTACTGTAGCTGTAAATGAGTTTCCGCCAATTATTATTGTATATGTATCACCATCATCTGAGGCGTCAAATGCACCAAATGTTAACTCATAAATACTAGAAATATCTGCTGCTGTAATTTCCTCAGGAAGATATTCATCATCCTCAGCATCGATATTAAATCCATTGGCAATAGTTATGTCAGTCCAAGTTAAATTATCTTCCGAAAACTGCCATTGATAACGAACATCATCAACTGAACTTCCATTCACACGTAATCTATTAGGTGCCACATCCAAACATAATACTTGTGTTTCTGCTTCCCATCCATCGTCTGGATCTAATCTCTGAGTTGTTCCACCTTCTAAATCTTCTGCAACTGTAATACTTATAATATTAGATGCATCTTCACATATTTTACCATTTAATTCACTAATTGTAACTCTTCTAAATTCAGAATCTTCTATTAATGCAGGTGCTTGATATAAATCTCTAACATTTGCTCCCGGTATTTCTTCCCAATCTCCTCCATTAACTCTTTTTTCCCAACGGTAAGTATCTGTTGCTCCATTAGCATAATCTGCATCTAAATAATCTGTTGTTCCATCAGGATCAGCTTTGGCATTTACATTCTCAAAGGCATTGGGTGCTGTTCCAAAACATATATTTTGTGTTACACCACCACCATTTATTCTAATATTATCTGCATTGGCGAAATTTAAGTATATGTCTAATGTAGCTTCATCTGAACAACCTGTGCTTGTAGTAATAATAACTTTAACTTCTTGAATCAACACATCTTCTAAAACGGAGAACACAAAATCTGTATCAGCTGTATTCAAAATGTGACTTGTATTATCTGCAACTACTATTGGATCATCATTAATATACCATTGATATGTAGCATCTGCAATGTCAACTGCCGTAAAAATAACACTATCTGAAAATGGAATTCCTCCATCAGCCCATGCACAAATTGTATTTCCTGTCGCATTCGATATAAGTGTCGCTACAGGTGGATTCACCACCTCTGTCTCTATCTCATTAGATTTAAATTCACAAGCAGTATCATCTACTGTTACTGTTGCCCATACTCTCTGTCCATCTACTAATCCAGATGTCGTAAATACCGCAGCATCTACCCCTTGTGCAACATCATTGATATACCATTCTATTGTATCAGTTCCAAGATTAAAGTTGCCTCCAAGAGTAAAGGTCACTTCATCTCCATTACAAATACTATTATCCGCATCACTCGATAAAATCGTCGCCGTTCTATTCTCAATGTTTATCGTTATCTCATCCGCCACTTCTTCACAACGTAATGTTGTGCCCGCTACTGTCGCATATGCAACCCTTTTTATTCTTACAACGCTCTCTGCAGCACTTATATCAACCGTGTCTGCAGGTAAACTTGTATCTGTAGCTCCAGGGATCTCTTCCCAATCCTCATTATCTATCTTAAACTCCCAATAATAGGCTTCTGTACCTTCTGTTACCGTTGCTTCAGTTCCAATATTATCACCATCTATAAAAGGCTGAGCGTCTTGCGGACATATCGTTGTCTCGGTGTCTTCCTCACCACCATTAGCCGCATCCCCATCAGTGTCTATCCATAATACTCCAGGATCTGTTCCCTCTGGTACTGTTATTGCCAATGATTGTGTGTCTGAACATCCTGATCCATTTATCACCTCTACTATTACTGTAGTGGTCGCGTCTATAGCCGTTGTTGTAAATTGACGATTGTCTGAGGACTGCTCAGGATCACCATCTACAGCACCTATGTAAAAATTATACGTGTAACCAGCAACATTTGGTCCCGCTGTAAATATTATCACATCATTGGCACAAATAGCATCATTTGTCGCATTCGATATAAGTGTCGCTACAGGTGGATTCACCACCTCTGTCTCTATC
>JAYPVI010000025.1:11868-14709 GCA_038134525.1 Crocinitomicaceae bacterium
CTGTAAATATTATCACATCATTGGCACAAATAGCATCATTTGTCGCATTCGATATTAAAACAGGAATAACATCTTCACTAAAATTATCTACATTTATAATAATAGTCTCTGTGATATCACATTCACCAAAAGAAGCTGTCACCTGGACGATTTCACCATCTTCAATATCATTACCAGGTCCTACTGTATAGGTCTGTTCTCTTGTGACTGCACCAGCATCAGCTGCACCATCAATCTCCCAACTATATGAATCAGCTCCTTCTGACGCTGTAATAGTAACAGAATCACCACTACAAAATAAGTCTCCTTCTACTCCAGTAAACAATTCCAATTCATAGTTTGGAAAAACAGTTAATAAAAGTTCATTTGAAGATTGTGCATTACAGTAGCTAAAATCATCAACATTATCGTAACTGTAAGTTATTCTTCTAATTTTTGTGGATGTTGTGAAATTATTTAAAGGAGAATAATTTTGACCAACTTCCCCTACTGGATTCCAAGTAGTCCCATTATTAGTAGAGATCTCCCAATAATACCCTACATCATCGGAAACTGTTGCAGCAGTTCCATCAAATTGTCCAGCCAAAGCAGTACCATAACAAATACCATCTTCATCATTAGCATTAGAAAAAGAAATTTCCCCTGGATCAGTAACACTTAAAACAGTAAATGTTTCTGAATACTCTTCATAACAACCTGAATTATTATAAGCTCTAACGTAAACAATGTCTTCATCTGTTATTCTACTTGTTGTAAAAACATTTCCATCAACTTCTGCTGGTAAAAAATTCCCATAAGCATTTATATAAAATTCATATGTATTTCCACCTGAAGCTGTGAAAACCACTTCTTGATTTTTACAAATAACATTATCTGGCGCATCTGAAATCCATCCTGGATTTAATTCTGAATCATCGATGACGATAACCAAAGTTATTTCATTATCACAATCATTTAATGTAGAAACTACTTTTATAACATCACCATTTTTGACCTCTAAATCAGCCTCTGAAGTTGCATCCGATGCTGTTAAGTTGAATATTCTAGAACCAGAATCTTGCCAACTTTCATCATTAACAAAAAATTCATAATTTGTTGCTCCTGCAGTCGCTGAAATTATTATTGCATCATTTAAGCAAAATGAATTATCTTCATCATTACTTGAGAGTTCAACATTAAATAATGGCTCAACATTTATTACAAGTGGGTCTCCATTTTCAATACAATCAAGGGGCGATAAAATAACATTTCTTCTGTACCATGTAGTTTGAGTAAGATTTTCTGGTTGATAATTTGCTGCAGTTGCCCCATCAATATTTTCATAGCTTGTTTCTAGGCCGTCAGGTGAACTTTGCCATTGATATTCAGGTGAATTATCACTATCTATAACGGTAGCAACAGCACTTGTTCCTGTCCCATCACCTATTATTTCATCAGGCTGTTCACCAAAACAAATTGAATTATCAGCAATTTCAATGACACCCATTGATGTAATACTTGCTTGATTTAGGGTAATACTCTCTTCAGAAAAACAGCCATTATCATTGTAAATTTGAACTCTTACAGTTTCACCATCTGCTATAACTGATGAAAAATTGGCATCTGTATCTCCTGAAAAATCATTACCAACAAACCACTTATAGCTTGTTCCACCGGTTGCAGTAAAATTTATGTTTTGACCTTCACAAAAATAACCTAAAGTAGCGTCTGAGATTAATTCACCCTCAGGCAAATCCAATACGGTGACAGTAATAGATTCAGCATTTGTAGTAGTACAACCATTTTCATCCTCCATGTCAATGGTAATTATATCTCCATCTGACAAACTACCTGGGGCACCTCCCCCAACTTCTGTAAATGTTATATTATTTGAAGCACTAGACTGAATTTCATCGCCATTAAGATAAAATATGTAGTTATTTGCCCCAAGTGGTTCTATTGTGAAGGTAATTTCATCCCCTTCACAAATTATGTTATCATCATCAGTACTTGATAAAGTAGGAGTGTCTGGAACATAAACTTGAATATCATTTTCAGTATGAATTAAATCATAGGAACCATCACCATTGGAATCGATCTCAACAATTACAGTGTATAAATTTCCTGTACTAAAATCAATAAAATCAGCAGCTGCAAAATCATCAGGAAATGTTAATGTATTTGCTCCATTATTCAAAACAGTCCCGCCGTTAGTAGCTATTACAAATGGAGCAACTGAAATATCACCATTTACCTCTATTCTAAAGTTTTTTTCAAATGCCAAAAGATCACCAGAACCATTATTTATAATTATATCAAATGATACTTCATCACTTGGACAAATAGGATCCGAAAAATCAACATCAGTTATGGAAACTTGGGCCAATGTATTATAACTTATTAATACTGCCCATAACCATAAAAAATTGACTAACCTCTTAGAAAATTTATAATTCAAAGAATACCTATAATTAATAAGTTACTAAAATAGCCAAATTAAATTGTTATTCCTTTATGGAATAAAAAGATTTAAATCAAAAAAAACTAATCCAAATTTCAATACAATATTTAAAAATCAATTCAAAAACTATCGAAACCGTAGGACTTTTGTAGGATTAATTCGCAATATGATTCGTGAGGGAATCCAAAGCAAAAGGAGAGAGACAATAAGAAAAAATAGATTTACTGAAAGTACATCCCAAAGAGTAATAACTACGGGAGCCCGATCTACAAAGTAATTTTCAGGATTTAGCCGAATCCAACCCCAATATTTTTGAGTGATATAAAAACCTACTCCAAATAAATTTCCCCAAAATAAACCCCGAAGAAGAATTAAAGCTCCATTATATAAAAAAATGGTTT
>JAYPVI010000026.1:0-13756 GCA_038134525.1 Crocinitomicaceae bacterium
GTGTTAGGCCTGCCGCTAGCGTTCATCCTGAGCCAGGATCAAACTCTCCATTGTATATATAATTTTAAGTTTTGTTGAAACAAATCTCAGGGTTTGCTAGTCTTTTAATTCTTAACTTCAATACTTCAAAGAACTTAAATATTTTGAAGACAAAAATATGTCTTTAAATTTCTATTTAATTGCCTAAAAAATCTCTTTCGATTTCACAATTGGCCGGCAAAGGTAAATGAATATTTAAATGAAACAAACTTTTATGAAAAAAATTTATGAAAAAATTTATTCACTCAAATTTCTTTTAAATACCTAAAAAACTTTTGCGGGTGCAAACATAACATGATTATTCAAAACCCACAATATTTTTAGTATAAAAATGAAAAAAATTAACCCATTATAATGGATATCGCTGAAAATCAACTATCTAAGGATTTGAACTGGTTATTTTTAATGTTTGACCATTAATAATTTGATCACCTCTAACTACAAAAGAATCAATAAAATTAGCCATTTGATGTGGAGATGTATCTGCCTTGTAACCAGGGAATGCTTTTTCTAACATTTCAGTTTGTACGGCCCCCAAAGCCAATGCATTGATCCTTATGTTATACGGTTTCAATTCTTCATACAAACATTCAGTTAAAATAGTTAAAGCTCCTTTTGAGGAACTATAAACTGATAAACCTGGGAATTTTGATGTGCCATTTACTCCTCCCATACTACTAATATTGAGAATTTGACCCCTTGCTTTTGATAATCTATCTATTAACAACTGCGTTAAATGAAATGCACCCCAAAAGTTAACGTCCATCACCCTTTTATAGTCATTATAATTAATATTTTTAAAAGGCTTATTGATTAATAATCCTGCATTATTAACAAGTACATCAACGCTGTGATTACCCAAAAGACCATTTACATCCTTTTCATTAATATCATTAATACTTTTTGAAAGAAAACTAAAGTTTTGGTGATGTACTAGACTATATTTGAGCTTTTCCAGTTTTTCTTTATTTCTAGAAATCCCAAAAACTTGATGATTAGCTGACCATAAATTAACCAATTCTGAACCTATGCCTTGCGAGCAACCTGTTATAACAATATTCAATTTATTTTGATTTTATCCAATTATATGAACCTAACAATTTGTGATTAGATTTTACTTTAATTATGTAATAGCCCTTGTTCAAAGTAATTAAATCATACTCAGTATTTGTAGGAACTAAAAAAGATTTCACACTTTTACCCGTAATGTCGAGAATTTGGACATCTAAAAGTTCATGTTGTTCATCCATTTCAATTTGAAATTTTCCATTTGATGGATTTGGAAAAATGGACAGGTTAGTGAAATCATGGTATTCCATTCCATTTGTATTTACACAAAAACTGTGTATTTCTGAAGTTCCAAAGTTTGCATTAGGCGCAGTCATAGTAAAATATATATTTGTGTTCCATTGATCACTCATACTAAAATTACCATTCACGCTGCACTCCGTATATTGTGAGCCATACATCCCATCCCCGTACGTATCGTTTATTGTGAAATCATAACATCCGTTTTCTAGACATACCACTTCACTCACTGTAGTACCATAAGGCTGTACATCTGGATAAGTGTTTTCCAGAACTTGCCAAATAACAACATTATTGTCATCGGTAATTTGCCAAGAAACTTCACTTCCCCAGCAATCTAAATCTAGATTTAAGTTCAATCTTGATGATCCAGGATAATTTGAAAAGCTTTTTGAATAACTATTATTCGCACTATTTTGATCTTGCTGATTATTCACAGATGTTATTCTAACTTCCACATTATGATTACCACTAGAATAAACCGCTAAGGAATTACTAAGACTTACGACTTGTGTACCGTTGTAAGTAAGTGAACCTGTCCATTGATACTGCTCTTTTAAAACCCCATCCACCAAAATTTCAATTTCTGCAGATGTTAAATTACTCGATCCATTATTTTTAATCGTGAACTCTACAGGAATATATGAAGAACAAAACACTTCTGAAGATAAATATACATTATCTATCGCACCGTCTAAGGCTAAAATAGGAGTTCCAGGACCATATCCAGATAGTTGAGTCAAGCCTGAATTAGTTGGATCTAGCCAATCACTAAGTCTTTTATTTGGAAATGTCGAATTATTTCCAGTCCATGACATGGAAAATTTACCAAAAAAATCACTTAAAAAATTACCGCATGCTGCTGAGCCTCCAAATAAAGTACCTACAATATAATGATCTTGATCCCAAAGTGCTGATCCTGAAGAACCACCTTCAGTTGTTGTTGATCTTTCCCAAGTTTCTACTTCCCACATGTTGTTGCTTACTCCATTTTGACTTGCATTCTGTAAAGGATCATCATCAAATGATATTTTTTTGACGTCACCGCTTGGATGATGTATGCAAACCGCAGTTGAAGATACTGCTCCGGTGTTTTTCCAACCTGCATAAAACACATCGTAACTTACAGGTGGGACCGAATTTAATTCAACTAATCCAAAATCAGAATCTTGATTGGAAGCTATAAACGAAGAACCATTTATTGTTTGTGGAGATCCACTAGGAGACTGACTATTAGCTACAGCTTGTGATCCACAGATAGGACTATCATAGTTAAATCTAAATACTGCATTTCCCATATTTTGAGGATTACAATGTTCTGCCGTTAAAACATAAGGTGTTCCGTCTTGAGCGGTATTATTCACTAACGTACCGGTACATAATGTTGCACCTGTTAAAATCCTAACCACGGATTTAACTTCATTGACCCAAGGTAACCCATCACTACAAATGACATCCATATTACATGCACCTGATTCATTCACCTTTAATCCTAATGCATTATCGATATCTTTATATCCATGAACCACTTTGGAAATATGTAGAATCGAATTTCCAACCTCTTCATTAGGTTCATACAATTCAACTATAACTTCATCATGATGAATTAAGTCTGTTCCTAATATGTTCTGTTTATTGTTGTTTTCTCTAGTGTAAGCCCCTAAAAGCTCTTTTTTATTTGTGCTATATATATACAAAAATGATCTTTCGGATAAGTTAAATTGATCAAAAATTAAATTCAATGAAATAGCTTCAGAAGACTTTATTTGTAATCTGCCAATCCTGCCTTTTTTTGTTTTTTGCCAATATGCATTTTGAAAAAAATCAATATCAACTTCCTGTTCAACTCCGAAAATAAAGCCACTTTTGGTCCGTAATTCTATGGAATCATTGATTTTTATTTGTTTTTCAATCTCTTTTTCTGATAATTGAAAATTTGGAATAAGCATCACATCAAAGTCTTGATCAAAAGACCAAGAGACAGGACCACCCACATCGCTGGTTTGAGCAAGGAATGAAATGGAAAACAATAAGAAATACCCTAAGAGGAAGTTTTTCACAAGTTTGATTAATACTTGTAAAGTTACAAAAATCAATCGAAATCTAGAGTAACTTTTGCGCTTGCAGGATGCGATTGACAAGCCAACACATAGCCGTCTTCCACTTCTTGATCTGAAAGAGCATAATTGGCATCCATAACGACTTTTCCTTCTGTTACTTTTGCTTTACAGGTACAACAGACTGCTCCCTTGCAAGAGAATGGAACATCCATGTCGTTGTCCATAGCGGCATCTAATATAGAATCACCATCTTTATTTAGATTAAACTCTACTTCTTCATCGTCATAAATTACCGTTACTAAAGCTTCCCCTTCAAAATTTTCATCTACTTCTTGTTGTTTTGGCTTTTCAGCCATAAGAACTGGTGTTGTAAATAATTCAAATTTGATTTTCGTATTCAGCACTCCAAATTCTTCAAGAGCCGATTTTACATTAAATATCATCTCTTCTGGACCACATAAATAGAAAGCATCTGCATTTAAACAAGATAAATCTGCCTTAATTAACTCAGTTGCTTTTGATTTATCTATTCTACCCTCTAATAAGGGGTTGTTTAGTTTTTGTCTTGTGTAGATATAATTTATTTTTAAGTTATCACCCGCTAATTGATCAAGTAGGCTTTTAAAAATAACGTCTCCTTCCATTTTATTACTGTAAAACAAAGTGAAAGTTGTTTCCGTCTCATCCATGCTTAATTGCTTGATCATAGATATTATAGGAGTAATTCCAGAACCTGCAGCAAAACCCACAAATTTCCTTTTTTTAGTTTGATCTGATTCTAAAATGAAATTACCCTCAGGAGTCATTACCTCGATCTCATCATTTTCTTTCAAGACGTCATTCAAATAAGATGACACTAATCCATTTTCTACTTTTTTAACGGCAACTGTGATATCTTCAGCTGATGATGAACAAATCGAATAAGATCTTCTTTGTTCTTTATTATTGATAATTAGCTTTAAAGTAAGGTATTGACCTGATTTATAAGAATAAGCTTCTTTAAGACCTTCAGGAACTTGAAAAGAAACCGAAACCGTATCCGTTGTTTCTTTAATGATTTCTTTTACTTTAAGCGAATGAAATTCTGGCATTTTAATTTAATTTGAGGCTTGCAAAAATTATTATTTTTTTTGTAATAATAAAGATTGTTACGTAATACTACACTAAAAAATAAACATGGATTATAAAAACATATTGGTTGAAAAGAAAAATAGCTATGTCATTATTTCTTTAAATAGACCTGACGTCCTTAATAGCTTTAATTATGAGATGGCTGATGACTTTTTATCTGCATTTAAAAATGCTACTGAAGATAAATTTATTAGGGCTATTTTGATTACTGGATCTGGAAGAGCATTTTGCGCTGGTCAAGACCTGGAAGAGGCCACAAGAAAAAAAGGACCCAGCATTGATGAAATTATTGATCATACCTACAATCCAATTTGCATCCAAATAAGTGAAAGTACAAAACCTGTGATTTGTTATGTAAATGGTGTAGCAGCAGGCGCAGGTGCCAATTTAGCTTTAGCATGTGACATTACGATAGCAGCAAAATCATCTAAATTTATTCAATCCTTTATTAATATAGGATTAGTTCCCGATACGGGTGGTAGTTTTACTTTACCTAGAGCCATTGGAAAGCAAAAAGCAGCTGCACTTATGATGAGTGGAGATAAGGTAAATGCCGAAGACGCAGAGCGCATGGGCATGATTTATAAATGCGTAGAAGACGATGAAGGATTACAAGAAGCTATGCAATTTACTGAAAAGATCAGCTCAATGCCCAGCAAGAGTATTGGATACATCAAACTCCTGCTAAAAGCATCTGAAAAAAATAATTTACAACAACAGCTAGATTTAGAGAAAGAGTTTCAAAAAAAAGCAGCTTTAAGTTATGATCACAAGGAAGGAGTAAATGCTTTTTTTGAAAAGAGAAAACCCGTGTATAAAGGGGAATAATTAGTTTCTAACTAGGTTCATTTCTTCAACTAAATGTCCAGCACCCGCATAGATATCTATTACCCAAAGAACATATCTGATGTCAACCATGATATTTCTACAAATATCTTTATCAAAAAGTACATCACTCATCGTACTTTCCCAGCTACGATCAAAGTTGATACCTATTAATCTACCATATGCATCTAACGCTGGGCTACCTGAATTTCCACCTGTAGTGTGATTGGACCCAAGTAGGCAAACATGTAACTTTCCATCTGTTCCGTACTGCCCATAATTCTTCTCTTCATACAGATCTAAAAGACGTTGAGGCACCTCAAAGTCGGCTTCACCAGTGTTGTATTTTTCAATTATACCATCCATAGTAGTGAACCAAGTGTAATCCATACCGTCTCTTGGAGTTGAACCTTCTACTTTTCCATATGTTAGTCTTAACGTAGAATTTGCATCTGCCCAAAATGATTTTTCTGGGTAAGCCATCATCAAACTTTTCACAAAGCTTTTCATCAGTTTTTCTTCGTCTTGTGTCATTTGGTTAAAACTAGGCCTAACCTCGTTTAGAAAGTGAGTTAAAAGACTATTTGCCAAATTATAAATAGGGTCTTTTTCTAATTTCTTTTTAAACGATTTTTGACTTCCTTGTAGTAATTTTTCAACTTGCTCTTTGTTGTGTAACTTGCTTTTTTTGTAAAGCACCTCTACCATTTCTTCGCTAGAAGGATATTTATTTACTAAATCAATTAATTCTTTAGAGAGCAACCCTTTTTTCACATGCTTTATGTAAATAGGAACTAGGGAAGCAAAAACTTTTTTATCGATATTGACATCGTAATTTTTGAAAAAATTCTGCATGTTTTTTGATTTATTCTTCGCCTCTTTCTCAAATTCTTTTGAGTTGGCTAGTTCATTAAATCCGGTGGCCCATCTTATCATTTCAGGCCCGTAATAGTAAAATTCAACAAACATATTGTAAGCCATTTGAGCTTCCACTTTTTTATTTTCCAGTTCAAAAAGTTGATCTAACAAAGCTTGATTCCCTTTACCCTTGGTTACCCAATCTTTTTCGAGATTTAGCTTTTTCTTTACCGCTTCTTTTTTCCTAAGACCTAAATCTTGTCCAATCCACTTTTTGTAGGCATTGCTTATTCTAGACTGTTTTGAAGCGTATTTAATGTAGGTTGCTTCATCCATTGACATGGCAGCATCAATGTGTCTTAAGCTGTTTTTTCGCATTTCAATTCTTGCTGGCAGTAATTTAGCAATGTAATTTTCTACTGCAATTGAAGTCAGGTATTGAGAAGTTCTACCCGGAAAACCAAATACCATGGTGAAATCATTTTCTTTCACCCCATCAATGGCTATATCTAAAGCTCTAGGAGCCTGATAAGGAACATTATCATCTGAAATTTCAGCAGGTTCATTGTCTGAATTTGCATAAATTCTAAACATGGAAAAATCGCAAGTATGTCTAGGCCAAACCCAATTGTCTGTATCGCCTCCAAATTTGCCCATGGAACTTGGGGGAGCTCCTACTAAGCGAACGTCTTTATAGGTCTTAGAAACAATCATGAAATATTTATTACCATAATAAAAAGGGTTTACAGATGCCTTATAGTTGGGTTGATTTACCGCTGCTTTTTCAATGGCTTCGATGTTGACCAACATGGTTTTATTGCCTTCATCGCTGTTTTGATCTTTTACTCCATTTAACACCTTTTCCGTTACATCTTCAATTCGAACAATAAAAGTGGCTGTAAGACCAGGGTTTTTTAATTCTTCTTTCATGGACATGGCCCAAAACCCATCCTTCAACAAGTTATTTTCTAACGAACTATGTTGTTGAATTTGACTGTAACCGCAATGATGATTAGTCAAGATCAATCCTTTTTTACTGACTACTTCAGCGGTACATCCCCCACCAAAATGAACAATGGCATCCTTGAGGCTAGACTGGTTAATGCTGTAAATGTCTTCTGCCGTAATTTGCATGCCCTCACTTTGCATTTGACCTTCTAACACTTTTAGAAGAGAAGGAATCCACATGCCCTCATGGGCATGCGATATATTTATAGATAAAAGAAAAAGTAGAAATGAAGTTTGGATTGCTTTTCTCATGATATTGAATTGAATTGCGAATATATACAAAAGGTTGTTATTTCTGTTTTATGGTGCTTTTGATTTGTATTCAAGTATATTTGCCGCTCAATGATAGTACTTGAATATATTTTTTACCTGTGTATTGTTTACATGGTATTTAATTTTATATGGTGGTTTGTGGTACAACTTCCCAAGACGTTGCTATTTGGATTAAAGCAACATATTGCTGTGGATCATAGCTTTAAAGCTATACGTTATTTGTTTATCAGCACCATTACCTACTCTACTGCCGTTCAATTTTTAGCTGATCAAAATGATCAACCTGCTCTCGTTTGGGGAGTTCTGATTAGTGGAGGGTTAATTCTTACTCTTTATTTAGCTGGCAAACTCAATAAAAAACAAAACTTATTCCGCTTTGTTGCATCTGTTTCCACTAATTTTAAGTTTGGAAACCCATTACAAAAAACAAACGAGTTAACCTATGAAAAACACCTAGTAGGCATTTCCATTGTCGTGTATGCCGCTTGTGTAGGATTACCAGAAACAGTAGGTTACTTTTTAAACTACAACCCTGTTAATTACTGGTTTTTAACTACCATAGATGATATATATCAAACACCCATTTTAAAGTGGATTTTTGGTTTTGCTGGCATTATTTTTATGCTTAGCATGATTCAACGAGGTGTGGTTTATACCCAACTTTTGTTTTTAAAATTATCGGGTAAAGAACCTCCCCAAAAGAAGAATCCACTAGATAATATGATGAAAGAGTTTGAGAAAATGAACAACCAAACTGGAAGTCAATCTACTGAAAAAGTCGATCTTGAAGATGATCTTTATGTGGATTTTGAAGAAATGGACGAAGAAGAGGAGGGGAAATCATGAATATCGTAGTGAGAACATATGCTGGTTTTGAAGATATTCTTGCCCGAGAAGTTCATCAAATTACCGGAATTACACCTAATATTGGAAAAAGAGCGGTTTATCTTGAAGGGGGACAAAAGGAAATTTATTTACTTAATCTGTGGTGTAGATTGGCCTTAGATGTATTGGTTGAATTACATCGTTACCAAGCTAAAAATGAAAAAGAGTTATACAAAGGCGCCTATCAATATGATTGGACTAAAGAGTTTACACTGCATGAAACCTTCATGCTGAATAGCGTTGTGCATTCTACCCACTTTAATCACTCCAAATTTGTGGCTTTAAAAGTTAAAGATGCCATTGTAGACCAGTTTAAAAAAGCAACTGGTAAAAGACCTAATGTAGACAGAGAAAATCCGGATCAACGTTTTTTAGTCCGTGTTACGCAAGATCATGTCCATTTGCTATGGAACACTTCCGGTGAACCGCTTTACAAAAGAGGATATCGATCCATCACAGGTGTAGCTCCACTCAACGAAGTACTTGCCGCAGGTATCTTAACATTTTCGGATTGGGAGCCTAATACCCCTATCATTGATCCGATGTGTGGTTCAGGCACCTTTCTATGTGAAGCACTAATTCAAGCTCAACATATTGCTCCAGGTTTGTTACGTCCCCTATTTGGTTTTGTGAAGCACCAAAGCTATGATCATAAGCTTTGGGGAAAATTAAAAGCTGAAGCTGAGAAAGCCAAAAACACCACACAACCTAAATTATATGGGTACGATAAGTTGAATAAATTGGTATTCGCCACCAGAACACACCTCAATCAAATTTCACCTAACGATGCCATAATAAAAGAAGCTAATTTTTTCCAGCTCCAAAAACCAGTTGAAAAAGCCATGTTGGTCATAAACCCTCCTTACAATGTCCGTTTGCCCCAAGAGAAAATTCATTCTTTTTACAACGAGATTGGAAGTCGATTAAAACATTTCTGGGAAGGGTGTGACGCATGGATTTTAAGTGGAAACTTAGAAGCCATTAAACATTTAGGTTTAAGACCCAAAAGAAAAATAAAACTCTATAACGGACCAATAGAAACAAAGCTGGTTCATTTACCATTATATAGAGGAAGTAAAAAACAAAACACTTAAGCTACTTCTACCTTTCTTTTTAACGTAAGCGCTATTATTCCTATAGCTAGAGCTGAGCTTACAATAAGAAGAATAAAACAAGCATCCCAACCAAAATGATCGGCTACTGCACCAATGATAAGTTCTGCACTAAGTGCACCCCCAAGATATCCAAACAGACCTGTAAACCCTGCTGCTGTTCCTGCCGCTTTTTTGGGGACTAGGTCTAACGCAAAGGCGCCTATTATCATAACTGGGCCATAAATGAGAAATCCTATAGCGAATAAGGCAATTAAATCAACAGTCGGGTTACCCGCTGGATTTTTCCAATATATAAAGGTAAACACCATAACCAATACCATATAAATGATGGTAATGGGAGCGCGATGACCTCTGCTCCACTTATCACTGAGATAACCACACAAAATTGTACCTGGAATTCCGGCTAATTCATAATTGGCAAATGCCCAGCTGTAGGCTGTTTTATCGAATCCTTTTACTTCAGAAAGATAGGTAGGAGCCCAATCCAGCACCCCGTAACGGATCAAATAAATAAATGCATTAGCAAAAGCAATGAGCCATATCCATTTGTTATTTAGTACATATTGCAGGAATATTTCTTTTGAGGACAACTCCTTTTCCAATTGACCTACAGCACCTGCTTTATCGTTTTTATACACTTCAACAGGCGGTAATCCCTTGGACTGAGGTGTATCCTCCATTAATTTATATACTACAAACACCATCACTATAGAAACAATAGCTGGAAAATAAAAGGCCGCTTTGAAATCGTTACTAAAAAGACTTAATCCCCATACAAATAGAATGGGCATTAAAGCGCCACCCACATTATGGGCCACATTCCAAAACGAAACTACTGTACCTCTTTCTTTTAAGCTAAACCAATGCGATAATGTTCTGCCACAAGCAGGCCATCCCATTCCCTGTAACCAGCCGTTTAAAAAATTTAAGACTACCATGGCCGTTAAAGAAGCAAAAACCCAATTGGAAAAACCCCAGTACAACATAATCATAGAAGAACCCAGCAAGCCTAAAGCTAAAAACACTTTTGGATTACTTCTATCCGATACATTTCCCATTACAAACTTGGAAATGCCATAGGCGATGGATAAAGCTGCACCAACCAGCCCCAGGTCGGCTTTATCCCAACCCATATCAATTAAATCTGGTTTGATTAGTGAAAAATTCTTTCGTACCAAATAATAGGATGCATAGCCTAAAAAAATACCTGCAAATACTTTGAGTCGAAGCTTTTTATACGTTACGTTAACTTGATCATATGGAAGGGGATCAGCGTGAGGTATGGGTTTTAAAAATTCAAACAAATGGAAACATTTAGGAAATTAAAATATTAAATTAGATGGACTTATGGATAAAAAGAAGCTAAAAAAGACCATAATTGATAAAATTAAGCAGCTTGAATCGGAAATCGAAGAAATTAAAAAACTGGCTGCTCCCATTGAGCCAGAGAATGCTATTGGCAGAATAAGCAGAATGTATGCCATAAATAACAAAACCATAAACGACCGTTTATTACGGAATGCAGCAGAGAAACAGAAAAAATTAAACTTGGCATTAAGTAGATTAGATGAACCCCAATTTGGTTTATGTACGCTATGCGAAAAACCCATACAAGAAGCTAGGTTGTTACTTATGCCAGAGTCTTCTTTGTGTGTGGAGTGTGCCAAAAGGGCATAAAAAAAGCCCTCCAAAATGGAAGGCTTTTGATTTAAAATTTTTATAAGTTTACTGCTTAATGATTCTAGATTCTTTAATGTAATCTCTAGTTCCTACAAAGTTGATCATGTATACACCTCTTGGAACTTCCGATAAGTCTACTTCTAAGTGATTGTATCCTCTATTCAACTGCACCTGTTGTAGTTGAATGATTTTACCATTAATGTCTATCACTTCTATTGACACATCATCACCTTGATAGTTTTCTAACTCTAAGTCTATATTCAATACCTCATTAGCTGGATTTGGATAGACACTGTACCCATCTATAGCTGAAGCTTCACACATTACTGCAATAGGACTAAACGTTTCCGATGTACCGTCATAATCAGTCTGAGCTAATTTGTAGTAGCTTACACCACTCAATGGGTTATTATCTATCCATTTGTATGTTAACTGTGTACTGGTATTTCCTGCTCCTTCAATTTCTCCTACTAAGTTCCAGTCTGTAGCATTGGCGCTTCGGTATATACTGAAATAATCGTTATTGACTTGAGAAGCTACTACAAACTCCAATTCCGTCTCGTTGTTTTCACAAGCTCCAGTGAAGGATACTAAGTCGATGGGTAGGGCATCACCACCAGAACCAGGACCAAATGGACTAAAAGAGGTGGCTGTAGCAGTTACCGTATTTGATCCTCTTGAGGAAACTGCCATTTCTTCCCATTCATTAGTAGTAGTATTATAATGCATTAAATATTGATTTGATTCTGACGGAATACTTGAAATTCCTACACCACTAAAACTAATTGTTATATTGGCATTTACTGCTCCCGTTCTTGTAATATCATAATAATAATCATTACAAACATATTGGACATTACTTCCATTAATTGGAACACCAGCTGCGTAATTTATATAATCTAAAGTTCCACTATTGTATGGTGTACCTGTTTTATATTCTACTGTGTAATTTTCTGTTGTTGCAGTTAGGGCACCAATAATAACAGGGTGATATAATGTGCCTGTACCGATACCTACTGTGCAAGGGGTTGTAGATGATGAAGTATATTTAACTGGTCCTACCACATGACTGCTTGCACTAGATCCTGACATACTACTTTTAATTGTGAGAAGGTTTAAAGAACTTGTTGTCAAGTCTCCTGACGTCATTGTTAGTGTTCCGTTTACTCGAACAGCTCCTGTTAATGTGGCGCCAGCAGAATTATTTAAAATTAAATTATTAAACGTTGTAACTGGAATATTCTGGTTACTTGCCCCATCTAACTCTACGGTACCAACAGAACTGCTTAAATTACCCAAACTAGTGATGGTACTTGAAAGCATCAATTTTCCACTACTACCTATACTAACAGTTGGGGTTAAACCAGCACTAGCATCAAAGTCACCATTAGCATCATAATTTCCATTTATAATGAGTGAAGTTCCATCATTAAGGGTTGTTGTTCCATTAACAGAAAGAGTTCTTGAAGAGCTAATGGTTACATCTGCATTTAATTCTAAATTTCCAATGGAATTGGTGTTAACGTCTACAATAATATCATCATCTATAGTGACATCAGCACCCTCAACAGGAGCAATTCCAGTAGACCAAGTAGATCCGTCACTCCAATTACCACCACTACCTGTAGTTGTTGCAGCATTGGGGGACCACTGTGCATAAAGTGTAACATCAGCTGAAGAACTATAGGTTGCACCAGCTGCATATGAAGTACCTGTTCCATCAGTAGCTGTATTCCATCCGGTAAATGTGTATCCACTATTGGCAAAGCTATTTGAGGAAACCGTTAAATTTAGACAGCCTGATGTTGAGTTTGTTGTGCCAGTTCCTCCATTTGCATTATAAGTTATGTTGTACGATGTACAAGACGAAACCGTTGTTACTTGTAATGCAGGGTATCGCTTTCCAGTCCAAACACCCCATGTGCTAGCTAGGTCAGCAGGGTCTGTACTGTAAGGTGGACCTAAATCTTTATAATCATAAATACTCTGATAATTAGGAGAACTTGCACATACAAATGTTCCTGTATGAACATTTCCAGAAGTGTTATTGATCATTAAACAGATATTTGATGTGCCATCATAGACAAAATTTACATCTAATGGAACAGTAATCCATGATTGGATTCCAACAGGTGCTGAACTGGTATTTATTATACCGTTAAAAACTGGTGTAAAAGCAGAAGTTACATCCCAATTATATGAACCATTAACTGAACTTTGAGAGGAATTAGCCATAAATATTTCACATCTAATATTAGCTGCACCAGTACCATCCCACTTAAAATGTAATTCACTTATCGAATTATTAGGTAATGCTGAAAAAAGTGATGCTTCATAGAAATTTTGAGATATAGAATAATTATAATTATGTTTTAATCCATTGGGTTCTAGGGTGTATGAACCATCTGTTATTAAAGTTTGTGATATTAAATTAGAAGATGCCATTAAAACAATGGAAACCAAAAAAAGTTTTATGTAGGTACGAAGCATAACTTAAATTTTAACCAATTTAATCTATGCTTAGATAAAAACCTAAATTATTATGACGAAATTCATCGTATTCAGGATAAATTG
>JAYPVI010000027.1:0-13381 GCA_038134525.1 Crocinitomicaceae bacterium
ATGGGTGAAGTTTTGAAAGTTTCTTTAGAAATTTCTATACCTTTTTCATCATCACTACCTTTATGTTGAATATAGCTAATTAAAATAATGACGAGCATAGTTAACAGAGCCGTGTAACCCATTTGATCTAGGAAAGGGACATCTACAAAAAAAGCACTACTTGACCACCCCTTTGGGGCCACCTTAAAATACATGGCTATTGGAATGGATGCTAACGATCCAACAATTGCGGCTTTGTTGGACGTTTTTTTCCAAAATAGGCCCAAAATAAATACCGCCAATATACCAGGACTTACCACACCAGTGTATTCTTGAATAAACTGAAAAGCTTGGTCTATACCGCCCAATAATGGCGCCATAATACTAGCAATAAGTAACGCCACAGCAGCCGATATTCTTCCCATATTTACCGTTTGTTTGTCTGATGCATTAGGCTTGATGTATTGCTTGTAGATGTCCATGGTAAATATGGTGGATGTAGAGTTTAACATAGAAGCCAAAGAAGACACAATGGCTGCAGCTAAGGCAGCAAAAGCTAACCCTTTTAACCCAGATGGCAAAAACTGCAATAACCACGGATAAGCCTTATCCGCTTGATCTGCATTAGGCATATTTTGTAAGGCTATATCTCCTAATCCTGCCATAATGGAAGAATCATTAACCATGACAAATGCCGCAATTCCTGGAATAACCACTATGAGTGGAATAATTAATTTTAATCCAGCTGCCATTAATATCCCTTTCTGAGATTCTTTTAGTGATTTAGCCGCTAATGTTCGCTGAATAATGTATTGGTTAAAACCCCAATAGTAGAGGTTAGCCACCCACATCCCACCAACCAGTACCCCCAAACCAGGCAAGTCTTTAAAATATTTATTTTCTTCATCCAAAATCATGGTAAACTTTTCGGGAGCAGCTTGGTAAATTTGTTTTAAACCAGCTACCATTCCTCCCCCATCAGACACCGCATTGAGCGCTAAATAAGTAGTAACCAATCCACCTAATATTAAAAACACCACTTGTATAACATCTGTCCAAGCCACAGCAGACAAACCTCCATACAAAGAATAAGCAGCTGCAAATAAAGCCAACCCAATCACGCCATACATCATTGGCACACCCATGATCGTTTCAAGAGCAAGTGAACCTAAATAAAGTACAGAAGCTAAATTGACAAATACATACAAGCAAATCCAAAAAACAGCCAGTATAGATTTAAGGTTGGTAGAAAATCGTTTCTCTACAAATTCAGGAATGGTATACAAGCCTTTTTCAATGAAAATGGGTAGAAAGAATTTACCCACTATGATTAATGTAATGGCAGCCATCCACTCGTAAGAAGCAATAGCTAAACCCAAAGCAAAGCCAGAACCTGACATCCCAATAAATTGTTCCGCTGAAATATTAGCAGCAATCAATGATGCTCCTATAGCCCACCACGGCAATGACTTACTGGCCAAAAAGTAATCTTCTGCATTTTTTTGCTTTCCGTCTTTTTCTCTTGACACCCAAAGCCCTACAAATAAAATTAATACTGCATAACCTAAAAATATGAGGTAATCTATGGTTTCGAAACTTCCGTTCATGTTGGTGAAATTTAAACTTAGTAAGTAAACTTAATTAAATTAGTGTAAAAAATACACGAATAATGATTTTATTATTTTTGGTCTACTATAAAACGATGGGCGTACAAGGAACTTTAAACTGTTTATTAAACACATCTGACACCTGCTTCACTACCTTTTCAACAGCCTCTTTTTTGACTAAATTGAGTGTACACCCACCAAATCCCCCACCCATCATTCTTGCACCATAAACTTCTTTTAAGGGTTGGGTTAATTCAACCAAATAATCCAACTCCGGACAACTTACTTCATACAGATTTTTTAAACCATTATGCGTGTCGTATAACAACTTTCCTAGTTCAATCCAATTACCAGCGCTTATTTGCAACACAGCTTTCTCTACTCTATTTTGCTCCTGCAACACATATAAAACACGATTATAGATTTTTGTAGAAAATTGATTTTTAAGTTCCCCTAATATTTCCATAGAAACCTGAGCAAGCGATTTAACTTGAGGTTGAACTGATTGAATAATTTTTAGGGCTGTCTGGGTTTCTATTACCCTTTCTTGATAAGCTGAGTTTTGTAGTTCGTGCTTTACATTGGTATTGAATAATACCCACTGAAAATCGGACATATCTGTTTTGATTTCTTCATGAGTTAGCTCATCACAATTTAAATACAATAACTGATTTTTTTGACCATGCATGATGGTGTATTGATCCATTATTCCACATGGAGTGCCTGCAAAGTCATGTTCTGCCTTTTGCGCAACAATCATGAGCTCATTTTTAGAGAGATTAAGTTGAAATAATGCATTTAACCCCCTTGCTATTCCACATGTAAGTGCAGCGGAAGAGCTTAACCCTGCACCAACTGGAATTTTACTGGATATATCTGCTTTAAAGCCTTTAATTTTAGTTGGCCTAAGTTTATTTAAGCCATGTACTACACCAATTACGTAGTTATGCCAATTGGTTTTTGACAGCTCATAGTGGTGAATTTCACATGTTAACTTTTCAATGAATGCTAAAGAGGAAACTTCATAACTATTGTTACCATTGGTTGAAAAATGAATGGTTGTAGCTAAGTCAATAATACCTGGCAATACATGTCCTCCATTATAATCTAAATGTTCACCAATTATATTTATTCTTCCAGGGGAATTAATTTGAAGCGTGTAATGAGCATCTATTTGAGACATGTGTTAAATGTAGGGTTTAATCACGATAAGTGCTGATGAAAATAGTATTTTGGCCTTTCAATAATAAAGTATGCAAAAGCTAATCCAGCTCCAAAAAACGATTTATAGTTTAAGTTTTATGTTGTTTTATTTCTTTGATTCAACAGCGCAAACCCTACTACCCATTATAGAGGATCCTGCCATTGTTGAAATAAATAAGCTTCCAGCCCACGCTAGTTTTTTTGCTTTCGAAAATGTAAAGCTCGCCCAAGAAAATGACATCAATCAATCAAAAAGATATTTATCACTAAACGGGTTTTGGAGGTTTAAATGGGCCAAAAATCCGTCTAGTCGACCCATTGAATTTTACAAAACTGATTTTTCCGTTTCCAATTGGGATACCATTCCTGTTCCTGCAAACTGGCAACTGCATGGTTATGGTATACCCATTTATGTTAACATTCCCTACCCCTTTAGTTTTCACAGCACCCCCAATCCACCAGATGTGCCCGATGACAATAACCCAGTGGGTTCATACAAAAGAGAATTTGAAGTTCCCAATAGCTGGACTGGTAAGGATATTATTCTTCATTTTGGTGCCGTTAAAACTTGTTTTTTTGTTTGGATAAATGGAAAACAAGTTGGGTACAATCAAGATTCAAAACTTCCTGCGGAATTCGATATTACTCCCTTTATAGCACAAGGTAAAAATCAAATTGCCGTTGAGGTATACCGATGGTGTGACGGAAGTTATTTAGAAGATCAAGATTTTTGGCGATTAGCAGGAATTGAACGAGATGTATTTTTGTACACCAAAGAAAAAGTGCACCTTCAGGATTTTACCATTACTGCGGATTTAAGTAAAGATTATGAAGATGGCATATTTAATTTAAAAACGCTTATAAGTGCCAACAATGCCACTAAATTCAAGGGTAAAATAAATATAAAGTTGAGCAGAGAAGGGAAAACAGTTCTAAAAGAAACCAAAGAAATTTCCTTAAAGAAAGAGTTATCCAAAACCATTTTTCATAGTGCAACTTTAAAAAGTATTGATGCTTGGAGTGCTGAAATTCCTAATCTCTACGAAATCCAAATAGAATTAGTAGATAAAAAAGGGAGGACGATTGATGTTATTCAAAAAAACATTGGATTTAGAAATGTTAAAATTGAAGGAAGTCAATTGCTTATCAATGGTCAACCCATTCTCATTAAAGGAGTTAACCGGCACGAACATAATATGAAAACAGGCCATGTGGTATCTAAAGAAGACATGTTAGAAGACATACTCATCATGAAAAGCAATAACATTAATGCGGTAAGAACTTCCCATTACCCTAACCACCCCTACTGGTATGACCTGTGTGATGAATATGGCTTGTACGTATATGATGAAGCTAACATTGAGTCGCATGGAATGGGATATGATCCAGACCAAACGTTGGGCAACGATTCCACTTGGATGAAAGCACATTTGGAACGAACCACGAGGATGATTGAACGGGATAAAAACCACCCTTGTATTATAGCATGGTCATTGGGAAATGAAGGTGGTAATGGTTGTAATTTTTATGCTACATACAACAAGGCTAAATCTATGGACAGCACGAGAATTGTAGTATACGAACGTTCCGTTTTAGATTGGAATACCGATGTGGTTGGGTTAATGTACTCAGATTATGATTATTTGGAGAGATATGCACAGAATGAAAAGCAAGAAAGACCCTTTATATTATGTGAATACGCTCATGCTATGGGAAATAGTTTAGGTGGAATTAAGGAATATTGGGATCTTTTTAAAAAATACGACAAACTTCAAGGTGGATTTATTTGGGACTTTCAAGATCAAGGATTATTAACCAACACTAATGATGGCAGGCCTTACTTTGCCTACGGTGGTGATTTTGGACCTAAAGGAACTCCAAGTGATCATAACTTTTTAAATAATGGATTGATTGCAGCAGATAAATCACTGAACCCCCACATGTTAGAAGCCAAAGTAGTTTATCAAAATATTGAATTTTCAAAGACTAAAGTACTTGGACAAATAAGGATAAAAAACAATCATTTTTTCAAAGATCTAAGCAATGTTATTTTAAAATGGTCGCTAATTGAGAATGGCAGTCCAATAGAAAAAGGAATAATTGAAAATATTTCATTATTGCCTCAAGAAATTACGAATGTATTCATTCCCTACAAAAGTAAAATCAATCCGCATGCTGAGTTTTTTATTCACCTATTTGCCACTTTAAAAGAAGATGAATTAGGATTAAAAAAAGGACAAATTATTGCGCAATATGAGTACCCTATTAACCAAAGAGAATCTCCTCATATTAGCACGATTTCCAATGGCAAAATAACAACGGTAATGAATGGCAATGAAATTCTAATTAGTGGGAGTAATTTCCAAATTACCATTAACACAGCATCAGCTACCCTAACCAAATATGTAGTAGATGGCACCGAATTTATAAAGGAAGGAGGTCATTTTAATTTTTGGAGAGCACCAGTTGATAATGACTATGGCGCCAATACACCAGTGAAATACAACGAGTGGAAAACTGTTGGCAGAAACCACACCAATTTTAGCTACAACATCAATCAAAAAAACAAAGGCGAAATTAACTTAAGCTTTTCTACAGCCATTTTAAATGGAGATGCCCAACTAACCAAAAACTATGAAATTTTCGCTAATGGCAGACTCCATATTTCAAATCAACTATCATCCATTAAAGGGGAACACTCCCCTATTTATCGATTTGGAAATCAATTTGAAATCCCTGACTATTTTTCACAATGCCAATGGTATGGAAATGGCCCCGGTGAATCTTATGTAGACAGGAAAAATGGAGTTATGGTAGGTAAATACAGTTCATCTATTTCTAACATGCACACCAACTATGCCCGACCTCAAGAAAATGGAAATAGAACCGATACTCGATGGGTTAAGTTCAGCAACGGTAATGGCAGCAGTATTCAATTTATTTCTGATGAACTTTTTCATTTTAGCGCAAGTCATTTTACGCAAGAAGATTTGGATAGTGGACCCGACAAGACCACAACACAAAAACATGGAAAACTTTTTGTACCTAGAAAAAATGTATTCGTAAACATAGATGGATTTAGCTCAGGTGTAGGATGTGTGAACAGTTGGGGTGCTCTTCCAAGAGAAGAATACCAACTACCTTACAAAGATTACTCATTTAATTATTGGATTATACCGTCTTATCCAAAATAGGTTAATCCAACTGCATTCCTTTGTAAAACACCCATCCCGAAACAGGGAATGAATCCTTAGAATCTTTAACAAATTCGTTTGGTTTTTTCTTACTTATGAGCACTTTAACATAGGCAATCTGATTGCCCTTTATGTTAAATGAATATTCACAATTGTTGTTTTCACATATTACCTCATCGTCCCAAATAAAAGTGTTGATTTCACCCTCGTCTAGGTAACTTGTTTTCGTATTCAATTCTTTTCTTGTCATGGGTTTAAATGGCTGATCATAAGAAATGGAAAGACCCACTAAATAAAACTGATCTGGAATAGTAAAAAACATATTAACTTCTCCATTTAGAAGTTTAGTTGATGACTTAGCTAAATAATCATTGATAAATTCCTCATAGTAACAAAAAGAACTACCATCATAAGCTACGCCTAAACCTACATAGTTGTGATGTGGATCTAAAATATTCACTCGGTGACCGTCAAAAGGAGGCCTTTCATTGTACATAAGCATATGATTCTCTTTCATTAAAGAAATCATTTCATCTATATCTTGCTTAAAAAAATCTGTACTTTCCACACCAGAAGCATTTTCAGAAACATGAGCTTCACCCCCATCTAATGCATAGCGATGATAAGGCTTTTTACCTTGAGAGTCCCAGTGGCCCATGTATTTATTTAAAGTCGCATCTTGAGCTGTTTTATTAGCAGAACGACAGGCGTGAATATCCAGTTCAACCAACTGTTTATGGTGTTTTTTACGATGCTTATTAATAAGCTCTAGTAATACTAATTTGGCTAGTAATTCCTCATCATTGTCTTTATATTCAATTAACCTTGATTCTTTAGCATTCTTTAATTTATAACTATCCCAAACTTCATTTGAAATATTATACACCTCATTAATTTGACCAAATAAAGAATTTCCATTGAAAATTGAAATTGCAAATAGAAAAAAAGCTAAACTGAGTTTATTTTGTATAAAGCAACCTGTCATTTCACAAATATATTTTGAAAAAACAGAGTGTAAGAAATATTAATGTTAAAAACAGTAAAGGCGGAACCTTCACAAGGAAAATTCCGCCTTTTAATCAGTATAACTGACCATCAAACTACAGTTAAAGAGTTCAAGTTACTAAAGCTCATAGAGCCTTATCTACTTTCTGACACCTATCTTGAAAATTCAAAGAATTTTCTTGATCTAAACTTTAACTATTGCAGGCAACAGGTTCCATTTAGCATGTCGAACTTAGTTCGATTTAGAAAACAAACTTAACATCGAAAATTTCTCTTCTTCTGCTTTAGATTAATGTCACTTTTGAACTTGCGTTTTTCAAGTTTAACTAATTAAACTCTTTCATCACACCAACCAAATTGTTCGTTTTCGAAGTGCTTCACCACATCCAGTTGTACTTTCCAAGCACAACTTTAATTCATTTGGCCCAGATACTGACCTCTTAAAATTAATCTATTTACTGCAGGAATAGCAGTAAACTTAGGAAGCAATGTCATTTAAAAAATTTCTTTTTTTTAACTAGCTAAATCACATTTGAATTTACATTCAGTTAATTAAAATCGCTTTTAATTTAAATGTGTTCTAGCATACTGCTTTCCAAGATGCGTTACTATCATCTACCAAACACTCCTTTGAGCCGTTTGATCCAGTTGCCGTATAAATCACTTTAAACTTTCACTGGCCTATCAAATCATTCCGAAGAACTTTTTGAGTTAGAAGTTATATTTCATGTAAAAGATTTCTCTTTTTCCACATTTATAAAAGCAACTTTGGATAAATCTTTCAAAAAACAAACATGTTGTTTTTCTTTCGTTTCTTTTAAAGCAAATCTAACTTCGAGATGTTTCACAAATCGTGACCCTTCTGTCTCTCATTTGATGGTACAAGTGTACGGCACATTTTTTTATTATGCAAGCATAACAATGATTAGGTTTTCAACATTTAATGAACAAATTTTATTCACAATTGTGAATTGTAAAATATTATTTTAATATTTAGTCGTAATTGACTAATTTAAGAATAAAAAGAGAGATAATTTTAGAATCCTGAATTAATATTTTAACTAAATTAATTTTAATTTTTCTTTATTATTTTAAATAATTTTCAACTTTAGTAAAAAAGATCCTTAAAATGACTTTAAAAAGAATTTTCGCACTCATGATTTGGCTGATCTCAGCACAAAGCTGTAAAGTGAAAAATGTATTAATAATCCCCCCTAAAAAACATGTGTCCATTCAACTAGAAGAAACATTACCGGCTAATGTTATATTAAAAAATAGAGGGGTTGGCGAGCTAACCGTGTCAGTGAATTACGCTAATAATCAAAAGGAAATTTCTAGTTTTGATCTTGATGGGCATGCATCTACTGAAATTCTTGTGAAGAAAAACTGTACTATACAATTTAAAAATGGTAACGATTTTAAAAAAGTGGTTCATTTTGGTCACGAAGATGTCAACAAGTTAAAAGAACAACAAGTTGATGTGAGAGAAATAAATCTTCAGCTTGTTAATAGATCATCTAAATCAATTCCTCTTATCATTCCTGGTGTAATGAGTCCTTCTCTCTCGCCAAACTCAACAAGTAACGTAAAACTGAAGATCGGGCAAGAGATTATTTATAAAAAAAACATGAACAAATCAATTATATATACGGTTTCTGAAAAAAATAATGATGGAGATAAAATATATATTAATGAATTAGTAAACCAAACAGAATGAAACAAGTCTTACACTATTTTTTAGCTGTTTTTACGGGTGTTGTATTTGGAAGCTTAGCAAATATGCTCATCATTTCGGTCAGCACTATGGTCATTCCCCTTCCAAATGGAGCTGACAATTCATCTTTGGAATCATTGGAAAAAACGATTCATTTATTTCAATTCCAACATTTTATCATGCCTTTTTTAGCACATGCACTAGGAAGTCTAATTGGAGGAGCTGTTGCAGCATGGATAGCGCCTAACCATAAACTATTAGTCGCATTAACTATAGGAGTTTTCTTTATGATAGGAGGAACAATGATGGTTATTCAACTCCCTTCTCCCATTGGGTTTAATGTAGTTGATTTGAGTTTAGCTTATATTCCCATGGCATTTTTCGGATATAATTTTTTTTGTAAGTTTAATAAGATTTATATTTGATTTAGATTCAACATTTCACAATGAAAAACGAAAAAAAAATTCACTCCTCTTTACCATTAAATCTATCATTTTTATTTTTTAGTTTTCTTTTTTTATGTTTTGATTCTTTTTCTCAAATACCAGGGTACATTTATGAACCCGCTACAGGATCTGGATCATTAGTGCTTGACCCTAATCAAGATGGTTTTGTTTCACAAACCTCAAATGGATTCACCAATGAAGACCAACTTTCTAGTGAAATTCCTATGGTGCCTATTATTTTTCCTGGCCCAGAACCTTTTGCTGACATAAACAATGGGGCTACATGTGGATTCACCGATTTTGTTGATTCTGGGACTGAAGATCCGTGTCAACAATTTGTTGATGGTTCTGGTAATTGGATATTTCGATTTAGAATGGGTGGTACTTCGCCTAATGCAAAAAGCTATTCCCTGTTAATTGATTTAGATGGTAAATTTGGATACAGTGGGCCAAATGCTGATCCAAATTATTCAGTATATAACCCAGGATTTGAAATGGAAATTGTACTGGCTACCAAATTTGGTGTTCATGTTTACGACATGGACAATATGAATTGCACCCCTGTTTTATCTTACCTAGGCACAACCAATTATCAAAAATCCATTGCCTTTTCTACCATTTGTGCTCCAAGAAATTATTTCTATGATTTTTTTGTCAATATTAATGACATCATAAATACAGGTGCATTCCCTGGGTTTAATAGCAATAGCACTGTAAGAATTGCCATAATAGACAACATGGCTTCAAACAAATCCACCTTATGTAATCCAAGTTCAGCATCAGATGTTGGAGGAGTAAGTAATTGTACCAACCTAGAATTATGTTACAACACTATTGTGGACAACTACCCTCCTTGTGCTCCAGGTGTAGATTGTCCAGAATTATCTCCTTGCCCTCAACTAACTAACACTTATTCTACTGGCGACACTCAAATTAATGGAACCGGATCTATAGGTGCGACAGTTGAAGTTTATGTTAACGGCATTAACCAAGGTAATACCATTGTTAATATCAATGGAAACTGGTTCACCACTATTCCTGCACTTTCTAATGGAGATACTCTTTCCGTTTCTCAAACGGAACCAAATAAATCCACTTCCTCCATATGGTGTGAATATCAAATTATAAAAAGTTGTAATGGCACACCTCTACCTGCACCCATCATTACTAATTCATCCGGTAAAAACATATGCGGTACTGGGATACCTGGATCGGATATAGAAGTATACTTTCCTGATGGCACTTTATATCCAGCAAATCCCAATGCAACCTTGAGTAGTTTTTTACCTGTTACTTCTATTGGTGAATGGGTTTGGAAATGCACTGGTAACACAGGAGGATGCAATGCTGGTAGCGGGGTTGATTGCATAAATGAGGGTGGGTACGTCATCTATCAAATTGATTCTTTGACAGGATGTCCATCACTTCCAGCTTTTGAGTGTGTTTCTCAAGGAGGAGGTTATTCGCCAGTAACTTCTCCAACTCCAGTTATTAATCCTACCACTGTATTTGCTGGCTCTAATTCTGTTGATGTTTCTGTTTTGCTAAATGGAGCACCATCACCACAAAGTGGA
The DNA here is from genome assembly GCA_038134525.1 of Crocinitomicaceae bacterium. Classification (GTDB taxonomy): domain Bacteria; phylum Bacteroidota; class Bacteroidia; order Flavobacteriales_D; family Parvicellaceae. The sequence continues at coordinate 10,723 of JAYPVI010000027.1, forward strand.
TATATCTATTTACTTATAAACGGTCAGATAAATGCCGTTAGTTCACTTATCTCCTCTTCGGGAACTTACAGTATTACAGTAGATCCACTATTTTCATGTGACACCATTACATCTAGATTTATACAGTCTACAGCCAGTGGAGATCATGATTGTTTTTCCCCTTCATCTGATTCCATAGTTATTTCATCAACAACAGTAGAACCAACCATTTTAGGTGAATATTGTACTTCAACCACGATTTCCTCTATTTCTGGAATTTGTTCTGAACCAGCTGGAACTTTAATCAAACTATATATCAACGGATCTAATTCCAACTCTACTAACTTACAATCCGATGGTACGTGGAGTTTTAGTGGTTTAGCTTTAAATCCTAGTGATGTCATTTATGCCACCTCAACCTTGGCTAACTGCGGAAATGAAAGTGCTAATTCAAACTCTATAACAATAGGGTCTCTCTCCACAAATTCTTCATCGATTACCACATCATCAATCACAGAAGGTGATTCCATTATATCAGGAACAGGTACTACAAACGATACCGTATTTCTTTATGTTGACGATGTGTATTCTGATTATTATACTGTAGTTGTTAGTGGAAATTGGACCATTTCCAATTTACCCTCTTATGTGTTTTATTCTGGTGCACAAGTTTATGTAAAAGCAAAAACACCTGGTTATTGTGAAGGCAATCCTTCTAATAACTTAACTGTACAATGTCAGATACCTAATAATCAATTAAGTGTCTTACCAAAAAGTATAACATTAAGTGAGGTTAATATTGTTGATAGCATTTCGATATCCAACTCACAAAACGGTGTATTATATCAATTGATGTATAACAACCAGTTTTTTGGTACACCCAAAATGGGCAATGGAAGCACCATTTATTTAACTTCTGACTCAATTAATTCATCCAGAAGTTTAAAAATTTTGGGTATTAATTTTAGTCAATATGGGTGTGATGTAGAATTATTGGACAGCATAATAGTTACTCTTAATATAATGGATTATGATGGAGATGGCATTCCAGATATTACAGATTTAGATGATGATAACGACGGTATTTTAGATGTAAATGAATGTATGATCAGTGATTTCCATTGGTCTTCAGCCCCACAAGTAAGCGGAAAAACGGCAACTGGAGTAATTAATGGAATTGGCTATACTTATACCTCTTCCATTAATATTGAAACTACGCCAACAATCTTTGCTTACAACACATTCCCTGCACAATATAACATCCCAAATACCACTGTAATTAAAAATAGATTTCAGTCTAACAATACGATTACATTTGATCAACCTGTCCTAAACCCAACTTTGTTGTTTTCTTCTATTGGTGCGCTCAACTTAAATCTATCTGTTCCAATTCAGTTTTCAAACCCTGTTGATGTATTGTTCCAAAGTGGTACAGTAACGATAGACTCCCCTACTCAAATTACGGGTAAAGAAGGTTATGTTATTTTAAGAATGAACGGTACTTTCAGTGAAATATCATTTGATTACTTAGCTGATGAAAATTATGTGAATTTCACATTTGGAGCTGATTTTGCAACTTTTTGTGATACTGACGGAGATGGAACTCCTGACTACTTAGATTTAGATAGCGATAACGATGGAATAGCAGATATCGTAGAAGCAGGAGGAATAGACACAGATGGCAATGGTACAGTAGATGTAACTACGGATACAGATGGAGATGGATTAGCAGATACGTATGATTCGGATAACGGTGGAACAGCCGTTCCTACGCCAGATACAGACGGTGATGGATACGCAGACTTCTTAGATTTAGACGCGGATAACGATGGTATCTATGATGTGGTAGAAGGCGGAGATGGCGCATCCGATACCAATAATGATGGAATGGTGGATAGCAACGATACGGGCTATGCCGATACAGATAACGATGGGATGTCTGATAACACGGAGACCACTAATGAGCCAGACAGCGATAATGATGGCAATGCAGATTACTTAGAGTTAGATAGTGATAACGATGGCTGCAATGATGTAGTAGAAGCTGGATATACAGATGATAATGGAGATGGTATCTTAGGAGGAGCATCACCCACATTCAATGCAAACGGAACCGTAAGCAGTGCAGTAGATGGATATACAACTCCTTCTGATATAAATGGTAACAATGTAGCAGATTATACAGAAGCTGGACCAAACAATGCATCTAATGAAACACAAACAGCTTGTTATAGTTACGATTGGAATGGCACTACCTACACTATAAGTGGAACCTATACGTTCATATCCACAAACACCGCAGGCTGTGATAGTATAGCAACACTTAACCTAACAATAAGCACTTCATTAAGGGGAGATACTACTACGATAACAGCATGCAATTATTTTACATGGCAAGGTATCACGTACACGACAAGTGGCATGTACTATGACACGTTACAGACTACGGCTGGTTGTGATAGTATATTGACGTTAGACTTAACGATAAATGATAGCTACAGTTTAACCACGGTACCGATGACGTCATGTGATAGTATGGCATGGCAGGGTACGATGTATACGACTAGCGGTATTTACTATGACACGTTACAGACTACGTCTGGCTGTGATAGCATAATCAGTATCGACTTAACGATAAACAATTCACTAAACGGAGATACAACTACAACGGTAGCTTGTG
>JAYPVI010000028.1:0-1221 GCA_038134525.1 Crocinitomicaceae bacterium
TCTCATAACAGTATCTAATTGAGTATATTTGGGATCGCAACCATGTTGCATATATTGAATGGTATCCCCTAGATAATAGACCCAATTAGTTTTAGGTATTATTGCATTCCTGCATCTATCATCAACCCATCTATCAACGCCTAAAATTGCAGTATTATTAGCCATAATATTTGATGAACCATCTTTAAACTTGTAAGGCGGGACTTCATTGGCAATTGTGATTATCCTGGAACGGGACAATATATCCCCAGGGGCATCAAGCCAAATTGTAGGTTCTTCTTTAAAATCATAATATCGGTAATGGTCCCGAGTTTGTGCTAGTTGTCTGTATCCGTTATAGAAGTCCCCCGAGATTTCCTTATTCGAAGTGTCTGGGAATACATAATTAATTTGGTCAATTGTGGGGCAATCCACACAACCGCCACTAACAACGATTGAATAATGAATAGCGATAAGAGCAACGGATACCAGCAACAGCTAAAATCTAGCAGACCTACTATATTAAGCCTGAACAATAGTTCTATTGCAATACATACAAACCAGGACTTTTCTAGTTTTAATAAATAAGCAATTCGTGGTTATACTTTTGGGACAACAGTTCAATTAAGTATTTCATTATCATCTACCACTTTAAGTCTAGTATCAAAACCCATTGCAATTGCATTGGCTCTTGCAGATTCAGCGGTATCAAAATCCCTATACTTTCGATAGGTAGTAGTTCCACGAATACTAAGAATTAGGACGTAGTATCTCATGCTCTTTCGATTTCTTTTGTAAGAATGGGAGGGAAACCACCACAGAAGCAATAACAACGGATGCACTTAGGGATATAGCGAGCAGTTCCCCTCCACACATAGTAAGAATATAGTATAGAACTTAATAAAAGATTCATAGGAACGCCTAAAAGTTGTCAAAACTTTTGAATGTATAGTTATTATCTAGTAACTTTAACAAACTAGGCACAAAAAATATGAATTTTTTTTTTTTGAATTTTTTTATTTATTCCCAGAATTAGTATGATATTATAAACATACAGCGGGGCGGAGGCTAGGGGGCATAGAGTTTATTTGTGCTATGCCTCTACTAGTTATGTGGGATTTGCAGTTGAATCACTTGATGCACAGATAGGCCCGCATAGATCCGCACATATTACTTCAATGCGTAATAGGGATTATGATTTGGCAAACTATTTCATGGAGGCAATGCACTCATGCTTGCCAC
>JAYPVI010000028.1:1231-10514 GCA_038134525.1 Crocinitomicaceae bacterium
TAGCGCTTGTAGTAGGATTGAGCCTTTCAATTTTCAAAAAGTCGTTATCAATCAGACCAAAAGCAGGAACTCTTTTTGCATTGCCAAAAGTGGATTAACTTGATTGAAACTGCAATAACAATTCACAGGGAAAAATTACTAAATACTGATTAGACATGGTATCCGCTAAAGAACTACTTGCAGTAACTAAAGACCCTAGTGAGTATCATAACACAACAAAGGTGTCCTGGAACGGGCAACAATATCCGATATTTCAAAAGCATTCAATAAATGTCATGGCCGACCAAATACTAAACGCCTTAGATAGTTACAAGTTTCAACAATTACTTGTATGCGGTAAATCGGGAACTGGCAAGACAAAATTTGTTGAATCACTTATCCATAAAATGTCATGCACTAGGGACAAGTCTTTTCATATTGAATGGCATCACAGACACGAAGTTTTAGAACTGCCTAAAATCATAGACAACTTGCCTAAAGGCCTTGATGCAATCCTAGTGTTAGATGATATTTCCTTTGAACTTGACAAGGCAGGCAACAAACAAAAAAAAGACATTTTCTCTAAATTAACCACTATTAGGCACGAATTGCAGGGCCAAAAAATCTTTGTAGTTTTGATTTCACACTATTCTAGGTCCGTATCAAAACCCCTTAGAGAGTCAGATTTTACGGTTTTACTGTCTTTATCTAATGTAGAGCGAGAGAACTGGCAAGAAATATGGGGCAAAGAATCTTACTGGAAATTACGCAATTTTCAAAATCAATTTGCAAATTCTGCAAAGAATAAAAAATTCAAAGTTACATTGGATGGCGATTCATATTATTACACAACTTTCAAGCCTTTCAATATTGCACTAAAAAATCATTTAGGAATTGAAATATCTCCAGTTGTTTTCATGGATGAATCATGCAATTTTTGCAGATTCCAAAAAGACAATAAAATCCATCTAGAACCTGAAAAAATTTTAGAAGAATTTGAAAAGGCCTATGGGACTATATCGCATGATATTATTCAATGGTTTGCCTATTTTCATGCTGGAAAAAAAGATGCATTGCCTTATCAAAAAAAGAGAGGTTTAGATTATTTACTTACCAGGTTAGCCCAATATTCAACAGATATGGATAAACTAGTGGAACTAGCCACGACTACCCACAAAAGACGTAATAAAAAAAGCAACCATTATGGCCATATTTGGAAAGAATTGGACAATAACATCATAAGCCTAAACGATAAATCAGACACATAGTATTGATATAGTATCATGGAATCAGGCATTTTTTTCATTATGATTGTTTTTGCATTTGGGTTTATGATATGGGGTTTTATTAGGTCTGCAAATTTATTTACGTCAATTCTTAGAGTTGTATCCATTGCACTATTCATGGGGCTAGCCCTATTCATGGGGGCGGGTCAATCAGTCGTATCAACTACAAGCGAAGTAGTTAACTCACAGGGTATAGGTCCAGCAGGCGAGATTATACCAATAACATCAAACAGCACGACCACAAATGTAATAATTCCATCTAGTGAGGGCAATTGGTTATCCTGGATATTTTTGGGCTTTGCAATTCTGAATATGGTTCTAGTCATTAGGGAGGCCTTTGCATAATGGCAATGCAAGAATTATTCTTAGAAATTTACTTGTTTATTTTGTGTATTAACGGAGGCCTTATGGTAGTTGATGCAATGAGCGACACGCCTATTATTTCGCCATTTGACGTTGAAAAGCATTGCTTTGTAGGCAATTCCATAGTTGATGGAATCACTAGTGAATCTAGTTGTAACAGTTTGCCTGGAACTTGGGCCTATCAAAATGTAACTGCAACAACCCCGCCATCTATATTGCAGTATGATGAAGCGACTGGAACTGTTAATGGAACTTTGTTTGACACAATTACTGGAAACCAAACAGATTCATCATTTGCAGTTCTTGACCCCTTTGTGGATGCAGTTACTTATCCAATTGCAGTAATGCGGGGCGTGATTGATTTTCTTACTGGAGGATTCATTTGGCAGGCATTTAATATTGTTGGACTGCCTGCAATCTTTGTAGTAGTTTTACAAAGCGTAATTGGTTTGCTTTTGGTTAGAACCATAATTTATTATGTCGTAGGCAGATAGGGTTTATTGCTTATATAAGATAGCACGAGTGCTATATCATGGACTTTGGTCAGATACTTGGTATCGTTATCATGGTCGTTGGTGTCATTATAGGTTTGATTATCTATAATGCATTTGCAGGGGCATTGGACTGCACAAGTCTGGACGGATATAATGCCGTAACCCCAGCAGATTCAACTGGACCAGCTAAATCATGTCTAGATACTAAATCAAATGCTGATATTGTCTTTGGTATTATCCCAGTATTCGTAATCTTGGGCTTAATTCCATTGATTAGATCAAGCCTATCTAGAGGATTATAAACGCCTCAAAAATCGACCAAAAATGTCGTAAAACTTTTCTTTTTTGTTTAAACATTATAAAATAGAATGCTATACGGATACTAGGTTTGGCAGTTAACATTATTATCAGAACTATGATTTCATTATTTGCAGTTGGTATTGTAATGATGCTTTTCATGCCAATTGTTTATGAATTGGCATACAATATTGATGCATGGGATGGAATGCCAACAGAACTATTGGCAAATAGAGATAATCTTTATTCAATCTTCTTGATGATTCCTTTGTTTGCAATAGGTGGAATAGTCCTTTGGGCCTACATGGCAAGCACAAGAAAATCACAGGATGAGTTTGTATAATGAGTAAGGCATTTTATTTTATCCTGGCATTGGCCATTGCAGGCGGTTCATTAGCAATAACTAATCCTTTTGATTTGCCTTTAGTGTATGCTGAAACAGTAACAACAAAAGGAAATAATTATGATTTAATTGAGGATTTTACCATTGGAGAAGCCAAATGGACTTCCCACCCTGAAAGAATTATGGTTAATGGCCAATGGGAAAATTATTTTTTACAAGCAGATAACCAAAAAATAATTTTTAGAAGCAATAGCATAGGTGGATTCATTTATGATATTCCTAGTTGTTCTTATTCCATTTACGAAAATGGGTTTAATGGAAATAACATAATCCCTAGTGTTAGTGCAGTAGCCACAAAAAATGTTAATGGTCAATGGCAAAACATGCAAGTAAATAACGAATTATGTGATGTTACATTTACAACAAATTTAAACGGTATTGAAATATTTTCAACTAAAACTTTAACTGAAAATTTCAATATTCAAGCTACTAATGGAACTATAATAACAAATTCAACACAAACTGAAAAGTTTGTGCAAGAATTAAAGGTAGATATTTTCGGTGGTATCAAAGAAACTTTCAAGGTGTGGAATGAGAGTGACGAACCACTAGGAATCTCACAAACTGTTCATACTGGCGATTCTATTACAGTAGGAGATAATGAATTAAACATTTCACAATATAACGGTCAATCTTTTGATAAACAATTCTTAGAAGATAATAAAGCTAAAGTGTTTGAAATTGCTAATAATTTGAATTATGATTTTGATTTAGGATTTGATTCATTAACTGGAATTAATATTATTTCTGAAAATGGGTTTTTCTCATCTACTAACAAAGTTAACCTAGACTATGCTTCAGGTAACTTTGTAAATTACTTGGAAATAGATCCAACACTTACATTATCAACAGTAAATACTTCAGGCTTTGTAGCTGATTTAAGTTGTGATGGTTCTGCCGATAATACTGGTAGTGCTTTATACGTTGGAAACAATGTAGCTGGTACAAATTGTATTGTAGCTTTTATCGAATATGATGTAACTTCCATACCTGATAATAATTTGGGAATCACAAGTGCATTTTTTAATTATGATGTTTCAAACGTTTGGAATGGCGAAACAATCGACATGAAAGTTTTAACTGTTAACAAATCTAGTTTAACAAACCAACAATTTTACGATAATATGAAATCAACTACAACTTATCCAAAATTTGCAACAGTACCTCATTATTCAATTGGTACTGGATTTAGTGAAGAATTTACAAATGAATTTCAAACAGCAGATGTTACTGATAATAGTTTAACTTTAGGTTTTATCCCTGAAAATAGTGTTTTTGGTGGGGCATCTGATTTAATGGCGATTGATACAGGTACACATGAATTAGTTATTACTTATTCAATGGCAACAGCTCCACAACCCCCAACGGGATTGACTGCGACATTCAATAATCCAAACGTGGATTTATCATGGACTGCAGGAAATGATGGTGGTTCAACAATCACAGGTTACAAAATAGAACACTCAACAGATAATGTTAACTTTTCAACTTTAGTTGCAAATACTGGAAACTCAAACACCAGTTATACCCACACAACACCAACAACAGGACAAACAAACTATTACAAGGTTTATGCAATTAATGCAATAGGAACATCAACAGCATCAAACACAGCTTCAGATTTTGTTGGTACGCCTCCTAATCCTCCAACTAGTGTAACTACTTCAATTACTAATGTGAACACAAATCCATTAGATGTTTTAATCCAATGGTCTGCCCCAACTAATGTAGGGTCAGGAACTTTAACGGGTTTTGAAATTGTTAGAGATGGTTCAGTTGTTGCGACAGTTGGACTAGTATCAAGTTATACCGATACCGTCCCTAGTGCGGGAACTTATGCTTACATAGTAAGAGCAATATCTACTCATGGAACTTCAAGTGATTCAAACACTAGCAACATAACAACCCCAAATCCTCCTAGTGCAATTACTGATTTATCTGCAACTGCAAACAGCGATACTGCAATTGCTCTTAGTTGGTCCAGTCCAAATAACGGAGGTTCAGCAATTACACTTTACAAAGTATTCCAGGATGCAGTTCAAATTGACACAACTACAAACACTAGTTATACCGTTACGGGTTTAACACCAAATACTAGTTATGACTTTACAGTTATTGCATCAAATAATGCAGGGGATTCAACTGCATCTAATACTGCAACCGAAACAACTTATTTAGAAATTACTGGCCACATTGATTTAACTGCAACAACACAAGGATCAACAACTCAATTTGTCTTTTCTGCAAATGTAACAGCAGGAACGCCAACCCCAACATTTAGCACATTTGATATTAAAGAAAATGGAATAACAGTTGCATCAAATATTTCTAGCCCATATAATTTGAAATTAACTGACACTGCAACGCATACTTATACAATCATATCAACTGATAACACTCATTGGAATACACCAAGCATTAATGGAACTGTTTCAGGTATTACCGCATCATATCAAGCAGACTGGCAAACTGATTTACTTGGCACTAATGAAATCGCATATGATTTGACTAGGGCTAACGACCAACTCAATCTAGTGGTAAATCGGGATACTGGAACTAGTACCTGGCATCTAAATTGTAATTATAGAACTAATACCCAAATTCTAGCTGGCAATAATGGAACATGGTATGAGGTAAATTCCTGGTATTATGATGATACTCAAAACATTAATGATGCATCAATTGTCTATATCGACTGTTACAATGATGATATAATTTTACAAATTACCTCTTATTCATCTGATAGAACTGGCGGAGGTATTGCAGTTCTAAATGGATTCTTTGAGGACTGGACTGGAACGCCAGTTGCATTATTTTTTGTATTATTAGTAGCTGGATTATTTAGTGGACGAACTGCCCCAACTGGTATTTTATTGATGCTTGCAATTGTTGGTGTTATGGGATTCGTGGGCCTATTAGTTATTGATGAAGTTGTTTGGGCCTTTATCTTGCTAGTTGGTGTGTTAGGTTTGTTTGTTGGCAAACGCTTCTTATAGTAGCGATACTAGGTTAATTCATCCATGCTTAGTTTCAGTTTTCCTGAAATGGAAATCCATAATGCTAAAGACCCCATTTGTTTAATGATTTTTCCATCCAGGAAAATCAAGGCATACAAACTTAGAGCAATTGGAGGAAATTACTTCTATATCAGGGAGGGCAAAGCATTCAAAGGAATTTTTGAACTAGACCCAACTAAAGCCTATCATTTTGGAAAAACCCCATGTTATGTTTTTGATTCCAGGAATTGCTTGCCTATTGATGCAATACTAGTCAACGAGATAAACCACTTTGCAAGGACCAACCGTCTAGCAAAAGTAAAAAGAAAAGACGTTGACCACGCTGGCAGACTAAGGGCTATCCTGTCGAAAGTCCCAATGATGGATGATGCCATGCGGGTTTTAAACGAGCAACTCAAAAAAAGACTGGATAAAATTACCAAAGTAGTAGAAGAAATAGGACAACCCCAAGACATTGACCAACGGGAACTAGGTAACATTTTGACTAATTATCTAGTTGCAAATGACTTAATCACAGTTGAAGAAAAAGGCGAACTGGATCATTTAGTAGACATTGGCAAAATGGATTATACTGAATTAATTGGCGTACTAAAGGATAGAGATATTATAAGAATTGAAAGCCCAATCGAGTTAAACACCCAAGTATTTTTAGAATCATTTGGAGGTTACAACCCCGAACAGATGGCAAACTTTGCAGAATATCTTACCAATATTGATAGGGGATTAAGGACCTTAACTAGTGTCCCCGTTAAGACCTGGATGCCTGCATCAATCATTATGGCCCTATTAATTGGCGGTTCAATTGCCTTTATGATTATACTAAACTCATCGGACCAAATAGGCAGTATGTTTGGCAATCTGATGCCTAAACCTTAACTAAATCCTAGTATTGATACTAGATATGCCACCAGGCAATCTATTTTGTTTTGAAACTTTTGATTCCAATATGTGTAATTTTACAGACAGTCCATTTAATGCGGTTCTGCAACCATTCCACGCAACACTAGGGGATTTATCTCTAGTTGCAATTTGGGGAATATTACTTGGAATACTTTGGATAAAGACAAACAATTTAGGGCTAGTAAGTATTGTAGGCATCCTAGTTGCATCATCAATTAGTACGGTGTACGAACCAGCAAGGGGGATAGGTCTGTTACTAGTTGGCGTATCAATTGGTATAATGCTATTCCAGCTCATTAGGCATAAAATCAGTACGTTTGCATAGTATTGATATAGTAGATATGGCCAGTTGGATTTAGTGTCCAGCGATATTAGAGCATTATACGAGAGAGCATCAACGGGGATTAGTGGACCTGATGCAGACGGGGATTATCTAAAATCCCTTTCTCTTATAGTTCCAAAAAATTCAGGCATTCAAAATGTATGGTCCAGGATTCAAACAACTAAACATTTAGCAAAACACTTTCATTGGAAATTTGCAAACCATGCTTTATCTCTAGTTCTTGCAAGAGAAAAAGGAATCGTTGCAATCACTTCTGAAAATGGAGGCGGTCTAAAGATGATTAACACCAGCAGACACGAACAAGTAATGACTGGCATAAATCAATCATTGCAAAAGCCTGATGCATGGGATAAGATGTTTTATGGAGATAAGAAATTTGATGGTAATTAACTGCCAAAAAAAGAAAGCCAGGATAACTGAAAGAGATATAGCTTATTGTTGGACCTGCGGACACCATGCCAAACTAATTGATAATAGGTGTGCTTGTTGTTACAAAATCATATCAAAGCCAAAAAAGCATGATAGGTATTTGGAAATCAAAGAAGAACTAGATTTAATTTTAAAAAATCAATCTAGCCCTGAATTTAGATTCTATATATCGGGATGGGTTTGTTGGATTAACCAGGACGATTTAAACGAGTATGCAAAGTTAGCTGAAGTTGATAAAGCAGACCGCTATTTTCATTTTATTAGGTCCTTACTTGAATCAGACAAATTAGCTAGGGTTATCCATTAAATAAGATACCAATAAACCAAATCAGTCCTTTTGAGTTAGGCTTATCGCATGGATACCTTTAACCTAACCTCAAAAGGATTTATCATACTATATAGCATAGATATAGTATGGCAGTGGATACTAATGCAGATAACGCCAATGCATATTATGAACAAAAGAAAAATAATCAACTTAGTTATTGGGCTAGTGGAATTAAAGCAAAAAAAGGATCTGCCGATTATCAAAAAACGTATAATTCAATGGTACGAGAAACTAATAATTATATAAAAAAATTACAGGAACAAGACCAATTAATTCAAAATAAATTATCAAATCCAACTACTGAAAAAGATTTTCGTTCAACAGTTTGGGACAGTAGGGAAAGTTATTTAGGTTCTCAATTTTATTCTCAACTAAAAAGTGGGGCATCTGATAGAGCATTAGCAGAAGCTAATGATATGATTAGACGAGGGGCAACAAGAAACATAAACAGAAAACTAAGTGAAGCAAGCTATTATTTTATTGAGGGATATAGCCCTCAAGCTTGGAATCAATTAATTCAGGCAGAAGATCAAAACCGCAAAAATGCTTTAAGACAATCAGCAGGCCTAAGAGCTTCAGGTAATTCATCAACTAGCACTAATACTCAAACCGCTGATGATTTTCTTGGGTCAACAAATCCTGCATTATATTCTTCTAAAAGTTTGATGGGAACTAATGTAAGGGCAACATCAACGGACCCTGCAACCGCTAAAGCAAATGCAGAACAGACCGCCTATGTTGGGGCATTAAGGTCTGGAGGTGTAGGACTAGCCGAAGCATTACTTAATCCACAAACAGCACAGACATTTTTTGTTGATGGCAAGCAAGTTCCAAAAAGTGAAACTTCAATTAACCTGGAAACTTTTCTAACTGAACGAGGTTACGATATTAACGACCCTGCAAGCATCCCTGATTCAGTTCTCAAAGTTGCAGAAAAACAAACAACCGCTAGAGCTCAAGCAAGAAAAGCTCAAGCCCAAAATATTGAGATGGGGGATTTGCGAGAGCTTGCAAACTTTTCAACAAAGAATGCAGATGGAACTTTTTCATTTAATTATCCAAAAGAATCACAAGCAGTAATTGCAGAACGAACACGAATCAGAAATTCGTTTTTACCTGAATGGGTTAACCAGGAAACCATTACCCCTGATGAGGAATTTTTTGGACCAATAAGACCACAAGCAGGAAACATTGAGAATTTTTCATTATTACCCGTTGGAACTATTGAAAGGGCAATGGCAATTAATAGCCCTCTAGTTTCAGGCCAACCAACACCACCAGGACGAAAAACATTTTCAGACGTTTATAATCCAGCAGAATTATTTTTTGGCGAATTTATTCAAGGTTCTGCAAATACGTTTAACAGTTATGGCAACATGATAACAAACTTTGGATTAGGTATTCAAGGTAAAGAACTGCAACCACTAGCAAGACCACCTATACA
>JAYPVI010000028.1:10524-10936 GCA_038134525.1 Crocinitomicaceae bacterium
ATTATCTGATTCTGCAAAAAATACAATCTATGGGGATGAAACAAGAATTAAAGAGAATAGAGCTTTAGACCCATTAGGGGATTTTTTCAACACTCAATCTAAAAGACCTACTGCAACCATTGCAGGGGAATTATTTACCGAAGCTTTGTTTTGGGCTTTGCCAGTAACCCCCGCAGTTAAAGGGGCTAAAGCAGTTGCATCATTTTTCAAAGCTGGAACTTCAACAGTAAAAGCAACAAAGGCATCAAAAGCATGGACCAGCAATGCCGACTTTATGAAAGCGGAGGGGGCAACTAAATCAATTAGCATTACTGACCAATTAGGGGCATTTTTTGGAACACCAACAAAGACAACTAAACCAGCATTAAAGACAACTACACCTCTATCAATATTTACATCAACTAGCCTTAGT
>JAYPVI010000029.1:0-7717 GCA_038134525.1 Crocinitomicaceae bacterium
TCTGGGTGGTCTATTGTTAAAATTACTTGACTACAAACAGCTGTATTATCAGTCAAGTTATAACTTAAAGAAGCTAATGAGCTGCTATCTGTAGTGGAGATAACTTCAGCACCCGAGTGAGATACAGTCATAGTTATCTCTCCTAGACTATAGGAAGCTGTAGCCATCCAATTGGCTTCCCAAGTAGTATATGGCGTAGTTGAAACAACAGAACTAGAAGGTGTAGCTGTAACCGGGGTCATCCCTAGTTCAAATGTATTACTTGAACTATCTGTAATTAATAAGATCACTGGAGAGGTTACTTCCTGGTTAAACTCTGCCGTAACCTTGATATCATCACAATTGGTGATATTATCTCCAGGAGTCTTATCTGATGTAAGATTAAGGGTGACTTCATCTAAAGTATCTGAAACAAGATCTGATGTATAATATGTAGTATCGGTAGTTTGAGAACTACTAACTCCGTTTCCTGCTATATCATACGTATGTGAGCTTACCCCTACAGTGAGTGCATCCCCTATCTGTGGTGATCCTATCACAGTAAATCCTAGGGTATACTTCTTACCATCAGTAAGGGTTGTATTAGTCACACTTAATGACTCAGGCACTGAGGCTGTAAGTGATGCGGTTGTACTGCTAAGGGTTAAACTAAAGTCTGCAGCAGCTACTGTTCCTGTGGCTGTATGAGATATATACTCTGCAAATAAGTCTTCTGTAAATATCACTTCTACTGCTGTGCCCTCTTCATTGACTTCTACAGAGTAGATCTCTGGTCCCATAGAGTCAAAGGTTACAGTAAGTGAAGAACTACCTACACTTAATTGCTTTTGCTCATCTGGACCGCTGAAGAAAAGATCGTACTCCCAATGTTTTCTATCTGTGGTACCTGAGACTAGATCCATGGTCAAAGAAGTCGTAGCATACACCAGTGTAGGACTATCGGTCTGAGCGCTAGCAAAGGTCGCTATTGCTCTTACAGGATTGTCTGCATAAGAAACAATTAAGTCTGGGTGGTCAATTGTTAATGTTACTTGAGAACTTAGATTTAAATTAACTGTATGTGTTACTGTATTGGCTGCTAATGCAAATGCACTTTCATTAGAAAATATTTTCGCATTCCAATTGGATGGATAAGGATACGATGTAACTGTTGGAATTTGATTTATTATATCAATATTTCCCCAACTTACAACTGAACCATCTGACTTAACAGCAATAAAAGAACCATCTGCATTTGATCCTCCAGGCATCATGTCATAATAGTCACCAGTTCCCTCTAAAAGAATTACGTTGCTTGATAATAAAGTCTGCACACTACTATAATCTCCTCCATCAGTACTTTCTCCCCATGCATAAATACTACCATCCGACCTAAGAGCTGCAAATGCTTGTTTAGAAGAAACAATTTTTTCAACATTTACAAGACTATCTATTTCTGTACTTCCATATACACCTCCCCATGCTCTAGCAGTTCCATCGGATAAAATAGCAGCAAAAGCAGTAGAACCCGGAATTACATCAGTAACATTTCCAGCTAGTTCAGATCCTAATTGAGAACTACCATAAAAATTTCCAGCATCATCATGATCACCACCGTTCCAATTATATCCCCATGTATAAATATTTCCACTTGAATCAAGTGCTGTCCAAGCGTAGTGATTTTTAAATACTTTAATTATGTTTGAAAATGAAGACGAGTTACCAGTATCTGTAGGATTACTTCCATAACCGCCAAAGTGATATGTGCTTCCATCGGTAAATAATGCGGTCCAGCCAGTAGCATTTCCTATGATCTCTTGAATTTCATTACCAGAAGACACCCCCATGTCTGAAGCAGTAGGGTCATTAAATTGTGCAGGCATTGTACCCCAAGTGTAAATACTACCATCATTTTTAACAGCTGCAAATGAATGTATCCCGTTGGAATAAATTGAGTTTACGTTTTCTATGGATTCTACTGTATCTGTATAATCTGAATAAATTTTTGCTGGAAATCCTCCAAGGCTGATATCTCCCCAGGTAAGAACGCCGCCACTGGCTGTCAATGCTGCAAAAGCTCTATCATTGGATACTATATCTACTATGTTTTCAATTAAGGCAACTTGAACAGTAGTTCCTGAGTCTGTGGTTGTAGTGCCAACATATCCAAAGCTACTGCTACCACCATAGTCTGAGCTACCCCATGTCACAACGGTTCCATCAGATTTTAAAGCAGCAAAAGCTCCTGAAGATGCGACTAATTTTACAACATCAGTAAGTGATGAAGAAACAGATGAATTATCTCCACCATAATCAGGATCACCCCAAGATTTAACACTTCCATCTGAAAGTAGAGCTGAAAATGCCCTTTGAGAGGATAAAATGGTAGTAATTGAAACAACTGATGAAATAAAATCAGAATTGTCCACGGTGCCACCACTTCCACACTCTCCAACTAAAGATAATTCGATAGTTGGTGTATCTGCCAGAACCCAACACACATCAGAGGACAATAAACTTGAAGTTGTATCAGTAGTTTGACTACTGCTAACTGGATTTCCTGCAATATCAAACGTATGAGAGCTTACACCAACTGTAAGTGCATCTCCAATGTCAAAAAATCCATTTGTATCAAAATATAAAGTATATTTTTTACCATCAGTCAGCGAAGTATTAGTTACACTAATTGAAATTGGAATATCTGTTGTTAAACTAGCAGTAGTACTACTTAATGTTAAAGAAAAATCACTCGCATTTACTGTTCCAGTTGCTGTATTTGATATATATTCTGCAAATAAGTCTTCAGTAAAAACAACATCTACTGCCGTCCTATCATCATTAACCTCTAAAGAGTAGATTTCTGGGGCCATTGAGTCGAAAGTAATTGTCAAAGATGATGAACCTATATTTAAGAATTTATGTTCATCTGGTCCACTAAAGTTTACATCATAAACCCAGGATTTTCTATCTGTAGTGCCAGCTAATAAATCCATAGTAAGGGAGGTGTTACCACCAGAATCAATATATAACAGTGTGGGTGATTCTGTTTGAGCGTATGCGAAAGTTGCATTTACACTTACTGCCCCATCTTGGTAAGATATAATTGAATCAGGATGATCTATTGAAAATGTTTCGGGTTCTGAAGTTGCAACAACACCTATGAACCCACCGTATCTAGACCCTCTATAAATTTTTGAAAATTTTATATTATCTATTGTGGCGCTCTCAACACTACTTTCACTATAACTAGGATCACCACCGCCAATCTTCGAACCCCAAGTAATAAGAGTTTTATCATTTTTAACAGCAGCAAAAGCAGAATAACCATCGTTGATTTCTTGATTAGCTGAATAAATGTCTATGATATTAGTTAATGTCTCAGATGCTGAAGAAATATTTGAGTCACTAAATGAATAATCTCCACCAGAGAATAAATTTCCCCAAGTTATAACTGTTCCATCATCCCTTAAAGCAGCATATGAAGCACCAGCATAAGAAGTGAATAAATAATTATTATCATAAAAAATACTTGGAACTACTTTAGAAATATTGGAAACTGTAGTTAAATCCACAGTGGAAGATGCAATATTAGAGTTAGAATAATCTGGATTTCCACCATAACTACTCTGACCCCAAACTTTAATTGTCCCATCCGATTGAATGGCAACAAAAGAATAGTTTAAGGATGAAATAATTTGAGTTACATCCCCTAGATATCCATCTATAGGTGAATTACCATATTCAGAATCAGGGTTATTATTGTAAAGTGGGTTACCTGTGTTAAGCCCCCAATAATATACACTACCATTTTGAGTTTTGGCTAAAAAGCCACTTTTTTCAATTGGAAAAATCTCTTCAACATTGGTCAATCCCCCACTACACTGACTAGATACACAAGTTAAAGCTGTAACAGTCCCTGAGCTATAAGTATAATCTCCTCCTTGAACATTCCCCCAAGTAATAACAGTGCCATCACTGTTTAAGCCCGCAAAGGAACTTTTATTAGATACTATTTTTATGACGTTTGAGGCAGTTCCTGCATTATAATTATAATTAAAATCTCCACCAGTTGCTGATTGACCCCATGTTACAAAAGTTCCATCCGATTTTAATGCAGCAAAACTTGAAGAAGCAGGGATTATTTCAACTATATTTTCATTTGTGCCTGTTATTGAATTATAACCAGTAGAGTTGTAAGTTAAATCACCTCCATAAAGAATTGATCCCCATGTAATGATAGTCCCATCGTTTTTTAAACCTACAAATCCTCCGATTTCATTTGTGAAAATATCAACGACATTAGCATTTGTTCCTGAAAAATCAACTTGATCATTTGAGTTCCATCTACCCCAGTAGTCAACAGTACCATCACTTTTTAAAACTGCGAAATTTGCATAACTGGTAAACATAGATGAGGCTATAAGTTTATCAACATTTTCTAAGGTTGAATTTGAGGCCTTTACATAAGTTCCAGAATAAGATGAATCACCTCCATAATTTTTACTGCCCCATGTAATTACAGTGCCGTCAGTTTTAAGTGCTGCTTTGGCGTAAGCATTTGAAACTATATAGTTAATGCCAGATGTGTAATCTCCAGTAGCAGATGAAATGGTTGAATTAGAAAAACTTGGAGATCCTCCATCTAAATTATTACCCCACGAAATTAGCTGAGAAAACGAAAGATTTATCGAAAAAAAAACTAAAGAAAAAAAGAATAAATTTCTCATGCCCTGAAAAATTAGTCCATTAATTTAAAAAAAAAAATTTAGTTTAATCTTTTATCTTGTTTAATTATATCAATTACAAGAAATTAGAGTTCAAATATTCAATCTAATGAAAGATTAGAATAAAGGTTTTAAATGAGGTATTTTTAAAAAAACTAATGCTATTTTATTGGACCATTAGCTCAATTAAAATCATTTTAGTTAAAATTTGAAGCACAAACTAAATATTTATAATGAAAAATAATTCGATTTTTTTTCTAATATGCTTTTTGATATTAGGCTGTTCGACACACAAACAAGATGTGAGCATTTCTTATATTGAATCCCTTGGGAATGAAGGATTCGATGGGAGATTACTTGTCCTATTAGGTAGTGACATTAACAAGGAACCAAGATTTCAAATAAATGATTCAGATCAAACAGGAATTGTTTTTGGAGTAGATGTTGAAAACTGGAAGCCAGGTGAACTCATTACAATAGACCCAAAAACTTTTGCCTATCCAGTAGGAAGTGTGTCTAATATACCTGAAGGAGTATACAGTATTCAAGCATTTTTACATAAATATGAAACCTTTAACTTATCTAATGGATTTACGGTTAAATTACCTATGGATCAAGGTGAAGGACAGAAATGGAACATCAGCCCAAAGAATATTTACAGCAAGCCTTTACAAGTTACTTTTGGTAATTCAGGAAATAAAATAAATCTTGAAATCACGGAAGAAATTCCACCCATAAAACCTTTTTCTGATACCAAATACATAAAACACATTAAAATCAAAAGTGAATTACTATCAAATTTTTGGGGAAGACCTATGTACTTGCAAGCTAATGTGCTTGTTCCTCATGGTTTCGATAAAGAAAATGATACTGAATATCCTCTTATGATTTTCCATGGTCATTTTCCTGAAACCTATAGAGGATTCCGAACTATTCCCCCAACAGCAGATCCAAATGATGGTATTCTTAATACTCGATTTGGAATTACAGGTTATGAATATATACAACAAAAAGAATCATTTGATTTTTATAACAAATGGATTTCAGACGACTTTCCTCGTTTTATTGCCGTTGAAATTCAACATCAAAATCCATATTACGATGATTCTTATGCGGTTAATTCAGCAAACTTAGGACCTTATGGTGATGCCATAACTTATGAGTTAATTCCTGAAATTGAAAAAATGTTCAACGGTGTTGGTGAAGGTTGGGGACGTTTCCTTTATGGTGGTTCTACTGGTGGATGGGAAGCCCTGGCTGTGCAAGTATTTTATCCAACTGAATATAATGGTGCTTTTGCTGCTTGTCCTGATCCTATTGATTTTAGGGCATATACGTCAGTAAACATTTACGAAGATGAAAATGCGTATTACACTCAGGGACCTTTTAGAAAAACATTAAGACCAGGAATGCGAGATGGAAAAGGTCTTTTAAAATCGAGTCTTCGCGATATGAACTACAGAGAATTGGCTTTGGGGAACAATAGTCGATCAGGCGATCAATGGGACATATGGCAAGCCGTTTATTCCCCGGTTGGTGAAAATGGTTATCCTAAACCCATTTGGGATAAACTATCTGGAGAAATTGATAAAAAAGTTGCTGATTATTGGAAAGAAAATTATGACCTACGTTACATTATGGAACGTGATTGGGATAAGTTAGGCCCTTATCTTACAGGTAAAATTTTCCTATACTGCGGTGACATGGATAATTACTACCTAAATAATGCTGTAAAATTAACAGAAGAATTTTTAGAGTCAACAGTTAACCCATATTATTCTGGCGAAGTTGATTATGGAGATGGAGCAGAGCATTGCTGGAATGGTGACCAGGAAAATCCAAATTATATCTCTCGTTTACGCTACAATACAATGTACCTGGAAAAAATAACCAATAGACTAAAAAAAACTGCACCAAAAAATCATCGTTTAAAAAACTGGAAGCTGGGTTTTTAAAGCATAAAAGCTTTACATGAAAAGCTAGAGAAAATTATATAAAACCCTTAGACTATGGCAATTTTAGCTAACTATTATTAGATTTCCTATTGATTTAAAACCTCAAATACGGTTTTTCTTTGCTCTTTATGAATTTCATTATCTAACTTATAACAATCACAAACATCAAAATAGGGACTGAAACCTTTATTCTTAAGATTTTTTATTATTGAATTGACTTCTTTTTTTGTTTCGAAGTCACCAATTTTAATTTTTACATTTTTCCCATCTTGGGAAATCATAGGATTATAGTTGAGTTTTTCTAAAAAAATTAAATTTTTAGATGCTTCTTCTTCATTTCTAAAATCACCTACATAAATTGTGTAATTTTTTGTTGAATTATTGGTAATCATTGATTCACCAACGTATAAACCAATTATCCTCTCTTTATTTTCAATCCTTGGCTCAATATAATTAATGATAATTTCATTACGCTTTTTTGAGAGTTCTAAGTTGTATTTTGAAGTTCCCAAACAGTCCGTAGAAGATATAATCTTTAAATTTAATTCCGGGTTGTTATTCAATACTTTAACTACCTCATCTAATCTATCTTTAAATTTTTCATCATAATTAGCTACATCAAAATCATAGTAAATTGGACGAAGAGTAAATATTTCTTCATTTGATAATTTAATTTTCTCTGGCTTTAATTCTACTAATATTTTTTTGGACTCACCTAAAGCGCTATTGATCTTATAATAGAATGAGTCTGATTTATTTATCGATTTATTATCAGGGACATATAAAAAAGATCCATTTTTATTTAAAATCAGATGACCAAATTTAGTAGAATCAACAAGTCTTACATCTTTATTAAATATATCTGTCAGAATATCATGCTTATACATCGAATCAATGTCATTTTTTAAAACTCCATTGTTTGAGACTATAAGAGTATCATAATATTTAAAATTATAGATATCCTTTTGTCCCTTAATCGATGGATTAAATTGAAATTCAAAAATGTCATCCATTCCTTTTCCAATTGCTCTGTTAGATGATATAAAGCCAATTTTTTTG
>JAYPVI010000029.1:7817-10585 GCA_038134525.1 Crocinitomicaceae bacterium
TTTTTCTCATTGTCAACACTTGGATGTAAAGTGCTATAACCATTTATATTAAGTGGAAGTTTTTGAATACTTGAATTCTCTATTTTTAAATCTTTATAATAAATATTAATTTGTAATACATTATTATCATCTGGAGTTTCATCACTTTTTGATAAAAATAAAACTTGAGAAATTGTGTCCATTGAAATAGGGCCCTCTTGTAAGTAGCTATTAAGGTCCAAATCAATTTTATCTTTTTCGAAGTTTTCAGAGTTTAATACCACTACCTGGTCAAGATTGTAAAAAGATTTATCTAACAAAAACCTCCTTCTTAGTTTTTTAGTATCATCTTCTTTCTGTTCAATTAGATAGAATAGCCTAAGTTTATCATTAAGTCTTAGTAATCCACCCACAAACTCAGATTTATCTGTATTTAAGTTAATCCCAGTTAGTTTATAATTAACAGTATCATTATAAGATGGCTTAAAAAACTTTAGCCTATTTGCTTTATCAATGTACTCTTTACTTAGTTTAAGGTTTTCTGAAATTAAATTAGAATATTTGTAGTAATCAAGTATATCTACATGCTCCGTATTAATTATTCTATCGTAAACATTTTTTGCAGATTTATTTTTCCCTAATCTTAAATAAGTTTCAATCAAGTATTTATAATCTTCAAACTTAATTTTACCTTCTACCGATCCGAATTTCTTTTCAGCTCCTGAGTAATCATTATTAATTAGATAATACTTAGCCCAATTTAATGTTCTTGACTCAGTAGATATATTTTCCTGCGATAAAGAAATAAAATGAAATAATAGACAAAATAGTGAAATGCAGTTTTTCATAATTAAAAAATTCTAGGAGATCTAATTATGCCCAGTTTCTTTTGTTTTAATTCAAATCGCAATAAAATTTCGTGTGAGCTTCCAATAGCTGAATTAAAATTAATCATATTTGAATATGAATATCCAACACTAAGATTATTAGAAATATGAATACCCGACAAAAAAGATATGTTGAAATAATCTTTCAACCCATTTTGGTTAGTAAAATTTTTTAATTGTGGCCCTACCCAAAAAGATCTATTCCTATAATATAAAATACTTAAGTCAAATGAAATTGGACTTTTTTCTTGAAATTTCAATAGTAAACTGGGTTTAATTTCATTTTTATCAGATAATCTTAATAATCCGCCAGCTATTACGTAATGATTTTTCAAATAATAAAAATCTTTAATTTCTATCATCCTTGGTATAGAATACCCTAAATAATATTTAAAACTATTAAAGTATAATCCAAAACCAATATTTGTGTGGAATCCATTAATTTCATTATTAAAAGTTAATGAAGGGTCGTTAGGGGTTTGAAAAGTAAGAGCATTATAATCGAAATTAAGATTATCAATAGACAGTTTGAGGCCAACTCCAAGGAAATTATTAGAATCATTTAGCTTCAATTGATAAGCTATGTCTAAACTTGTATTTAAATTATTAATAGGGCCTATTAAATCATTAATTCCAGAAATTGAATATGCCAAATTTTTTTTATTTAAGCCAGAGACATAAGAAACTGCTCTTGTTCTCGGGGCACCATCAATATTTATCCATTGATTCTTTGAAATGATTGAAACTATCGACTCATTTTTTGATCCCGAATACGCAGGATTGAAAAACTGATGATTAAACATATATTGGTTGAAAGCCCACTCTTGTTGACCATATATATTTTGCAACATTGAAAAAGCAAACAAATAATAAAATGAGATATTTTTCATGTTTTATTGAACGACCTCATTTGATAAACGAAAAAAAATATAGATTATTTTTAGTTTTTAATCATTACAAATCCTTTATGAGTCTTACCATTTTGCCCCTCAGTAAAAATATAAAAGTATATACCTTCGCTTAACTGTTGAACTTTACCAACATTGCTTATTCCATTCCAATCATTTTGGTAGCCACTTTTTTGATATACTACTTGTTCCCACCTATTCAAAATAATCAGTGAATTATTAGGAAACAAATATATACCTGATATTTCCCAAAAATCATTTATCCCGTCACCATTTGGCGTAAAAGAATTTGGAATAAATAGTTCTTCTTGAATCACTTTTATTGAATCTAAAACAACCTCATCACTGCAAATGAAATATTTGTTTTTTAAAAGGGCTCTATAGCTATTCCCTAAGAATGAAATATCCGGTGAAGAAATTATTAACTCATTATAATTAATCGTGTATTCAACGTCATTTTTAATGTTTACCCAGTCACTATTTAAGGTTTTTTTCTGCCAAATAAAATCTAAATTATTATCGGCATAATCAGTTAAATCATAACTAATTCTAATAGGTTTATTAAATTTTAAGAATACTTGATCAACACTTGGCTTAAGTTTAGGAATAGAATTACTTAATTCAATAAAATCGTAAATACCATTATAGTTCTGGTCAATTGGACTCAAATATGGTAAAACATTAATTACTTGGCCATTGTCATTTATACTTATAGGGCTTAAGTGAATTATACCATCATCATCCGGATCGTTGTATCCTGCTTCTATAAAATCTAAACAATTATCATTGTCACTGTCCAAATCTAAATAATTCATAGATCCATCTTGATCAAAATCACTATCTGTCTCTATCATATCTAATATACCATCATTATCACTGTCCAGATCTAAAAAATTCATAGATCCATCTTGGTCAAAATCATCATCAGTTTCAACAGAGTCCAATATTCCATCACCATCACTGTCTAAATCTAAAAAGTTCATAGATCCATCTT
>JAYPVI010000030.1:0-10577 GCA_038134525.1 Crocinitomicaceae bacterium
GGGTAGCATTTTGCACTAGAGTGCCCCCACAACCGGATCCATCTCGAATGATTCCTCTATAAATTCCGGCTTGAAGATTTTCAATTTTTTCAAGACCTGCTAAGCCAGGGACTTCTAACCAACGCGATTCTTGATGCGGCACTACAGTTGAAAGTGTTAAATTAACAGCCGTGTTGGAGGTGGTTATACTACTTATTTCATCAATTATTTCTCCTGTGACCACAACTTGTGAGCCGTTTAATCTAGCTTCATAATTAGGTGTTTGGTTGATAGCAATAGCCAGGTTTGATGAAAGGTCTTGAATTGATGTTATTGAAGCTGTTCCACTGGCATCAAAAGTAGTTCCATCAATTATTAACCCAATGAGTGAACCATCAACTCCTGATGCACTTCCATTTAATGATATAGTGAATTTATACAAATCAATGTTAGTTCGTCTTTGCCATAATGGATATCCTGAGATTTCACCGTCACCTTTGTCAAAACTAATAATTTGAATACTTCCTCCAGAGGAATCATCAAAGGATGATGAAGAGCAATCCGATGAAGGAATTACTATTGCTGTTGCTGCAAGATTTTCTGCAGCTTCTTCTTCTAATACAATTTCAATAGTTGTTGGGCTGCAAATATTTGAAAGTGCATCAGAAATTGTAATATAATAAGTGCCTGAATCTGGTAAATTTTCTATTTGATAGGTTGTAGCAGTAGCATCCACAGAATCATTTTTTCTATATCCATCTGGACCGCTCACAAAAACTTGAAAACTTGTTGTAGTTGAATTAGTTGCACCCCCAGTTATACCCAACCTAATAGATCCTGTACCCCCAGAACAAGGAATACCTATAACTTCATCCTCCGTAAGTTCAAGCCTTGTTCCAGATGGCTCTGTAATTATAACTTCAACAACTTCTGTTTTATTTGTAGGGTTACAGGCTTGGGAAGAAGAATCTCCAACAACGAGTTTATAGGTACCAGCTTCTAAGTTTTTAATAGTCATAACTTTAGAAGTAACGGCTGTATTTGGTATGCCTCCATTTAAACTATATTTATAAGGAGCAATACCACCTGTAACCTCAAATGTAATAGTACCATTATTTCCCTCAAGACAAGTAACATTTGTAGAACTAGTGGCTATAAATTCAACAGGAGTAGGACCTGTAATTGTAAACGTTTCATCTGATGCTGCGCAACCATCGGCAATTTCTCCATCGTAAACATAAACTGTATAATTACCTGTAGAGCTAAGTCCAGCCGGAATCTCATCATCTGGAATTAAAATAGGACTATCGTTGTTTAACTCAATCGTATTAGAGGAATTGGCAGGCGTAAATTCCCATTCATACGAATAGTTAATTCCGTCTCCACCCGTAACATTTACAGCTAATCTTCCTTCTCTACCGTCTACACAATCATTAATTGTAATAATAGGGTCAGCGGGAACCACATTTAAAGTATCAGATTCTGTAATTTCAATAAGTCCAACAGTCGTTGCAGTACAACCCAATACTTTATCAGTAACAGTTAGAGTGTATTGCCCAGGAGCAGCACCCACTACATCCTCTAAATTATAACTGTCTGTTCCATTTGTCCACTCATATGAGAAAGAGCCTGAACCTCCATCAATCGCATTATTTTCAACAGTGAGTGTTCCTCCCTCACCAGCACATTCTTCATCAGTACTAGTTAGTAATAATTCATTTATTGATAATTCTTCACTTATAGGACCAATAATCTGAGTTGTTCTCTGTGCACAAGAATTATCTGTAACAACAAGCTGATAGGTTTCACCTTCTGCCAATCCGTTAAAATTAACAACATAAGAATTAGAGGCTGTAGCGGCATTAAAAGTTGCAAAATCAAAACTTATGGTGTAACTATTATCGACTGCTCTTGAGAAGAGTTCTGCTCTTAGCGTTACTCCTACTTGATTTAATTGCGTAGGTGTAAAGTAAGCATCAATAGGGATAGAAATATTACCATCGCAAGTCTCCGAAACAGTACCAATAGTTGTAGATGGTTCTTCAATAGTAAACTCCTGGGTGGTTGGGGAAGAAACACATCCATTCACAGATACAGCTAATTTGTATATTCCAGCCTCTAGATTTTCTATGGAGGGTCCTGAACCTATTAGAACATTATTTTCATTGTACCAGTCATATGAATAATTTAACACCTCATTAGCAACTCTATTATCTATAAGTGTTGTAACGGTGTTAGTTAAACTAATAACTGTCACAGAAGTAGTTGTAAAACCTACGCCTGCTGTATCTGCTTTAAGAAGTAATTCTGGAGGAGTGGTAGTAGAGATAACAGAGGCATTTACATTTACATTTACAGAATTCACACCACTATTTACTTGTAAAGCTAAAGCCTCCAAAACAGTCACAGTTGATTGTCCTGCACCTACTGTTGCTTCAAAGTCAAAACCGTCTATTTGGATTTTAATAACATCCCCCGCAGTAAGCGAACTGGTTGCCGAAACCGTAACCGCATCAATTTGTTGTGCAGCAAGCTGTCCACCTGTAATTCGTTTAATAAATTCATTTTCAGGAGTAGTTGGAATAATAATAGAGCCATCTGATCCACCTTCACATGTGACGTCAGTCACATCATTCGCTTGAATAAAATCTTTATTTACCGAAGGATTTGGAGCTACTTGAATATTACCAGTAAAAGATACAGGTGTTACACAACTTCCTGGTCGGTAAATTGTTATTTGATAAGGATAATTTGTAAGCTTTGTCTCATTTTCATTCACTACCCCTGCCATCGTCCAAACGGTATTTGTACCATTGGGAGTAACATTTACGTTTTCTAATTCATTTGCTGTAGTCCAGGTCAACGAAACTTGAGCTGCTTGTTCTCCACCTATTACTGTAAATACAATATCTTGGATAGAATCATTATTACATAAAGCAGCCGCTCCTGTTTGATTTACTGTTCCTAATGTATTAATTGTGTAGTCTAATTCCGGAATTACTGTAATCACTCCTGATACGGTAGCTACATCACATGCATTTCCAATTGTTGTAATCGTATATGTATATGATGTTGTTTGTGTTATACCACCAGGTACATTTACAGTACCTGAAATTGTAAGGGTATTACTGGTATTAAAAATATTTAGACCTATTGCCCCTCCTGTCCATGAAATATTGTAGGTCGTTGCACCTCCGCTAAAAGTATATAAAATTGGAGTAATGGCTTCACCAACATTACATATTTCTTGACTTGCTTGACCACTGGTAAGGTTTATATAATGTAAAGGATTTACTGTGATTGAACCAGTAATTGTAGCTTCATTACATCCGTCTGAACCTAATGTAGTAATCGTATAAGGGTAAACTGTGGTTGTTGTTACGCCTGTAGCTAAGGTTCCTTGTAATGTAAAAGTAGAAGTTCCTAAAATAATATTTGCTGGCTGGTTGAAATTGATACCATTGGGTTTACCATTTGCTCCCGTCCAGGAAACCGTATAACCGTGAGCAGATCCACTCAATACAAACGTAGGACTACTTACTGATGCACCATCACAGAATTCTAAGTTTAAATCAGCAAGTTGAGTTACCTCAATATAATCTGAAGGATTAATTGTAAGTTGGGTTGAGGTAGTTACAGTAGAGGCTCGATTTGAAGTCGTTTCTAATGTCAAAGTATATGTTGTTGTATCAGTTATAGCTAGGGTTGGTGTGCCTGAAATGGAGAGTACTCCCGAAACTTCTGTAGCATCCGTTACTCTAATTTTTGCTGTATCGTAATGTGCTATTGTTTCGGGCTGATTACCTATGTTAATTCTGACCCAAAAGACATAATTAAAATCAATTGATTCAATGAGAATGGTAGTTCCACTTGCTGTGGCCGTAACTTTAGGATCTGTAGTGATGATCGCTGCAAGCGAATTCGCTATTTGGGTTGGTGTTTGAGTGCCAGCTACATCTTTATATACATGTGATCTGTAGGTGCCATCCTCTTCAACAATTTCAATGGAATAAAATTCATTAGCTTGTGTAGAACTTTGAACAATAGTTAATTCAATTGAAGGAGTGGTATTATAAGTGACAACGGTATTTAACCCCAGCGTATTTAATGTATTGGTTGAAGTAATTGTCAGTTCTGGTATCCCTGTAAATTCATAACGTAAATTTATAAAGGTGCCATCACAATAGCTTAAATTATCTCCTTGTAAAGGGTTTAATAAAACTGCTGGATCATTAGGATAGATCACAACGGTCCCTGTGACCACATCAGCTATAGTTCCAGGTCCTACGGTTGTAATTGTATAATAATAAACCTTAGTTGTTGATATTCCCGCACTAATATTTCCAGATAAAGTTACTGTTGTAGTTCCAATATTTCCAGGTGCTGGAACAAAAGAAAGATTTGGAGGGCTTCCCTCTGACCAACTCACATTGTAGTCAGTTGCTGCACCTGCTAACACAAACACTGGTGAGGCCACGCCTGTAGTATTGTCAAAAAATTCCAACTTATTATCTGGAGGAGATATAGGAATTATAATTTCAGCTGGATTGACTCTAATAATAGTTGTAGTAGTTACTGTATTACAACGGTTACTGTTTGTGCTAAGTTCTAATGAATATGTAGTTGTACTTGAAATATTTAAAGTAGGTGTACCTGTAATAGAAACAAAACCTTGAACAGGAACACCCCCAGTAATCCTCATTTTAGTTTCGTTTAAATGGGCTACACTCTCATCGGTATCACCATTATTGATTCTAATCCAGAAGACAAAATCATCATTTATGGCTTCAATTTGAATAACTGATCCGCTTGCTGTGGCTGATAACTTGGGATCACCATCTAATTCTATTGCCAAGGCTGATGCTATTTGAGTTGGTGTCTCACTTCCAGTTAAACTTTCAAAATTAATAGTTCTATATCCACGGTCTTCCTCAACAATTTCAACTTGAAAAACTTCACCTATTGTTGTAGCAGATGAAACAATTGTAAGTTCAACACTAGGTGTTGAAGTATAAGTAATCGAACTTCTTAAATTTAAATCTGCAATTGTCTGGGTTGTAGTAACAGTTAATTCAGGAACACCAATAAAATCATATCTTAAATTTATATATGTATAATCATCAATTGTATAAGTGCCCCCTTGTTTAGGATTTAATCGATCTGATGCAGTATTGGGATGGACTACTATTGTTCCATTTAATGTATCAGTGGCGCATCCTGTTCCGTTTATGTCCTCTGTAGTAATTGTATAATAAAATACTGTAGTGGTTGTTACACCAGTATTTAAAGTCCCTGTTAAGGTAAATGTAGTCGTTCCAATATTTAAAGCCTCAGCAGCATCAAAGTCTATTCCATTCGGCCTTGAAGGAATCCAATTTACACTGTACCCTGTAGCTGAACCACTTAAAACAAATGTTGGACTATTAACATTACTACCATCACAATATTCAAGAGCTAAATCTGAATCAGCTGTGGGCTCTATGATTTCAGAAGGACTAATGGTTAATACTGTTGTAGAGGTTACGGTATCACATCGGTTATTGGATGAACTAATTTCCAGTGAATAGGAAGTTGTATTCGAAATATTCAATGTAATAGTACCTGTTAAACTATAGGTTCCTAAGGTAGGAGTTGCATTTGAAATTCGTAGTTTTGCATCATTATAGTGATCAATAGTTCCTGCTACACCAGCTCTATTTATTCTGACCCAGAATACATAATTCTTATTATTAGCAATAATGTTAATTGCAGTTCCACTTGCTGAAGCTGAAACTTGAGGATCTGCATCTATTTCTATTGCCAGCTCTGATGCAATTTGAGTTGGTGTTTCTGAACCCGTAACACTAACAAAACGATAGGATCTAGCAATACCAGATTCAAACACTATTTCTACTTGAAAAACTTCTCCTAAAGAAGTTGCGGTAGCAACCGAGGTTAATTCTACACTTGGCGTATTGGTATAGGAGTAAGAGCCTCTTAAACCAAGCATAGCCAAAGTAGCTGTTGAAGTAATTGTTAGATTTGGAATGCCTTCAAACTCATAATTCAAATCTACATAATCACCATTACAATAAGATAAATTAAGTCCTTGCTGAGGATCAAGAAAATCAGTACGAGTATTAGGATGAACAATTAGTGTTCCAGTTACTGTATCTGTATCACAAAGAGTTCCCGTGGTTGTTAATGTATAATAATAAACTGTTGTTGTAGTGATACCAGTATTTATTGTACCAGAAAGTGAGAAACTTGTAGTGGCACCAAAAACATCACCTGGTTCAGGACTAAATACCACTCCATTAGGTTCACTTGGATACCATACTGGATTCTTGTAATCTCTAGCTCCTCCACTTAAAGTGAAAATAATCTCATCCAATGATGATCCATCACAAATCTCTTGGATTAAAAGTGTAGGGGTTGTGGTAGTGATAATATGATTTGGGTTATAAAAAATTTGCAACTCACCCACTTCGCTTGTACATGAAGCACTTGAAGATATTGTATAAAGCTCAAAACGATGATCTTGAGAAACCCCATCAGGCCCTAAACCAAAATAGGATCCACTAGCGGTAGAAAGTGTTTCTGAAATTGAACCGCTAACTTCAACTGTTCCAGTTTTAATTGAAATATTAGGTTGAGTCAAACTGTATCTTCCAAGCCTAGGAGAATTAGTTGCTATATTAAAACGTACTCCAGGATCCGCTCCTATAATTTCAATGGTAGAAGATGTTGTAAAAATAGTTACGGTCGCAGAGCCTACTCTAGGAGAAGTTTCAATTAAATCAACTAATTCATTGGATATTTGGCTTAAAGAAGCCGAAGTACTTACAGTTAAAGAGTAATCTATATAATCAATTGAGATAATATATTTTAGCGCAGTATTATCTATTGTTCCAAATCTCCTGTTTATATTGAAAGTAGCAGATTGTACATCTGCAGTAAAAGTTGCACTTAATCCATCGGGTAAGTCTGAATCATCAATTCCAATAACAGAATAGCCATTAACACTAAAGGTAACAGGTGTTATAGCCTCTCCTTGACAAACAGTTTCATTTGTAGCAGTAGAAGTTCTAGTGAGTAATGGATCATCAGGAATTCTGACAGTGAAATTTCGAATTCCACTCGAACAACTTTGTGTTTCTGCAGTTATCCATGCTGTTCCTGAGAATCCATTTCTCCAAACAACTTGTAGGGCATCTCTACCCAAAATAGTAGTTGTAGATGTTGCTGACACAGCTCCAGCGGGTTGAATACTCCAATCAACATCCAAGTCAGATGTAAAAGTAGAGGTTACAGCTCCTGTGGCGGGGATAGGACAAAGAGGTAAGTTAGAAGCAAATATGTTTGGCAGGGCTTCAAGTGGGTTAATCGTTATTGTTCTACAAACCCATCCATTTTCATCGTCGAAACCGTCTCCATCACTATCTGTGCCGTCGTCACAAGAAATAGCTCTTACACAAACATCAAATTGTCCATAAAAACCTTGTGTCCATTTTACAATACCGTAATCCGGATCTATACCTCCATTCCATTGATATTCAGTTCCAGGAAAATTCTCCCCAGAAGTTGAGGGATCAATATTGTCTATTTTCCATTCTAAATAACCATAAGTATAGGAGCTTGTAGCTGTTGGTGCGGAATAAAAAATAGTTTCCCAACTTTGTGTAGTTGTAAGTTCACATGTAGGTATTGCATTATAAGCTGTCCCTTCACAAACGTCAATAGTATTATATACAAAAGGTTCTCTTAAAGTGGGTAATGGAGAAACAGGATTGTTTTCATCAACTACAAAAAGTTCAACTTCATACCAATCACTAAATACTCCAGTACATTCAACAGACTCAGCCCGAACTCTTAGTGTTGCTGTTACTCCTCCTGTTGTACCTGTTGTTGTACCAAAATCTGGATTAAAAATAACTTGTATAGCATTATTTTTTAAAGGATATTGATATATAGGAGATTCTAGTAAAAATTCTGCGTTATTAGGATTTGTAATAGAAAGTCTAAAATATCCTGGAACACCAGCAGTATCTGCTCTAAATTCAAGTGTTTCAGCTGTTCCGTCTCCATCTCTGTCTGCTTGAAAGACATCTATGTAGTCCAAACCACTAAATCTCGTATCTAAGGCATCAATAAGATCATCATAATCAATAGCAGTAGTTGTATATTCTAAGGTATCTGTATTTCCATCAGGACCAGTTATAGTAATTTTAAATATTTCACCTGCTGTAAATGTTGTTGAACCGCTAATATTATTCACGTTTACATCTGCAATCATTTTAGTATTTCCATCATTTTTAAATGTCAATGATGAAATAGCAGCCGGGGGAATAACTTCCCAATCAAAATTAACATCTCTTAAACTTGAACCATTAGAATAACAAGCAGCAAACTCATAAGTTAAAGAAGGATCAGTTGGTGGAACACCTAATTCATCTTGACAAATTGTATTATTTACCCAAGTACCATCAGCATGTTGAAATATTTGGAATCTTTGTTCTAGGGCCCGACCTGCTTGGGCAACATTTCTGTAGATTAAATCAGGAGTGTCAGGCCCATTTACTGTTTCAATTCTATAGGTAGCTTCAACTTCATCTCTACAAGCGCCTTGAGTTTGCATTCTAACAACCAAACTCTCATTTTCTGCTAATGTTGGGGTACCTGAAATAGTAAATTGCGTTGTATTACTTACAAACCAGCTACGAGAAGTATTAGAATATGTTGCTGTACCTGGACCAACAACTGTTACTTCAAAAGCGGGTGAAGCAATTCCTGAAATCTTAACATAATCCACAGAGCCTCCAAATTCAAAAGTTACAGGTGCCATTGCCTCTCCAACACAAATTATTTGAGAATCAAAAGGTGCTGTAATTTGGGTAATGGTAGGGGCTTCATACACATTAACTGTTATAACATTAGAATAAGTTGAACAGAAATCTTCAGATGTATCTCTATTTGCAACTATTCCTTCAAGAAACAAAGTTGTGCTAACTCCATTAGTTGACCTTACAAGAGAAACATTATTTGAATATTCATTAATAAGGATTACATTCTCATTAGCATAATAAGTCGCGTTATAACCTGGTATGTCAGATGTTATTGATGCTGTTAAAGCTTGGCCAATTAAATCAGTTGTACTTACAGAAGCAGATGTGGTAACCCTTACATTGTTTCCGTCAATATAAAGATCGTAAATTTCACCATAAGATATAGGATCTCCAGTTTCTCTTAAACCTATAGACAAAGTAGGAGATACTGCTGAAGGTGTTGGACTACCAGATGTAATTTTCACTCGATAATAAGTGGTTTGGGTTGGGGTATTTGATTCACCAAAAGTTAAATTTTCGTTACTGGTCGAAGAAGGGACTGTAGACCATGTAAATTGATCTGTTGAACTTTGCCAGGTATAAGTTACTACTCCAGCTACTGGACCATTAGGTATTAAGTAAGCATTTCTTAAAACTAAATCATCGGGGTTTTCTTGACCCTCACAGATATAGTAGTTTAAGGGCGCAACATTTTTAAACCCTAAATCTCCTGGTTCAATTAAGGGTGCTATAGTAACGGTAACTGTATTTGTGGGTGCAGATTCACATCCACTTGCATCAATAGCTATACGTCGATATAAATAAGATGTTGTTGCATTTGTGGGATCTGCAAATAATGGTGGGGGTTGGTAATTTCTATTATTTTCTCCTGGAATAACGGTAAATCCTCCAGGTCTTCCTAAAATTTTAGATTTCCATATATAAGTTACTGGGCCAAGACTTGAGGAGCCATCTTCGCTTGTTCCAATTCCAAGCATAGGAGGTTGTGACCCATAACAATAGACAGCCGTGGGAGATGTACTTAAAGATCCACCATCTAAATCACTAACGTTCAAAGTAAATATGTTATCAGTTGTATCACTACATGTTGCAGTAGAAAAAGTTACCCTTCTATAAAATACTGTGCCTGTTGTTGTAATTGTAGGTGTAAATTTTGCATTTTGTGCCCCAGGAACATCCACAAAATTCATTCCGTCTGTAGAATCTTGCCATTGATAAGTTCCTGTTGCAGCACCCGTAACAGATATTTCTGGACCAAGAGCACCAACAGAAAAACAAACAGTTGCATTATCTATGGCAAATGTTCCACCTTCTGGATCTCTAACTCTGTACTCAAAATCTAATAGTGTTGGTGTTCTACACAATTCAACACCACCCCACGAGAAGATAGCAACTCTTCTATATATTCTGGTTTCAGGTAAAGTACCTCCAAATTCTAACGAGGGTGAATTTACCCCTGTTGAAATCCATGAGGCTCTATTATTTCTGCTGAATTCCCAATCGTAGGTAATAGATACAGACCCATTTGTGGATGTAGCTACAGAGGTTGATGAAATTGTAGCTGGTACATCACTTGAACAAATCTCAACAACTCTTGGCACAACATCAATTGTACCTGGATTTTGATCGATTATGTTAACTGTAATACTATCTGTAACACTGCAAAATCCTGTGTATGAAACTGTAACAGTAATTATATCACCATCAGAAAGAGTAAATCCATTTACTGTTAATGAATTTGTCCTAGTTGGAGAACCTCCCAAAGCAACAGCA